>NZ_CP020555.1:2400000-3647500 GCF_002080455.1 Streptomyces sp. Sge12
CCGGCCCCGATGGTGCTGGTCGGACGCACCCACTGGACCGAGCACCTCCCGGCATGGCCCCTGCTGCGGGCGCTGGCCCGCGGCCGTGCGATGGAGTCCCGGATCGCCCTCGTCGACTCGGTGGACGAGGTTGCGGACGTCCTCGCTTCAATGAGCTGAGCTCCGGAAGCAACTTACCGGTCGGTTCTCACGTCTCAGGAGAGGTACCGCAAACCCTGCCAGACGTGATCGGAGCCCTTCGTGCTCATAGGCCTGCTGACCGCCATCGCGGCATCCATCTGCTACGGCACAGGATCCGTGCTGCAAGCTGTCGGTTCGCGCCGCGCCGCACGGATGTCCCCGACCGCCGCCGGGACGACCGCCCACGGCGGCCCCAACCTGTCGTCCACCGCCAAGGCGGCGATGACCTGGGAGTTCATCGTCGGCACCATCCTGGACTTCGTGGGCTTCGGGCTCGGGGCGCTGGCAGCGCGCCTCCTTCCCCTCTTCCTCTCCCAGACGGTGATCAGCGCCAACCTGGTGATCACCGCCGTACTGAGCGTGAAGATGCTGGGCATCCGGCTGAGCCGCAAGGAGTGGACCTCGATCGGGGTCGTCTGCACCGCGCTGGTGCTGCTGGCGACCGCCGCGGGCCACGAGGGCGGCCACCACGCGCCGATGTCCACGCACTGGTGGCTGCTGGGGATCACCCTGCTGCTGATGGTGGGCGGCACGGTGGCCGTACGCCTCCTCGGCGGCGGAGCCGCGATCCTGGCGGGCCTGCTGTCGGGCCTGGGCTTCGGCGCGCTCGGCGTCGGCGTCCGGATCCTGAACGGCGTCGACCCGTTCGACCTCACCGCCCTGCTCACCGACCCGGCGCTCTACGCCATCCTGGTGGCGGGCATCGGGGGCATGTACCTGCACACGGTCGCCCTCCAGATCGGCTCGGTGAACGGCGCCACGGCGGCCCTGGTCGTCGGCGAGACGGTCCTGCCGGGCGCGATCGGCGTCCTGTGGCTCGGCGACGCCTCCCGGCAGGGCCTGGGCTGGCTGGCGGTGCTCGGGTTCGTCATGGCCGTCGCCGGCGCGGTCGCGGTCGCCTGGTACGGCAAGCACGAGGGCTCCGACGAGGGAGCCGGCGACAGCGCCACCCCGGCGGGAACCGAGCCGGTGCCGGAACGGGTCGGCTGACCCGTCGGCCGACCGGTTCCTCACCCGGTCGGCCGCCCCCGGTGGTGGCGCGGCGGCGCCTGCCGCTTGCTGGACCGGGGGAGAGAGTGAGGGCCCGTGAACGCCAACACCGATCGGCTCAACACGCCGCGCGCGGCCGGGATGGCGGGAATCGCCTTCGCCCTGCTGCTCGCGGCGGCCATCGTCCTGATGCGGATCGCCGTCCCGTCGGGCGACGCCGCCGAGGCGCCCATCGACCCGGACAAGCGCTGGGCGATCCAAGTGGCGCTGGAGATCGTGCCCTTCGCGGGCATCTTCTTCCTCTGGTTCATGGGCGCCCTGCGCGCGCACACGGGCGAGGCCGAGGACCGGTTCGTCGCCACCGTGTTCCTCGGCAGCGGATTCGTCTTCGTGGCCACCCTCTTCGCCTCCGCCGCGGCGGCGGGCACGGTGCTCGCCGAAAGCACGCCCTCCGCCTTCGGCCGCCACTACGCCTACACCCTCCTCGCGACGTACGCCATGCGGATGGCGGCCGTCTTCGTGCTCGCGACCTCGACCATCGGGCGGATGCTCGGCGTCTTCCCCAAGTCGCTGGCGCTGCTGGGCACCGTCGTCGGTCTGGTCCTGCTCGTGGTCGCCGCCGGAGTGCCCTGGACCGAGCTGGTGTTCCCGGCCTGGGCGCTGGTGATCAGCCTGTACATCCTGCGCGCCCGGCGGGGTACCGCCCGCCGCCCCGCCCCCAACCCCACTGATCCGCTCTGACCTGCGCCTTCCTACTCCGGCAGGCGCCCTCCGGGTGCCGCATGCATGCTGGGTGATGGGGAGGAACCGTGGGTGACGGGGAGGAACGGCCGAGGGAAAGGCAGAACCGTCATGAGGCTTGTCGTCGACCTCAACCGCTGCCAGGGATACGCCCAGTGCGCATTCCTCGCTCCCGATGTCTTTTCCATGCACGGGGACGAGTCGCTGCTCTACAACCCGAACGCCGATCCCGAGCAGCGCGAGGACGTCCTGCGCGCCGTGGCCGCCTGTCCGGTCCAGGCCATCCTCCTGGAGATCACGGACGAGGACATGGCGAAGATGGCTGCCCCGGACGCCGTGGCCGCAGCCGGGTCTGCTTCCGGAGGCGCGCAGTGACCGCAGCAGGAACGCACGACGGATCCCTGGAGCACCTCAAGCGCGAGGGCCGCATCGTCGTCGTCGGCGCTTCACTGGCCGGGCTGCGGGCCGCCGAGACCATGCGCGAGAAGGGCTTCGCCGGTTCGCTCACCATGATCGGCGACGAACCGTACGAGCCGTACGACCGGCCTCCGCTGTCCAAGCAGGTCCTGCTGGGCAACGCGGTCGCCGACCACACGGCGCTCCCCCGCCGCCGCGCGATCGACGCCGACTGGCGCCTGGGCGTCCCGGCCACGGGCCTGGACATGTCCGCCCGCCGGGTCCGGCTCGGCAACGGCGACGAGGTCGAGTACGACCGGCTGCTGATCGCCACCGGTGTACGCGCCCGGCCCTGGCCCAACGCCGAGGAGGGCGCCCTACAGGGCGTCTTCGTCCTGCGCACCCGCGACGACGGCGAGGCACTCGAACGGGCCCTCGCCGCCGGCCCCCGCCGGGTCCTGGTCATCGGCGCCGGGTTCACCGGATCCGAGATCGCCTCCGCCTGCCGCGAGCGCGGCCTGGAGGTCACCGTCGCCGAACGGGGCGGGGCACCGCTCGTCGGTGCGCTGGGCGGGGTCATCGGCGCGGTGGCGGCCGAGATGCACCGCGAGAACGGCGTCGACCTGCGCACCGGGGTCATGGTGACCTCGCTGGAGGGTGACCCCTCCGGGCGGGTCCGCGCCGCGCACCTCTCCGACGGGTCCACCGTGGAGGCGGACGTCGTGGTCGTCTCGCTGGGCGCGCAGCGCAACACCGAGTGGCTCGCCGGCTCCGGGCTGGGCGCCGGCCCGCGGGGCATCGCCTGCGACGCGGGCTGCCGGGCCTTCGACGTCCGGGGCATCGTCACCGACGACATCTATGTGGCGGGTGACGTGGCGCGTTCCCCGCACGCCCTGTTCGGCTACCAGTTCCTGTCGCTGGAGCACTGGGGCAATGCCGTCGCACAGGCCGACACCGCCGCGCACAACATGCTGAGCGAGAGCGCCGACCGCCGTCCCCACCTGTGGGTTCCGGCGTTCTGGTCCTCCCAGTTCGGCGTGAACATCAAGTCGGTCGGGGTGCCGCCGATGGGGACCGAGATCCTGATCACGCAGGGCTCGCTCGCCGAGCGTCGGTTCGCGGCCGTGTACGGGTACCAGGGCCGCGTGATCGCCGCCGTCACCTTCGACAACTGCCGCTGGCTGCCGTTCTACGAGCAGCAGATCGAGTCCACGGCGCCGTTCCCGCCGCCGTTCTCCACGGTGGACCGCAGGTCCGACGGGGCGAAGCCGCTGCCGGCCGACTTCCCCGACCCGTCGGTCCCGACGCACGGACCGACCATCACGCTGAGCGGCTACTCGCCGGCCGACCGGAAGATGACCTTCACCCCAGGCAGATGACCTTCATCCCCGCGCACCCCCGGCCGCGCCGCGACCGCACCGCGCCCTCACCCGAGGATCACGAGGACCCGTCATGACACAAGCCATCCTGCGGGAGATCATCGACTACGCGAACCGCGCGAATCCGTACCCGCTGTACGAGGAGCTCCGCAAGACACCGGTGTCCCACGACGGGGACGGCCCGTACGTCGTCAGCACGTACTACGAGATCCACAGCCTGCTGCACGACCCGCGGATCAGCTCCGACGCCAAGAACCTGAAGGCGACCGGTGACGATCCGCTGGCGGGCCAGTCCGACGAGGAGGGGACCACGCTGCCCCCGTCGTTCCTCAAGCTCGACCCGCCGGACCACGACCGGCTGCGGCGGATGACGAACCGGCCGTTCGGCCCGCCGCACGCCCCCCACCGGGTGCACGACATGCGCGACGAGCTGGGCGGCATCGTCTCCGGGCTGATCGACGGCATCGTGGAGAGCGGGCAGCTGGACCGGATCGACCTGGTCGACCAGTTCGCCTACCCCTTCCCGGTCACGGTCATCTGCCGGCTCCTCGGTGTGCCCCGCGAGGACGAGCCGCGCTTCCACGTGTGGGCGGAGACCCTGGCCGCCAGCCTGGACCCCGACCCGGACGCCGACCCCACGCAGCACGGCAAGGGCTCCATGGACGCCCGCATGGAGCTGGGCATGTACCTGGCCGGGCTGATCGAGGAGCGCCGCAAGAACCCCGGCGACGACATGCTGTCCCAGCTGGCGACGGCGGACGGCCCGGACGGCGCGATGACCACCATGGAGGCGCTCAGCACCGCGGCGCTGCTGCTGATCGCGGGCCACGAGACCACGGTCAACCTCATCACCAACGGCATGCTGACGCTGCTGCGCCACCCGGAGGTCCTCGACCGGCTGCGCAACGACCCGGACCTGGCGGTCCCGATCGTCGAGGAACTGCTGCGCTACGAGCCGCCCGTGCAGTTGCTGCCCCAGCGCACCACCCTCTCCGACATCGAGGTCGCCGGTGTCACCATCCCCAAGGGCGCGTCCGTGTGGCTGATGCTGGCCGCCGGCAACCGCGACCCGAAGCGGTTCGAGGACCCGGACCGCTTCGACCCGGACCGCAAGGACATCCAGCACCTCGGCCTCGGCAGCGGCATCCACAGCTGCTTCGGGGCGCCGCTGGCCCGGCAGGAGGCCCAGCTGGCACTGAGCGAGCTGGCCCGCCGGCTGGAGAACCCGCGGCTGCTGGAGGACCCGCCGCAGTACCGCCAGAACTCGGTCCTGCGCGGCCCGCGCCACCTGCCGATCGCCTGCGACGGCATCCGGCCCTAGACCGTCTGCGGCGGAAGGACGACCACCTCGGCGGGGGTGAAGGTCACCTCGACCCGGTCCCCCACGGCCGGCGCCCCCGCCAGCCCGCACTCCGCCTCCAGTACCGGACCGGCCTCCGGCCGCAGCAGCAGCGCGACGTGCGTGCCGCGGAAGGTGCGGGACACCACCTCGCACCGCAGGCCCGCCGCGCAGAGCACGACCCCCGCCGGGCGGATCAGCAGCCGCTGCTCCCCGTCGGGGGATCCGGCCGGTACCGGCACCTTGCCCCACGCCGTGGCGGCCGCGGTGCCCGAGACCACGGCCGGGACCACGTTCTCGAAGCCGAGGAACCGCGCCACGAACTCCGACGCGGGCCGCTGCCACACCTCCAGCGGGGTGCCGGCCTGCGCGATCCGCCCGTCCTTCATCACCACCACCCGGTCGGCCAGGGCGAAGGCCTCGCCCTGGTCGTGCGTGACGGCCAGTACGGTCGTGCCCAGCCGGGAGAACAGCCCCCGCAGCTCCACCACGAGCCGCTCCCGGAGCCCCCGGTCCAGCTGGCCCAGCGGCTCGTCGAGCATCAGCAGCCGCGGCGAGGGAGCCAGCGCCCGGGCCAGTGCCACCCGTTGCTGCTCGCCGCCCGACAGGGAGGCCACCGCCCGGCCCTGGGCCCCGGGGAGCCCGACCAGTTCCAGCAACTGGGCGACCTCGGCCGCGTACGAAGCCCGCCCGGCCCCCCGCATCCGCAGCCCGAAGGAGACGTTCGCGCCGACGTCGCGGTGCGGGAAGAGCTGGTGGTCCTGGAACATCAGGCCCACGCCCCGCCGGTGCACCGGTACGCCGGACTGGTCGGCCCCGCCCAGCAGGACCCGGCCGGCGGAGACCCGCTGGAGCCCGGCGACGACCCGCAGCAGCGTGGACTTGCCGCTCCCGCTCGGTCCCAGCACGCACACGACCTCGTGGTCGGCGACCGCGAGGTCCACGGCGTCCACGACCGCGCGCTCACCGAAGCGGACCGACACCCCTTCCAGCTGAAGCAGTGTCATCAGAACTCTCCGGAGGTCTTGTCGGGGCGCAGCCGCTCCAGCACCAGCAGGGACGCCGCGCACACCAGCATCAAAATCGTGCTCAGGGCCATCGCCTGCCCGTAGTTCAGCTCCCCGGCCCGCCCCAGCAGCCGCGCCACGGCGACCGGCAGCGTCGGCCGGTCCGCCCGCGCGATGAACACGGTCGCGCCGAACTCCCCCAGCGACACGGCGAAGGCGAACCCGGCCGCGATCAGCAGGGCCCGCCGCACCAGCGGAAGGTCCACCTCCCGCCAGGCCCGCAGGGGTGAGGCGCCGAGCACCGCGGCGGCCTCCCGCAGCCGCCCGTCCACCGCGCGCAGTACCGGCAGCATGGTCCGTACGACGAAGGGCACGCCCACCAGCGCCTGGGCCAGCGGGACCAGGATCCACGAGGTCCGCAGGTCCAGCGGCGGCTTGTCGAGGGTGATCAGGAAGCCGAAGCCCACCGTCACGGCGGACACCCCGAGCGGGAGCATCAGCAGCGCATCGAAGCCCCGTACGAAGCGGCCACCGCGCCGGGTGAGTGCCGCGGCCGCGAGGCCCCCGACGAACAGGGCGATCGCGGTGGCGGCCAGCGCGTACTGCAGGGAGTTCCAGATCGCCTCCAGGGGCGCCACCAGGAAGGTCCCGCCGCCGGCGCCGGCGTCCTGCAGCGCGCGGTAGAAGCCGAGGCCGTAGCCGCCGGGGGCGTCGAACGATCGTTCGACCAATACGCCCAGCGGCAGCACGATCAGCAGGGCGACGGTCAGGAGCACGCCGCCCAGCAGGGCGCGCTGGGCCCAGCCGCGCGGCGGGTGCGTGGTGCGGCCCGGGTCCACCAGCCGCAGCGCGGTCTCGCGCCTGCGCACGGTCCAGGCGTGCACGGCGAGGATCCCGCCGATCGCGGCGAACTGCACCATCGTCAGCACGGCGGCCGTCGGCAGGTCCAGGAGCTGCGCGGTCTGCCGGTAGACCTCCACCTCCAGGGTGGAGTACGCGGGTCCGCCCAGGATCAGTACGACGCCGAAGGAGCTGAAGGTGAACAGGAACACCATCAGCGAGGCGGCGGCCACCGCCGGGACCAGCGCGGGCAGCGTCACCCGCCGCCACGCGGTGAACCGCCCGGCGCCCAGGACCCGGGCGGCCTCCTCCTGGCGCGGATCCAGCTGGGCCCACAGCCCGCCGACCGTGCGGACGACGACGGCGTAGTTGAAGAAGACGTGGGCGAGCAGGATCGCCCAGACGGTGGTGTCGAGCCGGAAGCCCAGCAGTTCGTCGGTGAGTCCGCCCCGCCCCAGCAGCGCGAGGAAGGCGGTGCCGACCACCACGGTGGGCAGGACGAAGGGAACGGTCACCACGGCCCGCAGCAGTTGCTTGCCGGGGAACTCGAAGCGGGCGAAGACGTACGCACCGGGGAGGGCGATCACGAGCGTGAGCAGGGTGGAGGCGAACGCCTGCCAGGTGGTGAACCACAGCACGTCGGCGATGTCGGGCCGGGTCAGCACCTCGGCGAACCGGCCGAACTGCCACCCCTCGTCGGTCCTGAGGCCGCGCCCCACGATCGCGGCGACGGGGTAGGCGAAGAACAGCCCGAAGAAGACGAGGGGCAGGACCATCAGGGCGAGCCGCACGGCCGTCGCCCGCGCCCCCTCGCGGGGGCCGGGGCCAAGGCCCGGGCCGGGGCCCGGCGCGGCGCCCCCCGACGCCGCGCCCGGCTCCTTGGTACCGCTTACTTCACGACGAGCGAGGTCCATGCCTTGACCCACTGCTCACGGTTCTTGGCGATGGTCTCCGGAGCGACGTTCACGGGCTTCTCGACGACCACGCCGTGCTTGGTGAACAGCTCCGGCAGGACGGCGTCCTTCGTCACCGGGTTCACGAACATCTGGAGCGGCATGTCCTCCTGGAACTTCTTGCTGACCAGGAAGTCCACGAGGGCCTTGCCGCCCTCCTCGTTCTCGGCGCCCTTCAGCAGACCCGCGAACTCGATCTGGCGGAAGCAGGTGCCGGTGGAGACGCCCGTGGGGGCCTCGGCCGGCTGCGGCTCGCCGTACAGGACCTCGACCGGCGGGCTGGAGGCGTAGGAGACGACCAGCGGGCGGTCGCCCTTGGCCTTCTTGCCGCCCGCGGAGCCGGAGAAGCGCTCGTTGTAGGCCTGCTCCCAGCCGTCGACGACCTCGACGCCGTTGGCCTTCAGCTTGCTCCAGTAGTCCTTCCAGCCCTCGTCGCCGTACTGGCCGACGGAGGCGAGCAGGAAGCCGAGGCCGGGCGAGGAGGTCGCGGCGTTCTCGGTGACCAGCAGGTTCTTGTACTCCGGCTTGATCAGGTCGTCCAGCGTCTGCGGCGGGGCCAGCTTCTTCTCGGCGAAGTAGGCCTTGTCGTAGTTGACGCAGATGTCACCGGAGTCGATCGGGGTGACCCGGTGCTCCTTGTCGAGCACGTACTCGGGCTTCACCTCGGCCAGGCCCTTGGCCTCGTACGGAGTGAAGATGCCGTTGTCGAGGGCGCGCGAGAGGAGCGTGTTGTCCACGCCGAAGAAGACGTCGCCGCGGGGGGAGCCCTTGGTGAGGATCTCCTGGTTCAGCGCGGTGCCCGCGTCCCCGGACTTCAGCACCTTGACGGTGTAGCCGCTCTGCGCCTCGAACTCCTTGAGGACCGTGTCGGTCACGTTGAAGGAGTCGTGGGAGACGAGCGTGACGGTCTTGGACTTCGGGGCGTCGCTCGCGCCGTCGTTCTTGTCCTTGGCGTCGCCGCCACAGGCGCTGAGCGTGGTGACGCCCAGCGCGGCCGCGAGCGCGGCGCCCGCGATCTTCTTGGTGGTGCTCATTGGTGAATTCCTCCTGGGATGTCCAGGAGAAGACGCGGCCCTGCCCGGCGCTCTGTGCGAGCGGGCGCCGGGCAGGGCGCAACAGCAAGAGTGGTGACCGAACTTCCTACCCCGAATGACCGGGGCGAGGTTCAGAGGGTCTGCGGATGACGGATACCGCACTCTCAGCGCTGTGGCGCTCCCCTGTCGGAATATGAAATTGGTTCGGCCACAGGGTACCCCGTGGCCGAATAGCGTCGAACAGAAGCGAAATCTAGCGCTCCGAGGCCGCCAGCTGGCCGCACGCGCCGTCGATCTCCTGGCCCCTCGTGTCCCGTACGGTCACGGGCACGCCGTGGCGGGCGATGGCCTCCACGAAGGCCTTCTCGTCCTCGGGCCGCGAGGCGGTCCACTTGGAGCCCGGCGTCGGGTTCAGCGGGATCAGGTTGACGTGCACACGCTTGCCCTTGAGCAGCTTGCCCAGGAGGTCACCGCGCCAGGCCTGGTCGTTGATGTCGCGGATCAGGGCGTACTCGATCGAGATCCGGCGGCCGGACTTCTCCGCGTACTCCCAGGCCGCGCCGAGCACCTCGCGGACGTTCCAGCGGGTGTTGACCGGGACCAGGGTGTCGCGCAGCTCGTCGTCGGGCGCGTGCAGCGAAACGGCGAGGCGGCACTTGAACCCCTCGTCGGCGAAGCGCAGCATGGCCGGAACCAGACCGACGGTGGAGACGGTGATACCGCGCTGCGACAGGCCCAGGCCGTCGGGCTCCGGGTCGGTGAGCCGGCGGATGGCGCCGACCACGCGGTTGTAGTTGGCGAGCGGCTCGCCCATGCCCATGAAGACGATGTTCGACAGGCGTGCCGGGCCCCCGGGGACCTCGCCGTCGCGCAGCGCCCGCATGCCGTCGACGATCTGGTGCACGATCTCGGCGGTGGAGAGGTTGCGGTCGAGGCCCGCCTGGCCGGTGGCGCAGAACGGGCAGTTCATGCCGCAGCCGGCCTGCGAGGAGATGCACATGGTGACCCGGTCGGGGTAGCGCATCAGCACGGACTCGACGAGGGTGCCGTCGTGCAGCTTCCACAGGGTCTTGCGGGTGGTGTCGTCGTCGCACGAGATGTGCCGGAGGACGCTCATGAGGTCCGGCAGCAGCTCCTGCTGGAGCTTCTCCCGCGAGCCCGCCGGGATGTCGGTCCACTCGGCCGGGTCGTGCGCGTACCGCGCGAAGTAGTGCTGGGAGAGCTGCTTGGCCCGGAACGGCTTCTCGCCGATCGCGGCGACCGCCTCGCGGCGCTCGGCCGGGGTCATGTCGGCGAGGTGCCGGGGCGGCTTCTTGGCCCCGCGGGGGGCGACGAAGGTGAGCTCTCCCGGAACGGGGCGGGCCATGGCAGGTACTCCTTGTAAGACGAAAGGCGCGCCGCAGAAGCAGCGCGCCCTCCAAGAGTAACCGCCCGGCGTCCTACGACGCCTTTCCGCAGGTCAGCCGGTGCCCACGAAGGCCGCCAGCAGCAGCCAGACCACGGGGGCCGTCGGAAGCAGGGAGTCCAGCCGGTCCATGATGCCGCCGTGTCCCGGCAGCAGCGTGCCCATGTCCTTGATGCCGAGGTCCCGCTTGATCATCGACTCGCCCAGGTCGCCCAGGGTGGCGCTGACCGCGACCGCGAGGCCGAGCAGCAGGCCCTGCCACCAGGAGCCCCCGTCGATCAGGAACTCCATGCAGAGCGCGCCGGCGGCCATCGCGAAGGCCACCGCGCCGAACAGTCCCTCGCGGGTCTTGCCGGGGCTGATGCGCGGCGCGAGCTTGGTCTTGCCGAAGCGCCAGCCGACCGCGTAGGCCCCGGTGTCGCTGACCACGGTCAGCAGCAGAAAGGTGATCACGCGCTGGGGGCCGTCGTCGGCGGTGAGCAGCATCGCGACGAACGTGGCCAGGAAGGGCACGTAGAACGCCGCGAAGGCGCCCGCCGTGACGTCCTTGAGGTAGTCCTCGGGCGGCTCGGTCATCCGCCACACCAGGACGGCCAGCACGGTCAGGGCCATGGCGACCCAGGCGCCCTCGGCCCCGCGGACGTATCCGGCGATGACCATGGCGGCGCCGCCGACCGCGAGCGGGACCAGCGGGGCCTTGATGCCCTTCTGCTCCTGCAGCCGGGAGGTGAGCTCCCACAGGCCGACCACGACGGCGACGACGATGACGCCGACGAAGACGGCCTTGACGATCAGCAGCGAGGCGAAGATGACCGCGCCGAGGCCCACGCCGACCCCTATGGCGGCACGCAGATCCCGGCCCGCGCGCTTCTTCGGCGGCGGGGGCGAGGCGTCCTGCGGCTGCTGGGCATGCGGAGGCGGGGGGCTGGGCATGGGCTCCTGCGGCGGCGTCTCGGCGCGGAAGAGGGGGTCGCTGTCGGCGGCGACCCCCCGATCGCGTGCTTCCCGGTCGTCGAAGTCACGGCCGGCGGCATCGGGCACGATGGGCATGGGCCGAGTGTGCGGGCCCACCTGCGCATCGTATGCGGGACCCGCCGGAACCGGCTCCGGCTGCCAGGAAGAGTCGTTCATCAGACTTCGAGGAGCTCGGCTTCCTTGTGCTTCAGGAGCTCGTCCACCTGCGCGACGTACTTCGCGGTGGTGTCGTCGAGCTCCTTCTCGGCGCGGCGCACCTCGTCCTCGCCGGCCTCCTTGTCCTTGACCAGCTTGTCGAGGGCGTCCTTGGCCTTGCGGCGGACGGCGCGGAGCGAGATCTTCGAGTCCTCGGCCTTGGTGCGCGCGACCTTGATGTACTCCTTGCGGCGGTCCTGCGTCAGCTCGGGGAAGGTCACCCGGATGATGCTGCCGTCGTTGCTCGGGTTGACACCGAGGTCGGAGTCGCGGATGGCCTGCTCGATGTTGCGCAGGGCGCTCTTGTCGAACGGGGTCACGATCGCCATGCGCGGCTCGGGCACCGAGAAGGAGGCGAGCTGGTTGATGGGCGTGATGGCGCCGTAGTACTCCGCCACGATCTTGTTGAACATCGCCGGGTGCGCACGGCCGGTGCGAATCGCGGCGAAGTCTTCCTTGGCGACGACGACGGCCTTTTCCATCTTCTCCTCGGCCTCGAGGAGGATCTCTTCGGTCACCACGTGCTCCTGCATGTCAGAAATGGATGGTTCAGGCGGGCGGGCGGGTCTGGCGAGCCGGTGCGGGGCCCGCTGGTCCGGAAGCGGACTGCTCAGGCCCGGGTTTCCTGGTCGCTCACGAGCGTCCCGATCTTCTCACCCTTGACGGCGCGGGCGATATTGCCCTCGGCAAGCAGCTCGAACACGAGGATCGGCAGCTTGTTGTCGCGGCAGAGCGTGATGGCGGTGGCGTCGGCGACCTTGAGGTCGCGGGAGAGGACCTCGCTGTATTCCAGCGCGTCGAACTTCACCGCGTCCGGGTTCTTCTTGGGGTCGGAGTCGTAGACCCCGTCGACACCGTTCTTGCCCATGAGCAGGGCCTCGGCGTCGATCTCCAGGGCACGCTGGGCGGCCGTGGTGTCGGTGGAGAAGTAGGGCATGCCCATGCCGGCGCCGAAGATGACGACGCGGCCCTTCTCCAGGTGCCGGACGGCACGCAGCGGGATGTACGGCTCCGCGACCTGGCCCATGGTGATGGCGGTCTGCACGCGGGAGTCGATGCCCTCCTTCTCCAGGAAGTCCTGGAGCGCGAGGCAGTTCATGACGGTTCCGAGCATGCCCATGTAGTCGGACCGGGCCCGGTCCATGCCGCGCTGCTGGAGTTCGGCGCCGCGGAAGAAGTTGCCGCCGCCGATCACGACGGCGATCTCCGCGCCGTCGCGGACCACCGCGGCGATCTCGCGCGCGATGGCGTGGACGACGTCGGGGTCGACGCCCAGTCCTCCGCCACCGGAGAAGGCCTCGCCCGACAGCTTCAGCATGAAGCGGCGGCCCTTCTTGTCCTGGTCGCTCTTGTGGTCGGATGCGGTGTGGGGGTCCACGCCCTGATTCATGGAGATCTCCTCGTGCACATACGAAGAAGGCCATTGCCGGTGGGTCCTTGCGGTTCCCTCTACGGCAATGGCCTCCTCGTCAGATCTGCGGTCGCCTCGCGCAAGCGCGGACGACTGCCTCAGACCCTACCGGGGTCCGGTGTCCGTCGCGTACGGACGGACTCAGATGCCGACCTTGATGCGGGTGAAGCGCTTCAGGGTGACACCGGCCTCGTCCAGAACCTTCTGGACGGACTTCTTGTTGTCCAGGGCGTACGCCTGGCCGAGCAGCGTGGCGTCCTTGAAGAAGCCGTTGACGCGACCCTCGACGATCTTCGCGATGGCAGCCTCGGGCTTGCCCTCCGCGCGGGTGACCTCTTCGGCGATGCGACGCTCGGACTCGACCTTCTCGGCCGGGACGTCCTCGGCGGACAGCCACTGCGGGGCGAACGCGGCGATGTGCTGCGCGACGCCGCGGGCGACCTCGGCGTTCTCCTTGTCGAGCTCGACCAGGACGCCGATCTGGAACGGCAGGTCGGGCATCGTGCGGTGCATGTACGCGGTCACGTAGCCGCCGGTGAACTGCGCGAAGCGGTCCAGGACGATCTTCTCGCCGAGGTTGGCGTTGGCCTCGTCGACGAAAGCGGTGACGGTCTTGCCGGGCTCGATCTCGGAGGCGAGCAGCGCCTCGATGTCGGCCGGGGAGGTGGCGGCCACGTGGGCGGCCAGCTGGTTGGCGACGGCCAGGAACTTCTCGCCCTTGGCGACGAAGTCGGTCTCGCACTTCAGCTCGACGATGACACCGGAGGTGTTGTCGTCGGCGATGAGGGAGACGACCGCACCGTTCTCGGCAGAACGGCCCTCGCGCTTGGCGACGCCCTTCTGACCCTTGATGCGGAGCGCTTCCTGGGCCTTGTCGACGTCGCCGTCGGCGTCCACGAGCGCGTTCTTGCAGTCCAGCATGCCGGCGCCGGTGAGCTCGCGGAGCTTCTTGACGTCAGCGGCGGTGTAGTTCGCCATGAGTCTGTGATTCTCTCTCGAAGTCGTAGATCTACGGGTGAACGGCGGAGGCGCCGCGCCTGAGGCGCGGCTCCCCCGCCGTCATCGTCCGTGCTGCGAGTGCCCGGCGCGTGAACACCGGGCGCTCTCAGTGGGTCAGGCCTGCTCGGCGTCGGCGGCCGGGGCCTCGACAGCCTCGGCGGCCGGGGCCTCGGCGACAGCCTCGGCAGCCGGGGCGGCCTCGGTCTCGTCGGCCTTCTTGTCACCCTCGAGCAGGTCGCGCTCCCACTCGGCGAGCGGCTCGGCGGCGGCCTTCTCGCCCGGCTTCGAGTCGCCGGTCGCAGCGCCGGAGCGGGCGATGAGGCCCTCGGCGACGGCGTCGGCGATCACGCGGGTGAGCAGGGTGACGGAACGGATCGCGTCGTCGTTGCCCGGGATCTTGTAGTCGACCTCGTCGGGGTCGCAGTTGGTGTCGAGGATCGCGACGACCGGGATGTGGAGCTTGCGCGCCTCACCGACGGCGATGTGCTCCTTCTTGGTGTCGACGATCCAGACGGCGCTGGGAACCTTCGACATCTCGCGGATACCACCGAGGGTCTTCTCCAGCTTGGTCTTCTCGCGGGAGAGGACCAGGAGCTCCTTCTTGGTGAGACCCGAGGCGGCGACGTCCTCGAAGTCGATCGCCTCAAGCTCCTTCAGACGCTGAAGGCGCTTGTAGACGGTGGAGAAGTTGGTGAGCATGCCACCCAGCCACCGCTGGTTGACGTACGGCATACCAACGCGCGTCGCCTGCTCGGCGATGGCCTCCTGGGCCTGCTTCTTGGTACCGACGAACATGATGGAGCCACCGTGCGCGACGGTCTCCTTCACGAACTCGTAGGCGCGGTCGATGTACGACAGCGACTGCAGCAGGTCGATGATGTAGATGCCGTTGCGCTCCGTGAAGATGAAGCGCTTCATCTTCGGGTTCCAACGGCGGGTCTGGTGACCGAAGTGGACGCCGCTCTCCAGCAGCTCCCGCATCGTGACGACGGCCATGGCCATCTCCTTGTTTTCTCGGTTTGGTTCCTGACGCCCCACCGCGCCCTGCCCCCATGAGGGGACCGAGAGACGCTGTCACCTGGCTGTTTCAGCCTGGCGCCGGGGCGTGCGAAGTCGACCCGGTGACCCGGATCGCCACAAGAAGTGTACGGGACCCGGCGGTATGCCGGGTGACGCCGCTGTCCACAGCGGCCCGGTCGTCCACAGGCCCGGGCAGCGGCCGGGGCGGGCGCGGGACGCTGTGGCCCATGACGACCTTGCTGCTCAGCCTGCTCCTGGCCCTGGCCCCGTCGGCCGTTCCGGGGGTCCGCCCGCTGCCCGCGCCGCTGTCGGTGGCCCGCTGGTGGGACCCGCCGCCGACGCCGTACGCGGCCGGGCACCGCGGCGTGGACCTGTCGGCGCCGGTGGGCGCGCAGATCCGGGCGGTCGCGTCCGGCCGGGTCCACCACGCCGGCCCCGTCGCCGGCCGCGGGGTCCTCTCGCTGGCCCTGCCGAACGGCCTGCGCACGACGTACGAGCCGGTCCGGCCCCTGGTCGCGGAGGGCGAGCAGGTCAGTGCGGGCCAGGTGGTGGCGGTCCTGATGGAGGGCTCGCACTGCCCGGCGCCGTGTCTGCACTGGGGCCTGCTGGCGGGCGAGACCTACCTCAACCCCCTGGCCCTCCTGCCCCGCCCGACCCCGCGCCTCCTGCCGGACGGACACCCGGCGGATTCCGGCCCCGCCGGCGGGTGAGGTGCGGGCTCCGGAAGTCGGGCCCCGGGGGCCTCAGCCCCGGACGCCCCGCAGGGCCATGGCGACGGCGGCCTCCGTCACGACGGCGGGATCCTCCGCGGCGCCGAGCTCGATCCGGCGGACGGCCGCATCCACGACGCCCTGCAGCAGCATCGCGGCCAGCCTCGGCTCGGCCTGTCCCAACCCGCTCAACGCCTCGACGATCATGGCCACCAGCCCTCCGTGGGCCGCACGGATCTTCTCCCGCGCGCCCGCGTCCAGCTCGCTGGCCGAGATGGCCACCACCGCGCGGTGGCGGCGGTCCCCCACCAGCACCAACTGGCTCCGCACGTACGCCTCGATCTTCGCTTCCGGCGACTGCGCCTGCTCCATCGCCGCCTCGATCTCGGCGGCCCATACGGGGAAGTCCACGGCGCACAGCTCTTCGACCACGGCGGCGCGGGAGCGGAAGTACTCGTACACGGAGGACCGGGCCAGGCCGGTCCGCTCCGCGAGGGCGGGGAAGGTCAGCGCCTCCGTCCCGCCTTCGGACAGCAGGGAACGCGCAGCGTCCAAGAGGGCGCCGCGCTGCATCGACCGGTGCTCGGCCACGGAGGCCGCTCGAATCCTGGGCACGCATCCACTCTACGGAGGTACCGCAAGCTCACCTCCCCACATCCGCCAACTTCGCGCGCAGTTGCAGAACGGACTTGGTGTGGATCTGGCTGACCCGGCTCTCGGTGACGCCCAGGACGTTGCCGATCTCGGCGAGCGTGAGGCCTTCGTAGTAGTAGAGGGTCACCACGGTCTTCTCCCGCTCGGGCAGGGTGTTGATGGCCCGTGCCAGGAGGCGCCGCAGTTCACGGTCCTCGGCCACCGCCACCGGGTTGTCGGCGGCGGTGTCCTCCAGGGTGTCCATCAGGGAGAGGCGGTCGCCGCCCTCCCCGCCGACGTGCAGGAGCTCCTCCAGGGCGACCACATTGGCCAGCGACAGCTGGCTGAAGACGGTGTGGAGGTCCTCCACCCCGATCCCCATCTCCCCGGCGACCTCGCTCTCCGTGGGGGTGCGCCGCAGCTGGGCCTCCAGCGTGGCGTAGGCCCGCTCCACGGCGCGCGCCTTCTGCCGGACCGAGCGGGGGATCCAGTCCAGTGCCCGCAGCTCGTCGATCATCGCGCCGCGGATCCGGGTGATCGCGTAGGTCTCGAACTTGATCGACCGGTCGATGTCGAACTTCTCGATGGCGTCGATCAGCCCGAAGACCCCGGAGGAGACGAAGTCGGCCTGCTCCACATTGGGCGGCAGGCCCACGCTGACGCGGCCGGCGACGTACTTGACCAGCGGCGAGTAGTGCAGGATCAGCTGCTCCCGCAGCCGCTCGTCACCCGACTCCTTGTACGAGCGCCACAGCACCTCCAGGGACGAGGGCGCGGTGGACCGCACGCCGCCGCGGGCAGCGGGGGGCACCGCAGCGCGGTCGGACCCTGAGGTGTGCTGGGGCATGCTTCGCCTTTGCCGGAGCCGGATTCCTTGGGAGCGTAGCGTGACGAGATAGTCGCGGTGCGCGAAGAGTACGGGATGGCGCGGGGCCCGATGGGCGCCCCGACTCGCGCGGACGACCCGGGACCGGCGCCTGGCGCTCGGTCCCGGTGACCGCCACCGGGAAGACCGCGTCTCTCATCGCTTTCACTCTTTCACCGGAACACCCCAGGTCAACGACCGCCTCGCCGGGTACCGCCGGTTTGTGTGCCTCCTCCAGCCGTTTGTCTGCTCAACTGCCAGCCGTCGCCCTGCCGTTCGACGAACCCCAGAGAGTGAAGTTCGTACAGTCTGCCGATGACTTCATCTGCGCCGGTGCCGGAGGCAAGTGCCAACTCGCCCACGTCCGCCGGGCGGGCGGCCGGCAGCGCTTCGAGCACGCGGGCGGTGTCCGGGTCCAGCAGGTCCCGGGCGAGCACCGGGCCGCGCCGCTCGGGAGCCAGCTCGCCCATGGCCCCGACCAGCTCGACCACCTCGGCCGCGTCGGTGACGAGCACGGCCTCACCGCGCAGCAGCTCGTGCACCCCGGCGGAGAGTCCGCTGGTGGCGGGCCCGGGGACGCCCATCGTGAACCGCCCGAGGCGCTGTGCCCGCCGGGCCGTGACCAGGGAGCCGCTGCGGTGCGCGGCCTCGACGACGACCGTGCCCCGGGTGAGGGCGGCGATGACGCGGTTGCGCAGGACGAACCGGCTGGGGGTCGGATGGCTGCCCGGTGGCAACTCCCCCACGATCAGCCCCTGCCCGGCGATCCGGCCGAGGAGCCCGGCGTGTCCGCGCGGGTAGGCGACGTCCACTCCGCAGGCGAGCACCGCCGCGGTCGCGCCGCCCGAGGCGAGGGCGCCCCGGTGGGCGGCGCCGTCGATCCCGAAGGCGGCGCCGGAGACCACGACCCAGCCCCGTTCGGCGAGCCCGGCGGCCAGGGTCTGCGCCATGTGCGCGCCGTACGGGGTGCAGGCGCGGGCCCCGACCACGGAGACCGAACGCAGGGCCCAGGTACGCAGGTTCGACCGGCCCCGCAGCCACAGCCCGACGGGCCGTTCGTCGCCGAGGTCGTCGAGCTGGGTCGGCCACTCGGCCGACCCCGGGAACACGAACCGGCCGCCCGCCGCGGCGGCCAGTGAGAGGTCCCGCTCGGGGTCGGCCAGTATGGCCCGTCTGCGGTATCCGGCGAGCCGCTCCGGTCCCACGCCCGACGGCGTGCCCGGTTCGGCCCCGGGGTCGGTGAGCAGCCGCATCAGCCCCACCGCGCCGAACTCCCGCAGCCACCGCCCGCCGTGTGCGTCCCCGGGCTCCAGCACCCGGGTGAGCGCGGCCCGCGCCAGCAGTTCCGCGTCCCCGGCGCCGGTCATGTTCCGGCCCCCGGCAGCGACATCGCCCCGCGGGCGATCCCGGTCCGCAGCTCCAGTGCCACGGCGACGTCCAGCGCGTCGGGCCGGTCCCGCGCGCGCAGGTCGGCCACGGTCCAGGCGACCCGCAGCACCCGGTCCAGCCCGCGCGCGGTGAGCAGCCCCCGTTCCAGATCGCGTTCGGCGGGGGCCAGCGCCCCCGGGCCGGCCTGCCACCGGGTGCGCAGTTCCTGCCCGGGCACTTCGGAGTTGAGCCGCCAGGGCGTGTCGGCGAGCCTGGCCGCGGCGCGTTCCCGGGCCTCCCGCACCCGGTCTGCGACCACGGCGGTGGATTCCCCGCGGCCGCCCTGCCCCAGCAGGTCGCCGCGGGTCACGGGCTCGACCTCGACCCTCAGGTCCACCCGGTCGAGCAACGGCCCGGACAGGCGCGCCTGGTAACGCCGGATCACCGAGGGCGGGCACTCGCAGCCGGCTCCGTGCAGGGTGTGCCGTCCGCACGGGCACGGGTTCGCGGCGAGCACCATCAGGAATCTGGCGGGCAGCCTCACCACTCCGGCGGCGCGGGCGATGACCACGTGTCCCGATTCGAGGGGCTGGCGCAGCGCGTCCAGGGCCCGGCTGTGGAACTCGGCGGCCTCGTCGAGGAAGAGCACGCCGCGGTGGGCCAGGGAGACCGCCCCGGGCCTCGGGATCCCGGTCCCGCCGCCCACGAGGGACTGCATGGTGGCCGAATGGTGCGGCGCGCAGTACGGGGGCCTTGCGACCAGCGGTTCGCCGGGCGGCAGGATTCCCGCGACCGAGTGGACGGCCGTGACTTCCACGGAGTCCTGGCGGGTGAGCGGCGGCAGCAGCCAGGGCAGCCGCTCGGCCAGCATGGTCTTGCCCGCTCCGGGCGGTCCGCTGAGGAAGAGGTGGTGTCCTCCGGCGGCCGCGACCTCCAGGGCGCGGCGGGCGGTGTGCTGTCCGGCCACGTCGGCGAGGTCGGGGAAGCCGCCGCCGTCCTCCCGCCCGGGACGGGCGCGGGCCAGCCCCGTCCCCAGACCCGCCCCCGGGACGAGCAGCCCGGCGAGCATCGGATCGGGCCGGCCCGGCGGGTCGCCGGGCTCCTCCTCGGGGACCTCGCCGCCGGTGAGGACCGCGATCAGCCGGCGCAGGCTGCGTACGCCGAGCACCGAGACGTCCGGGACGAGGGCGGCCTCGGCGGCGCACTGCTGAGGGACCACCACCTGCCGGTAGCCGGCCTCCGCGGCGGCGAGGACGGCGGGCAGGATCCCCCGGACCGGGCGCACCCGGCCGTCCAGCCCCAGCTCGCCGATCAGGACGAGGTCGGCGATCAGGCCCGGGTCCACCACCTCGGCGGCCCCGAGCACTGCCGCCGCGACGGCCAGGTCGAAACCCGCACCGGATTTGGGTACGGAGGCCGGGCTCAGCCCGACCGTGAGCTTCTTCTGCGGCCAGGCCGCGCCCGAGTTTTGTACTTCCCTGATGATGTCATCTGTTCAAACACGTACAGAGGAGCTCAGGTTGAGCGAGTGGCACGTGGTATGGGTTCCAGATCCAGGGCACTGGGGGACGCAGCCCGCAGACGGTAGCTTCGGGGTACATGATCTGCCCGGGGCAGTGGCCCGCATCGGCCTGAGGCCGGGCGATCCGGTGTACATCAGGCCCGACGGCATCGTGGACCTCGATCTCTTGAATCTCGTACGGTCCACAGTTTTCCGGAACCTGGAACGGGAGACGAAGAGGAATTATGCGACGGACTACCGGCTACTGCTGAACTATCTGTCCTCGCGTGGGCTGTCGTGGAGGGAAGCGACGCCGCGGGTTTTGGAGGATTACAGAGACTGGCGGTGCGATGCCCCGGAGAATCCCGTCCGGATTAGCGGTACAAAGTGGAACCGCGAGGCTGCGGCGTTCACGAAACTGTTCAAGTGGGGCAAGGTCTATCCCCTGCCGGTGGATGTCTCGCGAAGTGAGGACCGGGCGGCGGACTCGGTCAGCTCGCGGGTGTCGTGGGGGACCCCTCGAACCTGGGGCTTGTGGTCTGACATCGGGTTGCGCGGTCACACTCGCGCCGGTGTCGCGGCGCCGATGTGGGAATCACGGACTGAGCTGCGGAACACGAGCTTCGTGCAGCTGCTCTTGAGCTCGGGCCTGCGGCGGCAAGAAGGCGGTTCGCTGCTCGTCTTCGAGCTGCCAGCTCAGCGCCTGCGCCATGGCCGTTACATGCATGGCCGCATCGCAGGCGCGGTGACAAGGTCGAAGAACAGCCGGACGTACTACGCGTCAGTTGATTCCGTCGGCCAGGTCGAGGCATACGTCGAATCGGAGCGGGCCTGGGTGGTGCAACGCGCCCAAGAGGCCGGCCGTTATGAGCGCCTGCCGACGATGCGGCTGGTCACAGGGGTGACGCATGGCCTGAAACCGAAGGTCGAGTGGGTGGATTCGGACGGCGTTGTCGGTGGTCAGGAGCTCAGCCGTATGGGGTGGCGTGAGCGTCAGTGGTTGTTCATTGATGGACCGGAGGGGCCGGAGCCGGCGTGGTTGTGGCTGACGGAACAGGGTCTGCCGATGGCCCCGGACCGATGGAACGGTGTTTTCCGGATGGCCAATCTGCGCTGCGAGGAGACCCTTCTGACGGAGGGAGAGCGGAAGGTCCGGCGACAGTTCAGGCTGGCCGAGGTACAGGGCAAGACCCCGTACGTGACGCCTCACTCCTGCCGGCACTCGATGGCGCTCTACATGCTGATCTTGCTGAACGAGCTGTTCGAGAAGCGCTACGGGCTCACCGAGAAGGACCGGCGGGACTTCGCCCTGCTGTTCGGCGACCCGTGGTGGCTGGTCAAGACGTTGCTGGGGCATGCGGACGTCGAGACTACAAAGCGGCACTACCTCGCGCCGGTCGCGCATCTACAGCTCGAGTCGATCCTCGCTGCTGCAGAGACCACTGATGAGGGCGAGGGTGTCGATGATCTGGATGGCGTGTTCGCCCGGCTGGCCCGGGAGACCGCGGGCATCCAGGACATCGACCTGCTCCTTGGGGCAGTGTCGTGAGCAGGCGGGGGCACAGGGCCCAGCCACCGCCTCCCAACCATCGTGTCGAGTCGGCCCTGGCCCCAGGGTCTGTAGTCGTGACGGTCACCAACAAGGCCGGTCAGAGAGCGGAGTACGACTTCGGCGGCCTTCAGGTGGCTGGGCCAATGCAGCGGTCGCTGGCCGCAGCTTTCGCCGCACAGTCTCGCAACTGGACGAGTCACCGGACAGCGCAAACCTGTTGGAACAAGCTCGGGGTGTTCGCTCAGTTCATCGGCTCGTTGGAATGCCCGCCCGACGACCTTGACGGTCTGACGGGCGCCGCGCTGCAGAGCTGGCGGGACAAGCACATTGACACAAACAGCGGCAAAGGCCTGCTCAGCGCAGTACGGGCCCTGCTGCGGCAGGATCCGCGGCTGGCTGTCGGGCCGGCGGCTGAAGAACTGGCCCGCCGGATTCCAGCGCCGGCACCCAGTAGACAGTCTTACCAGCAGGCCGAACGGGAGCAGGTGGTACTGACCGCTCGGCGCCAGTTCCGCGCGGCCCTTCTCCGAATCAGTGAGAACACTCGACTGCTGGAGGAGTGGCGGGCGGGTCATCTTGTTGCAGGCAGCCGTGAGTGGAAGATCGGGAAGATTCTCGATCACACTGCCCGCACGGGGGACGTGCCGCGCACGGCCTATCCGGGCGGGCAGGTCCACGTGACCCATCGCAAGCTGCTGGGGGGCAACCGTTCGGAGAAGACCTGGGGCCGATTGTTCCTCGACCGTTCAGAGCTCACGGCGCTAGCAGTCTTGCTGACCGACCGGTTCGGATGGAATCTGTCCCAGTACGACCGCATGCCAGTGCCGACTGCGGCGCCGTCGGCCGGTGAGGCAACCTCGGTGACCTACCAGATTCAGGTCGAAAAGCACCGAGCCGGTAAAGGGCGGTGGTTCTCCACCGAGAACGTGACCGATTCAGGGGCAGACTCCCCCGGGAGGCTGGTTACCCAGGCTCTGATAGCCACGGCTCACGGCCGCGCCCTCGCCAACACGCTGGTGCCGGGGACTGACCTGCTGATGGTCGCTCGAAGCCACCGACCCGAGAAAAAGCATAGGGACTTGGACCGGCCCGCCTCGCTAGGCCCCCTGGACTTCGGGATCCCGGATGATCTGGCGTCGTGGTGGGCGCGCGGCCAGGGGCTGGGCGGGTCGCCGTTCCAGCGGGCTCGCCGAACCACGGTGACCCGTGCGGGCCGCCCCTTGCAGCACACGCAGGGCACCCACGAGAGCATCTACGTTCTGCCCGACCCGCAGGTTCAGGAGACCTCTCGTGGTGTCTTCGAAGCTGGTGCTCTGGATGCTCTGGCTCAAGCCCGTTCCACTGCCTTCGGCGGGAAAATCGCGGACTCGCCGGACCCGAGCCATCAAGAGACGGCAACAGCGGACTGCGAGGACGAGGACTCCAGTCCTTGGCCAGCTCCCGAGGGCGGTTGCGGGGCAGACTTTCTGCTCTGTCTGGCCTGTCCAAACGCCCATGTCCACCCTGGGCATCACCCACGGCTCGCGTACCTGCACCAGCAGATCCTGAGTCTGCGGTCCGTTACGGACGATCGCAGGTTCCATGAGCGCTGGGGCGATCACGTGCTCCGGCTGGAGAACCTGCGCGACAAGATCGGTCTGACCGCCTGGACGGCAGACCCCGGCCGGGTCAACGACAACGACCGCACGATTGTCCGGCTTCTGCTGAAGGAAGACCTCGCGCCATGACCAGCCTTGCCGAAGCCGACCCCTACGTCCTGCCCCTGCCCGGACTGGAAAGCCCAGCAATCCTGCCGCAGTGGATCAAGCCAGGCAATGTGCACACCAATGCCCGCTACGGCGCAGCCGTCTGGCCGCTGGCCCCGCTCATCGACAATCCCGGTACCAGGCTGTTCACGATCTACTGGAGGGGCTGCCCGGCGCCCTTCCTCGATCAGGTCAAACTTGTCGCCTGGACGATGATCAACGGCCGGCTCCGGCCGACCTACCTCAAGGACCGCGGGGTCCGTGCCCGAGGCAGAACGTCCGCCGCGGATATGCGGGACACCTGCTACGAGTGGCTGAGGCTGGCGTGCTGGATGCACAAACGCCGCATCACGAGCCTCGACGCCTGCACCGAGGATGTGTGGCGCGCCTATATATCCGAGCGCTTGGCCGACGGCGTGAACCGTGACAGTGCGGAAAGGATCTGCGCGCGCTTGACGGATCTCTGGGCATTCGATCAGCTCAGTGCCAGCCCTGCGGGCATCACCCGGCCTCCCTGGGAGGAGGAGGGGGTTGACGACTACCTGCCCTCGGCTGATGGCTCACGCGCAGAGAACAGCACGGAACCGCTCGACCCGAAGGTCCTCGGCCCCCTGTTGGTCTGGGCGATCCGGTTTGTTGACGACTTCGCCGACGACATCCTCGCGTCCTGGCAGGCGCGTGAGCGCCTGCTCGCCACGGCCGCGAACAACGAGGCCAGCCCAGAGGGCTTGGCAGCCCTCGCCCAGCTTCTGCTTCCTGCGGCCCGGTCAGACGAGCCGCTTCCCTCCGTGCAGATGCACGGCCGGCGCAGTCTGGCGCGCACATACGTGGCCGCCCTCACCGGTGCGAGCCTGAGCCAGGTCGACCGGTTCAACGAGCGGCATCGCCTTTCGGAGCTGGCGGACGCACGGCCGGGTCCCTGTCCTTTGCCGGTGCCGGTTACTGGGCAGATCAACGGGAATCCCTGGCGCGAGCACATCGACTTCGACGAGGCCGGCGAGCTCATGCGGCACCTCGGCACCGCAGCGGTGATCATCTGCCTCTACCTCACAGGAATGCGTCCGCAGGAAGTGCAGGGTCTGCGGTCTGGCTGCTGCCCTGACCCGGAGCCTGCCGCCGACGGCACGCCCGGTCGTCACCTGATCCGCAGCCATCATTACAAGAACGTCACCGACGATGACGGCAACCACATCTCAGCAGGCGAGGAACGGGAAGTTCCATGGGTTGCCATCACGCCCGTCGTTCACTCCATCCGTGTCCTCGAACGCATGGTGCCCCCGGGGGAAATGCTGCTGAGCTCCTCCCACCACGACCACATCTACCGGCGCAGCCTTCACGGAGTACTGAAAGGTTCGTCATTGAGGGACCGGATTGAAGACTTCGTGGCATGGGCGAACCACGAGGCGAACGTCCACGACTTGCCCGGCCAGGTCATCCCCGAAGATCCGCACGGAGCCATCGGGATGGGACGGTTCAGGAGGACTCTGGCCTGGCATATTGCCCGCCGCCCGGGCGGGTTGATCGCGCTGGCGATTCAGTACGGGCACATGCGCACTGTCCTGGACGCCCGCACGTCCAGTGCCTACGGATCCCGTAGCCGGGGCGGCGTCCATAGCGTTCTCGACGTCGAAACTGCGCTGGCTGCCGCAGACACCGCCGCTCACCTGCGCGACCGTCTCGCCGACGGAGAGAAGATCTCTGGCCCCGCCGCCCGCCGGGCCATCACCGCTGCTGCCTCGACCCCTCGGTTCGAAGGGCGGATCGTCCCTCGCACGTTCGCAAAGAAGGCGGCCAAGTTCCTGGCCCGTGACGGTGTCGTGCTCTACGACAATCCGGACGCGTTTCTGATCTGCGCGTTCAAGCATGACAACGCACTCTGTGAGCCCGAACCGGACGCCACTGCACCGAGGCAGTACGCCTGTCAGACAGGCTGCGGAAACAGCGTCCGCACCGATGGCCATGCCCGTGGTATGCGGGAACGGGCGGATGAGATCGACCAGTTGGCTTCCGCATTGCCCGCGAAGATCGCCAGGCGTCTTCGGCGCAACGCCGAGAACCTCCGCGTCGCCGCCGACGCACACGACGCCACCGCCCAGAGCCCCGAGGACCTCGCATGAACCCACAGCACCACGACGAACGCACCCGCATTCGCGAGGCAATGAACCGGCTTCTTGCCGGACAGGCCACCGCTTCCAACGGCGGCCTCACCGCCACCGCACTCGCGGTAGAAGCGGGCGTCCACCGCATGGCACTGCTCAAGCGCCACGTCGACCTGAAGAATGAGTTCTACCAGCGAGTCAGCACCGAAACCCAGCAGGTGCCAGAGCCGGAGCAGCGACTGCGGGAGACAGTCGCCAAGCTCAAAAAGACCCTCAAGAACAAGGAGAAGGAACTTACAGAGCTGCGTCAGCTGGTGACCAATCTGACGCTGGCCAACGCCGTCCTCACCCATCAGCAGCATGCACCACAGCCGTCGCCGGACCTCCTAGCTGCGGACAACGTCATCCCGTTCCGCCCGCTCGACTCTTGATGCTCCCTCCGCCGCGGTGCGGCCAGACGGCGTGGAGCCAAGCTACGTGGCCTGGGCCGGCTGGCTGGCTCCGCTTTCGACCGCACGGCGACCAGCACTGCCTGATCGCAGTTCTCAACGAATGGCTTTGAACGGAGGTGGCCTTCGCGTCTTCGTTCACCAGTCCCGGCCGGCGGTCAGAACCTCCGCATCCGCGTCCGTGAACCCGTATGCCGGCGCGGCGAAACAGAACTCGTCGCAGATCCACTCGCGCGCGACCGTCTCGATCCCGCTTCCGGCCGCGACGAACTCCCTGTCCACGAGGTTGAACTCCTCCGTCGCAGCCTGGGTGAGCCCATACAGGGTTCCCAGTTCCGACGGCTGCCCGGCCTCAATCCGCTCACACAACCGCAGCAGGATCATCTTCCCCCTGTCGACCACCTGATTAGGGAAGTACGGGCGGCCGCAGGAACGCGTGTCCCGCTACCTGCTGGCTTGTGGTCGGCATGGTGCCCTCCTACCTCCGCGTTGAACTGACGCGCCGATCATGCACAGCACCACTGACAACGACACCACCTCTGCAGGGCCGACCCCCCACGACCAGGACTTTCACAGCACGGCCTAGCACACCAGGGACGGAGCCGGTCTCAGAGCGCCTCCACCCACTCGACGGGCTCACACGTGAGGTCCGCAACCGCCTCACCCGCGGGCGCTCCCACATGACGCACGGCGGTCTCCTGCGGAAGTTCGGGAACGGCGGCGGCGCAGGGGATGGCGGCCGCGCACGAGGCGCAGGCATCTGCAAGATGCCAGGTGAGGCCTCGGTCCGCTCGGATCAGCAGGAGCCGTAGCACACCAGAACAGGGACCCTGGCGCCCGTGCCACCCACAAGCCCTTTCTCGGCACTGACAGGTACGCAGGTACGCCGGCAGCTGGGACTCGACGAGGTGCCCCACGAGATGCCGGCGGACCTGCACAGCCCCCTCGGCGCCCACGGCCACGACCGGCTGCGGGCAGGCACTACACGTCAGCACGGGCCGCCCGGTCGAACTGCCGATCGTGACGGTCCAGGCGCGTGCAGACATGGCGATGGACATCGGTCCCTCCAAACCGTGAGCAATCAGCCGCCGGCAATGCGTCCGGGCGGCTACGGGCGCGGACACCGTAGTGCAGACCCCTGCCCCGCCGGGGTCGGCCCGTACCGACATAAATAGGGCAGAGGTCTGCACTGCCAGGGCAGGGGTCTGCACCGTCGGATGGGTCCGTGACGATCATCCCGCCGCCGGAGCCTGACCCGACGGCACTCAGGCACTCGCTCGCTCGCCTGCGTGCGCAGCACGGTTGGAGCTATGACGAGCTCGCTGCCCGCAGCGGCCTCTCTCGCCGGACCCTGATCGAGATCGAACAGGGTCGCACGATCGGCACGCTTGCGACTTGGCACGCTCTCGCCCACTCCTTCTCCATCCCCCTGGGCGAGCTCCTGGATCCGCTGTGCTCGGGGCACGAGCCTCCAGCGGCCGGCGGCTGAGCACGGCCAGCCGTTGGCCACCCGAACGTGGTGGCGCTCTCGTACGCGCGTGCTGTATTCGGATTCTTGTCGCCATCGTGTCACCACATCGGGCGGACCGGGCGGCGCGTACGCAAGACACGGGCGGATACGTTGGCACTTTTTGACTCCGGCACCTGCCCAGGGTGCGGCCCTTCCCCTGCACCCACATGCCTGTGGCGCGGGCTTCGAGCTTCCGGAGAGATCTGTTCCATGCCCTTTCCCGCTACCGATGAACAAGCCGCTGCCCTGGAGGCGTTCCGCAGCGGTGGCCATCTCGCCATCCAGGCGGGGGCAGGCACAGGCAAAACGTCCACGCTTGCCTTCCTCACGGAACAGATGCCGCTGCAGCGTGGGCGATACCTTGCCTTCAACCGGGCTATCGCCCTGGACGCCGCCGCCCGCTTCCCCTCGGCGGTCCAATGCAAGACGGCCCACTCACTGGCCTACGCCGCGCTCGGCCACCGCTTCCGAGGCCGCCTGAATGCTCCTAGGCGGCCCGGCTGGCAGATTGGGCAGGACCTAGGCCTTAGCACCCCAGCCGACATCGGCCCGGTGGGGTTGCTGCCAGCCACGCTGTCCAACGCCATGCTGCGGACGCTGACTCGCTTTTGCCAGTCGGCCGATATGCGACTGGCCAACCATCACGTTCCGCAGCTGCGGGGCCTGGACGACGATGATCATGCGGAACTGGCCGATCTGATTCTGCCGTACGCGGCGAAGGCATGGGCTGATCTGCAGGACCCCTATGGTGGCGCGGTCCGTTTCGAGCACGACCACTACCTGAAGATGTGGGCTTTGACCGAGCCGGTGCTGCACGGCGACTTCCTCTTGCTGGACGAAGCCCAGGACACTAACCCTGTCCTTGAGCAAATCGTTCTGGCCCAGCAGGAGCACACTCAGATTGTCATGGTCGGTGACTCGGCGCAGGCCATCTACGGCTGGCGCGGTGCTCGGGATGTGATGGCACGGTTCACCGGCCACCACCTCACGCTCACGCGGTCCTTTCGCTTCGGCCCCGCGCTCGCCATCGAGGCCAACCGCTGGCTCGCCCTCAGCAACGCTCCTATCCGGCTAACCGGGACGCCTGACATTCCCACCACGATCGGACCCCGTGCCGGGTACCCAAATGCGATCCTGTGCAGGACCAACATCGGTGCGATGACTGAGGTTCTCGCACTCGTGGCCGCAGGGACCGCAACGGCACTAGTCGGCGGCGGTGACTCGCTGCGTGCCCTGGCACGGGCCGCCCGCGACCTCCTCCAAGGACGCCGCACCCATCACCCCGAACTCGTGCTGTTCACCAACTGGCCATCACTACGCGACTTTGCCGAGTACGACCCCGCCGGAAGCGATCTCCAGCCGTTCGCCAACCTCGTCGACGAGCACGGCCCCGAAGCTATCCTTCAGGCCGTCGACCAGCTCGTTCCCGAAGACGCGGCCGAGGTCACCGTCTCCACTGCCCACAAGGCCAAGGGTCGGGAATGGGCCCGGGTTCGCATCGCAGCCGATTTCACGCCGCCTGCCGACAGCGATACGGTCAGCGCCCAAGATCACCCCTTTCCCAAACCCGTCGATGAGGCAGAGGCCCGCTTGGCGTACGTCGCCGTCACTCGGGCGCGCCACCACCTGGACCCCATCGGTCTGACCTGGATCAGCCGGCACCCCTACACCCTTGCCTGAACCCGACCGGCCCCGATACTCGCCACAGCCGACTTACTTGCTCCTGAACCATGGCGCCTGGGTCCGGGACTAATGTTCCTGACAGGCGGCTCCGAAATGGATCGCTAGGCGATCGAGCTTTTCCGGTCGAGCAAGTGGACTGAAGAAATATACGTGGGGTAGCGCGCCGATCCGGACAGAATTTCCAACACTAATCCGAAAGCACGAGATCTAACTTACCCCTCGTAGGCGAACTGCAAGAAGCCCTGATGAGGCGTACGCGACTCGCTCCAGACTTTAACGGGCTCTTCTGGCCTATCACGATGCCCAACATGGGTCAACACGAGATGTTGCTTAGCGCGAGAGATGGCAACGAAGAATGCGGATATCGCTGCAGTGGCATCACCCCAAAAGAGCTGCTCCTCGACCCCGAGCACAACCACCTTCTCGAACTCAAGACCCTTGCACTTGTGGATGGTCAAGAACCGGATGGCGTCCATCTCCGAAAGACGCCGGAGCGCTTGGACGGCATCCCCGTCAACGGCAAGCTCCCGGTCGAATGCGTCAAGCGCTTGCTCGATCACATCGTCGAGCCAGGTACCCTGCTGGTACCCGGTTGACAACGCGGTCAGTGTCGGCCGCGACACCAGTTGCAGAAACTCGTGGACAAGGATCCTCCACGCCGCGGGGTCTGTTTCCTTGAACGTAGGGTCACGTACTACCGCTTGAGCCTCGCTGAGCATCCGCTTCAACTGGCCGTCGAAGTGTGATGCCTCGTCGTCGGGCCTGTTCGATCGACTAGTGATCCGCATGAGTTCGACGTACGCCTCGGGCTGCTTTCCGCCGGCGATCACTCGAATAAAGTTGAAAACGAGCGCAGCTGCTGGCTCCGCCGTGAGGTCCTGGCTGTCTTGTTCGTTACGAAAAGGGATGCCTCGAGCCGCGAGTGCAAGGCCGAGGTCGGCAGCGACCAGGTGTGGCTGCTGGCGCACCAGAATGGCGATCTCGCTTGGTGGCGTCCCTTCGTGGAGCCAGCTGTCAACGAGCTGCGCGACGGCTTGCGCCTCTTCCTGCCCAGTTGCGAAGGGCAGCACTTCGATGACGCCTTCGTCTCCTGTCAGCTCCTCGTAGGGACTGACTGCTCCCGGGTCCATACGAGCGATCATTCGGTTCTGCATCCGTCGCAGCCGGGGGGCGGAACGGAAATTCTGGTACAGCGGCAGCGGTTGGGCCGAAAAGTCGGCGGCGAAGGTTTGCAGCACTCCGTCCAGTGCGCCTGCCCAAGCCATGATTCGCTGCTTGCTATCACCGACTGCAGTGAGGAAAGCCGTGGTCGGACCGAATGCCGCTTTAATCAATCGATACTGCTGGTCGGTGCAATCTTGAAACTCGTCGAGGAAGACATGGCTGTACGTCTGACGGATGCCCCCTCGGGCGTAAATGTTATTCTCGATAATCTCCAGCGCAAGGGGGACGAGGTCGCTGAAGGTGATCTGCTCGCGCGCGATCCGGATGGCAGGATCAATCCGATAGTCCGGGTTGAGTTCGTTATATCCGGTCAATGTGGGACGGTAATTATCAATCAATCGCTTGGCGAAGGCATGGAAGGTGAAGCTGTCGAACCTGGCTGCTAGCCGGGCGCCGGAGCGGCGGCGAACACGCTCGCGCAAATTGCGGGCGGCATCGACCTTGAACGAAACTGCCAGGATCCTACGCGGGTACGGGCAATTGCCGGTGCGCAATAGAAAGTCGGCCCGCTGAGCGAGCAGTTCGGTCTTCCCGGCCCCTGGTCCCGCGGAAACAACCACGTTCCTATCCGGCGTGGTGACGGCTGACAATGCATTGGGTTCGAGGACCAGGCCGTCGACGGTACGCCATTGGTCGGGGCGCATCATTCCGGCAGCTCCGCTAGTTTCCTTCGTACCTGCTCGACCAGCCGAACGAGTACGTCGGGTAGGTTCTTCAGCAGCTGCTGGTCATTCAGGTCTGCTAGAGCGGACAGGTGGGCGGCAGGCTTGCTTCCGAGATCGAAAATCCTGTGGTAATCAGCGAAGAGCTCGCGGATGTCGGCAGGGAGGCGGCCTTCGTTCGCGTGGCTCTTACCGAGTACAGCCACGATGGTGGTCTCATCCGGCTCGGTAGGACTGACGCCGTAGGCGTCTGGGTAAGCCGCCATCAACATCAGGTCAAGGTCGACTGGGTGCGAAAAGAAGACCCCTTGCTCCTCCAGCGCCTCCACAGGGCTGCGCCCGTTGAAGCGAGATTCCACGAGGGTTGGGAAATCGCAGTCGTCTTTCCACTTTGGGAGCTGGTCGATCTGGTCTTCTGTATAGGTCTCCGGGCGAACTGCGTTGATCTGTCTCAGCGCGTAGCGCACCCGCCCCCAGCCGGCCTGGTAGCGGCCAGCGTCGAGGTCAAGCAGCGTCACGTGCGGAATCTGCAGTTCGTTCAGAAGGCGCCAAAAGTGATTTACGTGCCGACCACCCAGGGGGACTACAGAAACGGATGCGTCGTCCTCCATGAGCCCGAAAGCCGTTAGGACACGAGGCAAAACAACCTGCTCACTATCGCCTTCACCGAGCACGACCAATCGAGAGAAGTACAGCTCGGGATAGGCCTCAACTGCCTCCCGGACGTACTTGGCGGCTGCCTCCTCCCCTTCAGGCAGGACGATGCGGTGGATTGTTGTCTCCCGGGCAGCGTTCAACCTGAGAAAGCAGACTGAGCGGGGATCGACACGACGGAGGAGCGTGGGCGCATGCGTGGCGATGAGGACCTGCATGTCCCCGTGTGTGCAGGCGCCCCGTAGTTGGCGGATGATTCGACCGAGATACTGCGGCGCAAGGCTGTTCTCGGGTTCCTCCAGCGCGATGATTGTATGCACGGGCGGGCGCAGACGGTCGGCGTCGATGGAGGGCTCCTCGCCATTGAGAACCCGCCGGGCAAGGGACTGCCACGCAAGCACGAGCGAGATGTACAGCAAGGATTTCTGTCCGTCGCTTAGCCGCTCATAAGGCAGTGGTGACCCACCGGGCGTCGGCGAGAAGGTCACGGTGAGTAGGCGCAAAATACTCTCTAGTTCGCCCCGCCCGAAAGCGATCGAGGGCTCCCTGAAGTACGCGCCGCGGTGCAGCCCGTGCCACTCGTCAGCTAGTCGAGCACCGATGCTCGCTACTGTGGCGTTCTCGCCCAGCGATGAGGTGATCTGAGCAGTAAGGCCGCTCAGCGTCTCGCGCTCGGCAGTCCAGTCAGTGGCTCGCATGACGCGCCCGATGAGCGATGCCGTCGTGTACGAGACATGATCGGCGGGGTCGCGACGGGCCGGAAGGTAGTGCACCTCAATATGCCCACGGTCATACCGAGACAAGTCTGATCGGCGAGTCGGCTCACCTGAATCATCCGACTCCAGCACGTACTCGATCTTCTCGTCGACGACACCGTCTGCCGCCAGCAATGCCGTCAATCGGATACGGGTTCTCGGAATCCCGTCGGCGGAGGCGATCGCCATATGCGAGAAATTTGGTGGAACCGATGCGTGATCCTTATCAGCTCCCGCTTCCGGGAATTCGACATCCACCTCTAGCCACAGTACCGGGTCCTCCACTTGCGAATCTGCTACGGATTCGCCGGCGCGCACATGGAAATCCTCATGGCGAATCTTACGCTGCGCCTCCAGCGGGCTGAATAGCCGCGACAGCGCCTCGAGGACAGTGGTTTTACCGGCGCCGTTGGGGCCGAGGACGTACATCAGGTCTTCGAGATCGATTTCCGTCGGCCCCAGGCCAAATGACTGGAAGTTACTCAGCCGCAACTTCGTAATCTTCATCGACTCCGCCCTCCCCGCCGACTCCTGCGCATCACTTTACGCAGCAGTGACCACCTGCACCATGCAAAGGGCGAAATCCATGCGTACTTCGGCACCCGGCGGTCGGACGGTGCGATCCGCGACACACAGCAGGTGATCACGCTGTGTTGTTGTGGCGGCGGCTGTGGCCGCTCGCCGAAGTTCGCTCAACGTGCCGCCGAGAGGGCGAGGCAGCCGTTGGTGAGGCCTCCCATCCCCGTAGCAACGGAGCCGTGGAGGCTTGAGCCGCGGGCGACGGCCTCCTGTCCGATGCGAGGCCCCGAACCAGGGCTGCTGCTCCCATGAACGTGTCGCTCGGCGGTTGCCAGCTATCTCTCCGGCGTGGTGGTAGGCAGGTGCACGTCACAGCTTCGCGGCGATGAGGGCACATAGTGTTCCGCCGATCCACGTCAGGGCCGGCCGATCAGCACGGTAGGGGCATGCCGGTCATCTGACGCTTCACCACCCGCTGGCTCGGTGCGGCTCAGGTCCGGTTGGCGGCGTTGGGACGTGCGGGGATGAAGCCAGGACGTGCGCCGCTGCCACTGAAAGTGACGATCCGTCCATGCTCAAGAACGTCAGGGGGCGGTGCCGCGTTCTCGACGACGATGGCTTGGCCAGGGAAGGTCAGGAACGAGCGGTAGAAATGGTCAATCACGTTGGGAGGGATACGGTCGGCGTCAAAGTCCGGCTCTTTGTATGTCACCAGGGGCGAGTCCAATACAAGGAAGCCGAGATGCGGGAGTCTGCGGTCCAGGCAGAAGCGGGCCAGGGCAATGGAGAAGGCGGCATGCAGCAGAGCGCGCATGCCCCGACCATGGCCGGCGCGCGTCGTTCCACCTGCGCTGACATCCCCGCTGTAGGGGTCGTAGCCAGCGCCTTCCACGTCGGGGATCCGCCAAGAATCCAGGGTGCGTTGGAAGAGCTCGTCGAACGAGGACAGAATCCTGCCCGCGATCAGGGATTCCCGCCGCTTAGACGGCAGAGCGCCCTGAGCCACCAGCTGTGAGCGGTGCTCTTCCAGTTCATCGAGCCGGGCCCGCAGTTCCAGGTCGCGTTCGACACGCAGGCGCTCGTTGACAGTGTCCTGCAGCGCGTCTCGGAGAGGGGCCAGTCGCACTTCGATCTGTGCCAGGGACTGGTCGGCCTCAGCAGCCTGCACTCTCAGGGCGGTGCGGCGTTCCTTCAGCTCGTCGCGCTGGTCCTCCAGCCCCTCAATGGTTAGCAGTAGGTCGGCAAGAAGGGAGTGTGTCTTTGCGGACTCGACGAGCACGGCCTCGTGTAACTGGGTGGTCTCATGATGGCCGTGCAAGGCCTGCTGATGTTCAGGGTCCGCTCCGCAGAAGACGCAGCGGCCGACCTGGAAGTAGCCCAGCAGATTGCCCGCCTCGCTGACCATCTCCAGCCGAGCGAGGTCAGTCTCATACTGCTGGCGCAGGGTGTCGAATCGTCCCAGCAGGTCGAGTACCTCACCCAGGCGTGCCTCAAGCTCTGCGTCTGTCTCGGCCAGGTGTGCGCGGGCGGCGACGGCGCGGGCCTGTTGCTCGGATTCGCCGGCGAGCGAGCGGGCCATGTCGTTGAGGCTGTCCTCTAGCCGAGCCAGTTGATCTCGCAGCTCGTCGGGGGTCTGGTCTCGGGAGATTTTGGCGTGCAGGTCCAGGGCCAGCGAATCGATCAGATTGATCTTGCCCCGCTGAACGCGGCGTTGAGCTGCATTGGGGAGTTTGGCCGCCGGGGGCTCGTCCTCGCCGGTCAGCATCAGTTTCATGACCGAGCGTGCGGTGGTCCGGGCTGCGGTGCCGCGGGTGCGCTGCGAGGGCGGACTCGGATCGATCATGCGGGTGTCGGTGACCACACTGAGGTGGGTCAGGTCGGCAAGTTTGAGCAGTTCGGTGTTGCCTCCCTCGTTGGTACGAACGTACGTGTCATCCAGTCCCAGCTCGCTGAGCAGATAGTGCGAGATGTCACGACGACTGCGGATCATGCGCGCCGAGACGATCGCGTCTGGGGTGGCGTGGGACAGCTCCCTCAGGTCGTCCTGGTGTACGTGAATGCTCTTGCCACCGGGCCTGCGTACCAGCGTGAGAGGCCTGCCGTCGGGAAGCAGCAGGCCGAGCAGGATCTGTCCGTATCCTTCGGCGCGCGGGATTGAGGGACGGACATGACCGCCGAGCATGTAGTCGATGGAGTCGACCAGGAAGGTCTTGCCCGTATTGGAGGAGCCGTAGATCACCGTGAACTTGGGGTCGAACTCCACTGTGGCCGTCGGCAGGCCAGCACCGGCGTACGTCAAATGGGTCAGGGTGAAGTTAGCCACGGCCGACTCCCAGGTGCTGCATGTCGGTGGTGAATTCGTTGTGCCAACGGGTCGTGATGTCGCGTGTGGCCGCCACTGCGTCCGTGGTCGAGGCGAACTGCTCTACGGCCCACTGCGCGCGCCGACGCAGTTCGCCAACATACGGGGCCTCCAGAATGCCGACGAACCCCGAGCCGCGTGGGGTCGCCTGGTAGGTGATGCCGCTCTCGGTCGCCTCGACCGTGGCCAGGCCGGCACGCAGCAGGACCTCCAACCCTTCCTGCATCATCTGCCGCTTCATGCCGAGCTCACCTGGCTGGGCGGGTAGGCGGGGATGGAGGCTGGGCGGGCCGTCAAACTGGCTGCTGTGCAGCATGGCGTGGTCCAGGACCACCAGCCAGGAGAGGTCCAGTGGGTGAGGATGGCTGCGGGCTAGCAGGACCAACGTACGCATCCCCACTTCGACGGGACTGTTGAGCGGGTTCATCAGCAACCTCCTTTGCACCAGTGCAGCTTGTCGACGTTCGCCAGCTGGTGGCACATGCCCTGACGCTGGCTGTTACGGAACAGGTGCAGCAGGGGCGACCCGGTGAGGGTCATCTGCCCGGAGGCTTTGAGGACCTGTTGAAGGCGATCCCACCCGGAGGGGTAGTCGATCGCGGCCACCTCGATGAGGTTGGTCAGCACGTCGTCCTGTAGCTCCTCGTAGGTGTCCCCCGCGATGCTCTCTCGTGCATACATGCGGAGGGCCTCTGCGTCGAAGAACGCCACTCGCTGTCGCCCAAGATGCTCTCCCGAATCGGGGTGCTCGAAGGCGTGCTGCACGGTGGCGATGTCCTCGCCGAACCTCTCCTGGTAAACGTCCAGGAGCTGCTGGAGGTAGCGCGCTTCGCTGACCTGGGGCTCCAGAGGGGGAAGTAGTTTCCGGGGCTTGCCGGTAGGCGGCAGATTGAAACGGGACGCGAACAGCGGCGACTTGCTGTAGACCTCCAAGACCTCGTCCAGGTTCACGGTCCAGAACATCGAGAAGTCCGTGCTCTCCGCCAACGCCCGCACAGCCGCCCGGGTCTCTGAGGACAACGCAGCGACCGGCTTAGTCCGCCCGTCCATGTACGTGAGAAACCGGTCCTTCAACGCGGCCGGGGTGAGCACCATGTCCTTGAGCCGGGGATGGATCCTAGGCGCCACGAAGATGTACCTGGAGGGAAGCGTCCGGCTCGTCTCCAGCGCCGCCGCGAACGGTTTGATCATCTCGGGCAGCGCGTCGTCGAGCGTGAGGTCGTCGGTGTAGTGCTTGCACTGGTAGCAATGCCAGATTCCGTTCAGCCGCTGCTCGCTCATGAAGGCGACGACGTCGGCACCACGGTCGTTGGTCCCACCCAGGACTTCCACGCCGAGGTAGCCGAACTCGCCCCTGCGCATACGGACCCACTCGCAGGTGAACTGCTCCCACTGTTCCGGCGTCCAGTAGAAGACCTGCTGTAGGGGTGTCCGGGTGTCGAATTGGTTGTGCGGCACGACCGATGGTGGCGGCACATACTGCGAGACGGACACACCGTCCGTGCTGCTCTGGCCACCGCCCTGCGGTGATCCGTCCACCCCAACCCCCCGGTGCGCCGTTTCCCCAAATACACGCCGCTGCCCACTTCTACCATCAGAGATCGTCGTGGGACAGGGCGCCTGCACAGGAGCTCAGCGAGGGCTCCGGATTCGGCCGTTGGCGGCGTACCGGGAAGGCAAGCCGGTTGATCCCGTAACTGGCGCGGCCGCGGCCGCGCCCAAGCACACCTCCTCGCGTCGTCAGAAGCGCCGCCAGAAGCCCACCAGGCGTGCCGAGGCCATATGGAGCCCACGTGCCGCCAGGGGGCGGGCACAGGCCGCTTCCCCTCCACTCTTCAGCGCATCGGGATGGCTAACCCGGATGAGCGACCCAAAGCACACCCAGCAAGCCGCTCACCCCAGTACCTCTGGCTCCCCGCAGCAGGCGTGCGCGGGGTTTCTGAACACTTCAACTTGACGGGGAAAACCAGTTCTACGACCGGGTCCGCACGGAGGCGAAACAGATCCCCGAGTCGGAAATCCGACTCCGCAAAAAGGTCACCCGCCTGCAAGAGACCGTCTCCTCGCAAAAGGACGAGATCGAAGACCTCCGCCGACAGGTGACGGAGCTCGCCCTGGTGAATGCCGTCCTCACCCATTAAGCCCGCGAGGGGACCCAGAGCCACACAGAAGACGCGCCGGACAACGTGATCAGCCTTCACCCAACCGAGGGATGACGGCCCGCGCCGCACGCCCCACTCCGGTCCCCGACAACGTCTTCCCAATCCGACCCCCCAACGCTTGAGGGACACGGTTGGGCTCATTTACGTGCACTTCTCCCTCGGGAACGTGAGGGGAAGCACAGGGAAACCTGCTCAGGCGGCGACGCCGAGTTCGGTGCGGGTGCGGTGGATGAACTCGCGGACGGCGGGTTCGCGGCGCCAGGGGGCGAGGGCAGTGTTGAACTCGCGGACGTAGTCTTTGGCCCGGCTGGACTGGACGCGGGCGAGGATGTCTACGGAGCGGTGGCCCAGCTCGAGGCCATGGTCGAGCTGGCGCGCCTGGAGGTGGGCGGTCCCCACGATCGCGAGCCGCATCCCGACGGAACGGGTGAACACGCCGGAGGGCATGGCGGCGGCCCGCTGGTTCCAGGCCAAGGACGCCTTGGGGTTCTTCAGGTCCCGGAAGACTTCGGCGGCATCGGCGGACAGCCTCGCGTGGTGATAGAAGTCGATCCAGGCCGGCTCGTCCCCGGCGGTCTGGTCGGCCTGGCTGATGAGGTCCTCGGACGCGGCCAGGGCCCGTGAGGCAGCCCTGGCGTTGTTCTCGCGGGCGTGAGCGCGGGCCTCGATGAGCTTGGTGAAGGCCAGGACACGCGGGGCGGCCTGGCCCTTGGCGCGTTCGAAGGCCCCCTGGGCCATATCGACGGCCTCGGAGGGGAAGCCCCGCAGCAGCGACTGCATGGCCATCGTCGTCAGGACATAGCAGCCGAGCTGGACGTCGCCGCCCGCGCGGGCGAGGCGGAGGGCCTGGATGAAGTGCCGTTGGGCGACGTCGTGCTGGCCGACGTCGAAGGCGGTCCAGCCGGCCAGCCGGGAGAGCTCGGAGGTGACGGAGAACAGGTCGCGGCCGACGTCGTCGCTGAAGGAGCCCCGCAGGAGCGGGGCGGCCCGTTCCTGGAGGCAGACGGTGACGGAGTTGGCTTTCCAGTTCCCGCCGCCGTATTTGGAGTCCCAGCGGCGGGCCTCGTCGGCAGCCTCTCGGAGTTCGTCGAGGTCGGCGCGGCCGACCTGTTTGCCGCCGTTGTGGTCGGCGCCGTCGTCGGCGGGGGTGACCAGCCAGCGGGTCACGGGGGTGGTGAACGCGGATACGGCGAAGCCGGATCCGGCCAGGAAGTCGCGGCGGTTCACGAAGCTCCAGAACGAGGTGGCCACACGGACCGCCTCTGCACGGTCCCTGGGGAAATCCAACCCCACACTCGTATCCGGTGTCTCAGCCTCGCCCATACCGATTTCACCAAGTGCCACCGGGCGTCCCAGCCGTTCCCCGATTGCCTGGGCGAGGAAGGTGGGAACCGGCCACTTGGGGATCATGCCCCGCAGGCACCAGTTCGCGATGGACGTATGCGAGTAGTCGGTCTCGACGCCGGCGTTCTTGGCGAGCTGGTTGATCCGCAGGGCCAGGGACTTGTGGCTCGCGCCGCAGGTCTCGATGAGCCGGGCAAGGTCCGCGTTCGGCGGACGCTTCCGACGGCTGGTCGACGCCACCTTCAGTCCCCTTTTCCACCAGGTCAGCAGCACGGTGGCTGCTGACGAGGAAACGCTATGGGGCCGGATCGGCGGCGGCTGGAGCATTTTCAGTCGTACCGATTCCGGCTGGGCACGGAAAGTCGTACGGCTTCCCGCATCGTGAGGCACTGAGGGTATTGCCCTGCGGACCCTGGGTGAACCTGGTTCGCGAGTTGTGAGCCCCCCTGCGAGCCCTCCCCGCCTGATCCCCCGGCCGGTGTGATGAGGGCTCAGGCCACCGCCGGGACGCGAGGAAGAGCTCCCGGTGGTGGCCGCCGCCAGGCACCACGACTTCACGCTCGGGGGTGAACCAGATGTGCGGAATCGCAGGACTGGCCGGAGGCGATGCCATCCGGCACGAGAGGACCGTCGCCGCGATGGGCGCCTCGCAGCACTACCGCGGCCCGGACGGCACCATGCACGCCGCCACAAGCGACGGGCGGGCAGTGCTGGCCATGAACACGCTGCTGATCGTCGACCCACAGGCCATGCCCGGCCCCTACCTCGACCGGGCCACCGGGGTCCTGCTTGCCTTCAACGGCGAGATCTACAACTGGCGGCGGCAGGCAGCCGCCTGGGGCATCGAGGTCCACGACCGGGAGTCGGACGCCCACTTCCTGCTGCGGGCCTGGGCCAAGATCGGCCCGTCCTGCCTGGACGGACTGGACGGCATGTTTGCCCTCGCCGTCTATGACCCGCGGGGCGCGAAGCTGTTCCTGGCCCGCGACCGGCTGGGCGAGAAGCCGCTCTACTGGCGACTCGACGGGGGCCGGCTCGCGTTCGCCTCCGAGGTGACCACCCTGACCGGCTACGGGGCGGCGCCGCTGGTCTTACGGCCGGAGGTCACCGCGATCGAGACCCCGACCGGGGTCGACACCCCGTTCCAGGGGATCCAGCTGCTGGCGCCGGCCACGCTGCTGTCCTTCGACGTCACCACCGGCTCAATCGACCAGATGACCTGGTGGCATTTGGAGGACCGGGCCCCGTTCACCGGCACCTACGACGAGGCCCTGGCGAAGTTTTCCACGATCCTGGCCGACCAGATCCCGCTCAGGTCCCCGGCCTGCGACTTCGCCCTCCTCCTCTCCGGCGGGCTGGACTCGGCGGTGCTGGCCTACCTCATGCGGCCCCCGGTCTGCGTCACCGTCCGCTACCCCGGCCAGGACCGCCTGGACGAATCGTCCACGGCGGCCGTGATCGCCCGGGACATCAAGGCCGAGCTGGTGGTGGTCGAGCCCAACCACGTCGACTTCACCACCGCGCTGCCGCACATGATGCGAGCCCTGGACTACCCGATGGGCAACGCGTCCACGTTCTCCGAGCACATGGCCTACCGGAAGATCTCCGACCTCGGCCTCCGGGTCGCGATCGGCGGCCTCGGGCCGGACGAGTTCCTGATGGGCTACGTCCGCCAGGCCCTGGTCCTCTTCGGGCCCGACGCCGTCCTGAACGCCGGCCTGGAGGCTTACCGGCCGCTGGCCGCCAAGCTCATGCACGCCGCCGACGAGCCCCTGGACCCGGCGGAGGCGGTGACCCGGCTGATCCTGCGGGGCCCGGACCCCGACGGCCGTCTCCGCGACCTGGTCGCGGACGCGATGGCCCGCGCGGGCGGGGACTTGGCCCGCGGCCTGACCCTCGCGGACCTGGCGACGGCCTGGAGGCCGTTGGTGATGACCAGCGACAAGCTGGCCTCCGCCTACGCGCTCGAACGCCGGTCCCCCTACCTCGCCCGCGACATGGTCGAGTTCTCCTACCGGCTGCCCGTCGAGCACAAGATCGCCGACCCGGCCCAGGGCAAGCGGATCCTGCGGGACGCCGCCAAGGCTCTCGGCCTGCCGAAGGAGGTCTGGGCCAGCCGGGACAAGCTCGGGTTCGCCTCCCCAGTCCCCTCGTGGCTCAACGGCGACCTCGAGGCCTGGGCCGACACCCAGATCCGCATGGCCCTCACCGATGCTCCGCCTCCGTTCCGCCCCCTCCTCGAGGGGGGTTTGAAGCCCGGCGGCCGGTTCGACCGCACCCGCATGCAGGCCCTCATGGCAGCCGCCTGGTTTTCGGACCAGACGGTGAGGGCTGCCGCATGATCCCTAACTCCGTTACTACGGTGAGGGGATGCACTCCGAAACCCCCGCCACCGAGGAGCCGGCCGCCCCCCGGGGAGCCGTCGCGATCATCACCAACCGCCGCGGCGAAGTCCTCCTCCACCTCCGCGACGACCTCCCCGAGATCGCCTGGCCCGCCCACTGGTCCGTCCTGGGTGGCGGCTGCGACCCCGGGGAATCCCCAGCCGACACGATCATCCGCGAGCTTGATGAAGAAGCGGGTCTGATCCCCGAGAACCTGACCGAGCTGTTCGAGATCCCTGACCACCGCGGCTCCGGGCAGATCATCACCTTCTTCGCTGCCTCCTGGGACGGCGACGAGACGGACCTCCTTCTCGCCGAGGGCGTGAAGCTGCAGTTCTTCGCCCCCGATTACCTCGACATCCTCACGATCCCACCGTTCATCCGGGACGGGATCTACCGCTATCTGGCCGCCAGGCCCTCCTGATCACCCCGCCCTTCCGGGCGAGGGGAAGGGTGGGGCCGCCAGCGGCGGCCCCACCCGAAGGGACACCCCGAGCATGAAGATGACAGTCATCGGATGCGGCTACCTCGGCGCCACCCACGCCGCCTGCATGGCCGAGCTCGGCCACGAGGTCCTGGGCATGGACTTGGACATCGACAAGGTCCACACCCTCAGCTCCGGCAAGCCTCCGTTCTTCGAACGCGACCTGGATGACCTTCTCGCCAAGCACACAGCCTCCGGCCGGCTCCGCTTCACCGCCTCCTACGGTGAGGCCGCCGAGTTCGCCGACCTGCACTTCATCGGGGTCGGCACCCCGCCTCAGCCCGGCACCGACGCCTACGACCTCACCCATCTCTTCGACGCCATCACCCGCCTGGCCCCCGGCCTGACGACCCCGGCCGTCGTCGCGGTTAAGTCCACGGTCCCGGTCGGCACCGCACCCCGCGTCGCCGAGCTCCTCCGGGACATGGCTCCGGCCGGGGACCTCATCGAGGTGGCCTGGAACCCGGAGTTCCTCCGCGAGTCCTTCGCGGTCGATGACACCCTCCGCCCGGATCGGCTCGTCCTCGGCTTCAACAGCGACCACTCCTGGGCCGAGGCCCTGCTGCGGCAGGCGTTCGCCAAGATCATCGAGTCGGGGACGCCGACGATCGTCACTGACTGGGCCACCGCCGAGCTCGCCAAGGGCGCCGCGAACTCCTTCCTCGCCACCAAGATCTCCTTCGTCAACGCGATGGCGGAGGTCTGCGAGAAGTCCGGCGCCAACGTCGCCGAGCTCGCCGACATCCTCGGTCACGACCACCGCATCGGTCGCCACGGCATGCGGCCCGGTCTCGGGTTCGGCGGCGGCTGCCTGCCCAAGGACCTGGGAGGGTTCATCACCCGCGCCGACGAGCTCGACGCTGGCGAGGCCGTCGGCATGCTCCGTGAAGCCGCCACGGTCAACGCCCGCCGCCGCCAGCGGGTCATCGACCTGGCCCGCGAGGAACTCGGCCCCGACCTGCGGGGCAAGAGGATCACCGTCTGGGGCGCCGCCTTCAAGCCTGAGACCGACGACATCCGCGACTCGCCCGCCCTGGCCGTCGCCCAGGCCCTGCACGACCTCGGGGCCACCGTCACCGTCACCGATCCCAAGGCCCTCGACAACGCCCGCAAGCTCCACCCCGAACTCGACTACGTCGAAGACCCGATCGCGGCCGTCGATGACGCGGACCTGCTGCTACACCTGACCGAGTGGCACCAGTTCTCCACGATCGACCCCAAGCGGCTCGCGGCCCGCACCACCAGCCCCAAGCTCATCGACGCCCGCGGCACTCTCAGCACGGACCAGTGGCGCAAGGCCGGCTGGATCACCCGGGTCCTCGGACGTCCCTGAGTCCCGCAGACCGCCGGAGGCCCGTGACCAGGCCGAATCCCTAGGCGCGGAGCTGCGGCGGCCTCCATCACGGGACTGAAGGGACTGAAAGGGACAGATTCCTAGGAAACCGTCGGCGGACGGCCCACCTAGGGGCAAAAGAAGAAACGTCCCGGAGAAGCCCACCCCGTAGGCTCCCGCCGCCGGACCGCGACCTCCCCCTCCTCGAGGAGGGGGAGGTCGTCGTTCATGCCCACGGACTTGTCCGGCCGATCACGTTCGGAGCCAGATGGTATGGGCTGCGGCGGTTGCGGTGCCGAGGTAGACGTAGCGGCGTTTGTCGTAGCGGGTGGCGACTGCCCGGTGCAGGTCGGGTGGCGGTTGATGGCCCGTTCGATGGTGTGGCGTTTCTTGTAGCGCTCTTCGTCGAAGCCCGGTGGCCGTCCGCCGCGTGAGCCTTTGCGCAGGCGGGCGGCCTGGCTGTCGGCCTTCTCGGGGATGGTGTGCCGGATGCCGCGACTGCGCAGGTACTGGCGGCAGGGTCCGTTGCTGTAGGCCTTGTCGGCCGCGACGCTGTCCGGCTTATTGCGGGGCCTGCCGGCCCTGGCTTCGGGACGCGGATCTTCTCCAGGACCGGCCTGAACTGGGTGCAGTCCGCCCACTTGCGTCCCTCCCGCTGCCGCCCATCCGTGCGATGTCGTCATCGCCAGTGGCCGCCGCCGCTGGTGGTTCGCCGGAAGCCCCGTACCAGGCATCTCGCGGTGCCGGCTTGGGGGGTCGGTGCCGTGCGTCCCTGGGCGCAAGGGAGATTGTCGCTTCCTCGCCCTGCAACGGGAGTCCTTCCGCAGGAGAATGGATATGCGTCACTTCCCTGACCGCGCGGCAGTTCTGCTGGAAGCGGGCGGAGGTCAAACGATGCGCCCAAGGAAAATCCGCGGCTCCGTCCCCGAGGTCGTGACATTCACTGCCAGCCTGCAGGACCTGCTACGCCAGGCCCGCCTGCCACCGCGAGAGGTTGCACGGAGATCCGGCCTGCCGGCACGCACGTTGTCCCAATACCTACGTGGCGTCCGCGTACCGCCGAAACGGGCAGTAGTACGTCTGATCGAGGTCACTGAGCAGCATGGAAGGGTCACCCTCCCCCCAAAGACAAAGCAACTTCTGAGCAACCTCCTGATCGACGCACGTGCCTCACGGCGCCGGAGCCGAACCCTCAGCGAAGTAGGCGCTCAGCTCGCTCGTGAGGTGGCCCGGGCGCCAACAGATGATCTCGCCCCTGTCGAGGAACTCATCCTGCGCGAAATGGATCATATTCCGCCGGAGTTCCAATGGCTTGAGAGAACCTCTCCTGCCGTTGTAAGCATCCAGGAGCAGTTCGCACGACATCTGCGCGAGGCTGATCCCCGTGAGGCCGGGGAGATAGATCTGGGCATCCTGTTGTATACCGAGCTTCTATACGTGCGAGTCGTGCGCAATAGAGCATATGAAGCGCTGATTGCCGCTGTGGAGACGACATCAGAAAAGGGGGAGGATGCCGCACCTCCGCTCGATATCTTCGCATCCCCGACACCCCCCACCCCGAACGTTCTGTCTAGGCAGGAGGGTTATCGCCGCAAGAGCTACCCGATGGAAATGAATATGCCACCGACGCCATCGACGCTCGAACGGATCATAGCGGCCCGGGACTCCGGCCTCATATCTAAAGACGAGGGGGATAGGCTCATACGTTTGGAAATTGAGGAGTTCGCAGGCGGCGGAAATGAGGACGAGGGACGCGGGGGCTCCGACCCTCGAAGACTAATTGGGGAACTGGTAGAGCAGGCTGGCCTTGGTCAGAGAGTGCCTTTGCAGGTCCAGATTGTTGCCGGCACCGGTTCGGGCGTGCTACTTCAGCCGTTCGATATCCCGTCGACCGGAGCCCACGCATACATCACAGTCCACGCCCCGGGCCTGGAGGCGCTTGGCGACCTCGAACAAACCCTCAACATCCCCCACTCGGGGGACTCTGAGGTGCTGCGCTTCGGCCTCCGCACTGCGCGCCTGGGGCTGCACACGGTAACGGTCCGCGCCTACGTAGGCGGCTCCTGTCTCGGTCAGCTGCCGCTGCAGATATCGGTCGAGCAAGGCGTCGGCACGCGGGCAGGCCCTCAGCGCGACGCTCCACTGGTCGGACGGATGGAACCGGGAGAGGCCACGTTGCAGGTGCTAAAGAATGACGACGGCACCTACAGCTTCCAACTCATTTCCGACGCCTTTAATCTCCCACAGAAAGGGCGTACGGGAGATCCGAGCATTTCTGTGGAGAGGATCTACGAGGAACTGAAACAGATGGCAAAGGCCGCAGGTGGAGAACTTGATCCAGTGCGAGCACTTACACGTATGCGTAATCATGGCGTGACGCTTTGGGACGTGGTCCCGGAGCAGGTTCACAGGCAGTTCTGGGATGAACTCAACGTCATCAAATCCTTCACCATCGTTGGTGAACAAGATGCCGTCCCGTGGGAGCTGCTGTATCCAAAAGACAAGGGCGGGCTTGACGGAGACGGCTTCCTGTGCGAATTGCTTCCGGTTCTGCGGCAGTCACACGGACAGGGGCGCACAGCAAAGATCGAGCTGCCCCGAGCCGCCTTCGTAGTCCCACCTCAATCCCCTCCTGAAGCCGAAGCCGAGGTTACAGCGCTGCGACGTTCATTGGGATCATGTGCCACAGACGGGGAAGTCCTAACACGCGGCGCAGAGGTTCAGACACTTGTCGAGCAGGGGTGTGCGGGTCTCCTGCACTTCGCCTGCCACAACAAGTTCAGCAGCACTGGCTCGCAGGTAAAGATGGCTGACGGAAATTTTGACCCCGTCGATCTCGCTACTGCTGCCCAGATGCAATCGTTGCAAGCCACCCGTCCACTGGTGTTCTTCAATGCATGCCGCAGCGCTGGAGCGATCGACTGGTGTGGACAGCGCACAGGCTGGGCCTCCAAGTTCATGGAGGCGGGAGCAGGTGCCTTCGTCGGAACCCTGTGGCCCGTGCGATCCGACTCGGCTCTGGAGTTCGCCCAGGCGTTCTACCACCAGCTGACAGCGACACAGCCGCCACTGCCCTTGGGCGAGGCATCCAGGCAAGCGCGGAGCACGATCAGCGACCGAGCCGGGGACCCAACGTGGCTGGCCTACGCGGTATACGGAAGCCCTGGAACAGTGGCCGTCGTGCCAGATGCCAGTGGCCCCGAGTCGTGAAGCCAGGATCGGAGAGCTGACATGGCAGAGCCAGTGTTCGTCATCCATGGCGTGGGCAATCGAGACGAGGCCGAGTTCCGGAAGGGAGTAGACGCGCTCCAAGGCAGAGTCGGCGCAGAGTCGGAATTGGTTCCGGTGTATTGGGGTGACCTTGGGGCGCAAGACCAGTGGATACAGGAGACAATCCCTCCGGCTTCAGCTCGTACGGCAAAGAAGCAAGCTGCGCAGCTTCGATCGAGCACTGAACGTTCAATCGACCCGGACGCCGACAGAGTGCTCCGCGCGCTCTTGGTCGAGATGCCGGCGGAGGTGCTCCGCGCCGCCAGGGATCCCTTGGGCGACCTGGAACTGGAATGGGTTCGGCTTGGCCTGGAGGAGCAGTGCGAGGAGGGCGACGGAGGGGAGCCCGAATTGCGTGGCCCGGCTGCCCAGCACGATATTGAGGAGATTATGAGCGCTGTCGGGCAGGAGTGGCCGGAGACAGAGTGGCTCTCACTGCTGCCAGACGCCGAGCTGATGCGTCAAACAGGCGCCGCACTCGCATCGGCTGTCACAACCGCACCAGAGTCGGTGACGGATCCGGACAGCGGGACGCTGCGTGACGGCGAGGATCCGGGGTGGCTGCGGGTGGTAATACGGCAACGGCTTCGGGATCTCGACCGTGTTGTGGGTGCGGCCGTGCAGGCCGTGGCGGGTCGGCTCAACCAGTCCCTGCGTACACGGTTCATCCCAGGTACAACACGGTTCTTCGGGGATGTTCTCGTGTACCAACGCCATCAGGCGGCCATTCACGCGAGGATCCGCTCATGCATTGAGCGGGTAGATCCACAGCTCGGCCGAAGTCAGGCGCACCCAGCTCGCGTGGTGGCACACAGCCTTGGTGGGGTCATCGCGGTCGACATGGCCACCTCGCTGGACCCGCTATGGGTCTCCTCGCTGCTGACGTTCGGGTCGCAATCCGCTTTCTTCCACGTTTGCGATCCCCGCGGCGGGCAGTTGGCTCCCTACCTGCCAGAGCAGCTCACGCAGCTACCGGCTTCCGTGGGCGAGTGGACGAACCTGTGGGAGCCCTTGGACATGTTGGCGTTCATCGCTGCCAGTGTCTTCCGCCTCCATGACGGCACATTCCCGATGGACGTTGCGGTCGGCCATGAAGCTACCGCCGGTCTTTGGACACATTCGGTCTACTGGGACCTACCCATCCTCGCTGATCGGATCAGAGCCATGGCCAAGTGACTCCTCATACGACGGCGGATCCGCCGCCGTATGAGCATGAGCTTTCCATCAGGGCTCGGCGCGTGGTGTCTGTGCGGCCGACTCATCGGGGCCCTTCTTCGACGCCGAAATACGTGGCAGCCGGTGATCTGGGGAGGCATCGGGGACCTCGACAGCCTGGTCCTCACGGTAGGCGCCGAGCCCTCGAAACGCGGGGTGGCCCGCCAGCATTGCTGGAGGGCCACCCCGCGTTCTGGATCCCTACGAGTCCGCGACTCGCCGCCCCTTCATCCACTCCACCGCGGCCGCCTCCTCGCGGGGCAGCATGGCGTTGAGCTCTGGGCCGAGCCAGCTGAACCACTCACGCTGATCATCAGTGAGCGGTCCATCTGGGCCACGCCAGTCCGAGACGAAGGCCAACAGCCGGGCGGCCAGCACGTTCGGCTCAAACCCGCCGTCAGGTTCCGGATCCCACGGACCGATCCCCGACACGACGAACGGCAGCCCACCGCCGAACGGCTCCGCGACGACCACGTGGCGATCACCCGCCCTGAGCCGAGTCCGCAGAAAGTACTTCCAATCTGTCTCAGGCTGCTTCGGGCCTCCCTCGCCCAGCTGCTGGCCAAAGAACGGGACCGGCTCGGAGGTCAGGCGCAACAGCACCATCCCGGCGGGATCAGTCTCCTCGGGCACGGCCGGAACCGGGATCTCATACACGTATTCGTGCAGCTCACCCTTGGCGCGGTGCCCCTCTCGGATCGTGCGGTTAAGCCAATCGCTCATCAGGCCCCCAACTCGTCCGCACCATGACGGTGCTCTCGCTCGTCCCATCAGGATGGCACGCGCACCAGGACCCACCGGAGCGTCGCTGGAACTGCCTACGGGCCAAGCGATGCCCTGGGCGGAGGAAGCCAACACACCGCAAACCGGAACACGCTGAGGCACCAAGCGCTCCTCGCCGCCATGGCCTCCCGCCTGCTGGCCTGCTACTCGTCCTCGTCAAGTTCGCTGCCGGGCGGGAGCTGGGACTGTTGTCCGGCAACCTCGATGAGTCGATAGCGCCGCTGGCTCCGCTTCCCGGCGGCTGAGCCAAGGACGAAGCTTTCAAGTGCGACTTCAACTTCTTGATCCAGATGCTCTTTCACCACGCTGACGAGGGAATCGTCGACGAATCCGTGAATCTCGCTGCCTGTCGGGGGCTCGAAATAGAAGATCTGCCGACGGGTGCGCAACCCGTCGAGACGCCCCTGGAGGCGGATGATCTCCCGTTCCTCCCGGATGACACCCAGACGCTCGCGGAGCGTTGCAGCTTGTCCGGAGGAAAGCACGGAGGAGATCCGTTCACCGGTGCCACGCTGGACAGCCAGGCTGATGTCAAGGTTCGGGTTGGGCAAGTCGGAGATCAGGTCCGCTACCGCTCGCCGCATGACCGGTGAGGCGCTGAACAGGGAGTCCATTGAGGCTTCGTCGTCGGGACCCTCCGGCAGAGCTCGGACCAGTTCGACCGCACCGATCTCAGCCCACGACACACCGGCCGGCGCTAGGTCGTCTTGGTCTTCCTCTGGTGTTGCCGTCGGCGCGTGAGGCTTCAGATCAACGATGATCGAGCCAGCCATGGACGCAGCGACGTCGAACCGAGCGATCTCAAGGTCCGACGGCTGCAACCTCACGACATCGGCGCGACGGACGCGGCGGGCCTTGGCCAGACGAGCCACAGCCTTCTGCACGCGCTGAAGGAAGTCGCCCACCTCGTGAGCGGCGATCAGCCCCCCGCTGTCGGGATCCGAGAGCCGGAATTTGAAACCCGGACCAGCAGCGACCTCCAGCAGGCCCAAGCCACTGAACTTGGTTGCGGCGGCCTGCAGGCTCGCCCGAGCAAGCCGGGAGAGCGGATCGTCACCCTCGGTCGTCTGAAGGGCGCGGACATACTTGTCACGAAGATCGTTACTCACCAGCTCACCTCCAGATATCCCTTCACGGCTCCGGGAATGAGTTCCCCGTCGGACCCCTTCACGCTAGACCAAGTCGCATCCCAAACAGCCTCCTGCTCAGGAACACCAGCGACCAAAAGGAAGCTGTCTATCAAGCCTCCCATGGGCTGCACCCTCTTTGCCCAGGACACAGGGCCACCTTGAGCCTCGACACCCTGAAGCGTGAACAGGGGCACGAGCCGTTCCCAGTCCTTGTCCGTCAGAGACAGCGTCGGATCGACGAGGACGGCAAGATCGAGATCCTCTGGCGGGGCAGCCTTATGGGAGCAGAACCCACCATCCACCCAAAACGTTCCTCGCTCAAGAACATCTTTGATCATGTCGACATACAGCTCGAAGCCTCGGAAGATGCGCCTGCGGTGCTCGGCATGCGGCGCCTGTTCCACAAAAAGCTCTTTGATCTCTTCTATCGTCGCTGCGTGACGGCCAGGCGGCAGAAGACCACTTTCCGTGAGCGCTGGTATCAAAGTTCCCCCTCGCACCGGCTCAACGCCGACCGTCCCCATCCCAGGCAGCCACCCTATCCAGGGACGCCATCGCCAGGAATAGGAACATCAGTATCGCGAGGGGGACACGAACTCAGAGCTGCCCCCAGAGCTCGTGCATGGAGGAGCTGGCCACCTAGCGGCATGCATCGCCTCCTCAGTCAGGCACCCAAGATCCTGAACACAAGAACTTGACAGGGAACACCACGGCCGCCCGCACCCGGTCCCGGCTCTCGACCAGGGTCTTGTCCGGCAGGCCCACGAGGGTGAAGGCGGCCACCCCCGGCTCCAGGTCGGCCTGGACCTCGACCACCACGCCGTCGACGCCGACCAGGGCCACCGAGCAGGCGCGCGCGAAGCCCATCAGGCCACCCCCCTGACGTGTTCCACCAGGGGAGCACCGCGCCGCGGCAGCAGCACCCCGACGAGGTCGATGCGCACCCCGCCCGACGGGGGTCCGCCGTGGTCGGCGAGCCAGCGGCCGGCGAGCCCGCGCAGGCGCTCGGCCTTGGCGGGCCGCACGGCGGCCATCGGATGCTCGAACGCACCCGCCCGGCGGGTCTTGACCTCGCACACGACGAGGGCGTCCCCGTCCCGGGCGACGATGTCGATCTCCCCGCCGCGGCACCGCCAGTTCCGCGCGATCACGGTCATCCCGGCTTCGGTCAGCCGCCGCGCCGCGAGGTCCTCGCCGTACCGCCCCAATGCCTGCTGTGCCACGCCCTTCGCGTTCATCCGGCACCACCTCCGGCACCGAATGTCCCGCGCCCCCGCCCACCCTGTGGATCTTGGTGGACAATCCGGCTGTTGTGGACAACGGCCTCACCCCTGCGGGTGAGGCCGCTCAGCTGCCGGGCAGTTCGAGATCGCTCTTGTTGAGCTCCTCGATGTTCACGTCCTTGAAGGTCAGCACCCGCACCTGCTTCACGAAGCGGGCCGGTCGGTACATGTCCCACACCCACGCGTCGGCCATCGAGACCTCGAAGAACACCTCCCCCTGAACCGAGTGCACCTGCATCTCGTAGTCGTTCGTGAGGTAGAAACGGCGTTCCGTCTCGATCACATACTTGAACAGCCCGACGACGTCGCGGTACTCCCGATAGAGCTTCAGCTCCATCTCGGTCTCGTACTTTTCGAGGTCCTCGGCACTCATGGCATGTTCCCCTTCAGCCGTGCGTCCCCCTATTGTGCGCCAGGGCCATGTGCCCCTAAACGATTTCCGGGGCCAGGACCACCGGCTCACCCGGAGGACCGTCGTCGAGCAGCGTACGGAGCAGCTCGGCGAGTCTGGTCGGGTACACCGTCTCATGTGCTGCGAGAAGTTCCTCGGAGGTCCACCACCGCGCTCCGGTGACGCTGCGCCGCTCCAGCTCGGTGAGACCGCCCATCTCGGTGGCCGTCTGGGTGGTACGGGCCAGGAAGTACCACTCGTCCTGCTCCCAGCGCCGCCCGGCGAAGGGGAAGGAGCAGTAGCGGTGCCACAGCACCGGGCCCAGCTCCACGTCGGTGATCCCGGTCTCCTCCGCCAGTTCCCGCAGGGCCGCCTGCTCCCGGCTCTCGGTCCCCTCCAGCCCGCCGCCGGGGGTGAACCACCAGTCGTCCGAGGGGTCGGCCGGCTCGAAGCCGTGCAGCAGCAGGATCCGGTCGGCCGGGTCCAGCAGGATCACCCGCGACACCTTCCGGCCGCCCTGTTCCCCGGGCGGGTCAGCGGACACCGGCGGCCTCCTTGCGCCGCCCGCGCCCCAGGACCCGCGCGACGGGCCCGTACGCGGCTCCCAGCACCACCAGAGCGGCCCCGGCCAGCACCGCCACCACCTGGAGGCGCAGCGGCCCGGGCCGCGAGATCCCGCCGGGCAGGGCCGCGTACGTCGCCGGCCGCTCCACCATCGTCATGGAGGGCCAGGCCAGGGCGTCGACGCGGGCACTGACGGCCGACCGGGGCACCGTGCCCTGCCCGGCCTCCTGGAGGTGGGCCCGGGAGTCCAGGGAGGCGGCCCGCCGGTCGCCCAGCAGGAAGAGGTTGCCCTCCGGGACGGTCACCTCGAAGGGGGTCCCGGTGGGCGCGGTCTGTCCGGGCGGCATGGCCAGGCCCGTGTCGGGCCGCGTGGTGTCCGCGTACGGCTCGTCCAGCGGGGTTCCGTTCACCGTCAGCCCGCCGCCCGCGCCGCAGCACTTCACCGTGTCGCCGCCGATGCCGACGACCCGCTTGACCATGGGCGAATCGCTCCACATGGAATCAGTGAAGATGACGACGTCGCCACGGCGCACCTCGGTGCCGTCGATGCGCTGCGCCAGCAGCCGGTCCCCGGGCCGCACCGTGGGCATCATCGAGTCGGTGGGCACCGTGTAGGGCCGGTAGACGACCGCCCCCCACACGAAACCGCCCAGGAAGAGCGCAAAGCCGATGGCCACGGCGATTCCCGACAACACGTTGCCAAGACCGCCGCGGCCATCACTGCCCCTGCGTATTGCTTGTGTTCCGCCCATTCCAGCGCCCCCACACACTTCGGGATCGTCGACCTGGGCGGCACCCTACCCGTCGGTACGGCCGCTGGTCAGCTTCCGCCGGCGCCACATGACGAGCGGGACCGCTCCGGCGAGCCCCAGCGCGGCCGGGCCGAGCCCGACCGGCGCCAGCCCGGAGGCCCCGAGGCCGAGCGCGGTCGCCGCGGCCTGGTTGTTGATGCCCGGCTGGTCGAAGGTCTCCGGAACGGGGAGCGTGGACCAGCGCGTCAGCGGCCACGCGACCACGACGGCCCGCCCGACGACCTTGTCGACCGGCACGAAGCCCCCGGTGGAGTCCTGCATGTGGTAGCGGGAGTCCTGGGAGTTCTGCCGGTGGTCGCCCATGACCCAGATCTTGCCCTTGGGCACGGTGATCGGGCCGAACGGGGCGTCGTCGCACGGGGTGTTGCCGGGGTAGATGTACGGCTCGTCCAGCTCCTTGCCGTTGACGACGACCGGTCCCCCCTTCTTGCACTCCACCGTGTCCCCGCCGATCGCGATGGTCCGCTTGATCAGGTCCTTCTCGGCGGCGTCCGGCATCAGGCCGATCTTGCTGAGCACCTGCTGGAAGATGTTCGGCTCGGGGGTGGGCTCCCCGGACAGCCAGTTCGCGGGGTCGTGGAAGACGACGACCTCGCCGCGCTCCGGCTCGGAGCCGAACCACGGGGTCAGCTTGTCCACCAGGACCCGGTCCCCCCGCTGCAGGGTGTTCTGCATCGAGTCGGACGGGATCGAGAACGCCTGGACCAGGAAGGTCTTGATCAGCAGGGCCAGCAGCAGCGCGATGCCGATGAGGAGCGGAAGCTCCTTCCAGAAGGAACGGTGCGTGCGCTCTTCGGCGGCGCCGTCCTCCTCGATCCCGGCCTCGCGCTCGACGGCGTCGTCACCCGGACGCTCCTCGCCCTCGTCGCGTCCGGATCGTGCGCCTACCGCCACGTCCCCCACATCCACTCCTCACTCGCGATTGCCGCCCACGTCGAATCCGACACGGGCCCTCCCCTCCCTTAACGAGCGGGAGTTCCCTAAGGCTCGGGAGACCGAGGACACACTATGCGAACGGCACGCCCCGTCGGCGCCGCCGACGGCCGCGTCCTTCGCGCCGCGCCTGATCGGGCACCATCCGGAAGGTCGCCGGCTGCTCCAGCCTGGTCCAGTGCCCGAACGGCCAGGCGATCACGACGGCCTCGCCCACGACCCCGCTCTCGGCGATGGTGCCCTGAAACCCCTCGTCGAGGTGGAAGCGGGAGTCGGCCGAGTTCGCCCGGTGGTCGCCCATCACGAAGAGCCGGCCCTCGGGCACCTGCACCTCGAACGGGATGTCGGAGGGGGTGTTGCCCGGGTTCACGTACGGCTCATCGAGCGGCGAGCCGTTGACGGTGACCCGGCCCCTGCTGTCGCAGCACTTGACGGTGTCCCCGCCGACGCCGATGACCCGCTTGATCAGATCCTGCTCGTCGGCCGAGGGGAGCAGGCCGATGAAGGTCAGCCCCTGCTTGACCTGCTTGATCACGACCGGATCCTTGGCCGGGCGGGCCGCCTCGCCGCGCAGCCAGCCGCCGGGGTCCTTGAACACGACGATGTCGCCGCGCTCGATCTTGGAGCCGAACCAGGGGGTCAGCTTGTCCACGAGGACGCGGTCGCCGATCCGGATCGTCTGCTCCATCGAGCCCGACGGGATGAAGAAGGCCTGCACCATGAAGGTCTTCAGGAGCAGCGCTATGCACAGGGCCACGACCACCAGCAGCGGCAGTTCGCCGGCCCGGCGCGTGCGGCGGCGCCGGCGCACCTTGCGGGCCGTCCGGCGCCGTTCGGCCCGGCCGCCCTCCACCCGGCCACCCTGCACCGGCCGGGCCGGGGTGGGCTCCGGCTCGGGTTCGGGCTCGAAATCGTCCCAGTCCCGTCCGCCCTTCGGCCGCCCCCGGCTACCCATGGCCACCGCCTACGGAGTCCCAGCGCGAGAACGGCCAGCCGATCCAGTCGGCCCGCCCGATCACCTTCTCCACCGGCACCATCCCCCCGCCCGGCTCCCCCAGGTGGTCCCGCGAGTCGCGGGACTGGGAACGATGATCGCCCATGACCCACAGGGTCCCAAGCGGTACGACGATCCGGAAGGGCACCACCGAGGCGGCGTCGCCGGGGTACACGTACGGCTCCTCCAGCGGCACGCCGTTCACCGCCACCCGCCCGCCCGCGTCGCAGCACACCACGTCGTCGCCGCCGACACCCACGACCCGCTTCACGAAGTCGGTGTCGGACGGCTCCGCCAGCCCGAGCGCCGAGGCCCCGCCGTGCAGCAGGCTCCCGACCGGATTGCCCGCGGGGCGTTCCCGTACGAAGGAGCCCGTGCCGTCGAAGACCACCACGTCCCCCCGGCGGGGCTGCTCGCCGAACCGGTACGCCAGCTTGTTGACCAGCACCCGGTCCCCGACCCGGAGCGTCGGCTCCATCGAGCGGCTCGGGATCAGGAAGGGCTGGACGACGAAATTGCTGAACAGCAGCAGGAACACGGTGCAGAGCACACCGAGCAGTCCCGCACGACGCCACGTCAGGGGTCGCCGACCGGCGGTCCGCCCGGTCCGGGAGAACGCAAAACGCGGCCGCTCGTCCCCCTCGACGGGGGAAGAGTGGCCGCGCTGCGTGTGAGGTGCTTCGGTGTCCATCGGGGGCGAGCCTATCCGGCCACCCCCGGACTCCGGAGACGACCTCAGCGGTCGCGCTTCTCCTTGATCTTCGCGGCCTTGCCGCGGAGCTCACGGAGGTAGTACAGCTTCGCACGGCGAACGTCACCGCGGGTGACGAGCTCGATCTTCTCGAAGATCGGGGAGTGGACCGGGAAGGTACGCTCCACGCCGACGCTGAAGGAGACCTTGCGGACCGTGAAGGTCTCGGAGACACCGGCGCCCTGGCGGCGGATGACGACACCCTTGAACTGCTGGATACGGGAGCGGTTGCCCTCGATCACGCGGACGTGCACGTTGATCGTGTCACCCGGGCGGAAGGCCGGGACGTCCGAGCGGAGCGCGGCGGCGTTGACGCCATCGAGCAGGTGAGACATGTTCTTCGTCTGCTTTCTTCGCATGACGCCACAGGTCGCCAGTGCGGGTTTCCGTAGAGAATTCGGGAGCTGTGGGTCCCGGCGGACGACGGTCCCCCTGTGGCAGGGGCGCCCGCGAGCACACAACAGCCGCCTATTCTTCCACGGCCTGCGGCCTACGCCAAAATCGGCCGTCGGCGGAGGGCTGCCAGCCCAGGACGGAGAGGATCTCCCGGTCCTTCTTGTCGAAGCCGGCCGCCTCGCAGCGCTCGATCAGGTCGGGGCGGTTCTCGGCGGTCCGGCGGAAGGCCTCGTCCCGGCGCCACCGGGCGATCTTCCCGTGGTGGCCGCTGAGCAGCACCTCGGGGATGTCCCGGCCGCGCCACACGGGGGGCTTGGTGTAGACGGGCCCCTCCAGCAGGTTCGCCATCTCGCCCGGCGCGAAGGAGTCGTCCCGGTGCGATTCGGCGTTGCCGAGCACCCCGGGCAGCAGCCGGGCCACGGCCTCGGTGACCACCAGTACGGCGGCCTCACCGCCCGCCAGCACGTAGTCGCCGATGGAGACCTCGTACACCGGCATGCGCGTGGCGTACTCGTCCATGACCCGGCGGTCGATGCCCTCGTACCGGGCCGGCGTGAAGATCAGCCAGGGCCGCTCGGAGAGCTCGACGGCCAGTTCCTGGGTGAAGGGCCGGCCGCTGGGGGTGGGGACGACCATGACGGGCCCGTGCGCGCCGGCCTCGTAGCCGTCGGCCAGCGCGGAGTCCAGGGCCTCGCCCCACGGCTCGGTCTTCATGACCATGCCGGGACCGCCGCCGTACGGGGTGTCGTCCACCGTGTTGTGCCGGTCGTACGTCCAGTCCCGCAGGTCGTGCACGTGTACGTCGAGCTGCCCGCGGGCCCGGGCCTTGCCGACGAGGGAGACGTTCAGCGGCTCCAGGTACTCGGGGAAGATCGTGACGACGTCGAGTCGCATCAGGCCTTGTCCCCGGAGTCCGCGGCGTCGGTGGAGGTGGCGTCGGCGGCATCGCCCGCGTCGGCCGCATCGCCGGCGCCCGCGGCTTCCTCGTCACGGGTCGAGACGACGATCGCCTCGCGCTCGTCGATCAGCCCGGGCGGCGGGGTGATGACGCAGCGCTGCTCCTCCAGGTCGATCTCGGCGACGATCTCCTCCACGAAGGGGATCATCACCTCGGAGCCGTCCGGCCGCTCGACGATGAAGAGGTCCTGCGAGGGCAGGTGGGAGATCTCGGTGATCCGGCCGATCTCGGTGCCGTCCTCCAGCACCACGTCCAGGTCCATCAGCTGGTGGTCGTAGTACTCGTCCTCCTCCTCCGGCAGCTCGGAGGGGTCCACCTCGGCGATCAGGAGGGTGTTGCGCAGCGCCTCGGCGCCGGTGCGGTCCTTGACGCCCGCGAAGCGGAGCATGAGCCTCCCGCTGTGCACGCGGCCGGTCTCGATCGTCAGCGGTCCCACCGTCGCAGGTTCCGTCTTGAGCACGGCGCCGGGGCTGAGCCGCAGCTCCGGCTCGTCCGTGCGCACCTCGACGGTGACCTCACCCTTGATGCCGTGGGCGCGGCCGATCCGCGCGACTACCAACTCCACTGTGCTCTTCCCTTGCTGCGGCGTGGTTGCTCAGATCAATGGTCGCTCCTGCCCGGGGGCAGAAACGACTCGGGCCGGGGCGGGCGACCTACGCCCTCCCCGGCCCGTGCCGGTGATTCAACTGCTCAGCGGACCTGGTCCACGTCGACGAGGTCGACGCGGATGCCCCGGCCGCCGATGGCGCCCACGACGGTACGCAGAGCACGTGCGGTGCGGCCGTTGCGGCCGATCACCTTGCCGAGGTCGTCGGGGTGGACCCGGACCTCGAGCACCTGCCCGCGGCGCAGGTTGCGCGAGGCGACCTGCACTTCGTCGGGGTTGTCCACAATGCCCTTTACGAGGTGCTCAAGAGCCTCCTCGAGCATGATCAGGCCTCGGTCGACTCGGCGGCGGCCTCAGCCTCGTCCGCCTTCTTGTCGGCCTTCTTCGCCTTCTGCGTGATGGCCTCGCCCTTGCCCTCGCCGATGCCCTCGAGGGCCTTGGCGAACTCGTCGAAGGAGCGACGCTTGCTCTCCTTCGTCTCCGGCTGCAGGAGCGGCGCGGGGGCGGGGAGACCCTTGTGGGCCTGCCAGTCACCGGTCAGCTTCAGGATGGCGAGCACAGCCTCGGTGGGCTGGGCGCCGACGGACAGCCAGTACTGCGCACGCTCGGCGTTGACCTCGATGCGCGACGGGTTGTACGTCGGGTGGTAGATACCGATCTCTTCGATCGCGCGACCGTCCCGGCGGGTGCGGGCGTCGGCGACGACGATGCGGTAGTGCGGCTGGCGAATCTTGCCGAGGCGCTTGAGCTTGATCTTGACTGCCACTGGAGTGGTGTCTCCTGAACTTGACGTGGTTGGGCACATGAGATGCCACGTGGGGTTGCGGTACTCGGGTGCCCGATGGACGCGTCAGCCGGAGGAGAGAGGGGTCCTATGCGACTGTCGAGTACAGCTAGCCATTGTGCCATACGCCTGCGGCGGCGTCGGCCGGGCGGGCAGGTCCGGGCGCAGGGCACGCCCCACCGGCGTGCGGGGGTACCGGTCACCCGTGTGCGGGCCGCCCGCGCGGGGGCCGCCCGCGCCCGCGCCGTCGGCGGCCGCCCCGGTGGGAGCGGCGGCCCGGCGGCCGGTTCGCCGTGGGGCGGTGGCCCCGGCGGCGACGGCGGCGGCGGTCAGGAGGCCGCCGCGATGGCCACGTCGGGGATGCGGAAAGGCTTCATGCAGCCACCGCACACGATCGGCGCCTGGGCCAGCACGGAGGGGACCACCCGTACGTTGCGCCCGCAGTCGCAGACCGCCTTGACGCGCACCCCGCCGCCGGAGGAGCCGTGCCGGGCCGCCGGCCCGCGGAAGCTGCGCTTGGTGTCGGCCGCGGTGGCGGCCGTGTGCGCCTTCAGCGCGCGCTGGAGGCGCTCGATGGTGGCCCGGTAGCGCCGCTTCGCCTCCGGATTGAGCGTGACCAGGGAGAAGCCGCTGCTCGCGTGCGGCTCTTCGGAGTGGTCCAGCCCCATCTCCTCGGCGATCGCGAGGAATCTGCGGTTGTGGTAGCGGCCGGCGCGCGAGGTGTCACGGACACCGCGGGCGGCGGCGATGCCGTGGACTGCCTCGTGCAGCAGTCGCTCGAAGGAGAGTTCGGCGCCGCAGGCGGACGAGGACTCTCCGATCAGGGACTCGGGCGCGGCAAGGTCAGGCAGCTCGGGGTGGTACCGCTGAATATCGGCCCACGCCTGCGCCAGCTCTGCGGCGAGAACAGGTGGTGTCGTGCTCACGTCGTGACAACGAGCCGGAGTGCCCGGGTGTTCCGATTCCGGGCCATTCCAAATTTTTTGCACGTACCAGTCAGTTCAGTCTCATGCGTCCTGACGAGGACGGGTGCGCCGATCCCAGGAGGAGTCGGTACGTAACGGCGACCAAACCGAACCGGCCCCGGCGTGCGGCACATGCCGCACGCCGGGGCCGGGAAGCCTGTCGGCCCGTCAGTACGAGCGCGCGACGATCGCGAGCGTACCCGGGGCGTCGTCCGCCTCCGGAACCGACCCGTCCGCGGCGATCAGGCAGCGTACGGAGACGGCCTGCTCGGCCAGCTTCGCCTCGCCCTCCGGACCGAGGTCGGCCCACGGGATCCGCGCCCAGCCACCGGCGATGGCGGCTTCGGCGGCCTCACCGATGGTGGAGACGTCGGACGTACGGGCCTCACGGCGCTCGCGGGACTCGCGCAGCAGCTGCGCCTGGTCCTCGTCCAGCACCTTGGGCAGCAGGTCGGCGAGGGCGTCGATCTGCACCGGGGTCTTCCCGCCCGGGATCCGGCGGGCCAGCATCGCGGTGCCGGCCTCCAGGTCGCGGGGGCCGATCTCGATGCGGACCGGTACGCCCTTGAGCTCCCAGTCCACGGCGCGGCGGCCGAAGGGGGTGTCGACGCGGTCGTCGACCTGGACGCGCAGGCCCGCGGCCTTGAGCTGGGCGCCCAGCTCGCGGACCTTCGCCACGGCCTCGTCGCCCTTGATCGCCATGACGACGACCTGGATGTGCGCGAGGCGCGGCGGCACCCGCAGGCCGTTGTCGTCGCCGTGGGACATGATCAGGCCGCCGACCATGCGGGTCGAAACGCCCCACGAGGTCTGCCAGACGAGCTCCTGCTTGCCTTCCTTCGACAGGTACTGGGTGTTGAAGGCCTTGGCGAAGTTGGTGCCGAGCTCGTGGCTCGTGCCCAGCTGGAGGGCCTTGCCGTCGCCCATCATGCCCTCGAGGGTGAGGGTGTTGATGGCGCCGGCGAAGCGCTCCTTGGCGGTCTTGCGGCCGAGCACGACGTCGATGCCGAGCACGTTCGTCATGAAGTCGCCGTAGACGTCCGTGTGGATGCGGGCGGCGTAGTCGCGGGCGTCCTCGTAGGTGGCGTGGGCCGTGTGGCCCTCCTGCCAGAGGAACTCGCTCGTACGGAGGAACACGCGCGGGCGCATCTCCCAGCGGACCACGTTCGCCCACTGGTTGATGAGCAGGGGCAGGTCGCGGTAGCTCTGGACCCACTTGGAGAAGTAGTCGTTGATGATCGTCTCGGACGTGGGCCGGACGACGACCGGCTCCTCCAGCTCCTTGCCGCCGCCGTGCGTGACGACCGCGAGCTCGGGGGCGAAGCCCTCGACGTGCTCCGCTTCCTTCGTCAGGTAGGACTGCGGGATGAACAGCGGGAAGTACGCGTTCTGCGCGCCCGCGTCCTTGATGCGCGCGTCCATCTCCTGCTGCATCCGCTCCCACAGGCCGTAGCCGTACGGTCGGATGACCATGGTGCCGCGGACCGGACCGTTGTCGGCCAGCTCGGCCTTGTTGATCAGATCCTGGTACCAGCGGGGGAAATCCTCCGCCTGCGGGGTGAGAACGGGTGCCTTTGCCATGCCGCGAATCGTACGGCGCCGGGCACGCGATACGTGAATCGGGTGCCGCGCTCCTCTGGACGCGGGGGCGAATGGGGAGTTCTCTGGCAACGGGGGCAAGGGGGCGACACGGAATCAGGAGCGCTCTTTCGATGACACCGACGCCGACGGCGACGCTCGTCGCCCGGGACTGGGCGGAGATCCAGGAACGAATGCTGGTACCGCTGTACGAAGCGGTCTACGACCGGCTGGAGGTCGGGCCGGGCGACCGGCTGCTGGACCTCGACTGCGGGGCCGGCCTGCCCCTGCTGCTCGCGGCCGGGCGGGGAGCCGTGGCCACGGGCGTGGAGGCGGATCCGGCCCGGCGGGCACTGGCCCGTGAGCGGCTGCTGGAGGTTCTGGCGGCTCCGCCGCAGCCGCCGGCCCCGCCGCGCCCGTACGACGCCCTGCTCGCCTTCTCCCCGGCCCCGGAGGCCCTGGCGGCGGCGCTGCCCGCGGTCCGCCGCGGCGGGGCGGTGGTGCTGGCCGACTGGGGGCCCGCGGAGCGCTGCACGGCGCCCTCGGTGCTGGGCGGTGGTCCCGCGCCGCGGGACTTGGACGTGTTGGTGGAGCGGGCGGGCCTGCGCCCGGACGGTTCGGGGCGGGTGTTCTGCCCGTTCGGGTACGCGGATGTGGACAGCGCGGTACGCGGACTGCTGTCGACCGGGCTCTACGACGGCACGGGCGATCCGGTCCTGGCGGAGAAGGAGCTGGCCGAGGCGCTTCACCCGTTCGAGCGGTCCGACGGCGCCGTGTGGCTGCCGAACATCTTCCGGTACGTGATCGCCCGGGTGGACTGACGGCCGTCCTCAGTCGGTGCCGTGCGCCTTGGTCATCCGGATGATGCCCGCGGCGGCGTAGGCGGCCGCTTCGTCCAGGGTCTCGTTGGCGAGGAGGGCCTGCGCGAGGGCGTCCAGCTGGGGCCGGTGCTCGCGCAGCAGGCGGCAGGCCTCCAGGTAGCACTCGTCGACGATGCGCCGCATCTCGTGGTCGACGGCGTCGAGGGTGGCGGGGGCCGCGGAGAGTCCGTAGGGGCTCTGCCCGTCGGAGGGGATGGCGGTGAGGCGGCCGATCCGCTCGCTCATGCCCCAGCGGCCGACCATGCCGCGGACGATGTTGGTCACCTGCTCCAGGTCGTTCTCGGCCCCGGTGGTGATCACGTCGTAGACCACGTGCTCGGCCGCCATGCCGCCCAGCGCGCCGATGATGCGGCCGCGCAGGTACTCCTCGGTGTAGGCGTACCGGTCCGCGTCCGGGGTGGAGAGCGTGACGCCCAGCGCGCGCCCGCGGGGGACGATCGTGATCTTGCGGACCGGGTCGGCGCCCGGCTGGAGCATGCCCAGGAGTGCGTGGCCGCTCTCGTGGTAGGCGGTGCGGCGGCGTTCCTCCTCCGGCATGACCAACGGGCGCTCGGCTCCCAGCTGGACCTTCTCCAGCGCGTCCGACAGGTCCGCCTGGGTGACCTGGGTCTGCTGGCGTTTGACGGCCAGCAGCGCGGCCTCGTTGGCCAGGTTGGCCAGGTCCGCTCCGGTCATGCCGGGGGTGGTGCGGGCCACCTGTGCCAGGTCCACGCCCTCGGCGAGCGGGATGTCCCGGGTGTGGATGCGCAGGATGGCCTCGCGGCCGGCGCGGTCGGGCGGGGAGACGACCACCATGCGGTCGAAGCGGCCGGGGCGGGTGAGGGCGGGGTCGAGCACGTCCGCGCGGTTGGTGGCCGCGAGGACGATCACGCCCTCCGAGCCGGAGAAGCCGTCCATCTCGGTGAGGATCTGGTTGAGGGTCTGTTCGCGTTCGTCGTGGCCGCCCATGGCGCTGCCGCCGCCGCGGGCCCGTCCGATGGTGTCGATCTCGTCGATGAAGATGATGGCGGGGGCCACCTTGCGCGCCTCGGTGAACAGTTCGCGCACCCGGGAGGCGCCGACGCCGACGATCATCTCGATGAACTCGGAGGCGGAGGCGGAGAAGAAGGGCACCCCGGCCTCGCCCGCGACCGCCCGCGCCAGCAGGGTCTTCCCGGTGCCGGGCGGCCCGGACAGCAGGACCCCGCCCGGCATCCGGGCGCCCATCTTCCGGTACTCCTGCGGGTTCTTGAGGAAGTCGACGACGTCGTTGAGCTCCCCCTCGACCTCGTCGATGCCGGCCACGTCCTCGAACGTGGTGCGTTCGGCGCCCGTCTCCAGCTCCACCGGCTTGGGCGGCGCCTTGCGGCCCAGCGCGCCCATGCCGCCCATGCCCGAGCCCATCCGGCGGGCGATGACCACCCACAGCAGGACCAGCAGCAGCATCGGCGCGAGCGAGATCAGCAGGTTGGAGAGGAAGCTGCGCTGGACGACGACCGGGGAGGCGGTCACGGTCACGTTCTGCTTGGTGAGCTCGGCCCACAGCTCGTCGTCGGCGAAGGCCGGCCGCTGGGTGACGAATTTGGTGTAGTCGCCCTTGTCGCCGTCGGGCAGGGGCTGCTTGGCCTTCAGCTCGCCCTGGATGGCGTCGCCCTTGGAGTAGATCTTCGAGACGTTGCCGTCGGCGACCTGCTTGCTGAACGCGGTGTACGAGATCGTCGGCTCGTCCCCCTCGTTGAAGAAGGACAGCACCAGGTTGGCCACCAGATAGACGATCAGGGCCGCGAGGACCAGCCCCCGCCAGCCGCCCGGCAGCCCCTTCTTCTTCGGCGGAGGGGTGGGCGGGGCGCCTTCCGAGCGCCAGGGGGTGTCGGCCCTGTCACGCGGAGGTACGGGGGTGGGGCTGGGCACCGGGCGCCTCCTTCTGCCGTCCTCCCGGCCGACCATAAGGGATAAATCAGGCCCTCGCCCCAGCAGGAAACAGCAGGGCCCCGGCCGTGCGAACACGGCCGGGGCCCTCCTCACCCACCTGCGCGGGTTACTTCATGAACTTCTTGAACTCGTCCGGGAGGTCGAAGTCCTGACCGTCCTGGCCGCCGGCCGGAAGGCCGAAGGGGTTGCCGCCGGCCGCGGGCTCGATCGCCTGCGGGCCCTGCTCGCGGCGGGCCGCGGCTGCGGCCTCCTCTTCCCTGCGCTTCATCGGGTTGCCGCTCTTGCGCTTGCCCTTGGCCTGCTTGACCTGCTTCTTCTGCCGGCCGGGGCCGCCGCCCATCCCGGGCATGCCGGGCATGCCCGGCATGCCGCCGCCCTGGGCCATGCGGGACATCATCTTGCGGGCGTCGAAGAACCTCTCGACCAGCGACTTGACCGCGCTGACCTCGGTGCCGGAACCCTTGGCGATACGGGCGCGGCGCGAGCCGTTGATGATCGTCGGGTCCTGGCGCTCGGCCGGGGTCATCGACTTGATGATCGCGGCGGTGCGGTCGACGTCGCGCTCGTCGATGTTGTTGATCTGGTCCTTGATCTGCCCCATGCCGGGCAGCATGCCGAGCAGCTTGGAGATGGAGCCCATCTTGCGGACCTGCTCCATCTGGGCCAGGAAGTCGTCGAGCGTGAACTCCTTGGGCCCCTTGGCGAGCTTGGCCGCCATCTTCTCGGCCTCGGCCTGCGAGAAGGTCTTCTCGGCCTGCTCGATGAGGGTGAGCATGTCACCCATGTCGAGGATCCGGCCCGCCATGCGGTCGGGGTGGAAGGCGTCGAACTCGTCGAGCTTCTCGCCGTTCGAGGCGAACATGATCTGCTTGCCGGTGACGTGCGCGATGGAGAGAGCGGCACCGCCCCGGGCGTCGCCGTCGAGCTTGGAGAGCACGACGCCGTCGAAGCCGACGCCGTCACGGAAGGCCTCGGCGGTGTTGACCGCGTCCTGACCGATCATGGCGTCCACGACGAAGAGGATCTCGTCGGGGCTGACGGCGTCGCGGATGTCCGCGGCCTGCTGCATCAGCTCGGCGTCGATACCGAGGCGACCGGCGGTGTCGACGATGACGATGTCGTACTGCTTGGTCCGCGCGTACTCGACGGAGTCCTTCGCGACCTGGACCGGGTCGCCGACGCCGTTGCCGGGCTGGGGCGCGTACACGGCCACGCCGGCGCGCTCGGCGACGACGCTCAGCTGGTTGACGGCGTTGGGGCGCTGCAGGTCGCAGGCGACGAGGAGCGGGGCGTGGCCCTGCCCCTTCAGCCAGAGGCCGAGCTTTCCGGCGAGGGTGGTCTTACCCGCACCCTGGAGACCGGCCAGCATGATCACGGTGGGGGCGGTCTTGGCGAAGCGCAGCCGCCGGGTCTCGCCACCGAGGATGGTGACGAGTTCGTCGTTGACGATCTTCAGGACCTGCTGGCCCGGGTTCAGGGCCTTGCTGACCTCTTCACCGCGGGCGCGTTCCTTGACGTTCGCGATGAAGGAGCGGACGACCGGGAGGGCGACGTCGGCCTCGAGGAGCGCGATACGGATTTCCCGGGCCGCTACGTCGATGTCAGCCTCGGACAGCCGGCCTTTGCCGCGCAGGCCCTTGAAGGTATTCGCCAAGCGGTCGGAGAGCGTATCGAACACGGTGGTCGCGATTCCTCGGGTCGGGGGCGTTGTGGTCGTCCCCCAGGGTATCGGGCCCTTCCCCCATCCGGGGACCTGCCTGCAACCGGTGCGGGTCCACCGCTGTGCGCAGCTCCTCCCCGGCCCGCCCTATCGCCGTTTCCGGGGTGCTGTCCCGGACCCGCGCGGGTCACGGGACAGCGCCCCCGGCAGCGGCGCCGCGCCCGGCTACGAAAGGGCTGCCGTCACCGAGGCGGCAAGGGCGCTCGCGGCCGCCGGGTCCAGGGGCTTGCCCTCGGGCGTGGTGACGTACAGCGTGTCGACGGCGTTCGCGCCCAGGGTGGAGACGTGGGCGCTGCGCACCCTGACGCCCGCCGCCTCCAGGGCCCGTCCGATCCGGTGCAGCAGGCCCACCGCGTCCGGTGCCCGCACCTCCAGGACCGTCGCCAGGGAGGAGACCTCCGGGACCACGGTGACCCGGGGCGGCGGCGGGACCACCCCGCGCCGCCTGGGGTAGGCCGCCTCGCGGTCCGCCAGCTTCGCCGGGACGTCCAGCGAGCCGTCCAGGGCGCGGACCAGGTCGGTACGGAGCCTGGCGGCCTGCGGGAGCGCGCCGTACTCCGCCGCCACCCGCCAGCGCAGCACCAGGACCTCCCCCAGCCGGTCCGGGAGCTCCATGGAGCGCAGGTCGGCCGCCCGTACCGTGAGCCGGTGCAGGGCCAGCACCCCGGCCGCCGCGGGGAGGACCCCGGGCTGGTCGGGGACGGCGACGACGAGGTCCACGCCGACCGCGTCCTCCTCCTGGCGGGCCTGGAGCGCCAGGACCGGCTCCCCGGTGCGCAGGGCCTCCACCGCCAGGCGTTCCTGCTCGGTGGTCGGGATCTCCGGTTCGCCGGCCGCCGGGGCGCTGCCGCGCAGTACCGAGGCGACGCGCGCGACGAGGTCCGCGACGAGCGATCCGCGCCACGCGCTCCACGCAGCAGGTCCGGTGGCCAGGGCGTCCGCCTCGGTGAGGGCGTGCAGTATCTCCAGCGTGCCCACCGAGCCCACGGCGTCGGCGACCGTGCGGACGGTGGCCGGGTCGTCCAGGTCGCGGCGGGTCGCGGTGTCGATCAGCAGCAGGTGGTGGCGTACGAGCGTGCCCAGGACCGCGATGTCCTGCGGGTCGAAGCCGATCCGGGTGGCGACGTCGCGGGCGATGGTCTCGCCGGCCACCGAGTGGTCGCCCGGCCAGCCCTTGCCGATGTCGTGCAGGAGCGCGGCCATCAGCAGCAGGTCGGGGCGGCCGACGCGGCGGGTGAGAGCCGAGGCCCGCACGGCCGTCTCGATCAGGTGCCGGTCCACGGTCCAGGTGTGGACCGGGTTGCGCTGCGGGCGGCAGCGGACCCGTTCCCAGTCCGGGAGGAGCCGCGTGATCAGGCCCTCCGCCTCCAGGGCCTCCCAGACGGCGACCGTCGGCTCCCCCGCCCCCAGCAGGGTGAGGAGCTGCTCGCGCGCCTCGGCCGGCCAGGGCACCGGGAGGGGTTTGGCCTGCGCCGCGAGTCTGCGGACGGCGTGCAGGGACACGGGCAGGCCCGCCTGGGCCGCGGCCGCGGCGAACCGCAGGGCCAGTACGGGGTCCCGGTCCGGGCGCGCGGCCAGGGCCAGTACGGCCTCGCCGTCGGACTCCACCACGCCCTCGGCCAGGGGTGCCCGGGTGCCCGCCCGGTCGCCGCGGGCACCCAGCAGCCCGCGCAGCCTGGGGCGGGCGGCGCGGGCCCGCAGGACGCGCCCGACCTCCCGCCAGGTGACGTCGCCCGCGTACGAGACGACCCGCGCGGCCTCGTACACCTCCCGCAGCAGCGCGTCCGCGTCGAGCAGGCCGAGCCGGTCCGCGACCTGGTCCTGTTCCTGGAGGGAGAGCCGGTCGGTGGCGCGGCCGGTCACCAGGTGCAGGGCGTCCCGCGCGTCCAGGAGCCGCCGGCGGGCCTCGGCGAGGCCCTCGCGCGGGGCGTCGGCCAGCCAGGACGCGGCGACCGCCCGCAGCGCGGTGGCGTCCCGCAGGCCCCCGCGGGCCTCCTTGAGGTCGGGTTCGAGCAGGAAGCGGAGTTCCCCGGCCCGCTCCGCCCTTTCCCGGCACAGGGAGTGCAGCTCGGGGAGCCGCTTCGCCGCCTGGTTGCGCCAGTCGGCCAGTACGGAGGTGCGCAGGCCGGCGAGGAGTCCGGCGTCACCGGCGACCGTACGGGCGTCGAGCAGGCCGAGGTGGACCTTGAGGTCCTCGCCGGCGGTCCTGCGGGCCTCGGCGGGGGTCCGCACCGAGTGGTCGAGGGCGACGCCGAGGTCCCACACCGGGTACCAGACGCGGTCGGCCAGGGCGCTCAGGGCCCGCGGCTCCGCTCTGCCGTCGTGCAGCAGGAGCAGGTCGAGGTCGCTGCGCGGGGAGAGTTCGGCCCGTCCGTAGCCTCCGACGGCCACCAGGGTGGCGCCGCGGACGCCGGTCTCCCGTACGGCGGTCGCGAACAGGGCGTTCAGCCATGTGTCGGTCAACCCGGCCAGGGCGGAACGCCGCGAAGGCCCGGACTGCGACTCCTCCTGGAGGAGTCGCAGCCGGGCCGCGGCGTATCCGCTGGGTCCCGAGTCGGCCGTGTGGTCCGTGTTCTCTTCGACGCTCGTCACCCAGGAGCTCCTGTCAGCTAGAGCGCGTCAGCGCCGCGCTCGCCGGTGCGGACCCGGACGACCGAGTCCACGGGGACGCTCCACACCTTGCCGTCACCGATCTTGCCGGTGGCCGCCGCGCTCACGATGACCCGGATCAGTTCCTCGGCGTCGGAGTCGTCGACGAGGACCTCGATGCGGATCTTCGGGACGAGGTCGACCTGGTACTCGGCACCGCGGTAGACCTCGGTGTGGCCGCGCTGGCGGCCGTAGCCGCTGGCCTCGGTGACCGTGAGTCCCTGTACCCCGAAGGCCTGGAGGGCTTCCTTGATCTCGTCCAGCTTGTGCGGCTTGACGATCGCGGTGATCAGCTTCATGCGTCAACCTTCTTGCTCGCGGCGGAGGGGGTGGGTGCGGCGGTGTTCCGCGAGGCGGCTCCGCCACCGGCTCCGCTGAAGTCGTATGCGGTCTCGGCGTGCTCGACCTGGTCGATACCGGCGACCTCGACGTCCTCGGTGACCCGCATCCCGATCGTCTTGTCGAGGAGGAAGGCGAGACCCGCGGACACCACGAGAGAGTAGGCGAGGACCGCGAAGACCCCGATGGCCTGCTTGCCGAGCTGCTCCAGGCCGCCGCCGTAGAAGAGGCCGGCCACGTCGGACTGGACCCCGCCGGTGGCGAAGAGGCCGACGAGCAGGGAGCCGGCGACACCGCCGACGAGGTGGACGCCGACGACGTCGAGGGAGTCGTCGTAGCCGAACTTGTACTTGAGGCCGACGGCCATGGCGCACAGCACACCGGCGATGGCGCCTACGGCGATCGCGCCGAGCGGGCTGACGGCACCGCCCGCGGGGGTGATGGCGACGAGGCCGGCGACCGCACCGGAGGCCGCGCCGAGGGTGGTGAAGGAGCCGTGGCGCAGCTTCTCGTAGCCGAGCCAGGCGAGCATGGCGGCGGCGGTGGCGACCTGGGTGTTGACGAACATGACCGCGCCGACGCCGTCGTCGTTGCCGAGCCAGGATCCTGCGTTGAAGCCGAACCAGCCGAACCAGAGGAGGCCGGCGCCGAGCATCACGAGGGGGAGGCTGTGCGGGCGCATCGGGTCCTTCTTGAAGCCGACGCGCTTGCCGATGACCAGGATCACGCCGAGGGCGGCGGCGCCGGCGTTGATGTGGACGGCGGTGCCGCCCGCGAAGTCGATGACGCCGAGCTCGAACAGCCAGCCGCCGGCTCCCCAGACCCAGTGGGCGACCGGGAAGTAGACGACGGTGACCCACAGGCCGGTGAACAGGACCCAGGCGCCGAACTTCACGCGGTCGGCCAGCGCACCGCTGATCAGGGCGGGGGTGATCACGGCGAACATCAGCTGGAAGACGGCGAAGACGTAGACCGGGATGGTGTAGCCGTCCCACAGCTCGGTGATCCCGATGCCGCTGAGGCCGACGTAGTCGGAGTTCCAGCCGATGAGGGAGCCGGAATCGGTGCCGAAGGCGAGGCTGAAGCCGTAGAGGACCCACAGGATCGTGACGATCCCGAGGCTGATGAAGCTCATCATCAGCATGTTGAGGCTGCTCTTGACGCGGACCATGCCTCCGTAGAAGAAGGCGAGCCCCGGGGTCATCAGCATGACCAGGGCGGAGCAGATGAGCATGAACCCGGTGTTCGCGGCAGACAGCGTCGGGGCGTCTGCCGCGAGGGTCGTGATGGCTGATGCCATCGGCGTCTCCTCGTCGTCGGTACGTTCGCGTGCGGGCGATCGTGAAAACCTGAGCGGCGTAAAGGGGTGTCCGGCCGGGCCGGGGAAGCTGGCCGGTTAATGACCCCGAGATTCGCGCAGGCCGGTTTCCGGCGGCGCCGCTGGGTGTTTCGCTCCGATGACGAAGGCGTCCGGGTTGTTACGACGCGATGAACGCGGGAACCGTCGATCGCTCCCTCACGACGGCGGGCGCGACCACGTCCGCGGGAGGGGCGCCGGTTCGGGCGCGGGAGGGGTGGGCCGGCCGCGGCAGTACCCGGATGTCCTGGCTGGGGGAGCCTGATCGGGCTTCACGGGGTGACTGCCGCGGCCGGGGCCTTCGGGACGGCCGCGCGGGCCGTCAGACGGCCTCCGCGGCTTCGGGGAGCCGGGAGGCGAGGTGGTCGGTGAGCCGGACCACCTCGGCGACGTCGCCGTACTCACGGGCGGCGGTGTCGACGGTCTTGCGCAGGCGGGTGTTCACCCGTTCGGACCGCACCTTTCCCGCCACGTCGAGGGCCCGGTCGACGAGGGCGGCGGCCTGCTCGGGCTCGCGCTGGAGCAGGTGCACGGTGGCCATGCCGATGAGGTTGAGGGCGTAGGAGCGCTGGTGCTCCTCGTCCTTCTCGAAGAGCTCGACGGCCCGTTCCATGACGGGTTCGGCGAGGGAGGCGTACATGGGGCTGCGCCCGGCCACATAGGCCAGGTCCCGGTACGAGTGGGAGTTCTCGCCGTTGAGTTCGGCCTCGGAGAAGAAGCGGATCCAGTCGGGCTCGGGCTCCTCCGCGAAGCCGACGTCGGAGAAGGTGTCCTCGGCCATCCGCACGGCCCGCTTGCAGCGGCTGGGCTGGCCCATGTTGGCGTACGCGCGGGCCTCCATCGCATACAGCATGGCCTGGGTGCGCGGGCCGGCGCAGTCGCGGCTGCCGTACTGGGCGAGGTGGACGAGTTCCAGCGCGTCCTCGGGGCGTCCCAGGTGGATCATCTGGCGGCTCATGCTGGAGAGGATGTACGAGCCCAGCGGCTTGTCCCCGCCCTCCTTGGCGGCGTGCAGCGCGAGCACGAAGTACTTCTGGGCGGTGGGGTGCAGGCCGATGTCGTAGCTCATCCATCCGGCCAGTTCGGCCAGTTCGGCGGCGACCTTGAAGAGCCGCTTCATGACCGGGGCCGGGTGGTTCTCCTGGAGCAGGTCGGTGACCTCGTGGAGCTGGCCCACGACGGCCTTGCGGCGCAGTCCGCCGCCGCACTGGGCGTCCCACTGGCGGAACATGACGGTGGTGGCGTCGAGGAGGTCGAGTTCCGGTTCGGAGAGCCGGGGCGGGCGGTGGCCGCCGAGGGCCCCCGTCGACCCCGGCCCGCGCGGTCCCGGGTCGGCGGCCGGTGCCGGGACGAGCCAGCGCTGCATGGGCTCGATGAGGGCGGGACCGGCGGAGAGCGCGAGCGAGGTCCCGAGGAAGCCTCGGCGCGCCAGCATCAGGTCGCTGCGGGAGAACTCGCCGAGCAGTTCGACGGTCTGCGGGCCGGCCCAGGGCAGGTCGACCCCGGAGACGGATGGGGTCTGGTGGGCGGTGCGCAGACCGAGCTGCTCGATGGCGACGACGGAACCGAAGCGTTCGGAGAACAGCTCGGACAGGATGCGCGGGACGGGCTCGCGGGGCTGCTCGCCGTCGAGCCAGCGGCGCACCCGGGAGGTGTCCGTGCTGATGTGGTGGGCGCCCATCTGGCGGGCCCGGCGGTTGACCTGCCGGGCGAGCTCGCCCTTGGACCAGCCGCTGCGGACGAACCACGAGGTCAGCTGGTCATTGCGCGCAGCAGCATCCTCGATCGTTCCGCTTGCGCCGTTGCCGCTCACTGGAACGCCCCCATCCGCTCAGCATCTTCCACACGAAACCTTGGCCGGGGCGCCGTGCGCCACCACGGACCTTCACAGGTCCTTCACGTATTGCCTCCGGCATACCCACGGATGGGCCGCCTTCGGTTTCGTGTACCGAAAGTAATCCTACGATCACCCCTGGGGCGAGGTCGATTCCAGAAACGCCACCATTCGCCACCCCTTCGAATGAACTCGCTACCCGCCAGGCGCGATTCACTTGACACCGAGGTGAAAGCGGATCGGTTGGACTGGGGTGCGCCAGGGGCGCGCGCGGCGAGGAGTGCGCCGGGCGGCTTCGCGGGACACCCCGCGGCGGGCTGCCGGCAGAGGTCCCGCCGAGGTCGTCGCCACCGGCTTCGTAACCACCGGCACGTCCGACCCGTTGGAGGGGGCATGGGCATGGGCTTCACGATCGGCGGCAGCCGCAGCACCAAGGAGTTCCGCTCCGGCACCCGGCGCCGCGGCGGCCGGACCTCGGAGTGCACGGCGGTGGCGGAGTACACCGGGCTGTGGGGCTGGGACGTGGTCCCCGGCGCCCGCGCCGCGGCGCCCGCCCGCGACTGTTCCTGCGGGGACACGAAGTGCCCCGCGCCCGGGGCGCATCCGCTGCCCTTCGCCCCCACGGTCCCGGCCGGGGCCACCCTGGACGAGGTCACCGAGGCCTGGAGCGAGTACCCCGGGGCGGCCGTACTGCTCCCCGTGGGCCGCGTCTTCGACGTCATCGAGGTCTCCGCGGAGGCCGGGCGGCGCGCGCTGGTCCGGCTGGAGCGGATGGGCCTGCCGCTCGGCCCGGTCATCGTCACCGCCGACGGCCGGGCCCAGTTCTTCGTGGCCCCCGGGGCGGCGGCCGAGCTGCCGCAGCTGCTGTACCGGATGGGCTGGGACGATGCCGATCTCGACCTGCACGCCCTGGGCCGGGGCGCCTTCGTGACCGCCCCGCCCTCCGACCGGGCCGGGCTGGGCCAGGTCGGCTGGCTGCGGCCGCCCGCGCTCGACTCCGCCGGGGGCCCGCCGCAGGCCCGGCTGCTGCTGGGCACCCTCGCGTACATCTGCCACCGGCTCCGCCGCTGACGAGCGCTCGGGGAGCCCCACCCCGGGGATGCCCCGGCCATGACGGCGCCCCCGCGTTCCGGCGGAACGCGGGGGCGCTGGTGTCCGTAGGAACTGCGCTCAGTCGCCGATCAGGGCGTCCACGAACGCCTCCGGCTCGAAGGGCGCCAGGTCGTCCGGCCCCTCGCCGAGGCCGATGAGCTTGACCGGTACGCCCAGCTCGCGCTGGACGGCGACGACGATGCCGCCCTTGGCCGTGCCGTCGAGCTTGGTCAGCACGATGCCGGTGATGTCCACGACCTCGGCGAAGACCCGGGCCTGGGTCAGGCCGTTCTGCCCGGTGGTGGCGTCCAGGACCAGCAGGATCTCGTCCAGCGGGCCGTGCTTCTCCACGACGCGCTTGACCTTGCCGAGCTCGTCCATCAGGCCGGTCTTGGTGTGGAGGCGGCCGGCGGTGTCGATGAGCACCACGTCGGCGCCCTCGGCGATGCCCTCCTTGACCGCGTCGTAGGCGATCGAGGCCGGGTCGCCGCCCTCGGGGCCGCGCACGGTGCGCGCCCCGACCCGATCGCCCCAGGTCTGGAGCTGGTCGGCGGCGGCGGCCCGGAAGGTGTCGGCGGCGCCGAGCACCACGCTGCGGCCGTCGGCGACGAGCACCCGGGCCAGCTTGCCGGTGGTGGTGGTCTTGCCGGTGCCGTTGACACCGACGACCATGATCACGCCGGGGGTGTCCTCGCCGCTCTCCGTCTTCACGGTGCGGTCGAAGTCGGTGCCGACCAGGGTCAGCAGCTCCTCCTTGAGCAGGGCGCGCAGGTCCGCAGGGGTGCGGGTGCCGAGCACCTTGACCCGCTCGCGGAGCCGGTCCACGAGCTCCTGGGTCGGCACGACACCGACGTCGGCGATGAGGAGGGTCTCCTCGATCTCCTCCCAGGTGTCCTCGTCGAGGTGCTCCCGGGAGAGCAGCGTGAGCAGCCCCTTGCCGAGGGAGTTCTGCGACCGGGCGAGGCGGGCGCGCAGCCGGACCAGGCGGCCGGCGGTGGGCTCGGGCACCTCGATCTCGGGCGCGGCCGGGGCCTCCGGCTCGGCCACCGGCGCCGGGGCGGGGGCCTCGGCCTCCGGGAGCCCGACCTCCTCGATCGTGCGGCGCGGCTCTTCCGCCGTCTCTACGGCGTCCTCCCCCACCTGCGGCTCGGCAGGCGGGGCAGTGATGGTCGGCGTGCTCGGCGGTGCCGGGGGCGGCAGCTGCTTCTTCTTGCGGCTGCTGACCACGAGCCCGCTGATCGCGCCGACCGCGACCAGGGCGATGACTACAGCAAGGATGAGGATGTCCATAACCCCCCCAGTATCGGCCACGGCCGCCCGGGAGCCGGGAACCCGGACCCGGGGAGCAGGGCTTAAGCCGCTGTTTGTGGTTTTAGCGGCAAATCGATGATGATGGGCAACTTCCCCTCATAACCTCCCCACGGAGCGATCGCATGCCTGCCGAGCCTGCCGACGGCGCAGCCGAAACCGCCATCGAGACCCGCGGCCTGGAGCCCGTCCCGGACAGCGAGCGCTCCGGCCGGGTCCGCGAGCTCGTCCCCACCTGGGTCGCCGCCAACATCAGCGTGCTGCTGCTGACCATGGGTGCGGGGCTGGTGATCTTCAACAAGCTCAACATCTGGCAGGTGCTCGTCGTCGCGATCGCCGCGCCCGTGGTCTCGTACGGGATCGTCGGCCTGATATCAATCGCGGGCAAGCGCGGCGGCGCTCCCGGCATGGCGCTCTCCCGGGCGGTGTTCGGGCAGCGGGGCAATCTCTTCCCGGGGGCCCTGATCTGGGTGGCCCGGTGGGGCTGGGAGACGATCAACGCGGTCAGCGGCGCCTACGCCGTGCTGACCGTGCTGGACCTGCTGTTCGGGGTGCGCAGCAGCACCCCGCTCATCGTCGTCACCCTGCTGTTCTTCGTGGGCTGCACCTTCGTGGTGTCCGGCCTCGGCATCAACGCGCTGCGCGTCTGCTCCACCTGGTCGACGTACCTCTTCGGCGCCTTCAGCGTGCTCATCCTCGGGTATCTGCTCTTCACCACCGACTGGTCCGCCGTCTTCGGCAAGCCGGCCGGCTCCAGCGCGATGATGATCGCGGGCATCGGCACGATCGCGGCCGGCGGGATCAGCTGGGTGCCCTCGGGCCCCGACTTCACCCGGTACCTGCCGCGCACCGCCTCCTCCAGGGGCATGGTCGGCGCGACGATCGGCGGCGCCGGCGTGGTCGTGCTCCCGATGGTGCTGATGGGCGCGGTCATGGCCGTCGGCACCCCGGACCTGGCCACCGCCCAGGACCCGGTCTCCTTCATCGGCGAGCTGCTGCCGACCTGGATCGCGGTCCCGTACCTGCTCATCGCGCTCGTCGGCATGCTGCTCATCAACTCGATGTCCATGTACTCGGCCGGTTTCACCGCGCAGACCCTGGGGATCAAGGTTCCGCGCGCGTGGGCGGTCAGCGTCAACGCGATCATCAGCCTGATCTTCGGCTTCCTGCTGATGGTGGTCGCGACCAGCTTCTTCGGTTCGTTCATCTCCTTCCTGACCCTGCTCGCCGTGGCCTTCTCCGCGTGGATCGGCGTCTTCGGCGTGGACATGCTGCGCCGCCCCGCCTACGACGGCCGGGCGCTGCTGGACACCACGCGGACCAGCGCCTACTGGTACCGGGGCGGCTTCGCGTGGCAGGCGATGACCGCCTGGGCCCTCGCCCTCGTCGTGGGCCTGCTGTTCACCAAGGTCGACTGGTTCGCCGGACCCCTCGCCTCCACCTGGATCGGCGAGAACGGCCTGGGCTGGGCGGCGGGCATCCTCACCTCGGCCCTGCTGTACGCCGTACTGCCGCGCACGGCGCCGGCGCAGCCCGCCCCGGCCGGGGAGCGCGAGCTCGCCGGATCCCTGTCCAACTGACGCCACGTCAGCTAACGTCCCCCTTCGCCCACCCACCCCATCCGGCGAAGGGGGACTTCTCCATGCCCATCACCGTGGCCCGGTTCAATCTCGTCGACCCCGACGGCACCCCCGAGTCCCTCTCCGCCCGGTACAAGGCGGCGCTGGAGATGGCCCGGTACGCGGACGACCGCGGGATCGACACCATCCAGACCGAGGAGCACCACGGCACCGACAACAACTGGCTGCCCTCACCCTTCGCCTTCGCGGGCGCGGTCTTCGGCGCCACGCGCCGGATCGCCGTCACCGTCTCGGCGATCATCGGCCCGCTGTACGACCCGCTGAGGGCCGCCGAGGACATCGCCGTCCTCGACCTGCTGAGCGGCGGCCGCCTGGTGACGGTCGCGGGCATCGGCTACCGGCCCGAGGAGTACGAGCAGCACGGAGTGGAGTGGGGCCGGCGCGGCCGCCTCCAGGACGAGCTGCTGGAGACCCTGCTGAAGGCGTGGACCGGCGAGCCCTTCGAGTACCGCGGCCGTACGGTACGGGTCACCCCGGTGCCGTTCACCCGGCCGCACCCGCTGCTCCTGGTCGGCGGCAGCTCCGAGGCGGCGGCCCGCCGCGCGGCGCGCCTGGGGCTGCCGTTCTTCCCCAGCGCGCACCTGCCGGAGCTGGAGGCGTACTACACCGCGCGGCTGGCGGAGTACGGCACGGAGGGCTTCTGCATGATGCCCGCAGCCGAGACCCCGCTGCTGCACATCGCGGAGGACCCGGACCGGGTCTGGGCCGAGCACGGTGAGCGCTTCCTGCACGAGGCGGGCAGGTACGCGTCCTGGCAGTCCAAGGACATCCGCAGCGCCGTACGGTCGGCCGCGCGCTCGGTGGCGGAACTGCGGGCGGAGGGCGTGTACCGGATCCTCACCCCGGACGAGGCGGTCGCGTACGGCCGGGCCGCGGGCGAGGCGGGGAACCTGGTCCTGCACCCGCTGTGCGGCGGTATGCCGCTGGACGAGGGCTGGCGCAGCCTGCACCTGCTCTGCGAACAGGTACTGCCCCGGCTCAAGGACTGAGCCGGGGCAGTATCGAGGAGAAGGGGTGGTGGCGGGGGTGGTTACCCCATCTCCTCCAGCGCCTTGCCCTTGGTCTCCGGCACCCATTTGAGGATGAAGGGGATCGAGAGCAGGGCGAAGAACGTGTAGATCATGTAGGCGCCCGAGAGGTTCCAGTCGGACAGCGACGGGAACGTGACGGTGATGACCCAGTTGGCGATCCACTGGGCCGCGGCGGCCACACCGAGGGCGGCGGCGCGGATGCGGCCGGGGAACATCTCGCCCAGCAGCACCCAGACCACCACGCCCCAGGAGAGGGCGAAGAAGAGGACGAAGAGGTTGGCCGCGACCAGGGCGGTGATGCCCTGCGCGTGCGGCAGGGAGATGTCGTCGCCGGTACCGGTCTTGAACGAGAAGGCCCAGGCCGCCGTGCCCAGCGACAGCGCCATGCCCACGGAGCCGATGAGGGCGAGCGGTTTGCGGCCGAGCCGGTCCACGAAGATCATCGCGATCACCGTGCCGATGATGTTCACGACCGAGGTCTCGAAGGAGTACAGGAAGGAGGAGCTCGCGTCGATGCCGACCGACTGCCACAGCGAGGAGCTGTAGTAGAAGATCACGTTGATGCCGACCAGCTGCTGGAAGACCGAGAGGCCGATGCCGATCCAGACGATGGGCAGGAAGCCGAAGCGGCCGCCGAGCAGGTCCTTGAAGGTGGACTTCACCTCGGATCGCATGGAGTGGTCGATCTCGCGGATGCGGGCGTCGGCGTCGATGCCGGAGCCCTCGACCTCGCGCAGGACCTCCTTGGCCTTGTCCGTACGGCCGACCGAGACGAGGAAGCGCGGGGACTCCGGGATGGCGAAGGAGAGCAGGCCGTAGAGCACGGCCGGGACGACCATCACGCCGAGCATCCACTGCCAGGCTTCGAGTCCGCCGATCTCACCGCGCTGGTCGCCGTCGGCGAGGTTGAGGATGCCCCAGTTGACCAACTGCGAGACGGCGATGCCGATGACGATGGCCGCCTGCTGGAAGGAGGCGAGCCGGCCGCGGTAGGCGGGCGGCGAGACCTCGGCGATGTAGGCGGGGCCGATGACGGAGGCCATGCCGATGCCGAAGCCGCCGATGACGCGCCACATGGCGAGGTCCCACAGGGCGAACGGCAGCGCGGATCCGATGGCGCTCGCGGTGAACAGGACGGAGGCGATCTGCATGCAGCGGATTCGGCCGATCCGGTCGGCGAGGCGGCCCGCGGTGGCGGCGCCGATGGCGCAGCCGATCAGCGCCGCGGCGATCACCTGGGCGAGTGCCGCCGATCCGACGTCGAAGCGGTCGCGGATGGCCTCCACGGCGCCGTTGATGACGGAGCTGTCGTAGCCGAAGAGGAAACCGCCCATGGCAGCGGCCGCGGTGATGAAGATGACGTGGCCGAGGTGGTCGGGGTGAGCCGGGTTTCCACCGCCTGACGCGGGTGCGTTCGCTGTGCTGGTCAAGGTGCGCTCCTGGGCCCGGCGGCGACGACGGGCTGTGTGGGGGATTCGTCGTTGCGCGTGTTCCTCTAGTGGCGCACAGCAAACTGCGCACCACCACCTGAACGTCAACACGCCAGAGCAGAGCCTATGGGTTCACTTTCTGAAGTCAAGACTCGGAGTGAGTGCGATTGCCCCATGAGCTGTCGAGATTTGCCTTCACTATCTGAACAGTCGGCCTAGCGGAGTCGCTGGCTGATCACCTTGGAGACGCCATCGCCCTGCATCGAAACGCCGTACAGCGCGTCCGCGACCTCCATCGTCCGCTTCTGGTGCGTGATGACGATGAGCTGCGAGCTCTCCTGGAGTTCCTCCATGATCCGGATGAGCCGCTGCAGGTTGGTGTCGTCGAGCGCGGCCTCGACCTCGTCCATCACGTAGAAGGGGCTGGGGCGCGCCTTGAAGATGGACACCAGCAGCGCCACGGCGGTCAGCGAGCGCTCGCCGCCGGAGAGCAGTGACAGGCGTTTGACCTTCTTCCCCGGCGGACGGGCCTCCACGTCGACGCCGGTGGTCAGCATGTTGTCGGGATCGGTCAGGATCAGCCGGCCGTCGCCACCGGGGAACAGGCGCGAGAAGACCCCCTCGAACTCCCGGGCCGTGTCCCGGTAGGCCTCGGTGAAGACCTGTTCGACCCGCTGGTCGACCTCCTTCACCACTTGAAGGAGATCGGCCCTCGTCTTGCGGAGATCCTCCAACTGCTCGCTGAGGAACTGGTGGCGCTCCTCCAGCGCCGCGAACTCCTCCAGAGCGAGCGGATTGACCTTGCCCAGCTGCTGGTAGGCGCGCTCGGCCGCCTTGAGGCGCTTCTCCTGCTGGGCCCGGACGAAGGGACCGGGCCGGTTGCGCGGATGCTCCGGATCCTGCGGCAGCTCCTCCCCCTCGGCGGGCGGGGACGGGGGAACCAGCTGGTCAGGGCCGTACTCGGCGATCAGGCCGGCGGCCGCCATGCCGAACTCCTCCAGCGCCCTGGCCTCCAGCGCCTCGATGCGCAGCCGCTGTTCGGCGCCGAGCACCTCGCCGCGGTGGACGGAGTCGGTGAGCTTGTCCAGCTCGCCCTTCAGTTCCCGTCCCCGGTTGCGCGCCTCGCCGAGCTCCCGTTCGGCGACACCTTTCGCCCGTTCGGCCGCCACGCGTTCCTCGTCGGCCCGGCGGAGCGAGACCTCCACGTGCGCGAGGAGCTGGCGGGAGCCGTCGGCGACCGCCCGGGCCACCTCCGCCTCGTGGCGCAGCCGCGCCCGGCGCCGCTCGGCCCGGGTCCGGGCCTCGCGTTCCGCCCGGGCCGCGCGGTCGAGCGAATCCGCCCGCCCGGCCAGCCCCTTGACCCGCTCCTCGTGGGTCCTCAGCTGGAGCCGGGCCTCCATCTCGGTCTGCCGGGCGTTGGCCCCGTCCGCGGCGAGCCGATCCCGCCGGGAGCTGTCCGGCTCCTCGTCGACGGGCATCTCCTCGGCCGTCGCGAGCCGCTCCGCGCACTCCTCCACCTCGGCCAGTGCCTGCTCCAGCGCGTCCTGGGCCCTGGCCGCGGCGGCGGCGCTGCGCTCCGCCTCACCCGCGGCGCCCTTGGCCTGCCCGGCGAGCCGCCCGAGCTGCTGGGCGACCCCGGCCCGGGCCTGCTCCGCGGCGCGCCGCCGCTCGGCGAGCTCGTCGACCCGGGTGGCCGCGTCCCGGCGGTGGGCCTGCGCGGCGGCCTGGGCCCCGGCGAGTTCCTCGCACTGCACGCCCAGCCGGTCCAGCTCTGCCGTGGCCTCGTCGACGGCGGCCTGTACCTCGATCAGGCTGGGCGCCCCGGCGGAGCCGCCGTGCGCGAGGTGGGCGCCGAGCACATCGCCGTCGAGGGTCACGGCCACCGCGTCGGGGCGCTGCGCGACGAGCGCCTCGGCCTCGTCCAGGGTCGCGACCACGACGTGGTCCCGCAGCACCCATCCGACGGCCCGCCGCACCTCGGCGTCCCCGCCGACCAGCCCGGCGGCGGGTACGGGCGGGACCGCGGGTCCGCCCCCGGTGACCGGCGCGGACGCCGGGGCCGGAGCCGGGGCCGGGGTCACGGCCGCCGGGGCGGACGGGGCGACGCCCGCCGGCACATGCGGTGCCGGTACGGCCGGATCCCCGTCCCGGGACGGGGCCGGACGGGGGACGGCGCTCCCCGCCGCACCCCCCGCCGCGTCCCCGGGCACTCCCGCTCCCCCGGCCGCTCCCCCGGCCGCTCCCTGGCCCGGGAGCACGGGCGGCGCCGGAGCGATGAGCAGGGTGGCGCGGCCCGCGTCGGCCCCGCGCAGGTGCCGGATCGCCCCGACGGCCGCCGCCGGGGAGGCCACCGCCAGCGCGTCCGCCGCCGAGCCCAGTGCCGCGGCCACGGCGATCTCGTACCCGGGGCTCACCGACAGCCGCTGCGCCGCCGGCCCCAGCAGCCCGGCCAGCCGTTCCCGCGCCTCGAGCAGCGCGCCCGTACCGTCCTTGCGGCGCAGCCCGAGCGCCAGCGCCTCCCGCCGCGCCGAGACGGCCGCGCGTGAGCGTTCCGCCGCGGACAGCGCGTCCCGCGCGGCGGACAGCGCCGTCTCCGCCGCCGCGAGCCCGGCCCGGGCGGCCTCGTGGTCCGTGTCGGCCGACGGGTCGTCCTGCCCGCCGACCTCCTCCGCCAGCGCCTCGTACTCCTCCTGCGCGGCCGCGGCCCGGGACTGCGCGGCGTCCCGCGCCGTGACGAGCCGGTCGATCTCGGCCTGCGCCGCTCCCGCGCGGGAGCGGGCCGCGCCGAGCCGCCCGGTCAGCCGGGCGAGTCCTTCGCGGCGGTCGGCGATGGCCCGCGCGGCGTCCCGCAGCCGCCGTTCCTCGTCGGCGAGCGCCCGCTCCAGCTCGGCCCGGTGCTCGGCCGTGTCCTCCAGCGCCCGCGAAGCCGCCTCCAGAGCCGCCGTCAGTTCCGCCTCCTGCTCGCGGATCCGCGCCGCCTCCCGCTCCATGTCCTCGGGGTCGCGGCCGCGGCGCTCCTCCTCGGCCGGAGCCGTCGCGCTCTTGACCCGGGCGTCCGCGAGGGACGCGGTCCCCCGTACGCGTTCGGCGAGCTGCGACAGCTCGTACCAGGTCTGCTGGGCACGGTGCAGCCGCGGTGCGAGCTCCCGTACCGCCTCCTCCAGCTCCGCCTCGCGCCGCAGTGCCCCCGCGAGCTGGGCCTCGGCGGCCTCCTTGCGCCCCTTGAGTGCGGCCTCGTCCGCGATCTCCGCGTCGAGCGCGCGCCGCAGCACGACCAGGTCGTCCGCGAGCAGCCGCAGCCGGGCGTCGCGCAGGTCGGCCTGGATGACGGCCGCGCGCCGGGCGACCGCCGCCTGCCGTCCGAGCGGCTTGAGCTGGCGCCGCAGTTCGTCGCCCAGGTCCTGGACGCGCGCGAGGTTGGCCTGCATCGCGTCCAGCTTCCGCAGCGCCTTCTCTTTGCGCTTGCGGTGCTTGAGCACTCCGGCCGCCTCCTCGATGAAGGCTCGGCGGCCCATGGGATCGGCGTGCAGTACGGAGTCCAGCTGGCCCTGGCCGACGATGACGTGCATCTCGCGGCCGATGCCGGAGTCGGAGAGCAGCTCCTGGATGTCGAGCAGCCGGCAGGTGTCACCGTTGATCTGGTACTCGCTGCTGCCGCCGCGGAACATGATCCGTGTGATGGTGACTTCGGCGTAGTCGATGGGCAGCGCGCCGTCGGAGTTGTCGATCGTCAGCGACACCTCGGCGCGCCCGAGGGGCGGGCGGCCGGTGGTCCCGGCGAAGATGACGTCCTCCATCTTCCCGCCGCGCAGGGACTTGGCCCCCTGCTCGCCCATGACCCAGGACAGCGCGTCGACCACGTTGGACTTGCCGGAGCCGTTCGGGCCCACGACGCAGGTGATGCCGGGCTCGAAGCGCAGGGTGGTGGCGGACGCGAAGGATTTGAAGCCACGCAGGGTCAGGGACTTGAGGTGCACGCCGCCGGACTCTACCTTTCGCGTTCGGTTTCACCCATGAAGGTGCTGGGCACAACTGACGCCAAGGGCCACAGGCCCCCCACCTGGCCCTGTGGTCCGTGGCGTGGCGTGGAAGTCCTGAGAAGAGGCCGGTGAAAGAAAGAAGGGACGCCGAAGCGTCCCTTGCAGATCATGCGGGGCTGGAGTCGAGCGACGGATTGAACAGGTCAGGTGAGCGCAGGCTCCGCCTGGGGTACGTCGATGTCGATGCTGCCGAGCAGCGAGTCTCGGTCGTGCTGAGCGGCGGCCGCGTTCAGCGCGTCATTTTCGGACTGAATCCGTACGAGCTCGGACTCGAGGTCCTGGACGCGCTGCTGAAGCCGTCGCATCTCGGCGAGGAGTCGCGGGTCAGAACCGCCGACGTAACCGAGAAGCGCCTTTGCCATGATGGATGGTCCTCCACACTGAGTGACCGACCGTAGCGGTGTGGGTCGTGAGGGAATCGCACCCGCGGATGTCCGGCAGCGACTGTCAGTCACTGCGCTTACTACTGCCAACACTGCCAAACAGCTCAGGTGCGCGGGGCTTCCAGCGTCTCACCAAAAAGTTTGACGGTCAACACGATCACGCCCCGTATCGGCGGGCGTCCCCGGTCCCCGCAAGGGATGTGGAGATCATCCTCGTCTCCGAGCCTTCCACGGATCACCCCCGTCGGCAACGCGTCGACGAGGAATGTGCAGTTCCGACCATGTGCGGCAGCTCAGAGATGTGATGAGTGCATGATCAGTCGATCGGTCATCGCATGCCGAATCCGTCGTAGCCACCGCGCGGTGTGCCCCAGATCTCTGTCACTCCGTCCACCCGGCCGGGCGTGTCGCAGGAGCGCAGCCAGTCGAGGAGCCGGTGGCAATTCTCACGTTGACCTTCGGCGACCACCTGTACTCGCCCGTCGTCGAGGTTGAGCGCGAAGCCGACGACCCCGCCGATCTCCAGGGCGTTCTCCCTGGTGAACCAGCGGAAGCCCACTCCCTGCACTCGGCCGCGCACCCAGGCGGTCAGCCGGACGTCTTCATTCATGCGTGAACGCTAACCGGGCGAGCACTTTCGGGACACATCGCCCCCCTGGGCCCATGGCGTACAGTCGCGCACCAATGAACTCACCCATTTGGGTGGGTAAGGGATGATCTTGATCCGGCACAGGAAGGCACGCTCCGATGGGACGTCATCGACTCCCCACCGCGCCGCACAGCGGCGGCAAGCGCGGCACCGCCCTGCGCACCGGCCTGCTGGGCGTCTCCGTGGCCGTTGCCCTCGGCACGGCAGCCGTCACCACCGGCATGGTGCCGGTCGGCGGCTCCTTCCCCTATGTGGGTGTCAGCGGTACGGACGCCCCCACCGCGGCGCCCCGGGCCAAGGCCTCGGCCGACCCGGATGCGGCACTGCGCGGCCTCGCGAACCTGTCCGGCCGCGCCTCCGCGAGCACCGGCCCGGGCACCGCGTCCCCGAGCAGGCCGGCCTCCCCCTCCCCGTCGCCCTCGGCGTCCGCGAGCCCCTCGCCGAGCAGCTCCCCGTCGGCCTCGCCGAGCACCCCCGCCCCTTCGAGCGCTTCGCCCTCACCGTCGGCACCGGCGCCGGCCACGACGGCGCCCTCCCCGAGGGCCCCGCGCACGAGCCCGGCCGCGCCGCCCGCTCCGGTCCCCTCCAGGAGCACGGCCGCCCCGGCCCCCTCGAAGCCGGCGACCCCGTCGAAGCCGGCCACCCCCTCGAAGCCGGCCACTCCCGCGCCGCGGCCGCCGCTGGACGGCCACTCCGCGGAGGAGGCGGCCGTCGTCGAGCTGGTGAACCAGGAGCGCGCCCTGGCCGGGTGCGGCCCGGTCCGGGCCAATCCGCCGCTCGCGGCACTGGCCGGGGCCTTCAGCCTGGACATGGCCACCCGCGGTTTCTTCAGCCACGACGACCCCGACGGCAACACCCCCTGGGACCGCGCCACCAAGGCCGGCCTCTCGGGCCTCGGCGGCGAGAACATAGCCCGCGGCCAGGGTGACGCCGAGGCCGTGATGAAGGCCTGGATGAACAGCCCGGAGCACCGGGCGAACATCCTCAACTGCGAGTTCCGCACCCTGGGCGTCGGCGCCCACTTCGCCGCCGGCGGTCCCTGGTGGACCCAGGACTTCGGCTTCTAGTACGTACGGCCCCCGCGAGGGGGCCCGTACGCTCAGACCGCGGCGGCGGCCAGGGCCGCACGGCCCGCGATGACGATGCGGGTCTGCTCGGTGACGCGCCGGCCCAGGTGCTCGGCGGTCGCGATGTCGGCCTTGTGGACCGCGTCCGCACCCTCGTCGGAGTTGGTCTGGGCGGCGGCGCCGGCGAAGAAGCCGAGGCGGTTCAGGTCGTTCTCGGAGGCGGTGCTGGAGTTCCAGCCCGGCTTCAGACCCAGGTTGATCCAGCTCATGCCGTGCTGCGCGGCCAGGATCTGGAAGAACTGCAGGGTGTGCAGCTTGTCGCCGCTCTTGGACGCCGAGTTCGTGAAGCCGGCCGCCACCTTGTCCTGCCAGGCGTCGCCGAACCAGCGCTTGGAGGAGGCCTCGGCGAAGACGTGGAAGGCGCCGGAGGCGGTGCCCATGTAGGTCGGGGAGCCGAAGACGATCGCGTCGGAGGCGTCGAGCAGCTCCCACTGCGCGTCGTCGATCTCGTCGACCTTGATCAGGTGAACGGTCGCCCCGGCGTCCACGGCGCCGCTGCGGACCGCCTCCGCGACGACGGCGGTGTGGCCGTAGCCGGAGTGGTAGGCGATCGAGACGACGGGGGTGTGCGTGATTGCGGACAAGGCTGATCTCTCCCTCGGAAAAACTCCCGCCGCAGCACGGGGCGTGGTGCGACGAGAGAAAGAGAATCACTAACTTTTGGAAAGCGCAACCCACGAGTTAGCGCTGTAGGGGCGTACGCTTGCCCTCATGGAGACCCCTGCCTGCACCGATGCCGCCGAGACCGAGCAACCGTTCGACGTCTTCGCGCGCGCCTGCCCGTCCCGGGAAACCCTGGAGCACGTCACCGGCCGTTGGGGCAGCCTCACCGTGGGCGCCCTGCGCGAAGGTCCGTGCCGCTTCAACGAACTGCGCCGCCGGGTGGAGGGCGTCAGCGAGAAGATGCTCTCGCAGACCCTGCACGCGCTGGAGCGCGACGGCATAGTCAACCGCGAGGCACAGCCGACGAACCCGCCGCGCGTCGACTACGAACTGACCCCGCTCGGCGTCGAGGTCGCGGACCGGCTCCTCGCGCTCATCCACTGCCTGGAGGGGAGCATGCCGGCCGTGCTGACCGCCCGTGAGTCCTACGACGCCACGCGCGGCGGCCGCTGACAGCGCGGGCAGAAGTAGCTCGACCTGTTCATCCACGGGCGGCGGCGCATCGGCGTACCGCAGCGCCGGCAGGGCTCGTCCTCGCGCCCGTAGGCATCGAGCGAACGGTCGAAGTAGCCCGACTCGCCGTTCACGTTGACGTAGAGGCTGTCGAAGCTGGTGCCGCCGACGGCGAGGGCTGCGTTCATGACGTCCCGGACATGGCCGAGGAGTTCCGCGCTCCGCGGGCGCGTGAGGTGGGCGGTGGGGCGCTCGTAGTGGAGTCGGGCGCGCCACAGCGCCTCGTCCGCATAAATGTTGCCGACCCCGCTGATCAGGGACTGGTCCAGCAACGCCCGCTTGACGGTGGTCCGCCGGGCGCGCAGCGCGAGGTGGTAGGACACCTCGTCGAAGAGCGGGTCCAGGGGGTCGCGCGCGATGTGCGCGATGACGTCGGGCAGACCGTCGGCAGTGTTCTCGTGCAGGGAGAGCCCGCCGAAGGTCCGCTGGTCCACGAAGCGCAGCTCCGTCCCCGCGGCTTCCGCGGCGGAGCCGCTGTCGGAACCGGTGAACCGCACCCGGATGCGCAGGTGTTTCTCGTCGGGGGCGTCCTCGGGCTGCACGAGCAGCTGTCCGCTCATGCCCAGGTGCCCGAGCACGGACAGGTCCCGCCCCGCCAGGGGCAGCCACAGGTACTTGCCGCGCCGCTGCGGCACTGCGAAGGTCTCCCCGCGCAGCCGCTCCGCGAAGTCGGCCCCGCCGCCCACATGGCGGCGTACGGCTCGCGGGTGCAGGACCTCGACGGTCTCGATCGTCCGCCCGGCCACCCAGCGCTCCAGCCCCCGCCGCACGACTTCGACTTCGGGCAGCTCGGGCACGGTGCACCTCCGGGGACGCGGATCTGGACGCTCCCAGGGAGCGTACCGGCCCCCTGTGAACGGAATCGCCCGCCCCTGCGAGGCAGGGGCGGGCGGGTACGTCCCGAAGGAAGGGTCAGGCGTCCGGCGCCGGATCGGCGGGCGTCGGCACCCCGCCGTCCACGGTCTCGGCCGAAGCCGGGACCTCGACCGGAGCGGCTGCGGCGACGGCTGCCGCCGCAGCGGTCCGCTCGTCCGCGGCGGCGCGGATACCGCGCCATGCGGACTCCGCAGCCTGCTGTTCCGCTTCCTTCTTGCTGCGGCCGGTGCCGGTGCCGTACGAGACACCACCGACGCGGGCGGCAGCAGTGAAGGTCTTCTCGTGGTCCGGACCTGTCTCGGAGACCAGGTACTCGGGCACGCCAAGGCCTTCGGCCGCCGTGAGTTCCTGGAGACTGGTCTTCCAGTCCAGGCCGGCCCCGAGGTTCGAGGACTTCTCGATGAGCGGGTCGAAGAGCCGGTGAACCAGCTCCGAGGCCGCGTCGAGGCCCTGATCGAGGTAAACCGCGCCGATCACCGCTTCAAGGGTGTCGGCGAGGATGGAGGCCTTGTCCCGGCCGCCCGTGCCCTCTTCGCCCCGGCCGAGCCGGATGAAGGAGCCGAGTTCGAGGCCGCGTCCGACCTCCGCCAGTGCACGCGAGTTGACCACCGCGGCCCGAAGCTTGGCCAGCTGGCCTTCGGGGAGATCGGGGTGGGTCGTGTACAGCGTGTCCGTGACCACCAGGCCCAGCACGGAGTCCCCGAGGAACTCCAGCCGTTCGTTGGTGGGCAGACCGCCGTTCTCGTACGCGTACGAGCGGTGGGTCAGCGCACGCACCAGAAGGGCGGACTCGAGTTGATACCCGAGCCGCCCTTCCAGAAGCGTGTGGGACGAGGCCGCGTTGTTACTGTCTGCCTGCTTCTCAGCGTTGGACAGCTCAGACATTGCGCCTCTCACCAGCCGCTCAGACCTCGAGGACCTGGCGCTTGTTGTAGGTGCCGCAGCTCGGGCACGCAATGTGCTGGAGCTTCGGCTCCTGGCAACGCTCACACGAAACCAGGGTGGGGACCGCAGCCTTCCACTGCGACCGGCGGTGGCGCGTGTTGCTGCGCGACATCTTCCGCTTCGGAACAGCCACGGCTACTTCTCCTGCTTCTCGGCGGCGCCCTGAACTCCGTCAGAGGCAGTGCCGCTCATGTTGTCCTTCTCGTCGTCCTGATCGGTCACGACGAGTCCTTGCAATGCCGCCCAACGGATGTCGACGGCGTCATGGTGGTGGTCCGGGTCGTCGTTCAGGCTGAGCCCGCAATCGGGGCACAGTCCGAGACAGTCCTCCCGGCACACCGGCTGCATGGGCAGTGCGAGCACCACCACATCCCGCAGCACGGGTTCGAGGTCGAACAAGCCGTCCTCGAGGAAGAGCGTGTCCTCGTCGTCCTCGGCGTCGTCGGCCGGTTCCGCCTTGGAGCGGCTCCGGTCGTCGGCGTCAGGGTACGAGAACATCTCCTGGAAGTCCGCCTTGAGCTCGCGCTCGACGGACTCCAGACACCTTACGCACTCCCCTACGGCCTGCGCACGGGCGGTGCCTGTGACAAGCACCCCTTCCATGACCGACTCGAGGCGGAGCTTGAGCTTCACCGCGGCGCCTTCCGGCACTCCGATGACGCCGACGAGACCGAAGTCCGCCGGTGCCGCGATCTCACGGGACAGCCGCTGCATGGCACCAGGACGCCGGCCCAGCTCGTGCGTGTCGAACACGAGGGGGTTGCGGTGGTCGAGGCGGGTATTCAGGGCCGTTCCTGCTTTCACAGATCGCTGAAGATCAAAAATTCCGCCGCCCCGGGGCAGCATGGATCGCGGTGCATACGCGCGACCGAAGAGCCAGGATACCCGGCGCGGCGCCCAGCGCCCAATCCGGTCTAGCGCCCCTGTTCGTACTGGCGCAGCTGGTCCAGGTTGATCATGCTCGTGTCGAAGAGGCTGGTCTCGTCGAGCGAGGACTGCCCGGCCTGCTGCTGGTCCTGCGAGGGGTAGGCCGCGTACGGGTCGCTCTGCTGCTGGTAACCGGCGTACGGGTCCGGCTGCTGCTGGTAGCCGCCGTACGGGTCCTGGTAGGCGTACGCGTCCTGCTGCTGGGCGGCCGGCTGGGCGGGCTGCTGCTGGTAGGAGTACGTGTCGTACAGCGGCTCCGGCTGGGCCGGGATCGGGGCCTGCGCGTGCAGCTGCTCCGGTTCCGCCAGGCCCGCCAGGAAGTCCGAGTCGCTCGCCGAGCGGGAGGCCTGTCCGCCGACCGCGTCCTGGGCGGCCATGTGCGCGCCCAGGTCGTCCGTCGGGACCCGGCCCAGGAGCTTCTGGCGACCGCGGCCCACGGCCTCCAGGGTCTTGGAGAGCACCGCCTCGAAGGTCGCCAGCTTGGTGTCGACGTACGCGTCCGCCTGCTGCCGCTGCGTATCGGGGTCGTGGCTGCGCTCGGGCGCGTCCATGTCCGGGTAGCCGTGCTCGTCCAGGCCCGGGCCGCGGCCCAGGAGCTTCTCCCGGCCCCGGTCCACCGAGCCGATGGTCTTCGTCAGCACGACCTCGAAGTTCGCGAGCTTGCTGTCGACGTAGTCGTCGGCCTCGGCCCGGATCTCCTCGGCCTCCCGGCGGGCCTCGTCCAGGATCCGGTCCGCCTCGGCCTGGGAGCGCCGCGCGATCTCGGTGTCGGAGATCAGCGAACCGCGCTGGTTGTGGGCCGCATCGATGATCCGCTCCGCCTCGCGGCGGGCGTCCTCGACCATCTGCTCCCGGCCGCCGATGAGCTCCTGAGCCTGCGCGAGCGAGCCGGGCAGCGCCTGGCGCACCTCTTCGAGCTGGGCCAGCAGCTCGGCGCGGTTGATCACGCAGGAGGCCGACATGGGCATGGACCGGGCGCCGCCGACGGCCGCGACGATCTCGTCGAGCTTCTTCTGCACGTCCATGGGGGCTCGCACTCTCTCGGCCTCAGGCGGTTCCTGAGACGGACGGGACGACTGTAAGGCCACCGGGCGGCCCCCCGACACTGCCTGACGGCCCGTCAGGCGGTCAGCGGTTGCGCAGCCGCTCCAGAAGCGCCTCGTGGACGTGCGCCGGCAGCAGGTGGGCGACGTCGCCGCCCCAGGCCGCGACCTCCTTGACCAGCGAGGAGGACAGGAAGCTGTAGGTGGGGATGGTCGGGACGAACAGCGTCTCGACGCCCGACAGGCCCATGTTCATCTGGGCCATCTGGAGCTCGTAGTCGAAGTCGCTGACCGCGCGCAGGCCCTTGACGATGGCCGGGATGTCGCGCTGCTTGCAGAAGTCGACGAGCAGCCCGTGGAAGGACTCGACCTGGATGTTTCCGTAGTCGGCGGTCGCCTCGCGGATCAGCTCGATCCGCTCCTCGACGGTGAACAGGCTCTGCTTCGACTTGTTGATCATCACGGCGACGTGCACGACGTCGTAGAGCCTGGAGGCGCGTCCGATGATGTCGAGGTGTCCGTTGTGGATGGGATCGAAGGACCCCGGACAGACGGCGCGGCGCAACTGAACTCCCTCGTTCATGAGTCTTCGCTGGTGGAGGCGGCGCGGCCGTACCACAGGGTGCCCTCGCCGTACTTGCGCGACCGGAGCGGCTCGAAGCCCTCGGGCCACGGGAAGGCGCCGCTCCTGGTGCTGCGCTCCACGGTGACGAGCGCATCGCCGGTGATCCAGCCATTGGACCGGAGTGTGAGGAGGATCTCCCGCAGGTCGGCGCTGTCCACGGCGTACGGCGGGTCCAGGAAGACGATGTCGTACGGGTCCCCGGCGGCCCTGGCCGCCACGATCTGCTCCGCCTTGCCCGCGCGGAACTCGGCGCCGGGCAGGCCCAGCGTCCTGATGTTGTCCCGGATCGCCTTGGCGGCCTTGGCGTCCGCCTCGACGAGCAGGGTGTGGGCCGCGCCGCGGGAGAGCGATTCCAGGCCGACGGCGCCGGAGCCGCCGTACAGGTCGAGCACCCGGGCCCCTTCGACGCCGTGCAGCGACTCCCAGGTGGAGAAGAGGCCTTCGCGCATCCGGTCCGAGGTCGGCCGGGTGCCGGTGCCGGGGGGCACGGCCAGCCGTCGCCCGCGGGCACTGCCGGCGATCACGCGGGTCATCTGGGGTCCTTCGGTACGACGGCAGGGGCGCGCCCCGGCGTCGCCGTGGCACTCCAACGATAGGTCGTGCCGCTCAGCCCTTCTCCAGGTACTGCTCGCGCTCGGTGTCGAGCAGGGCCTCCAGCGCGGTCCGCAGACCCGGCAGCCGCTCCAGCGCGGGGTCCTCGGCGACGACGCGGGTGGCCTCCTCCCGTGCCTCGGCGATGACCTCCTCGTCCTCGATGACGGCGAGCATGCGCAGCGAGGAGCGGACTCCGGACTGGGCCTGGCCCAGGACGTCGCCCTCGCGGCGCTGTTCCAGGTCGATCCGGGAGAGTTCGAAGCCGTCGAGGGTGGCGGCGACGGCGGCGAGCCGGGCCCGGGCGGGGCTCGCCTCGTGCATCTCGCTGACCAGCAGGCACAGCCCCGGTGCGGAGCCGCGGCCCACGCGTCCGCGCAGCTGGTGGAGCTGGGAGACGCCGAACCGGTCCGCGTCCATGATCACCATGACCGTGGAGTTGGGGACGTTCACCCCGACCTCGATGACGGTGGTGGCGACCAGCACCTTGACCTCGCCGGCGGCGAACCGGCGCATGACGTCGTCCTTGTCGGCGGGGTCCATCCGGCCGTGCAGCACCTCGACGCTCAACCCGGCCAGCGGGCCGCGGGCGAGCTGCTCGGCGATCTCCACGACGGCGAGCGGCGGCCGCCGTTCGCCGTCGTCCCCGGCGGCCTTCTTCTTGGGGTCGTCCTCGCCGTCGCCGATGCGGGGGCAGACCACATACGCCTGGTGCCCCTTCTCGACCTCCTCGCGGACCCGCTCCCAGGCCCGGGCGAGGAAGTGCGGCTTGTCCTTGGAGGGCACCACGTGCGTCGCGATCGGGGAGCGCCCGGCCGGCAGCTGGTCCAGGACGGAGGTCTCCAGGTCGCCGAAGACGGTCATGGCGACCGTGCGCGGGATCGGGGTCGCCGTCATCACCAGCAGGTGCGGGGGTTGCTTGCCCTTGGAGCGCAGTGCGTCGCGCTGCTCCACCCCGAAGCGGTGCTGCTCGTCCACGACGACCAGGCCGAGGTCGTGGAACTGCACCTTGTCCTCGATCAGCGCGTGCGTGCCGATCACGATGCCGGCCTCGCCGGTGACCAGGTCGAGCAGGGCCTGGCGGCGGGCGGGCATGCCCATGGAGCCGGTGAGCAGCACGACCTTGGTGCCCTGGTCGGAGCCGCCGAGCATGCCCCCCTCGGCGAGCTCCCCCATCATCTCGGTGATGGAGCGGTGGTGCTGCTGGGCGAGCACCTCCGTGGGCGCGAGCATGGCCGCCTGCCCGCCGCTGTCGACGACGGCGAGCATGGCCCGCAGGGCCACCATCGTCTTCCCGCTTCCGACCTCGCCCTGGAGGAGGCGGTGCATGGGGTGGTCGGTGGCCAGGTCGTCGAAGATCTCCTTCGAGACGGTCTCCTGGCCCTGGGTGAGGGTGAAGGGCAGTTTCGCGTCGAAGGCGTCGAGCAGGCCGCCGGGGAGCGGGCGGCGGGGGACGGCCGGGAGCTGGGAGTCGGCGTGCCGGCGGCGGGCCAGGGCGACCTGGAGGACGAAGGCCTCGTCCCACTTGAGGCGCTGGCGGGCGTCCTCGATGTCGGCTTTGGTGCCCGGCCGGTGGATCTTCAGGAGGGCCTCGGTGAGCGGGACCAGCCCGCGGCCCTCGCGCAGGGCGGGCGGCAGCGGGTCCACGGCCTCCTGGGCGCTGGGCAGCACCGCGTCCACGCACTTGGCGATCTTCCAGGACTCCAGCTTCGCGCAGGCCGGGTAGATCGGGATGAGCTGACTGGCGAAGGCGGTCGCGGCGTCGCGGTCGGAGGCGTCCGCGCCGAGCGGCTCGTAGGCCGGGTGCGCGAGCTGGAGCTTGTGGTTGAACTTGGAGACCTTGCCGGCGAACATCGCGCGGCTGCCGGGGAGCAGGTCCTTGTGCGGTTTGTGGACCCCGGCGCCGAAGAAGACGAGCTGGAGGCGGCCGCTGCCGTCGGTGATGGTCACCTCCAGGCGCTTGCCGCGGCCCCCGTTGAAGGTCAGGATCCGGGCGTCGGCGACCTGTGCGACGACGGTCACGTGCTCGTCGATCTGGTCGGCGAGCTCGGCCAGCGAGGTCAGCTCACCGCGCTCGGCGTACCGCCGGGGGTAGTGGTGGAGCAGGTCCAGGGCCGTGTGCAGGCCGAGCTGCTCGGCCAGCACCTTGGCGGTGGCGGGACCGAGCGTCTTCTTGAGGTCTTCGTCGAGCGCGGGCACGTGTTCCATTGCACACCATGGCGCTGACAAGCCGGCTATTCCACCCCGATGAGGAGCGGGGCCGAGTAGCGGCCGCCGCGGTAGGTGACGGTGTCCACGGCGAGGTGGCCGTGCTGGACGTACGCCTCCAGGCGCTCGGCGACGGCGTCCGGCACGTCGGGTCCCAGGACCAGGGTGACGAGTTCGCCGCCGGAGCCCAGCATCCGGTCCAGGACGGCCTCGGCGGTCTCGGTCAGGCCCGAGCCGATGACCGCGACGTCCCCGTCGATGAGGCCGAGCACGTCGCCGGCCTGGCAGATGCCGGCCGAGGTGAAGGACTGCCGTTCGGCGACGGCCAGTTCCCCGTACCGGGTGGCGCCGGCCGCCGCCGTCATGGCGACCACGTCCTCGTCGAAGCTGCCCTCGGGGTCGTGCACGGCGAGGGCGGCCAGTCCCTGGACCGCGGAGCGGGTGGGGATCACGGCCACGCGCACGCCCTCGGCGCGGGCCTGTTCGGCCGCCGCGGCCGCGGCGGCGCGCAGCTCGGCGCCGCCCGGCAGGAGCACCACCTCGCGGGCGTGCGCACGGCGTACGGCGTCGAGGAGTTCGGCGGCGGCCGGGAGCTCGCCGGGGCGCACGAGCACGGGGGTCGCACCGGCCTCCCCGCACAGTCCGGCCAGTCCCTCGCCGGGGACGACGGCGACCACGGCCCGCTGGGCGCGCTCGCCGCGGGCCCGGCGGCGCTCGTCCCCGAAGTGGGTGATCCGTATCCGGTAGGGCCGTCCGGCCACGACTCCGGCCTCCACGGCCGCGCCGGGGTCGTCGACATGGACGTGGACGTTCCACAGTCCGTCGCCTCCGACGACGACCAGCGAGTCGCCGAGTCCGTCGAGGCGTTCGCGCAGTTCGCCGACGGCCGCCTCGGTGGCCTCCAGCAGGTAGATCACCTCGTACGCGGGCCCGTCCTCCTCCTGCGCGCAGGGGTCCTGCGGCTGCGGGACGGGCACCGCCCGGCCGCGCACCGGTTCGGCGGCCGGCTCCTGTCCGGACAGCGCCTGCCACAGGGCCCCGAAGACGACGACGAGCCCGCAGCCGCCGGCGTCGACCACCCCGGCGCGGCTCAGCGCGGCGAGCTGCCCGGGGGTCTCGGCCAGGGCCGCACGGGCCCCGTCGTAGGCGGCGCGGGCCACCTCGACGGCGGTCCCGGCGGCGGCTCCGGCCGCCTCGCCGGCCCGGGCGGCGGCGCCGGCGACGGTGAGCATGGTGCCCTCCACCGGGTGCGCGACGGCCGCGTACGCCTCCTCCGCGGCCCGGGTCAGGGCGCGGGCCAGCAGCCCGCCGGTCCCCCGGCCGTCCTTCCCGCCGTGCTCCGCCGGGTCGGACCACTCGGGCTGCTCGGCGCCGAGTACGTCGGCCACCCCGCGCAGCAGCTGCGCGAGGATCGTCCCGGAGTTCCCGCGGGCCCCCACCAGTGCCCCGTGCGCCCAGGCGCGTACCGCCTCGGCCAGGGAGGTGGTCCCTGTGCCGTCGGTCACCTCGGGGAACGCCTCGGCGAGGCCGCGGTCGGCCGATTCGGCGGTGAGGTAGAGGTTGGTGCCGGTGTCGGCGTCGGCGACCGGGTAGACGTTGATCGCGTCGATGTCCTCGCGGGCCCGGCCCAGTGCGGCCAGGGCCAGCGAGCTCCAGGTGCGCACCGCTTCGGCGTCGAGCTCGTCAGGGGCCTGCGGCTGCGGCTCGTGCGGCACCGGGCGTTCCTCCTTGTGCGGGCCAGGGTTCACCGCAGGGTAACGAAGGACCCCCCGGGCGTCGGGACCGCGGGGCGGGGGCAGCGGCGGACATGGTAGTTTTCTTGGACGGACGCAGTCGTTGTATGCTGCTCCGGTTGCCCGATGAGAGTCGGGCCATTCCCCCGGCAAACCACTTCAGACCTCTGAATCCGGTGCGCCGGTTTCACTGTAATTGCATCTGAAGTCTTGGAGTGACCTGTGGCTGCCAACTGCGACGTTTGCGCCAAGGGGCCGAGCTTCGGCAACAACATCTCCCACTCGCACCGCCGCACCTCGCGTCGCTGGAACCCGAACATCCAGCGCGTCCGTGCCGTGGTCAATGGGACGCCGAAGCGCCTCAACGCCTGCACCTCGTGCATCAAGGCCGGCAAGGTCTCGCGCTGACGCCTCCCGTCGTAGCGCAGCCCTTCCGGTTGCCAAAAAGGCCGGCTCACCTCTGGTGAGCCGGCCTTTTGCCTTGTCCGGCGGGGCTCAGCGCCACTGCCAGGCGTGATCCACCGGGCCGATGCCCCCGCCGAGCGCGAAGCCGGCGGCGATGGCGCCCGTGACGTACTCCTTGGCGGCCAGGACCGCCTCCGGCACTTCCAGGCCCTTGGCCAGGCCCGCCGCGATCGCGCTGGCGAGGGTGCAGCCGGTGCCGTGGGTGTGCCGGTTGTCGTGGCGGGGGGCGCGCAGCCACCGCTCCTCGGTCCCGTCGGTGAGCAGGTCGACGGCCTCGTGGCCGTGGGCCGCGAGGTGTCCGCCCTTGATCAGCGCCCACCGCGGCCCGAAGCCGAGGATCGCGTCGGCGGCCCGCCGCATGTCCTCCTCGCTCTCCACCACCACGCCCGTGAGCTGCGCCACCTCGTCCAGGTTGGGCGTGGCCACGGCGGCCCGCGGCAGCAGCTCCTTGCGCACGGCGTCCAGCGCGGAGACGGCGAGCAGCGCGTCCCCGTGCTTGGAGACGCCCACGGGGTCCACGACGGCCGGGGCCGGGGTGTCGGCCAGCAGCGCGGCCACCGTCTCGACCAGCACGGCGGAGGACAGCATCCCGGTCTTCACGGCCCGGACGCCGATGTCGTCCACGACGGCCCGGTACTGGGCCGTGACGGCCTCGGCGGGCAGCTCCCAGGCCCCGTGGACGCCGAGCGAGTTCTGCGCCGTCACGGCGGTCACCACGCTCATGCCGTGCACCCCGAGCGCCAGCATCGTCTTGAGGTCGGCCTGGATGCCCGCGCCGCCGCCGGAGTCGGATCCGGCGACGGTCAGGCACAGCGGAGGGGCGGTGCTCACGGGGTGCCGTCCTGGGCGGCCGGGTCGGCGCCGAAGTGGTCCCAGCCGCCGGTGCTGGTCCAGGGCGCGCCGTCCACGGTCACCTGGGGCAGCGCGGAGCGGTTGAGGACCTCGCCGATGACCTTCCAGCGGGCGGGGAGCTTCACGTCGGGCGGGAAGGTCGCCACGATCGCGTGGTCCTCTCCCCCGGTGAGCACCCACTGCAGCGGGTCCACGCCGACGGCCTGCCCGATGTCGTGCATCTGGGTCGGGATGTCGACGGACGCCGAGCGCAGGTCGATCCGTACCTTGCTGGCCTCGGCGATGTGCCCGAGGTCGGCGATCAGCCCGTCGCTGACGTCGGTCATGGCGGTGGCGCCGAGTCCGGCTGCCGCGGGGCCCGCGTGGTAGGGCGGTTCGGGGCGCCGGTGCGCCTCGACGAAGGCCCGCGGGGAGCGGAAGCCGCGCGAGAGCACGGCGAAGCCGGCCGCGGACCAGCCCAGCCAGCCGGTGACGGCGACGACGTCGCCGGGCTGGGCGCCGGAGCGCAGGACGGGCTCGTGGTTGCGCAGGTCGCCGAGGGCGGTGATGGCGACGGTGATGACGTCCCCGCGGACGACGTCCCCGCCGACCACGGCCGCGCCGGCGACCTGGCACTCGTCGCGGATCCCGTCCATCAGCTCGGTGGGCCAGGTGACCGGGAGTTCGGCGGGGACGACGAGGCCGAGGAGCAGCGCGGTCGGCACCGCGCCCATGGCGGCGATGTCGGCGAGGTTCTGCGCGGCGGCCTTGCGGCCGACGTCGTAGGCCGTGGACCAGTCGCGCCGGAAGTGCCGGCCCTCCAGCAGGATGTCGGTGCTCGCCACGACCCGCCGGTCGGGGGCGGACACCACCGCGGCGTCGTCGCCCGGTCCGAGCCGGACCGCCGGGGTGGTGGTGAGCCGTGAGGTGAGCTCCCTGATCAGCCCGAACTCCCCCAGCTCGCCGACAGTGCCCTTCATCGCTGTGCCCCTTCTTGCCCAGTCCGCTTGCGGTCGCGAGCCGTCTCAGCTCTGGGTACCGTCAACAGATACGTCAACTTGTGCTCTCCGTACGCCCCGCTGTGCGTGGCGCCGGGCCCGCGGGTCTCCCCGTGGCGCACGGCGACGCGGTACCGTGGCGTCCCTTCTTCCCCCGGCCCGTTCAATCGTGTGGGGCCCACCCGAAGGTTAGGGGAAATGATCCTCGTGGCCGCCCTGGAGGTTCCGTGGTACAGGCGTACATCCTTATCCAGACCGAAGTGGGCAAGGCGTCGTTGGTCGCCGAGTCCATCGGCCAGATCCCGGGGGTGATCCAGGCCGAGGACGTGACGGGCCCGTACGACGTGATCGTGCGCGCCCAGGCCGACACCGTGGACGAGCTCGGCCGCATGGTCGTCGCCAAGGTCCAGCAGGTGGAGGGGATCACCCGCACCTTGACCTGCCCGGTGGTCCATCTGTAGCCCCCGTCTACTCTTGGCCGGTGATGTCCCTCCACCGCCGGCCCCTCCGTGTCCTCGCCGCGCCGGCCGTACTGGCCCTCGCAGCTTGTTCCCCGGGCAGCTCCGTTGCCCGGGTCGGCCCTCCGCCCACGCCGCCCGCCGCCGTCGCGGGGCTCTGTGCCGCGCTGCACAAGGAGCTCCCGGAGTCGGTGGCCGGCCTGGCGCGGACCAGGACCGAACCGGAGTCCGACCTGACCGCCGCGTGGGGCGGCTCGGCGATCGTACTGCGGTGCGGTATCCCCAAGCCCCCCGAGATGGCCGATCCGAAACAGGACGGAGTCCATGTGAACGGGGTGGCCTGGCTGCTGGAGGAGCGCGACAAGGCCTCCGGCGGGGGTTTCCGCTTCACCACCGGGCTGCGGCTGGCGTACACCGAGGTCCAGGTCGACAAGGAGCATGCCACGGATGCCGGGATGCTCGTCGGGCTGTCCGAGGCGATCGCCGCGACCGTGCCCGAGGGCATCGCCTCCTACTGAGCACCACCGGGCACCGCCCACCGGGTACCGGGCACACCGCCGCCCGCCGTCCACGCCTTCGGGGGCGGGCGGCGGGCGGTCGGCTTGTCGGACGCTGTCAGCGCAGGCCGGTGGAGCGGCGCAGCGCCGCCTGGATCAGGCGGTCCACCAGTTCCGGGTACTCGATGCCCGTCTTCTGCCACATCAGCGGGTACATGGAGATCGGGGTGAAGCCCGGCATCGTGTTGATCTCGTTGATGACGAAGCTGCCGTCCTCGGTGAGGAAGAAGTCTGCGCGCACCAGGCCCTCGCAGGACGCCGCCTCGAAGGCCTCGATCGCGAGCCGCTGCACCTCGGCGGTCTGCTCCGGGGTCAGCGGGGCGGGCACGATCCCGGAGGCGGAGTCGATGTACTTCGCCTCGAAGTCGTAGAAGTCGTGGCTGGAGACCGGCGGGATCTCGGCCGGGACGCTCGCGCGCGGCCCGTCCTCGAACTCCAGGACCCCGCACTCGATCTCGCGGCCGCGCAGCAGCGCCTCCACGATGATCTTCGGGTCGTGGCGCCGGGCCTCCTTGACGGCGGCGTCGAGGCCGGAGGCGTCGTCGACCTTGGTGATGCCGATGGAGGAGCCGGCCCGGGCGGGCTTCACGAACAGCGGCCAGCCGTGTTCGGCGGCGAAGTCCAGGATCCGGCCGCGGGCGGCGTCCCGGTCGGCCTCCCACTCGCGGGGGCGGATGGTCACGTACGGGCCGACGCTCAGCCCGAAGGACGTGAACACCCGCTTCATGTAGTCCTTGTCCTGGCCGACGGCCGAGGCGAGGACGCCGGAACCGACGTACGGGATGCCGGAGAGCTCCAGGAGGCCCTGGAGGGTGCCGTCCTCGCCGTAGGGGCCGTGCAGGACGGGGAAGACGACGTCGACCTCGCCCAGGGCCTTGGGGACGGCGCCCGGTTCGGTGTAGACGACCTGGCGGCTGGCGGGGTCGACCGAGAGCACGACGGCGCCGTCCTCGGAGTCGGCGAGCTCCTCGACGCTGGGGAGCTTGCGGTCCGCGATGGCCATCCGCTCGGGCTCGTCGGCGGTCAGCGCCCATCGGCCGTCCGTGGTGATGCCGATGGGCAGCACCTCGTACTTGGAGCGGTCGATGGAGCGCAGCACGGCGCCCGCCGTGACGACCGAGATGGCGTGTTCCGAGCTGCGGCCGCCGAACACGACGGCCACGCGGGGCTTGCGGCCCTGCTGCTCAGGGGTCTGGGGGAGGTTCTCGCTGCTCATATCGCCACGAGAGTACCCGCTCAAGCGTCCGGAAAGGAGTTAGCGACGTTCCGGTTTGGCGCTGCGGCCCATGAGGTCCTTGAGTGCGACCAGGGTCGGCTTGCCGTGGTGGACGATGTCCACCACCGTGTCGGTGATGGGCATGTCCACCCCGTGCCGGCGGGCCAGATCGGCCACCGACTGGCAGGACTTGACGCCCTCGGCGGTCTGCTTGGTGACCGCGATGGTCTCCTCCAGGGTCATCCCGCGGCCGAGGTTGGTGCCGAAGGTGTGGTTCCGGGAGAGCGGCGAGGAGCAGGTGGCGACCAGGTCGCCGAGGCCCGCGAGGCCGGAGAAGGTGAGCGGGTCGGCGCCCATCGCGATGCCCAGGCGGGTGGCTTCGGCCAGTCCGCGGGTGATGAGCGAGCCCTTGGTGTTGTCGCCCAGGCCCATGCCGTCCGCGATGCCGACGGCGAGGCCGATGACGTTCTTGACGGCGCCGCCGAGCTCGCAGCCGGTGACGTCGGTGCTCGTGTACGGGCGGAAGTACGGGGTGTGGCAGGCGGCCTGGAGGCGCCGGGCCACGCCCTCGTCCACGCAGGCGACGACGGAGGCGGCGGGCTGGCGGGCGGCGATCTCGGCGGCCAGGTTGGGACCGGTGACCACGGCGATGCGCTCGGCGGGGACCTTGGCCACCTCCTCGATGACCTCGCTCATCCGCTTGGCGGTGCCGAGTTCGATGCCCTTCATCAGGGACACGAGCACGGTCTCGGGGGCCAGCAGGGGCGTCCACGCGGCGAGGTTGTCGCGCAGGGTCTGGGACGGGACGGCGAGGACGGTGAAGTCGGCGCCGGCCGCGGCCTCGGCCGGGTCGGTGGTCGCCCGGAGGTTCGGGGGGAGTTCGACGCCGGGGAAGTAGTCCGGGTTGGTCCGGCCGGTGTTGATGGCGTCGACCACCTCCTGGCGGCGGCCCCACAGCGTCACCTCGCAGCCGGCGTCGGCGAGGACGATGGCGAAGGCCGTGCCCCAGGAGCCTGTTCCGAAGACGGTCGCCTTCACGGGACGTGTCACTTGTTGCCCTCCCCTGCGGCCTTGCGCCGCTGTTCCGCCCTGGCGTTGCGATGGTCGTACGGCTGCTCGGGCGCGGTCTCGCCGCGCACCTCCTCCAGCAGCGCGGTGATGGCCGCCATGATGACCTCGGTGGCCTCCCTCAGGACGTCCGGGGTGGGCTCCCGGTCGTAGAAGGCGGAGAGGTCCACGGGCGGGCCGGCGAGCACCTGGAGGGTCTTGCGCGGGAAGAGCCGGACCTTGTTCTCCTTGGCGTAGGGCGGCATCGCGAGATTTGCGCCCCACTGGGCCACGGGAATGACGGGCGCCCTGGTGATCAGCGCCACGCGGGCGGCGCCGGTCTTGCCGGCCATCGGCCACATGTCGGGGTCGCGGGTGAGGGTGCCCTCCGGGTAAAAAGCCACGCATTCGCCGCGCTCGATGGCGTCCACGGCGGCCCGGAATGCGTCCAGGGCGTTGGTGGACTCCCGGTAGACGGGGATCTGCCCGGAACCGCGCAGGATCGACCCGACAATGGGGACCTTGAAGAGGGCGGCCTTGGCGAGCAATCGGGGCACGCGGCCGGTGTTGTACTGGAAGTGCGCGTAGGAGAGCGGGTCCAGATACGAGTTGTGATTGACGGCGGTGATAAAGCCGTCCTCGGCCGGAATGTGCTCCATTCCCCGCCAGTCCCGCTTGAAGAGCACTACCAGCGGCGGTTTTGCGATGACCGCCGCCAGGCGGTACCAGAAGCCGATTCTGCGGCGGGACACTCGGACACCTTCCTCTAGGACCGGTGCGCGGCTTGGGCACCTCGTCGGCCGGACAAGTGTCACCCCACGCCCGGTCTCTGTCGAGAACACCGTACGCCCCGCTCACGCCACCGGACTCCCGGGTTGCCCGGGTGGAGGCGACAATGGGCCGACACATGACCCGGCCATGACCCGGCCATGGCAGAAGGACGTGCCGGAGCGCACCGCAGGGAAGGGGTCCGTCACGAACGCCGTCTGGAGTCTGGTGGTCCCGCTGAAGCCTCTGGCGGTGGCGAAGAGCCGCCTCGCGCGGGCCGTGGGCGCCTCCCGTCCGGGCCTCGCCCTGGCCTTCGCGCAGGACACCGTCGCAGGTGCCCTGGCCTGCGCGGCGGTCGGGGATGTGGTGGTCGTCACGGACGACGCCGAGGCCGGTGCGGAACTGGCGCGGCTCGGGGCGCGGATCGTCGCGGACGCCCCGGCGGCCGGGCTCAACGCGGCGCTGGCCCACGGGGCGCGGGCGGCGCGCTCGCGGCGGCCCGGGGCGGCGGTGGCCGCGCTGAACGCCGATCTGCCCGCACTGCGGCCCCCGGAATTGCAACGCGTGCTCGAAAACGCCTCGGTATTTCCGCGGGCATTTCTGGCGGATGCGGCCGGAATCGGGACGACCCTGCTTTCCGCTGCGCCGGACGTGGAATTGGCGCCGTCCTTCGGTGGCCCCTCGCGGGCCAGGCATTCGGCCTCGGGAGCGGTGGAAATCGCTCTGGTGGACGTCGACAGCGTGCGCCGGGACGTGGACACGGCGGCGGATCTGAGGACGGCGCTCACCCTCGGCGTGGGGCGCCACACCGCCCTATACAGTGCCCGTATGCAGGCGACCGCGTACACGTACGACTCCGAGACCCGCAGCGGCAGTGTGCTGCTGGACGACGGCACACCGGTGCCCTTCGAGGCCCCGGCCTTCGACGCGGGCGGCCTGAGGCTGCTGCGGCCCGGGCAGCGGGTCCGGATCGAGACGGACGGCGCGGGCGCGAGCCTGCGCATCACCCTCGTGACGCTGCAGACCTTCTGACGCACGGCCGCCGCCGGCCCCGTACGGGTCCTGCCGGCGCGCCGAACGCACCGCGGGCCGGCTCCCCCACGCGGGGAAAGCCGGCCCGGCCTGTGTGACGCGTGCCCCTACTTCTTGCGGGCGGTGGTCTTCTTCGCGGTGGCCTTGCGCGTCGCCGTCTTCTTGGCGGGCGCCTTCGTCGCTGCGGTGACCTTCTTGGCCGCCGGCGCGGTCTTCTTGGCCGCGGCGGTGGTCTTCTTCGCGGTGGCCGTGGTCTTCTTGGCCGCGGCGGTGGTCTTCTTGGCGGTGGCCGTGGCCTTCTTCGCCGTGGCGGTACTCTTCACCGCCGCCTTCTTGGCGGTGGCCGTGGTCTTCTTGGCCACGACCTTCTTCGCGACCGCGGTCTTCGCCGCGGCCTTCTTGGCGGTGGTGGCCCTCTTCGCGGCGGCCTTCTTGACCGTGGCGGAGGCACCGCCGGTGAGGCTGCCCTTGGGCGCCTTCTTCACGGACACCTCGCCGCCCTTGGGCAGCTTCTTGGTGCCGCTGACCAGGTCCTTGAAGCCCTGGCCGGCGCGGAAACGGGGGACAGAGGTCTTCTTGACCCGGACGCGCTCACCCGTCTGCGGGTTGCGGGCGTAACGGGCCGGACGGTCGACCTTCTCGAACGAGCCGAAGCCCGTGACCGAGACCCGGTCGCCCGCGACGGTAGCGCGGACGATCGCGTCCAGTACCGCGTCGACAGCATCCGCGGCCTGCTGGCGGCCGCCCAGCTTGTCGGCAATCGCTTCTACGAGCTGCGCCTTGTTCACGTCTTCCCCTTCGGAGACTTCGCCAGAACGAATGTGTTCAAGCTTATTTCGCACGTTAGGCGGATATATACCGCAAATCAAACACGAAACGGGCTAATCACCCTAGTGCCGCAACGCTGTAGTCCGTTACGGAGTTCCTTCGCATCAGTCGCCTTCAGGGAATCGACCCTCGTCGAGGTCCTTCATCAACCTGTCCAGGCGCCTTGCCGCATCGGCGAGATCATGCTTCGCCGCGGCTGTGACGACCAACAGCTTCCGGGACAGCGCCATCCTTACGCCCTCCGGGACTTGCAGTGAGCGCACCCGTGTGTGTGCTTCTTTCAGCCGGTCCGCGACGAGTTCGTAGAGCTCGAGTTGACTGTCGCGTTCCATGCACAGATTGTGCCATCTGGGGCGAGTTGTCGCCTCACGGGGCCTCAACAAACGGCTGTGCCCCCCGCCGGAGGGCGGGGGGCACCGTGTTGTCCATGTGATCACCCGAGGGTGAATAAGCGCTGATCAGGCAGGAATCAGGCCTGAATCGTGCGCGGCTTGAAGGTGGGTCGGGCGCTTTCGTACGTGGCGATGTCCGCTTCGTTCTGAAGGGTGAGCGAGATGTCGTCCAGGCCCTCCAGCAGACGCCAGCGGGCGTTGTCGTCGAGTTCGAACTCCGCGACGACACCCTCCGCTCGCACCTGGCGGTCGACCAGGTCGACCGTGATCTCGGCGGTCGGGTCGGCCTCGGTCAGCTTCCACAGCTGCTCGACGGTCTCCTGCGGGAGGACCACGGTCAGCAGGCCGTTCTTCAGGGAGTTTCCACGGAAGATGTCGGCGAAGCGGGAGGAGATGACCGTCTTGAAGCCGAAGTTCTGCAGGGCCCAGACGGCGTGCTCGCGCGAGGAGCCCGTACCGAAGTCGGGACCGGCGACCAGGACGGTCGCACCGGCGCGCTCCGGGCGGTTCGTGACGAACTCCGGGTCCTTGCGCCAGGCCTCGAAGAGCCCGTCCTCGAACCCGTCACGGGTGATCTTCTTCAGCCAGTGGGCCGGGATGATCTGGTCGGTGTCGACGTTGCTGCGGCGCAGCGGGACGGCCCGGCCGGTGTGGGTGGTGAAGGCTTCCATGGTTCAGACTCCGGCGGTCGCGTTGGCGTCGGACAGGTCGGCGGGCGAGGCCAGATGGCCCAGCACCGCGGTGGCGGCGGCCACCTGCGGGGAGACCAGGTGGGTGCGCCCGCCCTTGCCCTGCCGGCCCTCGAAGTTGCGGTTGGAGGTGGACGCGGAGCGCTCACCGGGCGCCAGTTGGTCGGGGTTCATGCCCAGGCACATCGAACAGCCCGCGTGCCGCCACTCGGCGCCGGCCTCCTTGAAGACCTTGTCCAGGCCCTCTTCCACCGCCTGCAGGGCGACCCGGACCGAGCCCGGGACGACCAGCATCCGTACGCCGTCGGCGACTTTGCGGCCCTCGACGATCCCGGCGACGGCGCGCAGGTCCTCGATGCGGCCGTTGGTGCAGGAACCTACGAAGACGGTGTCGACCTTGATGTCGCGCAGCGGCTGCCCGGCGGTCAACCCCATGTATTCCAGGGCCTTTTCGGCGGCCAGGCGCTCCGAAGCGTCCTCGTACGAAGCCGGGTCGGGGACGTGCGACGACAGCGGCGCGCCCTGGCCCGGGTTGGTGCCCCAGGTGACGAACGGGGAGAGCGTGGTGCCGTCGATGACGACCTCGGCGTCGAAGACCGCGTCGTCGTCGGTGCGCAGGGTCTTCCAGTACGCGACCGCCGCGTCCCAGTCCTCGCCCGTGGGGGCGTGGTCGCGGCCCTGGAGGTAGTCGAAGGTGGTCCGGTCGGGGGCGATCATGCCCGCGCGGGCGCCGGCCTCGATGGACATGTTGCAGATGGTCATGCGGGCTTCCATCGACAGCTTCTCGATGGCCTCGCCGCGGTACTCCAGGATGTAGCCCTGGCCGCCGCCGGTGCCGATCCGGGCGATGATCGCCAGGATCAGGTCCTTCGCGGTGACGCCCTCGGCCAGCGCGCCGGTCACGGTGATCGCCATGGTCTTCGGGCGGGCCAGCGGCAGCGTCTGGGTGGCCAGCACGTGCTCGACCTGGCTGGTGCCGATGCCGAAGGCCAGCGCGCCGAAGGCGCCGTGCGTGGAGGTGTGCGAGTCGCCGCAGACCACCGTGGTGCCGGGCTGGGTCAGACCGAGCTGCGGTCCCACGACGTGGACGACGCCCTGCTCGACGTCGCCGAGCGAGTGCAGGCGCACTCCGAACTCGGCGCAGTTCGCCCGCAGCGTCTCCAGCTGGGCCCGGGAGACGGGGTCGGCGATCGGCTTGTCGATGTCGATGGTGGGGGTGTTGTGGTCCTCGGTCGCGATGGTGAGGTCGAGGCGTCGGACCTTGCGGCCGGCCTGGCGCAGACCTTCGAAGGCCTGCGGGCTGGTCACCTCGTGCAGCAGGTGCAGATCGATGAAGAGAAGGTCGGGCTCGCCCTCGGCGCGCCGGACGACATGGTCGTCCCAGACCTTCTCCGCGAGTGTCCTACCCATCGCTTTCCCTCCGGCCGGCCGGTTGTGCCGGCGCTTCATAGAGATCTTGTGCGCCGTGCCGTCCGTACCCCACGTCCCGGACGACGGCTCGGACCCAGTGGTTCGTGGACCCGCACATACAGACTCGCTGGTTCTTGGAAAAATTGAACTTGCGTTTCACAGTGTGAGACGCGAATATCGTTTCATGGACAACTCTAGCGGCGTCGGCGTTCTCGACAAGGCAGCTCTGGTACTGAGCGCACTGGAGTCCGGTCCGGCCACCCTCGCCGGGCTGGTCGCGGCGACAGGGCTCGCACGACCCACGGCACATCGCCTTGCCGTGGCACTGGAACACCACCGGATGGTGGCGAGGGACATGCAGGGCCGGTTCATCCTCGGACCGCGGCTGGCGGAACTCGCCGCCGCGGCCGGCGAGGACCGCCTGCTGGCCACGGCGGGACCGGTACTCACCCACCTCCGCGACGTGACGGGAGAGAGCGCGCAGCTCTACCGCCGTCAGGGAGACATGCGCATCTGCGTGGCGGCCGCGGAGCGGCTGTCCGGCCTCCGGGACACCGTCCCGGTGGGCTCGACGCTCCCGATGAAGGCCGGTTCGGCCGCGCAGATCCTGATGGCGTGGGAGGAGCCCGAGCGGCTCCACCGCGGCCTCCAGGGCGCGCGCTTCACGGCGACGGCGCTCTCGGGCGTACGGCGCCGCGGCTGGGCGCAGTCGATCGGCGAGCGGGAGCCCGGCGTGGCCTCCGTGTCGGCGCCGGTGCGCGGGCCGTCGAACCGCGTGGTGGCCTCCGTATCGGTCTCCGGGCCGATCGAGCGCCTGACCCGCCACCCGGGGCGCATGCACGCCCAGGCCGTCATCGACGCGGCCGCCCGGCTCACGGAGGCGCTGCGCCGCTCGGGCTGAGCAACCTCCCGGCCCGCCGAGGGCCTTCCCCCACCGATCCCCCGGGTCCGGGGGCGCGTACGACGCCGCACACGTCCTGTACACGCGCCTCCGGGCCCGTACTCATATCTGCATGCCGGTCGGGCACGGCGGTACGCACACACACGCAAAAGAGGCCCTCCGCGATGAACGCGGAGGGCCTCTTCGATGCGTACCCCCGACCGGATTCGAACCGGCGCTACCGCCTTGAGAGGGCGGCGTGCTAGGCCGCTACACAACGGGGGCTAGCTGGTGTTGCTGTTGCTGCGCTGGGCTACCAGGACTCGAACCTAGAATAAGGGAACCAGAAACCCTCGTGTTGCCAATTACACTATAGCCCAAAGTGGTCTAGACCAGACCAACAGTACCCCCGACCGGATTCGAACCGGCGCTACCGCCTTGAGAGGGCGGCGTGCTAGGCCGCTACACAACGGGGGCCCTAGCGATCCTGCTTCGAGACGTCCGGGTGCGACCCAGGAGATCTCGCGGGAAGGATCTGTACCCCCGACCGGATTCGAACCGGCGCTACCGCCTTGAGAGGGCGGCGTGCTAGGCCGCTACACAACGGGGGCAAAGCACTGCGTTACTGCTGCACTGCGCTGGGGTACCAGGACTCGAACCTAGAATAAGGGAACCAGAAACCCTCGTGTTGCCAATTACACTATACCCCACCAAAAGTCAACCCCTTGCGGGGCTTTTTCTTTGGGTGGCGCCTCCGTCCGGCCTTTCGGCCCGCTCCGGCGGCGCAGAAAGAACATTACCGGATGCCTGACCGTGCTCCAAAACGGGTATCCCCTGCCAGCAGCTCCGGAAGCCGGTCAAGCCCCACGATGCGGTGCACGCCCTCCGGCCCGGGGCCGCGGCCGCCGGTACGGTCCAGCCAGATGGGCAGCAGTCCCGCGTCACGGGCTCCCCGGGCGTCGATCTCCGGCTGGTCACCCACGTACGCCACCTCGCCCGGCGGCAGCCCGAGCGCCTCGCACGCGGCCAGGAAGGCCTCCGCATCGGGCTTGCTGACCCCGAGTTCGACGGCGCAGACCAGCACCTCGAAGCGGTCGCGCAGTCCGAGCCGGCGCAGCTTGGGATCCTGGTTGGCGGTGGAGGAGTTGGAGAGCACCCCGTGCCGGTAGCCGGCCGCGAGGGCGTCGAGGGCGGGCACCACGTCGGGGAAGACGGTCCAGGCCGCCTTGTAGTGCTCCACGTACTGGTCGAACCAGGCGTCGGCCTCGTCCGCGGTCATCGCGGGCTGCTCCAGGAACTCCCGCACCCGCTCCTGCCGCTGACCCTGGAAGGTGCCTTCGCCCGCCGCGAAGCGGGCCCAGTGCCGGTCGGTGATCTCCCGCCACAGCGCGAGGGCCTGCGCGGGGGTCCCGTACCGCTCCGCGAGCCGGACCGCCTCCAGCTGCGCCGCGAGCCCGGCGGCGTCGGCTCCCGTGTAGTCGAAGAGGGTGTCGTCGATGTCCCACAGCACGGCGCGGATCGGCATGGGGCCGAGCCTACGCCGCGGGCACCAGCGCCGTGGGTACGACCAGGAAGTCCGTCACGAAACAGGTGACCCGGCCCTCGGTGTCGCGCCCGATCCAGGTCGGGTAGCAGCCGTCGCCCCACCCGGAGGTGAAGCCGGCGAGGGTGTGACCGTCCTCTCCCTCGGCCAGGAAGACGTCCGGGCCGTCGCCGACCGCCTCCATGGCGGCCCACACCGCCCCCTCCTCGTCCTCGGTACCGGGGAAGGAGCCGTCGGCGGCGGCGTCGTAGAAGCAGCCGGTGCCGGCGTCCACGCCGTAGCCGTAGAACTCGTCCTCGCCGAGGACGGCGGGGTCCTGGCCCTCGTCGACGGCCATCTCCCAGCTCGCGGTCGGGGTGTCACGGATCACCAGGCGGGCGGCGGCGACCCGGGTGTGCGGGCGGGGTCCCTGCGGGACGCCGGGGCGCACCAGCGTGGCGATCGCGGCTTCCGCCCGGTACCGGCCCGGTTCCACCGCGACACTGAACGGCTCGACCTCGCCCTGCCCGAGGCAGACGAAGGGGTCGCAGGCGACGACCCGGCCGGTGGGCAGGCTCACGTCGCCGACGACGACCGGGACGAGGGTCCCCGTCATGCCGTCCTCGTAGGCGAAGGCGGAGCCCGGGGTGAAGTGCCAGGCGTAGTCGGGCGGGGTCATCGGCACGGGGGCCTCCGGAGTGCGGGAGCGGGCGGTGATCGTTCTCCCGGAGCCTAGGTCCCGCCTCCGACAACGCCGCAGGGGGCGGTGACCGGGCTTCCGGTCACCGCCCCCTGCGGGACGTACGTCGAGGGCTACGCGGCGAGCTTGGCCAGCGTCGCGTCGATACGGGCCAGCGAGCGCTCCTTGCCCAGGATCTCCAGGGACTCGAAGAGCGGCAGGCCGACGGTGCGGCCGGTGACGGCCACCCGGACCGGAGCCTGGGCCTTGCCGAGCTTGAGGCCGTGGGCCTCACCGGCGGTCAGCACGGCCTGCTTGAGGGACTCGGGGTCCGACCAGTCCGCCGACTCCAGGTTGGCGCGCGCCGTGGTGAGCAGCGCGGCTGGCTCGCCCTTCATCGCCTTGTCCCACGAGGCCTGGTCCTCCACCGGCTCCTTCAGGAACAGGAAGTCGACGTTGGCCGTGATGTCCGACAGGACGGTGACCCGGGTCTGGGCGTACGGGGCGATCCGCTCCCAGGCCTCGGCGTCGAAGTCCTCGGGGGCCCAGTTGGCGTGCGGGGCCTGCAGCCACGGGGCGCAGGCGTCCGCGAAGTCCTTCGGGTCGAGCAGGCGGATGTGGTCGCCGTTGATCGACTCGGCCTTCTTCAGGTCGAAGCGGGCCGGGTTGGCGTTCACGCCGTCGATGTCGAACTTCTGGACCATCTCCTCGATCGAGAAGACGTCCTGGTCCTTGGAGAAGGACCAGCCGAGGAGCGAGAGGTAGTTCAGCAGGCCCTCGGGGAGGAAGCCGCGCTCGCGGTACAGGTTGAGCGAGGCCTCGGGGTCGCGCTTGGAGAGCTTCTTGTTGCCCTCGCCCATCACGTACGGCAGGTGGCCGAAGGCGGGGGTGCTCTTGGCGACGCCCAGCTCGATCAGTGCCGCGTAGAGGGCGATCTGGCGGGGGGTGGAGGAGAGCAGGTCCTCGCCGCGCAGGACGTGCGTGATCTCCATCAGCGCGTCGTCGACCGGGTTGACCAGCGTGTAGAGCGGGGCGCCGTTGGCCCGGACGATGCCGAAGTCCGGCACGTTCTCCGGGGTGAAGGTCAGCTCGCCGCGGACCAGGTCGGTGAAGGTGATCGGCTCGTCGGGCATCCGGAAGCGGACGATCGCCGGGCGGTGCTCGCCCCGGTACGCCTCGACCTGCGCGGGGGTGAGCTCGCGGCAGTGGCCGTCGTAGCCGGAGGGCTTGCCGGCGGCGCGGGCGGCCGCGCGGCGGGCGTCGAGCTCCTCGGTGGTGCAGTAGCAGTGGTACGCGTAGCCGCCGTCGAGCAGCTTCTTCGCGACGTCCGCGTAGATGTCCATGCGCTCGGACTGGCGGTACGGGGCGTGCGGGCCGCCGACCTCGGGGCCCTCGTCCCAGGTGAAGCCGAGCCAGCGCAGCGAGGCGAGCAGCTGGTCGTAGGACTCCTCGGAGTCACGGGCCGCGTCGGTGTCCTCGATGCGGAAGACGAACGTGCCGCCGTGGTGGCGGGCGAACGCCCAGTTGAAGAGTGCGGTCCGGACCAGGCCCACGTGGGGGTTGCCGGTCGGGGAGGGACAGAAACGTACGCGGACAGGTCCGTTAACCACGCTTGATCACCTTGTTGGTGAGAGTGCCGATGCCTTCGATGGTGACGGCGACCTCGTCGCCGACGTTGAGGGGGCCGACTCCGGCCGGGGTCCCCGTGAGGATGACGTCGCCGGGGAGCAGCGTCATGGCCTCGGTGATGTGGACGATCAGGTCCTCGATGGAGCGGACCATGTCGCTGGTGCGGCCGAGCTGGCGCTGTTCGCCGTTGACCGTGCACTGGATGGTGAGGTCGCTCGGGTCCAGGTCGGTCTCGATCCAGGGGCCGAGGGGGCAGGCACTGTCGAAGCCCTTGGCCCGGGCCCACTGCTTCTCCCGCTGCTGGACGTCGCGGGCGGTGACGTCGTTGGCGCAGGTGTAGCCGAGGATGACGTCCTTGACGCGCTCCCTGGGGACCTCCCGGCACATGCGGCCGATGACCACGGCGAGCTCCGCCTCGTGGTGGACGTCCTGGGAGAAGGACGGATAGGTGATCGGGTCGCCCGGGCCGACCACCGAGGTGGAGGGCTTGAAGAAGGTGATCGGGGCGTCCGGGACCTCGTTGCCCAGCTCCGCCGCGTGCTCCGCGTAGTTGCGGCCGATGGCCACGACCTTGTTCGGGAGCACGGGCGGCAGCAGCCGGACCTTGTTCAGCGGGACCTTCGTGCCGGAGAGCTCGAAGTCCGCGAAGGGGATGCCCTTGATGATGTCGAGCACGAGCGTGGAGTCGTCGCCGGGGGCGCCGTCGCCCTCGACCGCGCCGAACGCGACGTTGCCGTCGATCGAGAACCTGGCGATGCGCACCTGTTGCGTCTGCCCCTCTGTATTTCCGCTGGCTGGAGTCTGCGGACCCCAGGCTAACGCGGCGGGCAGCGGCGCTTCACGTTCCTTTGCGGGGTGGCTACTCCGCGGCGGCGGCGACCGGCACGTTCATGAGGACGGTGCGGCGCGGGTTCGCGGTCTGCGTCGGCAGCTCGACGGCGTGCTCCGGGGTGGCCGGTGCCGCCTGCAGGTCCTCGGCGTCCTTGAGGTGCGCGAGGGTGGTGCGGCGGGGGTTGGCTATGTTGCGGAACATCGTCGTCGTCTTCATCGGAGTTCGGGGTCCTCGGTTCGATCCGTGAGTGTCGGTTGCCGCATGCCCAACCCTTGCGTCAACCCTTTAAGTGGCAAGGCTAAACATCTGAATCCCCCGGCGAACCAGGAAGTAATGGCCATGGCTGTGTGAGTTTGCTCACCCGTGACCCGACATTCCAGACATAATGGACAGTCAACTTCAGCCGTCAAAACAGACATTGCGCCACTGAATGCGCCATTCCGCTCCTGATCATCTCGACTGGGACACCTTGACAGCCACGTTGTTTGGATGACGTAAGTCCGATTTCTACCGAATGCAGTCGCACATCGCGTAGTCCATCTGTCACAAGCCGTAATCGACTCTCCGGGCCGACGCTCGCACCTTGTTGGAGATCCTCCACTGTGCTGGAATTCGCGGGACCGCCGCGGGAATCAGCCGGTGCGCAGGTGGCGCGACTCAGCGCCGCGCGCGGCGGCATGGAGAGGAAGACGCGCCGGTCACCGACGACCACCATGGGGCGGCAAGTGCCCCACGACTCGACACCGTCCCACCGGTCGCCCGGCGGGACGCCTGGTCCAGAGGTTGCGACGCTAGTGCAGGGACGATTCAAGAGGGATGGCAGCGCTGCGGCGGAGCAGGAGCCGCGCGGCGGGACCGACCGTGGCTCCTCGCCCCAGCACGCCCAGAACCGCGGGCCGGCTGTCGAAGGCGCAGGCCCCGACACCTCCGCCGCGGTGAAGGCGAAGGGCCGTGGGAAGTCCGTCAAGGCCCGGGTCAAGGCGAAAGCCGGATCCGTCGCGCCTGCCGGACCGGCTGAGCAGGACGTGGCGATACCGAAGGCCCCCAGTGGGCCCGGTTCCCGCCTCGCCATGCAGAACTGGCGCATCAGCACGCGACTGGTGTCGCTGCTGACCCTGCCGGTCGTCGCCGCCACCACGCTCGGTGGTTTCCGTATCAACGACTCGCTCAACGACATCGCGCAGCTGGAGCACATGCAGCTGCTGACGACGATGACGCGGCAGGCCACCAACCTGGCGGCCATGCTCCAGGAGGAGCGTGACCTCTCCGCGGGTCCGCTCACCCTCTCCAGGGGCAAGACCACCAGCAGCGTCGACAACGCCCGCAAGCTGACCAACACCGCCGCCGAGTCCTTCGCCGCCGCGACCGACAAGGTCGACAGCACGGGCGAGAAGGACGAGACGCTCAAGTCGATCCGCAACAACGTGCTGCAGATCGGCCGCCAGCTCACGAACATCGAGACGATCCGCGCCAAGGCGTACGTCAACGGTGCCCAGCAGACCGTCAGCGAGTACAACTCGCTCATCGTCTCGCTGCTCTCCCTCTCCCAGGACATGGCGCAGGCCACCTCCAACCCGGAGATGATCAAGCGCACGCGTGCTCTGGCGGCCTTCTCCGCCGCCAAGGAGTACGCCTCCATCCAGCGCGCGATCATCGCCGCCTCGCTCCCGGACACCAACGAGCGCCAGGGTGAGCTCAAGGAGAACGACCGTCTGTACGCCCTCTCCGCCCAGAAGGGCGAGCAGCAGGCGAAGACGACGTTCGAGCTCGTCTACCAGGGCAAGACCGAGGAACTCCTCGCGGGTCTGGGCGACAGCAACTCCGAGATCTCCAGCGCCGACCACTACGCGCGCCGCGTGCTGGCCAGCCAGGACGCCTTCCTGCGCGAGAAGAACCGCTCGTGGCTCGACTGGTACGACGCCGACGGCACCAAGCTCACGGCCATGAAGGTCATCGAGCTGACCCTGCTCGAGGAGATGGAGCAGAAGGCCCGTGAGCTGAAGAACGAGGCCCAGCAGGACGCCATCATCAACGGTGCCCTGATCCTCCTCGTCCTCGGTGTCTCCCTCGTCGGCGCCTTCGTCATGGCCCGCTCGATGATCCGCTCGCTGCGCCGCCTTCAGGACACCGCGACGCGGGTCGCCCAGGACCGGCTGCCCGAGCTCGTCAAGCAGCTGTCCGAGTCCGACCCGCAGGACGTGGACACGTCCGTGGAGTCGGTCGGTGTGCACACCCGCGACGAGATCGGCCAGGTGGCCGCGGCATTCGACGACGTGCACCGCGAGGCCGTCCGACTCGCCGCCGAGCAGGCCCTCCTGCGAGGCAACGTCAACGCGATGTTCACCAACCTCTCGCGCCGCTCGCAGGGCCTCATCCAGCGTCAGCTCTCGCTCATCTCCGAACTGGAGTCGCGCGAGGCCGACCCGGACCAGCTGTCCTCGCTCTTCAAGCTCGACCACCTCGCGACCCGCATGCGCCGTAACGGCGAAAACCTCCTCGTCCTCGCGGGCGAGGAGCCGGGCCGCCGGTGGACCCGCCCCGTCCCGCTGGTCGACGTGCTCCGTGCCGCCGCCTCCGAGGTGGAGCAGTACGAGCGGGTCGAGCTGTCCTCGGTGCCCGGCACCGATGTCGCCGGCCGCGTCGTCAACGACCTCGTGCACGTCCTCGCCGAGCTGCTGGAGAACGCCACCTCGTTCTCCTCCCCGCAGACCAAGGTCAAGGTCACCGGTCACGCGCTGCCCGACGGCCGCGTGCTCGTCGAGATCCACGACACCGGTATCGGCCTCTCCCCCGAGGACCTCGCCGCGATCAACGAGCGACTCGCGTCGCCGCCGACCGTGGACGTCTCCGTCTCCCGACGCATGGGTCTGTTCGTGGTCGGCCGCCTGTCCCTGCGACACGGCATCCGGATCCAGCTGCGCCCCTCCGACTCGGGCGGTACGACGGCCCTCGTCATGCTGCCGGTGGACGTCGCCCAGGGCGGCAAGAAGCCGGCTCCGATGGCGGGCCAGGGCGGTCAGGGCGGCCCCGGCGGGGCTCCGGGCGCGCCCGGCGCCCAGGGTGCCGTGGCCGGTCCCGGTGCACGCCCGTCCGTGGGCTCGGGCCCGCAGCGCGGCCAGGTCGCCGGAGGCGGCCAGCGCGCGGCCCTGCCGGGCCGCGACGGCGGTGCCGGCCAGCGTCCGCAGGGCCCGCAGGGTCCGCAGGGCGGTCGTCCCCAGCAGGGTGGTCCCGGTGCTCCCGGTGGCCGTCCGCAGCAGGGTCCGACCACCACGGGCCAGGGCCAGGGTGCCTTCGGTACCGGTGCGCCGCTGCCGACCCGCGGTCCGGTCGCCAGTGCCGGCTTCGGTGGCGGCCCGCAGGCCCGTCCGGCTGCCGGTCCCTCCGGATACCCGCAGGGCAACGGCTTCGAGCGGCCGCAGCCTCCTCAGCAGCAGAACCAGCAGCCCCAGCAGCCGGCCGCTCCCGCGGCTCCGGCGCCGGGCGGCCCCCGCCCGCAGCTGCCGCCGCGCGGTGGCGCCGCGCGTCCGGAGCTCCCCGGCCCGCAGGCCACCAGCTGGGGCAGCGACCAGGCCCGCGGCCACGACGAGCTCTCGGGCCCCGGCTCGACGGCCGAGTTCGCCCGCCCGGACTTCAACGCCCCGATGCCCCAGGCGGACGGCGGCAACAGCACGACCGGCCAGTTCGAGCGTCCGGACGTACGCGGCCCGCTGAACCCCTCCACCACCGGACAGTTCGAGCGCCCGGGGTACCAGCCCCAGCGCCCGGGCGGCCCCGGTGTCGGCGGGTACGCCCCGCAGCAGCCCCAGGCTCCGCAGGCCGGCGACGCGTACGCACCCGTACCGCCCGCGCGCCCCGAGGCTCCGCGGCTGCCGCAGGGCCACCGGCCGGAGGCACTGCCCCCGGCGCAGAGCTCCGGTGACGCCCGCAGCCCGATCTTCGACACGCTGGAGTCGAACTGGTTCCGCGAGGAGGGCCAGCAGGCCCCCGCGCAGGGACCGTCCACGGCGATACCCCAGCAGGGCCAGCAGCAGCCGCAGTCCGCTCCGGCGGCCCCGCAGCAGCAGCCGCTGCCGCAGCGCGGCCAGGAGCAGGCGGCCGAATCCGCCGTCACGGCGACCGGCGTCACGCCGACCGTCAGCTGGCGGTCCTCGCCGAACGACGAGCTGATGCGCCAGGCCGAGCGCGTCCGTCAGCCCGCCGCCGGCGGCATCACGACCTCGGGGCTGCCCCGCCGGGTCCCGCGGGCGAACCTCGTGGCCGGCACCGCGCAGCAGCAGTCCGAGGCGCAGGCGGGTCCCCAGGTCTCGCGGGCGCCGGACGATGTCCGTGGCCGTCTGACCAACCTCCGACGCGGTATCCAGCAGGGCCGTCAGGCCGGCAACAACGGACCGGCGACCGGCAGTTACCACATCGACCCCACTTACCAGCAGGAGCGTTAGTTGAGTTCGATGAGCCAGGCGGCACAGAACCTGAACTGGTTGATCACCAACTTCGTGGACAACACCCCCGGGGTGTCCCACACGGTGGTGGTCTCCGCCGACGGACTCCTTCTGGCGATGTCCGAAGGTTTCCCCCGCGACCGCGCCGATCAGCTGGCGGCCGTGGCCTCCGGACTGACCTCGCTGACCGCCGGTGCCTCCCGCATCTTCGAGGGCGGCGCCGTCAACCAGACCGTTGTCGAGATGGACCGGGGATTCCTCTTCCTCATGTCCGTCTCGGACGGATCCTCGCTGGCCGTACTGGCGCACCCCGAGTGCGACATCGGCCTCGTGGGTTACGAGATGGCCCTTCTGGTGGATCGCGCGGGCAGTGTCCTCACTCCGGACCTGCGCGCCGAACTGCAGGGAAGCCTGCTCGGCTGACTTCCCAATCTCCCGGCCGGACGGTACTACCGGCCGGGGGATCGGGGCCCCGCCCCGAAATCCAGTACCCCCGCCAGGCCGTCATACCGTTCCCCCCACCGGCCGCCCCGTCAGACGGCACGCTGACCACTGCTGTCCAGCCCGGAGGATCAATGACCCCGCCCCCCGCCTATCCCGATGCGTACGGAGACTCGTACTCGGAAGGCGATCAGCCGCTGGTGCGTCCGTACGCGATGACCGGCGGCCGGACCCGGCCCCGCTACCAGCTCGCCATCGAGGCGCTGGTCAGCACCACCGCCGATCCGATGCACCTGTCAGGCCTGCTCCCGGAGCACCAGCGCATCTGCACCCTGTGCCGCGAGGTCAAGTCGGTCGCCGAGGTCTCCGCACTGCTGTCGATGCCGCTCGGTGTCGCCCGGATCCTCGTCGCCGACCTGGCGGAGGCCGGAATGGTGGCCATCCACCAGCCGGGCAATGGAGAGGCCGGCGGCACGCCGGATGTAACGCTGCTCGAAAGGGTGCTCAGTGGCCTTCGGAACATCTAGCGGAGCGGCTCCCCGCTCCACCACCTCCGCGAAGATCGTGGTGGCGGGCGGCTTCGGCGTGGGCAAGACCACGTTCGTCGGAGCCGTGTCGGAGATCAACCCGCTGCGCACCGAAGCCGTCATGACCAGCGCCTCGGCCGGGATCGACGACCTCACCCACACCGGTGACAAGACGACCACCACGGTCGCCATGGACTTCGGCCGCATCACCCTCGACCAGGACCTGATCCTGTACCTCTTCGGTACGCCGGGCCAGGACCGCTTCTGGTTCATGTGGGACGACCTGGTCCGCGGCGCCATCGGTGCGATCGTGCTGGTGGACACCCGCCGTCTCGCCGACTGCTTCCCGGCGGTCGACTACTTCGAGAACAGCGGCCTGCCGTTCGTCGTGGCCCTCAACGGCTTCGAGGGCCACCAGCCCTACACGCCGGAGGAAGTCCGCGAGGCCCTGCAGATCGGCCCCGGCGCTCCCATCATCACCACCGACGCCCGCCACCGCGCGGACGCCAAGAGCGCGCTCATCACGCTCGTGGAGCACGCCCTGATGGCGCGGCTCAAGTAACACGGTTTCAGTTGTCGCGCGGGAGGGGCGGGCTGTGTCATACGACACGGCCCGCCCCTGTCGTTCATAACGTTTCGACAGAGAATTGCAGCCATTTGGCAACGGGGTGCGTTCGCCTGGTACCACTGCGCGCACAACTGCCCCTATTTTTGCCGCAGGACGCTCTTTATGTCCGATTTATGTGGGGCATAAGGTTCTGCGAATGGCCGGTTTCAACTGTTTGGAACACGGCCGTTAACCGTGCTGGAATTCAACGAACTAGCTAGTAGCACCGCCGAGAGGTTGTTGGTCGAGTGAGGCGAAGCATCGCAAGCCCCGCGGATGAACCCGCGCGCGGCAACTTCACCCCGCCGCCGCGAGCGGCCGCGTCGCCCGTCGACGTGCCCGTGGAACCACCCGCGAGCAGCGGGAGCAGCAGCAGGTTCTCGCCCCGCAACTGGCGTGTGCCGACGCGTCTGAACGCCATCCTGCTCGTGCCGGCCCTCGTCGGCCTGGTCATGGGCGGCTTCCAGGTGAAGGGGTCCATCGACACCTGGAACGAGGCCAAGGACGCGGAGAAGATAGCCACGGTCGTCCAGGCGGCCTCGGGCTACAGCCAGGCACTGCTCAACGAGCGTGACCTGACCGCCGAGCCCCTCCTGAACGGCCAGACCAAGGACCCGAAGGTCACCAAGGCCTACGAGGACACCGCCGCGGCCAAGGAGAAGTTCGACAAGGCCGTCCAGGGCATGCCGAAGAACCTCGGCCTGGAGCGGCGTCTGGACCTCTTCCGGGCGGAGGAGCCCAAGCTCGCGCAGGTGCGCGACAAGGCGTACCTCGCGGCGGTCGAGACCCCCAAGAAGAACCTTCCCGTCTCGGCCGGCCCGATCCCGACCGAAGAGGGCTATGTGCTGGTCCAGCACTACCTCATGCAGTTCGCGAACGAGCTCGGTCTCGGCACCGGCAACGTGACCTCGTACGGCCGCATGGTCTACGCGATCCAGCTGGCCAAGGCGGCGAACTCGCTGCAGCGCGCCGTGGGTACCCACCTGCTGGTGCGCCCGAGCGCGGACGAGCCCACCCGCAAGGCCCAGCTCGTCGCCTTCTCCTCCTATGCCTACCTCGAGGAAATCGCCATCGGCGAGTACGTCGCGGCGGGTACCGAGGACGACGTGAACCGCCTGAAGGCGGTCATGGCCAAGAAGTCCGAGGAGGGCGCGGCCAAGCTCGCCGACGCCAAGCACCAGGCCGAGCTGGCCGGTGCCCGCTTCCAGCCGCCGCCGGAGCTCAACAAGTCGCCGCTCCTCGGCATGACCGACGCGATCGCCAACAGCGAGAGCAAGAAGAAGCTGGCCGAGACCGGGACGACCCCCGCGTTCTGGCAGGCCGCCGCCACCGCGAAGTTCGACGGCTACGACGAGGTCGAGAAGGAACTCCTCGACAAGGCCGTCAAGGACGCCGTCGCGGTCTCCGACGAGGCCCGCACGGACGCCATCGTCAACGGCGCCATCGTGGTCGTGGCCCTGCTCGCCGCCTTCATCCTGGCCGGCATGATGGCCCGCCAGATGGGCCGTGCGATGGCCCGTCTGCGCAGCGCCGCCTTCGACATCGCCGAGCAGCGCCTGCCGATGCTCGTCGACCAGCTCTCGCGCACCGACCCCGGCAAGGTGGACACCCGTGTCCACCCGATCCCCATCGACTCCCAGGACGAGATCGGCGAGGTCGCCCGCGCCTTCGACCAGGTCCACCGGGAAGCGGTCCGGCTCGCCGCCGAGCAGGCCCTCCTGCGGGGCAACGTCAACGCGATCTTCACGAACCTCTCCATGCGCAACCAGTCGCTGATCGAGGGCCAGCTGACCCTCATCACCGACCTGGAGAACAACGAGGCCGACCCGGACCAGCTGGAGAACCTCTTCCGCCTGGACCACCTGGCCACCCGTATGCGCCGCAACGGCGAGAACCTCCTCATCCTCGCGGGCGAGGAGCCGGGCCGCCGCTGGGACCAGCCGGTGCCGCTCGTCGACGTGCTGCGCGCCGCCTCCTCCGAGGTGGAGCAGTACGAGCGCATCGAGCTCTCCGGGGTCTCCGACGCCGAGATCCACGGCCAGGCCGTGACCGACCTCGTGCACCTGCTCGCCGAGCTGCTGGAGAACGCCACCACGTTCTCCTCCCCGCAGACCAAGGTCCGCGTCAACGCCACGCGTCTGCCCGACGGCCGCGTGATGGTGGAGATCCACGACAAGGGCATCGGCCTCACCGCCGAGGACTTCGCGGACATCAACCACAAGCTGGCCAACCCGCCGACCGTGGACGCCGCGATCTCGCAGCGCATGGGTCTGTTCGTGGTCGGCCGGCTGGCGGACCGCCACAGCATCCGCGTCCAGCTGCGCCCCTCGGGCGAAGCGGCCGGCACCACCTCGCTGATCATGCTCCCCGACGCCATCACCCACGGTGGCGGTGGCGAGGGCATTCCGGACGACGACTTCACGGTCTCGCAGATCATTCCGGAGCAGCAGGCCCAGCTGGCCGCCCCGCTGCGCACCGCCGCCGAGCTCGGCTTCGACGACTCGCGGTACGACCAGCAGGGCGCCGACGGCTTCCCGGCCGACCCGGTCGGCCGGTCGCTGGGCCAGCAGGAGCGCCGGGCCGCGCTGGCGGCCCAGGTGGGTTACCCGCAGGAACAGCAGCAGTACCCCGCCCAGGACTATCCGGAACCCCAGCCTGAGCACGGGTACCAGGAGTACCAGGGCTACGAACAGCAGTCCGAGCAGTCGTACGACACCTCGTACGACGCCCAGCAGGCGCAGCAGGCCCAGCAGGGCTACGAGGCGTACCCGCAGCAGGACTACGGCTATACGGAAGACGGCTACCCGGACCAGCAGCCGGCCCCTCAGGGCTACGACAATGGCTTCGATGCCAGGTCGGAGCAGGCCGAGTGGCCCGAGCAGAACACGTATCCGGCTGCCTACCAGCAGAATTACGGGACCGAATCGGAATCCCAAGCCGTCCCCGAACCGGCCCCGGAGCGCGTAGGCTTCGACCGTCCGGGCGCCGCCGCCGACACCGGTCACACGATGACCGGAGCGGGCCTGCCGCGACGCGGCAGCCAGCAGCAGTGGCCGTCCGGGAAGCAGGAAGCGGAGTCCACCGGATCCCTCTTCGAACAGCGGTCGCCGCGTCAGCAGCAGCCCGCCGAACCGGAGCGGTCCCCGGAGGAAACTGAAGGCACCGCCGCCTGGCGTTCGCGCAACGACGAACGCTGGCAGCAGGCCGGAAAGCTCCGTGAGCCGAAGGCGGGCGGGGTCACCCCGTCCGGTCTCCCTCGGCGCGTGCCCAAGGCCAACCTGGTCGAGGGCGCAGCGGAGACGACCCCGCAGGGCGGCCCCCAGGTCTCCCGCGCTCCGGAGGACGTCCGCGGCAGGTTGAGCAACCTGCGGCGCGGTGTCCAGCAAGGACGCAGCGCGGGTTCTGAGCAGTCAAGTAACAGCTATGACCAGGAGCGTTAGTGTGAGCCCGATGAGCCAGGCGGCACAGAACCTGAACTGGTTGATCACCAACTTCGTGGACAACACCCCCGGGGTGTCCCACACGGTGGTGGTCTCCGCCGACGGCCTTCTTCTGGCGATGTCCGACGGATTTCCGCGCGACCGCGCCGATCAGCTGGCGGCCGTGGCCTCCGGTCTGACCTCGCTGACCGCCGGTGCCTCCCGCATCTTCGAGGGTGGCGCCGTCAACCAGACCGTGGTCGAGATGGACCGGGGATTCCTCTTCCTCATGTCCGTCTCGGACGGATCGTCCCTCGCCGTGCTCGCGCACCCCGAGTGCGACATCGGCCTCGTGGGTTACGAGATGGCCCTTTTGGTGGATCGCGCGGGCAGTGTCCTCACTCCGGATCTGCGCGCCGAACTGCAGGGAAGTCTTCTCAACTAGCAGACAGGCAGTGCGTTTCGCGCCATCGCACCATAGGGTGCGGTGGCGCGGTTCCACAGGGAGTACTGCGTACTTGGAGTCGGAGGAGGAAACGTGACAACACCCGGAGGACATCCTTATGGCGGCGCGCAGCAGCCGCAGGGTGGGCACGACCAGAACCGCTTCAACTTCCCCTCCGCGCCGAGCCGGCCCGTGCCGGAGCAGAATCCCTACCAGCAGCAGCAGTACGGAAACCCCCAGATGCCACCTCCGCAGCAACCGCCGCGCGCCGCGCGGCAGCCGGCTCCGAAGGCGCACAACCCGCTGGTGCGTCCGTACGCCATGACCGGCGGCCGTACTCGGCCGCGCTACCAGCTCGCCATCGAGGCGCTGGTCAGTACCACGGCGGATCCCGCGCGTCTGCAAGGGCAGTTGCCCGAGCACCAGCGCATCTGCCGCCTGTGCCAGGAGATCAAATCCGTAGCGGAGATCTCGGCACTTCTCTCCATTCCTCTTGGTGTCGCCCGCATCCTCGTCGCCGACCTGGCGGAGGCGGGCCTTGTCGCCATTCACCAGCCCGGCGGCGACGAGTCTGCCGGTGGCCAGCCAGACGTGACACTGCTCGAAAGGGTGCTCAGTGGACTTCGCAAGCTCTAACGGCGGAGCGGCTCCCCGCTCCACCACCTCCGCGAAGATCGTGGTGGCGGGCGGCTTCGGCGTGGGCAAGACCACGTTCGTCGGCGCGGTCTCCGAGATCAACCCGCTGCGCACCGAAGCCGTCATGACCAGCGCCTCGGCCGGGATCGACGACCTCACCCACACCGGTGACAAGACGACCACCACGGTCGCCATGGACTTCGGCCGCATCACCCTCGACCAGGACCTGATCCTGTACCTCTTCGGTACGCCGGGCCAGGACCGCTTCTGGTTCATGTGGGACGACCTGGTCCGCGGCGCCATCGGCGCCGTCGTCCTCGTGGACACCCGCCGTCTCGCCGACTGCTTCCCGGCGGTCGACTACTTCGAGAACAGCGGCCTGCCGTTCGTCATCGCCCTCAACGGCTTCGACGGGCACCAGCCCTACACGCCGGAGGAAGTCCGCGAGGCCCTGCAGATCGGCCCGGACGCCCCCATCATCACCACCGACGCCCGCCACCGCGCGGACGCCAAGAGCGCGCTCATCACGCTCGTGGAGCACGCCCTCATGGCGCGCCTGCGGTAGTTCGTGCGCCGCACCCCGACAGGCCCCTGTGTCACGACGCGGGGGCCTTCGTGCGTTCCGGTGCCGGTACGCGGTGCAGCGCGGGCGGCGGTAGGTGCGCCCGCGGGCACGGGGGCACGGGGGCACGGGGGCACGGGGGCACGGGGGCACGGGGGTACGGGGGTACGCACAAGGCCCCGCACCCTGGACGGGTGCGGGGCCTTCGGGGCTCGGGAACTCAGCCCTGCCAGCTGTGCGGGGCGCGGAAGCCGGGCGTGCGCTCCAGGCGGCGCCAGCCGGCCTGGCGGGGCACGCTGACCGGGGTCTCCTCGGGCGTGGCGGCCGCGCGGGCGAGCAGGATCGCGGTGATCGCGGCCAGCTCCTCGGGGGCGGCGTTGCCCTTTTCGACGCGCAGCAGGGTGTCAGTGGCGGTGGTCATGTGGTGGCAGGTCTCCTTCGCGGTTACTGCGGCGGGTTGCCGTGCTTGCGGGACGGCAGATCGGCGTGCTTGTTGCGGAGCATCGCGAGGGCGCTGACGAGCACCTCGCGGGTCTCGGCGGGGTCGATGACGTCGTCGACGAGGCCGCGCTCGGCCGCGTAGTACGGGTGCATCAGTTCGGCCTTGTACTCCTTGACCATGCGGACGCGCATGGCCTCGGGGTCCTCGGCGTCCGCGATCTGCTTGCGGAAGATGACGTTGGCCGCGCCCTCGGCGCCCATCACCGCGATCTCGTTGGTCGGCCAGGCGTAGGTGATGTCGGCGCCGATGGACTGGGAGTCCATGACGATGTACGCGCCGCCGTAGGCCTTGCGCAGGATCAGCGAGATCCGCGGGACGGTGGCGTTGCAGTACGCGTACAGCAGCTTGGCGCCGTGGCGGATGATGCCGCCGTGCTCCTGGTCGACACCGGGCAGGAAGCCGGGGACGTCGAGCAGGGTGATGATCGGGATGTTGAAGGCGTCGCACATCTGCACGAAGCGTGCGGCCTTTTCGGAGGCCTCGATGTCCAGGACACCGGCCAGGTGGCCGGGCTGGTTGGCGACGATGCCGACGACCTGACCGTTCATCCGGGCCAGGGCGCAGATGATGTTGCGGGCCCAGCGCTCGTGGATCTCCAGGACGTCGCCCTCGTCGACGAGCTCCTCGATGACCTTGAGCATGTCGTACGGGCGGTTGCCGTCGGCGGGCACCAGGTCCAGCAGGACCTCGCTGCGCCGGTCGGCGGGGTCGCTCGTCTCGTGGACGGGCGGGTTCTCGCGGTTGTTGGAGGGCAGCATCGAGATGAGGTAGCGGACCTCGGAGATGCAGGTCTCCTCGTCGTCGTACGCGAAGTGCGCGACGCCGGAGGTCTCGGCGTGCACGTCGGCGCCGCCGAGGCCGTTCTGGGTGATCTCCTCGCCGGTCACGGCGCGGACCACGTCCGGGCCGGTGATGAACATCTGCGAGGTGTCCCGGACCATGAAGACGAAGTCCGTGAGGGCCGGGGAGTACGCGGCGCCACCGGCGCAGGGGCCCAGCATGACGGAGATCTGCGGGATGACGCCCGAGGCCTTGGTGTTGCGCTGGAAGATGCCGCCGTAGCCGGCGAGCGCCGAGACGCCCTCCTGGATACGGGCGCCGGCGCCGTCGTTCAGGGAGACCAGCGGGGCACCGGCCGCGATGGCCATGTCCATGATCTTGTGGATCTTCGTGGCGTGGGCCTCGCCGAGGGCACCGCCGAAGATGCGGAAGTCGTGCGCGTAGACGAAGACCGTGCGGCCCTCGACCGTTCCCCAGCCGGTGATGACACCGTCGGTGTAGGGCTTCTTGTTCTCCAGGCCGAACCCGGTCGCCCGGTGGCGGCGGAGCTGCTCGACCTCCCGGAAGGAACCTTCGTCGAGGAGCAGCGCGATGCGCTCACGGGCGGTCAGCTTGCCCTTGGCGTGCTGGGTCTCGGTCGCGCGGTCGCTGGGGCCGCGCCTCGCCTGCTCGCGCAGGGAGTGCAGCTCGGCCACGCGCCCACGGGCGTCCGTCGGCTCGCTCGGGGTCTGGTCCACAACGGTCATGTACCGACCTTACGAAGATCGCGATGAAAAACCTCCGTTCATTCCGCACAGTCTCGGGAGTCTTCCGCTGTCCGGCCCGCACAGTACGCCCGGGGGATGTAGGGACTCCGCCAGACGGGGCACTCCCGCGTTGTGGGACCTTCACAAATTGAGCTGACACCCCGCCTAGATGTTGAAATTTGAACGGAATGGGTCTAGCGTCGTTCCCGTTGAAGTCGTTGAACATTCAACAGACAGTCGGTCGATCCGACCAGCACACCATCGAGGAGCACATCATGGGAATCTTCACCCGCCGCAACCAGACCGAGAACGACCAGAACGGCGCCGCCGTCGCCACCCTGGAGGTCGACCCCGCGCTCGCCGCCCTCACCGGTGACTACGCCATCGACCCGGCGCACAGCAGCATCGGCTTCACCGTCCGGCACGCCATGGTCACCAACGTCCGCGGTGCCTTCACCGAGCACGAGGGGACCCTGCACCTGGACGGCGCCGACCCGGCCCGCTCCACCGCCACCATCGAGGTCAAGATCGCCTCGGTCGACACCGGCATCGCCGACCGCGACGCCCACCTGCGCAGCGGTGACTTCTTCGACGCCGAGGCCTTCCCCCTGATGACCTTCCGCTCCACCACCGCGGCCACCCTCGGTGGGGACACCTACCGCATCACGGGCGACCTGACGATCAAGGACGTCACCCGCCCGCTCTCCATCGACCTGGAGTTCAACGGCTCGGCCACCGACGCCTACGGCAACGAGCGCGTCGGCTTCGAGGGCTCCGCCGAGATCCTGCGCTCCGACTGGGGCCTGACGTGGAACGCCGCGCTGGAGGCCGGCGGCGTGATGGTCAGCGACAAGGTGAAGCTGACCTTCGACATCTCCGCCATCAAGCAGGCCTGACGCCGGACGCCCCGACGCCCGGAACCCGGGGGCGGCTAGAAGCCGCCCCCGCCGTCGAACCCGCCTCCCCCGTCGAATCCGCCTCCGCCGCCGAAGTCCCCGCCCCCGAAGTCGGACGGGTTGAAGTCGGCCCCGGAGACGTCCCCGCCCTCGAAACCGCTGCCCATGCCGCCGCCGTAGTCCGCGGCGTAGGCCGGGCTGGACATCATCGAACCGAGCACGGTGCCCACGAGCAGGCCGGGCAGGATGCCGCCGCCGAAGTAGCCGCCCGCCCAGGGACCGTACGCCGGGCCCGCGTCGTAGTACGGCCGCGGCCCGTGGTCGGTCTCGACCGTGCGGACCGCCGGGTCCAGACCGTCGCGCAGCCGTACGGCGTCCGCCGTGCAGACCGGCACGGTACGGGCGGCCCCGCCCGCCGGGGCCCAGGAGGCGTCCTGCGTGCTCGGCCCGTGGCGCGGGTCGAAGAAGCAGGGCGCGCGGCGCTCGGGCAGCGGCCTGCCCTGCCGGCGCGCATCCAGGGTGGCCAGCGCGAAGCGGCCGTCCTCCAGCGCCTGCGTGGCGCCCTTGACCTCGTCGGGACGCTGCACCGAGGCCATGATCTGCTTGGCCCTGTCGTACGAGTCGAGCCCCTGCTCGTAGTCCCGCCGCATCGCATCGTCGGCGCCGGGCTCGCCCGGGTGGAAGTCGAGCCGCTCCAGCTCCTCGCCGAAGGCCGTGATGTCCTCGTCCACGACCACGCCCAGCCGGGCGATGGCCTCGCGCCTGGCCTCTTCCTTCTTCTTGCGGTTGCGGCGGACCAGCGCGTACGCACCGCCGCCGCCCACCACGGCCACCGCGCCGAGGGCGACCAGCCCGCCGACCGGGACGCCCTCGTCGGCGCCGGTGGTCCCCCAGGAGGCGGGAGCGACGCCGTCGACCTGGGTCAGGGCCTGGTCCACGAAGTTGTTGAGCTGCGTGTTCGCGTCCACCGGAGTGCCGGTCTTGACGGCCTCGGTGAGGTTGCGCACCGCGTTCGCCGGCATGACCGCCTTGTCGGCGCCGGCGTTGAAGCCGTCACCGAGCCGGATCGCGTAGAGCCCGGTGATACCGGTCTCGGCACGGACGGCTCCGAGCACCTTGTCCGCGGGGAACTCCGCGGTGGCCGGCAGTACGGCGACGAAGACCGGCTTGCCGGCGTCCTCGATCTTCTTGGTGAGCGCGTCCGCCTGGGCCGCCGACAGCTGCGCCTCGGCCCCCGGGGCGACGTAGACCGGGCCCTGCTTGAGGGCCTCCCCCACGGCGGCGACCCCGGTGGCCGCCGAAGCCTGCGGCGCGGCGACGAGGATGGTCGTCGCCAGCGCCAGCAGAAGCCCGGAGAGCAGCGGTCCGAAGCGTACGGATATCAGCCTGGTCCTCATATCCATGACGCTACCGGAACCGGTACTTTCCCGTGTGAGCTGGACATAAGGGAGCGGGGCGCGCGGGCCCGGCGGGCTACTCCGCGGGTTCGACGCCCGCGTGCAGCAGGCCGTAGGTGAACGCGTCCTCCAGGGCCTGCCAGGAGGCCGCGATCACGTTCGGGGCCACGCCGACCGTGGACCACTCGCGTTCGCCGTCCGTCGTCGCGACCAGCACGCGGGTCGTGGACTCCGTGCCGTGCGTGCCCTCCAGGATGCGGACCTTGTAGTCGACCAGCTCGAACTTGGCGAGCTGCGGGTAGAACCGCTCCAGCGCCACCCGCAGGGCCCGGTCCAGCGCGTTGACGGGGCCGTTGCCCTCCGCCGTCGCGACGATCCGCTCGCCCTTGGCCCACAGCTTGACCGTGGCCTCGTTGGCGTGGGTGCCGTCCGGGCGGTCCTCGATGATCGCCCGCCAGGATTCGATGCGGAAGTACTTGCGGGCCCGGCCCTCGGCCTCGGCGCGCAGCAGCAGCTCGAAGGAGGCGTCGGCCGCCTCGTACGTGTAGCCCTGCAGCTCCCGCGCCTTGACCCGTTCCACGACCCGGGAGATCAGTGCGCGGTCCCCGCCCAGGTCGACGCCGAGCTCCTTGCCCTTGAGCTCGATGGAGGCGCGGCCGGCCATGTCGGAGACCAGCATCCGCATGGTGTTGCCGACCCGCTCGGGGTCGATGTGCTGGTACAGGTCCGGGTCGACCTTGATGGCCGAGGCGTGCAGGCCCGCCTTGTGCGCGAAGGCGGAGACGCCGACGTAGGGCTGGTGCGTGGAGGGGGTGAGGTTCACGACCTCGGCGATGGCGTGCGAGATCCGGGTCATCTCGGCGAGCGCCCCGTCGGGGAGCACCTTGCGCCCGTACTTGATCTCCAGCGCGGCGACGACGGGGAAGAGGTTGGCGTTGCCGACGCGCTCGCCGTAGCCGTTGGCCGTGCACTGCACGTGCGTGGCGCCCGCGTCGACCGCGGCCAGCGTGTTGGCGACGGCGCAGCCGGTGTCGTCCTGGGCGTGGATGCCCAGGCGGGCGCCGGTGTCGGCGAGGACGGTGGCGACGGTGGCGGTCACCTGGGCGGGCAGCATGCCGCCGTTGGTGTCGCAGAGGATGACCACGTCGGCGCCGGCCTCGTGAGCGGCGCGTACGACGGACTTGGCGTACTCGGGGTTGGCGCGGTAGCCGTCGAAGAAGTGCTCGCAGTCGACGAAGACGCGGCGGCCCTCGGCGACGAGGTGGGAGACGGTGTCGCGGACCATCTCCAGGTTCTCTTCCAGGGTGGTGCGCAGGGCGAGTTCGACGTGGCGGTCGTGGGACTTGGCGACGAGCGTGATCACCGGGGCGCCGGACTCCAGCAGGGCCCGCACCTGCGGGTCCTGGGCGGCCGAGCCGCCGGCGCGCCGGGTCGCGCCGAAGGCGACCAGCTGGGCGTTCTTGAACTGGATCTCCGCACGGGCGCGGGCGAAGAACTCGGTGTCGCGGGGGTTGGCGCCGGGCCAGCCGCCCTCGATGAAGCCCACTCCGAAGTCGTCCAGATGCCGGGCGATCGTCAGCTTGTCGGCGACCGTGAGGTTGATGCCCTCGCGCTGGGCGCCGTCGCGCAGGGTGGTGTCGAAGACGTGGAAGCTGTCGTCCAGGCCTTCTGACAGCACGGTTGCCGCCTCTGGTGTCGTCGTCATGCTGATCTGACTCCTGTCGGATGAGTGGTTCCGGATGCCCGCCAAAGGGGCAGGCCGCCGTCACTGCCCCCATCATCGCGCGCAGTCGGGTCCCGGTCGGGATGGTCCGGGAAACGAAAAAACCCCTCGCGGGTAGCGAGAGGTCTGCGCGCGGGTCCGAGGCACGGTGGCCGCTTCCGCGAAGTTCTTCCGCGGTTCAGCGGCCACTGGGGACCGGCGCGCTGCTGGCGATAATCATGAGCTGAGCAGGCACGCTCGCAGTGTGCCACACCGCCGGCCGCGGATGGACAGGGATCTCAGCATGCGGGCAGCGACCGCCGGGCCCCCGGAAGAGACGGCCTAGGTCCGGGGGGAGAGGGTCTCCGTCAGGAATTCCCTCACGTGGGTGAGGATCGCCGTGCGGTCCAGGGTCGGCAGGCCCACCGCCAGCTGGATGCTGAAGCCGTCGAGCAGGGCGCGGATCCGGGTCGCCACGCGTTCGGCGTCCACCGGGCGGAACTCCCCGCGCGAGATGCCCTCGGCCAGCAGGGCCACCAGGTCGCGGTGCCAGGCGCCCTCGATGGCCGCCTGCCGGTCGCGTTCCTGGGGGCCGGCGTTCTGGGAGCGGTTCCAGACCTCCAGCCACAGCGTCCAGTGCGGGTCGCGGGGCTGCGTGGGCACGTACAGGTCCACGTACGCCTGGAGGCGCTCGCCCACCGGTCCGCGGCGGGCGAGCAGGGCCCGCCGCGCGCTGCCCAGTTCCGCCTCGCTCCACTCCAGGGTCTGCAGGAGGAGCTCGTCCTTGCTGCGGAAGTAGTAGAGGAGGTGGCCGCTGCTCATGCCGACCTCGCGGCCCAGTCCGGCCATGGTCAGGCCTTCCAGTCCGCGTTCGGCGATCGTGGCCATGGCGGCGACGAGTACGTCCTCGCGCGGGGGCGCGTTCTTCCGCGCCGCGCGTACCGGTACTCCACCCGCCACCATGGACCCACTCCTTGTCGGTCGGCTGCCGGTCGTCTGCGGATCAGACCTTCGGCTGCTGCTGGGTGATGCAGTGGATACCGCCACCCCCGGCGAAAATCGTACGTGCGTCAACGAGTGTCACGGTCCGCTCGGGGAACAGTCCGCGGAAGATCTCGGCGGCCTCTTCGTCGCGCGGGTCGTCGAAGGCGCACAGCACGACGCCGCCGTTGCAGAGGTAGTGGTTGATGTACGAGTAGTCCACCCACTCGCCGTCCTCCTCCAGCACGGTCGGCGCCGGGATCTCCACGACCTCCAGCTGCCGGCCCCGGGCGTCGGTGGACGCGCGGAGGATGGCCGCGATGGTCTTGCAGCGCTCGTGGTCCGGGTGGGCCGGGTCGGGCTGCGTGTGGACCATGACGACGCCGGGACGGGCGAAGGCGGCGACGATGTCGACGTGGCCCTGGGTGCCGTAGGTGCCGTAGTCGCCGGCGAGGCCGTACGGCAGCCAGATCGCCTTGGTGGTGCCGAGGTGGGCGTGGATCTCGGCCTCCACCTGCTGGCGGGTCCAGCCGGGGTTGCGGCCCTCGCCCAGCTGCACGGTGTCGGTGAGCAGTACGGTGCCCTCGCCGTCGACGTGGATGGCGCCGCCCTCGTTGACGAGCTCCGTGCTGTACGTACGGGTGCCGATCACGTCCGAGACGTGCCGGGCGATCTTCGCGTCGTGGTCCCAGCGGGCCCACTCCTGGGCGCCCCAGCCGTTGAAGGTCCAGTCGACGGCCGCGAGCTCGCCGGCGTCGTTGGTGACGAAGGTCGGCCCGATGTCGCGCATCCAGGCGTCGTCGAGCTCCTGCTCGACCAGTTGTACGTCGTCGCCCACGATCGCGCGGGCGCTCTGCGCGTCGCCGGGCGAGACCACGAGGGTCACCGGCTCGTACGTGCGGACCGCGCGGGCGACGGCGCCCCAGGCCTCGCGGGCGGCGGCGAGCTCCTGCGCGTTGGTGAAGGTCGGGTTGGGGCTGGGCCAGGCCATCCAGGTGCGCTCGTGGGGCGTCCACTCGGCGGGCATCCGGAAGCCGTCGTTCACAGGCTTGGTCATGGCAGGCAGGTCCTTACGGGCTGTGCTGACTTACAGGAAGTACAGGCGGTTGAGGGAGACCGATTCGGCGGCTTCGGAGCGCAGCGGTTCCCCGTCGAGGGAGACCAGCCCGCTGCGCGCGTCCACATCGACCGCGCCCACCCGGGAGTTGAGCAGGAGGTCCTTGGGGCCGATGCCCCGGGTGCCGCGGACCGCGACGCGGCGCCGACGGGTCGGCATCTCGTCGCTGCCCAGGGCGGCGGCCGCGGCGGAGACGAAGGCGACGGAGATGTCGGCGGCCGTGGCCCCGTACGAGCCGAACTGCGGTCCGAGGAGCAGGGGTTCGCAGGTGTCGGTGGCGGCGTTGGGGTCGCCGGTGACGCCGTAGGCGGGGAATCCGGACTTCAGGACGAGCTGGGGTTTGGCGCCGAAGAACGGGGGGCGCCACAGGACGATGTCGGCGAGTTTGCCGACCTCGATGGAGCCGATCTCGTGGGCGAGGCCGTGGGCGAGGGCCGGGTTGATGGTCAGCTTGGCGATGTAGCGCAGGACGCGGGCGTTGTCGTCGCCCTCTCCGTCGCCGGCCATCGGGCCCAGCTCGCCCTTCATCTTGGCGGCCATCGCGAAGGTGCGGCGGATCGTCTCACCGGCCCGGCCCATGCCCTGGGCGTCGGAGGAGGTGATGCCGATGGCGCCCAGGTCGTGCAGGACGTCCTCGGCGCCCATCGTCCCGGCACGGATCCGGTCGCGGGCCATCGCGGCGTCGCCCGGGAGGTCGGGCTTCAGGTCGTGGACCGAGACGATCATGCCGTAGTGCTCGGCGACCGCATCCCGCCCGAACGGCAGCGTCGGGTTGGTGGAGGAGCCGATGACGTTCGCAACGCCCGCCATCTTCAGCACGTTCGGCACATGCCCGCCACCGCAGCCCTCGATGTGGAAGGCATGGATCGTCCGCCCGTCCAGCACCCGCAGGGTGTCCTCCACGGACAGGCACTCATTGAGGCCGTCGCTGTGCAGGGCGACCTGCACGTCGTACTCCTCCGCCACCCGCAGCGCCGTATCCAGCGCCCGGGTATGGGCGCCCATGTCCTCGTGGACCTTGAAGCCGGACGCGCCGCCCTCGGCGAGCGCCTCCACGAGCGGGGCGGCGTCCGAGGAGGAACCGCGGGCCAGGAACCCGATGTTGACGGGCCACGCGTCGAAGGCGTTGAAGGCGTGCTTCAGCGCCCACGGGGAGTTGACGCCGACGCCCCAGACGGGGCCGAACTCCTGGCCGATGATCGTCGTGACGCCTGCGGCGAGGGAGGCTTCCATGATCCGCGGGGAGAGCAGGTGGACGTGGGTGTCCACGGCCCCGGCGGTCGCGATCAGCCCCTCCCCCGACACGATCGAGGTGCCGGTGCCGACGACCACGTCGACGCCGTCGAGGGTGTCCGGGTTGCCGGCCCGCCCGATCGCATGGATCCGGCCCTCACGGATACCGATCGACACCTTGCGAATGCCGAGGACGGCGTCGATGACCAGGACATTGCTGATCACCACGTCACAGGTCTCGCGCACCGCGGCGGCCTTCAGATGCAGCCCGTCACGCGCCGTCTTCCCGAAACCCGCCAGGAACTCGTCACCCGGCTTCTGCGCGTCGTGCTCGACGCGCACGGTCAGCCCGGAGTCACCCAGCCGCACCCGGTCCCCCGCCCGGGGGCCGAACACGGACGCGTACTCGTGCGGATCGATGTGCCGGCTCCCCGGCGCACAGTGGTCGCTGTGCGGGGTCTTCTTGCTCACGCCCGGTCTCCGTCCTCGTGTTCGGCGGCCACGCCCAGGTAGCCGCAGGCCGCCGCACGGCGCAGGGCCTCTTCCCTCGCCCCGGGGGCGTCCAGGGGTCCGTCCACCAACCCGGCGAAACCGACCGCGATCCGGTCGCCGCCGATGGGGACGAGGCCGACCTCGCCCTCCCCGTGGGGGTCGAACCGCACGGACGAGCCCGCCGGGACGCACAGCCGCATGCCGTAGGCCGCGGCCCGGTCGAAGTCGAGCCGCGGGTTCGCCTCGAAGAAGTGGAAGTGCGAGGTCACGCTCACCGGCACGGCAGCGGTGTTGCGGACGCGCAGGTGCACGACCGGCTCCGGCTGCGGGGCGCCCGGGCCGGGGACGACCGCGCCCGGCGCGTCGTCGCCGAGGGGGACCGCTCCCTGGATGGGGGACGAGACCACCGCGAGACGGGATCCGTCGTCGAAGACGGCCTCCACGTGCACCTCGGCGACCACGTCGGCGACGCCCGGCAGGACATCGCCCGGGCCCAGCACGCTGCGGGCCTCCTCGATGGCCTCGGCGAGCCGCTTGCCGTCGCGCGCCGCCTCGCAGATCGTGTCCGCGATCAGCGCGGTGGCCTCCGGGACATTGAGTTTCAGGCCACGGGCCCGCCGGGCCCTGGCCAGCTCCGCAGCGCTGCGGAGCAGCAGCCGGTCGCGCTCCGTAGGGGTCAGCCGCACGCCGATCCACCACCTCTTGAGTCGATGGGTTAGAGCATCACTCTAACTCTTCATTTCGTTGCAGGGAATCATTGACCTGGGACCAGCCCTTGGGTCACATTGAGTGTCGCTCAAACAAAAGCGCAACCACCCCCCGCCCTGCCAAGGGAGTCCCCCCATGCCCATCGAACAGCGCGGAGTCGACACCATCCCCGAGGACGAGCGGACGAGCGGTCCCCGTGACTTGATCTCGATCCTTCTCGGTTCCAACCTGTGCCTCGGTGTGATCGTCTTCGGCTGGCTGCCCCCGTCCTTCGGACTGGGCCTGTGGCCCTCGGTCACCGCCATCGTGACCGGCACGCTCGTCGGTATCGCCTTCACCGCGCCGCTGGCGCTCGTCTCCCTGCGCACCGCGACCAACCTCTCGACCTCCAGCGGCGCACAGTTCGGCGTCCGCGGCCGGCTGGTGGGCTCGGTGGTGGGCCTGCTGCTCTCCCTCGGCTACACCGCGCTCACCCTGTGGATCGGCGGCGACGTGATGGTGGGCGCCCTCTCGCGCCTCACCGGACTGCCGGACTCCGGGGTCTCGCGGGCCGTGATGTACGGCGTCCTCGCCGCCTGTACGGTCGTCGCGGCCGTCTTCGGCTACCGGCTGCTGCTGCGCATGAGCAAGATCCTGACCGTCGGCATGGTGGTACTCCTGGCCGTCGGCGTCTTCGCCTACTCCGGGGACTTCACCACCGCCGCCCCGCCGGAGACCGCGTACCTGCTCGGCTCCTTCTGGCCGACCTGGATCCTCGCCGCCGTCGCCGCCGGGCTCAGCGGCCCGGTCGCCTTCATCACCCTGCTCGGCGACTACACCCGCTACATCTCCCCGCGCCGGCACAGCCCCCGCAAGGTGCTCCGCGCCACCGCCCTCGGCCTGCTCTTCGGCCTCCTGGTCCCGCAACTGTTCGGCACCTACACGGCGCTCGCCGCCCGGGCCGGGGCCGAGTACGCCGGGCCGCTGGTCGAGGCCGCGCCGTTCTGGTACCTGGTCCCGCTGCTCGCCGCCGCCGCCGGCGGCTCGGTGGGCAACGCCGGGCTGATGCTCTACTCGATGGGCCTCGACCTCGACGCGATCGTGCCCAGGGCCACCCGGACCACGGCCACCCTGGTCGCGGCGGCCGTCGCCACCGCCTTCGTCTTCATCGGCTCCTTCGAGTGGGACGTGCAGTCCGCGATGACCTCGTTCGTGCTGGTGCTGACCGCCATCGGCACCCCGTGGGCCGTGATCACCCTGATCGGGTACGTGCGCTGCCGCGGGCGCTACGACGCCGACGCGCTCCAGGTCTTCAACCGCCGCTCGGTGGGCGGGATCTACTGGTACCGCTCCGGCTGGAACGTCGCGGCAACCGCCTCCTGGGCGATCGGCGCGGGCGTCGGCCTGCTCGCCGTGACCACCCCCTTCTACGAGGGCCCGCTGCTCGCCCTCACCGGCGGCGTGGACTGCTCCTTCGTGCTCTCCGGCCTGACGGGAGGGCTCGCGTACGCCGGGCTCACCGCGCGCCGCTCCCCCGCCCCGGTCCCGGTGCTCCCCGCCGAGGAGCCGGCGAACGCCTGAGCGGCCCCGTACGTACGCAGGCCCGCGCCCCGGATGTCCGGGGCGCGGGCCTACTGCGTACGGCTCGCCGGGCCTAGCCCAGCGGGTGCATCCAGCCGTGGGGGTCGGCGCTGTGGCCGGTCTGGAGCTCCAGCAGCGCCTTGCGCAGGCGCATGGTGACCTGGCCCGGCTCGCCGTCGCCCTGGGTCCAGTTGGCGCGCTCGGACTTGACCGAGCCGACCGGGGTGATGACGGCGGCGGTGCCGCAGGCGAACACCTCGGTGAGGGTGCCGTTGGCGTTGTCGCGCTGCCAGTCCTCGGTGGTCAGGCGGCCCTCCTCGGCGGTGTAGCCGAGGTCGCGGGCGATGGTGAGGAGGGAGTCGCGGGTGATGCCGGGAAGGAGCGAGCCGGTGAGCTCCGGGGTGACGATGCGGTCGCCGTACACGAAGTACAGGTTCATCCCGCCCATCTCCTCGATCCAGCGGTGCTCGACGGCGTCGAGCCAGACCACCTGGTCGCAGCCGTGCGAGGCGGCCTGGGCCTGTGCGACGAGCGAGGCCGCGTAGTTGCCGCCGGTCTTGGCCGCGCCGGTGCCGCCCTTGACCGCGCGGACGTAGTCCTCGGAGAGCCAGACGGAGACGGGCTTGACGCCACCGGGGAAGTACGCGCCGGCGGGCGAGGCGATGACGATGAAGAGGAACTCGTTCGCCGGCCGGACGCCGAGGCCGACCTCGGAGGCGAACATGAAGGGCCGCAGGTAGAGGGAGGCCTCGCCGGAGTCCGGCACCCAGGCGCGGTCCTGCTTGATCAGCGCGTCGCAGGCCTCGATGAAGAGCTCGGTCGGCAGCTCCGGCATCGCCATGCGGCGGGCGGAGGACTGGAAGCGCGCGGCGTTGGCCTCGGGGCGGAAGGTGGCCACGGTGCCGTCGGGCTGGCGGTAGGCCTTGAGGCCCTCGAAGATCGTCTGCGCGTAGTGCAGCGTCATGTTCGCCGGGTCGATGGCGAGCGGCGCGTACGGGACCAGCTCGGCATCGTGCCAGCCGCGACCCTCGGTCCACTTGATCGTCACCATGTGGTCGGTGAAGTGGCGGCCGAAGCCGGGGCTGGCCAGGATCGCCTCGCGCTCCGCATCGGACAGCGGGTTCGAGGAGGGCTTGAGCTCGATCGTGGGCGTCGTCATGAGTGCTTGTCCTTCACCGGTTGTGTATGGCGGACCGCGCTCACGGCGTACTAGGACGTCCGAGCTTCCCCGCATTCCGCGGCCTCGCGTTCGATTATCGCGCGCGGGCAGGCTTCGGAGAAGCGGGGAGAGCGGCCCAGGGGAGATGGTGGCACCCGGGGCCGCACAGGAAAAGCCGCCGGGTCCCATTGTGACCCGGCGGCTTCCTGAGATGGAGCTGCCGGGTCAGCCGGCTACTCGCGCGGCGAGGGCGTCGCCGATCGCGTCGGTGGAGCGGAAGGTTCCGTCACGCTCCGCGAGGTCGGCGGTGACCGCGTCCTCGATGCGGGCGGCCTCGGCCTCGTGGCCGAGGTGGCGCAGCAGGAGGGCGACGGAGAGGATCGTCGCGGTCGGGTCGGCCTTGCCGGTGCCGGCGATGTCCGGGGCCGAGCCGTGGACGGGCTCGAACATGGACGGGAAGGCGCCGGTCGGGTTGATGTTCCCGGAGGCGGCGAGGCCGATTCCGCCGGTCACGGCGGCGGCCAGGTCGGTGAGGATGTCACCGAAGAGGTTGTCCGTGACGATGACGTCGAAGCGCTCGGGCTGGGTGACGAAGAAGATCGTCGCGGCGTCGACGTGCAGGTAGTCGGTGGTGACCTCGGGGTACTCCTGGCCGACCTTGTCGAAGATGTTCTTCCACATGTGGCCGGCGTACACGAGGACGTTGTTCTTGTGGACCAGCGTCAGCTTCTTGCGGGGGCGGGCGTTCGCCCGCTCGTACGCGTCGCGGACGACGCGCTCGACGCCGTACGCGGTGTTGATGCTGACCTCGGTGGCCACCTCGGCGGGGGTGCCGGTGCGCAGGCTGCCGCCGTTGCCGGTGTAGGGACCCTCGGTGCCCTCGCGGACCACGACGAAGTCGATCTCCGGACGGCCGGCGAGCGGGGTGGCCGTGTTGGGGAAGAGCTTCGACGGGCGCAGGTTGATGAAGTGGTCGAAGGCGAAGCGGAGCTTCAGCAGCAGGCCGCGCTCCAGCACGCCGGACGGGACCGAGGGGTCGCCGATGGCGCCGAGCAGGATCGCGTCGTGGTGCTTGAGTGCTTCGAGCTCGGCGTCCGGGAGGGTTTCACCGGTGCGGTGCCAGCGCTGGGCCCCGAGGTCGTACTGCTTGGTCTCCAGCTTCACATCCTGGGGCAGGACCGCGGTAAGGACCTTGAGTCCCTGAGCCACGACTTCCTGGCCGATGCCATCACCGGGGATCACTGCGAGATTGATGCTGGTCGACATGACGGAACCGTACTCCGTGTCCCAGCCCTCGGGCATTCTGCGTCCACCATGTGGACCAAGGTAGGTCGCGGTGGATCGGGGTGGACGCAGAACGCCCCGGGCGATGCGGGTGGGTCAGTGGCCGGTGGAGCCGCCGTTGTCACGGCGGTCGAGGGCCCGCTGGAGGGCGGCGGCGGCGTTCTTGCGGTCGTCGGCCGAGGCGGAGCTGTGGCGGACGCGGCGGGTGGCGGTGGAAGTGGTCATGGTGATCGACTCCTTGAGATCACGGCGTGGCGATGCCACGGATGAGGGGTTCCTTCAAGGCGCCGGAAGAGGCGGGGAGCAGTGCGCCGCAGGGGTTGCCTGCCAGGGGCGCGCGCTCTCGACCGCCATTCGCCGGATCGGCGAGACGTTCGGCTTCTACAAAGCTAGGGCAGGTCCCGTTGTATGTCTCGGCAATTACTCGGGCTTCCTACTATCTGAGACGCGAGGCCCCACGTAAGGCTCCGCCCCAAGGGTCCGTTTCACGCCTTCTCGGAGCGAAGTTCCCTGATCAGAGCCCTTACGACGAGAGTTGAAGCCGCTTCCGCCGTAGTGACGTATCCCACCTGTCTCACCGGCCCCCCGGGGCCCAGACCGGTGATGTCCACCGCCTCGGTGGCCTCCCTCAGCGACAGCTCGGGCATGATCGCCATGCCGAGCCCGCGGCCGACCATGGTCAGCACCATCGCATCGTCCTCCGCCTTCACCGTGGCCCGCGGGATCCAGTCCTGGGCCCGCCACCAGGAGCGCGTGTACGACCCGCAGTTCTCGTCCCAGTCCATCAGCGGCAGACCCCTCGGATCCGGGTGCCCGGCCGGGTGGACCAGGTGGTACGCCTCCTGCGCGAGCACCCCGGTCAGCAGGCCGGGCGGCGTGTCCTGCGAGCCGCCCAGCGTGGCGATGCCCAGGTCGGCGCGGCCCCCCGCCACTTCCCCGGCCGCGCCGGCGCCGATCTCGCGCACCACGCGGACCTCGGGGCGGATGCCCGGATGGCGGACCGCGAGCCGTTCCAGGGCGGGCGGCAGCAGATGCAGGGCCGCACTGCGGAAGGCGGCGATCCGCAGCACCCCCTCCACCGTGCCGCGGCCCGCGCCGCGCGCCTCCGCGCCCAGGACCTCGTACAGCCGCAGGATGCGGCGGCCGAGGGCGGCCGCCCGCTCCCCCGCCGGGGTGGGCGTGGCGCCGCCGCGGCCGCGCTCGAAGAGCACCGCGCCGACCTTGGCCTCGCTCGCGCGGACCGAGTGCGAGACGGCCGACTGGGTGAGGCCGAGCGCGACGGCGGCGGCGGAAAAGCCGCCGCTGTCCGCGACGGCGACCAGGATCCGCAGCTCCTGGGGCAGCAGGTCGGCCGCGCTTCGCGCCATGCGCGCTTCCACCTCGTTCTATGAGCGGTGTTCATGGATGGACGGCTTCCATGAACGCAACCCCCTGCCCGGGCCGCCCATTCCTTCCTAGCGTCGGCCCCATGACCACGCACACCGCTCACTTCGTCCACCAGATCGCCCGCCCCTGCGGCTTCCCCACCGCCGCGGACTTCGCCCACGTCACCGCCCCGGTCCCGGAGCCGGGGCCCGGCACCGCGCTCGTGGAGAACCTGCTGCTCTCGGTGGACCCGTACCACCGCGGCCTGATGGACGGCGGCGAGGGCGGCTTCGCGCTCGACGCCCCGCTGGAGGGACGCGCGGTGGGCCGGGTGCTCGCCTCCCGCGACCCGGGGCTGCGCGAGGGCGACCTCGTCTTCCACCGTGCGGGCTGGCGGACCCACGCCCTGGTCACCCCGGGCGTGGACGGGACGCGCCGGCTGCGCGGCCACGACGGCGTCCCGCTGGAGGCGTACCTGTCCCACCTCGGCGGCACCGGGCTGACCGCGTACGCCGCCCTCACCCGGACCGCCGCCCTGCGGAGCGGCGAGGACCTCTTCGTCTCCGCCGCCGCGGGCGGGGTCGGTACGGCCACCGGCCACATCGCCCGGCTGCTGGGCGCCCGGCGGATCGTCGGCAGCGCCGGATCGGCGGCCAAGGTCCGCCACCTCACCGACGTACTCGGCTTCGACGCGGCCTTCGACTACCACGACGGCCCGGTCGGCGAGCAGCTCGCGCAGGCCGCCCCGGACGGCATCGACGTCTACGTGGACAACGTCGGCGGGGACCATTTGGAGGGGGCGATCGACGCGCTGCGCGAGTACGGGCGGATCGCCTGGGTCGGCGCGATATCCATGTACAACGGGGACCGCTCGCCCGCCGCGCCGCGCAACCTCTTCGAGGTCGTACACAAGTCGCTGCGCCTGGAGGGGGTATTGGTTCGCAATCACACCAATCTGCAGGAGGAGCTGGAGGAGTTCCTCGTACCCCATCTGCGCAGCGGCCGGATCGGCACCGACACCACCGTTGTCCAGGGTTTCGACCGGACGGTGGAGGCCTTTCTGGGCATGCTCCGGGGGGAGAACCTGGGCAAGATGCTGGTCCGGATCGACAACTGATTCCAGCCACCCTTATGTTCACCGAACTCTTACCGCACGGATGTAGACCTTTGAGCCCGGCGCCGCCACTCTTGCCGTCGTTGTGCCAGCGGGGCACTTGAGTGGGAGGCGAGAGGCCAGTGACACCGATCAGCCGCAGAGGTTTCGTGGGAATCGGCGCCGGGCTCGTGGCGGGCGCCACCCTGCCCGCGGTCACGCCGACGACGGCGGCCGCGGCCGCCGCGACCGGCACCATCACCGATGTGAAGCACGTGGTGATCCTGATGCAGGAGAACCGCAGCTTCGACCACTACTTCGGCAGGCTGAAGGGCGTCCGCGGGTTCGGCGACCGCGCCGCCGGCAACATCCCGGGTGGCTGGGGCATGTTCAACCAGCCCAACTGGGGCGGCCGACAGTACCCGTGGAAGCTGTCCGACACCCCGCCGGCGGGCGGGGTGGACGGCGAGACGCTGGCCCAGTGCAACGGCGACCTCCCGCACAGCTGGACCTCGCAGCACGCCGCCTGGAACAAGGGCCGCATGGACAACTGGGTGCTCGGCGTCGGCAACACCCGCACCCTCGGGCACCTGGACCGGGAAGACATCCCCTTCCACTACGGCCTCGCCGACAACTACACGATCTGCGACGCGTACTTCTGTTCCACGCTCAGCGCGACCGGCCCGAACCGCACCTTCCTGTGGAGCGGCAAGATCGACGCATCCAGCAAGGACGGCGGCGACGAGTCCGGGCTGACCTGGGAGACCTACGCGGAGGCCCTCCAGCGGGCCGGGATGACCTGGAAGGTCTACCAGAACGCGCAGGACAACTACGGGGACAACGGGCTCGCCTACTTCAAGAAGTTCACGGACGCGGCCCCCGGCAACCCGCTGTGGGACCGCGGCATGGGTTCGGTCCCCCGGGTCACCGGCTCCACCCCGGACGACATCGCGGCCGCGATACGCGCCGACGTCCTCGCGGGCACACTCCCCCAGGTGTCCTGGGTCGTGGCCAACGAGGCCTTCTCGGAGCACCCGTACGCCCCGCCCGGCGACGGCGCGCACTTCGTGGACCTGGTCCACCGGGCGCTGGCCGCGAACCCGGAGGTCTTCGACTCCACCGTCCTGTTCCTCAACTACGACGAGAACGACGGCTTCTTCGACCACGTCCCGCCGCCGGTGGCGCCGCCCGGCACCCCCGGCGAGTACATCGACGGCACCCCGATCGGGCTCGGCTTCCGCGTCCCGATGATCGTGATGTCCCCGTGGACCCGCGGCGGCTGGGTGAGCTCCGAGGTCTTCGACCACACCTCGGTCCTGCGGTTCATGGAGAAGTGGACGGCCGCCCTCGGCACCCCCGCCACCTGCCCGAACATCAGCGCCTGGCGCCGCAGGGTGGTCGGCGACCTGACCGGCGTCTTCGACTTCGCGCACCCGGTCTACGGCGTCCCCGCGGGCCTTCCCTCCACCGCCAAGGTGATCGGCCAGGCGACCTGCGGCCCGCTCCCCAATCCGGCCCCGCAGGACAACGCCCTCCCGGCTCAGGAGCCCGGCACCCGCCCGGCACGGGCCCTGCCGTACCAGGTGAACGGCAACCTGGACCGCTTCGAGTTCGGGGCGGCCGGCAAGATCCTGGCCTGGTTCTCGATGACCAACCAGGGCGCCGAGGCCAAGCAGGCGGCCCACTTCTCGATCCACCCGCACCAGCACCGGGACACGGCGGCCTGGCAGTACACGGTCGACCCGGGCGGGACCGGCAGCGACTACTTCAACATCGGTCTCGGCCACGGCTCGGGCAAGTACGACATCTCCATGCACGGGCCGAACCGCTTCCTGCGCCGCTTCATCGGCGACGCCTCGAAGCCGGGCAAGGACATCGAGGTGGCGGCCCGCTTCGCGATCGAGCCGGGCACCGGCAAGGCGGCGGTCTACTTCAGGATGAAGAACGCCTCCGGCTCCCCCGTCACCTTCACGATCCGCTCGAACGCCTACCGCACGGACGGTCCATGGACCTACACGGTCCCGGCGAACTCCTCGCGCGAGGACTACTTCAACGCCGTGGCCTACAGCAACGGCTGGTACGACTTCACGATCCTGGCGGACTCCGACGGCACCTGGTCGCGCCGTTACACGGGCCACATCGAGTCGGGCGCGCCCAGCGTCTCGGGCTCGTAGCGGTCGTCTCGGTCAGGCTCGTAGCGGCCGCGGCTACAGGACGTCCCCGTCCCGCCAGTCGAAGTCGAGCCGCCCGGCCGGGTCCGGCAGGACCTCGCCGGGCGGCGCCCACACGTACGTGGAGCCCTCCTCCTCGGGGAGCGGGACGGGCCCGTCCGGCGCGAGCACGCCGATCCGCCCGCCCCACACCTGCCAGCCGCGGCCCAGGTACAGCGCGGCCCCGTCCTCGGAGGCCGACAGCGCACCGAGCACGTACGCCCCTGCGACGACCTGCTCCAGCCGGGCCATGACCTGCCCGCCGAGACCGCGGCGCCGTGCGTCGGCCCGTACGGCCACGGCCTCGACGTACCCGGTGCGCAGGGCCCGGCCCCGGTGCACGACCCGCCGCATGACCACGCTGCCGTGCGCGACGAGGTCCCCGGCCGGGTCCCGGACGAGGGTGTGCATCCCGCCGAGGGCGTGCTCGAAGTCCTCGTCGGCGAAGTCCCCGTCGAAGGCCGCGTCGAGCAGGGCCCGGACCTCGCGCAGTTCCCCGCCGGTCAGCTCAGAGGTGTGTGCGACGCGCACGTCCATCGCGGCTCCAGCCAGTCGGTGTACCCGGTGCGGGGGTCCGCGTCCCGGTCGCTCGTCCCGCGACCGTACCAAGGACCGCATTGCGGACGCCGGGCACCGTCCACCGGCCGGAAATCGGCCGATGCGGCCCTGGCGGTCCGGACCAATGCCTCGGCAGACTCGCCCCATGTCGCCCCATACCCAGCAGTGGACCCCGATCCACGGCCAGCCGTACCGTCCCGCCCCCTACCGGCCCGAGCGGATGGCGAGCGGTGAATCCCTCGCGCGCGCCGCCGAGTTGCGGGCGCGGATGGACGAGCGGCGGACCGTACGGCACTTCTCTCCCGACCCGGTGCCGGAGCAGGTGGTCCGTGACGCAATCGCCTGTGCGGCGACCGCCCCCTCCGGGGCGCACCAGCAGCCGTGGACCTTCGTCCTGGTCAAGGACCCCGCCGTGCGCCGGCAGATTCGCGCGGCCGCCGAACAGGAGGAGCAGCTGTCCTACGACGGCCGGCTCGGCGACGAATGGCTGGCCGCCCTGCGCCCCATCGGCACGGACGCCGTGAAGACCCACCTGACGGACGCGCCGGCGCTGATCGTGGTCTTCCAGCAGCGCTACTGGCTCGGCCCGGACGGCACGAAGCGCAAGCACTACTACGTGGACGAGTCGGTCGGCATCGCGGTCGGCATGCTCCTGTCCGCCCTCCACCTGTCCGGCCTGGCGGCGCTGATCCACACCCCCAGCCCCATGCGCTTCCTCAGCCACGTCCTGAAGCGCCCGGAGAACGAGAAGGCCTTCGCGGTCATCCCGGTGGGCTACCCCGCGGACGACTGCGAGGTCCCGGACCTCGTCCGCAAGTCCCTGGAGCAGGTCATCGTGGAGGTCTAGGCCGGCCCGGGCCGGGGGCGAGCGCCCGGGAAATGGAGACCGCCCCCGCTCCGGACTTGGGGGTACCGGAACGGGGGCGGGGTTCTGCGGGGCCGGATCAGCCCATGTGGGGGTACGCGTAGTCGGTCGGCGCGACCAGCGTCTCCTTGATGGAGCGGGTGGAGGTCCACCGCATGAGGTTGCTCGCGGCGCCCGCCTTGTCGTTCGTGCCCGAGGCGCGGCCGCCACCGAAGGGCTGCTGGCCGACGACGGCGCCCGTGGACTTGTCGTTGATGTAGAAGTTGCCCGCCGCGAAGCGGAGCTTCTCCATCGCGTCCGCGGCCGCGTAGCGGTCGGCGGCGATGATCGAGCCGGTCAGGGCGTACGCCGAGACGGACTCCATCTGCGCGAGCATGGCGTCGAAGTCGGCGTCCTCGTAGACGTGCACGGCGAGGATCGGGCCGAAGTACTCGGTCGTGAAGACCTCGTTCTCCGGGTCGGTGCACGCGATGACGGTCGGGCGGACGAAGTAGCCCTCCGAGTCGTCGTAGCGGCCACCGGCGATGATCTCGCAGGTCGGGTCGGCGATCGCACGGTCGATGGCGGCCTTGTTCTTGGCGAACGACCGCTCGTCGATGACGGCGCCGATGAAGTTGGTCAGGTTGCGGACGTCACCCATGGTGATGCCGTCGACCTCGGCCGCGAAGGCCTCCTTGAAGCCGTCGTTCCAGATCGAGGCCGGGATGTAGGCGCGCGAGGACGCCGAGCACTTCTGGCCCTGGAACTCGAAGGAACCGCGGGTCAGGGCGGTCTTCAGGACGGCGCGGTCGGCGGACGGGTGCGCGACGACGAAGTCCTTGCCGCCGGTCTCACCGACCAGGCGCGGGTAGGACTTGTACTTCTCGATGTTGTTGCCGACCGTCTTCCACAGGTACTGGAAGGTCTTGGTCGAGCCGGTGAAGTGGATGCCGGCCAGCTCGGGGTGGTTCAGGGCCACCTCCGACACCGCGATGCCGTCGCCGGTCACCAGGTTGATGACGCCCTTGGGCAGGCCGGCCTCCTCCAGGAGCTCCATGAGGAGGATCGCGGAGTGGGTCTGCGTCGGGGACGGCTTCCACAGGACCACGTTGCCCATGAGGGCGGGGGCGGTCGGCAGGTTGCCCGCGATGGCCGTGAAGTTGAACGGCGTGATCGCGTAGACGAAGCCCTCGAGCGGACGGTGGTCGCTGCGGTTCCACACGCCGGCGGAGTTCGCGACCGGCTGCTCGGCCAGGATCTGGCGGGCGAAGTGGACGTTGAAGCGCCAGAAGTCGACGAGCTCGCACGGCGTGTCGATCTCGGCCTGCTGCGCGGTCTTCGACTGGCCCAGCATGGTGGAGGCGGCGAGCTTCTCGCGCCACGGGCCGGACAGCAGCTCGGCGGCGCGCAGGATGATCGCGGCGCGGTCGTCGAAGGACATCGAGCGCCAGGCCGGGGCGGCGGCCAGGGCGGCGTCGATCGCCTCCTGCGCGTCGGCCTCGGTGGCGTTGGCGTAGGTGCCGAGCACGGACTTGTGGTCGTGCGGCTGGACCACGTCGAAGCGCTCGCCGCCGCCCATCCGCTTGACGCCGTTGATCGTCATCGGGAGGTCGATCGGGTTCTCGGACAGCTGCTTGAGCTGCTCTTCGAGGCGCGTGCGCTCCGGGGTGCCGGGGGCGTACGAGTGGACCGGCTCGTTGACCGGAGCGGGGACCTGGGTCACAGCATCCATGGGGCTGGTAACTCCTTGACCTAGTTCTTGGCTAGTTCTTGGTGATCATCGAGCGGACGAAGAAGAGCAGGTTGGCCGGCTTCTCCGCGAGGCGGCGCATGAAGTAGCCGTACCAGTCCGTTCCGTACGCGGTGTAGACGCGCATCCGGTGGCCCTCGGCGGCGAGCCGCAGGTGCTCCTCGCTGCGGATCCCGTACAGCATCTGGAATTCGTACTCGTCCAGCTTGCGCCCGGCCTTGCGGGCGAGCTCCTGGCCGATGGCGATCAGGCGCGGGTCGTGCGACCCGATCATCGGGTAGCCCTCGCCGTCCATCAGGATCTTCAGGATCCGGACGTACGCCTTGTCGATCTCCGCCTTGTCCTGGTAGGCGACCTCGGCGGGCTCCTTGTAGGCGCCCTTCACGATGCGGACGCGGCTGCCGGCGGCGGCGAGGCGGCGGGCGTCGGCCTCCGTACGGAAAAGGTACGCCTGGATCACGCAGCCGGTCTGCGGGAAGTCGCGGCGCAGCTCCTCGTGGATGGCGAACATCGAGTCGAGGGTGGTGTGGTCCTCGGCATCGAGCGTCACGGTGGTGCCGATGGCGGCGGCGGCCTCGACGACCGGGCGGACGTTGGCGAGGGCGAGCTCGTGGCCGCCCTCCAGCGCCTGGCCGAACATCGACAGCTTGACGGACATCTCGGCCTTCTCGCCGAGGCCGAGCTCCGCGAGGCGCTCGATGAGCTGGAGGTAGGCGTCCCGGGCGGCGTGGGACTGCTCCACCTCGGTGATGTCCTCGCCGACGACGTCGAGGGTGACCTCCAGGCCGGCCTGCGTGAGCTCCTCGACGATCGGGATGACCTGGTCGACGGTCTCGCCGGGGATGAACCGGTTCACCACGGGCTTGGTCACCGGGGCGGCAGAGACGATACGACGCATCTTGTCGCTGCGCGAAGCGGCGAGGATCACGGGACCCAGCACGGGGGCACCTCCAGCGGGTGGCAGAAGAAAAGCGCAAGTAAAACCACCGTGAAACCTAAGGATCGCTTTGATCCTCTGCCATCGACAGCTGTCACGCATCCGTGTCCCGGATCTCATACATCTGTCTGAAGGGCCGCTGTCGGGGTGGGAGAATGTCGGAGTGAAGGGCGATTACCAGGACCTGGTGGACGAGATCTCCGCGCTGCTCGGCGCCCCGGCGACCCTGGAAAACCGGGATTTCCGGCTGATCGCCTTCGGCGCCCACGACAGCGACGACGATCTCGCGATGGACCCGGTGCGGACCCGCTCGATCCTGACGCGGCAGTCCACGGCGGACGTCCGGTCCTGGTTCGAGGGCTTCGGCATCGCCCGCGCCACCGGACCCGTCCGGATCCCTGCGGCGCCCGAGGCGGGCGTGTTCCGGGGGCGGATCTGCCTGCCGGTGCGGTACCGGGGCATCGTGCAGGGCTACGTGTGGCTCCTGGACCAGGAGCCCGGCCTGCCCGGGCCCGGGCCGGCGGCGCTGGACGCGGCCATGGAGGTGGCCCAGCGGATCGGGGTACTGCTCGCCGAGGAGGCGAGGGCCGGGGCGGACCTGTCGCGGGAGTTCCTGGCGGTGCTCACCGCGGGCCGGGGCTGGCAGCAGGACATGGCGGTGGCTGCGCTCCGGGTGGCGCTCGGCGCCGGCGGGGACGGGCTGCACGCGGCGGTCTGCGTGACGCCGTGGCCCGGGGAGGCGCCGGCCTCGGTTCCGGGTGCGGCGGCGGTGTGCGTCGTCCCGCGGCGCGTCGGCTCCGGGCCGGGCTCCGCCGTTCCGGGTACGGGTACGGGAGCGGGGTCCGGGCCGGACACCGCGGGCGAACCGGCTCTGGCGGTACTGCTCCGGCTGCGCTCGACGGACGCGCTGACTCCGGCCCTGGCGGCGGTGGCCCGGCTGCTGCCGCGCGCGGCCGAGGCGACGGGAACGGACGGGAAGGGCGCGGGCGCAAAGGGCGCGGACGGGGGCGCCGGGGCCACCGCCGTCACCGCGGCCACGTCCACGGCTCGGGGGGTGACCGCCGGCGTCGCCGACCCGGTGCGGGGTCTCGCGGAGCTGCCCGCCGCCTGGGAGCAGGCTGTCGCGGCCGCCCGGGCGGCCGCGGCGCAGCCCCGGCTCGGCCCGGTCGCCCAGTGGTCGGCGATCGGCCCGTACCGGATGCTGGCGAGCCTCGCCGCCGACCCGGTGGACGACCCCTCGGCGCGCACCCTGTTGACCCCGGCCAACCGCGAACTCGCCCGTACCGCCGAGGTCTTCCTGGACTGCGCCGGCCAGGCGGGCCGCGCGGCGGCCGCCCTGGGCATCCACCGCCAGACCCTCTACTACCGCCTGGGCCGGGTGGAGCAGTTGACCGGCCTCGACCTCGACGAGGGTGAGGACCGCCTGCTGCTCCACATGGCCCTCAAGGCCGCGCGCCTGACGTAGGACGCCCCGTCCGGCAACCCCCTTCAGGGGGCGTCCTGTTCGATCGGGCGGGGGCAAGCGCCGGATCAGGGCCGGGTCAGGGCCGGATCATCGCCTCCGCCGCACGCCGCATGCCCTCGGTGAACTCCTCCGCCGTGGCCGCCGACTCCGGGTCGAACAACCACTGGATCATCAGGCCGTTCAGCAGCGCCTGGTAGAAGGTGCCCAGCGTGCGCACGTCCCGGTCGTCGAGCTGATCCTCGGGGGTCCCGGTCAGCATGGAGATCAGGCCGCGGCGCCCCTCGGCCTGCGAGGCCGCGAGCATGGCGCGCAACTCCGGCCGCTGGTCCCTGCCGAGCGCCACTTCCAGGCTGGCCGCCCAGACCGGGCCCGACTTCTCGTGCTGCGCCAGTACGCCCTCCCACAGGGCCCGGAAGCGCTCCAGCGACCCGCCCTCACCGTCGAGGCCGGACTGGAAGACCGCGCCCCACTCCTCCATGAGTCCGATGAACGCCTCGGTGAGGAGGGCGTCCTTCGAGCCGTAGTGGTAGCCGATGGACGCCAGGTTGGTCCCCGAGGCGCTGACGATGTCGCGCGCGGTCGTGCGCACGAACCCCTTCTCGACCAGGCACTTCTTGGCGCCTTCGAGCAGATCTTCGCGATGTCCCATGCCGCCACGGTAGCAAGACAACCGTCCCAGACAACAGTTCCATACATGCGTCATAGACAAGCGTTTAAGACGTCTGTATGTTTCTGCTCATGACAACTCCCGCCGCCACAGCGCGACATGCCGGACGCCGCGAATGGACCGCCTTCACCGTCCTCCTGCTGCCCCTCCTCCTGGTCTCGATGGACGTCTCCGTCCTCTACTTCGCCATCCCGGCCATCACCGACCAGCTGGACCCGAGCTCCACCCAGCAGCTCTGGATCTTCGACAGCTACGCCTTCGCCCTCTCCGGCCTTCTGATCACGATGGGCTCGCTCGGCGACCGGATCGGCCGCCGCAAGCTGCTGCTGATCGGCGCGACCGCCTTCGGCCTCGCCTCGATCGGCGCCGCCTGCGCCACCAGCGCCGAGATGCTCATCGCGGCCCGCGTGCTGCTCGGCATCGGCGGCGCCACCCTGATGCCCTCCACGCTGGCCCTCGTACGGAACCTCTTCCAGGACGACAGGCAGCGCGGGCAGGCCATCGCCATCTGGTCCGGGGCCATGACCGGCGGCATCGCCCTCGGCTCGGTGCTCAGCGGGGTGATGCTGAACCACTTCTACTGGGGCTCCGTCTTCCTCATCAACGTGCCGGCGATGCTGCTCCTGCTGCTCCTGGTCCCGGTCCTGGTACCGGAGTTCAAGGACCCGGCCCCCGGCCGCTTCGACCTGCTGAGCGTCCCGCTGTCCATGGCCGCGGTGCTGCCCGTCGTCTACGGGCTCAAGGAGATCGCCGCCGAGGGCTTCGAGCCCCTCTACGCGGGCTGCCTCGCCGTCGGCCTGGCCTTCACCTGCGTCTTCGTCCGCCGCCAGCGCACCCGCGACGACGCCATGATCCCCCGGGCCCTCTTCCAGGGCCGCGGCTTCGGGGCGGGCATCGGGCTGAACACCGTCGCCGCCTTCGCCATGATGGGCTCCGCCTACTTCACCACCCAGTACCTCCAGTCGGTGCTCGGCATGGGCACCCTGGAAGCCGCCCTGTGGAGCCTCGCCCCCTCGGTCGTCATCGGCGCCGCGGCCCCGGTCTCCGCCGCCCTCGCCCAGAAGGTGGACCGGGCCCACGTGATCGCCGGCGGGTTCGTCCTCGCCGCCACCGGGTTCGTCCTGATCAGCCTGGTGGACACCGACTCGCTGTGGCTGATCCTGACCGGCGCCGGGGTGCTGGCCTCGGGCATCGTCACCGTGCTGTCCCTGGTCGCGGACATGGCGCTCGCCTCGGCGCCCGCCGAGAAGGCCGGCTCCGCCGCCTCCCTGCTCGAGACCGGAACGGAATTCGGCGGCGCCCTGGGCATGGCGGTCCTCGGCAGCCTGGGCACCGCGGTCTACCGCAGCGATCTGGCGGACTCCGGGCCCGCCGTGCGGGAGACCCTCGGCGGGGCCGTCGCCACCGCCCACCACCTCGGCGGACCGGCCGGCGAGCAGGTCCTGGCCCTGGCCCGGGAGGCCTTCGTCCACGGAATGCAGTACGCGGCCTGGGGCGGCGCGGCGCTGCTGCTCGGGGCGGCCGTGCTCGCCGCGGCCCTGATGCGGGGTATCGAAGCTCCCGCCCCGCCCGCGGCGGAGCAGGCCGAGGCGGAGCAGGACGACGTGCCGGTGCCGACGTACAACTGACCGGGACGGCAGGGAACGTGAAAGGGCCCGGGGGAGTCCCCCGGGCCCTTCGTCATGTCATACGGGTCAGGCGAGGCTGACCGTGCGCGCCGAGGCGGCGCCGATCTCGGAGGCGATGTCGGCGAGGACGTCCGCCGGTACCGCGGCGTCCACGGTGAGGACGGCGAGCGCCTCGCCGTGCGCCTGCGCACGGGCGACCTGCATGCCCGCGATGTTCAGACCGCCCTCGCCGAGGACGCGGCCGACGGTGCCGACCACGCCGGGGCGGTCGGTGTAGCGCAGGACGACCATGTGGTCGGCGAGCGCCAGGTCCACGTCGTACTCACCGATGCCGACGATCTTCTGGAGGTGCTTCGGGCCCGCGAGGGTACCGGAGACCGCCACTTCCTGACCGTCCGACAGGGTGCCGCGCACGGTCACCACGTTGCGGTGGTCCGGGGACTCCGAGCTGGTGGTCAGACGGACCTCGACGCCGCGCTCCTGCGCGAACAGCGGCGCGTTGACGTAGGAGACCGTCTCGTCGACGACGTCCTCGAAGACACCCTTGAGGGCGGAGAGTTCCAGCACCTTGACGTCGTGCTGGGTGATCTCGCCGCAGACCTCGACGTCGAGGCGGACCGCGACCTCGCCCGCGAGGGCGGTGAAGATGCGGCCGAGCTTCTCGGCGAGCGGCAGACCGGGACGGACGTCCTCGGCGATGACGCCGCCCTGGACGTTGACCGCGTCCGGTACGAGCTCACCGGCGAGCGCGAGGCGCACCGACTTGGCGACCGAGACACCGGCCTTCTCCTGGGCCTCGTCCGTGGACGCGCCGAGGTGCGGGGTGCAGACGACCTGGTCGAGCTCGAAGAGCGGGGAGTCGGTGCAGGGCTCCTTCGCGTACACGTCGAGACCGGCGCCGGCGACGCGGCCCTCCTTGATGGCCGTGTACAGCGCGGCCTCGTCCACGATCCCGCCGCGGGCGGCGTTGACGATGCGGACGGACGGCTTCACCTTGTGCAGGGCCTCGTCCCCGATGAGACCGAGGGTCTCGGGGGTCTTGGGCAGGTGCACGGTGATGAAGTCGGCGACCTCCAGGAGCTCGTCCAGCGCCAGCATCTTGACGCCCATCTGGGCGGCGCGCGCGGGCTGTACGTAGGGGTCGTAGGCGACGACCTTCATGCCGAAGGCCGACATGCGCTGGGCGACCAGGACGCCGATGCGGCCGAGGCCGACGACGCCGAGGGTCTTCTCGCTGAGCTCGACGCCCGTGTACTTGTTCCGCTTCCACTCACCGTTCTTCAGGGCGGTGTTGGCCTGCGGGATGTTGCGGGCGGTGGCGACGAGCAGGCCGCAGGCGAGCTCGGCCGCGGTCACGATGTTCGAGGTCGGCGCGTTGACGACCATCACGCCGGCCTTGGTGGCGGCGGAGACGTCCACGTTGTCCAGACCGACACCGGCACGCGCGACGACCCGCAGCTTCTTGGCCGCGGCGATGGCCTCGGCGTCGACCTTGGTGGCGGAGCGGACGAGGATCGCGTCGACGTCGACGATCGCGGGCAGCAGCTCGGCGCGGTCGGCGCCGTTGCAGTGGCGGATCTCGAAGTCCGGGCCGAGCGCCTCCACGGTGGCGGGCGACAGCTCTTCGGCGATGAGTACGACAGGTTTCGAGCTCACGTGGGTCCTCACAAGTCCAGTGCGGACGGCCGTCCCGACGGCCGCAGGCGGTGGAGGGGGTAGCCGCGTGGAAGACGCACGACACTGTGGGCCTGACGCGTATGTGTTGAGCAGTGTAGTGGCGCTGACGGGCCGGATTTCCGCCTGTACGGAAGGATCACCCGTCCGTGGTTGGCCGGGGTGGACAACCCGTGCCCCTGGGGGCCGGATTCCCGGGTCCCGAAACCCCGTCCGGCCGGTCGGCCGGGGAGGTGCGGTGATGCACGGCGGGGCCGGGACCCCAGGTGTCCCGGCCGCGCCGTCACGGGCTCAGCTCTCGTCGTTGTCGACCCAGCTCATCAGCTTGCGGAGCTTCTTGCCGGTGGTCTCCAGCAGGTGCTCCTCGTCGGCCTTCTTGTACTCGTTGTACTTCGGCAGACCGGCCTTGTACTCGGCCATCCAGGTGTTGGCGAACTCGCCGCTCTGGATCTCCGCGAGGACCTTCTTCATCTCGGCCTTGGTGGCGTCGGTGATGATGCGGGGGCCGGTGATGTAGTCGCCCCACTCGGCGGTCTCGGAGACGGACCAGCGCATCTTCTCCAGGCCGCCCTCGTACATGAGGTCCACGATGAGCTTCAGCTCGTGCAGGCACTCGAAGTACGCGATCTCCGGCTGGTAGCCGGCCTCGGTCAGGGTCTCGAAACCGGCCTTGACCAGGGCGGAGGCGCCACCGCAGAGGACGGCCTGCTCACCGAAGAGGTCGGTCTCGGTCTCCTCGGTGAAGGTGGTCTTGATGACGCCGGCGCGGGTGCCGCCGATGCCGGCCGCGTACGAGAGCGCGAGGGCGAAGGCGTTGCCCGAGAAGTCCTGCTCGACGGCGGCGATGCAGGGCACGCCGCGGCCTTCCTCGTACTGGCGGCGGACCAGGTGGCCCGGGCCCTTGGGGGCGACCAGGGCGACGTCCACGTTGGCCGGGGGCTTGATGAAGCCGTAGCGGACGTTGAAGCCGTGGCCGAAGAAGAGCGCGTCGCCCTCCTCGAGGTGCTCCTTGATGGACTCCTCGTAGATCTCGGCCTGCAGCGGGTCCGGGGTGAGGATCATGATGACGTTCGCCCAGGCGGCGGCCTCGGCCACGGGGACGACCTTCAGGCCCTGCTCCTCGGCCTTGGCCTTGGACTTCGAGCCCTCCTTCAGGCCGACGACGACGTCGACGCCGGAGTCACGGAGCGACAGCGCGTGGGCGTGGCCCTGGCTGCCGTAACCGATGACCGCGACCTTGCGGCCCTGGATGATGGACAGGTCGGCGTCGTTCTCGTAGAACAGCTCGGCCACTGGGATATCTCCTTGGTGCGCTGGTGTTGCTCCCACCGTACGGCGGGGAACGGAATCTGAGTTTGTCGGTCTCGCTATGCGGGCCGAGCGTGTCTGCCGCGGCTCGTGCCGCCGCCGTGCCGGCCGGGTCAGGCGCTGCGGTCGAGCGCGCGCAGGCTGCGGTCCGTGATGGACCGGCCGCCGCGCCCTATGGCGATCGTGCCGGACTGCACGAGCTCCTTGATGCCGAAGGGCTCCAGCATCTTGAGCATCGCGCCGAGCTTGTCGGAACCGCCGGTGGCCTCGATGGTGACGGCCTCCGGGGAGACGTCGACGGTCTTGGCGCGGAACAGCTGGACGATCTCGACGATCTGCGAGCGCGTCTCGTTGTCGGCGCGGACCTTCACCAGGACGAGCTCGCGCTCGATGGCGTTGTGGGACTCCAGCTCGACGATCTTGAGCACGTTGACCAGCTTGTTCAGCTGCTTGGTCACCTGCTCCAGCGGGAGGTCCTCGACGTTGACGACGATGGTGATGCGGGAGATGTCGGGGTGCTCGGTGACACCGACCGCGAGGGAGTCGATGTTGAACCCGCGGCGGGAGAACAGCGCGGCGATCCGGGCGAGGATGCCGGGCGTGTTCTCGACCAGGACGGAGAGCGTGTGCTTGGACATGTGGGGCGTTCTCTCTCTCGGGCTCTCTCGGCTCAGTCGTCTTCGTTGTCGCCGAAGTCGGGACGGACGCCCCTGGCTGCCATGACCTCGTCGTTGGAGGTGCCGGCGGCGACCATCGGCCACACCATGGCGTCCTCGTGGACGATGAAGTCGATCACGACGGTGCGGTCGTTGATCGCGTTGGCCTCGGCGATGACCTTGTCCAGGTCGGCCGGGTCCTCGCAGCGCAGCGCCACGCAGCCCATGGCCTCCGACAGCTTGACGAAGTCCGGGACGCGGGTGCCCTTGCGGGGTGCGACGGACTCGCCGAGCTGGGAGCCGACCGTGTCGTGACCGGTCTCGTCGGCGTGCAGGACGGTGTTGGAGTACCGCTGGTTGTAGAACAGGGTCTGCCACTGGCGGACCATCCCCAGCGCGCCGTTGTTGATGATCGCGACCTTGATCGGGATGTTGTTCAGCGCGCAGGTGACCAGTTCCTGATTGGTCATCTGGAAGCAGCCGTCGCCGTCGATCGCCCAGACCGTGCGCTCGGGCATGCCGACCTTGGCGCCCATCGCGGCCGGGACCGCGTAGCCCATGGTTCCGGCGCCGCCGGAGTTCAGCCAGGTGCGGGGCTCCTCGTACTTGACGAAGTGCGAGGCCCACATCTGGTGCTGGCCGACACCGGCCGCGAAGATCGTGCTCTTCGGCGCGAGCGCGCCGATCCGCTCGATGACCTGCTGGGGCGAGAGGCTGCCGTCGGTGGGCAGGTCGTAGCCCAGCGGGTACGTGTCGCGCCAGCGGCTGAGGTCGTTCCACCAGGCGGTGTAGTCGCCGGCGTTGCCCTCGGTGTGCTCGGCCTGGACGGCCTGGATCAGGTCGGCGATGACCTCGCGGGCGTCACCGACGATCGGGACGTCGACCGCGCGGTTCTTGCCGATCTCGGCCGGGTCGATGTCCGCGTGGATGATCTTGGCGAAGGGGGCGAAGCTGTCCAGCTTGCCGGTGACGCGGTCGTCGAAGCGGGTGCCGAGCGCGATCAGCAGGTCCGACTTCTGCAGCGCGGTGACGCCGGTGACGCTGCCGTGCATGCCCGGCATGCCGACGTGCAGCGGGTGGCTGTCCGGGAAGGAGCCCAGCGCCATCAGAGTGGTGCAGACCGGGACGCCGGTCAGCTCGGCGAGGACCTTCAGCTCGGCGGTCGCGCCGGACTTCATGACACCGCCGCCGACGTACAGGACCGGGCGCTTGGCCTGGCAGATCAGCTTGGCGGCCTCGCGGATCTGCTTGGCGTGCGGCTTGGTGACCGGGCGGTAACCGGGGAGGTCCTGGGCGGGCGGCCACGAGAAGGTGGTCTTCGCCTGCAGGGCGTCCTTGGCGATGTCGACCAGGACCGGGCCGGGGCGGCCGGTGGCCGCGATGTGGAAGGCCTCGGCGATCGTCCGCGGGATGTCCTCGGCCCTGGTGACCAGGAAGTTGTGCTTGGTGATCGGCATCGTGATGCCGACGATGTCCGCCTCCTGGAAGGCGTCGGTGCCGATCGCCTTGGAGGAGACCTGACCGGTGATCGCGACGAGCGGGACGGAGTCCATGTGCGCGTCGGCGATCGGGGTGACGAGGTTGGTGGCGCCCGGGCCCGAGGTGGCCATACAGACGCCGACCTTGCCGGTGGCCTGCGCGTAGCCGGTGGCGGCGTGGCCGGCCCCCTGCTCGTGGCGGACCAGGATGTGACGGACCTTCTTGGAGTCCATCATCGGGTCGTACGCGGGGAGGATGGCGCCGCCCGGAATACCGAAGACGGTGTCGCACCCCACCTCTTCGAGAGAGCGGATGAGGGACTGCGCACCCGTGACGTGCTCAACTGCGGCGGACTGCTGTCCGCCGGAACGGGGCCGCGGCTGCGGATGGTGGGCCCCGGTGGCCTGCTCGGTCATCGGCATTCTCTTCTCGAAGCTGAGGGTTTTACGCGGATTCGACTCTGTGCCAGTGCAACAAAAAACCCCTCGTGCCAGGAGGCAAGCGAGGGGAGCGCGTCGGGGGTGTTGAGCGGGGACATGCAGGTCCCAGCTTCAGCCGACGCGCTTTCCAAGTACGAGAATTCGGGTGCGCATGGCACTGACCCTCCCTCTGGCGGGAGGGTGATGTCAAGTAGGTGGGACGGGCGTCTCATTATGTGAGCCTCTGTGCATCGCCATCGAGCCCCCGGGGGAACCGCCGGCCAGTGCTGGTTGGGCCGCTCCGCCCGGTACTGGGAACGTACCGCGCACCAGCGCACGCCGCAGCCTGTACTCGTCGAGCGGTCCGGAAAAGGCCATTCCCTGGCCGTGCGTGCACCCCATCGCGCGCAGCGCCAGGACCTGCTCGGGCAGGTCCACCCCGTCCGCGACCGACCGCATGCCCAGGTCGTTTGCGATCCGCAAGAGACCGGCGGTGATCTTGTGCAGGCGGGCGGACTCGACCACCCCCTCGACCAGGCCCCTGTCCAGCTTGAGCATGTCCACGGGGAGGCGGCGCAGGGCGCTGATGGCCGCGTAGCCGCTGCCGAAGCCGTCCAGGGAGATACCCACCCCGAGCCGGTGCAGGGCCGTCAGGCGGCGCTCCAGGTCGTCGAAGGGCACTCTGGGGTCCGACACGGCGAGTTCCAGGACGAGGGCACCGGAGGGCAGTCCGTGCCGGGTCAGCAGTGCCTCCACGGAGCCGAGCGGCATGGACCGGTCCAGGAGCCGCTGCGCGGTCATCCGTACGGCCACGGGTACGTCGTGCCCGGCCCGGTGCCGGTCGGCGGCCTGCTCGACGGCCTCCTCCAGCAGCCAGCGCCCCAGCTCGGCGGTGCGCGCGGCGTCGTGGCCGGGTCCCACGGAGCCGGTCGCGGAGCCCGGACCGCCCGCTCCCCCCTCGCTGTACTCGGCGACCCGCAGGAACTCCGCCGGGGTGAAGAGGATCCCCTGCGCGGAGCACCAGCGGGCCTGCGCGGCGACGGCCGACACCTCGCCGGTGGCCAGCGAGACCACGGGCTGGTGCAGCAGGGCGAACTCCCCCTCGTGCAGTGCGGTCCGAAGCCGGCCCGCCAGCTCGGCCTTGCGCACCACCTCGGCCTGCATCTGGGGGGCGTACATCTCGACGCGGTCCTTGCCGCCCGCCTTGGCCCGGTACATCGCGAGGTCCGCGTTGCGCATCAGGTCCGAAGGGGTGATGCCGGGGTCGGCGAAGGCCACGCCGATGCTCGCGGCGACCCGTACCTCGCTGCCGCCGATCCGGTACGGCTGGGAGAGGGTCGTGCGCAGCCGGTCGGCGATCTCGCGCACCTGGTACTCGCGGGCGCTGGGGTCGCGGCTGCCGTCGCCCAGGATCAGCGCGGCGAACTCGTCGCCGCCGAGGCGGGCGGCGGTGTCCCCGGCCCGGACCGAGTCCTGGAGCCTGCGCGCGGCCTCGACGAGCAGCTCGTCACCGGCCTGGTGGCCGATGGTGTCGTTGACCGCTTTGAAGCCGTCGAGGTCGATGAAGAGCACGGCGGTGCTGTGGTCGCCCGCCCGCCGGCCGGTCAGGGCCTGGCGCACGCGCCGGGTGAACAGGGCCCGGTTCGGCAGGTCGGTCAGCGGATCGTGCTCCGCGCTGTGCTGGAGCTGGGCCTGGAGCCGGACCCGCTCGGTGACGTCCCGGCTGTTGAGGATGAGCCCGCCCTGGTGCCGGTTGACGGTGGACTCCACATTGAGCCATTCGCCGCCGCCGGACTTGAAGCGGCACTCGATGCGGGTGGTGGGCTCCTCGGTGGGCGGTGCGGCGAGGAAGCGGCGCACCTCGTGGACCACCCGGCCGAGGTCGTCGGGGTGGATCAGGGTGGCGAGCTCGGTGCCGACCAGCTCCTCCGCCTCGCGGCCGTAGACCCCGGCGGCGGCGGGGCTGACGTAGCGCAGGGTCCCGGTGGGCGCGGCGATCATGATGACGTCGCTGGAGCCCTGGACCAGGGAACGGAAGTGGTTCTCCTTCTGGGCCAGTTCCTGGGTGAGGGCGATGTTGTCGAGCAGCATGATGCCCTGGCGGATGACGAGGGCGAGCACGACCGTGCAACCGGTGAAGACGACCATCCGGTCCACCTTCCGGCCGTCGACGACGTTGTACAGGATGCCGAGGGTGCACACGGCCGCCGCGAGGTACGGGGTGAGGGCGGGCAGCGAGCCGGTGATCGGGCGGCTGTGCGCCCGGTCCGCGCGCGGACGCCCGGCCGGCTCCGGGCCCGGGTGGAGGCGCCGGGCGCCCCAGGGCGCGTACGCGAGCAGCAGCGAGCCCGCGAACCAGCCCGCGTCGAGCAGTTGTCCGGACTGGTACTCGGCGCTGAGCAGGGGCGAGGTGAACAGGGCGTCGCTGAGCACGGTCAGGGCGAGGGCCGCGATGGCGGTGTTGACGGCGGAGCGGTTGGTCTCGCTGCGCCGGAAGTGCAGGACCAGGACCATCGAGACGAGCGCGATGTCCAGGAGCGGATAGGCGAGGGAGAGGGCGGCGCGCGGGACGCTGCCGGGGGCGCCGGACTGGGCGGTCCGCGCCGCGTGGGCCAGGGCCAGGCTCCAGGAGAGGGTGAGCAGGGAGCCGCCGATGAGCCAGGAGTCGAGTCCGAGGCACACCCAGCCGGCGCGGGTGACGGGGCGCTTGGCGAGGACGAGCAGGCCCACGATGGCGGGCGGGGCGAAGCAGAGGAAGGCGAAGTCGGCGAGGGAGGGTTTGGGCACCTCCTGGCCGAGGATCACCTCGTACCAGCCCCAGACCGCGTTGCCGCCGGCGCCCATGAGCGAGGAGAAGGCGAAGAGCAGCCAGGCGGGGCGTTCGCGGCTGTCGATCGCCCTCGCGTAGGTGTAGCAGGAGATCGCGGCGAGCAGGCCGGCCGCGCTGAGCCCGAAGTCGCCCATGATCTCGGCGACTTCCTCCGAGCCCCAGTTGAGGGCGGCGCCGACGGCGTACCCGCCGCTGACCACCGCGAGGAGCAGCTGCATCGCCAGGCCCTTGCCTCCGCCGGAGACGGACGGCCGGTTCAGCAGCGCCGTCCCCGGGCTGCTCACCGGTCCCCCTCGCCGGCTGGTTCCGGTGCAGCCCATTCTCGACAGCGTCGCCTCCGGCGGCTGTGCCGCGTCGGATCCTTCGTCCATTGGCCGTGCATCGCCCGTCGCCCCCCAAAGTGTCCGATCACTCCCCAGCGCCAGACGTTCGTGGCGCAGCCCCTTCTTCCGGACGATACACCACTTTCGTCACTCAGGGACATAGTCCCTCTACTCTCCGTTACCGTTCGGGGAGTTGAGCACACCCAACGCATTCGAGTGACTGCGGAGCGTGCGCACCGCCCGTCACTCCGTGATCAACACCAGGTGCTCCACCGGCTCTCCCGCGGCGAACCGGGTGAGCTGGCGGGCCAGCAGCCGCTTGGCCCTCGGCTCGAACGCCGAGCTGCTGCCGCCGACATGAGGCGTGATCAGGACATTCGGAGCATGCCAGAGCGGGTGGCCGGCGGGCAGCGGTTCCGGGTCGGTGACGTCGAGCGCCGCCCGCAGCCGGCCCGACTCCACTTCCGCCAGCAGCGACTTGGTGTCGACCACGGGACCGCGCGACACGTTCACCAGCAGGGCGCCGTCCTTCATCCGGCCGAGGAAGTCGGCGCCGGCCAGGCCCCGGGTGGCCTCGTTCAGCGGGGTCACGAGGATCACCACGTCGGCCGACGGCAGGAGCCGCGGCAGGTCGGCCAGGGCGTGCACGGGCCCGCGGGGGCCGGTCCGCGCCGTACGCGCCACCCGGGCGACCGGCCCGCACTCGAAGGCCACGAGCCGGTCCTCGATGGCCGAGCCGATCGATCCGTAGCCGATGATCAGAACCGACTTGTCGGCGAGTGCGTCGTAGAACCCGGAGCGCCACTCCTCGCGGTCCTGGCCGCGGACCATGCCGGGGATGCCGCGCAGCGAGGCGAGGGTCAGTGCGAGGGCGAGCTCGGCGGTGCTGGCCGTGTGGACGCCCGCGGCGTTGCACAGCCGTACGCCGGGGCGCAGGTCGCCGAGGCCGCCCAGCACGTGGTCGATTCCGGCGGTCAGCGTCTGGACGACCTGGACGGCCGCCATCGCCGCCAGCGGGCGCACGGTGACCTCGGGGGACTTCATGTAGGGGGCCACGTAGAAGACGCAGTCGGCCGGATCGGCCGGGAAGGCGTCCTCGCCGTCCCAGAGGCGGTACCGGAAGCAGTCGGGCAGGCCCTCGATCTCCTCGGCGGGGAACGGAAGCCAGACATCCGGGGTCATTGCAGTCATGATCACGAGGCTATGCCAAGCCATCCGGATCAAGCCGTTAGTTTGAGGGCCGGAGCCGGAGGGGGACGCAGAGGTGGAGCGCAGGTCGATCGGGGCGGGAGCGCTGACCGTGGGCGCCATCGGCCTCGGCTGTATGCCGATGAGCTGGGCGTACGCGCCTTCGCGGCGGCGGGGGCACGAGTCGCTGGCCGCCGTGCACACGGCGCTGGACCTGGGGTCGAACCTGCTGGACACGGCCGATGTGTACGGGCCTTTCACCAATGAGCTGCTCCTCGGGCGGGTGCTGCTGGAACGGCGCTCCGAGGCGTTCGTCTCGGCCAAGGTGGGACTGCGGGCGGGTGACCAGCACGTGGTCGCGGACGGCCGGCCCGGCTATCTGCGGCGGGCCTGCGACGCCTCGCTGCGGCGGCTGCGGACCGACGTCATAGACCTCTACCAGTTGCACCGGGTGGATCCGGACGTGCCCGTGGAGGAGACCTGGGGCGCCATGGCGGAGCTGGTGGGCGCCGGCAAGGTGCGGGCGCTCGGCTTCTGCGCGCTCGGTGCCGGGGCCGGGCCGGGGGCGGGGCGCAGCGGGGACCGGGGGTACCGGACGACGCTGCGGCACCTGGAGCGGCTGCAGCAGGTCTTCCCGGTGAGCGCGGTGCAGGCGGAGTTGTCGGTGTGGTCGCCGGAGGCGGCCTGGCAGCTGCTGCCGTGGTGCGCGGCGCGCGGGGTGGGGTTCCTGGCGGCGATGCCGCTGGGCAGCGGGTTCCTCACGGGGACCCTCACGCCGGGCGAGGGCTTCGAGCCGCAGGACGTGCGGGCCCGGCATCCGCGGTTCACGGCGGAGGCGATGGCGTCGAACCAGGTGCTGCTGGCGGGGCTGCGGCGGGTGGCGCGGCGGCACGGCCCGGAGGTCACGGTCGCGCAGGTGGCGCTGGCGTGGGTGCTGGCGCAGGGGCCGCACGTGGTGCCGGTGCCGGGGGCCGACCGGGCGCCGTGGGCGGCGGAGAACGCGCGGGCGGCGGAGGTGCGGCTGTCGGCCGGGGACCTGGCCGAGATCGCGACGCTCCCGGTCGAGGTGGGAGCCTGGGACTGACCCGGATCCGGGGCCGGATCCGTGGGGGGCGGGGCCTTGGGGCGGGGCAGGGCCGGGTCCGCAACCACTCGATCGAGTGTACGAGTGGTGGAACTTCGCGAACTGCCGGAGCTGTTGAGACAGATGAAGGGCAGGATCGGAGGACCGGAAGGGAGCAGGGCGATGCGATACGGAAATTCTCCCGGGCGGGCGGGGTCGGCGGGCGCGGGCGGGCGGCGCCGGGGGATGCTGGCGGCGCTCGCACTGGCCGGCTGCGGCGCACTGCTGGCGGCGGGATGCGCGCCGGAGGGCGCCCCGGGCGCCCGGCCGGGCGACTCCCCACCGGGTAAGGCGGCGGCCGGATCGGGGTCACCGGGCCCCTCGGGCGGACCGTCCGCCTCGCCGGAGGCCACGGGCCCGCCGGCGAAGGGGACGGTGACGGTGACCGGAGAGGTCGCCAAGGGGCTGGAGTCGCCGTGGGGCGTGGCGCCCCTGCCGGGCGGGGACCTGCTCGTCGCGTCCCGGGACAAGGGGACGATCAGCAGGGTCGCCGCGGGATCGGGCGAGGTGACGCAGATCGGCAAGGTGCCGGGGGTGGCCCCGGGCGGGGAGGGCGGGCTGATGGGTCTCGCCCTGTCGCCCTCGTTCGCGTCGGACCGGCTGGTGTACGTGTACTTCACGACCGAGTCCGACAACCGCATCGCCCGGCTGCGCTATGACGAGCAGAGACCTCCCGGACAGCAACTGGGCGCGCCGGACACGGTGTTCCGGGGCATTCCCAAGGGCCTCATCCACAACGGCGGCCGGATCGCCTTCGGCCCGGACAAGATGCTCTACGCCGGCACGGGCGAGACCGGGGACAAGGGACTCGCGCAGGACAAGAAGTCGCTGGGCGGCAAGATCCTGCGGATGACCCCGGACGGCGATCCGGTGCACGGCAATCCGGAGGCGGACTCCGTCGTCTACTCCTACGGGCACCGCAATGTGCAGGGCCTGGCCTGGGACAAGGACAAACGGCTGTGGGCGGCCGAGTTCGGCCAGAACACCTGGGACGAGCTGAATCTGATCGAGCCCGGAGCCAACTACGGCTGGCCCGAGGCCGAGGGCAAGGCGGGCAGGCCCGGCTTCCGGGATCCGGTGGCCGTGTGGAAGACGGACGAGGCCTCGCCGAGCGGGATCGCCTGGGCGGAGGGTTCCGTCTGGATGGCCGGGCTGAAGGGCCAGCGGCTGTGGCGGATCCCCCTGTCCGGTGCGCAGTTGGCGGCGGAGCCGGAGGCCTTCCTGACGGGTGAGTACGGCCGGCTGCGGACGGTGGTGCCCCTGGGCGGGGACCGCATGCTGCTGGTCACGAGCGAGACGGACGGACGCGGGTCACCGGAGGCCGGCGACGACCGGGTCCTGACCCTGACGGTGCGGTGACCAGCAGGTCCCCGGCAGGGGGCGAAGGGTGTGGTGGGCGCGGTGTTCAACATGATCGAGGAGCTGTTCAACCCGGGGCGCAGGAACACGGACGAGGAGAAGAAGCGGCTGGAGCTGTCCCGGACCGACGTCAATGACAACGATCCGGGACGGGGTCCGATAGACCTCGACTCCGGCAAGGTGCTCATACGCCTCGACGAGCAGCCTCCGGACGGGGACTGACCGGGGAGGGCGCGGCGAAAAGCCGCAGCCGGTGGGCGAGGGCGGCCGCCTCGCCGCGGCCGGTGACGCCCAGCTTCGCCAGGATGTTCGAGACGTGCACGCTCGCCGTCTTCGGGGAGATGAAGAGCTCCTCGGCGATCTTCCGGTTGGTGCTGCCGGCCGCCACCAGGCGCAGCACGTCCCGCTCGCGGCTGGTGAGCCCGAGCGCCTCGACCGGGTCGGCCTCCGAGACGGGCGGGCCGGCGGCCGGGGCGGCGGCGGTCAGCGGGAGCCGGGCGCGCTGCGCCAGCAGGGCCAGGTCCTCGCGCAGCCTGCGTGCGCCGATCCGCTCGGCGGTGGCGTAGGCCTCGCGGAGCAGGGCGGCCGCGGGATCCCGGTCACCGGCGGCCAGCAGGGCTTCCGCAAGCCGGTGGCAGGCCCTGGCCAGGAGGTACGGGCGCTCCAGCGGGCGGACGGCCTTCTCCACGGCGACCCAGTCGGCGAGGGTGTCCCGGGCCTCGGCCCGCAGCAGTTCGGCCCGAACGTACTCGGCGTGGGCGGTCCACACGGGGACCGGGGTGGCGAGGGAGCGGGCGGCGGTGCGCAGCACGGTCAGGGCGGCGTCGCGGCCGTCCTCGGCGGCGGGCAGCCCCCGGGCGTCCGCCTCGGCGGAGGCGGCGGCCAGCAGCAGCGGCCAGGCGTAGCGGTGCTGCCCGAGCGGGAATCCGTAGGCGGCGGCCGCGGACATCTCGGTGCGGACGTCCGCGATCCGGCTCTCGCTCGCGGCGATTCCGATCGCGAGCCGGTACAGCGGTATCCGGTGCTGGGGCTGGGTCTCGTGGGTGCCGAAGTGGGTGTGGGCCGCGGCGAGCCGGTGGGCCGCCTCGGTCAACTCGCCCCGCGCCAGGGCCAGGTGGGCCAGCCGTACGGAGGCGGAGCCGCGCGGGGCGGCGCTCTGGCCGACGAGCAGGGTGCGCCGGGCCGCCTCGGCGGCCTCGTCCCAGCGGCCGAGGCTGTACAGGCTCTCGGCCATGTTCCCGCAGACCCAGGCCTCGCTGTCCAGGAGCCGGGACCTGCGGACCAGTTCGACCCCTTGTTCGGCCAGTTCCACGGCTTCGCGGGACCGGCCCAGGCTTTCCAACTGAGAGGTGAGATTGATATGAGCACGACCGGCCAGCATGGTGAGTCCGAGTGCCGCGGCCCGTTCCCCGACCGCCCGCATCTCGGCGAGGCCGCCCGGGGCGTCGCCGGAGTCGGTGAGCAGGGCGCCCACCGTGATGCGGGCATTGAGCTCGGTCTCCTCCGCGCCGACCATGCGCGCGTACTCGACCGCCCGTTCGGCGGCGGCGAGGTTGCCGGGGCCCGGCTTGTGGAGCATGCCCCAGCTCGCGGCCCTGACCAGGACCTCGGCGTGCACCTGGGACGGGGGCAGCCCCCGGACGAGGTCCTGCGCCCTGGCGATCTCCTCCCAGCCGTCGCCGCGCCCGAGGCCGGCGATGAGCCGGGATCGCTCGGTCCAGAACCAGGCGGCCCGCAGCGGGTCGCGGTCGTCCTCCAGTAGGCGCAGCGCCGTCTTCGTGATCTTCAGGGCGCGATCGCGTTCGCCGCCGTAGCGCGCCGCGACGGTCGCCTCGGCCAGCAGGTCGAGACGCTGGAGCGCGGTGGTGGCGGGGTCGCAGCCGCACGGAGGGTACACCTCGGTGTAGTCCGCCGGGCGGAGCGCCTCGCGGACCTCCTGGGGGGCACTGTCCCAGAGGTCCAGGCCCCGTTCCAGCAGACGCAGCTGCTCGGAGTAGGCGTGCCGGCGGCGGGCCGCGACGGATGCGGCGAGCACGGCGGGCAGTGCCTTGGCGGGGTCGTTCGCCTGGTACCAGTAGCTGGCCAGCCGGATGGCCCGTTCCTCGGCGCGGACCAGGGATCCGTCGGCCTCCATGGCCTCGGCGTAGCGGCGGTTGACGCGGGCCCGCTCGCCGGGCAGCAGGTCGTCGCTGACGGCCTCGCGGACCAGCGAGTGCCGGAAGCGGTAGCCGTCGCCGTCGGGGGTGGCGAGCAGGATGTTGGCCCCGACCGCGGCCCGCAGCGCCTCGATCAGCTCGTCCTCGGAGAGCCCGGCGACGGCGCGCAGCAGCGGGTACTCCACGGTGGAGCCGCCCTCCGCGACGATGCGCACCAGGCTCTGGGTCTCGTCGGGGAGCACCTCGACGCGGACGAGGAGGAGGTCGCGCAGGGATTCGGTGAGTCCGGTGCGGCAGCCGCTCGCCCTGGAGGCGACGAGTTCCTCGACGAAGAAGGCGTTGCCGTCCGATCGGTCGAAGACGGAGTCGACGAACTCCTCGTCGGGCTGCGCCGCCAGGATGCCGGCGAGCTGGCGGCGCACCTCGGCCCGGTTGAAGCGGGACAGTTCGATGCGCTGGACGGTGCGGAGCCGGTCGAGTTCGGCGAGGAGCGGGCGCAGTGGGTGGCGCCGGTGCACATCGTCCGCGCGGTAGGTGGCGACGATGACGAGCCGGCCGCTGACGAGGGTGCGGAAGAGGTAGGAGAGCAGGTGCCGGGTGGAGGTGTCCGCCCAGTGCAGGTCCTCCAGGACGAGGACGACGGTGCGTTCGGCGGCGAGGCGCTCCAGCATCCGGGCCGTGAGTTCGAAGAGGCGTGCGGTGCTCTCCTCGTCGTGCGGGCCGCGCGGGGTGTCGCCGAGTTCGGGGAGGATCCGCGCGAGTTCGTCCTCCTGGCCGGCGGCGGCGGTGGCCAGCTCCTGGGGCAGCAGCCGGTGCAGGGTGCGCAGGGCCGTCGAGAACGGGGCGAAGGGAAGCCCCTCCGCCCCGATCTCCACACAGCCTCCGACCGCGACGACGGCGCCGCGGCGGTCCGCCTCGCAGAGGAACTCCTCGGTGAGGCGGGTCTTGCCGACTCCGGCCTCTCCCCCGATGAGCATCGCCTGCGGTTCCCGGCCCGCTGCGCGGGTCAGTGCGTCGGTGAGTACGGCCAGTTCGTCGGCTCGGCCGACGAACACCGGGCTGACAGATCTGGTCTCCACGCCGCCGAGCATCGCACAGACGTCCTGTCCGGCGGCACTCGCCGCCGGTGGGCTTCCCCTCACGCGCTGGTTCAGGCGGTACGCGGCGCGGAGCACGCGGAGCGGGTGAACCGGCTCCGGAACGCTCTCACCGGCCTTCGCGGTTCCTGGTTCGGTGAGGAGGCGCGGTGCGCCTCGCGTGCTGCCCGGGCCGTTCGGTATGCGGCCGCCTCGCGGATGAGGTCGGCGCTGCGGACGGCGGTGACGATCTCGTACTCGAACATCTCGTGCTCCCTGGTCGCGTGTCTCGGGCACCTCGTTCGGTGTGATCCAAGATTCGCGCCCCAGCGGGTGCCGGCACATCGGTCGCATGCCGCATCTGCCCGGGGCAGGGGGCCTTAGTCCGGGGCCGTGGAGCCCCGGACCGGTCCGTGAGGACCTAAGGCACTGCCTAGACGCCCGCGCCCGCTGCCTTGGGAACGGCGAGGAGGAGGTCGAAGTACATGAGTCCGAAGAGCAGCACGCCGAGGGCGCCGAGGCCGACGCCCGCCCAGGAGACGGCCCGCACCCAGGTGGGGAGGGTGCGCTCGGGGCTGCTGAAGGCGGGCAGGGCCAGCACGAAGGTGGCGATGATCAGAGCGAGGGCGGAGAAGATGCCGTTCACCATCGCGGTGGTGTGCCACGGGTCGACGAACTGGGCGGCGATCTGCGCGTTGGCGTCGGCGGCCTGGGTCAGCTCCAGCCGGGCGGCGACGCTGGCGCGCTCGGACACGATGCCCGCGACCCAGCTGCCGCTGAGGGCGACGACGCCGAGACCCGCGGCGACGATCCCGAAGGCGGCGGACCCGACGTGGCTCGGCGGGGCGTCCTCGGCCTCGTCGTCGGCGAACGCCTCGTCGTCGTCCAGGTCCGTGTCGGAGGCCTCGCCGGTGACCGCGGAGTCTGCTTCGGCCTCGGCCGGCTGGGCGGGGGTCTCGGCCTTTTCGAGGTCGACCGGGTTGGTGTCCGCCTCGGCGGCGTTCGGGGCGGGGGTCTTCGTGGTGTCCATGCGGGGCACCGTAGGCGCCCTGTCTGAGATTTTTCTGAGAATCCGCGGGGCCGTGGCCGGATCAGCGGGAGGCGGTGGCGGGTTCCGCGCCGTCCGGGTTCGCGGCCGGGTTCGCGGCCGGGTCCGCGGCGGGCCGCTGCCTCGGAAGTGCCACGTGGGGGCGGTGTTCGGGAGGCTCGATGCTGATCCGGGGCAGGCGCCGGTCGAGCCAGGCCGGCAGCCACCAGTTGGCCCCGCCGAGCATGTGCATCAGGGCCGGGACGAGGAGGGTGCGCAGCACGAAGGCGTCGAGGGCCACGGCCGCGGCGAGCGCGATGCCGAACATCGCGATGATCCGGTCGCCGCTCAGGACGAAGGCCAGGAAGACGGAGATCATGATGACGGCGGCGGAGTTGATGACCCGGCTGGTCTCGGCGAGTCCCACGCGCACGGCCCGCCGGTTGTCACCGGTCGCCAGCCACTCCTCGTACATCCGGCTGACGAGGAAGACCTGGTAGTCCATCGACAGTCCGAACAGGACGGACACCATGATCACGGGCAGGAAGGGTTCGATGGGGCCGGCGCTGCCCAGGCCCAGCAGCTCACTGCCCCAGCCCCACTGGAAGACCGCGACCACGACGCCGAAGGAGGAGGCGACGGCGGCGACGTTCATGGCCGCCGCTTTGAGGGGGATGCCGATGGACCGGAAGGCCAGCAGCAGGAGCACGCAGCCGAGGGCGATGACCACGCCGACGAAGAGCGGCAGCTTCCCGATGATGACCTCGGCGAAGTCGTCGTAGGCGGCCGTCACACCGCCGACGTGGACCTCCATGGAGTTGCCCTGCCCGGCCCCGGGGATGACGTCCCGGCGGAGCGTGTCGACGAGGTCGCTCGTGGCCCGGGACTGCGGTGCGGAGTCGGGTACGACGGTGAAGACGGCGGTGTCGCCGCTGCGGTTGAGGACCGCGGGCCCGGTGGAGGCGACGCCCTCGGTACTGCGCAGCGCCTGCGCCAGCCGGTCCACGGCGAGCCGGTCGCCGGCGCCGTCCAGCCGGGCCACGACGGTGAGAGGGCCGTTGGTGCCGGGGCCGAATCCCTCCGCCAGCAGGTCGTAGGCCTGCCGGGTGGTGGAGCCGGCCGGATTGTTGCCCTGGTCGGAGGTGCCCAGGTGGAGGGAGAGGGTGGGCAGGGCCAGCACCACCATGACGGCGGTGGCGACCACGCCCAGCAGCTTGGGGTGCCGCTCGACGAAGGAGGACCAGCGGGCGGCGAATCCGGAGGTGTGCTCGGGCCGCGGTCCCTCGGCGGCGAGCCTGCGGCGCTCGCGGCGCGAGAGGGCGCGCATGCCGATGTACGAGAGGAGGGCGGGCAGCAGGGTGACCGAGGCGGCGACCGTCAGGACCACCGTCACGGAGGCCGCTATCGCCACGCCGTTGAGGAAGTTGAGCCGCAGCACCAGCATGCCGAGAAGCGCGATGCAGACGGTCGCACCGGCGAAGACGACGGCCCGGCCGGTGGTGGCGACGGCGTTCGCGGCCGCCTCCTGGACGGTGCTGCCGCGCGCCAGGCCCTTGCGGTGCCGGGTGACGATGAACAGCGCGTAGTCGATGCCCACGCCGAGGCCGATGAGGGTGCCGAGCATCGGGGCGAAGTCGGCGACCGGCATCGCGTGGCCGAGGAGGGTGATGCCGAAATAGGCGGTGCCCACGCTGACCAGGGCGGTCGCGATGGGCAGCAGGCTCGCGGCGAGCGAGCCGAAGGCGAGGAAGAGCACCAGGGCCGCGACGGCGACGCCGATGACCTCGGCGAGGTGCGCGGTGGGGGCCTCGGTGAGCTGGATGGCCCGGCCGCCCAGTTCGACCTGGAGTCCGCCGGCTTCGGTGGTGGCGTTCTTCGCCGCGTCGACCACCGCCCTGGCCTGCGCCTTGGGTACGGAGTCCGCCTGTTCGTCGAAGGTCACCACGGCGTAGGCGGTCCGCCCGTCGGGACTGATCCGTGCGGCGTTCTCGGGGCCCGGGCCGTAGGGGCCGGCGACCGATCCGACGCCGGGGAGTTCGGCGACGGCGTCGAGGGCCCGGGTCATGCGCTGCTCGATGTCCGGGGTGCGCACGTTCTGCCGGTCCGGGGCCCGCCACACGATGGTGTCGGTGTCGCCGCCCTGGCCGTGGAAGCCCTCGCGCAGGAGGGCGTTCGCCCGGCCGGACTCGGTGCCGGGGACCTCGTAGTTGTTGGAGAACGCCGATCCGGCGGTCACTGCGGCAGCCGCGGTCCCGCCGAGTGCGAGCAGCCAGATGAGCACGGCGAAGAGACGGTGGCGCATGCACCAGCGTGCGATTACAGCCAACGGACGTGCTCCCTGGTGGTTCGGATCTTTACCGGGAGTCAGCCCGCCGCAAAGAACGCATGAACGCGTGAAGGCCCGGCCGAGGGGCCCGGGGGATCACCCCGGGAGGGTTCGGCCCAGATGGTCTACACCCTCCACGATCTCAGCGTTTCGTGATCGTTGGCCCTATTCGTGTGCATTGTCACAGCGCCGGCCGACCCGACTGCGCGGCCTCCCACTGCTCTTGGGGCTCGTCCACCCGGTAGCCGGGGATCGAGGGCCAGCGGACGGTGAGGACCACGGCGTCCTCCTCCGCGTACCAGGAGTGGTCGACGCCGCGCCCCCACAGCACGTAGTCCCCCTGCTCGGCGAGGACGACGGTACGCCCCGGGAACTCCAGCCGGAAGCGGCCGCTGATCAGCACCAGCAGCGCGGTGCGCTTCTCGGCGGTCGCCCACCGCTCCCGCTCGTCGCCCTTGGGGTGGACACCCCATTTGATCTCGACGTCCTCGCTGTGGCGGGGATCGGAGGGGTCCTTGAAGTGGCCCAGGAGCCAGCCGCGGTCGGCGGCGGCGTCGGGGGTGGCCTTACCGGTGTAGATGGCGGAGTCGTGATTCACGCAGGTGAGGCTAATGCAGTTGTCGTGACCGCCCGGACCCTGGTGAGCTGGGGGCCATGACGATCGATCTTGATGAACTGATGAAGGTGCGGGCCCACTTCGACGCCGAGGTGCGCGAGGGTGCACAGGCGGACGCCCCGCACGCGAGCGTGGAGCGCGCGGGAGCCGTCGTACGGCACTCGGTGTCCGGGCTCGGGTGGAACGGCGTGCTGTGGTCGGACCTCGACGAGGAGACGGCGGACGCGGAGATTGCGGCGCAGGTGGCCTTCTTCGAGGGGCGCGGCGCTCCGGAGTTCGAGTGGAAGCTGTACGGCCACGACCGGCCGGCGGACCTCGGCGACCGGCTGCGCGCGGCGGGCTTCGTGCCGGAGCCGCCCGAGACGCTGATGGTGGGCCTGACGTCCGAGCTCGCGAAGCTGCCGGTGGAGCCGCCGGAGGGCATCACGCTGCGGGTGGTGACGGACGAGGCCGGCGTCGACCTGATGATGGAGGTCCATGCGGGCGCCTTCGGGACGGAGCGGCCGCGGATCCGGGAGCAGCTGCTCAGCAGGTTGCGCGAGGAGCCGGAGACCATCGCCGCTGTGCTCGCGATGGCGGGCGACACCCCGGTGAGCGCGGCCCGGATGGAGATGCGGCCGGGCAAGGCCTTCGCGGGCCTGTGGGGCGGCGGTACGGTCCCGCAGTGGCGCGGCCGCGGCATCTACCGGCTGCTGGTGGCCCACCGCGCCCGCGTGGCGGCGGAGCTCGGCATCCCGTACCTCCAGGTCGACGCGTCGGACGACAGCCGTCCGATCCTGGAGCGCCTGGGCTTCGGGGTGTTGGGCGTGACGGTGCCGTACCTGTGGACCGCCGCCTCGTAGCGCAGCGGTCCGCGCCGCCGGGTTCCCCCGCCTCGCAGCAACCGGCAGGATCGTGACCATGGAACGCATCAGCCCGCCCCTGACCGGCGACGAACGCGAGACCCTCCGGACCTTCCTCGACTACCACCGGGCCACTCTCGCCCTGAAGTGCGAGGGCCTGGGCGACGAGGAACTGCGCCGCTCCTCGATGCCGCCCTCCACCCTGTCCCTGCTGGGGCTGGTCCGGCACATGGCCGAGGTCGAGAGGCACTGGTTCCGCCGCGTCGTCGACGGACAGGACCTCCCGCACCTGTGGTCGGACACCCACGACTTCCAGGCGGCCTACGACGCCTCCGACTGCACCCGCGCCGAGGCCTTCGCGGCCTGGGAGGGCGAGGTCGCACACGCCCGCCGCATCGAGGCCGCCGCCGAGTCCCTGGACGTGACCGCGTACGTGCCGAGCTGGAAGGAGGAGGCCTCGCTGCGCCTGGTGATGCTCCACCTCATCCACGAGTACGCCCGCCACAACGGGCACGCCGACTTCCTCCGCGAGGGGATCGACGGCACCACCGGCGCCTGAAGGGCTCCGAGCTGGGAGAACGGCTCCAGCGGGTGCGTGCGGCAGAGGGCTGCTCTAGCGTCGGACGAAGGAGGGGATTCCCTGCCGAGCCGGTCCGGGCCCGGGGACCCGGCCCCTGCGGCCGCGGTCGGACCGTGTGCGCTCGGCGCTGTTGTGCGCGGATCCGGCACCTGAAGGTCCCGGGCCGCGCGACGATCCCGGAGAGCAGGTGCGTCCCATGCGCACGTCGACCCGTATCGCAGGTGTCCTCAGCGGCCTGACCCTCGTACTCGGTGGCGCGGCCTTCGCGGCCCCCGCCGCCCACGCGGACGTCTCGGCCTGCATCAACCAGGTCGAGCGGGAACTACAGGGCGGCGAGGCCCCGGAGTCCGTCCGGGCGGCGTGTTCCGCCGGGTACTCCGGTCAGCACGAGCAGTGCGTGAGCGGACTGACCAAGGGCGGTGTGACCAACGGGACCGCGGTGAGCGCCTGCAAGGTGTCCGCCCAGTAGCCGGCTCGGGCCGCCGCGCTCACGCCGAGCGACCGCCGGGATCCCGCCGGGCCGGTCCTGATCGCCGATCAGGACCGGCGATCAAGCCGGCGATCAGGGATCAGGTGTCGGACGAGTCCGGCCCCCGTACCGCGCCCGTCAGCGGGGCCAGTGTGCGCCAACCCATCGTCTCGTACAGGGCCCGGCCGTCCGGCGTCGCGCCCAGCACGCCTGCGGTGGCGCCCTGCTCGGCCGCGGCTGCGGTGAGCCTGGCCATCACCAGGCGGCCCAGGCCGCGGCGCTGGTGGGCCGGGTCGGTCTCCACCTGGTCGACGACGGCGCCGAGGCCGGTGACGGCGACCTGTCCGCGCGCGGCGAAAGCGCCGTCGGCGGTGCGCACCAGGGCGCGGGTGACGCCGGCCCGGGTCCAGGTGTCCAGACGGTAGCCGTCGGGTGCTCCGGGCCGGGCTCGGGTGGGGGCGACGGGCAGCGAGGCGGACATCAGGTAGCCGGCTCCGCCGGCGAGGTGCCAGCCGGGGGCGAGCCAGGCTTCCAGGATCTCCGGCGGGACGAGTGCCTTCAGCCAGACGCCGGGCGCGCTGGCGTGCCCGGTGACCCGGCGGACGGTCACCTCGTCCGCGGAGTGCAGGACGTGGCGCATGACGTGTCCGGCCAGGCCGACGTCGATGGTGAAACCCCAGGCGCGGGGCACCGGTTCGGCTGCGCCGCGCGAAAGGGTCCAACCGTGGACCCATGCCCGTGCGGCCTCGGCCGTGTGCGCGAAAGCCATCTTTCCCCCCGAGTCGGTAATAGACGAACTCGTTTGATGATTATTACATCAGGGGGTCGTGGCGGATCATGGAGTACGCCTCGCCCGGCCGGCTTCCGCCTGCAGCGTGCGGGCCCGTTCGGCCGGGTGGTAGTCCGGCCCGACGCCCTCGATCAGCAGGAGGTCGCCCTCGATGTGGTCGGTCCGCAGGTGGAGGATGGCCCGGTAGGCCGGAGAGTCGTACCAGGCGCGGGCCTCGGCCAGGCCGGGGAACTCGATCAGCACCATGCTGCCGGGCCACGCGCCCTCCACGACTTCGGCGGGCGGACCGTGGATGACGAAGCGGCCCGCGAAGGGGTCGAGGGTCGCCTGGATGCGCTCCAGGTACTCGATGACGTCGGAGTGATTGCGGCGGCTGCGGAGATGGGCGAATCCGTAAGCGGGCATCACGGGGCTCCCTCGTTGCGGGCGGGGTGGGTGATGACCGCGAACGTAGCCGAGGGCCGTCGGCCACGGCGATTACCCCGGAGGTAATGGCCGCGACCGCCGACCGGTCGGATCGGCGCGCCCTCAGGCCCCCGGCCGCCAGTAGCCCAGCGCGTTCACCCGGTGCTTGGGCAGCGCGAGTTCCTTGCGCAGGTACGCCGTCAGGGCGCGCGTCGTCACCGTGTCGCACGCCAGCCACACGTACGCCGACTCCGGGTCCCCGACCAGTTCGGGGAGTTCGGACCGCACCCGGTCGGCCAGCGCCGTGCCGTCGCGCCGCACCCGGCGGATGTCGTGCCGGCCCTGCTCCACGCGCATCGGCAGCTGCGCGTCCGAGTCGTGCTGCGTCTCGAACCAGATCGTCGCCGGCGTCTGCGGGTACGTGTCCAGCAGCGAGTTGATCGCCGGCAGGGACGCGGCGTCCCCGATGACGAGCAGCCGCTGCGGAGCGGGCTCCGGGGCGGTGAAGCCGGTGCCCTGGACGGTCGCGTCGACCGTGTCGCCGGGCTTGGCGTCGCGCGCCCAGGCACTGGCGACGCCGTCGTGCAGGGCGAACTCGAAGCTGAAGGTGCCCGCTTGCGGGTCCGGGTCCACGAGCGTGTAGGCCCGCTGGTGCGGCTTGCCCGCACCCTGGAACCAGACGCGCACCCACATCGTCGGATGCAGCGACTCGCCGGCGGCCGCCAGCAGCCCGCCGTCCGTGAAGCTCACCCGGCGGTAGTCCTCCGTAAGGTCTTCCGCTCCCGTGACCGTGAACGTGAAGTCCTTGCCCCGCATGAGCTTGAGGACCACGCCCTCCCAGCCCTTGCTGACAGCCATGTCCCACCCCTCCCCTGACACCCCTATAGTTAGGTCAGCCTAACCTAAACGCACGTCGGGGAAGAGTGTGAGCAGCGTGAGCAGTGCCAGCAGCGAGAGCGGCGACGCCCGGTCGGACGGAACGGACCGGGGTGAGCCCCGCGTGGAGACCCCGGAATCCTACGGTGTCCACCGCGACCAGTGGGGCATCCCCCACCTCCGCGCCGCCGACGAACTCGGCCTCGTCCACGCCCAGGGCCGCGTGACCGCCTACGACCGCGCCTGGCAACTGGAGGTCGAACGGCACCGGGCCGAGGGTTCCAGTGCCTCCTTCCTCGGTGCGGACTCCGTCACCTGGGACCGCTTCGCCCGCCAGTCCCGGCTGGCCGACACCGCCCGCCGCTGCTACGAGGCCATGGAGGCCGACGACCCGGCCACCGCCGCCTGGGTCGGTGCGTACGTGGACGGCGTCAACGACGGGCTCGCCGCCGGCGCCGCCCGCGACGAGCGCTTCGCGCGCACCGGCCTGACCCCCTCCCCCTGGGAGCCGTGGGTGCCGCTCGCCATCTGGATCGCCACGCACATCCTGTTCGCCGGCTTCGCCACCAAGCTGTGGCGCGAGCGCGTCGCCCGCGCCCTCGGCGACGAGGCGGTCACCCTCTTCGCCACCGACGGCCCCGGCACCGCCGGCAGCAACGGCTGGCTGGTGCCGGGCGACCGCACCACCTCCGGCTCGGCGATCATCGCGGGCGACCCGCACCGGTTCATCGAGGACCCGGGCGTCTACCAGCAGATACGTCTCGCCTGCCCGGACTACGACGTCCTCGGCCTCGCCGTCCCCGGTGTTCCCGGCCTCGGCCACTTCGGCCACACCGGCACCGCCGCCTGGGCGATCACCAACGCGATGTCCGACTACCAGGACCTGTACGTCGAGCAGTTGCGCCGCAGTGCCGACGGCGCCGTCGAGGCCCTCGGCGCGGACGGCGCCTGGGAGCCCGTCACCCGCCACACCGAGACCATCACCGTCTCCGGCGGCGAGGACGTCGAGGTGGAGATCCTGGAGACCCCCCGCGGTCCCGTGATCATCCACGCGGACGGCGACCTCGGGGCCGACGCCGACGCCGAGGCGCACGCCGACGGCAGCGCCCAGACCCTCTCCCTGCGCTACCCGCCCCGGGTCCGCCGGGACCTCGGCTTCGCCGCCCTCCCCGCGCTCCTGCGCGCCCGCACCGTCGCCGACATCGACCGCGCCTTCGACGACTGGGCCGAGCCGGTCAACGTCGTCCACGCCGCCGACACCGAGGGCGGGCTGCTGCACCGCGTCGCGGGCGCCGTACCGCTGCGCCACCGCACCAACCGGCTGCGCCCCGTGCCCGCCTGGGACCCGCAGCACGCCTGGCAGGGCTGGGCCCCGACCCCCGCCGAGCCGGTGCAGGGCTTCGCCGTCATGGCCAACGCGCGCGGGATCGCCTCCCCCCTCGGCGTGGAGTTCGCTCCCCCGCACCGCGCCAACCGCATCCGCGAGCTGCTCAGCGGCTCCGCGGACTGGTCCCCGAAGGCGATGGCCGACGTACACCGGGACACGCACCTGGCCTCGGCCGCACCCCTGCTCGCGCTGCTGCCCGGCTTCGAGGACCTGACCCCGGCGGCGCAGGCGCTGCGTACCCGGCTGCTGGCCTGGGACCGGCACATGGCGGCCGACAGCACCGACGCCACCGTCTTCTCGGCGTTCCGCAGCGCGACCGTACGCCGCTTCGCCGCCGACCCGGTCTTCGAGGGGCTGTGGGGCGCGCCCACCGGCCCGGACGTCTTCCACCCGTGGCTGTACCTGGTCCCGAAGGTCGGCTACGCCCTCGAAGGGCTGCTCACCACCTCCCTCGTGCCCGGCCTCGACCGTGCGGCGCACGTCCGGGCCGCGCTGGAGGAGACGGCCGCGGCCGGCACCCCCGACACCCCCTGGTCCGAGGTGCACCGCCTGACCCCCTGGCAGGCCGTGCCCGACCCGGAGGCCACGCAGTGGCCCGGTCTCGGCGGCGACCACGACTGCGTGAACGCCACCTCCACCGTCCCCGGTTTCACCGACCTCACCGCCCGCGCGTCGGCCGCCCGTTACGTATGGGACCTCGCCCGCCGCGAGGACAGCCTCTGGGCGGTCCCGCTGGGCGCGGACGGTGTCACCGGCTCCCCCCACCACCGCGACCAGCTGCCCCTGTGGGCCCGGTGCGAACTCGTCCCCGTCGTCACCGACTGGTCCCGTCTCGCCAAGGAATCGATATGACCTCCGCCGCCTCCGCCGGACAGTCCGTGCACACCCGGGTCGTGGAGGGCTTCGGGACCGTCACCCTCACGCCCGTCGACCCGGCCGCCGACTCCGCGCTGATCCACAGCTGGGTCACGCAGGAGCGGGCCCGCTTCTGGGGCATGGGCGAAGCCAGCCGCGAACTGGTCCAGGAGATCTACGAGGACATCGACCGCCGCACCACCCACCACGCCTTCATGGTCAGCCGCGACGGTGAGCAGGTCGCGCTGTTCCAGACGTACGACTGCGCCGAGGACCGCGTCAGCGAGTGCTACGAGGTCCGGCCCGGGGACGTCGGCGTGCACCTGCTGGTCGGTCCGGCCAAGGGGACGGCCGAGCGCGGCTTCACCGGGGCCCTGATGGCCGTCTTCATGGGCTTCGTGTTCTCCGACCAGGCCGCGCGGCGCGTGATCGTCGAACCGGACGCCCGCAACACCAAGGCGATCGCCCGCATGGAGCGCACCGGCTTCGTGCTCGGACCGGAGGTCGTCCTTCCGGAGATCGACCTGCCGGAGGTCTACCTCCCGGCGAAGCCGGCCCGGCTGGCGTTCTTCAGCGCTCCGGAGGACGCGTCGGCAACCGGCTGACCCGAGCCGCCCCTTCGACCGGGCGTCCGGCGAACGGAACCGCCCCCGGGGCGGTTCCGTGAGCCGGGCGCCCGGCGGCGTGTCCGGGCGCGGATGCTCCCCGGCGCTCGCGGACGGAAAGAGCGAACCCCCACGGGGATTCCCCATTCCGATTGACCACGCACGTCTCCCCCCGGGAAGCTGATGCCCTCTCAAAGCACCTTGAGGTGAGGGACATTGACCAGTCAGAACCTGCACATCGGTCCGGACTCGGCGGCCGACCGGTACCGCCTGCTGCGCTCGATCGGGCGCGGCGGGGAGGCCGTGCTCTATCTCGCGGAGATCGAACTCGCCGGTGGATCCGAGCCCGTGGTCGTCAAGGTGCTCGACTCCAAGACGACCATCACGCCGGACATCTTCGACCGGATCAGCCAGAAGTGGAACGAGCAGGCGGAGCTGCTGCGGTTCGTGCACCGGCCCGGTGTCGTGGGCGTGCGCGAGCACTTCGAGGGGCCGCCGATCCACCGGCCCGGGGAGTCCTCGACCCTGACCGGGCGCGCGCTCGTCCTCGTCATGAACCACGTGGACGGCCTCGACCTGCGGGACTGGCGGGCCGAGCGGACCCTGGCCACCGCAGCGGAGCGGCGTGAGGTGATGCGCACGCTGGAGCAGCTGGCGGACGTACTGGACTGGCTGCACTCGGGGAAGGCCACCCCGTCCGGGCGCCAGGTCGTCCACGGCGACCTCTCCCCCGGCAATGTGATGGTCGACGCGTACGGGCAGGCCACCCTGGTGGACTTCGGCCTGAGCAAGCTGACCGCCGACCACCAGACGGCCGAGGTCTGGTTCACCCCGGGCTACGCGGCGCCGGAGGTCTTCGACGGCAAGCGGACCCCGGGCACGGACCGGTACGCCTTCGGGGCGATCGCGTACTTCCTGCTGAGCGGGCAGTCCCCGCCCGCCACGCCGGAGCAGCTGGCCCAGGCGCTGACCGCGCTGCCGCAGATCGCCGTGCTGGACGCCGAGCAGCGGGCACGGATCACCGCGATCTACGCGGCCGATCCGGGGAAGCGGCCGGTGAGCCTGGCCGGCTGGATGAAGGACGTCCGCCACGCGGTGGTGTCCACAACCACCGCGACCTCGCAGCCGGCCGCGCAGCAGGCCCCGCCGAGGCCGGCCGCCCCACCCCCGCCGGCGGCCGCACCGGCCGTGGTCCCGCCGCAGCCGTCGACCCCACCGCCGGCGTACACCCCGACCGTGCAGCCGACCGCGCCGGTCGAGGCGGACCGGCCGGTCGAGCCCGTGCGGACGGAACCGGCGACCGCCCCGGCGCCCGCGCCCACGCCGGCCAGCGCCCCCGTCCCCGCCCCGCAGCCGGACCCCTCCGCGGTGCCCGCCGGGTACGGGCCCACGTACAACCTGAACCCGTCCCCCGCCCCGGCGCCCCCACCCCCGAAGAAGAAGCGGCGGACCGGCCTGATCATCGGCTCGGTGGCCGCGGTCCTGGTGCTGGCCGGCCTCGCGGTGGTCGGCGTACGGCTCCTGGGCGACAAGGACAAGGAGAACACCGCGGCGAGCGGGAAGCCGGGCGGGGCGAGCGCGCCGCAGACGTCACCCTCCGCCGCCGCCTCGGCCTCGGCGAGCACGTCCACCGACCCCACGCCCTCCGGTTCGACTCCCGAGAGCTCCGCCGGTCCTGACGCCTCGTCGAGCCCCGGCGGCCCGGGCTCGGTCAAGGACAGCGACGTGGCCGATCTCACCGTGCTGTCGTCCGTCGGACAGGTCCGGCACTTCGACGTGGGCTCGGCCAAGCTGAACACGAAGGAGTACGGGGCCGCCCTCATCGGCAGCTGCTACTACGGTGCGACGGTCGAGTACGACGTCAACCGCGCCTGGTCCACCCTGGAGTTCACCGCGGGCATCGACGACGGCTCGACCATGGAGCAGGCCCGCGTGACCATCTCCGTGGACGACAAGCCCGCGATCTTCTCCGAGGCCGTCCACCTGGGCAAGCCGGTCACCAAGTCCCTGGACATCAAGGGGGCCCTGCGCCTGCGGCTGAAGGTGGAGGAGGGCTGCAAGGACACCGGCAGCGCCGTCATCGCCGCCCCGGTCCTCAAGCGCTGACGGAACCCGGCCCGCCGGGCGTCCCGAACGGCGACGGCCCCGCGCCGGGGGGACCGGGGCGGGGCCGTCGTCGTGTGCTGCGTGCCGAGGGTTACTCGGAGACGCCCAGGCGCTCCAGGATGAGCTCCTTGACGCGCGCGGCGTCGGCCTGGCCGCGGGTGGTCTTCATGACCGCTCCGACCAGCGCGCCGACGGCGGCGATCTTGCCGCCGCGGATCTTGTCCGCGATGGCCGCGTTGCCCGCGATGGCCTCGTCCACGGCCGCGCCGAGCGCGCCCTCGTCCGAGACGACCTTCAGGCCGCGCTTCTCGACGACCTCGTCCGGGGTGCCCTCGCCGGCGAGAACGCCTTCGAGGACCTTGCGGGCCAGCTTGTCGTTGAGCGAACCGTCCGCTACCAGTGCCGCGACCCGGGCCACCTGCACCGGGGTGATCGGCAGCTCGTCGACGACGACGCCCTGCTCGTTGGCGTTGCGGGCCAGCTCGCCCATCCACCACTTGCGTGCGGCGGCCGAGTCGGCACCCGCCTCGATGGTGGCGACGATGGAGTCCACCGCGCCCGCGTTGAGGATCGACTGCATGTCGTGCTCGGTGACGCCCCACTCCTCGCGGAGCCGGTTGCGGCGTACGCGCGGCATCTCGGGCAGACCACCGCGCAGCTCCTCGACCCAGTCGCGGGCCGGGGCGACGGGGACCAGGTCGGGCTCCGGGAAGTACCGGTAGTCCTCGGCGTTGTCCTTGATGCGGCCGGCCGTGGTGGAGCCGTCCTCCTCGTGGAAGTGCCGGGTCTCCTGCACGATCGTGCCGCCCGACGAGAGCACCGCCGCGTGGCGCTGGATCTCGAAGCGGGCCGCGCGCTCGACGGAGCGCAGGGAGTTGACGTTCTTGGTCTCCGAGCGGGTGCCGAACTCGGACTCGGGGGTCGGGCGCAGCGACAGGTTCACGTCGCAGCGCATCTGGCCCTTGTCCATGCGGGCCTCGGAGACGCCGAGCGCCTTGATGACCTCGCGCAGCTCGGCGACGTACGCCTTGGCGACCTCGGGGGCCCGCTCGCCCGCGCCCTCGATGGGCTTGGTGACGATCTCGATGAGCGGGATGCCGGCGCGGTTGTAGTCCAGCAGGGAGTGGGACGCGCCGTGGATACGGCCGGTGGCGCCGCCGACGTGCAGCGACTTGCCGGTGTCCTCCTCCATGTGGGCGCGCTCGATCTCCACGCGGAAGATCTCGCCGTCCTCCAGCTGGACGTCCAGGAAGCCGTTGAAGGCGATGGGCTCGTCGTACTGGGAGGTCTGGAAGTTCTTCGGCATGTCCGGATAGAAGTAGTTCTTCCGGGCGAAGCGGCACCACTCGGCGATCTCGCAGTTCAGCGCGAGACCGATCTTGATGGCCGACTCGACGCCGATCGCGTTGACGACCGGCAGGGAGCCGGGCAGACCGAGGCAGGTCGGGCAGGTCTGCGAGTTGGGCTCGGCGCCCAGCTCGGTGGAGCAGCCGCAGAACATCTTGGTCTTGGTGCCGAGCTCGACATGGACCTCGAGGCCCATGACGGGGTCGTACGACGCGAGGGCGTCTTCGTACGACAGCAGTTCGGTGAAGGTGGTCACGGTGAAACTTTCCCTCTCAGCCCAGCAGGACGTCGTCGTCGCCCAGGCGCTTCAGCTCGCGGTACAGGATCGCGAGGCCGGTGACGATGGCGGCGGCGGACACGGCGGCGTCGACCAGCTTCAGCATGTCGTTCTCGCTGCGGGCCTTCCTGACCTGCTTGATCACGCTGACCGCGCCGAAGGCAGTGGTGCCGATCGACAGGTAGGTGCCGGTCTTGGACTTCTTGAAGCCCTTGGCCTTGGACAGTGCACTGGTGCTCACAGCGACGGTGCCTCCTCAAGCAGCGGGTGACCCCAGCGGGCGACGAAGGCGGCCTCGACGGCTGCGCCGACCTTGTAGAGCCGGTCGTCCTTCATCGCCGGGGCGATGATCTGCAGCCCGACCGGGAGACCGTCCTCCGGGGCCAGGCCGCAGGGGAGCGACATGGCGGAGTTGCCGGCCAGGTTGGTCGGGATGGTGCACAGGTCCGCGAGGTACATCGCGAGCGGGTCGTCGGTGCGCTCACCGATCGGGAAGGCAGTGGTCGGGGTGGTCGGGGAGACGATCACGTCGACCTGCTCGAAGGACTTCTCGAAGTCCTTGGTGATGAGCGTGCGGACCTTCTGGGCGGAGCCGTAGTACGCGTCGTAGTAGCCGGAGCTGAGCGCGTACGTGCCGAGGATGATGCGGCGCTTGACCTCGTCGCCGAAGCCGGCTTCGCGGGTCAGGGCGGTGACGTCCTCGGCGGACTTGGTGCCGTCGTCGCCGACGCGCAGGCCGTAGCGCATGGCGTCGAAACGGGCCAGGTTGGAGGAGCACTCGGACGGCGCGATCAGGTAGTACGCGGCCATCGCGAGGTCGAAGGAGGGGCAGTCCAGCTCGACGATCTCGGCGCCGAGCTCCTTGAGGAGCTCCACCGACTCGTTGAAGCGCTGGACGACACCGGCCTGGTAGCCCTCGCCGGCGAACTGCTTGACCACACCGACGCGCATGCCGGCGACCGAGCCGTTGCGGGCGGCCTCGACGACCGGCGGGACCGGGGCGTCGATGGAGGTGGAGTCGAGCGGGTCGTGCCCGGCGATCACCTCGTGCAGGAGGGCCGCGTCCAGGACCGTGCGGGCGCAGGGCCCGCCCTGGTCGAGGGAGGAGGAGAAGGCGACCATGCCGTAGCGGGAGACACCGCCGTACGTGGGCTTCACGCCGACGGTGCCGGTGACGGCGGCGGGCTGGCGGATGGAGCCGCCGGTGTCCGTGCCGATGGCCAGCGGGGCCTGGTAGGCGGCGAGGGCCGCGGCGGAGCCGCCGCCGGAGCCGCCGGGGATCCGGGTGAGGTCCCACGGGTTGCCGGTGGGGCCGTAGGCGCTGTTCTCGGTGGAGGACCCCATGGCGAACTCGTCCATGTTGGTCTTGCCGAGGATGACGACGTCGGCTTCCTTCAGCTTGCGCGTCAGGGTGGCGTCGTAGGGCGGGATCCAGCCTTCGAGGATCTTCGAACCGACGGTCGTCGGGACGCCGACGGTGGTGAAGATGTCCTTGAGGGCCAGGGGCACGCCGGCCAGCGGGCCGAGCTTCTCGCCGGCCGCGCGCTTGGCGTCGACGGCGCGGGCCTGGGCGAGCGCGCCCTCGCGGTCCACGTGCAGGAAGGCGTTGACCTTCTCGTCGGTGGCGTCGATGCGGGCCAGGTGGGCCTCGGTCACCTCGACGGCCGTGAGCTCGCCGGAGGCGATCTTCTCGGCGGTCTCGGCGGCCGTGAGCTTGATGATGTCGACCATGGTTGTTAGTCCTCCCCCAGGATCTGCGGCACCTTGAAACGCTGCTGCTCCTGGGCGGGAGCACCGGAGAGCGCCTGCTCGGGGGTGAGCGACGGACGGACCTCGTCCGCGCGCATGACGTTCGTCAGCGGCAGCGGGTGGGAGGTCGGCGGGACGTCTTGGTCGGCGACCTCGGAGACACGGGCGACCGCGCCGATGATGTCGCCGAGCTGTCCGGCGAAGTGATCCAGCTCGTTGCTGGACAGCTCAAGGCGCGCCAGCCGAGCGAGGTGGACGACCTCCTCGCGCGTAATGCCAGGCATGCAGCGATCCTCTGGGGGTGGGTGGATGTTTCGTTTCGGAGCCAATCCTATGGGGCGGGGCGCTCGGCCTGCGAAACGGTTTGCGCGGATGCCAGGACGGGCCGCTGCGCGAGGCCCGCAGGCGCTGCCCGACCCCGCGCCTCAATCGCCGACGGGGCTGAAAGATCCGGGGCTCCGCCCCGAGCCCCGCGCCTCGAACGCCGGCGGGGCTGAGATTGCCGCTGCGCGGCGATCCAGCCACCCGACGGCCGGTACCGACCGAACCGAATCCAGCCCCGCCGGCGTATGAGGCGCGCCGCTGCCGGGGGCGGAGCCCCCGGCAGCGGCGCGCCCGCCCGGCCGGGCCGACGGCGGTCAGACCGCGTCGGCCTCGGCGGCGGCGAGTTCCGCCGTGATGTCCGCCGGGCGGCGCCAGCCGCGCTCGCCGCGGGCCAGCAGCCAGGCGGTGGCCTCCTGCGGCGGCATGGCGGCGGCGACCAGCCAGCCCTGGACCGCGTCGCAGCCCAGGTCCCGCAGCCGCTCCCAGGTCTCGTCGTCCTCCACGCCCTCCGCCACGACCAGCAGGCCCAGGGAGTGCGCCAGGTCCACCGTGCAGCGGACGATCTCCGCGTCCTGGGCGTCGACCGCCAGCCGCCCGACGAACGACCGGTCGATCTTCAGCTCGCTGACCGGCAGGCGGCGCAGGTGGACGAGCGAGGAATAACCGGTGCCGAAGTCGTCCAGGGACATCTTCACGCCGTGGCCGGTGAGCCCGGCCATGGTGTCCGCGGCCCGCTGGGGGTCCTCCAGCAGGACGTGCTCCGTTATCTCCAGCTGCAGCCCGCTCGCCGGCACCCCGTGGCGGGCCAGTCGGGCGGCGACCGCGCCCGCGAAGCCGGGGGTGTGGACGTCGCGCGGCGAGACGTTGACGGCCACCGGGACCTTGAGGCCCTGGGCCCGCCACCGCGCCACCTGGGCGAGCGCGGTCTCCAGTACGTACTCCGTCAGGTGGGGCATCAGCCCGGAGGTCTCGGCGATCGCGATGAACTCGTCCGGGGAGACCCGACCGCGTTCCGGGTGGACCCAGCGCACCAGGGCTTCGAGCCCGGCCACCTGGCCGTCGAAGCGGACCTTCGGCTGGTAGTGGAGTTCCACTTCGCCGGCGTCCAGGGCCCTGCGGAGGTCGCCGAGGAGGCCCAGGCGGTCGGGCGTGTTGCTGTCCCGCTTGGACTCGTACACCTCCACGCCCGTGCGGTCGCGCTTCGCCTGGTACATCGCCACGTCCGCGCGCCTCAGCAGCCCCTCCGCGTCGAGCGCGTGGTCGGGGAAGACGGCGAGGCCGGCGCTGGCCTCCAGGACGAGCGTGAGGCCGTCCAGGTCGAGGGGGGAGCTGAGCTCCGCGACCAGGTGGCGGGCGATGCGCTGGGCGCTGGTGGTGGAGTCGGCGAAGGGGAGCAGGACGGCGAACTCGTCGCCGCCGAGCCGGGCCGCCTCCGCGTCCTCGGGCAGGGCCTGGCGCAGCCGTTCGGCGATCTGGAGCAGCAGGCGGTCCCCCGCGAGGTGCCCCAGGGTGTCGTTGACCGCCCGGAAGCGGTCCAGGTCGATCAGCACGAGTGCGGCCCGGGTGCCCGAGCGTTCGGCCTCGTCCAGGGCGGACCAGGCCCGCTCCAGCAGCCACTGCCGGTTGGGCAGCCCCGTCAGCGGGTCCCGCAGCTGCTCCTCGGCGCGTGCCCGGGCGATCCACAGGGTGGAGTCCAGTGCGATCAGCGGTACGGCGAACAGCGGCAGCAGGACCGGCTGGGCGACGGCGACGACGCAGATCAGGGGGGCGATGCCGAGCAGCGCGACCGCTACTAAGGCCTGCCGGATCAGGGCGGTGCGGGCGACGGTGGGCAGGCCGCCGCCGCGCGGGGCCAGCGCGATCCAGAGCAGGACGCGGGTGGCGAGCAGGTAGGCGACGGCGACGAGAACGATCTCGGGTGCCGCCTCCAGCCCCCAGAAGGTGGGCAGCCAGGGGTTCTCGACGGAGGGCACCTCGCCGAAGGCGGCCAGTACGAGGGCTCCCGCACCGATGCCGAGGATGTCCACGGAGCCGTGCAGCAGCCCCTGCCGCCAGCGGTGCCGGCGCGCGGCCCCGACCAGGGAGACCACGGCGAGCGAGACGAGTCCGGCGGGGACCCATCCGTAGAGGATCAGTACGCCGAGGGTGAGGGCCGCGCCGGAGCCGGTGCCGCCCCACCAGCGGTCGCGGCCGAGGGCGACGAGGTGGCCGACGATGATGCCGGTGAGGAGGGCGAGGGCCCAGCCGACCGGGCCGCCGGGGAAGAGCGCGTGATGACCGCTCAGCGCGGAGACGATGCCGACGGTGAGCACCACGACGGCGAGGCCCACGACGAGGAAGGGCAGCACGCCGCGCCGCTCCTGCCCGCCCGCACCGGTGTCGATCGGCCGGGTCTCCGGTGTCCTGGGACCCAGGACACCGAGTCTGCCCGCCCTGCCCGCCCGCATGGACGGGAGTTCCCCGCCGAATTCAGGTGACGGGTCGGCGCTTTCGGTGGGTTTCATGCCCGTACCTCTCACAGCCGGCGATGCCGATGTCACGCGATGGCCCCGATGTCATGCCACCACGGCCGAAATCACATCCTGCAGCCGTGCACGACAGGCGCACCCCTCAACAGTAGGACGCGCGAGGCTTCCAGGGGCAGCGGTCGGCAGTGGTTGCCCGAATGCGACCCAGCCATCCTCATCAGTACGGTATCCGCCGAACGGGTGAGTTCGGACTGGGCCCCCCTGGTCACCCATCCGATGATCCGACAGCTCACCGCCCTGCGACCAGCCTTGTACCGGCCGTTTACCACCGTTCGCCGCGCCCGGCGTGCGCCCGCCCGTACGGCCGCACGCCACGCATCCGTTCGCCTTCGCTACTCCCCCTCGGGGATTTCCCCTTCAGGTACTACTCCCCTTCGCCCCCGCCGTCCACCGGGAGCGCGACCTCGCGTGCCGCGTCGGGGCCCTGCTCCAGCAGCACCGCGAACCCGGCGTCGTCGAGGATGGCGAGCTTCAACTGCACGGCCTTGTCGTACTTCGAACCGGGGTTGTCACCGACCACGACGAAGGAGGTCTTCTTCGACACGGATCCGGTGACCTTGGCTCCACGGCTCTGCAGGGCGTCCTTCGCGCCGTCCCGGGTGTGGCTCTGCAGCGTGCCGGTGACGACGACGGTCAGCCCCTCCAGCGGCCGCGGCCCCTCGTCCTCGGCGGAACCTTCCTCCTCCATCCGGACCCCGGCCTCCCGCCACTTGCGCAGGATCTCCTGGTGCCAGTCGACGGCGAACCACTCCTTGAGGGAGGCGGCGATGATCGCGCCGACCCCCTCGGTCGCGGTGAGCTCCTCCTCGGTGGCCTGCTCGATGCGCTCGATCGAGCGGAACTCGCGGGCGAGCGCCTCGGCGGCGACCGGTCCCACATGACGGATCGACAGGCCGTTGATGATGCGGGCGAGCGGGCGCTCCTTGGCGGCGGCGATGTGCTCCAGCATGGCCAGCGCGTTCTTCTTCGGCTCGCCCTTCTGGTTGGCGAAGACCGTGACGATCTTCTCCTCGCCCGTCTTCGGGTCCCGCTTGGGCAGACCGCTGTCCGGGTCCAGGACGTACGCCTTGATGGGCAGCAGCTGCTCGATGGTCAGGCCGAAGAGGTCGCCCTCGTCCAGCAGCGGCGGCTGCGCCGGCTCCAGCGGGCCGGTCAGCGCGGCCGCCGCCACCATGCCGAAGTTCTCGATGTCCAGCGACTGGCGGCCGGCCAGGTAGGCGACCCGCTCGCGCAACTGGGCCGGGCAGGTCTGGCCGTTGGGGCAGCGGACATCGATGTCCCCCTCCTTCATCGGCCGCAGCTCCGTCCCGCACGCGGGGCAGATGGCCGGCATCACGAACTCCCGCTCGCTGCCGTCGCGCAGGTCCACCACCGGGCCGAGGATCTCGGGGATGACGTCGCCCGCCTTGCGCAGGACCACGGTGTCCCCGATGAGGACGCCCTTGGCCTTGACGACCTCCTGGTTGTGCAGGGTCGCGAACTCCACCTCGGAGCCCGCCACCCTCACCGGCTCCACCTGCGCGTAGGGGGTCACCCGGCCGGTGCGGCCGACGCCGACCTTGATGTCGATCAGCTTGGTGTTGACCTCTTCGGGCGCGTACTTCCAGGCGATGGCCCACCGCGGGGCGCGCGCCGTGGAGCCGAGCCGCCCCTGGAGGGAGATCTCGTCGAGCTTGACGACCACGCCGTCGATCTCGTGCTCCACCGAGTGCCGGTTCACCCCGAAGTCCGCGATGAAATCCCGGACCTCGGCGAGCGTGGAGACCACCTTGTTGTGCTGCGCGGTCGGCAGGCCCCACTCGTGCAGCAGCTCGTACGCCTGCGACTGGCGCTGGATCTCGAAGCCCTCGCGGGCGCCGATGCCGTGGACGACCATGTGCAGCGGGCGGCTCGCGGTGACCTTGGGGTCCTTCTGCCGCAGCGAACCGGCGGCCGCGTTGCGCGGGTTGGCGAAGGGCTTGCCCTCCGCCTCCACCAGACGCGCATTGAGCTCCTGGAACTTCTCCATCGGGAAGTAGACCTCGCCGCGGATCTCGACCAGGGCCGGGATCCGGTCGCCCTTCAGCCGGTCCGGGATCTCGGCGATGGTGCGGACGTTGGGCGTGATGTCCTCACCGGTGCGGCCGTCGCCGCGGGTGGCCGCCCGGGTGAGACGGCCGTTCTCGTAGGTGAGGTTGACGGCGAGGCCGTCCACCTTGAGCTCGCACAGGTAGTGGTAGTCCGAGGTGTTCACGTCCCGGGCCACCCGCTCGGCCCAGGCCGCCAGTTCCTCGTCGTCGAAGGCGTTGTCGAGGGAGAGCATGCGCTCCCGGTGCTCGACGGAGGCGAAGTCCGTCTCGTACGCCCCGGCCACCTTCTGGGTGGGCGAGTCGGGCGTACGCAGCTCCGGGTACTGCTCCTCCAGCGCCTCCAGCGAGCGCAGCAGCTTGTCGAACTCGGCGTCGCTGACGACCGGCTGGTCGTTCACGTAGTACCGGAAGCGGTGCTCCTCGATCTGCTCGGCCAGCAGTGCGTGCTGATCACGCACCGCCGCCGGTACTGCCGTGTCCTGCTGTTCGGCTGCCATGCCGTGTCCTCCCGTGGCCCGTCTCGACCGTCACTCAGGGTTGTCGGCGAGCGACCTCGCCGCCCTGACGCAATGCGCCTGCACCGCGCGGGCGTAGGCGGGTGAAGCGCCCGCCAGACCGCACGACGGGGTGACCACGACGGACTCCGCCAGAGTCCCCGGGGCCAGCCCCAACCTGCGCCAAAGCTTCCTGACACCCATGACGCTACCGCCCGGGTCCGACAACGGGGCGTCGGTGCCGGGCACCACTCCGGCGAAGAGTTTCGTACCGCCCTCGACCGCTTCCCCGATGGCGTCGTCCTCGCGCTCGGTGAGCAGCGAGAAATCGAACGAGACCCCCGTGGCGCCGGCCCTGCGGAGCAGCGCGAAGGGGACCTCGGGCGCGCAGGAGTGCACGACGACGTCCCCGTCGTGGACGGCGAACACGTCGCGCAGCGTGCCCTCGACCACCTGCCGGTCCACGGCGCGGTAGGTGCGGTAGCCGCTCGCGGAGCGGACCCGGCCGAGGAGCACGGCCGTCAGGGACGGCTCGTCGAGCTGGAGCACGACGTCGGCGCCGGGGATCCGCTTGCGGACGTCCGCCAGGTGCTCGCGCAGGCCTTCGGCCAGCGATCCGGCCAGGTCCCGGCAGGCTCCGGGGTCCTGGAGCATGGCCTCGCCGCCGTGCAGTTCCAGGGCGCCGGCCAGCGTCCACGGTCCGACGGCCTGGACCTTGAGCTTCCCCGTGTACCCCTGGGTGAACTCCTCCAGCGCGTCGAGGTCCTCCCCGAGCCAGGAGCGGGCCCGCTTCGAGTCCCGTCCCGGGCGGTCGCTGATCCGCCAGCCGCTGGGTTCGACGTGGGCGTACATGTCGACGAGCAGGCCGAGGGAACGGCCGATCATGTCCGCGCCGGGCCCCCGGGCGGGCAGCTCGGCCAGATGGGGGAACTCCTCGAAGGACCCGGTGACGGTCTTCGCGGCCTCGCGGGCGTCGCCGCCGGGCAGCGATCCGACGCCGGTGGCGGCCGCGCTCATCGGCCCGGCCGGACGCTCAGGTCGTTGACCTCGGCGTCACGGGGCAGGTCGATGGCCATGACGATCGTGGTGGCCACGGACTCGGGGTCGATCCAGGCGGCGGGGTCGTACTCCTTGCCCTCCTGGGAGTGCACCTTGGCCTGCATGGGGCTGGCGGTGCGGCCCGGGTAGACGGAGGTGACGCGGATGCCGTGGGCCCGCTCCTCGCCGCGCAGCGAGTCGGCGAGGGCCTTGAGGCCGTGCTTGGAGGCGGCGTACGCGCTCCAGTCGGGGTGGGCGCTCAGCCCGGCGCCCGAGTTCACGAAGACGACGGTGGCCTTGGAGGCCCGCAGGGTGGGCAGCAGCAGCCGGGTGACCTCGGCGGGGGCGATCAGGTTCACGTTGAGCTGCTGGTGCCAGGTCTTGGGCCGCAGCTCGCCCACCGGTCCGAGGTCGACGATCCCGGCGATGTGCAGCAGGGAGTCGATCCGCTCCGGGACGGCCTGCTTGGAGAACGCCCACGACAGCCGGTCGGGGTCGGCGAGGTCGCCGACGAGGGAGGTGGCGCCGGGGTAGCGGTCGACGAGCTCGCGGGCGCGGCCGGCGTCCCGGGCGAGGAGGACGAGGTCGTCGCCGCGGGCGTGCAGCCGGGCCGCGACGGCGGCGCCGATGCCGGAGCCGGCACCGGTGATCAAGTGAGTAGCCATACCGCCCATGCTCGCACCCCCGGGCGCGCGCGGGGCCCGAAGGCCGAGGTCAGGTGCCGACGACCGTCCCGTACGCCCGCTCCACGGCGGCGCGGGCGGCGGCCGCCTGCTGCGCCGTGACGGCGGGGGCGAAGCCCTGGCCGATCACGGCGTGCGGGAGCGCAGCGACGAGCCGGGCCCGTACGTCGCCCCGCGGCCCGGCCCACCGCTCCAGGGCCCGGTCGCGTACGTCGGCCAGCGCGGCGGCGCGGTCCGGCGCGGGCGGGGCGAAGCGGCCGCCGCAGGCCCGCTCGTGCGCGGCCCAGCGGTCCTCCCAGAACTCCACGGTCCAGCCGGGCCAGCGGGCGGCGGCGCTACGGCCGTGGGCGCGGGCCGTGTTCAGCCACCAGCCGACCCGGCGCCGCTCGGGATCCACGTGGATCCCGGCGTCCGCCCGCAGCCGGTGGCTCCCGTGGTCCGGAGCGTCCCGGAGCCGCTCCAGCAGGGCGGGTCCCTCCTCGACCGGGTGGTCGTTGATGTCGGCGAGGACATGGCAGCGGTCCGCGCCGACGGTGACCACGGCGACCAGCGGGTCGGGGTCGTCCAGCTCCTCGTCGTCCTGCTCCAGTGCCGGACCGGGGTACACGGCGGTGTCGGCCGCCTGCGGGTCGAGCCCGAGGTGGGCGCGCAGCCCGCTCTGGCCGTCGTAGAGCCAGCGCACCTCCCAGCCCGGCCAGGCGCACCGCAGCAGCTCCAGGGCGGCCGCCCGGGTGCGCTGTGAGGCGATGGCCCCCTCCCGTGCGAAGACCAGCAGGAGCCGGCGGTCCTCGTCGGCGAGGACGCCCGCCTCGACCATGTCGTCCGGGTACCAGCCGTCGTCCTGCGCGTGGCTGCGCAGGTACGGGAGCACCGCCTCGGGCCCCGCCAGCAGATCGAGGTCCAGGTCCACGGCGCCGTAGGAGGAGCGGTGGCGGGTGTGGCCCCGGGGGCCCGAGAGGACGAAGACGGCCCGGTTGCCCATCGTCAGAGCCCTGCGGCTTCGCGCAGGCCGGCGGCCGTCTTCGAGGCGTCGTAGTCGGCCGGGACCCCCTCGACCAGGATGACCTCGCCGGCCATGTGGTTCGTGCGCAGCGGGAGGATGGCCCGGTAGGCGTCGGAGGCGTACCAGGCGCGCGCCCGCTCGATGTCGGGGAAGCCGAGGACGACGACGGTGCCGGGGAAGGGGCCCTCCAGGACCTCGACCTCCTTGCCGTGCACGAGGAAGCGGCCGCCGAAGGGGTCCATCGTCGACTGCATGGTCTCGATGTAGGTGAGGATGTCCTCGTTCATCGTCTCGGGGCGGATGTGGGCGATGGCGTACGCGGTCATGGTCTGCTCCCCTGTGGACCGGCCCGTCGGTCCGGGCCCGTTGATCCGATCCTGTCAGCGCGCGGCACGTGCGGCGATTACCCCGCAGGTCATGCCGAGGCGGGCTGGAAGGTGCGCCGGTAGGCGATCGGGGAGACGCCGAGCGTGGAGCGCATGTGCTGGCGCAGGGAGTTGGCGGAGCCGAAGCCGGCCCGGTGGGCGACCAGGTCGACCGGCAGGTCGCTGGACTCCAGCAGGTGGCGGGCCAGTTCGAGCCGTTGGGCGGTGAGCCACTGCACCGGGGTCATGCCGACCTCGTCGCGGAACCGGCGGGTGAAGGTGCGCAGGCTCATCCGGGCGTGCGCGGCCAGTTCGGCGAGGGTGACCGGTTCGGCGAGGCGCTCCAGGGCCCAGGCCCGGGTGGCGGTGGTGCTGGCGACCGAGGGCTCGGGGACGGGGCGGTCGATGAACTGGGCCTGTCCGCCGTCGCGCCACGGCGGGACGACGCACATGCGCGCGGCGCGGTTGGTGACGGCGACGCCGTGGTCGCTGCGGATCATGTGCAGGCACAGGTCGACTCCGGCGGAGACGCCGGCCGAGGTCAGCACGTCGCCGTCGTCGACGAAGAGGACGTCCTCGTCGATGCGGACCCTCGGGTAGGCGCGGCGGAACTCCTGGGCGAGGTTCCAGTGGGTGGTCGCGGGCCGGTCGTCGAGGAGGCCGGCGGCGGCGAGCACGTAGGAGCCGGTGCAGATCGACACCAGGCGGGTGCCGGGGCGGATTGCGGCGATGGCGGCGGCGACGGCGGGGGGCAGCGGCCCGCCGAGGGCCAGCTCCGGCATGGCGTGGGTGGGCGGGACGATCACGGTGTCGGCGGCGGCGAGGGCTTCGGGTCCGGCGGCGGGCTGGAGGGTGAAGCCGGAGTCGCTGAGCACGGGGGCGCCGTCGGCGGTGCAGACGACGACCTCGTACAGGGCTTCGCCGTCCTCGCCCACGGCGCTGCCGAAGACCCGCGAGGGAATGCCCAGCTCGAACGGGGGGAAGCCCGGCAGGGCGAGCACCGCGACCAGGTGCCGCCCGTCCGCGCCGCTCCCGGGGCGGGCCGTGTGCTCGGTGTGCTCCCGTATCTCGCTCATGGCCAGATCCTGTCACATAGTGGCCAAACGGCCAACACCGTCGCGGGGTGCCGTGCCCGAATCTGGGACACGTCGCCGGGAAAAGGCCCGGAACCGACGCCAAAACGGATGGAATGAGGCGGACAGAGATGCGCGCGATCGTCGTGAACGAGTGGGGCGGCCCGGAGAACCTGGTCGAGCGGGAGATCGACCGGCCCGAGCCCGGTCTGGGCGAGGTCCTGGTCCGCGTCCACGCGGCCGGCGTCAACCCCGTCGACTGGAAGACCCGGGACAGCGGCGCGCTCATCGCCTGGGGCGAGCACCCGATCGTGGGCTGGGACGTCTCCGGCACCGTCGAGGCGGTCGGCCCCGGCGTGACCGTCCACGCCCCCGGCGACGAGGTGTACGGCATGCCGCACTTCCCGCGGCAGGCAGGCGGCTACGCCCAGTACGTGACCGCTCCGGCCCGGCACTTCGCCGCGAAGCCGGCCACCCTGGACCACGTGCAGGCCGCGGCCCTGCCGCTGGCGGCGCTGACCGCCTGGCAGGCCCTGGTGGACACGGCCGGGGTGAGCGCCGGGCAGCGGGTCCTGGTGCACGCGGCGGCCGGCGGTGTGGGCCACCTGGCGGTGCAGATCGCCAAGGCCCGCGGCGCGTACGTGATCGGCACCGCGAGCGAGGGCAAGCACGCGCTGCTGCGTGAGCTGGGCGCCGACGAGGTGATCGACTACCGCACCACCGACTTCGAGGACGCCGTCTCCGACGTGGACATCGTGATCGACGCCGTCGGCGGGGAGTACACGCAGCGCTCGCTGAAGGTCCTCAAGACCGGCGGCCACCTGGTGACCCTGCCCGGCCCCGACTCCCTCCCGGCCGACCCGCAGGGCGTGCACGCCTCCTGGGTCCTGGTCGAGCCGGACCTGGCCGGCCTGCGGGAGATCGCGGCCCTCGTCGAGCAGGGGCTGCTCAAGCCGCTGGTCGACACGGTGCTGCCGCTGGAGCAGGCGGCGCGGGCCCACGAGATCGGCGAGCAGGGCCGCACCACCGGCAAGATCGTCCTGACCGTCGCCTGAGCGGCCCGGTCTGCGGCGGGACGGCCCGGACCCTCTCTAGGGGGCGGGCCGTCCGCGCAGGTGGCTCTGGAGCCGGGCGTGGCGGAACTGGTAGACGGCGCCGACCTGGCGCAGCACGCCGCGCCGGTAGGCGTCCTCCAGGAAAGCGACGGTCGCCCAGGGGAGGCGGCCGGTCAGCGGCAGCCAGATCCGGGTCAGCAGCACCCACTGCCCCCAGGCGGTGAACGCCAGGGCGTAGGAGAGCGCGCCGGCCACCCCGCCCACGGCGCCGAGCGCGAGCCCCTCGGCCATCGGCCAGGTCAGGGGGCCGACGACGCCCTGGAGCAGCTCGGTCATGAGCCGGCCGCCGAAGGCGATCACCAGGGTGAGCATCGGGGCGAGGAAGAGGGCCTGGCGCACCACGATGCTGCGGTTGATGGCCAGCAGGTCCGTCGGGGTGGCGGCGCGGCCGAGGTCGATGGGGGTCTCCAGGGTGGCCACGAGCCCGAGTACGAGCCCTCCCGCCAGGGCGAAGGTGAGCCCGTACATCAGGCAGTTGACGGCCGTCGCCTCGACCACTGCCGGATCGAGCAGCACCCCGCCGTACGTCAGCTGCGCGCCGACGGTGTGGGCGAGCCCGCACCCGAGGCCCATCACGAGGCCGCCCAGCAGTCCGGCCGGTACGAGGGTGGCGACGCGGCGGGCGGACGGTCCGGCGGACGGCCGGTGGCGGCCCGGCAGCCGTATCCGCACCCGGGACGGCTCGAACGCCCGGATCCCGAGCACGGCCACCAGGCCGTGGACCAGCCCGAAGGCGAGGCCGACGGCGGGGCCGAACAGCAGCGCGTCCAGCAGGCCCGTGCCGAGGGCGAAGGCGGCACCGTGGCCCGCGGCCAGGTTCTTGGCGGGGAAGACCAGCCAGTCGGCGACCGCGGTGACCAGGGAGCAGGCCAGGACGACGGCCAGGATGCGCGAGGTCAGCGGCAGTGACTCGCGCAGCTGCCACCACGCCAGGTCCTGGCCCTCGCGCCGCTCGGGCCGGTCCAGGTGCCCGGCGAGGTGGCCCAGGTAGTGCCGGGCGCGCAGCGGGTCCCAGGTACGCGGCCCGCGCGTGCGGCGGGCGCCCGGGGCGGCCGTGGGTGGCGACCCGTAGACGCTCGGCACGAACCCGGCCAGCAGGTGTTCCTCGATGGCCCCCGGGGTCGGGAAGCGGGCGCTGTCGAGCAGTACGGCCGGGTCCTGGGCCGGGGTGTCGCTGTAGAGGGTCCGGGCGAGCAGCACCATCAGCGGGGTGCGGAGCACGGCGGCGAGGCGGGCGCCGGGCGCGCCCTCCGGGTCCGTGCGCAGCCGCTCCAGCACGGGGTCCCAGCCGGTGGCGGCCCTGCCGTCGCGGCCGGCCGGCGCGGTGGGGCGCGCGGTACGGGGCAGGTAGTGGACCAGGTCGTCGGCGTCCAGGTCCAGCAGCTCGATGCCCGCGGTCCGGCGGAGCACCTCGACCCCGACGGCCTCGGCGAACTGCTCGGTGCGGCTGGTCAGGAACAGCGGCAGCGCACTGGTGTTGAGTTCGCGCAGGGCGACGCCGAGCAGCCCGGGGGCCATCTCGTCGAACCCGTCGAGCACCGGCAGGATCCATCCGGCGTCCACCAGGGCGGCGGCGAGGGTGGAGCCGCCGGGCGCGCTCGCGTCGAGGTTCGGATGGTCGCGCAGCAGGCGGGCGATCAGCCAGTCGCGCAGGGTGGTGCCGGTCGGGTCCCACGATCCCATGCTGAAGACCACGGGTACGGGCTCGCCGGGGGTGCGGGCGCCCAGGTGGTCGAGGACGAACCGCAGGACGAGGACGGTCTTGCCGGAGCCGGCCCGGCCGAGCACGACCAGCCGGCCGGACCGTACGCGCCGGTAGACGTCGGCGATGTCGGTGAGGCCGCCGTCGAGGGAGGGCGCCGCCGGGGACGTACCGCTGATGTTGTCCCGGTGGTCGAGCAGTTCGGCGGGTGCGGAGCGCCAGCGCACGGGCAGCGGGAAGGGGTCGTGGATGCGGCGCTGCTCCTCCTCGCGGATGCAGCGGCCGTAGACGTCGTGGGCGAGCGCCTCGGCGACCGCGGCCAGGGCGCTGCGGGACGTCGGCAGTGTGCCGGGGCGTACCGCCCGGACCGGTGGGGGCGCCGGTACGGGGTCGGGCACGGGAGCCGGGGCCGGGGCCGGGGCGGCGTCGGGCGCGGACGACTCGCGTACGTGCTGCTCCGCGGCCGGCCCGGCGGCGGCGGCCGCGTTGCCGCGGTGGGCGGCCAGCAGGTCCGTCCAGAGCTCGTCCCGGTCGCGCCGCAGCTCGTCGGCCAGTGCGTGCGCGACCTGCTTCACCGTTCCCATCCGGGCGTCGGTGGGCTTGCCGGTCTCCAGCCGGTGGATGGTGCGGACCCCGAGCCGGGACCGCTCGGCCAACTGCTCCTGCGTCATCCCCGCCTCGTGCCGCAACCCGCGGAGCAACGCACCGAACCGGCTGCTCACTTGTCCGTCCTTCCCCCGACGACGCTCCTGCCATCTGTGTCCGATGTCCTCCCGGATCCCGGTCAAACCACGGGGCACCGTCGACCGGCCACATATGGCCGGTTGCGGACATGGTCCGCCGACCAGCACGAACACCACGATGAGTGCCGGTCGCCGCACCCGACGCGGCGCCCTCTCGACCATGGGGAGTTGACCCGTATGTCCACCACGAAGCCGAACAGGCTCACCCGCCGCCTCAAGTCCGTCGTCGCGTCGACGGTCCTCCTGCTCGCCGGCGCGGTCGTCGCACCGACCGGCGCGCACGCCGCCCCGGCGAACCACTACTACATCGAGATCGGCGGCACCGGCGCGGCGGCGGACGCGCCCGGATGCACCACGAGCTTCGACGCCGCGAACCGGAATCTGAACGGGGGCATCGCGATTCCGGTCTGCTACGTGGCCAGCGGCGGCCCCTTCGTCGGGAGCCACAACGAGCAGCCGGCCCCCTTCGCGCCGAGCTTCGGCGACAGCGTGAACCAGGGCTACTGGAACGCCAAGGCCGCCCTGGAGAACGCCTACCGCGCCGACCCGACGGCCCGCTTCACCATCGCCGGCTACTCCCAGGGCGCCTGGGTCGGCGACCTGCTGCTCCAGACGATCGCGAACAACGGCACCGAGGTACCGCGCGACCGGGTCGACGGCATGCTCTACTCCGACCCGATGCAGCCGGGAACCGGTTTCTGGCGCCTGGTCCCGCAGGGGGTCCTCATCCCCTTCGTGGCCTACTCCCCCGGCACCGGGCCGGAGGACTTCCCGGGGGTCCCCGTCCAGCGGCACTGCATCAAGACCGACGGGGTCTGTGACGCGACGTCGCTGGACTCCTTCCCCGGCTTCCTGCAGCAGCACCCGCGCTACTTCCGGGAGGGCGAGATCATCGCCACCACCCTCACCGGGCACGGCGGCCGGGGCACCGTCTGGTACCCGGCGGCCTGATCCCGGACAGCGCGACGCCGCGGCCCGCACGGGGGGGGCCGCGGCGTCCTCGCGTGAGCGTCAGACGGCGGCGGTGGCCCGCGTCGTGGTCGCGATGGTGGCGGAGCCGACCACGCGGGTGCCGTCGTAGAGCACGATCGCCTGGCCGGGGGCGACGCCCCGGACCGGCTCGGCGAAGGAGACCCGCAGCTCGCCGTCGACGACCTCGGCGAAGACCTCGGTCTCGCCGCCGTGGGCGCGCAGCTGGGCGGTGTAGGTGCCCGGGGCGGCGGCCACGGCTCCGCACCAGCGGGGGCGGATCGCGGTGAGGGCGGTGACGTCCAGGGCCTCGACGGGGCCGACGGTGACGGTGTTGTTCACCGGGGAGATGTCGAGGACGTAGCGCGGCTTGCCGTCGGGGGCGGGGTGGCCGATGCGCAGGCCCTTGCGCTGGCCGATGGTGAAGCCGAAGGCGCCCTCGTGGGTGCCGACCTTCTCGCCGGTCGCCTCGTCGACGATGTCCCCCTCGGCCTTGCCGAGGCGGTTCGCGAGGAAGCCCTGGGTGTCGCCGTCGGCGATGAAGCAGATGTCGTGGCTGTCGGGCTTCTTCGCGACGGCCAGGCCGCGGCGCTCGGCCTCGGCGCGGATCTCGTCCTTGGTGGTGAGGGTGTCACCGAGCGGGAAGAGGGCGTGGGCGAGCTGCTTCTCGTCGAGGACGCCGAGGACGTAGGACTGGTCCTTGGCCATGTCGGAGGCGCGGTGCAGCTCCCGGGAGCCGTCCTCGTTCAGCACGACGGTCGCGTAGTGGCCGGTGCAGACGGCGTCGAAGCCGAGCGCGAGGGCCTTGTCGAGCAGCGCCGCGAACTTGATCTTCTCGTTGCAGCGCAGGCAGGGGTTCGGGGTGCGCCCGGCCTCGTACTCGGAGATGAAGTCCTCGACCACGTCCTCGCGGAAGCGCTCGGCCAGGTCCCAGACGTAGAAGGGGATGCCGATGACGTCGGCGGCACGCCGGGCGTCGCGGGAGTCCTCGATGGTGCAGCAGCCACGGGCACCGGTCCGGAAGGACTGCGGATTGGCGGACAGCGCCAGGTGGACGCCGGTCACGTCGTGCCCGGCTTCGACGGCGCGGGCGGCGGCGACGGCGGAGTCCACTCCGCCGGACATGGCGGCCAGGACGCGAAGCGGGTGGTTTGCGCGCGGCAGGTTCTCAGTCATAGCACCGTCCAGAGTACGGGGGAACCGAGCGGGGTCACAGCGCGTTATCGGGTACGGGGGGTGGATCACATGACCGAGCTCGAGAACAAAAGACCGAAACCGCGGAGCCGGACCCGCAGGGCGGTGCTCTTCGGCGGGCTCGGCGTCTTCGCGGCGGCGGCGGTCGCCGGCCGCGACGAGATCGGCCGGGCCTGGTGGCTGATACCGGGAGTGGCCAAGCCGCGCAAGGAGGGCGAGCTCGACCACGTGGGTGCGAGCTGGACCTCGGCCTCGCCCGCGAACTGGCGGATGGCGGACCGGCCCGACGACTACCGGGTGGACCGGATCGTCGTCCATGTCACACAGGGCAGCTTCGAGGGCTCGGTGCAGGCCTTCAAGAATCCGTTCCACAGGGCGTCGGCGCACTACATGGTGCGCGGCGACGGCCACGTGGAGCAGCTGGTGCGCGAGATGGACGTGGCCTTCCACGCGGCGAACCGCTCGATGAACGAGCGCAGCATCGGCATCGAGCACGTCGGCTTCGTGGAGCGCCCGCAGGACTTCACGGACGCGATGTACGCGGCTTCGGCCCGGCTGGCGGCCGACGTCTGCCACCGGTACGGGATACCGGTGGACCGCACCCACCTCGTCGGGCACTCCGAGGTCCCCGGCGCCGACCACACCGATCCCGGCCCGCACTGGGACTGGGACCGCTACATACGCATGGTCCGGGAGGCCCGGGCGGCCCTCCCGGCCTAGGCCGACGGCCTAGCTGAGGCCCGCCGTGCGGGCGCGCTCCACCGCCGGGCCGATGGCCGCGGCCAGGGCGGCGACGTCCTCCTTGGTGGAGGTGTGGCCGAGGGAGAAGCGCAGGGTGCCGCGGGCCAGCTGCGGGTCGGTGCCGGTGGCGAGCAGGACGTGGCTGGGCTGGGCCACGCCCGCGGTGCAGGCGGATCCGGTGGAGCACTCGATGCCCTGGGCGTCGAGCAGGAGCAGCAGGGAGTCGCCCTCGCAGCCGGGGAAGCTGAAGTGCGCGTTGGCCGGAAGGCGCTCGTCGGGGTCTCCCCCGAGTACGGCGTCGGGCACGGCCCTGCGGACCGTGGCGATCAGTTCGTCGCGCAGGGCGCCGATCTCGGTGGCGAACCGCTCGCGCCGCTCCGCGGCGAGGACGGCGGCCACGGCGAAGGCGGCGACGGCCGGCACGTCGAGGGTGCCGGAGCGGACGTGCCGCTCCTGGCCGCCGCCGTGCAGGACGGGTACGGGGCTCTGGTCGCGGCCGAGCAGCAGCGCCCCGATGCCGTAGGGGCCGCCGATCTTGTGGCCGCTGACGGTCATGGCGGCGAGTGCGCTGTCGCCGAAGCGGACGTCGAGCTGTCCGAAGGCCTGGACGGCGTCCGAGTGCAGCGGGATCCCGTACTCACGGGCGATGGCGGCCAGTTCGCGGACCGGCATGACGGTCCCGATCTCGTTGTTGGCCCACATCACGGTGGCCAGGGCCACATCGTCGGGGTTGCGCTCGACGGCCTCGCGGAAGGCCTCCGCGTGCACCCGGCCGTAGCGGTCCACGGGCAGGTACTCGACCTGTGCGCCCTCGTGCTCGGCGAGCCAGTGGACGGCGTCGAGCACGGCGTGGTGCTCCACGGGACTGGCGATGACCCGGTTCCGGGCGGGGTCGGCGTCGCGCCGGGCCCAGTAGAGGCCCTTGACGGCGAGGTTGTCGGCCTCGGTGCCGCCGGCGGTGAAGACCACCTCGCTGGGACGGGCACCGACCGCCTCGGCGAAGGCCTCGCGGGCCTCCTCCACGGTACGGCGGGCCCGGCGGCCGGCGGCGTGCAGGGAGGAGGCGTTCCCCGTGGCGGCGAACTGCGCGGTCATCGCCGCGGCGGCCTCCGGCAGCATCGGGGTGGTGGCGGCGTGGTCGAGGTAGGCCATGATCCCCCGATTCTACGAGTCCACCGGTGGCCCCTTGTGCCGCGGGACCCCGCGACGGCCCGCGGGGCACCCCGGGCGCCGCCGGAAAAGCCCCTGCCGCCGGGCGGACCCGGTCGGGCCCGCCGGGCGGGACGTCAGGACGGGCGCAGCGCGCGGGCCAGTTGGCGGGACTGGGCGACCAGGTGGTCGGAGGAGTCCCAGACCTCGGCGTCCTCCTCGAGGAAGCCGCCGGCCAGGTTGCGGGTGGTGATGGAGACCCGGAGCGGGCCGGGGGCCGGCCGGCGGCGGACGTGGGTGGTGAGTTCCACCGTCGGGGTCCAGGCCACCAGGCCGAGGTCGAAGGCGGTCGGCGGCAGCGCGTCCACGGCCAGGAGCATGGAGAGCGGGTCGGCGTCACGGCCGTCGGCCAGCTCGAACCAGGCCCGCATCTCGCCCTTGCCGGAGGGCGCTCCGACGGCCCATCCGGCGGTCGCCGGGTCCAGGCGGAGCCGGAGCCGGTCCACGATGGCGGAGCTGCCGGGGATCGGGGCCGGGCCGGCCTCGGGGCCGATGCAGTCCTCGTAGGCGGGGATGGCGGGCGGCACGGCGACGGTGCGCACGTCGTCCGGCAGGGCCGCGAGGTCGCCGTAGGAGGCGAGGACGCGGATGCGCTCGATCTCGGCGCCGCTCTCGTCGTACTGGAACAGCGAGGCCTGGCCGGTGGAGAGGGTGCGGCCGACGCGGACGACCTGGGTGCGGATCACGGCGGGGCCGGGCACGGAGGAGGTCAGGTAGTGCGCGGAGACCGTGAAGGGGTCCGGGTGCGGCAGGGCCGCCGACAGGGCCCGGCCGACGAGGGCCAGCAGGTATCCGCCGTTCACGGCGGCGATGATCGTCCAGCCGGCGGAGAGTTCCGCGTCGTACACCCCGGGCTCGTCCGCGCGCGCGGTGATGGCGGTGTCGCGGTCGAACTCACTGTCGCCGATGGAGGCCTTGGCAGCTGCGTGTGACATGTAAACGACGGTACACCGGCTTGCTACTAAGCGGTAGCTTTCTTTTGTTACGGCTCTTCGGCCACCGAGGACCGCCGGTTCCAGGCCAGCGGAGCCCGCCAGTGGTAGCGCATGGCGAGGAGGCGCAGCACGAAGGTCGTGACGATCGCGAGGCCGGTGGTGATGGCGTTGAGGCGGTGCATGCTGATGAAGACGGCCACCATCGTGGCGCCGACCAAGGCGGGTACGGCGTACATCTCACGGTCGCGCAGCAGCGACGGCACCTCGTTCACGAGGACGTCGCGCAGGACGCCGCCGCCGACGGCCGTGGCGACGCCGAGCGCGGCGGAGGCGGTCAGGCCCAGACCGTACTCGTAGGCCTTGGTCGTGCCGGTCACGCAGAACAGCCCGAGGCCGGCCGCGTCGAAGACGTTGATGGCGCGGTTGATCCGCTGGACCTCGGGGTGCAGGAAGTAGACGATCCCGGCGGCGACCAGCGGCGTGACGAAGAAGCTGAGCTCGCCGAAGGCCGCGGGCGGCACGGCGCCGATGACGAGGTCGCGGAAGAGACCGCCGCCCAGGGCCGTGACCAGGGCGAGGACGACGATGCCGAAGACGTCGAAGTTCTTGCGTACGGCGAGCAGGGCGCCTGCGGTGGCGAAGACGAAGATGCCGGCGAGGTCCAGGGCATGCTGGATCCCGGGCGGGAAGAGATCGTGGAGCACCGGGCCATTGTCGCCCCTCGGCTCCCGCCGGGGTGACGGTCGGCTCCCGCGGGTGCCGGTGCGGGTGCCGGTGCGGGGTGCGGGCGCCGGCGTCTCCCCGGGCCCCGCGCCTCAATCGCCGGCGGGGCTGGGGATTCGCCTCAAACGCCGGCGGGGCTGGAAAGGTGCCGGCGGGGCTGGAAGGTGCCGGCGGGGCTGGAAATGGGGCCGGCGGGGCTGTGGGGCCCCGCCGGCGTTCGGCTACTCCGTGACCTTGACCACCGCGTCCGCCGCGCCCGGCAGGGGCTGGTCGCCCGGGGCCTGGTCGGGGGCGTTCTCCGGGTGGTGGCAGGCCACCTGGTGGCCCGGCTTCAGGGCCAGCAGCGGCGGTTCCTGCGTCGCGCAGATCTGCGTGGCCTTCCAGCACCGGGTGTGGAAGCGGCAGCCGCTCGGCGGCGAGATCGGCGACGGCACGTCGCCCTTGAGCAGGATGCGGCCGCTCTTGGCGCCGCGCCGCTTGGGGTCGGGCACCGGCACGGCCGACATCAGGGCCGTGGTGTACGGGTGCATCGGCTCCCCGTACAGCGACTTGTTGTCCGCCAGCTCGACGATCTTGCCGAGGTACATCACCGCGATGCGGTCCGAGACGTGCCGGATGACCGACAGGTCGTGCGCGATGATCACGTAGGTGAGGCCGAGCTCCTCCTGGAGGTCGTCCATCAGGTTGACCACCTGGGCCTGGATCGACACGTCCAGCGCCGAGACGGGCTCGTCCGCCACCACCAGCTTCGGCTTCAGCGCCAGGGCCCGCGCGATGCCGATGCGCTGGCGCTGGCCGCCCGAGAACTCGTGCGGGTAGCGGTTGTAGTGCTCGGGGTTGAGGCCCACGAGCGACAGCAGCCGCTGGACCTCCGCCTTGAGCCCGCCCTCCGGGGTGACGTCCTGGAGCTTGAAGGGCGCGCTGACGATGGTGCCCACCGTGTGGCGGGGGTTCAGCGAGCCGTACGGGTCCTGGAAGATCATCTGCACGTCGCGGCGCAGCGGGCGCATGCCCGTCACCCCCAGGTGCGTGATGTCCTTGCCCTCGAACTCGATGGTGCCGGCGGTCGGCTCCAGCAGCCGCGTGATCAGCCGGCCCATGGTCGACTTGCCGCAGCCGGACTCGCCGACGATGCCGAGGGTCTCACCGCGCCGGACGTCGAAGTCGATGCCGTCGACGGCCTTGACCGCGCCCACCTGGCGCCGCAGCAGGCCCTTGGTGATGGGGAAGTGCTTCGTCAGGCCGGTGACCTTGAGCAGCGGCTCGGGAGAGTCCGTGGCCTGCGCCGGAATGCCGGCCGTATCCGTCTTCTTGGTGTCGGTCACAGCTTCGGCGCAATCTCTTCGGTCCAGATCCGGGTCCGCTCCTCCTGCGACATGTGGCAGGCGGACCAGTGTCGGCTGCCGCCCTGTCCCGCGTCGTCCGGCGCCGTGAGCTCGGGCCGTACCGTGCGGGTCACGTTGCCCTTGGGTACGTCGGCGTACGGGCAGCGCGGGTTGAAGGCACAGCCGCTGGGGATGTTGATGAGGCTGGGCGGCGAGCCCTTGACCGGGATCAGGCGCTCGGTCTGCTCGCGGTCGATGCGCGGCATCGAGCCGAGCAGGCCCCAGGTGTACGGGTGCCGGGGCTCGTAGAAGACCTTCTCCGCGGTGCCCCGCTCCACGCACCGGCCGCCGTACATCACGAGGAGTTCGTCGGCCATCTCGGCGACCACGCCGAGGTCGTGCGTGATCATGATGACCGCGGAGCCGAACTCCTTCTGCAGGTCCCGGATCAGGTCGAGGATCTGCGCCTGGACGGTGACGTCCAGGGCCGTGGTCGGCTCGTCCGCGATGAGCAGTTCGGGGTTGTTGACCAGCGCCATCGCGATCATCGCGCGCTGGCGCATACCGCCGGAGAACTCGTGCGGGTAGCTGTCGACCCGCTTGTGCGGCTCGGGGATGCCGACGCGGTCGAGGAGTTCGACGGCCCGGTTGCGGGCCGTCTTCTTGTCGACCTTGTTGTGGACCCGGTAGGCCTCGGCGATCTGCTTGCCGACGGTGAAGTACGGGTGCATCGCGGACAGCGGGTCCTGGAAGATCATCGCGATCTCCCGGCCGCGCAGCCTGCGCACCTCGTCCTCGTCCGCGGAGAGCAGTTCCTTGCCGTCCAGCCAGATCTCCCCGGAGAGCCGGGCCCGCTGGCGACCGTACTGGCCCACGCGGTGCAGACCCATGATGCCGAGCGAGGTGACCGACTTGCCGGAGCCGGACTCGCCCACGATGCCGAGGGTCTTGCCCTTCTCCAGCGTGAAGGAGAGTCCGTCGACCGACTTGACCAGACCGTCCTCGGTCGGGAAGTGCACCTTGAGGTCGCGGACCTCCAGGAAGGCCGTGGAGGGCGCGGAGGTGCCGGTGAACGGCTGGTTGAGGGCTCCGGTCTTGGTCGAATCGGTCATGACAGCCTCACTCGGGGGTCGATCACCGCGTACATGAGGTCAACGATGAGGTTCGCCGCGACGACGAAGAAGGCGGAGATCAGGGTGATGCCCAGGATGACCGGGAGGTCGTGCTCGCTGATGGCGCGGACGGCGCTGTAGCCGAGTCCGTGCAGCGAGAACGTGTACTCGGTCAGGACCGCGCCGCCCATCAGGGCTCCGAGGTCCAGACCCAGGACGGTCAGGATCGGCGTCATCGTCGAGCGCATGGCGTGCTTGCCGATGACGACGGGTTCCGTCAGGCCCTTGGCGCGGGCGGTGCGGATGTAGTCCTCGTTGAGGACTTCGAGCATGGTCGCCCGGGTGAGCCGCGCGTACATCGCCGCGTAGAGGAAGGCGAGCGAGACCCACGGCAGGACCATGCCGTTGAACCATCTGCCCGGGTCCTCCGCGAAGGTCGCGTCGGGCCGGCCGAACCAGCCGAGCTGGTCGGAGAAGACGGCGATGACGAGCATGCCCGTGAAGTAGATCGGGAGGGACACGCCGGCGAGCGCGATGCCCATGGCCGAGCGGTCCAGCACGGTGCCGCGCTTGAGGGCGGAGATGACGCCGGTGGCGACACCGCCGATCACCCAGAGGACGACGGCACCGAGGGCGAGGGACAGGGTGACCGGGAGCCAGTCCAGCAGCAGCGGCCAGACCTCCTGCTCGGTCTTGAAGGAGTAGCCGAAGCAGGGCGCGGCGCATTGCGTGACATCGGGGCCGTTGGCGTACGTGCGACCCGCCACCAGCCCGACGACGAACTTGCCGAACTGGACGAGGATCGGGTCGTCGAGACCCATCTTCTGCCGGATGCCCTCGATGGCGATGGGGTCGGACTGCTTACCGACGAAGTACAGCGCCGGATCCGTCCCGATCATCTTCGGGAAGAGGAAGAAGATTCCGAAGGTCACCAACGAGATGACCAGCAGCATGACGATGACGGAGAAGATCCGTCGGATGAAATATGCAAGCACTGCGCTCGGCCTGGCTGCGGCCCGGGGGCGCCCCCTTCCGGAGAGCGCCCCCGAGCCGTAACCGCGGCCATCACCTGCCCTTCGTGCCTAGCGGGTGTGGCACTGGAACACTGAACTGGACGGACGGACGGTTACTTCACGACACCGAGCGAGGCGTAGTCGTAGCGGCCGTTGTAGGCATCGGTGGTGTAGGCGTTCGTCAGCCGGGTGCTGCGCCAGGTGATCGTCTTGTCGTAGACGAAGGGCAGGTAGACCGCGGCCTCGGAGACCTTCTGGTTCATCTGCTTGTAGATCTCGCCGGCCTTGGTCGGGTCGGTCTCCGCGATGGCGTCGTCGAACAGCTTGTTGATCGCCGGGTCGTTGAGCTCGGAGTAGTTGTTGTTGCCGCTCTGCAGGATGAAGCGGCCGTCGACCAGCGGCTGGGAGAAGCCCTGACCGGTCGGGAAGTCGGCGCCCCAGCCCATGATGATGATGCCGTAGTTCTTCTCCTTGACGACCTTCGGCGAACCGATGATCCCGGAGTGCTGGGCACCGTCGAACTGGTCGACGTCGGCCTCGATGCCGACCTGCTTGAGGGCGTTCTGCAGCGAGACGGCGGTCGCGACCTCGACCGGCTTGTTGTTGCGGACCGCGATGGTCGTCTTGAAGCCGGTCTCCTTGCCGCAGGCCTTCAGCGCGGCCTTGGCCTTCTCCAGGTTCGGCTTGCCGTCGTTCTGCAGGACCTCGAACGGGTCGTACTTGGCGTCGGAGCCCTTGATGCCCAGCGGGAGCATGTTGGGGGCGATGTCGCCACCGGCCTGCGGGCCGCCGCGGGCGGTCTGCAGGGACTTCTTGTCGGCCGCGTAGATGACGGCCTTGCGGCACTCGATGTTGTCGAACGGGGCGACGGTCTGCGGCATCACCGCGTACCGGATGAAGCCCGTCTGGCCGTTGTCGAGGTTGCCCTTGTGCTCCTTCAGCGCGGTGGCGCGGGCCGCCTGGCCGATGCCGGTCGCGTTGATGTCGACGTCGAACTCGCCGTTGATCAGGCGCTTGTCCATGTCGTCCGCGTTCGCCATGAACGTGACCGAGATGGTGTCCGGGAGCGCCTTGCGGATGGTGTCCGACTCGGCCTTGAAGTTCTCGTTGCGCGAGAGCTTCATGCTCTTGTTGGGCTCGTACGAGTCGATCTTGTACGGGCCGTTGGAGAAGGGCTTCAGGCCGTACTTGGCCGCGGTGTCCTTCTCCGGCTTGACCGGGCTCGCCGCCGGCATGGCCAGCATCTGCTCGAAGTCACCGTTGGGGGTGGGGAGCTTGAAGATGATGGTCTTCGCGTCCGGGGTCTCGATCGCCTTCAGGCCGAGCTTGTCCGCAGCGGTGTCCTTGTACGGGCCGGGGTACTCCGCCTTCGGGTCCAGGACCTGCTGGATGTAGACCGGGCCGCCGGAGATGACGTCCTGCGCCCAGGTGCGCTCGATGCCGTACTTGATCTCCTGGGCGGTGACGGGCGAGCCGTCCTCCCAGGTCACGTTGTCCTTGAGGGTGTACTTGTAGGTCTTGCCGCCGTCGCTGATCTCGGCCTTGGCGGTGGCGAGGTCCGGGACGAGCTCGGTGCTCTCCTGGCCGGGGGCGGGCTTGAAGCTGACCAGCTGGCGCGTGTAGTAGCGGGAGAAGTCCCACATGAAGCCGTAGTAGCCGCGCTGCGGGTCCCACGAGTCGGCGTCCTGGGTACCGACGAACTTGAGTTCGCCGCCCTTCTTGTCCGAGGCGTTGGAGACCTTGTCGATGCCGGCGTTGAAGCTGCCGCCGCCGGCGGCCGCCTTCTCGTCCTTCTTGCCGTCTCCGCCACAGGCGGTCGCGGTCAGCATGACCGCGAGCACGACGGCCGTGCCGGCAGCAAGTCTGCGCTTCGACGTGCGATGGGTAGTCACGATGCTCGCAACCCTCCGTTGTAGTTCCGGTGTACGTACGGCACGAGGCCGGTTCCTGGTTGGCCCTGCGTCGGCTAGCGGGAGCCCTTCGGGTCGAGGGCGTCACGGACGCCGTCGCCGAAGAGGTTGAAGGCCAGCACGGTGATGAAGATCGCCACGCCGGGGAAGATCATGAAGAGCGGATCGTCCTCGTAGGTACGCACGGCCGTGGAGAGGGTTTCTCCCCAGGACGGCGTGGGCGGCTTGACGCCGACTCCGAGGAAGCTGAGAGCCGCCTCGGTCAGCACGTTGGTGGGGATCATCAGCGTCGCGTAGACGGTGATGGGCGCCACCAGGTTCGGGAGCAGTTCGCGGAAGAGGATGTAGAAGCGGCCGGCGCCGAGGCTGCGGGCGGCCTCCACGTACTCGCGCTCGCGCAGCGAGAGGGTCTGGCCGCGGACGATCCGGCCGATGTACGGCCAGCCGAAGAATCCGATGACCAGCACCAGTACGGCGATGCGCAGGCCCGATCCCTCGAAGCCCCACAGCTTGTTGGGGATGACGGAGATCAGCGCGATGATGAAGAGCAGCTGCGGGAAGGCCAGCAGCAGGTCCATGACCCGGCTGATGGCCGCGTCGACCCAGCCGCCGAAGTAGCCGGCGATGATGCCGAAGAAGGTGCCCAGCGAAACCGCCACGAAGGCGGACAGGAAGGCCACCAGCAGCGAGATCCGGGCGCCGTAGACGATCCGGCTGAAGACGTCGCGCCCGTTGACCGGCTCGATGCCCAGCAGGAAGTCGCCGCTCATGCCGCCCCAGTCGCCGACCGGCAGGCCGAGCAGCGGGTCCAGGAGGTCCTCGTGCAGCTCCTCCGGCGGGTGCCCGAAGGCCTTGACGATCAGCGGCGCGAAGATCGCGACGAGGATCAGCAGCAGCACGATGACGCCGCCGGCCAGCGCGACCTTGTCGCGCTTCAGGCGCAGCCAGGCGATCTGCCACGGGGAGCGGCCCTCGATCGCCTTCTGCGGAACCTCGGGGGTGGCCACGGCCGCGGGCTCGGCCGCTCCGGTGTCGTGCAGTGGTGCCGTCATCGTGGTGGGGACCCCTCTCGGCCGACGGTGGCCGGCCCATGCCCGCCGCTGTGGCGGCTTGGTTCAATCGGCGTCGCTGGTGGTGCGATTGGCGAGAAATGTGCCTGAAGTGCACGTGAAGGGCCGGTGCTTGCGAGATGGACCGGCCTTCGGTGGGGTGGAGTCTTCAACGCCCTCTCGAGCGCCCGCCAGACCTGCCGGGGATGTGATGCGCAACCGTGATCTAGGCCTACACCTTCCGTTATCCGAACCCCGCGATCTGTTGAGCGGTGAAACACCGCCCGTTCGGCACGGATCGGACATCCGGCCCAACTACCCTTTCGGGTAGGGATCCTGTGCGGATTCACCGGATATGCCGAAGGCCGCACCGAGGGGACCGGTGCGGCCTTCGAGACGGATGTCTCAATATGCGGATATCGCGAACGGGGCGGTCAGTACGCCGGAGCCTGGCCCTCGCGGTCGTAGAAGGGCCGGGTCTGCGCGCGCAGCCACATCGCCACGGGGTCGTGCTCGTCCGCGAGCGCGACCGTGCACACCGGGACCCCCTCGGGGACCACCCCGACCGACTGGCGCATCATCTCCCGTACGGATTCCAGAGCGGGCGCGGAGGCGTCGTACAGGTCGAGCCCGACCGCGAGGTACGGGGAGCCCAGCGCGGGCTGCACCCAGGCGCGGCGCAGCGACCGGACGGCCGGGGTGCGGTGCGCGTGCTGGGTCAGGAGCCCGTAGAACTGCGGCAGCTCGATCGCGGGCTCGGACAGCCGCAGCGGGCCCGCCGGCATCCGGTCCAGGCCGGTGGCGATCCGGCGCAGGTCGGCCCAGGGCACGCCGAGGCCGCCCCCCTGGGCGTGCGGGTTGAGCCACAGGCCCCAGCGGTCCGGGTACAGCGCGCGGGCGATGTCCCGCCCGGTGACCACTTCGTAGCCCCGGTTCCAGCCGCTGGCCGCCAGCTCCTGGGGGGAGGTGACGCAGGGCGCGTAGCCGAGGCTCTCCACCTCCATGCCGCCGTACTGGGCGTCCGGCGAGCCCGGCTGCCCCTGCCAGAGCAGCATCCACAGCCGGCCCTCGGAGAGGGCATGCAGGAGCGACTCGTAACTCTCGTAGCGCCCGGGAGTCACCTGGCGCATCATGTGCTCGACCTGCCCGGCCGCGGCCGTGCCTGACGCACTCACCCGGTACCCCTCTTCGTCCGCCCGTCGCTCCACGCGTGCCCTCCGAACCGGCATCACGCGTGCGGCCAGGAGATGTAACCAGCTTAAGCGGCCCTACGGCAGGTAGAAGGGGCGTACGCGCTCACGAATCCAGTCCGTGACCGGGTCCTGGACGGCGTCCAGGAGGATCAACTGCACGGGCCACGGCGGCGGGACGCGGGTCAGGGCCCGTCCGAGGGCCTCCATCGGCGCGCCCTGCATCTCCGGTTCCCATCCCACCAGGCGGACACCGATGAACAGCTGGGGCTCCCCGCCCTCGACGCTGGCGAGGCAGCGGTACGCGGCGGCGACCACCCCGGTGGCGCGGAACTCCTCGGTGGCGGCCGCCAGGAAGTCCACCGGGTCGTCCTGCCAGTCGGGCTCGTAGAGCCGCACGCGGCCGCCGGTGGCGGGGCCGTCGAGCGGGGTCCGCCCGGAGCGGCACAGCTCGGCGACGGCGGGCGGCGGGAGCGGTACGCCGACGGCGCCCTCGGGGTTGACGGCGATGCCGAGCTGCGGGGGCAGGCCGCGGGCGAACTCCACGGCGGGCGCCACCGCGAAGTCCATGCCGGGGCCCGCGCAGGCCAGGAACTGGGCCTCGGAGCTGTAGACGGGGACGTACGCCGCCCCGCCGATGTCCATGGTGGGCAGGTCGAGCCCGCCCGTCGGCGCGGTCGCGCCGCCCGGCAGCGGTACCCACACCTGGCTGCGCCCGAGGACCTCCAGGATCCGCCCCCCGGCGTCCGGCTGCCCCAGCGCCGCCCCGAGCACCTGCTCCAGCTCATTCGCCGGCCAGCCACTGCCCTGCATGTCCCGTGCCTCCGTGATCCCGCCGCGTGTCGCCCCGCAGGGTACCGGCCCCGCGCGCGGCCGCGCCGCCGGGGCTCGCTTCGGCAGCGGGCGCCGCACCCGGTCGGTCAGGCGTGGAAGGCGATGCGGGTCACCGTCGCGGCGGAGGCCCGGTCCAGCAGGGTGACCGAGGCGCAGCCGTGCGGCGGGCGCCCCGCTTCGGCGTCGCGGAGCAGGCGGGCCACCGCGCCGCGGTGGCGGGCGAAGGCGTACGCGGACACCCGGCGGCCGCGCGCGGCCTGCCCGGAGAGCGCCTCCTCGGGGCTGCTGTCCAGCAGGAGCAGGTGCAGCGCCCGGCCCCGGCGGCGCGCGGCGGCCGCGAGCAGCCCCCGTACCCAGCTCTGCGTGCCGCAGTCGTGGACGACCACGGAGGCTCCGGAGCGCAGGATCCGCCACAGCCCCCAGTAGTGCGCGGCGCGCACCAGCGGCCGGTACACCGCGTAGGGGAGCGCGGCGGGCATGCTCCGCTCCCAGCGCTCACGGGTGTCCTGGGAGTCGACGGCCCCGCCCTCGGCGGCCGCCCGCTTGATCAGGGTGCTCTTGCCGCCGCCGGGCAGGCCGGACACCACGACGATGTCCCCGGCCGCGAAGGCGAGCGGCTGGGGGGTGCGCACGGCGGGTCCGCGCAGGTCGCGCACGAGGCCGAGGCCGGCGTCGGCCGCCCTCCTGCGGCCGTGCGCGCCTCGCTGCGCCGGCACCGCTTCCACGGTTCCTGTCGTCGTCACCACTCCGAATCTCCGCACAGTGTTCGCCTCCCCCGAATCGGGTCACCGGGACCCTTGCCCACTGAGTGTAAAGAGACGGTAATCCGGCGGCCGCGGTTCCGGTCGGACCCTTCGGAGAGCCGTACGAACTTTCGGCCCCCGCCGCCCGATGCCGAGCACGGCGTGCAATGATGTGCGCCATCTGGACCAACTGCATACCGGCCGCTTGAATCCGCGCGGGAGAGTCCCGGCACGCCGCAAGGCCGTGCGCGGGCGCCGAAGGAGCAAGAACCTCCCTTGAATCTCTCAGGCCCCGTACCGCGTGGATGAGGCAGATCTGAAAAGCGAGCTGCTGTGCAGCTCCACCCAAGGTGCAAGTCGATGAGACCCGGCGATCTGCTGATCGGCGGAACTCTCGGCGAACCTCTCAGGTTCCGATGACAGATGGGGAGGAACGTCCTCGTCATGTCATGTCGATGCCCTGGGACCCGGGAGCCACACCCATGAGCACTGCCCCCCGCCTGACCGCCCTCGATGCGCTGCACCGCTCGCTCGGTGCGACCATGACCGACTTCGCGGGCTGGGACATGCCGCTGCGGTACGCGAGCGAGCGCGACGAGCACAACGCCGTACGCACGAAGGCCGGCCTGTTCGACCTGTCCCACATGGGCGAGATCACGCTGACCGGCCCGGAGGCCGTCAAAGCCCTGGACTACGCGCTGGTCGGCAACATCTCCACCGTCGGTGTCGGCCGCGCCCGCTACACGCACATCTGTCAGGAGGACGGCGGGATCGTCGACGACCTGATCGTCTACCGCCTCGGCGAGACCGAGTACATGGTCGTCGCCAACGCCTCCAACGCCCAGGTCGTCCTGGACGCCCTGACCGAGCGTGCCGCCGGCTTCGCCGCCGTGGTCCGCGACGACCGCGACGCGTACGCGCTGCTCGCGGTGCAGGGGCCGGAGTCCCCCGGCATCCTGGCCTCCCTGACCGACGCCGACCTGGACGGCCTCAAGTACTACGCCGGCCTGCCGGGCACCGTCGCGGGCGTGCCCGCGCTGATCGCGCGTACGGGCTACACGGGCGAGGACGGCTTCGAGCTGTTCGTCTCCCCCGAGCACGCCGTCGAGCTGTGGCAGGCGCTGACCAAGGCGGGCGAGGGCGTCGGCCTGGTCCCGGCCGGCCTGTCCTGCCGCGACACCCTGCGCCTGGAAGCGGGCATGCCGCTGTACGGGCACGAGCTGACCACCTCCCTCACCCCCTTCGACGCGGGCTTGGGCCGGGTCGTGAAGTTCGAGAAGGAGGGGGACTTCGTCGGCCGCGCCGCGCTGGAGGCCGCCGCCGAGCGCGCCGCCACCAAGGCGCCGCGCAAGCTGGTCGGTCTGATCGCCGAGGGCCGCCGCGTTCCGCGCGCCGGGTTCCCGGTCGTCGCCGACGGCCAGGTCATCGGCGAGGTCACCTCGGGCGCCCCGTCCCCGACGCTGGGCAAGCCGATCGCGATGGCGTACGTGGACGCGGCGCACGCCGCGCCCGGTACCTCCGGCGTAGGCATCGACATTCGCGGTACGCATGAGCCGTACGAGGTCGTGGCGCTGCCGTTCTACAAGCGGCAGAAGTAGCCCCACGCACCACGTCCGCCGTACGGGAACCCGTACGGCGCCGTCTCAGTACCCAAGACCGCAGTTCGTATCCACTCCCCCGCATCCAGGAGAATCAGGTCATGAGCAACCCCGAGAAGCTGCGTTACACCAAGGAGCACGAGTGGCTGTCGGACGCCGTGGACGGCGTCGCGACGGTCGGCATCACGGAGTTCGCGGCCAACGCGCTCGGTGACGTCGTCTACGCCCAGCTCCCCGAGGTCGGCGACACCGTGACCGAGGGCGAGACCTGTGGCGAGCTGGAGTCGACGAAGTCGGTCAGCGACCTGTACTCCCCGGTTACCGGTGAGATCGTCGAGGCCAACCAGGACGTCGTGGACGACCCGGCGCTCGTGAACACCGCCCCGTTCGAGGGTGGCTGGCTCTTCAAGGTCCGACTCTCGGAGGAGCCGAAGGACACGCTCTCCTTCGAGGAGTACACCAAGCTCACCGCCGGTAACTGACCCCAGGGGATCCTGATGTCTGTACTGAACACCCCGCTCCACGAGCTCGACCCGGACGTCGCCGCCGCTGTCGACGCCGAGCTCGTACGCCAGCAGTCCACCCTGGAAATGATCGCGTCGGAGAACTTCGCTCCGGTCGCCGTCATGGAGGCCCAGGGTTCGGTCCTGACCAACAAGTACGCCGAGGGCTACCCGGGCCGCCGCTACTACGGTGGCTGCGAGCACGTCGACGTCGTCGAGCAGATCGCGATCGACCGCATCAAGGCGCTGTTCGGCGCCGAGGCCGCGAACGTCCAGCCGCACTCCGGTGCGCAGGCCAACGCCGCCGCGATGTTCGCGCTGCTGAAGCCGGGCGACACGATCATGGGCCTGAACCTGGCCCACGGCGGTCACCTGACCCACGGCATGAAGATCAACTTCTCCGGCAAGCTCTACAACGTGGTCCCGTACCACGTCGACGAGACCGGCGAGGTGGACATGGCCGAGGTCGAGCGCCTCGCCAAGGAGTCCAAGCCGCAGCTGATCGTCGCCGGCTGGTCCGCCTACCCGCGCCAGCTGGACTTCGCCGCCTTCCGCCGCATCGCGGACGAGGTCGGCGCGTTCCTGATGGTCGACATGGCGCACTTCGCCGGCCTGGTCGCCGCGGGTCTGCACCCGAACCCGGTGCCGCACGCCCACGTCGTCACCACCACCACGCACAAGACCCTCGGCGGTCCGCGCGGCGGTGTCATCCTGTCGACGCAGGAGCTGGCCAAGAAGATCAACTCCGCGGTCTTCCCGGGTCAGCAGGGCGGCCCGCTGGAGCACGTGATCGCGGCCAAGGCGGTCTCCTTCAAGGTCGCGGCCTCGCCCGAGTTCAAGGAGCGCCAGGAGCGCACCCTGGAGGGTGCGAAGATCCTCGCCGCCCGCCTGGTCCAGGACGACGTCAAGGCCGTGGGCGTGGACGTCCTCACCGGTGGCACGGACGTGCACCTGGTCCTGGTCGACCTGCGCAACTCCGATCTGGACGGCCAGCAGGCCGAGGACCGCCTCCACGAGGTCGGCATCACGGTCAACCGCAACGCCATCCCGAACGACCCGCGGCCGCCGATGGTCACCTCGGGTCTGCGGATCGGTACGCCGGCCCTGGCCACCCGCGGTTTCGACGCCGAGGCCTTCACCGAGGTCGCCGAGATCATCGCGCAGGCCCTGAAGCCGACGTACGACAGCGAGGCCCTGAAGGCGCGCGTCTCCGCGCTCGCCGCGAAGTTCCCGCTCTACCCGACGCTCTAGCCGGGGGCCGGTCACCGGCCTCGGAGGGGCCCGGCCTTGTTCCCGCACAGGCCGGGCCCCTCTCGTCTTCTTCCGCACGCGGCCGCACACCGCGCCGTACCCGCCCGCACCACCCGCACCGCTGCCCGCCCCCTGTCCCCCGCCCGACGGCCCCGGCGCCGTCCCCGCCCGGGTGCCCGGGGCCCGCGGCCGTGGACCGGCACCCGCCCGACCCGTCCGCGTAACGCATCCCACCTCGTCCGGCAGCCGGGACGTTCACCTCGCCGCGTTAAGCTCGTCTGCCGGACAAAATCCGAATAATCCACCTCTCCTGCCCCCTCCCACCCCACGAGCAGACAAGGGAGTCCGCCACCGTGGCCATCTCCGTCTTCGATCTCTTCTCCATCGGTATCGGTCCCTCCTCCTCCCACACGGTCGGTCCGATGCGGGCCGCGCGCATGTTCGTGACGCGGCTGAAGAAGGACGGCGTGCTGGCCCAGACCGCCTCCGTCCGGGCCGAGCTCTTCGGGTCCCTCGGCGCGACCGGCCACGGACACGGCACCCCCAAGGCGGTGCTCCTGGGCCTGGAGGGCCACTCCCCCCGCTCGGTGAACGTCGAGACCGCCGACGACGAGCTGGAGCGCATCCGCAGGACCGGCCGGCTGCGGCTGCTGGGCGCGGAGATAGGCGATGTCCACGAGATCGACTTCGACGAGCCGAACCAGCTGATCCTGCACCGCCGGCGCTCCCTGCCGTACCACGCGAACGGCATGACCCTCTTCGCGTACGACGCCTCTGGCGCGCCGCTGCTGGAGAAGACGTACTACTCGGTCGGCGGCGGCTTCGTGGTGGACGAGGACGCGGTCGGTGAGGACCGGATCAAGCTCGACGACACCGTGCTGAAGTACCCCTTCCGCAGCGGCGACGAATTGCTGCGGATGGCCCGGGAGAGCGGCCTGTCGATCTCCGCGATGATGCTGGAGAACGAAAAGGCCTGGCGCACGGAGGAAGAGATCCGCGAGGGCCTGCTCGAGATCTGGCGCGTCATGCAGGCGTGCGTCTCGCGCGGCATGTCGCGCGAGGGCATCCTGCCGGGCGGCCTGAAGGTCCGCCGCCGGGCGGCGAACACCGCCCGCAAGCTCCGCTCCGAGGGCGACCCGCTGGCACTGTCGATGGAGTGGATCACCCTCTACGCGATGGCCGTGAACGAGGAGAACGCCGCGGGCGGCCGGGTGGTCACCGCTCCGACGAACGGCGCCGCGGGCATCATCCCGGCGGTCCTGCACTACTACATGAACTTCGTGCCCGGCGCCGACGAGGAGGGCGTGGTCCGCTTCCTGCTCGCGGCCGGTGCGATTGGCCTGCTCTTCAAGGAGAACGCCTCGATCTCCGGCGCCGAGGTCGGCTGCCAGGGCGAGGTGGGCTCCGCCTGCTCGATGGCGGCCGGCGCCCTCGCCGAGGTGCTCGGCGGCACCCCGGAGCAGGTCGAGAACGCGGCCGAGATCGGCATGGAGCACAACCTGGGCCTGACCTGCGACCCGGTCGGCGGCCTCGTCCAGATCCCGTGCATCGAGCGCAACGGCATGGCGGCGGTCAAGGCCGTCACCGCGGCCCGGATGGCGATGCGCGGCGACGGCAGCCACAAGGTGTCCCTCGACAAGGTCATCAAGACCATGAAGGAGACCGGCGCCGACATGAAGGTCAAGTACAAGGAGACGGCCCGCGGCGGCCTCGCGGTCAACGTGATCGAGTGCTGACCCGCACCGCATGACAGGAGAGGGGCCCGGCGCATGCGCCGGGCCCCTCTCCTGTCTCCTGCGTCTTCTCCGGCCGGAAGCGGAACCGCGGTGTCACAGGGGGCGTCCTACGCTGTGCCACCAGTCCCCGTCTCTCGAGAATCGAGGGGACGTCATGATCCACGCCCGTCTCCGGCAGTCCGTGGCCCTGGCAACCGGCGCGCTGCTCGCCGCCTGCCTCTCCCTCGCCGCGCCTGCCTCGGCCTCCTCCCTCACCGCCACCAAGGCCCAGGCCCAGACCCCGCTCGTCGTCAATGCCCGCTGGGCCGGGCACCCCTCGTACGACCGGATCGTCATCGACCTCCAGGGGTCCGCCCCCACGGTCACCGTCACCCCCGTCAACCAGCTGTTCTACGACGGGTCCGGGAAGCCCGTCCCGCTGCCCGGGAAGTACTTCCTGGAGATCCGCCTCAACCCGGCCGCCGCGCACAACGACGCGGGCGGGAACGTCTACCAGGGCCCCAAGCTCCAGAAGATCAACCTCAGCAAGCTCAAGGGCATCGCCCTGACCGGCGACTACGAGGGGTACGTGACCTTCGGCGCCGCCTTCGACACCCTGCCGTACTACCGCGCGTTCGCCCTGCACGCGCCGGAGCGGTTCGTCGTGGACATCGCGCACTGAACCGATCCGTCCGGCGGACCCGGGGCGTCGCACGCCGCGGGCCCGCCGGACACTCCCTACACGGCCTGCCGGATCCGCATCCGGCTCGGGTCCCCGTCGCCGAACCAGTCCTGCGTGCACGCGTACCGGCCGGGAGCCGCTGCCCCCACCAGGCCGAGGCAGACCGCCATCGCCCGCTGCCCGTGGGCGTTGGGGTGCATGGACTCCTCCAGCGTGCCCTGCGTGTTGACGCGGTCGAGGAAACGGAACCACTCGTGCCGGCGGGCGTCCGGTCCGGTCTGCCCCACCTGCTCCGGGCCCAGCGCGCACACCTCGTGCCCCGCCAGTGCGTCCCGCAGGTCCAGGTAGTCGGTGCCGCGGGCGCCGGCCACCGCCTCGACCATGTCGCCGATCCTCGGGACGAGCGTGTACGCCGCCCAGTCCGCGTCCCGGTCGTTGAAGGGGCAGCCGTCCTTGAACATCCGGTCCGAGTCGTTCTGGTTCAGCCGGAAGGACTCCCCGCCCGGAATCGGTGACGGGTAGGACTGCAGGACCAGCCGGTAGTCGCCGTCCGCGTACCCGGCGGCCCGCATCGTTGCCCGGATGTCGTCCACGACGGCCGTGACCTTGGCCCTCACCCCGGGCAGCTTCTGCTCGACGACCGGCGCCTGCTTCTTCCAGCACAGCCGCCTGAAGTACCAGTCGTACGCGCAGTCGCCGATGATCGCGCCGAAGCCGAGGTCGTTCCCGCCGATGGACAGCGCGATCAGCCTGACCCGGGCCGTCCGCGCGACGGCGGCCAGCCGGTCGGTCTGCGGGGCCTCCCCGAGGTGGGGCTGCCCGCCGGCCGCCGTGCTCAGGACGTTGACCGTCTCGGCTCCGGAGCAGGCCAGGTTCACCCGCTGGTCGATCCCGGGCAGCGGGTGAACCTGGCCCCGGATGTGCATGCTCCGCTGGGTCGCGGACGCGCAGCGCACGCTCGGCCGGCCCGCCGAGGCGGCGGCGGGCTTCCGGGAGGTCCTGGCCCACACGCTCGGCTCCGGCGATCTCGCCGGGCAGAGCGCGGCCCGGATCGGGCTGGGCCGGATCGGGCTGGGCCGGATCGCCCTGGACGCCGGGGACGCGGCCGAGGCCCTGCGCCAGCTGCGGGCGGCCGACGAGCTGGGCCGCCGCTCGGGCCAGAGCCTGGTCCGGGCCCTGGCGGCGGAGCCCCTGGCCCGCGCCCTGCTCGCTTCGGGGGACGCCCCGGCGGCCCGGGCCCTGCTGGAGGAGACCCTGGCCGGCTGCCGCCGGATGGAAGCCCGGCCGCTGCTGGCACGGCTGGAGTCGGCACTGGCGGAGCTGCCGGCCTAGGGCGGTGCGGCGGTCACCTGCGCCAGAACAGGTGGTGCGTCACCCCGCTCGCGCTGGGCACGACGTCGAGGTGGAACCGGTCGAGCAGCTCGTCGGGCGACCCCCACAGCCGCACCCCGGAGCCGAACTCCACCGGCGCGACCGCCACGTGCAGGGTGTCGACGAGGTCGGCGTCGAGGAACGCGCGGATGGTGGTGGCCCCGCCGCCGAGCCGGACGTCCTTGCCCTGCGCGGCCTCCCGCGCCATGCCGAGGACCGTCGCCGGGTCGGCGTCGACGAAGTGGAAGGTGGTGTCGGAGAGCGTGAACGACGGCCGGGTGTGGTGGGTCATGACGAACACCGGGGTGTGGAAGGGCGGTTCCTCGCCCCACCAGCCGCGCCAGTCGTGATCGGCCCAGGGCCCGCGCTGGGGCCCGAACTTGTTGCGGCCCATGATCTCGGCGCCGATGTGGTGCGCGAAGTCCCGGGTGAAGTAGTCCTCCAGGCCGCGGCTGCCTCCGGGGTCGGTGCGGTGGGGCCAGCTCGCCGTGGCTCCGGCCCAGGCGAACAGCGCACCGGGATCGGCGTCGCCGAACGGCCGGGCGAGGCTCTGGTGTTCACCGGCGCCGAACCCGTCGCGCGAGACGGCGAAGTTCTGGACTCTGAGCAGTTGCTCCACGGGCTGCGGTCCTCTCCGGGGGCGGGCTCAGCGGTGCTCGGGGTTGGGGAAGTCGGAGCGGCAGCCCGCGTCCCACTGCGCGCGCTGGTTGCCGTGCGCCGGGATGCCGCCCGAGCGCTTGAGCAGGGCGGCCAGGTGCATGAGGTTCCAGGACATGAAGGCCGTGTTGCGGTTGGTGAAGTCGTTCTCGGGGCCGCCCGAGCCGGGGTCCAAGTAGGAGGGTCCGGGTCCGGCCTCGCCGATCCAGCCCGCGTCGGCCTGCGGCGGGATCGTGTAGCCGAGGTGCTGGAGGCTGTAGAGGATGTTCATGGCGCAGTGCTTGACGCCGTCCTCGTTGCCGGTGATCAGCGCGCCCCCGACCCGCCCGTAGTAGGCGTACTGGCCCTGGTCGTTCAGCAGGGAGGAGCAGGCGTAGAGCCGCTCGATGACCTGCTTCATCACGGAGCTGTTGTCGCCGAGCCAGATGGGGCCGCACAGGACGAGGATGTCGGCGTCCATGACCTGGCTGTAGAGGACCGGCCACTGGTCGCTCTCCCAGCCGTGCTCGGTCATGTCGGGCCAGACCCCGGTCGCGATGTCGTGGTCCACGGCGCGGACGAGGGAGGTCCGGGCGCCGGCGGCTTCCATGACCGCGCGGCTCCTGGTGATCAGGCCCTCGGTGTTGCTGGTCTCGGGCGACCGTTTGAGCGTGCAGTTCACGAAGAGGGCGGTCAGGTCCGAGTAGTCGTATGCGGCAGCCACTCCCCCAGCGTGGTGGGGGCTCCCCGGCGCCGCCAGCGGGGGACGGCCGTACGGAGGCGGCCCCGGCGTGGTGCGCGCCGCCGCGAATCTAGGATGACCGCATGTCGCTCCCGCACGCCATCCTCACCGCCCTGCTCGAGAAGCCCTCGTCCGGGCTGGAGCTGACCCGGCGGTTCGACAAGTCGATCGGGTACTTCTGGTCGGCGACGCACCAGCAGATCTACCGCGAGCTGGGGCGGCTGGAAGAGGCCGGACTGATCCGGGAGCTGCCCAGCGAGGTGCCCGTGCGCGGCCAGAAGAAGGAGTACGAGGTGCTGCCGGCCGGCGGCGCGGAGCTGGCCCGGTGGGTCGGCGAGAGCCAGGACCCCAAGCCGATGCGCGACCCGCTGCTGCTGCGGATCCGTGCCGCGGGTGTGGTGGGGCCGCAGGGGCTCGGGCCCGAGCTGCTGCGCCACCTGGAGCTGCACCGGCGCCAGCTGGCGCAGTACGAGGCGATCGAGGAGAAGGACTTCCCGCCGGGGCGGGACGCCGTCGAGGACCGGCTGCGCCGGCTCGTGCTGCACGGCGGGATCGCCCTGGAGACGTTCTGGCTGCGCTGGCTGGAGGAGGCGCTCGCCGAGGTCGAGGACATGTCCGGCCCGCAGGCCTGACGCACGCTGCCGCCCCGTCCCGGTGGTCCGGGACGGGGCGGCAGCGGGAGGGACTACTTGTTCAGGGAGGCCCAGAACTCGTCGAAGCTCAGCAGCTTGTCGCCGTTCGTGTCCTTGGAGGCGACGACGGAGTCCGCGACGGCCGGGGACACGTAGGCGTCGCCCATGGCGCGCATCGCGGCGCTGTACTCGTCGGCCGTGATGAAGCCGTCACCGTTCACGTCGAACTTGTCGAACGTAGCCCGTGCGCTCTCGATGTCCGCCACTGGGTCCACCCCTTCTTGGTGCTTGTTGACCGGCCCAGGGTAGCCGCACCCGGGGCGGGCGGGACCCCCAGGGTCCCGCCCGTCCGCCCTGCCGTGCCCGGCGGCGGCCCGGGGGGTGTCCTGCCGGTCACACCGGGCTCCGCCTAACGGAAGATGCCGGTGTGGCCGAGCGAGTAGCGCCCGGGCTGCGGGTACACCGCGAGACCGTGCGGTCCGCCGCCCACCGGGATCCGGGCGATCTGCTTGCCGGTCTGCGTGTCGACCGCGTAGACCTCGGAGTTGTAGCGGCCCGACAGCCACAGCACCTTGCCGTCGGCCGAGACCCCGCCCATGTCGGGGCTGCCGCCGTCCGGCAGCGTCCACTTCTTGGTGAGCCGGTTCTCCGGGAAGTTGAAGACCGAAATGGTGCCTTCGCCCCGGTTGGACACGTACATCTCCTTGGAGTCGCGGCTCACGTAGAGGCCGTGGCAGCCCTTGCCCGTGGGCAGCAGCTTGGGGGTCTCGAACTTGTCGCCGCTCAGCACCCACATCCCGTGCGCCATCATGTCCGCGACGTAGAAGGTCTTCCCGTCCGGGGAGACCTTGACGTCCTGCGGCATCGCCCCCTCGAACGGCAGCTTCTGCTGGCCGACGACCTCCATCCGCTCGGTGTCGACCTTGAGGAGTTCGCCGGAGAACTCGCAGCTCACGATGAAGTAGCGGCCGTCGGTGGAGAAGTCCGCGTGATTGACCCCGTAGCAGGTCACGGGGACCGTCTTCACCCGGTCCATCGTGTGCGGGTCGCGGAAGACGAGCTCCTTGTCCATCGAGGCCATGACGATCGCGTACTTGCCGTTCGGCGTGAAGTACAGGTTGTACGGGTCGTGCACCTCGACCGGCTTTCCGGCCTCGCCGGTGGCCGGGTTGATCGGGGTGAGCGTGTGGCCCCGGTTGTTGTTGACCCACAGGGTCTTCAGGTCCCAGGAGGGGACCACGTGCTGGGGCTGGACCCCGACCGGGATGGTGTCGATGACCTGGTAGGTCGCCGGGTCGATGACGGACACCGTGTTGGAGTTGGTGTTCGGCACGTAGATGCGGGAGGGGAAGTCCTTGACCACGGGGGAGAGCTTGTTCGGCCGGTCCGCCGCGTAGACGTCGTTCGGATCGAGGACCGGGGGCATGCCGGGCAGACCGGGCGGGGCGGCCGGTACGGCCTTGACGGGCTTGGCCGGGCCCTTGGTGCCGAGCGCCTCGGCGGGTCCCTTGTCGGCTGATCCGCAGCCGGCCAGGGCGGCGAGGACCAGCCCTGCCAGCAGCACGCCGGCAGTCCGGGGAAGGCGGGTGGTCGTCATGGGGTCAGCAGCTCCGTGGTGGTCACCGCGCGCAGTTTGCGGCGCGCGAGTTCTTCGAGGAGGGGAGGCATCGCGTCGACCGTGTCCGCGTAGCCGAAGTGCAGGCTCACCACCGATCCGGGCCGGATCGTCCCGGTGACGGTGCGGATGACGGCCGCGGCGCCGGGCGAGGTGAAGTCGAGGGAGTCCACGTCGTACGAGAGGACGTGCGGGTAGCCGGCCCGCTGGGCGAGTTTCCGGACGAGCGGGGTCGCGTACTGGGTCTGGGAGGGCCGGAACCAGGTACCGATGGAGCCGGTGAGCCGCTTGAGCCGCTGGGCGCAGCCGGTGATCTCGGCGTACGCCTCCACCTCGGGCATGTCGTTGATCGCGAGGTGGCGCTGGGTGTGGTTGCCGAGCTCGTGACCGCCGTCGAGGATGCGGCGGGCCAGCTCCGGATGGGCGTCGAGCCAGGATCCGATCGCGAGGACGGTGATCCGCGCGCCGCCCTTCTCGGCCGCGGCCAGTACGGACCGGGCGATGGCGGGGTCGCCGTTGCCGTGGAAGGTGAGGGCGACGCGGGGGCGGTCGCGCGGTCCGTGGTCGATCTCGACGGGCTGTCCGGCGAACCGGCGCGGGGCGGCGGCCGGGGCGGCCTGTGCCGGGCGGGCCGGCCGGGCCGCACCGGGCGGCGGCCCGGAGGAAGCGGTGGCGGGCCGGCCCGGTCCGCAGGCGGCGGTGAGGCCGGCAGCGGCGGCGCCGACCGCCGGGAGGGCGGCCGCGCGCAGGGCCGTGCGCAGGGCCGCGCGGCGGCCTGGTTGTGAGAGCACCTGCCCATTTAAGGGGTGGATGACCCGGATGGTAATGATTGACCCAATTCGGGACGTCCGCCACAGGGGGCCAACCGGGTGGTCGGGCCGCTATGTGATCAACGATTCACACAGAGCAGTCGACACTTATTCATAGATTACGAGGTGGGTGGCTCACCTCACCTAGGATTTAGCTAGAAAGTCTTATGATTTGCCCACTTATGTCCAAGTAGGGACTTTTGGCGTTTGGGCCCTCGTCTGCCATAGTCGGAAGCACGGCTTCCCATTGACCCGAGCGAAGTCACCACGCCGAGGATCACACCCCCTTCGATCCTCGGCGCACCCATGAAGCCCCCACCGCCGATCCGGCGCACGGGGGCTTCAGGCGTTCTGGCGGTCGGCGACCCGCATCTCGAACCAGGTGATCTTCCCGCGCGGCTGCAGGTCCGCGCCCCAGCGGTCGGACAGCTTGTCGACGAGGAACAGCCCCCGGCCGGTGGTGTCCATCTCATGGACCGGCATCAGGCAGGGCAGTCCGCGCGAGGGGTCACGCACCTCCACCCGGATCCAGCCGCGGCGCCGCAGCATCCGTAAACCGAAGGAACGGGCCCCGGTGTGCCGGACGGCGTTGCCGACGAGCTCGGAGACCAGCAGGACGGCGTGCTCGGCGATCTGCGGCGAAAGGCCCCAGAGGCGGACCACCACGCACTGGGTCAGCCGGCGCGCGGTGCCGGCCGACTCCGGCATGGACGGCAACGTCACTTCCGCCTCGGCCGGATTTCCGTACAACTCCAGCGCTTTGAGGCCCTGTTCGTCCTCAACAGCCGCCGTGAGCCGTACCGCCGAAGCGCTGCCGCGCTGCCGCGGCTGTTCCACACCCTCCAGGCCCGCCATGCACCCATCATGGACGGCCGCCACGCCCTCCCGGGCGGTTCCACAGGAAAACACCCCCCGGATTCAACGAATCCAAGGGGGTGTTCTGTCATATGCGGGAGGCAATCAGAGGGCCTCCGTACGCACCATGACCTGCGGTGACACCGCGCACGGAAGCGATCACAGCGAGTGGATCACGCTTTCTCCTTAAGGTTGCCTTAAGGCCTGGCTAATCCACCCACAGGGAGGACCGCCGCACGCGGCCGCAGGGACCGGCTCAGACGAACTTCGCCTTGCCCGGGCCCTCTTCGACGAAACTGCGCATCCCGCGCTCGCGGTCCTCGGTGGCGAACAGGCCCGCGAACCAGTTGCGTTCGATGGTCAGGCCGGTGTCGATGTCGGCCTCCAGACCCGCGTCCACGCACTCCTTCGCGGCGCGCAGCGCGATCGCCGGACCCTGCGCCAGCTTCGCGGCCCAGGCGTGCGCCTGCGCGTACACCTCGGCGGCGGGCACCACCCGGTCGACCAGGCCGAGGGTCAGCGCCTCGTCGGCCTTGACCATGCGGCCGGTGAAGATCAGGTCCTTGGCCTTGGAGGGGCCGACCAGCCGGGACAGCCGCTGGGTGCCGCCGGCGCCCGGGATCAGGCCGAGCAGGATCTCGGGCTGGCCGAGCTTGGCGTTGTCGGCGGCGATCCGGTAGTCGGCGCACAGCGCGAGTTCGCAACCGCCGCCCAGCGCGTAGCCGGTGATGGCCGCGACGACGGGCTTGGGGATGCGGGCGACGGCGGTGAAGGCGTCCTGGAGCGCACGGGACCGGGCGACCATCGCCGCGTGGTCCATCGTCTGCATCTCCTTGATGTCCGCGCCCGCCGCGAACACCTTCTCGCCGCCGTAGATGATGACCGCGCGGACGTCGGCCCGGTCGGTCGCCTCCACCGCGAGCTCGCGCAGCCGGTCCTGGGTGGCGATGTCCAGGGCGTTCATGGGCGGCCGGTCCAGGCGGATGGTGCCGACGCCTTCGGAGACTTCGAGAGAGATGGTCATACGGGCCAGGTTAGCGCCGGTTAACGTGAAGTGGCCCGGTGCTGTGGGTCACAGCACCGGGCCACTTCACGGGGTACGGAACCCGCTTACTTGATCCACTCCGCCCAGTCCATGTTCCAGCCGTTGAGGCCGTTGTCCGGGGCGATCTGCTTGTCCTTGGAGTTCTTCACGACGACCACGTCGCCGATCAGGGACTCGTTGAAGAACCAGGCGGCCGGCTGGTTGTTGTCGCCGGCGCCGCGGACGTCCTTGAGGCCGACGCAGCCGTGGCTGACGTTGGCCGAGCCGAAGGTGCCGGCGGAGGCCCAGTAGTTGCCGTGGACGAAGGTGCCCGACTGCGACAGGCGCATCGCGTGCGGGACGTCGGAGATGTCGTACTCGCCGCCGAAGCCCACGGTCGCGCCGTTCATGCGGGTGACCTTGTACTTCTCGCTGATGACCATCTGCCCGTTGTAGGTGGTGGTCGACGGGGCGCCCGCGGTGATCGGGAGGGTCTTGATGACCTGGCCGTCGCGGACGACCTGCATCTCCTTCTCGCTGGCGTCCACCGTGGAGACCTGGGAGCGGCCGATGGTGAAGGTGACCGTACGGGTCTGCTTGCCGTAGACGCCCGGGCGGCCTTCGACTCCGTCGAGGGCGAGCTTCACGGTGACCTTCGTACCCGCGGCCCAGTACTTCTCGGGGCGGAAGTCCAGTCGGTCGTTCCCGAACCAGTGGCCCTCGACCGGCACGGCCGGCTCGGCCGTCACCGTGATGGCCTTCTCGACGGCCTCGGGGTTGGTGATGCCCCGGGTGAAGTTGATCGAGACCGGCATGCCCACGCCGACGGTGGAACCGTCCTCGGGGGTGTAGTGGCCCACGAAGGTGTTCGTCGGGGTCAGGGTGGTGAAGGTGGTGTCCTTCGCGGACTCCCGGCCGCCCTCGTCCTTGGCGACCGCGTGCACCTTGTACTCGGTGGCGGAGGCCAGGTGGCGGGCCGGCTCCCAGCTGGCACCGTCGTCGGCGAGCTTGCCCTCGACCGCGTTGCCCTTGGTGTCGGCGACCGTCACCGTGGTGAGCTTGCCGCCCGTGCTCGTTATCTTCAGGACGCCGCTGGTGGCGACCTCCTTGGCCCCGTCGTCGGGCTTGACGCTGACGACCGCCTTCGAAGCCTCGGTCCCGGTCTTGCCGCCACCCCCGGCATTGTCGCCGCTGCCGCTGCCGTTGCCTCCGCCACCGCCACTGCACGCGGTGGTGAACAGCAGGGCCGCCCCCAGCAGAAGGGCCGGCAGGCCGGTGCGGGCGCGGCCGCGTATCGGCTGCAGGTTCACTCGTGTTCTCCCCATGTCCCCCGCGCGCGGACTGTCGCGCGCTTGTTGACAGGTAATCACAGGCAGGGATCACGATGAGCCACGGTCTTGTCACCGTTCCGTCCCAACTGCCCGGAGCGGCGGACCGGCGGCCGCCCCGGTGGGGGGCGGCCGCCGAGGGGGTCAGGCGCGGGGGCCCTTCGGGTGCTTGGAGTGCTTGGCGGGCTTGGTGTGCTTGGCAGGCTTGGTGTGCTTGGCAGGCTTGGTGTGCTTGGCGGGCTTGGTGTGCTTCGGGTGCTTGCCCTTACCGTGGTCGCCCTTGGGGTGCTTGGGCTTGTCCTTCGGGTGCTTGGGCTTGTCCTTGCCGTGCTCGTCCTTGCCGTGGTCGGCGGGCTTGTTCCGCACCGTGACCACGATGCGCCGGTCCGGGGTGCCGATGTCCAGGCGCAGCGGCCCGGTGACCCGGTCGGCGGGCAGCACGTAGCCCGCGGGGACCGCGGTCTCCACCAGGTAGTACCAGCCCTCGGGGAGCGGGCCGAAGTCGCAGACACCGGTGCGGTCGGTGGTGCAGTCCTGACCGACCCGGCGGTCGGCGTTGATGCCGCGCGTCTGGAGGCCCGGGGTGTTGTTGGTCTCCTGCCAGACCTCGAAGACCGCGCCGGGCAGCGGGCGCCGGGTCCTGGCGTCCTGCTTCACGACCCGGATCGAGCCCTCGTACTCCTCGCTCACCGGGGTGTTCGCGACGGTGACGACGACGCCGTCCACCACGTCGGACCGGTCCAGGTCGAACCGGGTGACCGGGTCGGCCGGGGTCTCGTACCCGGCCGGGACGGCGGTCTCCCGCCAGTAGTAGGTCTGCCCGATCGGCAGCTCCACCGTGCAGGTGCCCCGGGCGTCCGTCACGCAGACCCCGTCGAGGCGGGTGTCGGCGGGTGCCTCCGTCTGGAGGCCGGGGCGGTCGTTGCTCTCCCGCCACAGCTCGAACTGCGCGCCGGCCAGCGGGAGGCCCGTGGCCCGGTCGGTCTTGCGCAGCACCACGCGGGCGGCGTCCGGCGGCTCGGGGGTGCGCCGGTTGTCGGCCTCGTACCGGACCCCGACGGGGGCGCTCCCGGTCGTGAGGGTCAGCTCGTGGACCCGGTCGGCCGGCAGGTCGTAGCCGAGCGGCGCACGGGTCTCACGCCAGTAGTACGTACCGGGCTCGGTGGTCCGCTCACAGATGCCGGACGCCGGCGTGGTGCATTCGGCGACCAGGGTGTCGGCTCCCGGAGCGGTGTCCTGGAGGCCCGGCGTCCCGTTCGTCTCGCGCCACAGTTCGAACTCGGCTCCTTGCAGCGCCGCGCCCGAGTCCGCGTCCCGCTTGAGCACCGAGACCGAGCCGGTCACCGGCGCCGGGCCGGCGCACTCGGGCAGGTCGCCGTTGAAGGGGTAGGCGTGGAACTCCTGTCCGCCGCCCCCGGTGGCCGCGCTGGTGTGCGTGACGGAGCCGGTGGTGAAGAAGCGCCCGTTGATGCCGGGCAGGGTGACGGTGGTCTCGGAGGACCGCTGCCCCATCAGGAAGCTGCCCTGGAACTGGCCGGTGCCGGTCAGGTTCACGGTGGTGGCGTCCGGGAAGTTCCACAGCAGCCGGTCGCGGTAGGCGTTGAGGGGGTCGGTGTCCGCGATGCCGCCGCTGAAGGTGTTGATCGTGCGGGTGGTGCCCAGGACGTTCACCAGCACGGTGGCCGTGGCCGGGATGCGGGTGAACCGGATGCCCTGCTGGCCTCCCCCGTTGCCGACCATGTTCGCGTCGATGTTGAAGACCTGGAGCTCGGAGGAGCCGTCGCCGGTGAAGAGGGTCTCGTAGCCGTTGTTGACGGCCGTGCCGGTGGCCGGGCGGGGCTGCCCGTCGATCCGCGCGTAGCACTGGCTGGCGGCGCTGAGCCGCTCGCGCAGTCCCGCGTACGGGGTGGCCGCGGCGGGGTCCCGGACCTGGCGGCCGGTCACCGTGCCCGTGAGGGAGTCCGCGTACCGGACCACACCGCCGTCGGCGAGGAGGCGTTCGCCCGCCGCCACGGTGACCGAGCCGCCGGTGGTGAGGAAGTCCGCGCCGGCGGGCGGGGGCACCCGGGATCCGGCGCCGACGATGCCGACGTTGTAGCGGCTGTCCCCGCCCGCCTGCTTGTTCTGGTCGAAGTCGCCGAGGACGACGAGCCGGCCCTCGGCCTCGGAGGCCCGGCCCCGGACCCGGAAGTCGCCGCCGGCGAAGATGTTGATGCCGTTGTCCCGCCCCTGCGGGACGCCGTCGCTGCCGATGGGCGGGTACGGGTCGGGGCAGTCGCCGGGCACGCAGGGCCCCAGCCCGCCGGGAAGCGGAGCTCTGGCGGCGGCAGCCGGCCGCTCCCCGCCGGGACCCGCCGCGAAGGCCGCGGGCGCGGCGGAAGCCAGTACGGCTCCGATCGCCAGCCCGAGGGTCCAGTTCCTCACTGACATGATGCTCCGTCCGTTGCCTGCTGCCCTGATCTGCCCTGACAGGCTGGAGGCAGGCTTCGGCGGGGCGCGGTGGGGACACTCTCCGCTACGGCATTTCGATCACACCGATCACTCTCCCGGGCGCGGCCGCGCCGGGCCGTGCCGTGCGGGCCGCGCCGGTCGGCCGGGCTCAGGCGACGGCGGACCCGGCGACCCAGTCCGCCCAGGACATGTTCCAGCCGCCCAGCCCGTTGTCGGGGGCGACCGTCTTGTCCTGCGAGTTCACGACCTCCACCACGTCCCCGATGAGGGTCCGGTCGAAGAACCAGCCGGCGGGGGTGTCGGAGCCGCCGCCCTTGTCGTCGCGCAGGCCCACGCAGCCGTGGCTCAGGTTGGTGGTGCCGAAGCTGTCGGGGCTGGACCAGTAGTTGCCGTGCAGGAAGGTCCCGGAGGAGGTGAGCCGCATGGCGTGCGGGACGTCGGGGATGTCGTACTCGCCGCCGAAGCCGACCGTCTGGCCGTTCATGCGGGTGACGTCGAACATCTCCATCACCACCATCTTGCCGTTGTAGGTGGTGGTCTTGGGCGCTCCGGCGCTGATCGGCACGGTCGACACCAGCTGCCCGTCCCGGCGGACCTCCATGGTGTGCGCGGCCGCGTCCACGGTGGAGATCTGGGAGCGGCCGACGGTGAAGGTGACGGTCTTGTCCTGGATGCCGTACGAGCCGGGGGCGCCCTCGATGTCGCGCAGGTCCATCTTCACGGTGACCTTGGTGCCGGGCTTCCAGTACTCCTTGGGCCGGAAGTCGAGCCGGTCGCGGCCGAACCAGTGGCCGACGACCTGCACGCCCGGATTCGCCGTGACGGAAATGGCCCGCTCCACTTCGGCGCGGCGCTCGATGGCACGGCTGAACCGGAAGGAGACGATCATCCCGGTGCCGACGGTCGAGCGGTTCTCGGGCTTGAAGTAGCCGATGAACCGCTCCTCGGGAACGTAGGTGGTGAAGGTGGTGTGGCGGGCCTGGCGGCGGTCGTGCCCGTCGAGGGCGACGGCGTCCACGGTGTACTTGGCCGCGAGGGCGAGCCGCGCGGACGCGGGTTCGGGGCTCCAGCTGAGCCCGTCGGCGGCGATGGAGCCGGGGACCTGCTCCTGCTGCGCGTCCTCCACCTTCGTGACCACGACCCGCTCCAGGCGGCCCTCGGGCACGGTGACGGACAGCCGTCCGTCGGCGGGCACCGCCTTCGCGTTGTCGTCGGGGCTGATGCGGATGGCCTCGTCCGGCGAGCGGGGTTTGCCGGGCAGTTGGATCTCGACCGGGGCCCTGCCGTCCTGGGTGCATCCGGCCAGGCCGCCCAGCAGGCCCGCCCATGCCGCCACGGCGGCCAAGCCCGCCCCTGCCCGCCTCGTCAGAAGTGTCACGATCCCTCCAACGACCGGGCGGTGCGGGGGAAACGTGAGCGCGGGCGACGTTCCGGGCAGAACTGTCCGGGCAGAACAGTGGGAAGGACCAGACGGGGGCGGGCCCAGGCCGGGACGCCGGGGCCGCACTCTCCCCTACCCCCGCCGGTACCCAGGAGCCGTGGAGGCGGGCAGTGTCGAGCGCAGCCGAGCAGGAGGCGGTGGAAGCCGTCAGCAATGCCGTCGAAGCGGTGCGGAGCGGTCACGCCGCGCCCGTACCGCAGATCGACGGCCGACCGAAGGAGCGGCCGAAGGAGCGGCCGAAGGAGCGGCCGAACGGCCAGGTCAGGGGCCAGGTGACACGGGTGCACGCGCGTCCGGGGGCACCCGTGTGGCCGGGGTCCTCGCACCCGCTGGGGGCCCGGTTCCACCACGGCCCGGACGGGACCGCGGGCACCAATTTCGCCCTGTGGGCGCAGGGCGCGGAGGCGGTGGAGGTGTGCCTCTTCGACGAGGCCGGCGCCGAGACCCGCTGCGCCCTGACGGAGCACACCCACGAGATCTGGCACGGGTTCGTGCCGGGCGTACGCCCCGGACAGCGGTACGGATTTCGAGTGCACGGCCGCTGGGACCCCTGGACGGGCGCCCGGTACAACCCGGCGAAGCTGCTCCTGGACCCGTACGCACGGGCCGTCGACGGGGACTTCACGCTGCCCCCGGAGGTGTACGCGCACGTCCGGGACTGGCCTCAGCAGTACATCGCGGACACCGTGCGCGACGACCGGGACTCGGCGCCGTTCGTCCCGAAGGGCGTGGTCGTCCACGATGACGACGACTGGGCGGACGACGTCCGGCCGAAGACCCCGTGGGCCGACTCGGTGATCTACGAACTGCACGTGCGCGGCTTCACGATGCGCCATCCGGGTATTCCGGAGGAGCTGCGCGGCACCTACGCGGGCCTCGCGCACCCGGCGGCGATCGAACACCTGACGGGGCTGGGCGTGACGGCGGTCGAACTGCTGCCGGTGCACCAGTTCGCGCACGAGGACCACCTGTTGCGCCGGGGGCTGCGCAACTACTGGGGCTACAACTCGGTCGGCTACTTCGCCCCGCACGCGGGCTACTCGTCGAGCGGTACGGCCGGGCAGCAGGTCGGGGAGTTCAAGCGGATGGTCCGGGCCCTGCACGCGGCCGGGATCGAGGTCATCCTCGACGTGGTCTACAACCACACGGCGGAGGCCGGCGAGCTGGGTCCCACCCTCTCGCTGCGCGGGATCGACAACCGGGGCTACTACCGGCTCCAGTCCGACCAGCGCCGCTACGCCGACTACACGGGCTGCGGCAACACCCTGCACGCGGGCCGCCCGCACGTGCTGCGGCTGATCACGGACTCGCTGCGCTACTGGGTGACCGAGATGGGGGTGGACGGCTTCCGCTTCGACCTGGCGGCGGCGCTGGCCCGTTCCATGCACGACGTGGACATGCTCTCGCCGTTCCTCGCGGTGATCGCCCAGGACCCGGTGCTGCGGCGGGTCAAGCTCATCGCCGAGCCGTGGGACGTGGGCTCGGGCGGCTACCAGGTGGGCGCCTTCCCGCCGCTGTGGACGGAGTGGAACGACCGCTACCGGGACGCCGTACGGGACTTCTGGCGGGGCGCGCTGCCCGACGTACGGGATCTCGGCTACCGGCTGTCGGGGTCGAGCGACCTGTACGCGTGGGGCGGGCGGCGGCCGTACGCCTCGGTGAACTTCGTGACCGCGCACGACGGTTTCACCCTGCGCGACCTGGTCACTTACGAGCGCAAGCACAACGAGGGGAACGGGGAGGCGAACCGGGACGGGACCAATGACAACCGGTCGTGGAACTGCGGGGCGGAGGGCGAGAGCGACGATCCCCGGATCGGCGCGCTGCGCCGCCGTCAGCTGCGCAACCTGCTCACGACCCTGCTGCTGTCCACGGGCGTGCCGATGCTGGTGGCCGGCGACGAGTTCGGGCGCACGCAGGACGGCAACAACAACGCCTACTGCCAGGACAACGAGACGGGCTGGGTGGACTGGTCGCTGCTGGAGGATCCGTCCTGGCGGTCCCTCCTCGCCCTGGCCTCCCGGCTGATCTCGCTGCGCCACGCCCATCCGGTGCTGCGGCGGCGGGCGTTCTTCTCCGGGCGGTCGCAGGGCGCCGACGGGCTGCGGGACCTGGCCTGGTTCACCACGTCAGGTGCGGAGATGACCGAGCGGGACTGGTACGCGCCGGCCGCCGCGCTGGGGATGTACCTGTCGGGGCGGGACATCCCGGGCCGCGACGAGCGGGGCCGGCAGGTGACGGACGACAGTTTCCTCGTGCTGCTGCACACCGGGGACCGGCCGGTGCCGTGGGTCCTGCCGGGGGCGCCGTGGGCGCAGGAGTACGAGGTCGTCCTGGACACCTCCCTGGAGGCCCAGTCCGCTCCTCCCGGCACCCGTCACCGCGGCGGGCTGGCCCTGACGGTCCCGGCACGGTCGGTGCTGCTGCTGAGGGTGGTGAGCTGAGGGTGGTGGGCCGAGGGCCGCGGGCCGGGCACCGGCGGGCCGTGGGAACCGGCCCGCCCGGCTGGTTCCGGACGTACCCGCACATCCGGAACCAGCTCCCTCGTTCGTACTGCGATGATGTGTTCGACATCGTCTCGGAGGGGGTCCCTGCATGGGCAGAGTCACGACCGCGCTGCAGGAACTGCGCGGGGCGCAGAAGTCGGCGAAGGGGGTTTCGCTCTACTCCCGATTCGTGAACCGGCCCGTCGGCCGGTACCTGGCCGCCGGTTCGTACGCGCTGGGGCTCACCCCGAACCAGGTGACGCTGATCAGTGCGGCCTTCAGCTTCGCCGCCGTGGCCGCGGTCGCGCTGGCCGCGCCCTCGTGGGGGCTGGGGATCGCGGTGTGGGCGGCCCTCGCCGTCGGCTTCGCCTTCGACTCCGCGGACGGGCAGCTGGCCCGGCTGCGCGGGGGCGGCAGTGCGGCGGGCGAATGGCTCGACCACGTCGTGGACGCCGCCAAGCTGACCGCCCTGCACTCCTGTGTGCTGATCGCCTTCTACCGGTTCCCCGAGGCGTACGGGACGGGCGGGGACGGCTGGCTGCTGGTGCCGCTGGGCTTCCAGTTCGCCGCGGTGGTGACCTTCTTCGGCGGGCTGCTGACCGAGAAGCTCAAGCCGAAGCCGGCCCCCGGCAGCCCGGCGGCCGCGCCGTCGACCGCGCGTGCGGTGGCCCTGCTGCCCGTGGACTACGGGGTGTTCTGCCTGGTGTTCGTACTGCTCGGCGGCGGAAAGCTGTTCACCTGGGCGTACGCGGGACTGGGCGTGGTCGCCGCGCTGTTCCTGCTGGCGTTCCTCGCGAAGTGGTTCCGGGAGCTCAGCGCCGTTCGCCGGTGACCTGGCCCGGAGCCGCGGCCGGCTCCGCGAGCGCGTCCAGGGCCCGGCGCAGCTGGGTGCTGGACGTGTGGACGGTGTAGGGGAAGTACACGACGTCGACGCCGTGGGCGGCGAAGTCCTTCTCCAACCGGTCGCCCTTGGGGGTGCCGCGCCAGTCGTCGCCCTTGAAGATGACGTCGAAGCGGACCTGCTTCCAGGTCTCCACCTTGTCGGGGACGGTCTCGACGAAGGCTGCGTCGACGTACTTCACGCTGCGGACGATCTCCAGCCGCTCGACGAGCGGGATCATCGGGCGGCGCCCCTTGGCGAGCTCGGCCATCTCGTCGGAGACCACTCCGGCGACCAGGTAGTCGCACTGGCTCCGGGCGTGCCGAAGGATGTTGAGATGGCCGATATGGAACAGATCGTAGGCACCAGGCGCATAGCCGACGCGGTACGGCCTACGCGAAGGCGCAGCAAGGTCGGACATGTCGTGCTCCGTCATCATTTACCCCCAGCGGCCACACCCCCCGGTGCAGCGGATTAGCAGACAATAGCGTGCACGTTCCGCACCACGTTGGTGAACGAATAGGGTGACGTGCGCATCATCCAGGGGAGAAGGGGACGCTCAGTGTCCAGATCCGGCCACCGGCGCATGCTGCTGGTTTCCACCAATTACGCTCCGGAGCACGCGGGGATCGGCCCGTACGCCACCCAGATCGCGGAGCACTGGGCGGATCTCGGTCACGAGACCCACGTGCTGGCGGGCATGCCGCACTATCCGGCGTGGTCGCTCGAACCGGAGTACAAGGGCGCCTTCCAGCGCACGGAACAGCGTGCGGGCGTGACCGTGCACCGGCGTGCGCACACCGTGCCGCCGCGCCAGACCGCCGTGAAGCGCGCCCTTTTTGAAGGATCGATTCTGCTGCACGGCGCCGTGGCCCCGCCCCGGATGCCCAGGCCCGACGCGGTCCTCGCCCAGATGCCCAGCCTGGCCGGCGGGGTGCTCGCCGCCCGGCTCGCGGCCCGGTGGAAGGTCCCGTACATCCCGGTCGTCCAGGACCTGATGGGCGCCGCCGCGGCGCAGAGCGGGATCAGCGGCGGCGACAAGGCGGCCGCGATCGCCGGCCGCGCCGAGGCGTACGCCCTCAAGCGGGCCACCCTCGTCGGCGTCATCCACGAGACCTTCGTGGACCGGGTCGTCGGCATGGGCGTGGACCCGAAGAAGATCCGTCTCGTCCCCAACTGGTCCCACGTGTCCGTGCCCACCAAGCCGCGCGGCGAGACCCGCCACCACCTGGGCTGGGCACCGGGCGAGACCGTCGTCCTGCACTCCGGGAACATGGGCCTCAAGCAGGGCCTGGAAGTCCTCGTGGGCGCCGCCCGGCTGGATCCCAGTGTCCGCTTCGTCCTGATGGGCGACGGCAGTCAGCGGGCGGCTCTGTCCGATCTCGCGGCGGATGTGCCGAATCTGGACATCATCCCCCCTGCCGCTGACGGCGAGTTCCCGGATATCCTCGCCGCGGCGGACGTTCTCGCGGTCACGCAGCACGCCGCCGTGCTGGACATGAGCGTCCCGTCGAAGCTCACCTCCTACTTCCAGACGGGCCGGCCCGTCGTCGCCTCCGTGGCGGCGGAGGGCGGGACCGCCCAGGAAGTGGAACGCTCGGGCGCGGGGGTACTCGTACCGCCGGAGGATCCGGAGGCGCTGTTGAAGGCCGTCCGGGCCCTGGCCGAGGACCCCGAAGGCGCGGACGCACTGGGAGCGGCCGGACCCCGCCACGTGGCGGCCCACCTGAGCCGCGAAGCGGGCCTGGCCCGCATCGACGCACTGATAGACGAAGCACTTGGGGGACCCCGGCCGTGATCGAGACGAACCGCCCTGCAGCGGCACCGGCCGACGACGAACCGGATCTCCTGAGAGACCAGTTCCGGCAGCTCCTGCGCTACCGCAGGCTTATCGGCGCGGGCATCGGAGTAGGTCTGCTGGGCGGCGTCTACCTCGGCATCTCCACGGCGGACACCTATGTCGCGACCGCCGACGTCGTCCTGCGCGCGCCCACCGACGACCCGTTCAACCCCAGCCTCGCCCCGGACAAGGCGATCAACATCGGCTCGGAGCGCCAGGTCGCGCTCAGCTCCTCCATAGCCAACGAGGCGGCGAAGAAGCTCGGCGTGGGCGCGTCCGGCTTCGCCGCCCTGCGCAGCGGGCTCCAGGTCACCAACCCGCCGCAGACCATGGTGCTGCGCTTCACGTACACCGCGGACTCCCCCAAGGAGGCCGCCAAGCGCGCCAACACGATGACCGAGGCGTACCTGCTGAAGCGGCAGGAAGCCCTCGACGCCACCCGCGACAAGATGGTCAAGGGGTACAAGGAGCAGCGCGACCCGATCGCCAAGCAGCTCGACGAGCTGTCCAAGGAGATCGCCCGGATGCCGGCCGGCGCCGGACGCGACGCCGCCAGCTCTTCCAAGACCGACCTGCAGAGCGAGGTCGGCGGTTACAACACCAAGATCACCAAGCTTGAGGCCCTGGACATGACGCCGGGCCGGGTCACCAGTGCGGCGACCGCGCCCACCGCCACCGACGGCCCCGGCATCATCATGTCGCTCGCGCTCGGCGCGGCCGTCGGCCTCGCGCTCGGCCTGCTGGCCGCCTGGGTCCGCCTCGTCTTCGACCCGGCCCCGCGTTCCGAGGGCGACGTCGCCCGGGCGCTGCGCGCACCCGTCCTCGGCTACCTGCCCCGGGACCGGACGGGCGGCGGACCGCTGCTCGCCGCCGGCGAGGCCGACCCCCGGCTCGCCGAGGAATACCGCTCGGTGGCCTTCCGCCTCGCCTACGACGCCCGCTTCGCCGACCGGCGCCGCCTGCTCGTCGTCGCCCCGCGCGGCAGCAGCGAGACCGCCGCCGCGGTGGCCGTGAACCTCGCCGCCTCCTTCGCGGAGACCGGCAAGGACGTGCTCCTCATCGAGGCCGACCTGCGCACCCCGGTGCTGGCCAGCCAGCTGCCGACGGACGCCGGCGGCCGGCCGCGCTGGAGCCAGACCCCGGGCGGCCCGAGCGGCGGCGGCCGCCACTCGGACACCGAGTGGCCCGACGGACGCCAGCTCGTCGTGGACGCCGGCGAGTCCGGCTCCTTCGACCTGATCCCGGGCGAGCGGGCGCGCAACGTCCCGCGCTCGCTGACCTCGGCCCGCGCCACCCGGCTGATCTCCGAGGCCGACTCCCCCAACGCCACCGTCGTCGTGCTCGCGCCGCCGGTGCTCTCCTACGCCGACGCCCTCGCCCTCGTCGACCGCGTCGACGGCGTCCTGGTCGTCTGCGACCCGCGCGCCGTGCACCGCACCGACCTGTCCCGGATCCGCGAGCTGATCAGCGGCGCCGGCGGCACCGTGCTCGGCGCCGTGCTGCACGCGCCGCTGCCCGGCGAGAAGCGCGGCCGCGGCAAGGACAAGAACGGCCCGGCGCCGGCCGCCCCCGCCGGGGGTCCCGGGACCGCTGCGAAGGCCGGCAAGCCCGTGCCGCAGCCGCAGCCGATCCCCTACGAAGTGGCCGAGCCCGAACAGCACATCCCCGGTGACGGCACCGACACCGTCGCGCTGCGCACCGTCCGCATGGGCCGCAGATGAGCCGACGCGGCCTCGCCGCCGTCGCGTCGGTCCTGGATCAGGCCGCCTCCAGCGCCACCAACATCCTGGTGCTGGTGCTGGCCGCCCGGCTGTCCTCGGCGGCCGGGTTCGCCGACTTCTCGATGGTGTACGTGACCTTCAGCGTGCTCCTCGGGCTGAACATGGCCTACGTCGGCCAGAGCCTCGTGCTGGCCAAGGGCGAGCAGCTGGGCGCCGAGTGCCGCTCCGCCATGGGCTTCACCGCCGCCGCGTCGACCGCGGTGGGCGCGCTGCTGCTGGTGGCGGGGCTCGCACTGGCCGGGGCCACCGGGACGGCCTTCCTGGCGCTGGGCCTCGTACTGCCGTTGGTGCTCCTCCAGGACGGTCTGCGGTACTGCTTCTCCGCGCTGCGCGCCCCGGAGCGGGCACTGGCCGCCGACGCGCTGCGGCTGGTGTGCGTGGTCGCGGCGCTGGCGGTGCAGCCCGAGGGGGCCTCGGCGGGACGGCTGGTCCTCGCCTGGGGGCTCTCCGCGCTGCCCGCGCTGGGTCTCGGGCTGTGGCTGCTGCGGCCGTACGTGCGCGGCGCCCGCGCGGACCTGCGGCCGTACCTGCGGCGCGGTCACCTCGGGCAGCGGTTCGTGGTCGAGTTCGCGGTGGGCAACGGCTCCAGCCAGCTCGCCGTACTGGGCCTCGGCGTCTTCGCGACGCCGCTGGCCGTGGGTGCGCTGCGGGGTGCGACCACCCTCTTCGGGCCGCTGAACGTGCTGTTCAACTCCGCGAACGCCTTCGGGCCGCCGGTCCTCGGGCGGCTCGGCGGCAAGCGCGCCACGGTCCGGGCCACGGCCGTCCTGGGACTCGTCCTGGCGGCGGTCGGCGCGGGCTGGGCCGCGGCCCTGTACCTGCTGCCCGACCGGCTGGGCCGGGAACTCCTCGGCGACACCTGGGCGGACGCGTCCGCGCTGCTGCCGGCCACCGGGGCGCAGTACGCCGTGATGGGGCTCGGCACGTGCGCGCTGCTGACCCTGCGGGTGCTGGCCCCGAAGGCCACGCTGTCCCTACAGGTGGTCTTCTCGCTGCTGTCCGTGGGGCTGTTGCTCGGCGGGTACGCGGTGTGGGGGGTGGCGGGCGCCGCGTGGGGCCTGGCGGCCGGCTCGGCCCTCAAGGCCCTGGCCGCCTGGTGGCGCGTCACGCGCCTCCCGGCCACTGCCGGCTCGCGGGACACCGAGCCCGTACCGGCCGCCTGACCGGCTGCGAATCCGGCCCCGCCGGTGTGTGAGCCGCTGCGCGGGCTCCTCTCCCCGCCCCGCCCTTTCGCCGTTTCCCGGGCTCTGCCCGGACCCGGTCCTCGAACGCCGGACGGGCTGGAGAAGCCAGAGACGGCCTAGCGCAGCGTGGTGGACTTGTCCGTGCGGTAGGTCGCGACCAGCGCGAGGCACAGCGCCGCGATCGCCACCCGCCCGGACGCCTGGAGCAGCGGCCCGCGCAGCAGGATGAAGGAGTAGCCCGCGACCAGCGGGACCACCACCGAGATCAGGCTGCCCGGGGGGCTGCTCCGCGTCGCGCGTTTCGCGTAGCGCCGGTCGACGCGTGCGGCGGCGTAGCCCATGCCCAGCAGGCCGCCGCCCATGCCCAGCGGCCCGAAGTCGAGCCACAGCTCCGCCCAGATCGGCGAGGAGAGGTTGGTGTTGACCGTACCCATCCACTGGCCGACCATCACGCCCGTGTCCCGCGGCTTGCCGGGCCATACCGCGCGCGGCACCGCGAAGAAGATCGATCCCGCGAGCTGGCGGCCGTAGAAGTGGCCGGGGCCGGAGTTCGAGAAGGTGATGGTGTTCGCGAACATGCCGATCTGGTCGTAGTCCTTGAGGGCCATCGGCTCCAGGAAGGACGTGGTCTCGACCGGCCGGTAGTTCTTCTCGTCGTAGCGGAAGCGGTCCGCGAACGGGAAGACCAGGAGGGCGACGACCACCGCCATGGACAGCGCCACCCGGTACATCGCCGCGCTCACCGGGAAGACGGTGAACAGCAGGGCGAACATGACCGTCAGGAACCAGTACCGCGGGTTCGAGATCGGGTTGTTGACGACCAGGTTCAGGCCGGCGAGCGCCGCCCATGTGACGATCACCGACACCTTGCGGCGGGCGAACTTCGAGGTGATCAGCCAGCGGGTGTGGAGGAGCAGCGCGAGCAGGGCCGGTACGGTGCCGAAGCCGCGCAGCAGGGCCTGGCCGGCCTGGCCGTCACCGTTGGAGACGCCCGCCTCCTCGATACCGGCGATGATTTCCTGGCGGCTGGAGAAGAAGACCGCCGGGCCGCCGAGCTTCATGATGAAGACGGCGCTGCACATGAACGACAGGACCGTCAGGAGCTGGAGCCGGCGCCGGTGCGTCATGACGGGCTTCGACGCCTTCTGGGAGCCGCCCGCGCGCCCGGCCGGGCGGTGCCTGGCCAGCAGCACGCCGACGTCGAAGGCCGTGCAGCCGAGCAGGACGAGCCCGATGGCGACGGTCAGGTCGGAGCGCGGGCCGACGACCGGGGTGGGGACCTGGCCGAGGACGGCCTGCGCGAGCGGGGCCACCCCCATGGCCATGTAGACGAAGAGCCAGAAGGAGCCCTGGAGCAGCTTGCGGCGGCTGGTGAGGACCATCGCCGAGAGCCGGGCGCCCGCGTACATGGTGAGCAGCAGCTGGAGCCAGAAGGCCGCGTCGCGGACGCCGGCGCCCGTCTGGACGGCGACGAACAGCGGCAGGAAGACGGTGAATCCGAGCGCGAGGGGGACGGACAGCGCGCGCGAGAGGAGGGTGCGCGGGAGGGTGGCCCGGCCCCACAGGCTCTCGTCCTCGAAGGGGGAGGCAGCGGGCTGGTTCGCGGGCGCTGCGGAGGGCTTGCGTATGTCCGTCGTCACTGCCGCCCCCACCCGATGTGCCTGGTCCGCGCGCAGTCTAGTCTGAGCGGGCCACGCCCGGGGAGGCGGCGGCGCGGGGCTCCCCCCGGACGGGGTCCGGGGAGCAGATGGGGGCGACAGTTGCGGGATCTTCCTTCCTTCACGCTGGCCGGGTACGACAAGGGGCGCGGGCGGCTGACGCAGGCGCTCTGGTTCGCCGTGATGAACACGCTGTTCATGAGCTGGTTCTGTCCGGCGCGGCTGCGGGTGGCGCTGCTGCGCGCCTTCGGGGCGAAGATCGGCGAGGGCGTGCTGGTCCGGCACCGGGTGCGGGTGCTGTGGCCGTGGAAGCTGGAGGTCGGGGACCACACCTGGATCGGCGAGGGCGCCTGGCTGCTGAACCTGGAGCCGGTGACCATCGGGGCGAACGTGTGCGTCTCGCAGGAGGCCATGTTGTGCACCGGTTCGCACGACCACCGGGCCGCCGACTTCCGCTACCGCAACGCGCCGATCGTGGTCGAGGACGGCGCGTGGGTGGCCGTACGCGCCACCGTGCTGGCCGGGGTCACGCTGGGGCGCTGCGCGGTCGCGGGCGCCGGTTCGGTGGTCCACAGAAACCTTCCTGCACTGACCCTTCAGACGATGGACGGGCAGCGCCGCCCGGTCGAGGAGCCCAAGTGAGAGTCCTGCACGCCGTCACGCTCCACTCCCCCTCGCACGCTTTCGGCGGTCCGGTCCGGGTCGCGCTGAACCTGGCGAAGGGGCTGCGGGCCCGGGGGCACGAGGCGCGGCTGCTGGCACTCGGCGAGGGCTTCCCGGACCCGTGGCCGACCTCGGTGGAGGGCGTCCCGGCGAAGCTGTTCCCGGCCCGGCGCCTGCTCCCCCTGGGCTTCAGCGGGATGACCTCGCCGGCCCTGCTGGCCTCGGCCGGCCGGCTGGTGCGGGACGCCGATGTGGTGCACGTCCACCTGGCGCGCGACCTGGTGACGCTGCCGGTGGCGCTGGCGGCGCTGCGGGCGGGCAAGCCACTGGTGCTGCAGACCCACGGCATGGTGGACCCGAGCGAGAAGCTGCTGGCCAAGGTGCTGGACGCGGTGGCGGTACGCCGCCTGCTGCGCGGCGCGGACGCGGTGCTGTACCTGACCCCGCACGAGCGGGAGGGGCTGGACGCGGTGGTCGGCGCTCCGCTGGCGCAGGCGGTCCGCCTCGTCAACGGCACCCCGGCGCAGGAGGAACGGCCCCCGCTGAGCGGTCCGCCGCGCATCCTGTACTCGGCGCGCCTGCAGGCCCGCAAGCGGCCGGTGGACTTCGTGGACGCGGCCCCGGCGGTCCTCGCCGCCCACCCGGACGCCCACTTCGTGGTCGCGGGGCCGGACGAGGGGGAACTGGGTGCCGTACGGGACCGGATCGGGGCGCTGGGCCTCACCGACCGGTTCACCGTGCCCGGAGCCCTGTCCGGCGCGGAGGTCCTCACGGAGCTGCGCCGCGCCCACGTCTACGTACTGCCGTCGGTGGACGAGCCGTTCCCCATGTCCGTACTGGAGGCCCTCTCGGTGGGCGTGCCCCCGGTCGTCACCCACTCCAACGGCCTGGCCCGCGACATCGCCCGCAGCGGCGCCGGCCACGCGGTCGACCCCGGACCGGCGGGCGTCGCCGCCGCGATCCTGGACCTGCTGGACCCGGCGACGAACCGGAAGGCCTCCCGCGCGGCCCGCGAACTGGCCGCGCACTCCTTCTCCATGGACGCCGTCCTGGACACCCTCCTCCCGGTATACGAGGGCGTCCGCGGCGTCAGATGACGTCGCGGCGGTGTTCCTCCACGACCGGGATGGCGCCGCCCGCGGCGCGGCGGCGTTTGTAGATGCTGGTGTACACGGCGAGGCCTATGCCGCCGACCGCCATCATGATCAGGCCGACCAGGTCGAGGTTGACGCTCTCCAGTTCCCAGTCGCTGGCGAAGGTGAGGATGGCACCCACCACGATCAGGACGATGCATCCGCCGATGCCCATGGGTCCACCTTCCGCTGTTGGCTGTGACCCCGCGGGTACCCCGGTTCCGGGTACGAAAACGCCCCCGGGGGCCGGGAGTTCCGGTCCTCGGGGGCGTCGGTGTTTCGTTACGCGGGGATCCAGGCGTAGCAGCCGGAGGAGTTGAACTCCGCCGTGCCCGCCGGGATCGCCGCCGTGATCTTGTCGCCCGCCTTGGGCGGGGTCTCGGGGCCCGAGGCGAGGACGGAGCCGTCCTTGCCCTTGGCCTCCCAGGTGCAGTTCGTGGCCTGGGTCAGCGCCCGGTAGCTGCCGGCCGCGGGCGAGGTCCGGGGGCCTTCGGCGAAGCCCTTCTCCGCCGCGGCGAGGATCGGCTTCTGCTCCGGGCACAGAAGGTTGATCGCGTCCTTGGCGCCCGCGATCTCGCCGGTGATGACGGCTCCGGTCGCCGCGTCCTTGTCGCGCTTCGCGGTGCGCGCGACCCGCTGGCAGGCGTCCTGGCCGGTCTGCAGAACGGCCGCCGGGTCCATCTTCTCGGGGACCCGCCCGCTCAGGTACTTCTTCTCCTGCGCCGTGAAGCTGCCCGTCTTCGGGGTGAGCTTCGCGTCGGGGAGGACGGGACCCGTCGGCTTCGCGTCGGCGGCCGCGGCGGCCGACGGCTGCGCGGCGTCCGCGGGGTCGGGTGCCGCCGACGAGGCCGGGGGCTTCGGCTTGGCGCCGGAGTCGGCCTTGTCCCCGCCCGAACTGCAGGCGGTGAGCGTCAGGGCGGCGGTCAGCAGGACAGCAGCCGCTGCGGAGCGTCGGTACATCGGATGGCTCCCGTACTCAAGGGGGTGTACAAGCGGGGCCCGGCCACGTAGAGCCGGGCCCCGCACGCCGTAAGGCGGTTGTTCCGGTCTTCGTCGCTTACTTCGCGCCGAAGGTGAGGACCAGCTGCGGAGTGCCCTCCGCCGCCGTGGCCTCGGAGGACCAGATCCACAGCGGGTCGGTGCCCGTGCTCGTCAGGCCCAGGCCGTAGCTGGTGCCCAGCGCCGCGGAGACCGTGGCGGTGTCCAGCTCCACGTTGTGGACCGCGGAGCCGTCCGGCACGCCCGCGATGGTGCCGAGCGGGGTGGTGCCGAGGGTGGGCTTGGTGTTGAAGGTCGTGCCCGTGCCGGTCCAGTTGCCCGTGATCGGGACCACCTTGACGGTGTCGGGGGTGCCGGCGCCCGTCTGCGTGGTGGTCTTGATCTGCAGCGAGGCGGACTTCAGGACCTGGCCGGCCGGGGCGGCCGGCAGGTTGAAGCGCAGGTACGACTCGTACAGCGAGCCGCTGCCGCGCACCGCGAGCGAGGTGGACGTGCCGTAGGCGGTGCTCGGGGCGCCCTGGTTGATGTAGGTGTCCTCGGTCGTCTTGACCGCGGAGACCGTGTCGGTGGGGGCCTTGGCCAGGTCGAAGTGGCTCTTGACCTGGGCCTGGGTGAGCGCCGACGGGTAGACGGCCGTCTCGTCGAGCTGGCCGGCGAAGAAGTTGCTCGTCGGGCGGGTCGGCCAACCGGAGAGGTTGTCGCCGCCGACGTGCCAGTAGCCCGCGTAGTTGACGGTGCTGGTGGCGTTCAGCGAGCCCTTGTTCTGGCCGTCGACGTACAGCGTGATGCCGCCGGGGCCCTGGGTGCCGACCACGTGGTGCCACTTGTTGTCGTTGTAGGTCTCGAACAGGCCCGTGGAGACGGTCCGCGCCGAGCCGTTGTGGACACCGAAGACCAGGCGACCGGTGTTGGTCATGTAGATCTGGCGGTCGTAGGTGCCGCTGTTGCGGGCGTTGTTGTTGCCGAAGCCGATCAGCTTCCCGCCGCGCGTGGTGTTCGTCTTGAACCAGGTCTCGACGGTGAAGTTGCCGACCGTCTGACGGCGGTCGCTGTACACCTGCTGGCTGGTCCCGTTGAAGCCCATCGCCGTGCTGCCGGAGACGGCGCCGGGCGACTGCTTCAGGGCGGGGGCGTTGAGCTGGATGCCGCTGCGGTTGCCGGACACCGAGGAGTCGGCGACGTAGGGGCTGACCGCGTCGTCGTAGCGCCAGTACAGGTCGGCGCCGTCAGCGCGGACCTGGTTCGGGTAGGACTGGACCGAGGTCGGGACGGTCACCGAGGCGACGGCCGACAGGGCGCTGGTGTTGCCGGCGTCGTCGGTGGCGGTCACCCGGTAGGTGTAGCTCTGGCCGGCCTTGACCGTGGTGTCGTTCCAGGAGGCCTGGGGGCGCTCCCACTCCAGCGAGCCGGCGGTGACCGTGGCGGCCGGGGTGGCCGAGCCGTTGCGGTAGATGCGGTACGTCAGCTTGCTGTCGTCCGCGTCGTAGCTGGTGCGCCAGCGGACCTGGACCTCGCCGGGCTTGACGCTGGAGGCGCTGGCCACCGGGGTGGTCGGGGCGCCGACGTCGCCGGTGGAGGCGAAGCGGGTCAGACCCTGCTGGGCCTTGCCGTTGATGAGGGTGAACTCACCGCCGACCCACATGTACTTGACGTTGTTCTTCTCGGCCACGGACATGACGCGCGGGCCGATGCCCTCGCCGAGTCCGTCGTTGGCCGTGGGGTGCCAGCCGAGCTTGCCGGGGCCGCGCACGAACCCGTCCACGGGCGCGGGGGCGGCGCCTTCGTGGTTGGTCGGCTGGGCCAGCAGGAAGTTCCGCTTGCCGTCGGGGAACTCCAGCTCGGTGGAGCAGTCGTGCGCGTGCGAGGAGCTGTACAGCACGCCCTCGTACGGCAGGACGAACTGGGTGGCGCCGAGGCAGCGGTCGCGCCACTTCTCGGTGAAGTCGCTCAGGCGCAGGCCGATGCGGCCGTCGAAGACGCCGCCGCCGGAGCCCTCGTGGCCGGTGTAGAAGCCGGTGTCGTCGGTGGAGATGTCCTTGACGACCGAGTTCGACGGGATGTTGCTGTACGTCTTGGTGACCGCACCCGTCGTGGCGTTGACCACGGCCAGGGCGTGGCTGTTGGAGTTGTTGACGGTGAAGAAGTCTCCGCCGAGGAGGACGTTCTTGCCGTCGGGGGTGACCTCGACCGCGCGGCCCGGCTCGTCGACGTTGGCGACGAAGGGCTTGAGCGCACCGGAGGAGGCGTCCACGGCGGCGAACCGCTCGCGGGTCTGGCCCTCGACGGTGTTGAAGTCGCCACCCGCGTACAGGGTGTCGTCGGTGACGGCGAGCGCGCGCACGGTGGCGGGGAAGCTCGGGTGGAACGATGCCTTGGGGGTGCAGCTCGCGATGTCGATGGCCGCGAGGCTGGAGACCGGGGTCCCGTTGACCGCGCCGAAGGAGCCACCCGCGTAGAGGGTCTTCTTGTCCTTCGAGACGACCAGCGTACGCACCGTCGCGGTGCCGTCGCCGATGGTGAAGGCCAGCTTGCAGGAGGTGGGGTTGCCGGTCGCGGCGTCGAGCGCGACGAAGTTCACGGCGTCCTGCTCGGCTCCGGCCGCGCCCTCGGGCGGGCGGACGGCCGAGAAGGTACCGCCGGCGAAGACGGTGCCGTTGGCCTGGGCCATGGCCCAGACGATGCCGTTGGGCTGCCAGGTGGGCAGCTCGTCGGCGGTGAATGCCACAGGCGGCGTGATGGCGGACGCCTGAGGCATCAACACCAGGCCTATGCCGGTACCCGCACCGGCCAGTGACAGGACGAGGGCAGCAGTCAGCCCTCTGGATCTACGCATGAGCCCCCCAGGGCAATCGCCCGGTTTGATGGCTGGAACTATCCGAACAGCCATATGTACTGGCGCAGACTAGGGCTCATGTGAAGGCCCGGTCACCTCTCTTGACCCATTGCATACCAAGTTGGAATCAACAGGTTCAACATGAGGGTGCACAAGGGACATACGGCAGGTTTACCCCGGCCATACCCACGCAGAGCTGCGATGTATGGCCGGAACACGGCAAACCGTAGGGGAAATATAAGGCCTCAGCGATCGATCCGGACCGTCACGCCCGCCAGTTGGTCCTCGACCTGCCGGATATCGGCGTCCACCATGATCTGCGCCAGCTCCGCCACCAGGACCGTCGGCTTCCAGCCAAGCAGGTCATGGGCCTTGGAAGCGTCGCCGATCAGGGCGTCGACCTCACTCGGGCGCTCGTACTTGGCGTCGTAGCGCACGTGCTCGGTCCAGTCGAGGCCGGCGTGCGAGAAGGAGGACTCGACGAACTCGCGGACGGTCGCGGCCACCCCCGTGGCGACGACGTAGTCGGTGGGCTCGTCCTGCTGGAGCATCCGCCACATGGCGTCCACGTACTCGGGGGCGTAGCCCCAGTCGCGCACCGCGTCGAGGTTGCCGAGGTAGAGGTGGTCCTGGAGACCGGCCTTGATGCGGGCCACCGCGCGGGTGATCTTGCGGGTCACGAAGGTCTCACCGCGGCGCGGGGACTCGTGGTTGAAGAGGATCCCGTTGACGGCGAACATGTCGTACGCCTCGCGGTAATTCACCGTGGTCCAGTACGCGAACACCTTCGCGGCGCCGTACGGGCTGCGCGGGTGGAACGGGGTGGCCTCGTTCTGCGGGGGCGGGGTGGCGCCGAACATCTCGGAGGACGAGGCCTGGTAGATGCGGGTGTCGACACCGCTGGCCCGGATGGCCTCCAGCAGCCGCAGCGCGCCGAGGCCGGTCACGTCGCCCGTGTAGAGCGGGGCGTCGAAGGAGACGCGCACGTGGGACTGGGCACCGAGGTTGTAGACCTCGTCGGGGCGTATGTCACGGAGCAGGTTCACGAGCGCGACGCCGTCGGAGAGGTCGGCGTGGTGCAGGACGAAGGACCGGTTGGCGGTCTGCGGGTCCTGGTAGATGTGGTCGACCCGCTCCGTGTTGAAGCTGGAGGACCGCCGCACGAGCCCGTGCACCGTGTAGCCCTTGGAGAGCAGGAGCTCGGCGAGGTACGAGCCGTCCTGTCCGGTGACTCCGGTGATCAGTGCGGTCTTGCCCATGGGGTCCCCTTGAAGGTGGTTGCTGTCGGTCGTGGTGAGGCGGTGCCTCGGGGTGAGGCGGTGCCTGGGGGTGGGTGCGGAGCGGGCCTTCGGGCGTCGCACCGAACGGCCCTGCCGCGGCCCGGGGGCCGGATTGCGTTACCGTACACGGCCGCTTCCGGGTCGCCCCGGCGGGGCGGACGCCCCTGTCCGGAGCGGACGCGGGCCGGGCCGGGCCCGGTTCCGGGCGCCTGCCCGGAGCCGTTCCGGACCGGGCCGGGGACCGGCTCCCGGCCGGTCGGCGGGCCGGGGCGGGAGCGGCGTCCGGGCCCGGGCGGTCCGTCGGGGCGGGCTGCTGTCCGCGGGCCGGAGCCCGCCGCGGCGGACCCCTGCGACCCCCGCGGGAGCGGACTGGCATCATCGGCGGTATGACAAGTTCGCTGCCGCTCCTGCCCCCGCACGCCCGCGTCTTCGTCGCGGGCCACCGCGGCCTCGTGGGGTCCGCGGTCGCCCGCCGGCTCACCGCCGACGGCCACGAGGTGCTCACCCGGGGCCGGGCCGACCTCGACCTGCGCGATGCCGCCGCGACCGCGGCGTACCTGAAGGACGTCCGCCCGGACGCCGTGGTGCTGGCCGCCGCCAAGGTCGGCGGGATCATGGCCAACAGCACGTACCCGGTGCAGTTCCTGGAGGAGAACCTGCAGATCCAGCTCAGCGTGATCGGCGGCGCGCACGCCGCCGGCGTGGGCCGGCTGCTGTTCCTCGGATCGTCCTGCATCTACCCGAAGCTGGCCCCGCAGCCCATCCGCGAGGACGCGCTGCTGACCGGCCCGCTGGAACCGACCAACGAGGCCTACGCCCTCGCGAAGATCGCCGGCATCGTCCAGGTCCAGTCGTACCGCAAGCAGTACGGGGCCTCGTACATCTCGGCCATGCCGACGAATCTCTACGGCCCGGGCGACAACTTCGACCTGGAGACCTCGCACGTCCTGCCGGCCCTGGTCCGGCGCTTCCACGAGGCCGCCGCCGAGGGCCGTGACGAGGTCACGCTGTGGGGCTCGGGCACCCCGCGCCGGGAGTTCCTGCACGTGGACGACCTGGCCGCGGCCTGCGCCGTGCTGCTCAGCAGCTACGACGGCGACGAGCCCGTCAACATCGGCTGCGGCGAGGACCTGACCATCAAGGAGCTGGCCGAGACCGTCGCCGAGGTGACCGGCTTCCGCGGCCGCCTCGCCTGGGACACCTCCAAGCCGGACGGGACCCCGCGCAAGCTGCTGGACGTGAGCCGCCTGACCTCGCTCGGCTGGAAGCCGGCCGTCCCGCTGCGGGACGGTATCGCCGCCACCTACCGGTGGTGGCGCGAGCAGAGCTGATCGCACAGGCGGCCCAGGTTCCTCAGTACGCTCCGCGACCGTCGACGACGGCGCGGAGCGTGCGGCCCATGACGTCGACATCGCTGGTGAAGGACCAGTTGTCGACGTACTGGAGGTCGAGCTGGATGGTCTCGTCCCAGGACAGGTCGGACCGTCCGCTGATCTGCCACAGCCCCGTCATCCCGGGCCGCACGGTGAGCCGGCGCAGCTCGACCTCGCCGTACTTGGCCACCTCCTCCGGCAGCGGGGGGCGCGGGCCGACCAGCGACATGTTGCCGATGAGTACGTTGATGAGCTGCGGGAGCTCGTCCAGCGAGGTGCGGCGCAGCAGTCTGCCCACCCGGGTGACCCGGGGGTCGCGGCGCATCTTGAACATCAGGCCGTCGTTCTCGTTGGACCCGGACAGCTCGGCCTTGAGGGCGTCGGCGTCCACGACCATCGTGCGGAACTTCCACATGACGAACGGGGCCCCGTCGCGGCCGATCCGCCGCTGCCGGTAGAAGGCCGGGCCGCGCGAGCCGAACCGTATGGCCAGCACGATCCCCAGGAAGAGCGGGGAGAGCGCCAGCAGTCCGGCCGCGGCTCCCACCCGGTCCAGGGCCGACTTGAGCATGGTCTGCACCCCGCGGCCGACGGGCGGTACCACCCGCAGTACGGCGAGCCCGCCCGCGGACAGGGTCTCCAGTCGCTTGACGGAGACCTCCACCAGGCCGGGGAAGACCGCGAGTTCCAGCCCCGCGTCGTGCAGGGCCCAGGCGATCCGGCGCAGCCGCTCCCCCGTGATCCGTACGCCGGGGGCGACGAGCACCAGGTCGGCGTGGTGGCTGGCGACGGCGCCGAGCACGGCCGCGGAGTCGCCGTTCGGGGCCTCGGGGGTCCATCCGTCGAGCCGCGCCGCCACGGGCACCCCGCTGGAGAGGGCCCCCTTGCCGACCGGGACCACGCCGACGACGACGTACGGGTGGTCGGTGCGGGCGGCGAGGTGCGCGATGACGTCCTCGGCCGCGTCGGGCTCGCCGACGACCAGGACGCGGCTCACGGCCTGGGCCTCGCGGCGGGCGGCCGAGAGGTGGCGGTAGGTCAGCTTGTGGACGGCGACGGTGATGAGCAGAGCGGGCAGCAGGGCCCCGAGGGCGGACAGCCGGGGGGTGGCCTCTTCGGTCACCACGCGCGCCACGGCCAGCACGCCGATGAGAATCAGCCAGTCATGTACGACCGGCAGTACACCGCGGGACTCCCCCAGCGCCCGGGACGCGTAGCGCCGGCGCAGCGCCTGCACCCCGGTCCACGCCACGGCGGCGGCCAGGGCGCAGTAGACCGGCCGGACCTGCTGCGCGGCGTCGAAGACGAGTCCTACAGGGATCGCGGCGCCGAGGAAATCGGCGGCGACTGCGGCAGGGCGGTACCAACGGGCCTTGTCTCCGAGGCGCCGTGCGGGCGCAAGGGACTCCCGGGCCGCTCTGGCCACTCTTTGCGCAGGAAAATGGACATGCCTCATGGGCCCCCCTGGCACGTGGTCTATGACAGTGGCAGGTGTCCATGGCTTCCCCTGGCACCGAACATCTGCCGCACCGGGAAACAGTACGACAAACACCCGTACGGTAAATGCCGTTTGGGTCAACGCAGCCTCTTGTTGCGCAAGTGTTAGCAACCGGTACCAGACGTTCCGTATGTAGGGCGGTCCAGGGACGCACACGAAGGTGAATGGTCCGGATACCGGAGACGCATCTTCGAACAACGAACCGTTTCCGGCCAACCTTTTGACGCGCCCCTGACATCTGTCGCTGCGAGTGGCAATCTTCGACCGTTCATCGCACCAGCCCTGTTCTGCCCGGAGGCCCACCCAGCCATCCGGAACCCCCCTTGCAGAAGGAGTCTGCGTTGAGGTCCACCCCCCAGAGGCGTGCCACCGCAGCCGGCGCGCTCGTTGCCGCGGCAGCCCTGCTCGCCGTAGGTATCCAGACCGGCACCGCGACCGCCGACGCCACCGCGTCGCAGGCACCCAAGGCCGCCCAGTCCAACCCGGGCGCGGCCAACCGCGCACTCAGCGCCTCGGAGCGTGCGACGCTCCTGGCCGAAGCCAACTCGACCACCGTCCAGGCCGCCAAGGCGCTCGGCCTCGGCAGTGGCGAGAAGCTCGTCGTCCGCGACGTGGTCCAGGACGCCGACGGCACCACGCACACGACCTACGAGCGCACCTACGACGGACTCCCCGTCCTCGGTGGTGACCTCACCGTCCACGCCAAGGGCGGCGTCACCAAGAGCGTGACCAAGGCGACCAACCACGAGATCAAGGTGGCGGACACCAGCGCCACCGTGACCCCGGCGGCCGCCGAGAGCCAGGCGGTCTCCGCCGCCAACGCCGAGGGCTCCAAGGAGGCCAAGCCCTCCAAGAACGCCCGCAAGGTGATCTGGGCGGCCGAGGGCGCGCCGGTCCTCGCGTTCGAGACCGTCGTCGGCGGCCTCCAGCACGACGGCACGCCGAACGAGCTCCACGTGGTGACCAACGCCAAGACCGGCGCCAAGATCACCGAGTGGCAGGCCATCGAGACCGGCACCGGCAACACGATGTACAGCGGCCAGGTCACCCTCGGGACCACCCAGTCGGGCAGCACCTGGAACCTGACCGACGCCGCGCGCGGCAACCACAAGACCTACAACCTCAACCGCGGCTCCGGCTCCGGCACCGGCACCCTGTTCTCCGGCCCGGACGACGTCTGGGGCAACGGCACCGCCGCCAACCTGGAGACCGCCGCCGCGGACGCGCACTACGGCGCCGCCGTCACGTGGGACTACTACAAGAACGTGCACGGCCGCAACGGCCTGCGCAACGACGGCGTGGCCCCGTACACCCGGGTCCACTACGGCAACGCCTACGTCAACGCGTTCTGGAGCGACTCCTGCTTCTGCATGACCTACGGCGACGGTGAGGGCAACAACAAGCCGCTCACCTCCACCGACGTGGCCGCGCACGAGATGACCCACGGCCTGACCTCGGTCACCGGCAACATGACCTACAGCGGTGAGCCCGGCGGTCTGAACGAGGCGACCTCGGACATCATGGCCGCGGCCGTCGAGTTCTACGCCAACAACCCGCAGGACGTCGGCGACTACCTGGTCGGCGAGAAGATCGACATCAACGGCGACGGCACCCCGCTGCGCTACATGGACAAGCCGAGCAAGGACGGCTCGTCCAAGGACAGCTGGTACTCGGGCCTCGGCGGCATCGACGTCCACTACTCCTCGGGCCCGGCCAACCACTGGTACTACCTGGCCTCCGAGGGCTCGGGCGCCAAGGTCATCAACGGCGTGAGCTACAACTCGCCGACCGCGGACGGCCTGCCCGTCACCGCGATCGGCCGTGACGCCGCCTCGAAGATCTGGTTCCGCGCGCTGACGGTGGGCTACTTCAAGTCGAACACCAACTACGCCGACGCCCGCGTCCAGACCCTGAAGGCCGCCGCGGACCTCTACGGCCAGGGCTCGACGATCTACAACAACGTCGCCAACGCGTGGGCGGGCATAGCCGTCGGCTCCCGCATCTCCAACGGCGTCTCGGTCACCCCGATCGCCAACCAGAACACCGTCACGGGCAGTGCCGTCAGCCTGCAGGTCCAGGCCACCAGCACGAACCCGGGTGCGCTGAGCTACGCGGCGACCGGCCTGCCGGCCGGGCTGTCGATCAACTCCTCCAACGGCCTGATCTCGGGCACCGCCACCACCGCGGGCACGTCCAACGTGACCGTCACGGTGACCGACTCGCAGAACCAGACCGGCACCGCGGCGTTCACCTGGACGGTCGGCACCACGCAGCCGAACGTCTTCGAGAACACCACGGACTACCAGATCGCGGACAACGCGACCGTCGAGTCCCCGATCAACGTGGCGCGCACGGGCAACGCCCCGAGCGCCCTCAAGGTGGACGTGAACATCGTCCACACCTACGTCGGTGACCTGGTCGTCGACCTGGTCGCCCCCGACGGCAGCGTCTACAACCTGCGCAACCGCACCGGCGGCAGCGCGGACAACATCGTCCAGCAGTTCACCGTGAACGCCTCCTCCGAGGTCGCGAACGGCACCTGGAAGCTCCGCGTCCGGGACGCCGCCAGCCTGGACACCGGCTACATCAACAGCTGGAAGCTCACCTTCTGACCCCACCGGGGCAGCGTGAACGACAGCTGAGCAGATAGACACGGGGCCGCCCGGGAGGAATCCTCCCCGGGCGGCCCTGTTCCATGGGCCCCCTCGGCGGGGAACTCCGTCCCGCGGGGGCCGGCGGCGTCCGCGGGCGGGATCAGCGCAGGGCGCGCAGGATGCGGGCGACGAAGCCCTCCTCTTCCTCCTCCTCGTCGTCGCGGTTCTGGTCGCTCTGGTCGATCTGGTCGCTCGGGTCGATCTCGTCGATCTGGTCGCTCTCGTCGTCGCGGCCCTGGTCGCCGCGACCCGGCCAGGTGCCGTTGCCGCCGTTGCCGCCCTCGTCCTCCTCGGCCGGAAGCTCGTCTGCCGGGGTCTCGTCGGCCGGGGTCTCGTCGGCCGGGGTCTGGCCCGTCTCGTCGTCGCGGCCCTGGTCGCCGCGGCCCGGCCAGGTGCCGTTGCCGCCATTGCCGCCGTTGCCGCCGTTGTCCCCGCGGCCCGTGTCCTCGCGGTCCGCCGGCTTGAAGTAGACCGAGACGACCTCCACCCGCTTAGCCCGGCCCCCCGGCTTCAGCACCGCCTCCGCCTCGCCCTCGCAGCTGCGGTTGTCGAAGAGGACCGCCAGCGACTCCGTCTCGTTGCGCACCTCGATGGCCGGCTCGTCGCGGGAGGTGCGCGTCAGCAGGTAGCAGGTGTCGTTGTCGGCGGGCCGGATCTGCGCGTTGCGCGTGGCTCCGCTCGCGTCGAGGTACTGGTAGTGCAGCGTGCCGAGGGCGCGTTCGCCGTGGTCGTCGGCGAGCGACGGCGCGGCGGTGGGCAGGGCGAGCGCGAGAGCGCCGACGATCACGGCGGCGGTCGGGCGAAGACGCATGGGGGTGTCCGTTCCTCGGGTTCCGGGATACCGGTCCGGTGGCATCCTCGGGCAGCGTAGGAGCGGGACACTCTGCCGAAACGTTTCGGCGGACCCTGCGCGAGCGTGGTTCACCCATGAGGCCGGGCGGCGCGCACCCGCGGTGGCGCCGCCCTGCCCCACACGGTCAGCGCAGGAGTACGCCGCCCCCCGCGTCCGTCTCCACCGGGGCCGCGACCAGGCCCAATTCGGCCGGGGTCGCCAGCAGCGGGTGCGCGGGCAGGATGCGCACCGTGTAGCCGAAGGGCCCCGTACGGTCGAGCGCGAGCGGGCCCTCGTACAGCCAGCGGCCCTCCAGATCGGGGCCCGCGGCCGGCTTGAGCGGGAAGCTCCGACCGTCCCGGATCACGTCCTGCGGGTCCACCCGGCCGGCGAAGGCCTGCACCTCCACGTCCTCGGGCGCGAGCGCGTCCAGCGCCACCTGCACGCGCAGCGTGAGGGTGGCGCCCAGCTCGGCGGTGCCGTTGACCGGAGCCTCGGCCAGCGTCTCCACGTGCTCGACGGAGATCCGCGGCCAGGCCGCCCGGACCCGCCCCTTCCACCAGGCCAGGTCACGCGCCGCCTCGGCGTCCAGGGCCCGGTGGGCGAGCGCGGCCGGCGTGTACAGCCGCTCCACGTACTCCCGGACCATCCGTCCGGCGAGCACCTTCGGCCCCAGCGAGACCAGCGTGCGCCGGACCATCTCGATCCACCGCACCGGGAGCCCGGTGCGTCCGGCCCGGTCGTAGAAGCGGGGCGCGACCCGGTTCTCGATCAGCTCGTAGAGGGCGCTCGCCTCCAGGTGGTCGCGCCGGTCCTCGTCCGCGCCGAGCCCGTCGGCGGTCGGGATGGCCCAGCCGAAGTCCGGCTCGAACCACTCGTCCCACCAGCCGTCCAGCACGGAGAGGTTGAGGCAGCCGTTCAGCGCGGCCTTCATCCCGCTCGTGCCGCAGGCCTCCAGGGGCCGCAGCGGATTGTTCAGCCAGACGTCGCAGCCCGGGTAGAGCTTCTGCGCCATGGCCATGCCGTAGTCGGGCAGGAAGACGATCCGGTGCCGCACCCGCGGGTCGTCCGCGAACCGCACCAGCTCCTGGACGAGCCGCTTCCCGCCGTCGTCGGCCGGGTGCGCCTTGCCTGCGACGACGATCTGCACCGGCCGCTCCGGGTCCAGCAGCAGCCTGCGCAGCCGCTCCGGGTCGCGCAGCATCAGTGTCAGCCGCTTGTACGAGGGCACGCGCCGGGCGAAGCCGATGGTCAGCACGTCGGGGTCGAGTACGGAATCCACCCAGCCCAGTTCGGCCGCCGCGGCGCCGCGCTGGCGCCACGAGGCCCGCAGCCGGTCCCGTACCTCCTGCACCAGCTGCTCGCGCAGCACCCGGCGCAGGTCCCACACGTCCTGGTCCGGGATGTCGGCGACCGCGTCCCAGCGGGGGGAGCCGCCGACCGACAGGGCGTCCTCGGCACGGCCCGCGCCGATCTGGCGGGCGCCGAGCCGGATCACCTCGGGGGCCACCCAGGTCGGGGCGTGCACCCCGTTGGTGACGGAGGTGATGGGCACGTCGGCCGGGTCGAAGCCGGGCCACAGCCCGGCGAACATCTCCCGGCTCACGGCGCCGTGCAGGGTGGACACCCCATTGGCCCGCTGGGCCAGGCGCAGGCCCATCACGGCCATGTTGAACACCCCGGGGTCGCCGCCGGGGTAGGTCTCGGCGCCCAGTTCCAGGATCCGCTCGACGGGTACGCCGGCCAGTTCGCCGCCCTCCCCGAAGTGCCTGGCGACCAGGGCCCGCTCGAAGCGGTCGATCCCGGCCGGGACGGGGGTGTGCGTGGTGAACACCGTTCCGGCGCGCACCGCCTCGACGGCCGCCTCGAAGCCGAGGCCCTGCTCCCGCTCCAGTTCCCTTATGCGTTCGAGCCCGAGGAATCCGGCGTGGCCCTCGTTGGTGTGGAAGACCTCCGGATCGGGGTGCCCGGTGATCCGGCAGTACGTGCGCACCGCGCGCACTCCGCCGATGCCCAGCAGCATCTCCTGGAGCAGCCGGTGGTCGCTGCCGCCGCCGTAGAGCCGGTCGGTCACCTCGCGGGCCGGGGCGTCGTTGTCCTCGACGTCGGAGTCCAGGAGCAGCAGCGGCACCCGGCCGACGCGGGCCTGCCAGATGTGGGCGTGCAGGGTGCGTCCGCCGGGCAGGGTCAGCGACACGCGGGCGGGGGTGCCGTCGTCCTGGCGGAGCAGGCCGAGCGGGAGTTCGTTGGGGTCGAGGACGGGATAGTGCTCCTGCTGCCAGCCGTCGCGGGAGAGCGACTGGCGGAAGTAGCCGTGGCGGTAGAGCAGGCCCACTCCGATGAGCGGGACGCCGAGGTCGCTGGCGGCCTTCAGGTGGTCCCCGGCGAGGATGCCGAGGCCGCCGGAGTACTGGGGCAGGGCGGCGGTGATCCCGAATTCGGGCGAGAAATAGGCGATGGCGGCAGGCAGTTCCGCGCCGTTCTCCTGGCTCTGGTACCACCTCCCGCCGTTCACGTAGTCATCGAGGTCGGCGGCGGCAACGGCGAGCCGCCGCAGGAACCGGCGGTCGGCGGACAGTTCCGCGAGCCGGGCCGCCGAGACGGCGCCGAGCAGCCGGACGGGATCGCCGCCGGCGGCCTGCCAGCCCTCGGGGTCGACGGATTGGAAGAGTTCACGGGTTTCGGCATGCCATGACCAGCGCAGATTGCGCGCCAGGTCGGTGAGCGGCAGCAGGGATTCCGGGAGGACGGGGCGCACGGTGAATCGACGGATAGCCTTCACGTGTTCCACCTTCGCAGGGGATTACGGATAGGAGCGGCCGCACCACGCTGTGCACCCGCGCATCACCCCCGGAAGGCTAGCGACGCCCGCGGCTTCCGGCCATGGCGCCTGGGGTGCCCGGCCCGGGGCGGTGCGCGACCGCGCGCGACCGGATCCGTCCGGTCCCGTCCGGCCGCGGTCCCGTCCGGCCGCGGTCCCGTACTCCGCCGGAAATGGCCGGGGATCGCCCCCCGCCCGCCGCCGTCCCGGATGCGCCGAGGCCGCGGGCGCTCCGCCCCGCCCGTCGGCCGCGGCGGGGGGTTCCGGCACGGCGGCGGGACGGCGGTCGCCCTTCGAACGCATGCTTCAGGATCGCGGGCCTCACTGGTCACCCGCGCCTTCGGACCTGACGGTCCGTCGCTTTCCGGGGCCGCTCCGGCGGCTCGGCCGGCGGGGCCCCCGGGGCCCGTGGGGCGGGTGGTTCCCGCCCCGGTCGCGGCTCGACCGCATACCCGCCCGGCACCGCGTCCGCCCGTACGCCACCTGATTCCGGCCGACTTGATGGAGCCCGGCCGGATGTCGACCAGGCCCTTGGTATTGCCCGTGCCACTACGTACGAGTAGTTAACCGAGCACCCGGATTGGGTGGGGTGATAGTGGGAAGGGCTCCCCGGGTACACGCGTACACGCACGGCGCACCGCCCACAAACCCTCTCCCCGCCACCCGAGTGAACGCGGACAGGAGCGGCCATGCCCGCAGCCCAGCCGTCCACTGAGCGGCTAGAAACAGAGCGAACAGAGCGTGCACTACCAGCCGTGATTCCGGCTGGCCTGTTGTCACCGAGCCCTGCGAACTGCCCCCAGGTGATCCCATCATGATCGGTCGCATTCCCGTGCTGGACGTCCGCCCCGCCGTCGACTGCGGCGCCAGACCCGCAAAGGCGGTCGTGGACGAGGTCTTCGAGATCTCCGCCACCGTGTTCCGCGAGGGGCACGACGCCGTCGCCGCCCATCTCGTCCTGCGTGATCCGGGCGGGCGGCTGCGCGCCCCCGTGCCGCTGAGCGAACTCGCCCCCGGCACCGACCGGTGGGGGGCCAAGGTCTCCGTCGAGGTCGAGGGGAGGTGGACGTACACCGTCGAGGCGTGGAGCGATCCGGTGGCCACCTGGCGGGCCCATGCCGCGATCAAGATTCCCGCCGGGATCGACACCGGGCTGATGCTGCTGGAGGGCGCCGAGCTCTACGAGCGGGCCGGGGCCCGGATCCCCAAGCGCGACGGGCGCGAGGCCGTGCTGGCCGCGGCCGAGGCCATGCGCGACGAGGACCGGCCCGCGACCGAACGCCACGCGGCCGCGCTCGACCCCGCCGTGGACGCCGCTTTCGCCAGGCGCCCGTACCGGGAGCTGGTCACGGCCTCCAAGCCGCTGCCGCTGCTGGTGGAGCGCAAGCGGGCCCTCTTCGGCTCCTGGTACGAGATGTTCCCGCGCTCCGAGGGAGCGGTGCTGGAGCCCGACGAGGCTCCGGTCAGCGGGACCTTCCGGACCGCCTCCGAGCGGCTGCCGGCGATCGCCGCGATGGGCTTCGACGTGGTCTACCTGCCGCCCATCCACCCGATCGGGTCCACCTATCGCAAGGGCCCCAACAACACGCTTTCCGCAGGGAGTTGGGATCCGGGTGTGCCCTGGGCCATCGGTTCCACGGAGGGCGGGCACGACGCGGTCCACCCGGAGCTCGGCACCATCGAGGACTTCGACGCCTTCGTCGGGCGCGCCCGCGAGCTGGGCATGGAGATCGCGCTGGACTTCGCCCTGCAGTGCTCCCCCGACCACCCGTGGGTGGAGAAGCACCCGGAGTGGTTCCGCCACCGCGCCGACGGCACCATCGCGTACGCGGAGAACCCGCCGAAGAAGTACCAGGACATCTACCCGATCCACTTCGACACCGACATGGCCGGGATCGTCGAGGAGACCTGCCGGATCCTGCGGCACTGGATGGGCCACGGCGTCCGGATCTTCCGGGTCGACAATCCGCACACCAAGCCGGTCGTCTTCTGGCAGAAGGTGATCGCGGACATCAACAAGTCCGACCCGGACGTGATCTTCCTGGCGGAGGCCTTCACCCGGCCCGCGATGATGCGGGCGCTGGCCGCCGTCGGCTTCCAGCAGTCGTACACGTACTTCACCTGGCGCAACACCAAGGCCGAGCTGACCGAATACGTGACCGAGCTGGCCGCCACCGCCTCCGCCTCGGTCATGCGGCCGAACTTCTTCGTCAACACCCCGGACATCCTGCACGAGTACCTCCAGCACGGCGGCCGCCCCGCCTTCGAGGTCCGGGCCGTCCTCGCGGCCACCCTCTCCCCCACCTGGGGGGTCTACGCCGGCTACGAGCTCTGCGAGAACACCCCGGTGCGGGAGGGCAGCGAGGAGTACCTGGACTCCGAGAAGTACGAGTTCCGGCCGCGCGACTGGGCGGCCGCCGACCGCACCGGCGCCACCATCGCCCCGCTGATCACCTCGCTGAACCGGCTGCGCCGCCGCAACCCGGCGCTCCAGCAGCTGCGCGACATCCACTTCCACTCGACCGACAACGAACAGGTGATCGCCTATTCGAAGCACGCCGGAGCCAATTCCGTACTGGTGGTCGTCAACCTCGATCCGCACCACACCCAGGAGGCGACGGTCTCGTTGGACATGCCGGTACTCGGCCTCGACTGGCACGGGTCCCTCGCGGTGCGCGACGAGCTCACCGGCGAGACCTATCACTGGGGCAGGGCGAACTACGTGCGCCTAGAGCCGGGCCGCACGCCCGCGCACGTACTGGCCGCTCTGCGACCGTCCCCGCCCACCGGAGGGTCACCCACCACATGATGATCAACGATCCCGTCCATGACACCTTCGAGGACACCCCCGCCAAGGACCGCGATCCCGACTGGTTCAAGCGGGCGGTCTTCTACGAGGTCCTCGTCCGCTCCTTCCACGACAGCAACGGCGACGGCGTCGGGGACCTCAAGGGGCTCACCAGCAAACTGGACTACCTCCAGTGGCTCGGTGTCGACTGCCTCTGGCTGCCGCCGTTCTTCGCCTCACCCCTGCGCGACGGGGGATACGACGTCGCCGACTACACCTCCGTGCTCCCCGAGTTCGGCGACCTCGCCGACTTCGTGGAGTTCGTGGACGCCGCGCACACCCGCGGCATGCGGGTGATCATCGACTTCGTCATGAACCACACCAGCGATCAGCACGAGTGGTTCCAGCAGTCGCGCAAGGACCCGGACGGTCCGTACGGCGACTACTACATGTGGGCCGACAACGACAAGCAGTACCAGGACGCCCGCATCATCTTCGTCGACACCGAGACCTCCAACTGGACGTACGACCCGGTACGCAAGCAGTACTACTGGCACCGGTTCTTCTCCCACCAGCCGGACCTCAACTACGAGAACCCGGCCGTGGTGGAGGAGATCATCTCGGCCCTGCGGTTCTGGCTCGACCTCGGCATCGACGGCTTCCGCCTCGACGCCGTGCCCTACCTGTACGCCGAGGAGGGCACCAACTGCGAGAACCTGCCCAGAACCCACCAGCTCCTCAAGCGGGTCCGGGCCGAGATCGACGCGCACTACCCGGACACCGTGCTGCTCGCCGAGGCCAACCAGTGGCCCGAGGACGTCGTCGACTACTTCGGGGACTACGCGAAGGGCGGGGACGAGTGCCACATGGCCTTCCACTTCCCCGTCATGCCGCGCATCTTCATGGCCGTACGAAGAGAGTCGCGCTACCCGGTCTCCGAAATCCTGGCCAAGACGCCGGCGATCCCGGACCGCTGCCAGTGGGGCATCTTCCTGCGCAACCACGACGAGCTGACCCTCGAGATGGTCACGGACGAAGAGCGCGACTACATGTACGCCGAGTACGCCAAGGACCCGCGGATGCGGGCCAACATCGGCATCCGGCGCCGTCTCGCCCCGCTCCTGGACAACGACCGCAACCAGATGGAGCTGTTCACGGCCCTGCTGCTGTCGCTGCCCGGCTCGCCGGTGCTCTACTACGGCGACGAGATCGGCATGGGCGACAACATCTGGCTGGGCGACCGCGACGGTGTGCGCACGCCCATGCAGTGGACCCCGGACCGCAACGCCGGTTTCTCCTCGTGCGATCCGGGCAGGCTGAACCTGCCGGTCATCATGGACCCGGTCCACGGGTACCAGGTCACCAATGTCGAGGCGGCCATGGCGTCGCCCTCCTCGTTGCTGCACTGGACCCGGCGACTGATCGAGATCCGCAAGGCGAACCCCGCCTTCGGACTCGGCTCGTACACCGAACTGCCGTCGTCGAACCCGGCGGTGCTCGCGTTCCTGCGCGAGTACGGGGACGACCTGGTGCTGTGCGTGCACAACTTCTCGCGCTTCGCGCAGCCCACGGAGCTGGATCTGCGGTCGTTCAACGGGCGGGTCCCGGTGGAGCTCACGGGTGACGTGCGCTTCCCGCCGATCGGCGAGTGGCCGTACCTGCTGACCCTGGCGGGCCACGGCTTCTACTGGTTCCGGCTGCGGGCCGAACAGCGCGTCGACAAACGCGCGAAGTAGCGGGCCGAGGACGGGGCGGGCAGCTCGAATGGGTCAATCGCCCGCCCCTGTACGGACCATCCTGACCCGACACTCGCACATGCCGGATAAGCAACTGCCGCGCATCCGGGACACTCTGCGCATTCTGTGACGGCCCGGGGAAAGGACGCGACGCCATGTCGGAGGCTGCATCCGCCCGGAGCCGGCTGACGGCCGACCGGGCCGCCGGGATCGCTCCGCTGGAGCCGATGCTGAGGGCCTGGCTGCCCGCACAGCGCTGGTTCGCGGGCAAGGGCCGCACCATCAGCAGCCTCAGGGCCGTCTCGGCGGCCGAGCTGCTGCCACCGGGATCCACCCCCGGACTGCTGCACCTGCTCCTCGACGTCGACGGGGACTGCTACCAGCTGCTGCTGGGCATCCGCCCCTCCCTGCCGCCGGCCCTCGCACCCACCCTGATCGGCCACGCCGAGGACGGCCCGTACGCGGGCCGGGCGGTCTACGAGGCGCTCGGCGACCCCCGGCTGGCGGCCATGCTGCTGGAGCGGCTGCGCTCCCCGGGCACCCTCGGGCCGCTGCGCTTCGACCGGGATCCGGCCACGCCGATCCCGGCGGGGCTCACGCCCCGGCCGATCTCCGGGGAGCAGACGAACTCCTCGCTGATCTACGGAGATTCGTTCATCCTGAAGGTCTTCCGCCGGGTCGGCCCCGGGATCAATCCGGACCTGGAGCTGCCCAGGGCACTGGCCGCCGCCGGCTGCGCCCGCGTCCCGGCGCCCGTCGCCTGGTACGAGGCCGTGCCGCCCGGCAGCGAACCGCTGACCCTGGGGGTGCTCCAGCCGTACCTGCGCGGCTCCGACGACGGCTGGCAGCTCGCGCTGCGCCGGCTGGGCGCCGGGGCCGATTTCACCGCCGAGGCGCACGCGCTGGGCCGGGCCACCGCCGAGGTGCACAGCGCGCTGGCCGCCGCACTGCCCACGGTCGCGCTCGGGCCGGAGCAGACCGCCCGGCTCGCCGCGGGCATGACGGCGCGGCTGGCCGCCACCGCCCGGGAGGTCCCGGCGCTGCGGCCCTACGAGGCGGGGCTGCGGGGCGCCTTCGACGCGCTGGCCGCCTCCCGGGGCGCGGGCGTGCCCGCCCAGCGGATCCACGGGGACCTCCATCTGGGTCAGACCCTGCGCACCCTCGACGGCAGCTGGTCGTTGATCGACTTCGAGGGCGAGCCGGCCCGGCCGCTGGCCGACCGGCGCCGTCCCGAACCGGCGGTGCGCGACATCGCCGGGATACTGCGCTCCTTCGACTACGCCGCCCGCTCGCACCGGCCGTTCGCGCCCGCCTGGGCGGACGACTGCCGGGCCGCCTTCTGCGAGGGCTACGCCCGCACCACCGGACGGGACCCCCGCGAGGACCCCGTGCTGCTGCGCGCGTACGAGACCGACAAGGCGGTGTACGAGGCCCGTTACGAGTCGCGGCACCGCCCCGACTGGCTGCACGTCCCGATGGCCGCGATCCGGCGGCTCTCGGAACCCGTACGGCCCGCCCACCGCGTGCCGCCGACCCCGCCCGCCCCCGGCTCCATCTCCCCGCACCCCCACCCGAAGCCCCCGAGGAGGCCGCTCGCGTGAGCGCCGCACGACAGCCGTCACCGACCGTCCGCGACGAAGCCGCATCCGCTCCGGCGGCGGTGAAGAAGGCCCGTACTCCCCGGGCCCGCCGCGCCACCCCTGCGCACGGCGTCCGGCCGGCGCCCGCACTCGGCGCCGACGAACGTGCCCGGCTGCTGGAGGGCCGCCACCACGATCCGCACGCGGTGCTGGGGGCCCGCACCCAGCGGGGCGGGGTGGCCTTCCGGGTGCTGCGCCCCTACGCCAAGGCCGTCACGATCGTCGCGAAGGGGCTGCGGGCCGAGCTCGTCGACGAGGGCGACGGGCTGTTCTCGGGGCTGCTGCCGCTGACCGGCGTGCCGGAGTACCGGCTGCTGGTCACGTACGACAGTGACGAGATCGAGGTCCACGACCCGTACCGGTTCCTGCCCGCCCTCGGCGAGCTGGACCTGCACCTGATCGGCGAGGGCCGCCACGAGCAGCTGTGGAAGGCGCTCGGCGCCGAGCCGATGGAGCACCAGGGCGTGGCCGGGACCCGCTTCACTGTGTGGGCCCCGAACGCCCAGGGGGTCCGGGTCGCCGGGGACTTCTCGTACTGGGACTCCGTCGCCCACCCGATGCGCTCGCTCGGCTCGACGGGGGTGTGGGAGCTGTTCCTGCCCGGGGTGGGCGCCGGAACGCTGTACAAGTACGACATCACCCGCCCGGACGGCAGTCACACCCTGCGCGCCGACCCGATGGCCCGCTCCGCGGAGGTCCCGCCGGCGAACGCCTCGGTGGTCACCGCCTCCCGGTACGAGTGGCAGGACGCGGCGTGGATGGCCGGGCGCGGCGCCCGTCCCCCGCACCACGCCCCCTTCTCGGTGTACGAGCTGCACCTGGCGTCCTGGCGGCCGGGCCTGTCCTACCGGCAGCTGGCCGAGCAGCTCCCCGCGTACGTCAAGGAGCTGGGCTTCACGCACGTGGAGCTGATGCCGGTCGCCGAGCACCCCTTCGGCGGCTCGTGGGGGTACCAGGTCACCGGCTTCTACGCGCCGACCTCGCGGATGGGCACCCCGGACGACTTCCGCTTCCTGGTGGACGCGCTGCACCGGGCCGGGATCGGGGTGATCGTCGACTGGGTGCCCGCGCACTTCCCGCGCGACGACTGGGCCCTCGCGGAGTTCGACGGGCGGCCGCTGTACGAGCACCAGGACCCGCGCAGGGCCGCGCACCCGGACTGGGGGACGCTGGAGTTCGACTACGGCCGCAAGGAGGTCCGCAACTTCCTCGTCGCCAACGCCGTGTACTGGTGCGAGGAGTTCCACGTGGACGGCCTGCGGGTGGACGCGGTGGCCTCGATGCTCTACCTGGACTACTCGCGCAAGGAGGGCGAGTGGGCGCCCAACGAGCACGGCGGCCGGGAGAACCTGGACGCGGTCGGCTTCCTCCAGGAGATGAACGCGACGGTGTACCGGCGCTGCCCGGGGGTCGTGACGATCGCGGAGGAGTCGACGGCCTGGACGGGCGTGACCCGGCCGACGGACTCCGGCGGGCTCGGCTTCGGCCTGAAGTGGAACATGGGCTGGATGCACGACACCCTGCGCTACATGTCGAAGGAGCCGGTGCACCGCAAGTACCACCACCACGACATGACCTTCGGGATGATCTACGCCTTCAGCGAGAACTACGTGCTGCCGATCTCGCACGACGAGGTCGTGCACGGCAAGGGCTCGCTGGTGTCGAGGATGCCCGGGGACGACTGGTGGCAGCGGCGCGCCTCGCACCGGGCGTACCTGGGCTTCATGTGGGCCCACCCCGGCAAGCAACTGCTCTTCATGGGGCAGGAGTTCGCGCAGGGCTCGGAGTGGTCGGAGGTGTACGGGCCGGACTGGTGGCTGCTGGACTCCTCCTACGCGGCGGCGGGCGACCACCGCGGCGTACGGGACCTGGTGCGCGACCTGAACCGTACGTACACGGCGGCGCCCGCGCTCTGGGAGCGGGACACCGTGCCGGAGGGCTTCGCCTGGGTGGAGGCGGACGCCGCGGAGGACAACGTCTTCGCGTTCCTGCGGTACGCGCAGGACGGCTCGCAGCTGCTGGCGGTGTCGAACTTCTCGCCGGTGGTGCGGCACGGGTACCGGATCGGGGTGCCGGAGGAGGTGCCGCTGTGGCAGGAGGTGCTCAACACCGACCTGGAGGTCTACGGCGGCAGCGGCGTCCACCACACGCAGCCGCTGCGGCCGGAGCCGGTTCCGGCGCAGGGCCGCCCGGCGAGCCTGCGCATGACCCTGCCGCCGCTGGCGACGGTCTGGTTCCGGCCGCAGGGCTGAGGCGCCGGGGCTCAGGCCGTGGCCAGCTGCTCCGCCAGCTCCTGGAGCAGCCTGCGCTTGGCCCGGGCCCCGACCATCTGCTGGACGGGCTCGCCGTCACGGAAGACGAGCAGGGTGGGCATGGACAGTACCCCGTAGCGGGTGACGGCCCCGGGGTTGCTGTCCGCGTCGATCTGCACGACCTTGAGCCGGTCGGCCTCCTCGGCGGCGATCGAGGAGAGCACGGGGGCGAGCTGGCGGCAGGGGCCGCACCAGTCCGCGGTGAACTCCACGAGGACGGGCCGTCCCCGCTCCCCGAGCACCTCGGTCTCGAAATCCGCGTCGGTCACCTGTGCCACACCGTGAGCCTTCATGTCCCCGTCCCTCTCGTCGTTCGTCCGGTCATCCGGTCATCTCGCACTTCGGCACGGCCGCTTCGCCGGCCGCCCGTTCCGCCTCGGCGAGCTGGCGCCCGAGCTGCTCGCGCACGTCGGCCAGCTGGCCGATGAGGCCGTCCAGCTCGGCGAGCTTGCGCCGGTAGACGGCGAGCGAGGCGGGGCAGGAGTCCCCGGCGGGGTGGCCGGCCCGCAGGCAGTCCACGAAGGGCCGGGTCTCCTCCAGTTCGAAGCCGAAGTCCTGGAGGACGCGGATCTGGCTCAGCAGCCGCAGGTCGTCCTCGTCGTAGGTCCGGTAGCCGTTGTCGGCCCGCCGCGCGGGAAGCAGCCCGCGCGACTCGTAGTACCTCAGCGTCCGGGTGCTGGTCCCGGCCCGCTCCGCCAGTTCGCCGATGCGCATGGCAGGACCGTATTCCTTGACGCCGACGTCAAGGCAAGAGGCCCTCGCCACCCCCGTGCGCGAGGGCCCCGGAATGGATCACGCACAGGATGGATGATCGGTTCACATGGTGCGGAGGATGTGAAGGGTCTTGCATCGACGGGCGATGGCTGGAACCGTACCCATGGAAAGGATCTAGTGGCGTCACCGATTACCGGACAGTCGCACGGAAAACCGACGAAAGCCCTTAACTTCATAGGACGTTCCTACGAGGTATGGGCTTGTTTGTTTGGTCTGTAGGCGCCACAGCCTGGCCACTTCTACGGTGTGCGGTGTGCACTCCAGCCCACCTTTCAATGCCCCCGCCGCGCGTCGCCTGCGCGCGGCCCTGGGCATGGCTCCCGGTCATGTCGCCTACGGCCTGCGCGCCCAGTACGGACTCGTCGTCGCACCCGAGACCGTGATGGCCTGGGAGCGTGGCGAGATATCACCCTCCTCCGCCGAAGTCACGGCGCTCGCGGGCGTCCTGTGGTGTTCCCCCGGCGAACTGCTCGCCGAGCCGGTCACCCTGCGGGAGCACCGGGTCGCCCGGGGCCTCGCGGCGGACGACCTGGCCCGGCGGATCGGCCTGGAAACCGGCTCGTACCAGCGGATGGAGGACACCGGCCGCTGGAAGGGCAACGAGCGGCAGTCCGCCGCCCTCGCCTCGGTGCTCGGTCTGACGCTGGCCCAGTTCGTGACCGCGACCGGCAAGCACGAGGAACTGGCCGAACTGCTGCGCAGCGCGGTCACCACGCGCTGGCAGGCGTACGTGAAACCGCTGGCCAAGCTGTTGCCGATCCCCAAGCACCACCTGGAGCGGGTCCTGGACCAGCTGCACGGGGACTACCAGTCGCGGATGGTGGCGACCCTCAGCTGGGGCGGCGGACAGGGCGAGGCCGGCAGCGGCGACGCCGGCCGGGAGTTCCTCGCCGAGATCGTGGACCGCTTCTGGTACCTCGCGGGCGGCGCGGCCTAGGGGGTGCGCGCCACGGCGCGGCTCCCGACCGCGGCGGGGGGCGTTCGGCCGGCGAATCCGGGCCGGAGGTCCCGCCCGCGGCGCCTCTAGAAGACCGACTCGGCCTCGTACATGCGGGCCTCGGGGACCGTTTTCAGGGCGGTGACCGCCTCGGCGAGCGGGGCCATCACGATGTCGGTGCCGCGCAGGGCGGTCATGTTGCCGAACTCTCCGCGGTGGACGGCCTCCACCGCGTGCCAGCCGAAGCGGGTCGCGAGCACCCGGTCGTAGGCGGTGGGGGTGCCGCCGCGCTGGACGTGGCCGAGGATGACGGGGCGGGCCTCCTTGCCGAGGCGGTGCTCCAGCTCGATCGCGAGGCGGTTGCCGATGCCGGCGAAGCGCTCGTGACCGTACTGGTCGATCGCACCCTTCTCGTAGGGCATGGAGCCCTCGGCCGGGTGCGCGCCCTCGGCGACGCAGATCACGGCGAACTTCTTGCCGCGTGCGAACCGTTCCTCCACCATCTTCACCAGGGCGTCCACCTCGAACCGGCGTTCCGGCAGGCAGATCCCGTGCGCGCCGCCGGCCATGCCGGACTCCAGGGCGATCCAGCCGGCGTGGCGGCCCATGACCTCGACGACCATCACGCGCTGGTGCGATTCGGCGGTGGTCTTGAGACGGTCGATCGCCTCGGTGGCGACCATGACGGCGGTGTCGAAGCCGAAGGTGCGGTCGGTGGAGGAGATGTCGTTGTCGATGGTCTTCGGTACGCCGACGACCGGCATCCCGGCGTCCGACAGCATCCGGGAGGCGGTCAGGGTGCCCTCGCCGCCGATCGGGATGAGGGCGTCGATGCCGTAGCGCTCGGCCAGCTCCTGTGCGTTCTCGGCGGCTTCGTGGAGACGGGCGCGTTCCATGCGCGCCGAGCCGAGAATCGTTCCGCCGCGGGCGAGGATGCCACTGACGGCATTGATGTCGAGGGGGCGGAGGTTGCCGTCGAGGAGGCCCTTGAAGCCGTCCTCGAAGCCGATGACCTCGTCCCCGTGCCCGACGACGGCACGGTGTACGACCGACCGGATGACAGCGTTGAGGCCCGGACAGTCGCCGCCTGCGGTGAGAACTCCGATACGCATCGTGCTGTGTCTCCTGCCGTACATATGAAGGGCGTAATGATGAAGCCTGTCCGATTGTTCCACGGGCCGGGGGTGCCGCGCGTTTTCGGCTGCTCCGCCCAGAAGGCCTTTCGGCCCTCCCGGCCCGGCCTTTTTCCGGGGGGCGCCCTACCCATTGGCAGAGGTATTGTCAAGGGGTCAAGCCCGACCAAAAAGACATCCACAGCATGGGACGGAGAGCCGGCGTGACGCGCAGCGTGTACGTGACCGGGATCGAGCGGGGGGACGGCCGGCAGGTCGTCGAGCTGGGCATCATGGAGCTGCTGACCCGGCAGACGGGCCGGGTCGGTGTCTACCGGCCGCTCCTGCACGACGCGCCGGACCGGCTCTTCGACCTCCTCAAGGCCCGCTACCGGATCGAGCAGGACGCCTCGACGGCCTACGGGATGTCGTACCAGGAGGCCTCGGCGATCCTGGCGGAGAAGGGCACCGACGAACTGGTCTCCCGGCTGGTCGACCGCTACCACCGGGTGGCCCGCGACTACGAGGGCATGCTCGTCCTCGGCACCGACTACGCGGACACCAACCTCCCCGACGAGCTGGCGCTCAACGCCCGCATCGCCAACGAGCTGGGCGCGGTCGTCGTGCCCGTCGTGGGCGGCACCCGGCACGCCGCCGAGGCCGTCCGCGCCGAGGCCCGCAACGCCTACCGCGCCTACGAGACCCTGGGCTGCCACGTCGTCGCCATGGTCGTGAACCGGGTGGCCGCGGAGGACCGCGACCTCATAGCCGAGCGGCTGGCCGCCCGGCTCCCCGTGCCCTGCTACGTGCTGCCGGACGACAAGTCGCTCTCCGCCCCGACCGTCGCCGAGATCACCCGGGCCCTCGGCGGTGAGGTGCTGCTCGGCGACGACGCCGGGCTGGCCCGCGACGCCCTGGACTTCGTCTTCGGCGGTGCGATGCTGCCGAACTTCCTGAACGCCCTGACCCCCGGCTGCCTGGTCGTGACCCCGGGGGACCGCTCCGACCTGGTCATCGGCGCGCTCGCCGCGCACACCTCGGGCACCCCGCCGATCGCCGGTGTGCTGCTCACCCTGAACGAGCGCCCGGGCCCGGACATCCTGACGCTGGCCTCGAAGCTGGCACCGGGCACGCCCGTGGTGTCGGTGGCCGGCAACAGCTTCCCGACCGCCGCCGAACTCTTCTCGCTGCAGAGCCGGTTGAACTCGGCGACCCCCCGCAAGCTGGAGACCGCGCTCGGCCTGTTCGAGCGGCACGTGGACACCGGCGAGCTGCGCGGCCTGCTGTCGGTGGCCCGTTCGGAGCGCGTCACTCCGATGATGTTCGAGCACGAGCTGCTGGAGCGGGCCCGCTCGGAGCGCCGCCGCGTCGTGCTGCCCGAGGGCACCGAGGAGCGGGTGCTGCGCGCCGCGGACGTGGTGCTGCGCCGGGGGGTCTGCGACCTGACCCTGCTGGGCGAGGAGCAGGCGATCCTGAAGAAGGCCGGCGACCTCGGCCTCGACATCTCGGGCGCGCAGCTCATCGACCCGGCGACCTCACCGATGCGGGAGGGCTTCGCCGAGTACTACGCCCAGGTCCGCGCCCACAAGGGAATGACGGTGGAGCTGGCCCATGACGTGGTCACCGATGTCAACTACTTCGGCACCCTGATGGTCCAGCGCGGCCTGGCGGACGGCATGGTCTCCGGTTCGGTGCACTCCACCGCGGCGACCATCCGCCCGGCCTTCGAGATCATCAAGACCAAGCCGGAGGCGTCGATCGTCTCCTCGGTCTTCTTCATGTGCCTGGCCGACCGGGTCCTCGTCTACGGCGACTGCGCGGTCAACCCGGACCCGAACGCCGAGCAGCTCGCCGACATCGCCGTCCAGTCGGCCGCCACCGCGGCCGCCTTCGGCGTCGAGCCGCGGATCGCGATGCTCTCGTATTCGACCGGGACCTCCGGCAGCGGCGCGGACGTCGACAAGGTCCGCAAGGCCACCGAGCTGATCCGCGAGCAGCGCCCCGACCTGGCGGTCGAGGGGCCGATCCAGTACGACGCGGCCGTGGAGCCCTCGGTGGCCGCGACCAAGCTGCCCGGGTCCGCGGTGGCCGGCCGTGCGACGGTGCTGGTCTTCCCCGACCTCAACACCGGCAACAACACGTACAAGGCCGTGCAGCGCTCGGCGGGCGCCGTCGCGGTCGGCCCGGTGCTCCAGGGGCTGCGCAAGCCGGTCAACGACCTCTCGCGCGGCGCGCTCGTCCAGGACATCGTCACCACCGTGGCCATCACCGCGATCCAGGCGCAGGGCGCGCCGGCGCCCACCGCCTGACCCCTCCCCCTCACCACCCGCGACAAGGAAAGACCTCCACCGTGACCGCATCGCGCGTACTCGTCCTCAACTCCGGCTCCTCGTCGGTCAAGTACCAGCTCCTCGACATGGCCGACCGGTCCCGGCTCGCGTCCGGCCTCGTGGAGCGCATCGGCGAGGAGACCTCGCGGCTGGTGCACGAGCGGATCGCCGGCGGCACGGCCCCGGACGCAGCGGGCGGCCGGCGGGAGCAGGTCGGCCCGATCGCGGACCACGGCGCGGCGCTGAAGGCCGTGGCCGCGGAGCTGGCCGCCGACGGGATGGGCCTGGACTCCCCCGAACTGGCCGCGGTGGGCCACCGGGTGGTGCACGGCGGGACCCGGTTCACCCGGCCCACCGTGATCGACGACGAGGTGCTGGCGGAGATCCGGAACCTGATCCCGCTGGCTCCGCTGCACAACCCGGCGAACGTGACGGGCATCGAGGTGGCTCGCGCCCTGCGCGCGGACGTCCCGCAGGTCGCCGTCTTCGACACGGCCTTCCACTCGACGATGCCGGAGTACGCGGCGCGGTACGCGATCGACGCCGCGACCGCCGACGCGTACTCCATCCGGCGGTACGGCTTCCACGGCACCTCCCACGCCTACGTCTCCCGGGCGACGGCCGAGCTGCTCGGCCGGCCGGTGGAGGACGTGAACGTGATCGTGCTGCACCTGGGCAACGGCGCCTCCGCGTCGGCCGTGCGGGGCGGGGTGTGCGTGGAGACGTCCATGGGCCTGACCCCGCTGGAGGGGCTGGTCATGGGAACCCGTTCGGGCGATCTCGATCCGGCGGTCGTCCTCCACCTGGCGCGGGTGGGCGGCTTCTCGGTGGATGAGATCGATTCGCTCCTGAACAAGAAGAGCGGTCTGCTGGGCATGTGCGGCGACAACGACATGCGCGAGGTGCTCCGGCGGGCGGGCGAGGGCGACGAGGCGGCGAGCCTCGCCTTCGCCGCGTACGTCCACCGGCTGAAGAAGTACATCGGGGCCTACTCGGCGGTGCTCGGGCGGGTGGACGCGGTGACCTTCACGGCCGGGGTCGGCGAGAACGCCCACCAGGTCCGCGCGGCCGCACTGGACGGTCTGGCCGAGCTGGGCCTGGCACTGGACCTGGAGGCCAATGCCGTGCGCTCCGGCGAGCCGCGGCTGGTCTCGGCGGAGTACGCCCGGGTGGCGGTGGCGGTGGTCCCGACGGATGAGGAACTGGAGATCGCCACCCAGGCGTATGCGCTGGTTACTCGATAGTCACTTGGACTTTCCACCAGACGGAATATTCCGCTACGAAACAAACCGATAGGATCCAGTCATGCGCCGTTCCAAAATTGTCTGCACGCTGGGCCCCGCCGTCGACTCGTATGAGCAGCTGAAAGCGCTCATCGAGGCAGGTATGAACGTGGCCCGATTCAACTTCAGCCACGGGTCCCAGGCAGAACACCAGGAGCGGTACGACCGCGTCCGGCAGGTCTCCGAGGACACCGGGCGCGCCGTCGGCGTCCTCGCCGACCTCCAGGGTCCGAAGATCCGTCTGGAGACCTTCGCCGAGGGTCCCGTCGAGCTGGTGCGCGGTGACGAGTTCACCATCACCACCGAGGACGTCCCGGGCGACAAGTCCATCTGCGGCACCACCTACAAGGGCCTCCCGGGCGACGTCTCCCAGGGCGACCAGATCCTGATCAACGACGGCAACGTCGAGCTGCGCGTGACGGAGGTCGACGGCCCCCGGGTCAAGACCATCGTCATCGAGGGCGGTGTCATCTCGGACCACAAGGGCATCAACCTGCCGGGTGCCGCCGTGAACGTCCCCGCCCTGTCGGAGAAGGACGTCGACGACCTCCGGTTCGCCCTGCGGATGGGCTGCGACATGGTCGCCCTGTCCTTCGTCCGCGACGCCAACGACGTCAAGGACGTCCACAAGGTGATGGACGAGGAGGGCCGCCGGGTCCCCGTCATCGCCAAGGTCGAGAAGCCGCAGGCCGTCGAGAACATGGCGGCCGTGGTCGACGCCTTCGACGCGGTCATGGTGGCCCGCGGCGACCTGGCCGTCGAGTACCCGCTCGAGAAGGTCCCGATGGTCCAGAAGCGGCTCATCGAGATGTGCCGCCGCAATGCCAAGCCGGTGATCGTCGCGACCCAGATGATGGAGTCGATGATCACCAACTCCCGCCCGACGCGCGCGGAGGCGTCCGACGTCGCCAACGCGATCCTCGACGGCGCGGACGCGGTCATGCTGTCGGCCGAGTCCTCGGTCGGCGCCTACCCGATCGAGACCGTCAAGACGATGTCGAAGATCGTCACGGCGGCCGAGGAGGAGCTCCTGTCCAAGGGCCTCCAGCCGCTGGTCCCGGGCAAGAAGCCCCGTACCCAGGGCGGCTCCGTCGCCCGCGCGGCGTGCGAGATCGCGGACTTCCTCGACGGCCAGGCGCTCATCGCCTTCACCCAGTCCGGGGACACCGCCCGCCGCCTGTCGCGCTACCGCGTGACGCAGCCGATCCTGGCCTTCACCACCGACGTCAACACCCGCAACCAGCTCACGCTGAGCTGGGGCGTCGAGTCCTACATCGTGCCGCACGTGGACACCACCGACGCGATGGTCGACCTGGTGGACGGCGAGCTGCTCAAGCTGAACCGCTACAACCAGGGCGACACCATGGTCATCACCGCCGGCTCGCCCCCCGGCGTCCCGGGCACCACCAACATGGTCCGGGTCCACCACCTGGGCGGCGACACCCGCGACTGACGTCGCCCGCCGCACCGACTCTGCCGCACAGAGGCCGAGGGCGGCACCCCGCAGTGATGCGGGGTGCCGCCCTCGGCGTTTTCGCGTGTGCCCGGTACGGGACTACTCCGGCGGACCGATGTAGTTCTTCAGGCCCGGGACCGTCAGGGTGCCGCCGAACTGGCCGGCCTGAACCACCTTGACGTCCGTGAAGAAGGCGAACGGGACGTTCAGCGGCGGCGGGCTGTTCGGGGTGAACTCGACCGGGATCAGGCCGAAGAGGGCGCCCTTGAGGCTCTCGGTGTACATCGTCACCGTGCCACCGCGGATCTTGGACGTGGAGCCCGGACGCGACTTCAGGTGGGCGACGTTCCCCGACTTGCCGACCGTCTGGTAGAGGTCCTTGATGTCCAGCGAATCCGCGGTGAACTTGAGGACCTTCTTGGTCTTGCCGCCGGCCGTCTTCACCTCGACGATGCCGTGGTAGTCGAGGCCGTAGAGGGTCAGCCTGGAGCTGTCGAGGTACCAGGGCTCGTCCGGCAGGAGCGGGATGCCCGGCTCCAGCTCCGCGTCGGCCAGCGCCTTGGCGTCGTAGGTCGGGCACGGGAAGGGCTGCTTCCCGTCCGGGTCCTTCGTCTCCTCGTCCTTGGCCTTGTCCTCGCCCTTGGGCTTGTCCTCGTCCTCGGCCTTGTCCTCGCCCGTCTCGTCCTTGGGCGTCTTCTCGGTCTTCTTGACCTCGTCGGACAGGTCCTTGACCTCGACGCCGGCCTGCTTCGCCGCCTCGCGGATCGCGTCCGCGGACGGGTCGGGAGCCGGGGTGGCCTTGGGGGACGTGGACGGCGCGGGAGTTGGGTTCGCCTTCTCCTTCGCGTCCTTGAGGGGCCTGCCGAGTTCGTCGACGAGGTCCTTGAGCGCGTCGCCGACACCCAGCGGGTCCAGCGGGTTCGTGGACTTCGGCTGGTCCGGCGACGGTGTGGGGGCCGGGGCCTTCTCGCTGGTCACCGGGGGCTTGGACGCCGACGGGGAAGTGCTCGGCTTCGCCTTGTCCTTGGTGGACGCCGACGCGGAGGGTGAGGGCGTCGCGCTGGGCGACGTACTCGGCGACGGCGTCTTCGAGGGCGTGGGCGACGGGGACTTCGACTCGGTCTCCGCGGGTTCGTCGGACCGCGTCACACACGGGCCGGGCGCGAAGGGGATCTCCTTGTCGTCGGCCACGGCCAGCTTCGGCGCCATGCCCATCCCGACGAACACGGCCGTCGGCATCGCCGCGAGCGCCATCGTCTTGCCGACGGGTATCTGGATCTTGTTCAGCAGCGACTTCCTGGGCGCCGCGTGCCGCGGTCCCTTCACTACACGGGACTCTGCGCCTGGGGCCACGCCCCGCTGCGTCTCGTCACCCCGCACTGTTCCTCCCGCCATCGGCGTGGGCAGTCGTCTCACTCGCGTGTGCCGTTTCCGTCCCACGGGGGCCAGGAATGCCCTGGGTGCCCTGGACGCCCATGTCCGCCGTCGCCTCCGCCTTGGTCAGGCCGACCGCGCCCGGCTGCTGCTCCACGGCCGGCTGCTCGCTCTCCTCCGCCGGCTGCCCCGGCGCCCAGGCCAGGGCGAGAGCGCCGCCGACCATGGAGAAGGTGAAGCCGACGAAGAAACCGCCGAGGTTGGAGACCGGGATCGAGACCAGGGCGAGCAGGATCGCGGCGACACCGGCGAAGACGCGGATGGTCTCCTGGAACCAGAGAGCCAGTCCCAGCGTGATCAGCAGTACACCGATGATCAGTGCACCGGCACCGCCCGTGGTGGCCATCGCGAGACTGACATTGCCCAACCGGAGGTCCGCGTAGGGGAAGTATGCGATCGGGAAGCCACCGAGGAGCGTGAACAACCCGGCCCAGAAGGGACGGCGGCCGCTCCATGCATGGAAGTGGTAGTACACCACGGTGGGCCAGGCGTCGTCTTCTGCGCGAACGTAAACCGGGGCCTGGGGGTTCATGGACAACAGCTCCCTGGAAACGGTGGTACGGAGAACTCTGTGGAGCCCGGACGGGCGGGGGACGACGGCTGCCGCCACCCGCCCGGCCGGTCGGACAGGGGACCGATCAGTCCTTGATGTCCTGGTAGCAGGGCTGGTCGCCACCGAGGAGGCGCAGCTTCAGGTTGGGCAGCTTGAAGGTGCCCGCCGTGGTCGCCCACGCCTTCTGCTTCACGTTCGTCAGGATGGCCCGGTCGGCGCGCTGCGAGAACGCGTACGGGCTGGCGACCGTACCGGCCTGCGGCTTGGTCTTGTGGCTCGGGTCGCCGACCGCGACACCGATGTCCAGGTTGGTGAACTCGGCGTCGGTGTCGAGCTCGGCCACATCCAGGTAGATGTTGCTGGCCTCGGCCGGGGTGCCCTTGTGACCGGTCTTCAGCTGGAGCGTGATGTTGCCCAGCGGAGTCGGGGTGACCAGGGACTGGCACATGTTGGTGATCTTGGCGTTGCTGAACCCGGAGATGGTGACCGGGTGGTGCTGGGCGTTGCCCTTGAGGTCGTGTCCCTCGGCGACACCGCCGTACTGGATCAGGTTTTCACCGTCGAGCTTGTCGGCCGAGACCTTGAAGTCCTGGCCGGAGACGCTGAACGACGCCGCGAGGGCACCCTGCGCCAGACCCACACCGACCGCGGCCGTGGCCGCGATGCTCGGCACCATGACGAGCGCGAAGCGCTTCCATCTGGTCCCGCCACGAACCTGAGAACTCATTTCGTTCCTCCTTCTCGGACGTACATCTCCGGTCCGGGCCGTGCCCGTCCTGGGATGGGAGAAGTGCTACGTCCTCGGGAAGGAGCGCAGGCGGCCGGGCCGCGGCTGTGCCACGTCCGATACACCGGCGATCACCCCCGAGCGACAACCACTGGGCCACGCGTTCGCGCAACCTGGAGGACAGGCCCCGCCGGTGTGGCAGAGACCCCCCTGTCCCACGGCCGGTGCCACTGCCACAGGCCGGCTCGGTGGGGACCCTCCACCGCGGCTCCGAGTGAGCGGCTCTGCGGGAAGGACCGAGCGTCGCCGATCGTGGTCCATTCCAGGCCGGGGCACAAGGGGGTTCGTTACTGGCGGGTAACGGCCAGATAACCTGAGTGCGACCCGCCGCCGTCGGGCAGCAACACAGGGTGTCACCCAGGGCCACGACAGAACGGTCGATTGCCGAACACACCGGACAGTTCACGGGGTTCGATTTACTGTGGGTAACAGCGGCCGCGATTACCAAGTTTTGGTAAAGCGCGGCCGCTGTTTATCTACGTGTCAACAAATCGCCGGTGGTCCGGCGCCGCACGGCGGACCTGCCGCGGCAGGCTCCGAGCGGCCCCGGAGCCGGTCCCGAGGTGGCCTAGAAGAGCACCCGCGCGAGCGCCGTACGCGCCGCCGACACCCGCGGATCGTCCGCGCCGATGACCTCGAACAGCTCCAGCAGCCGCAGCCGCACCGCGTCACGGTCCTCACCGAACGTGACCCGCACGGTGTCCACCAGGCGCCCGAAGGCGTCCTCCACGTGACCGCCGACCAGGTCGAGGTCGGCCGCGGCGATCTGCGCCGCCGGGTCCCGGGGGTTCTCGGCGGCCGCGCTGCGCACCGCCTGCGGGTTCATGTGCTGGACCCGGGCGAGGAGCTCGGCCTGGGCCAGGCCCAGCTTGGCCTCGGTGTTGCCCGGGTCGTCCGCCAGTACGTTCTTGTAGGCCTGGACCGCGCCGCCCAGGTCACCGGCGTCCAGCGCGACGACGGCCGCCTCCAGCAGCGCGTCGTACGGGCCGGCCGGAATCTCGTCGGCGGCCGCGTCGTCCGCAGGGGCCCCCTCCGCGTTCGGGTCCACCTCGATGCCGATGATCCCGAAGCGCTCCTCGGCGACCTGGACCAGCTGGGCGAGGGTGTCGCGGATCTGCTGCTCGGGGGCCACGCCCTGGAACAGTGGCAGCACCTGACCGGCGACCACGGCGAAGACGGCCGGGATGCCCTGGATCTGGAACTGCTGCATGAGCATCTGGTTGGCGTCGACGTCGACCTTGGCGAGCACGAGGCGACCGTTCGCCTCGGTGATCAGACGCTCCAGGAGCGGGCTGAGCTGCTTGCACGGCTGGCACCACTCGGCCCAGAAGTCCAGGACGACCGGAACCTCTGCGGAGAGCTGGAGCACATCGCGTTCGAAGCCGGCCTCGTCTACGTCGATGACGAGCGCGGACGGCGGCACCGCACCGGCGGACGGACCCGCCCCGCCGGCCTGACCGGCCTGGCGTGCCGCTTCGGCGCGGGCCTGCTCGGCCTTGGCCTTGGCCTCGCCGGCCGCCTTCACCGCGGCGAGGTCGACGACGCCGCTCATGGACATGTTTCTGGGCTGCATGCGTACATCCTCCCCCGTGTGTGCGCACCGACGAAAAAGATCGCGTGAATTGGCCGTGCCGCCGTACTCTCGCGATCGTGATGACCGGTCGGCGCCGGGTCCCCACCTGGCGCCTGTAGCTCTTCGCGTGGTTGTCGCTCTTACGCTACGAGCCGTAGCGTAACTCCCCCGGCGGCCCCGCGCTCCCCTTCCCGCCGCGTGATCTGAACCACAGCGGCCCGTTCGGCTACCGACGGGTATGGTCTCGGCCATGCGCAACCCCAGCCCCGGCCGCACCGGTCGTCCCCGCAGTGCCGCCGCGGACGCCGCGATCCTCGCCGCGACCCGGGACGCGCTGGTGGAGCTGGGCTGGTCGAAGCTGACGATGGGGGACGTCTCCGCCCGTGCGGGGGTCGCCAAGACCACCCTCTACCGGCGCTGGGCGGGCAAGAACGAGCTGGTCGTGGACGCGGTGGCGGAGCTCTTCGACGCGCTCGAACTCCCGGACCGCGGCTCCCTGGAAGCCGATATCGAGTACGTGGTCCTCCAGTTCGCGGAGCTGCTGCGGCGCCCGGAGGCCCGTACCGCCCTGATGGCCGTCGTCGCCGAGTCCACCCGGGACGAGGCCCTGCGCGACCGGATCCGGTCGGCGATCGTGGACCGGCAGAAACGTCTCGTCGTACTGGGCCGCGAGCGGGCCCAGGCCCGCGGGGAACTCCCCTACGAGGAGGACGAGTCGCTCGCGGGCCGCACCACGGACCTGATCTTCGACGTGATCGCGGGCACGGTGGTCCACCGCGCCCTGGTGAGCTCCGAGCCGGTGGACGAGCTCTGGGTGGCCGCCTTCACTGCGCTGCTGATGCACGGCCTGCAAGGTCCGGCCGCCGCGCTCTGACGCCGCCCCGGCCCGGGTTCCGGGCAAACGGCGACGGCCGGTCACCGCGCCGCCCGCACGGGGACGCGATGACCGGCCGCGGACGCGCCGGATCAGAAGCCGGGCGGCTCGGTGTAGGTGCCCCACTCGTCGCGCAGGACGTTGCAGATCTCGCCCATCGTGGCCTCGGCCCGCACCGCGTCCAGCATGGCCGGAATCATGTTCGACCCGTCCCGGGCGGCGTCCAGCATGGCCTTCAGCGCCGCGTCCACCCCGGCGTCGTCGCGCCGGGCCTTGCGGGCCGCGAGCTCCCGCACCTGGACGGTCTCGACCTCGTGGCTGACCCGGAGGATCTCCAGGTCGCCGGTGACGGACCCGTGGTGCACATTGACGCCGACGACGCGCTTGTCGCCCTTCTCCAGGGAGCGCTGGTACTGGAAGGCCGACTCGGCGATCTCCCCGGTGAACCATCCGTCCTCGATGCCGCGCAGGATGCCCGAGGTGATCGGCCCGATGGGGTGCTGCCCGTCCGGGTGGGCGCGCAGGCCGCGCTCCTTGATCTGGTCGAAGATCTTCTCGGCCTCGGCCTCGATGCGGTCGGTGAGCTGCTCCACGAACCAGGAACCGCCCAGCGGGTCCGCCACGTTGGCGACGCCGGTCTCCTCCATCAGCACCTGCTGCGTGCGCAGGGCGATCTCGGCCGCCTGCTCGCTCGGCAGGGCGAGGGTCTCGTCCAGGGCGTTGGTGTGCAGGGAGTTCGTACCGCCGAGCACGGCCGCGAGGGCCTCCACGGCGGTGCGCACGACGTTGTTGTACGGCTGCTGCGCGGTCAGCGAGACGCCGGCGGTCTGGGTGTGGAAGCGCAGCCACATGGACTTGTCGCTCTTCGCCCCGTAGACCTCCTTCATCCAGCGGGCCCAGATCCGGCGCGCGGCGCGGAACTTGGCGATCTCCTCGAAGAAGTCGAGGTGCGCGTCGAAGAAGAAGGAGAGGCCGGGCGCGAAGGCGTCGACGTCCATGCCGCGCGACAGGCCGAGTTCCACGTAGCCGAAGCCGTCGGCGAGGGTGTACGCGAGCTCCTGCGCGGCCGTGGCTCCGGCCTCGCGGATGTGGTAGCCGGATACGGACAGCGGCTTGTAGGCCGGGATGCCCTTCGTGCAGTACTCCATGAGGTCGCCGATGAGGCGCAGGTGCGGCTCGGGTTCGAAGAGCCACTCCTTCTGGGCGATGTACTCCTTGAAGATGTCGGTCTGGAGCGTGCCGTTGAGGACGGCGGGGTCCACGCCCTGCCGCTCGGCGGCGACCAGGTACATGCAGAAGGCGGGTACGGCCGGGCCCGAGATCGTCATCGAGGTCGTGACGTCGCCGAGCGGGATGTCCTTGAAGAGGACCTCCATGTCGGCGGCGGAGTCGATGGCGACCCCGCAGTGCCCGACCTCTCCGAGCGAGCGGGGGTCGTCGGAGTCGCGTCCCATGAGGGTCGGCATGTCGAAGGCCACGGAGAGCCCGCCGCCGCCGGCGGCCAGGATCATCTTGTAGCGCTCGTTGGTCTGCTCGGCGTTCCCGAAGCCGGCGAACTGCCGGATCGTCCAGGTCCGCCCGCGGTATCCGGTGGCGTGGAGCCCGCGGGTGTACGGGTACTCGCCCGGCCACCCGATGCGCTCGAATCCCTCGTACGCGTCGCCGGGCCGGGGCCCGTAGACCGGTTCGACGGCATCGCCGGAGAGCGTGGTGAAGTCTGCCTCGCGCTTGCGGGCCTTGTCATAACGGGCCTGCCAGCGACGGCGGCCCTCCTCGATGGCGTCAGCGTCCATACCCATGAATTTACTAGGACGTCCTAGTAAATGTCGATGGCAAACCCCCGGTCAGTCGCCCCGGGGGTGGGTGACGCTCGCCTCGTACGCGGAGCCGATCAGGCCTTGGCGGTCGCGAGCGAGTCGTTGACCAGCGGCTCGACCTCGGCGCGCACCTTGCGCTCGACGAAGAAGGCGGCCAGCGGAATCGTGCCGCTGATCATGACCCAGAGCATCTTGCCGAAGGGCCACCTGGCCTTGGAGCTCAGGTCGAGGGCGAAGGCCAGGTAGATCATGAAGAGCACACCGTGGGCCTGCGAGACCACGAAGGTCAGGTCGGCGCCGGTGTCGAAGCCGTACTTCGCCACCATGCAGGCACAGAGGATCAGGAGCATGACCGCGGTCACGTAGGCCATGGCGCGGTAGCGGGTCAGCACGCTTCGTTTCATGCCGACGAGCCTAGCCCTCCGTTTTACTCGATCTTGACGCGCCCCCGGGGCCGGGACGCCGTCCCCTACTCGTCGAAGTCCGCCGCGGCCACCCGCAGCGGGCGCAGCAGCGCGAAGATCTCCCCGCACTCCTCGGCGTCGTACGCGCCGAGGCCGAAGTCGACGGCCATGAGGTCCTTCGTCGCGGCCTCGACGACCTCGCGGCCCTTGTCCGTGATGGAGGCGAGGGTGCCGCGCCCGTCGTTCGGGTTGGGCCGCTTGGCGACCAGTCCGGACTTCACCAGCCGGTCCACGGTGTTGGTCACCGATGTCGGGTGGACCATCAGCCGCTCACCGATCTTCGACATCGGCAGTTCGCCGGCCTTGGAGAAGGTGAGCAGCACCAGCGCCTCGTACCGGGCGAAGGTCAGGCCGTACGGCTTGACGACCGCGTCGACCTCGCCGAGCAGGATCTGGTGCGCGCGCATGATCGAGGTGATCGCGGCCATCGAGGGCACGGGCCCCCAGCGCTGCTGCCAGAGCTCGTCGGCGCGGGCGATGGGGTCGAAGGGAAGGCTGAGCGGCTTGGGCACGCCTTCGACCCTACCGGGAGGTCACTTTGCGGCGGGGGCCGTCTCACCCTTCAGTCGGTTCTCCTGCCGGACGGCGGCCCGGAGTTCGGCCAGGAGCAGCACGACGACCCCGGTGCCGAGGATGCCGGATCCGGTCACCACCGCGTGGACCGGGAGGAATTCGGCGGCGAGGCCGGCCAGCGCCATGCCGACCCCCTGGAGGGTCATCAGTCCGGTGCTGAGCAGGGTCATCGCCCGCCCGCGCAGCTCGTCGGGCACGGCGTCGACGTACCACTGGTCCAGGCCGAGGGTGTAGGCGTGGGCCAGCCCCGCGAGCAGCAGCGCGGCGAGGACCGTGCCCACCCCGGGCCGGACGGCGAAGAGCAGCAGCGGCAGCAGGCCGGCGGCGGCGAGCGGGACCACGATGCGCGACCGCGTCCGGGCGGTGAGGGCCGAGCCGGCCCAGAGCTCCCCGGCGATGGTGCCGACGGGCATGGCGCACATCATCAGCCCGAGGGCGGCGGTGCCCACGCCGATGCCGTCCGCGTACGGGGCGAGCAGCGCCTCGGGCACGACGAGGAAGACGGGCGGCAGCCAGAAGAGCAGCATCAGCGCGCGCAGCCGCCGCCGGCCGAGGACGGCGCGCAGTCCGGCGAGCGGGGAGGTACGGGCGCCACCGCGGGCGGGCCGGCTGCGGGTGCCCAGTCGCAGCAGGAGCGCGGAGCCGAGGAACCCGGCGGCGGTGAGGGCGATGGCCCCGCGCGGCGCGAGCACGGTGAGCAGCAGCCCGCCGAGGCCGAAGCCGATGAGCTGGGCGCTCTGGGCCACCATGCGCAGCAGCGAGCGGCCCAGGACGAAGGTGTCGCCGACGCCGAGGACGTCGGAGAGGGAGGCGTTGCGCGTGCCCTGGAACAGCGGGGCCACGAAGGCCATCGCGCAGCGCAGGACGAGGAGTACGGCGACCGGCGTGCCCGGCAGCACCATGGCCGCCGCACAGAGCGCGCAGAGGAGGTCGCAGGAGACGAGGACCCGGCGGGCGGGGTGGCGGTCGGCGATCCCGGCGAGCAGGGTGCCGCCGAGGACATAGGGGAGGAAGCCGAGGGCGAAGGTGAGCGCGCTCATCAGGGGCGAGCCGGTGGCGCGGAAGACGAGGACGGACAGCGAGATCTCGGCGACGACCACGCCGAACACGGACAGCAGGTGGGCGGCGAAGACGGGCCGGAACTCCCGGACCCGGAACACGGAACGGTAGCCCGGTGGCGGTGCGGACCGCCCGGGCGCCTGGATGTCGGCTGGCATGGGCCCAGCGTCGCGGGCGGGGGTGCCGCGCCCCAGAGATTCGCCTGTGGCCGAATGTTGCGGCAGAGTGCCCGGTGTCCGGGGCACGTCCCGGCGATCGGGACGTGGGAGCGGGAAGGGCGCCGCCATGGGGTTGCACCACTACTTCGGGCACGAGGACCTGCTGCGGTGCCGGTTCGCGCTGTCGCCCGCGTGGGAGACGCAGGAGGCGGTCCGCACCCTGAACCGCCCGGACCGGCAGGGCTACCACCTGCCCTGGCTGCGGCGGATCCGCGCCGCGGCCGACGGCCTGGACCTGCGGCCGCTGTGGCTGCTGATGCCGAACCGGGGGCACAGTACGGACTTCATCAGCCCGCCGCCGAGCGGACCGGGGGTCTCCTTCGAGGAGGAGATCGCACTGATCCGCGCGGCCGATCCGGCCGCGGCCCGCGAGGACATGCGCAAGTCGCTGGCCTGCACGCCGGGCGCCCTCGACAGCGACCTGGGCCGCTCCCTGCTCGCCGATCCGGCGCGGGCCGTGCGCGAGCTGGCCGATCTGCTGGAGCGGGCCTGGAGCGTCCTGATCGAGCCCCACTGGCCGCGGCTGCGGGCCCTGCTGGAGGCGGACGTCCTGTTCCACTCGCGCCGGCTGGCCGACGGCGGGCTCCAGTCGCTCTTCGACGGCCTGCATCCGGACCTCTCCTGGGACGCCCCCTCCCTCACCCTGACCATCGAGCGCCGCAGCCACCACGAGCGGGTCCTGGGCGGCCGGGGACTGCTCCTGATGCCGAGCGCCTTCGTCTGGCCGCAGATCGCGGGCGGCTTCGACCCGCCCTGGCAGCCGACCGTCGTCTACCCGGCCCGCGGTATCGGCGCCCTGTGGACGCCGGTCGGGCAGGACACCCCGGCCGCGCTCGGGCGCTTGCTGGGCCGGGCCCGGGCCGATGTGCTGTGCGCGCTGGAGGAGCCGGCCTCGACCACGGCACTGGCCCACCGGCTCGGCCTGGCCCCGTCCACGGTCTCCGCGCATCTGGGGGTCCTGCACGCGGCGGGGCTGCTCATCTCGGCCCGCCACGGCCACCAGGTGCGCTACGAGCGGACCCCGCTGGCGATCGCGCTCACCACGGGCGACGCGGCCGGCTGAACGCCCCGCGGGGTGCGTCGCGCCAGCCGGGACCCGCCGGCCGGGACCCGGTGGCCCGACTGCGCCCCGGAGTTGGCCCGGCCGCGCGAGGGAATGACGCGGAACCGGCCATTCCCACCCATCGGGGGCGGGGCGTCCCCCTGTGTCCGCCCCACCCCCGGGGCTCCCGGCCCCGAACCCGACCGGGCGGCCACCTCGGCCGCCTTCCCCGCGGCCCACGGTCGCTCCACACGCTCCCCGCGCCGCTTTCCGGACACCCGGGGAGCTCGGCTGTGGACGGTCGCGGGCCCTCGGTGTTCGCTGGGCCGGTCCGGGGCACAGGTTGCCCCGCGGCGGACCCGTCCGGCCCGGCCGGGAGGGGTCCGCGCAGGTCACCGGGTACGCACAGAGCGGACAACCCGGTTGTCCGCGGACACCAGGGGGAGACATGGGGAAGGCAGGTCGTCCACAGGGGGCGCTGAAGGGGGCGACGGACGAGGCGAACGCGCTCGCCCGGTTCCTGCGGACGATGACCGACTCGCTGACGGTCCGTGAGCTGGCCGAGCGCTACGGCGGCGGCAAGACCCTGTGGGGCGAGTACCGCTGCGGCGCGCGGATCATCCCGCTCGGCCGGCTCAACACGGTCCTGCGGGACCGGGTACGCGATCCGCGCGGGCGCCTCGCCATGCTGGAGCAGGCCCGCCGGCTGCACGACGCCGCACTGACGGCGGAAGTGGAACTCGGCCCGGCACCCGCCCTCGACGAGGCGCTGCGGCGCGCGGAGCAGGACCTCGCCGGGTCGGGCGAACTGGTGAGCCGGCTGCTCGCCATCATCACCATGCTGCTGCGGGTGCCGGCGGCTCCGGCCGCCGCGGCGGCGCAGGACCCCGGGCGGGTGCGCGGGCACCTCGACGAGGCCCTGGACCAGCTGGACACGGCCCGGACCGTGCAGTCGGCGGCCGAGGGGGCCTGCGCGGACGCGCGGGCGGAGTCCGCCGCCGACACCGGACCGGCGGCCACCGCGGGTCCCCGGCTGTCGCTCGCGCTGGCCCTGGTGGGCAGTGCGCTGGACCACCGGCGGTCGGAGGCCGTGCGGCTGTGGCAGGAGATACGCGAGGACGGCCTCGACCGGTGGGCCGAACCGGACGGGCCCAACGGGCCGGACGGGCCCGTTGAGGGGGTGGTCCTGGAGCGCGTGGACACCCGGTCCACGGCTGCGGTCACCGTGTCGGACCCGGCACCCGGCACCCCGGACGCGACCGAGGTGCTTCCTGCCACGGGCTCCCGCGCGCTCGGCCCGCGCCCGCGGCGGCCGGCCGCGGGGCGGGAGCGGAGGCTGCCGCTGGTCGCCCTGGTCACGGCCGCCCTGTTCGGCATCACCACCGTCACCGCCGCCGCGGTGGTCGTCCTCCTCACCCGGCAGTACGCCACCGCATCGGCCGCGGGTACGGCGCCGCGCGCGGACGCGTCCCCGGGACCGGTCCCGGTGCCCGCCCCGGCGGGCTCCTCCCCCGGGCCCTCGCCGTCGGCCCCGACACCGCCGCCGCCGACGACGACCGCGACGCCGCCGCCCGGCCCCACCGCACCCGGGGCGGCGGACGGCGTGCCGCGCCCTTCCGCGCCCGCGCCCTCCGGGCCCGCCCCGGCGCCGTCCGCGCCCTCCCCGTCCGCGCCCCCGGCCGGGACGGGCGACCCGAAGGGCCCGCCCACGCTGCCGGACGGGCTGTTCCGGCTCACCAACACGGGCAGCAGGATGTGCCTGTCCGCCGACCGCGGCAGCACCGTGCCCTCGGGGGGACTCGTACAGACCGGCTGCGGGGCGGACTCCGACCAGTTCTGGAAGCTCACCGCCGAATCCACCGGCCCCGAGGGGACCGTCTACGCGCTCCGCAACCTGCACAGCGGGCTGTGCCTGTCGGTCGACGCGGCCCGCACCGCCGACGACGCCCTCGTCACCCAGTACCTGTGCGGGGACGAGGACGGCCTCTTCCCCGACCAGTTCTGGACCTTCCGCTACAACGCCCCGCACCGGGCCTGGCACCTGGTCAACCGCAACAGCGGCAAGTGCGTCTCGGTCCGCCCCGACGCCGGGAACAACGACCAGGCCCTGCAGGCGTCCTGCACCGCCCAGCCCTGGCTGCTCTGGCGGACGTAGGCCCCGCCGGCCGCGGCCGGCCGGCGGGCCGGGTCAGCGGGTGCCGCGCCGCAGGCCGTGCCGGACCACGCGCTGGCTCAGGGAGCCGAGGCCCTCCAGCACCGCGGCCAGCCCGGCGAGTTGTTCCAGCGCGTCGAGCGCGCTGCCGGCGCCCTGCGGGTCCACCCCCTCGTACAGCTCGATGCCGATGAAGGAGGCGGCCGTGGCCCGGGCCAGCCCCGCCGGGTCGGCGTACCCGGCCAGCGGGGTCGCCGACAGCAGCCGGGTGAGGACCTCCTCCAGCTCCCGGATCCACAGCCCGAGCCCGTCGGCGGTGGCGGCGGCGAGGACGGGCGAGGTCTGACCGGCGGCCAGCAGCTGGCCGAGCAGGGCCACGTTCCCGGCGGCCCGCTCCTCCTCGTGCATGGAGCGGGCGAACTCCATCAGTTCGGCGAGGCTGCCCAGGGCGGCGAGCCGCTCGCGGTAGCGGGCCACCCGCTGCTCGGCACCGAACCGGCAGGCCGCGGCGAGCAGCTCGTCCACGGAGCCGAAGTGGTAGAAGATCAGCCCCTGTCCCACCCCGGCGGTGGCCGCGATGGTGCGGGCGGAGGCCTTGGCGACGCCCTGCTCGACCACGGTGCGCAGGGCCCCTTCGAGGAGCTTCTCCTTGGTGGCGGCGCTCATGCCCGGACCTCCTCGCGGACGGGCCGCAGGTCGCCGTGGCGTCCCGTCGCCCACCGGTCGCGGGCGTCGATGTACTCCGCGGTGAAGGAGCCCTCGTAGCCGAAGAGCGGGCCGAAGCGCCGGTTGACCACGCGGACCCGGATCCGGAAGCGGCCGGTGGCCTCGTCGAAGGACTCGCGGACCTCGGCCTCGCCGCCGATCAGGTCGGGGACGCGGACGTCGACGGGGCCCTCGCGGAAGCGGTGTTCGCCGGAGCGGATGAGCAGCGAGCCGTCGGGCTCGGCGCTCATGTGCAGGTCACTGGCGAGGTGCTGGTGGGTGCCGAGGTAGTCGAGGACGCAGTCGCGCTCGGGGCTGTGGACCATCGTGGCGTCGAAGCGGTGGGGTCCGCCGGGCAGCCGGAAGGTCCGTACGAAGGTGACGGTCTCGCGCCCGAAGGAGTCGAGGTAGGGGAGGTTCTCGATGACGAAGGGGACGTCGCGGCCCTCGCGCGGCACCAGGATGTTGCGCAGGCCCCCGAGCCGCAGGAAGGGCTTCACATAGCCCGGGCCGTGCCATATCCGCTCCATGGTGCCGCGGCCGATGCAGCCCTCGCCGCTCGTCAGGCCGACCGAGAAGCGGCGCTGGATCTGCGGGTGCAGGCGGTCGAAGTCGGCGCCCATGTGGGCGCGGAAGATGGAGGTCATGACGGCTCCAGGGTGCTGAGCAGGCGGGGGGCGCGGGCGGGCGTGCGGCCGGGCGGGGTGCGCAGGCAGCGGCGGGCGGCCGGGGTCCCGGGCAGCGGGGGCAGCAGCACGGCGGCGGCCACGACGAACAGGGCGGCCGGCAGCGGCGCGTACAGCAGGGCGGCCGCGCAGAGCAGTGCGCGCAGGGCGCTCTCGCCGATCGCTCGGGCGAGGGCGCGGCCCGGGGTGGTCCCGCGCTCGCACCACAGCCGCAGCCGGTCGAAGGACCAGGCGGTGGCCCAGCCCATGAGCGGGCGGAACACCAGGCGGTCGGCGAGGGCGCCGAAGCGGCCCCAGCGCGGGCGGTAGTCGTAGCCGGTGAGGAAGCGGATCCCGTCGGGGCCGGGGACGTAGCGCCAGTAGCCGCTGCCCTCGGCGAGCAGCGACAGGGGGTGTTCCGAGGCGGACCGCAGCGCGGAGACCCGGGTCCCGTCGGCGCGGTGGCGTTCCCCGGCGGAGATGCCGGTCCCGTCGACGGAGACGAACGGCAGCACGCGGGTCGCGTACCGGAACCGCTGGGGTTCGCCCTCGGCGCGCGGGAGGTAGCCGATGGAGGTGAACCGCAGGTCCCACCGCTGGTGCTGCGCCGGGTCCTGGCTGCGTTCCCAGAGCTCGTCCATGCCGGCCCGGATGCGCGTCTCGACGTACAGGCCCATCTCCACCCCCCCGTTTCAGGTGTTGAGCGATCGCTCAAACGGCACCCTAGGTGAATTTGAGCGATCGCTCAAGCCGCTGCGGCCGGGCGCCGGGCACACGAAAGCGCCCCCGGCCGGGTGGCCGGGGGCGCTGGGGGCGCTGGGGGAAATGCCGGTGGAACGGGAGCCGGTGAGGGGGCCTCAGCCCTCGGCGAGGTGCCGCTCCACCGTCTCGACCTTCGAGGTGATCCCGTCGTGGACCCCGGGGCGGATGTCGGCCTTCAGGATGAAGGAGACGCGCGGCGCCCGCTCCTCGACGGCCGCCACCGCACGCCGGACCACGTCCATGACCTCGTCCCAAGGTCCTTCGACGGTGGTGAACATCGCGTCGGTGCGGTTCGGCAGCCCGGACTCGCGGACCACCCGGACCGCGTCGGCGACGTACTCGCCGACCTCTTCGCCGACCCCGAGCGGGGTCACGGAGAACGCGACGATCATGCGCCGGCCGCCTCGCGCGCACGGGCCGCGATCACGCTGTCGCCCTCTTCGCGCTTGAGGAGCTTGTCGCCGTACAGCCCGCCGAAGGGCACCAGTGCCAGCACGAAGAACAGCAGGGCCTTCTTGAAGGGCCACTTCGCCTTGTTCCACACGTCCAGCAGGAAGACCGCGTACAGGACGAACAGGATCCCGTGGATGGCACCGAGCGGCATCATCAGGTAGTCGATGTCCGAGACCCGGCTCAGCAGCGAGCCGAAGATCAGCAGGGCCGGGAACGACAGCGCCTCCGGGACGGAGACGAGGCGGAGCCGGTGCAGGGCGGAGGCGGTCTTGATGTCCACGTGGAACCTTCGGGGTGGAGGCCAGGGTCCCTCCCAGTGTCTCAGCCGCTTTACGGGATCTTGGCCCGGCCCCTCCCCCGCCGGCGCCCGGACGGGGGTCCGGCAGCGCGACGGCATCGCCCCCTTATCGCCCGGGTGTGGCATATATCGGCCACAGGGCCCTGTTCGGGGTCGCCCGCTGCCGATAACGTCTTCCCGTGGCTCAGTTCCGACTCCAAGGCAGCAAGGTGCTGGCCGTCGACCTGACCGGGGATGCCGTGAAAGCGAAGAACGGCTCCATGGTCGCGTACGACGGGCAGATGGCCTTCAAGAAGATGTCCGGCGGTGGCGAAGGCCTCCGCGGCATGGTGACCCGCCGGCTGACCGGCGAACAGATGACGGTGATGGAGGTGCAGGGGCACGGCACGTGCTTCTTCGCCGACCGCGCAAGTGAGATCAATCTGGTCAACCTGCACGGCGAGAAGCTCTATGTCGAGTCCAGCAACCTGCTGTGCACCGACGCCGGTCTGCGCACCGGCACCACCTTCACCGGCCTGCGCGGCGCGACGACGGGCAACGGCCTGTTCACCACGACCGTCGAGGGTTCGGGCCAGGCCGCGATCATGTCCGACGGTCCGGCCGTGGTGCTGCGCGTGAGCGCCCAGTACCCGCTCTCCGTCGACCCCGGCGCGTACATCGCGCACACGGGCAACCTCCAGCAGTCCTTCCAGTCCGGTGTGAACTTCCGCACACTCATCGGCGAGGGCTCCGGCGAGGCGTTCCAGATCCGCTTCGAGGGCGAGGGCCTGGTCTACGTGCAGCCCAGCGAGCGCAACACCGTCGGGGGCGACATCTGATGCCGTTCCGCGAGATCAACTCGAAGATGGTCGAGGCCCAGGTCGTCCCGGGTCAGAAGATGTACAGCCAGCGCGGCGCGATGCTCGCGTACCGCGGCGAGGTCTCCTTCACCCCGAGCCTGACCGGTGGTCAGGGCGGGGTCATGGGCATGATCGGGCGCCGGGTGGCGAACGAGCAGACCCCGCTGATGACGGTCGAGGGCAGCGGCACCGTGATGTTCGGCCACGGCGGCCACCACATCCAGGTCATCAACCTGTCCGGCGAGACCCTCTACGTCGAGGCCGACCGGCTGCTCGCCTTCGACGGCACCCTCCAGCAGGGCACGATGTTCATGGGCTCCCAGGGCGGGGTCATGGGCATGGTCCGCGGCCAGGTGACCGGGCAGGGCCTGTTCACCACCACCCTCAAGGGCCACGGCTCGGTCGCGGTGATGGCCCACGGCGGGGTCATCGAGCTGCCGATCACCCCCCAGCGCCCGATCCACGTGGACCCGCAGGCGTACGTCGCCCACCACGGCGACGTGCGCAACAAGCTCTCCACCGCGCTCGGCTGGCGGGACATGGTGGGCCGCGGCTCGGGCGAGGCGTTCCAGCTGGAGCTGTCCGGCCAGGGCGCGGTGTACGTACAGGCCTCCGAGGAGAAGCTGTGAACTTTGGCCCCGTGACCGGCGGACCGGGCGGCCCGACGGTCTTCGACCCGTACACGCTGCCCTCCGACGACAACGTGAACGCGTACACCTTCTGCGTGGAGCTCAAGGGGAGCCAGTGGTTCCTGCAGAAGGGCAAGATGATCTCGTACTACGGGCACATCGAGTTCAACGGCATCGGCAACGGGCGCTTCGACCGCCTGCTGCGCACCAGCTTCCACTCGCCGCTGCACGCCAGCGACTGGGTGGTGGCCGAGGGCTCGGGCAAGATGCTGCTGGCCGACCGGGCCTTCGACGTGAACTCGTACGACCTGGACAACGGCAATCTGACGATCCGTTCGGGCAACCTGCTCGCGTACCAACCCTCGCTCGCCCTGAAGCAGTCGATCGTGCCGGGCTTCCTGACGCTGATCGGAACCGGGAAGTTCGTGGCGGCGTCCAACGGACCGGTGGTGTTCATGGAACCGCCGCTGCGCGTGGACCCGCAGGCGCTGGTGGGCTGGGCGGACTGCCCCTCGCCGTGCCACCACTACGACCACGGCTACATGACGGGCGTGATGGGCGGACTGCGTTCGCTGACCGGCATCGGGGGCAGCTCCGGCGAGGAGCACCAGTTCGAGTTCGTCGGTGCGGGCACGGTGCTGCTGCAGTCGTCGGAGATGCTGATGGCGGAGCAGGCGATCGGCGCGGTCGGCGCCAACGCGGCCACGGGCAACGCGCAGGGCGTCCCGGGGGCCGGCCAGGGCCCGATGGGGCAGCTGGGCGTGCCGCGGATGCCGGGACAGCTGGGTGATCTCCAGCGCCGACTCGGACTGTGACCTGCCAGACCTCCGAAATTTTGTACGTAATTCAACTTTTTAGGTAGAGTTCATTCATGGAGACCATGGAGACCGAGACGGCCACGCGCTGGCTGACCGACGCCGAGCAGTGCGCCTGGCGCACCCACCTGGACGTCAGCAGACTGCTGATGCACCAGCTGGAAAAGGATCTCCAGCCCTTCGGACTCACCAACAACGACTACGAGATCCTCGTGAACCTCTCGGAGTCGCCGGACCACCGGCTGCGGATGAGCGACCTGGCGACCGCCACGCTCCAGTCCAAGAGCCGGCTGTCCCACCAGATCACCCGCATGGAGACGGCGGGCCTGGTACGCCGGGTGAACTGCGAGTCCGACCGCCGCGGCCTGTACGCGGTGCTCACGGACGAGGGCATGGAGACGATGCGACGGGTCGCCCCGCACCACGTGGCATCCGTCCGCCAGCACTTCATCGACCTGCTGCCGCCGGAGGCCCTGGCGGCGCTGCGCTCCTCGCTGGCCCCGGTGGCCGAGCACCTGCGCGACAACCGCGGCAAGGTCTGAGGCCGCCGCCGTCCGGGGTGCGCGCTCTCGTCGCGCCCCGGGCGGCGATCGGCCCGACAATGGCTGGGAACGCTCGCTGCCGGCCCCGTGCCCGTCGGGCCGGCCTGAGGAGGTCCAGCGTATGAAGCGCAACGTGTTCGTCACCGCAGCCGTGTCCGTGACCCTGCTGGTCGCGGGACCCGTCGCCACCAGTGCCGCCGCGGCGTCCGCCGACACGGCGAGAACCGCCCCCGCGGCCGCGGCCCGGGCGGACGTCACGGCCGAGCAGGCCGTGGCCGCCGCCCTCAAGGACTACCCCGGCGTCGTCGAGTCCCTCGACAGGGACGGCAACGTCTGGCACGTGGACGTGATCACCAAGGACGGCAAGGGCCACGCCGAGCTGGAGGTCGACGCCGCCACGGGCAAGGTCACCCGCGAGAACGTGGACACCGACGAGAACCCGAGCGAGCACAAGGACCTGCTCGCGGCCAAGGTCACCGCGGAACAGGCCGCCAAGGCCGCCGTGGCGGCCCACCCGGGCACGGTGTGGACCGTGGAATGGGACTCCGACGACGACAACGGCCAGACCGCCTACTGGCACGTCGAGGTGCGCGGCTCCGACGGCAAGACCTGGGACGGATCCGTGGACGCCACGACCGGCAAGGTCACCGCGCAGTCCGACTCGGACTCGGACTCCGATTCGGACTCGGACTCCGACCAGAACAACTGACGCCCCCGGCCCGGCCCCGGCAGCGACGCCGCACGCGCCCTGCCGGGGCCGGCCCGCGCCCGGCCTAGGCCTCCGTCAGGGTCGCCAGCAGTGCGTCCGCCGCCGCGTACGGGTCCAGCTCGCCCACGGCCACCCGCGCGGCCAGCGCGTCCAGGTGGGCGTCACCGTGCAGGTCCGCCATCCGCGCCCGCAGCGCCGTCACGGCGATCGTCTCGACCTCCCGGGCCGCCCGGGCCGCCCGGCGCTGCGCCAGTACCCCGCGCTCGTCCATCCACGCCCGGTGCTTCTCCAGCGCCTCGACCAGCTCGTCGATGCCCTGGCCGCGGGCCGCGACCGTCTTCACGATCGGCGGCCGCCAGTCGTCCCGGCCCCGCGCCTCGCCCAGGCCCAGCATGTGGTTCAGCTCCCGGGCCGTCGCGTCCGCGCCGTCCCGGTCCGCCTTGTTGACCACGTACACGTCGCCGATCTCCAGGATGCCCGCCTTGGCGGCCTGGATGCCGTCGCCCATGCCGGGCGCCAGCAGCACCACCGAGGTGTCGGCCTGGGAGGCGATCTCCACCTCCGACTGCCCGACCCCGACCGTCTCGACGAGGATCACCTCGCAGCCGGCGGCGTCCAGCACCCGGATCGCCTGCGGGGCGGCCCAGGCGAGCCCTCCCAGGTGGCCCCGGGTGGCCATGGAGCGGATGTAGACCCCCGGGTCGGAGGCGTGGTCCGACATCCGCACCCGGTCGCCGAGCAGCGCGCCGCCCGAGAAGGGCGAGGACGGGTCCACGGCCAGGACGCCGACCCGCTTGCCGGCCTTGCGGTACGCGGACACGAGCGCCGAGGTCGAGGTCGACTTGCCGACACCCGGCGACCCCGTCAGCCCCACCACGTACGCCCCGCCCGTCAGCGGCGCCAGCGCGGCCATCACCTCGCGCAGCTGCGGGGACGCCCCCTCGACCAGCGAGATCAGCCGGGCCACCGCTCTCGGCCGGCCCTCACGGGCCTGGGCCACCAGCTGGGGGACGTCCACCGCCGTCATACGTGCTGCGCTCCTCGGTTCTCGTACGGGATGCGTGCGGGCCGCCAGGCCCGGGGAAAAGGGGCCGCCGGCCCCGTGTCGGGGCCGGCGGCCCGGCACTGCCTACTTGGCGACGCGGACGATCAGCGCGTCGCCCTGGCCGCCGCCGCCGCACAGGGCGGCCGCGCCGACGCCGCCGCCGCGGCGCTTGAGCTCCAGCGCCAGGTGCAGCACCACACGGGCTCCGGACATGCCGATCGGGTGGCCCAGGGCAATGGCGCCACCATTGACGTTCACCTTTTCCGGGGTCACGCCGAGGTCCTTCATTGACTGCACGGCGACCGCCGCGAAGGCCTCGTTGATCTCGATAAGGTCCAGGTCGGAGACCTGGAGGCCCTCCTTCTTCAGCGCGTGCAGGATCGCGTTCGACGGCTGCGACTGGAGGGAGTTGTCGGGGCCGGCCACGTTGCCGTGGGCGCCGATCTCGGCGATCCACTCCAGGCCGAGCTCCTCGGCCTTCGCCTTGCTCATCACGACCACGGCGGCCGCGCCGTCGCTGATCTGGGAGGAGGTGCCGGCGGTGATGGTGCCGTCCTTGGCGAAGGCCGGACGCAGCTTGCCGAGGGACTCCACCGTGGTCTCGGGGCGGATGCCCTCGTCCGACGAGAAGATGACCGGGTCGCCCTTGCGCTGCGGGATCTCCACGGGGACGATCTCGGCCTCGAAGACGCCGTTCTTCTGCGCGGCCGCGGCCCGCTGGTGCGAGGAGGCGGCGAATTCGTCCTGCGGGGCGCGCTCGATGCCCAGGCGGGTGTTGTGCTTCTCGGTGGACTCGCCCATCGCGATGTTCTCGAAGGCGTCGGTCAGGCCGTCGTAGGCCATCGCGTCCAGCATCTCGATGGCGCCGTACTTGAAGCCCTCGCGGGACTTGGGCAGCAGGTGCGGGGCGTTGGTCATGGACTCCTGACCGCCCGCGACCACGATGTCGAACTCCCCGGCGCGGATCAGCTGGTCGGCCAGCGCGATCGCGTCCAGACCCGAGAGACACACCTTGTTGATCGTGAGGGCGGGCACGTTCATCGGAATGCCGGCCTTGACCGCCGCCTGGCGGGCGGGGATCTGGCCCGCGCCGGCCTGCAGCACCTGGCCCATGATCACGTACTGCACCTGGTCGCCGGAGATCCCGGCCCGGTCCAGCGCGGACTTGATGGCGAAGCCGCCGAGGTCGGCACCCGAGAAGGACTTCAGCGAGCCGAGCAGCCGCCCCATGGGCGTGCGGGCCCCGGCGACGATCACAGAAGTGGTGTTGTTCGATCCGGACATGAGGCACAGCCCCTTGGATGAGGAGTGAACGAGGGTTTACGTGAATGTACTGGGCGGTACCGCAGCGGTCACCGGGCTGCCGGTGTGATCGCGCGCACGTTGCGTGACCACCCCCTTCAGGAGTGCACTGTCCCCATGCTGACAAGAATCGACCACATCGGGATCGCCTGCTTCGACCTGGACAAGACTGTCGAGTTCTACCGTGCCACGTACGGCTTCGAGGTGTTCCACTCCGAGGTCAACGAGGAGCAGGGTGTCCGCGAGGCCATGTTGAAGATCAACGAAACCTCGGACGGCGGCGCCTCCTACCTCCAGCTCCTGGAACCCACCCGCGAGGACTCCGCCGTGGGCAAGTGGCTGGCCAAGAACGGCGAGGGGGTCCACCACATCGCCTTCGGCACCGAGGACGTCCAGGGGGACTCGGAGGCCATCCGCGGCAAGGGCGTCCGGGTCCTCTACGACCAGCCCCGCACGGGCTCGATGGGCTCCTCGATCACCTTCCTGCACCCCAAGGACTGCCACGGCGTCCTCACCGAACTGGTCACCTCGAACCCCCAGCACTGATGGACCACTGATGGCCCGATTCCCCGGCCGGTAGAGTGGCCATGGCTCGGCCGGGGTTCGGTGCGGAAACGGGGTCGGGGCCTGTGACCCCTGCCCCGGTATCTGACACCATTCCCCCGGGGGCGTCGTTCAGCGGGCGAGCGATGCTCATTTGGGAGTGAGCTTGCGACCAGGGGACGGATGGGACCGCGCTGTGCGGGGCTACGAAAGCCAGGAGAGCCATCAGGCCGAGGCCGACCATCTCTCGCGCTTCGAGGCCGAGATGGAGCGGCTGAAGAAGGAGCGCGGGAAGGCCGTCCAGCACGCTGAGGACCTGGGATACCAGGTCGAGGTGCTGCGCGCCAAGCTTCACGAGGTACGACGCTCACTGGCGTCCCGCCCCGCCTACGACGGCGCGGACATGGGCTACCAGGCGGAGCAGCTGCTTCGCAATGCCCAGATCCAGGCCGACCAGATGCGCTCGGACGCCGAGCGCGAGCTGCGCGACGCCCGGGCGCAGACCCAGCGCATCCTCCAGGAGCACGCCGAGCACCAGGCGCGCCTGCAGGCCGAGCTGCACGCCGAGGCCGTCAACCGCCGCCAGCGCCTGGACCAGGAGCTGGGCGAACGGCGCCAGACCGTCGAGGCCCACGTCAATGAGAACGTGGCCTGGGCCGAGCAGTTGCGCGCCCGTACGGAGGCCCAGGCGCGCCGGCTCATGGAGGAGTCCCGCGCCGAGGCCGAGCAGGCCCTGAACGCCGCCCGCGCGGAAGCCGCCCGGGTCGCCGAGGAGACCCGGCGCCGGATGGCCGCGGACGCCGAGGCCGCCCGCGGGGAGGCCGAGGCAACTCTGCTGCGTGCCCGCAAGGAGGCCGAGCGGCTGCTGACCGCCGCCTCCGCGCAGGCCCAGGAGGCCACCGAGCACGCGGAGCGGCTGCGCTCCACCACCTCCGCCGAGGCCGAGCACACCCGGCAGCAGACCCTGGACCTCGGCCGGCTGGCCGAATCCCGTGTGCAGGAGGCCGATTCCGCGCTGCGCGAGGCCCGTGCCGAGGCCGAGAAGCTCCTCGCGGAGGCCAAGGAGAGCTCCACCCGGCAGCTGGCGTCGGCGGAGTCCGTCAACGAGCAGCGCACCCGCACCGCCAAGGAGCAGGTCGCCCGGCTGGTCGGCGAGGCCACCAAGGAGGCCGAGGCCCTCAAGGCGGAGGCCGAGCAGGCCCTGGCCGACGCCCGCGCGGAGGCCGAGCGGCTGCGCGCCGAGGCGGGCGACAGCGCCCGTACGGCCGCGGCCGAGGACATGGCGGCCCAGCTGGCGAAGGCCGCCCGTACGGCCGAGGACGTACTGAACAAGGCCTCGGAGGACGCCCGGGCCACCACCCGCGCCGCGTCCGAGGAGGCCGAGCGGATCCGCCGCGAGGCCGAGACCGAGGCCGACCGGCTGCGCCTGCAGGCGGCAACCACGGCCGACGAGCTCAAGGGCGCCGCGAAGGACGACACCGAGGAGTACCGGGCCCGCACGGTCGAGCTCCAGGAGGAGGCCCGGCGGCTGCGCGGCGAGGCCGAGCAGCTGCGCGCCGAGGCCGTCGCCGAGGGCGAGCGGATCCGCGGCGAGGCCCGCCGCGAGGCCGTCCAGCAGATCGAGGAGGCGGCCCGGACCGCCGAGGAACTGCTCGGCAAGGCCAAGGCGGACGCGGACGAGCTGCGCGGCGGGGCGACCGCCGAGAGCGAGCGGGTGCGCGCCGAGGCCGTGGAGCGGGCCGGCACCCTGCGCAAGCAGGCCGAGGAGACCCTGGAGCGGACCCGTACCGAGGCCGAGCGGCTGCGCGCCGAGGCCGAGGAACGCGCGGAGAGCGTACGGGCCGAGGCGGACGCCGCGGCGCTCGCCCGGCGCGAGGAGACCGAGCAGGCGCTGGCCGCCAAGCGCGCGGAGGCCGACGAGGAACTCGTACGGCTGCACACCGAGGCCGAGGGCCGGCTGACGACGGCCGAGCAGACGCTGCGCGACGCCCGCGCCGCGGCGGAGAACATCCGTCGGGAGACGACGGAGGAGAACGACCGGCTGCGTGCCGAGGCGGCGGAGCGGATCCGTACCCTCCAGACGCAGTCGGAGGCCGAGGCCGACCAGCTGCGCACCGACGCGGCCCAGGACGCTGGCCGGGTCCGCGCGGAGGCCGAGCAGTCCGCCGTGCGGCTGCGCGGCGAGGCCGAGGCCGAGGCGGAGCGGGTGCGCTCCGAGGCGCAGGAGACCGCGGACCGGCTGCGCGCGGAGGCGAAGGCCGCCGCCGAGCGGGTCGCCGAGGAGGCCGCGGAGGCGCTGGCCGCCGCCCAGGAGGAGGCCGCCCGGCGCCGCCGGGAGTCCGAGGAGACCCTTGCGTCGGCGCGGACCGACGCGGACAGCGAGCGGGCCCAGGCCCGCGAGCAGAGCGAGGAACTGCTGGCGCAGGCCCGCAAGCGCTCCGAGGAGGCGCAGGCCGAGGCGGTCTGGCTGACCGAGGAGGCCGAGCGGCGCGCGTCGGAGGTCGTGTCGGCGGCGGAGGCCACGGCCCAGCAGGTGCGGGACTCCGTGGCCGGGCTGCACGAGCAGGCCGAGGAGGAGATCGCCGGGCTGCGCAACGCCGCCGAGCACGCGGCGGAGCGTACGAAGTCGGAGGCCGAGGAAGAGGCCGGCCGGGTCCGCGGCGACGCCTACGCGGAGCGGGAGCGGGCCACCGAGGACGCCAACCGGGTCCGCAGCGAGGCGCGGGCCGAGACGGACGCGGCGAAGGCGCTGGCGGAGCGGACGGTCGGCGAGGCGATCGCCGAGGCGGAGCAGCTGCGCAGCGACACCGCCGAGTACGCCCAGCGGGTGCGTACGGAGGCCACGGACGCGCTGGCCGCCTCGGAGCGGGACGCGGCCCGGACCCGGGCCGACGCCCGGGACGACGCGAACCGCATCCGCGGCGAGGCGGCGGAGGCCCTGGAGACCGCCCGCGCCGAGGGCGCCCGGATCACGGCCGAGGCGGCCGCGGAGGCCGAGCGGCTCACCGAGGAGACCCGGGCGGCGAACGCGGCCACGGTCGCCGACGCCGAGGCGGAGGCCGCGCGGATCACCGCCGAGGCGGCGGAGGCCGCCGAGGCCACCCGCGCCGAGGCCGCGAACATCCTGGACGAGGCCCGGGCCGACGCCAACCGGCTGCGCACCGAGGCCGCGGAGCAGATCGACCGGCTCATCACCGAGGCTTCGGCGGAGGCCGACCGGCTCACCGAGGAGACCCGGGCGGCGAACGCGGCGACGGTCGGCGAGGCGGCTGCGGAGGCCGAGCGGCTCACCACCGCGGCGACCCGGCTCAAGGCGCAGGCGGCCGAGACGCTGGCGAGTGCCGAGCGCGACGCCGCGCGGATCATGGTCGACTCGCGTGCCGAGGGCGACCGGCTGATCGACGAGACCCGTGTGGCCAACGAGGCCACCGTCGGCGAGGCCGCGGCCGAGGCCGAGCGGCTGCGCGCCGAGGCGGCCCGGGAGCTGGACGACGCCCGTGCGGAGGGCGGCCGGATCATCGGCGAGGCCACCGCGGAGGCGGACCGGGTCACGGTCGCGGCGAACGAGACCCTGGCGGGCGCCGAGCGCGATGCCGAGCAGACGCTGGACGAGGCGCGCGCCGAGGCGAACCGGCTGCGCACCGAGGCGGCCGAGCAGGCGGACCGGCTCGTCACGGAGGCCGTGTCCGAGACGGAGAAGCTCACCGAGCAGACCCGCAAGGACAACGAGCGCACGGTCGGCGAGGCGGCCGCCGAAGCCGAGCGGCTGCGCGCGGAGGCGTCCGAGGCGCTGTCCTCGGCGCAGGAGCACGCGACCCGCACCCGGTCGGAGGCCGAGCGGGTCAAGGCGCAGGCGGCCGCCGAGGCGGAGCGCATCCGCAGCGGGGCGCGTACGGAGTCCGAGCGGCTGCTGGACGAGGCCCGCGAGGCGGCCAACAAGCGCCGCAGCGAGGCCGCGGAGCAGGTCGACCGGCTCATCACGGAGGCTTCCGCGGAGGCCGAGAAGCTGACGACCGACGCCCAGCAGCAGGCCCTCGCCGCCACCACGGCGGCCGAGGAGCAGGCCGACGCGATGGTCGACGCGGCCCGCAAGGAGGCCGTGCGGATCACCTCGGAGGCGACCGTCGAGGGCAACTCCCTGGTGGAGAAGGCCCGTACGGACGCAAACGAGCTGCTGGTGGGGGCGCGCAGCGATGCGGCTGCCATAAGAGAACGGGCGGAGGAGCTGCGCGGCCGCGTCGAGGGCGAGGTCGAGGAGCTGCACGAGCGGGCCCGCCGGGAGTCGGCCGAGCAGATGAAGTCGGCCGGCGAGCGCGTGGACAAGCTGGTGCGCGCGGCGACGGAGCAGAGCGTCGAGGCCGAGGCGAAGGCCAAGGAGCTGGTGTCGGACGCGAGCAGCGAGGCGAGCAAGGTGCGCATCGCCGCGGTCCGCAAGGCGGAGGCGCTGCTCAAGGAGGCCGAGCAGAAGAAGGCGGAGCTGGCCCGGGAGGCCGAGAGCGCGCTCGCGCAGGCCAAGGCGGAGGCCGAGCAGCTCGTCGACGAGGGTCGCCGCGAGCTGGAGGTGCTGGTGCGCCGTCGTGAGGACATTCAGGCCGAGATCTCCCGTGTCCAGGACGTTCTTGAGGCGTTGGAATCATTCGAGGCGCCTTCGGGCGGCGGAAAGCCGGCGGTCGGCGGTCAGGGCGCGGGGGGCGTGAAGGCCGGAGCGACAGCAGGTTCCACTCGTTCGGGTGGCAAGGCGTCGGACGGGTAGCCAAATGCCCAACGATGTGTGCACCTGATGAAGGTTCAGGCGAACGAGTGACAAGCGTTCTGCTGTCTTGCCACTCAAAAGGGGTGTCATTGTCCAGATCAAACGCGGATTGACTCGATGACACGCCGTCTGGGCGCCTAGGATTCCCCTAACACCTCACGTAGCACCTCATCGGTCTCATTCGACAGGAACCCCATGAGCGACACTTCCTCCCCCTTCGGCTTCGAGCTCGTGCGGCGTGGTTACGACCGTGGTCAGGTGGACGACCGCATTACCAAGCTGGTCTCCGACCGCGACAGCGCCCTTGGACGTATCAACTCTCTGGAAAAGCGGATCGAGGAGTTGCACCTCGAGACGCAGAACGCCCAGGCCCAGGTGAACGACGCCGAGCCGTCGTACGCCGGCCTCGGCGCCCGGGTCGAGAAGATCCTGCGGCTGGCCGAGGAGGAGGCGAAGGACCTGCGCGAGGAGGCCCGTCGCGCGGCCGAGCAGCACCGCGAGCTCGCCGAGTCGGCCGCCCAGCAGGTGCGCAACGACGCCGAGTCGTTCGCCGCCGACCGCAAGTCGAAGGCGGAGGACGAGGGCGTCCGCATCGTCGAGAAGGCCAAGGGCGACGCGTCGACCCTGCGCGCCGAGGCCCAGAAGGACGCGGCCTCCAAGCGTGAGGAGGCCGACGCGCTGTTCGAGGAGACCCGCGCCAAGGCCGCCCAGGCCGCCGCGGACTTCGAGACCAACCTGGCCAAGCGCCGTGAGCAGTCCGAGCGCGACCTGGCCTCCCGTCAGGCCAAGGCCGAGAAGCGTCTCGCGGAGATCGAGCACCGCGCCGAGCAGCTGCGCCTGGAGGCCGAGAAGCTCCGTACGGACGCCGAGCGCCGGGCCCGCCAGACCGTGGAGACCGCGCAGCGCCAGGCCGAGGACATCGTGGCCGACGCCAACGCCAAGGCGGACCGGATCCGCAGCGAGTCCGAGCGCGAGCTGGCGGCGCTCACCAACCGCCGCGACTCGATCAACGCGCAGCTGACCAACGTCCGCGAGATGCTGGCGACGCTCACCGGTGCGGCCGTCGCGGCGGCCAACCCGATCGTGGACGACGAGCCCGTCACGCGCGGCGTCCCGGCGCAGCAGAGCCGCTGATCACCGGCGGGTCGTACGCGGTATCCGCCGTGCGCCCGATCGAGGGCCCTATGTCACCCTTTAGAGGTGGCGTAGGGCCCTCGGGCGTTCTAGCGTGGCCGCATGATCGAGCTTGAGGGCCTTACCAAACGATTCGGTACGACGACCGCCGTGGACCACCTCAGCTTCCAGATCCGGCCGGGTGTGGTGACCGGCTTCCTGGGCCCGAACGGCGCGGGCAAATCGACGACGATGCGCATGATGCTCGACCTCGACAATCCGACCAGCGGCACGGTCAGGGTGTACGGGAAGCACTACCGCGACCTGTCGGAGCCGCTGAAGCACGTCGGGGCGCTGCTGGACGCGAAGGCCATGCACGGTGGCCGAACTGCGTACAACAACCTCCTCTGCCTGGCCCAGTCGAACCGCATCCCGCGGCAGCGGGTCGACGAGGTGCTGGACCTGGTCGGCCTGACGGCCGTGGCGAAGAAGAAGTCCAAAGGATTTTCGCTCGGAATGAGCCAACGGCTGGGAATCGCCTCCGCATTGCTGGGCGATCCGGAAATCCTGATGTTCGACGAGCCCGTCAACGGCCTGGACCCCGAGGGAATTCTCTGGATCCGCAATCTGATGAAGGGCCTGGCGGCGGAAGGAAGGACGATCTTCGTGTCGTCCCACCTGATGAGCGAAATGGCGCTGACCGCGGACCATTTGGTCGTCATCGGACAGGGAAAGCTGCTGGCAGACCTGCCGATGGCCGATTTCATCCAGCAGAACTCGCGCAGCTACGTCCGGCTGCGCTCGCCGCAGCAGGAACGGCTGAAGGACCTCCTGCACGAGTCCGGGATCAATGCCGTCAGCGTTCCCGCCACCGGCACCCTGGAGATCGACGGGGTGAGCGCGGAGCAGCTCGGCGAGCTGGCCGCCCAGCACCAGATCGTGCTGCACGAACTCAGCCCGCAACGGGCATCACTGGAGGAAGCGTTCATGCGTATGACGGCGGACTCCGTCGAGTACCACGCCCACGCACCGGGCATGGCTGCCGACAACCCGGCCCGGCCGGCCGACGTCCCCGCCTGGGGCGCCGGCCACACCGCGACGCACAGGGCCGGTGAGTGAGCATGGCCTTCACCGCCGTCCTTCAGTCCGAGTGGACCAAGATCCGCACGGTCGCCTCCACCAGCTGGACCCTCGCCCTCGTCTTCCTCGTCACCGTCGGGTTCGCCGCGCTGTTCAGCGCCACGTTCGATCCGAACAACCTGAACGCGGCCCAGCGGGCCACCTTCGACCCCACCGCCACGAGCCTCAGCTCGATGCAGCTCGGCCAGCTGGCCATGATCGTCTTCGGTGTGCTGGTCGTGAGCACCGAGTACAGCACGGGCATGATCCGCACCTCGCTGGCCGCCGTACCCCGTCGGGAGCACTTCCTGCTCGGCAAGATGGCGGTCGCGACGGCGCTGGCCCTGGCCGTGGGGCTGCTGACCAGCTTCGCGTCGTTCTTCCTCACCCAGGCGCTCCTCGGTGACCTCGGCATCGGGATCGGCGAGGAGAACGTGCTGCGCGCCGTGACCGGCGCCGGACTGTACCTGGCACTGCTGGCCCTCTTCTGCATGGGCGTGGCGGCCATGCTGCGCAGTTCGGTCGCCGCCATCAGCGTCCTGGTCCCCTTCTTCCTGATCGTCTCGAACCTCCTCGTGAGTTTCGAGGCGACGCGTACGGTCGGCCAGTACCTGCCGAGCAATGCCGGGGGGCGGATCATGCAGGTCGTGCCCAACGCGTTCGACAGCCCCGAAACTCCGTACGGCCCGTGGGGCGGCTTCGGGATCCTGGTCCTGTGGACACTGGCCGCGGTACTGGGGGGCTACGCCGTCCTCCGCAAGAGGGACGCCTGACCTCCCACCCCCGTACTACGGGAGATCCCCGGGTCGGCCTCAGGGGCGGCTCAGGGATCCGGGCGGGGACGGAACCGTAGGAAGCTCGTTATCCTCTTAACCCTTACGCGGGCGAAAGTCGTCCCGGCCTGGTAAGGGGCAGCAAGATGATCGAGGCAGTCGGCCTGACCAAGCGCTATGGCGCGAAGACCGCCGTCGACCAGCTGTCCTTCCAGGTCAAGCCCGGTCACGTCACCGGATTCCTGGGGCCCAACGGCTCCGGCAAATCCACCACCATGCGCATGATCGTGGGCCTGGACCGGCCCACGTCCGGTCACGTCACGATCAACGGCCGGCCCTTCCGGGACCTGCCGAACGCCCAGCGGCACGTCGGCGCCCTGCTCGACGCCAAGGCCGTGCACGGCGGCCGCCGGGCCCGCGCCCACCTGCTCTCCATCGCCCAGCTCTCCGGGATCCCGGAGAAGCGGGTGGACGAGGTGCTGGCCGTGGTCGGCCTCCAGGACGCCGCCCGGCAGCGCACGAAGGGCTTCTCGCTCGGCATGGGCCAGCGGCTCGGCATCGCCACCGCCCTGCTCGGCGATCCGCAGGTGCTTCTGTTCGACGAGCCGGTCAACGGCCTCGACCCCGAGGGCATCCTCTGGGTCCGCAACCTCATGCGCCGCCTCGCCTCCGAGGGCCGCACCGTCCTCGTCTCCTCCCATCTGATGAGCGAGATGGCGCTGACCGCCGACCACCTGATCGTGATCGGCCGGGGGCGCCTGCTGGCCGATATGGGCACCCAGGAGTTCATCGCGCACAACTCGGCCGGATTCGCTCGGGTACGCGCGGCCGACACTGATCGCGATGGCCGGGAGACGCTGGGCAGGGCCCTCACCAAGGCGGGCGGACGGGTCCTCCAGGAGCCCGACGGAACACTGCGCGTGACCGGGCTGGAGCTGCCGCAGATCTCGGACCTCGCGCACGGGGCCGGCGTACGGCTGTGGGAGCTGTCACCGCACCGGGCCTCGCTGGAGGAGGCGTACATGCGGATGACCCAGTCCTCGGTCGAGTACACCTCCACCGATGACCCGCGGGCCGAGCTGTGGGAACCGGAGCCGCTCTCCGTCCCCGCGTGGGAGGACGAGGTACCGGCCTCCCCCCAGGTTCCGCAGACGGGCTTCTACGCTCCCCCGCCGCCCGGCGCGGGCGGGCAGCCCTTCCTGATGCCGAGCAACCCCGGCGAGCTGGCGAGCACGTCCGGGAACCCCTCCCCGAACACCCCCGAGGACACCCGATGACCCCGACGACCACGACGGCGGAGCAGCACGGGAGCTACAGCTCCCCCCTGGCCACGCCGCGGCCGCACCTGGGACACGCCCTGGCCTCGGAGTGGACCAAGCTGGTCTCGCTCCGCTCCACCCTGTGGACGCTGGGCTCGCTCGTGGTGATCGTCGTCGGCGTCGGCCTGACCGTCGTCGCGCAGACCGCGGACGCGGACTTCGCGCAGATCAACTTCACCACGCCCGCCCTGATCGGCCTGCTGGTCGGCCAGCTCGCGGTGATCGTCCTCGGCGTGCTGACCATCAGCTCGGAACACGGCACCGGGCTGGTGCGGACCACCTTCACGGCCGCCCCCGACCGGCACCGGGTGCTGACCGCGAAGTACCTCGTCTTCAGCATGACGGCCTTCGTCACCACCACCCTGTCGGTCTTCACCGTCGGGGTCGCCGCGGCGGTCGTGCGCGGCGGCACCGCGTCCGGCCCGCACGCGGCCGGCGAGTGGTTCGGGGCGCTGCTCGGCTGCGGCTACGTCACCCTGCTCGGCGTGCTCGCGCTCGCGATCGGCGCGCTCGTGCGGCACTCGGCCGGAGCCATCGCCGTGATGCTGGGCCTGGTCACGCTGCCCCCGGTGATCGGCGGCATGCTCAGCATGTGGGTGGCCGTCGAGCCCATCGGGCGGCTCATCCTGCGGCACAACGTGCCGGTGGCGATGATGCAGCTGTTCGGCCTGCCGGAGGGCGGCGACCTCGGCCCGTCGCCGAGCAACTTCGCGCACCTGGCGCTGATCGTGGTGATCGCCGGCGCCGCGGTGGCCGGCTCGTACGTGGTCGTCGGCCGCCGGGACGTCTAGGCCGTCTCTTTCGGATCCTGTCGGGCCCGACAGGATCCGAAAGAGACGGCTTAGTACTTCGGAGCGTTGCGGGACCGCTGCACCTTCGTGGTGCGGCGGTCCTTCGCGTTCCAGCAGGCCTTGTGCCAGTGCCGCCGGTCGTCCACGCCGCCGTACTCGGGCCAGGCCACCAGGTGCGGGGTGCCGGAGGGGATCTCCTGGTCGCAGCCGGGGCAGCGGTAGCGCTTGCCCGCCGCGCTCGCGCCGGCCACGTGCCGGACCTTCCAGTCCTCGCCCTGGTACTCCTCCGTGCGCTCCAGCCCGTAGCGGTCGAGGCCGGTGCTGGGGCGTTCGTCCGGGGTCTCGCCGCCCCTGGGGCGGTTGTTGCGCGGTGACACGTATACCTCACGGATGGGCGGACGGCAGTGACTTTCTCCCAGACTACGCGCAGCGAGCCCGGGTACCCGCAGGGTGGCTGAAGAAGGCGGAGGCGCGAAGAGGAATGGCCCGACAATCCCAATAACTTTCGTGTCAGCCCGTGCCTTTGGCACGTGTCAGACGTTGTTGCCATAGGAAGAACCGGTCCACCTGGGGGAGGCCGCGTCAGCCGCGAGGAGGCTAAAGGCGATGCGCGTAGGAGCGTTTGTACTGGCGGCCCAGTTCCCGGGCCAGGGACAGGGAGAGGCACTGCACCGGGCGGTGCGGACCGCCGAGGTGGCCGAGGAGGCCGGTCTCGACTCGGTCTGGCTCGCCGAGCACCACTTCGTCCCGTACGGGGTCTGCCCGTCGGCGGTGACCCTGGCGGCCCTGCTGCTGGGCCGGACCCGGCGGCTGCGGGTGGGCACGGCGGTCAGCGTGCTGCCCAGCACGCACCCGGTGGCGCTCGGGGAGCAGGCGGCCCTGCTGCACATGACCTCGGGCGGCCGGTTCACCCTCGGGGTGGGACGGGGCGGGCCCTGGGTCGACCTGGAGGTGTTCGGGGGCGGCCTGGACAGCTACGAGAACGGCTTCCCGGAGGCCCTGGACCTGCTGCGGCGCTGGCTGACCGAGGCGCGGGTGGGAGCCGCCGGCGAGCGGTACGGATTCCGCGAGGTGGCGGTCGTACCGCGGCCCTCGGAGGCCCTCGACGGGGACGCGGCCGGGCCCGAGGTGATCGTGGCCTGCACCTCGCCCGCGTCGGTACGGATGGCCGCGGAGCGGGGGCTCGCGATGCTGCTGGGGATGCACTGCGGGGACGACACCAAGGCGGAGATGGTCGCCCTGTGGCGCAGCACGGCGCTGGCGGCGGGCCACTCGCGCGAGTCCGTGGCCGGCGCGGGACACGTCTCGGCCGGGGTGTGCCAGATCGCCGACCGCACGGCGGATGCGCGCGAGACCCTGCTGAAGGCGATGCCGGGCTGGCTCAAGCAGGGCCTCGACGCGCACGTGACGGTCGACGGTCGGGCGCGCGCGATGCGGGATCCGGTCGCCTACACGGAACTGCTCTGCGACCTGCACCCGGTCGGCACCCCGGAGGTGGCGGCGGACCGGCTGGCGGCCACGTCGGCACGGACGGGCATCACGCGCTTCGCCCTCCTGACGGAGGGCTCCGGCGATCTCGCCGCGACGGAGGAGAACGTACGACGGCTCGGCGCCGAGGTCCTTCCCCGTCTCGACTGAGACCTGCCGGTCCTACCCGGGCCGTTTCTTTCGGATCACCCCCGTGGAGCCGGGCATGATCCGAAAGAGACGGCCTAGCAGTCCCGCAGCTCCGGCGACTGGTTGAGCAGCTGACCGCGGATCGAAGTGAACTTGGCCAGCCTGTCGTCCACCGAGGGATCCAGCGGGAACACCGCCAACCGGTGACAGTTCTGGAAGGCCAGGCGCACTCCGAAGTGCCGCTGCAGCGCACCGCGTATCGCGTCACTCGCGAGGGCGCGCAGCAGCTGCCCCCGCGCCTGCTCGTCCGGCGGCGGCGTCTGGTTGTCGGCGAACTGTCCGCCGTCCACCTTCAGCTGTGCCACCAGCGAGCTGATCATCTCCCAGGCGTAGGGCAGGGAGGTCCGGACGCAGTCGACGAAAGCGGCTTCGTCGACCTCGCCTCGCTCGGCCTGTTCGAGTAGGGCCGGTGAGACGTCGAGCGACATGGGTTCTCCTCTCGCGACCCCGGCTGTTTGGGTTGCCGGAGTCTTACGGGCAGGGAAGGAGATCGCGACGCAGAGTGCACGCTCGACAACCTCCCGCTCACCACGGTAGGCGCCCCATGGGTGACGCACCAGGAGAATGCGCATACAACGCGCCATCGGCGAAGGGGGCTTTCAGGGGCGAATCGCGTGAAGGCCTTCTCGTCGAGTAGCGTTGCCGACCATGCGTCTCGTCATTGCCCGCTGCTCCGTCGACTACGCGGGCCGGCTCACCGCCCATCTGCCCTCGGCACCCCGTCTGATCCTCGTGAAGGCCGACGGCAGTGTCTCGATCCACGCGGACGACCGAGCGTACAAACCGCTCAACTGGATGTCGCCGCCGTGCACCCTCAAGGAGGGGAGCGGTGACGAGGCCAACGTGTGGACGGTCATCAACAAGGCGGGCGAGAAGCTCATCATCACCATGGAGGAAGTCCTGCACGACTCCTCCCACGAGCTGGGCACCGACCCGGGCCTCATCAAGGACGGCGTCGAGGCACACCTCCAGGAACTCCTCGCGGACCGCATCGAAACGCTGGGCGAGGGCTACACCCTGATCCGGCGCGAGTACATGACGGCGATCGGCCCGGTGGACATCCTGTGCCGGGACGCCAAGGGCGCGACGGTGGCCGTGGAGATCAAGCGCCGTGGCGAGATCGACGGCGTCGAGCAGCTGACCCGCTACCTCGAACTCCTCAACCGCGACCCGCACCTGGCCCCGGTCCGCGGCGTGTTCGCGGCCCAGGAGATCAAGCCGCAGGCGAAGGTGCTGGCGACGGACCGCGGGATGGACTGCGTGGTTCTGGACTACAACGCGCTGCGCGGTATCGAGGACGACAAGCTCCGCCTGTTCTGATCCTCTTCCGGTTCTCCGGCACTTCTCGAGCATCGGCTCCGTCCCGCGGGACGGAGCCGATGCCGTTCACCGGCCCGTGGCCGGCGAGGTGGCCGTGGCGGTACCCGTCTGGGTGGTGGCCGTCGGCGACGGCACGACGGTCTCCGTCGGGGTGGGCGAGGGTCCGGCCGTGGTCGGCGGCGGCGAAACGGACGTCGCGGGCGGGGAGTTCGGGGGCGTCGCGGACGGACGGCGGGACGGGGTCCGGGCGGGGGTGCGGCCCGGGGTCGGGGCGAGGCTCTGGCCGGGCACCGCGGACTGCGCCGGCGGGGCCGAGACGGGCGGCTCCGGTGCAGGATCGTTCTTGCTGACGACCGGAGCCGTCGTGGGCGCCGTGACCGTCGGGGTACGGGTCACCGACGGCCCCTCGGCCGGCGGCGAGGTGTCCGAGGAACTCAGTGCCAGGCTCACGACCGTGCCCAGCGCCACCACCGTCAGCGCTCCCGCACCGGCCAGCAGCACCCGCCGGCGGCGGCCGGGGGCCGGGGCCGGCGCGGCGGCGGGCCGCAGGGCGGGGGTCGGAGCGGGCTTCGGGGTCAGCGGGAAGGCGTCCTCGAAGACCTCGGACAGCGTCGTGGGCGGCTCCGAGCGGGCGGTCACCGGAACGACCGGAGTCATCCGGGTCACCGCCTCGGCGGAGACCGGGACCACAGGAGCCACACGGGCCCCGGGAGCCACGGGGGCCACCTTGGCCGTAGGTGCCTCGGAAGCCGCCGGGGCGCCGGGTGCCGGCTTGGCCGTCTTGGGTGCCGGCTTGGCCGTCTTGGGTGCCTTGGACGCAGGGGCCGCCGGAGCGGCCGGGGTGGCCACCGTCACGGCGTCCGGGGACGCTGCCGGGGCCGCCGGGGCCTCCAGCCGGAGCGGCGGCGACACGGCCGCCACGGCGTTCTCCCGGTCGACGACCAGGGCCAGCGCCCGCCGTCCCGCGACCGTGCCCCGCTTGTCCGCCAGCGCGCCCCGCAGCCCGATCGAGGTCTCCAGCTCGGCGCGCGCCCGGTCCAGGCGCTCCTCGCACAGGGCCAGCACACCGAGTTCGTGGTGGAAGTAGGCCTGCTCGGCGACTTCCCCGGCCTTGCGTGCGGCCTCGGCGCCCGAGCGCAGCACCCGCTCCCAGGCCTCCCAGTGCAGCGAGGCCGCGAACGCCGGAGCCGCCGTGCGTGCCAGCAGCACCGCCGCGACCACGTCCGCACCGGCCAGCGCCGCGAGCACCGCGTCCGCCTCCGCCGCGACCCGCTCCGGGACCACCGAGGCGTGCCCGGTCCACCAGGCGTAGTGCCGGGCGGCCGTACGGGCCTCCTCGGAGGCGGTGTCCCCGTACCCGACCTCCTCCAGCTGGCGGGCGACGCCGGCGGCCAGCCGGTACCGCGTCCCGACGGGGGTCAGCAGCCCGCAGGCGAGCAGCTCCGCCACCGCCGTGTCGGCGTGGGTGTCCCCCACCAGCGCCGGCAGGTGCGCGTGGTGCGGCAGTTCCCCGCCGAGCGCGCACGCGATGCGCAGGGCCGCGCGCGCCGATTCACTGACCCGCGAGGCCAGCAGCTCGGCCGGGGCCGCGCCCTCGGCGAGGGTGGGCAGCGGTACCTGTACGGCGTCGCGCGGGCGCCCCTCGAAGACGCCGGGCTCCTCCTCCTCGTCGTCCTCGTCGCTGTGGTTGAGCTCGTCGCGCTGCCGCAGCAGTGCGGCGGCCTGGACGAAGCGCAGCGGCAGCCCCTCGGAGGCGAAGCACAGGTCGCCCGCCCAGGCGATCTCCTCGTCGGTCAGCGGCCGTCCGGCACCGGACTCCAGCAGTTCCAGGCACTCGGCCTTGCCCAGCCCGCCGAGGAAGACCTCTTCGACGTGCGAGTGGTCCGAGGGGGCGCGGGTGTCGGGGGTGGCGGCCAGCAGGTAGGCGCATTCGGGGGTGGCGCGCAGCAGCTCGTCGAGGGCGGGCCCGCCCATCTCCAGGTCGTCCAGGAGGACGACGGCGCCTATCTCCCGTACGCGGGCCAGGAGCTCGATCCGCCCTGGCCGGGCCCGTTCGGCCTCGTACACGGTGGCGTAGAGCGCGTGGAGCAGTTCTCCGGGCTGCTGGTGCCCGTACCCGGAGAGCCGTACGACGCCGTCGGGCGCGAGGCCCGCGCACCGGTCGGCGACCGCGTCGAGCAGGGCGCTGCGGCCGGATCCCGCGGGCCCGGTCAGCCGTACGGAGCGGCCCCGGCCCAGCAGGCGGACGAGCCGTTCCCGCTCCTCCTCGCGCTCCAGCAGGGGCCGGGCGGGGACGGCGGGGCCCGGCAGTACGGGCGGCCGGGCGGCGGAGTCCCGGACCGCGCGGGCGGCGGCGTCGCGGCGGGCGGGGCGGCCGGGCTCGGTGCCGGGGCGCAGCGGTTCGATCTCGCTGCCGTCGACCGGGTTGACGGTGAGGGTGAAGTCGCCGGCGGTCAGGCTCACGACGCGGGCCGGGCCGGCGGCCGGGGCTCCCGGCGCGGGCGCGGTGGACACCGCGGGACCTGTGGAGACCGCGGGGCCCGTGGGCACCGCGGGCGCGGAGCCGCCCGTGGGCTGCTCGTGCTGCTCGTCCTGCCCCTGTGTACGGTCCATGACCCAGTCCCCCGATCGCGGGCCGCGTGCCTCGCCGTCGTACCGCCCGGCCTTCGCGCACGCGCTGTCGCTCCTGGTCCGGTTTCCGCCCGAACCCTAGACCGTGGCCGGTCGTGCGGGAAACCGCAGGGGGGCGATCACCACCGGACCGTTACGTTTCCGCAGGAAATGCAAAGGTCAGCGGCCTGCCGGTCAGACGCGGGGCAGGGACTCGGCTTCGAGCCCGCCCTCGATCGCGAGGATCCGGTGCAGCCGGGTCGCCACGAGGAGCCGCTGCATCTGCGGCGGCACGCCGCGCAGGACCAGGCGCCGGCCGGTCCGGCCGGCCCGGCGGTGCGCACCCATGATCACGCCGAGGCCGGTCGCGTCCCAGGAGTCGAGCCCGGTGAGGTCGAGCACGAGATCGCCCTGGCCGTCGTCGAGGGCGGTGTGGAGGGCCGTACGGGCGTCCGCCGCGCTGCGCACGTCGAGGCGGCCCCCGACAGCGAGTTCGGCGTGGTCGCCCCTGATGTGCATGTGTACTCCCGGCGGTACTGCGTACGTATGGTCCGACTGGTCCGTGGTCGGCAACTCTCACTGCAACTGACTGTCGCGCGAGCGAGGAAGTTGCCGACCGTGAGCGAACCGATACCTAATTCACCCTGGCGGGTGAAGGCATTCGAACGGTGCTGCTCGGTGGCGGGGCCAGGCCTCAGTGCTTGTAGAAGCCCTGGCCGCTCTTGCGGCCGATGTCCCCGGCGTCCACCATCCGCCGCATCAGCTCCGGCGGGGCGAACTTCTCGTCCTGGGACTCGGTGTAGATGTTGCTGGTGGCGTGCAGCAGGATGTCGACGCCGGTGAGGTCGGCGGTGGCCAGCGGCCCCATCGCGTGCCCGAAGCCGAGCTTGCAGGCGATGTCGATGTCCTCGGCGGAGGCCACGCCCGACTCGTACAGCTTGGCGGCCTCGACGACCAGCGCGGAGATCAGACGGGTCGTCACGAAGCCGGCGACGTCGCGGTTGACCACGATGCACGTCTTGCCGACGGACTCGGCGAACGCCCGGGTGGTGGCGAGGGTTTCGTCGCTCGTCTTGTAGCCGCGCACGAGCTCGCACAGCTGCATCATCGGGACGGGCGAGAAGAAGTGCGCGCCGACGACCCGCTCCGGACGCTCCGTCACGGCCGCGATCTTGGTGATCGGGATGGCGGAGGTGTTGGAGGCGAGGATCGTGTCCTCACGGACGATCTTGTCCAGGGCGCGGAAGATCTCGTGCTTGATCTCGATCTTCTCGAAGGCGGCCTCCACCACGATGTCGACGTCGGAGGCCGCGTCGAGGTCCGTGGTGGTGGTGATGCGCGCGAGCGCCGCCTCGGCGTCCTCGGCCGTCAGCTTGCCCTTGGAGACGAACTTGTCGTAGGAGGCCTTGATTCCGTCCGTGCCACGCGTCAGCGCGGCATCGGTGACATCGCGGAGTACGACGTCCCAACCCGCCTGAGCGGAGACCTGCGCGATGCCGGAACCCATGAGTCCGGCACCGATGACGGCGAGCTTCCCAGCCACTACACACCCCTCGTTTCCCTACGGCACAGTCACGTAGCCACTCCGGCGGAGACTAGCGCCCGGGCGGTGCGGTGTGACCGTGAAGTAACACGCGTCACGTCTCAGATGACGGACATCACACCGGTACGGCCCAGCAGCCGTGCCCGGCCGTCCAGTTCATGTGACGTCGGTCCCTGCGGACCGCTCGGCCAGTGCGCGCAGCCGTCGCAGCTCCTTGCGCGCGGCGCCGAAGCGGCCGAGTTCGACGGCCATGGCACCACGGCCCGCGAGGTGGTGCGCGTCGGCGCAGGCCTGCGCGTCCACCTCCGGCCGTGCGCAGATCTTCCGTTGCAGATGACTGAGGTCCCCGAGGATCCGGCGGGCCGTGGCGAGGTCCGCCCGCGCGAGCCCGGGCTCCGCCCGCAGCATGTCCTTCGCGTAGTCCCAGACCCTCGCCTCGTGCCAGGCGGCGCCCGGTTCGCCCGGATGGTGCGGGTGCCCCGCCCAGCGGGCGGCGCGCTCGCGCAGCTCGTCGACGTGCTCGAGGGCCTCGCCCAGGCGGCCGGCGGCCACGGCCGCGCGCCCGGCGCCGGCACGGCCGGCCACGTCACGGCGGGCGTCCGGGCCCTGCTCCTGCCGGGTGACGAGGAAGCCCGCCAGGAGGTCGATCTGCTGGGCGGCCTCGGCGAGGCGCCAGATGTAGTACACGTCGGCCACTTCGCCGCCCTCCCGTCCCGGGGCCGGCCGGCCCCACAGGACCGTACGCGGACACCGCCGACCGCGCCCGGAATTACCCCGGCGGGCCCGTCTACCCTGGCCGCATGGTGAACCTCACGCGCATCTACACCCGTACCGGCGACAAGGGCACGACCGCCCTGGGCGACATGAGCCGCACCGCCAAGACCGACCTGCGGATCTCCGCGTACGCCGACGCCAACGAGGCCAACGCGGCCATCGGGACGGCGATCGCGCTCGGCGGGCTGTCCGCGGACGTGGTCAAGGTCCTGGTCCGCGTGCAGAACGACCTGTTCGACGTCGGCGCCGACCTGTGCACCCCCGTGGCCGAGAACCCGGAGTATCCGCCGCTGCGCGTGGAGCAGTTCTACGTGGACAAGCTGGAGGCGGACTGCGACCACTTCCTGGAGCAGGTGGAGAAGCTGCGCAGCTTCATCCTTCCCGGCGGCACCCCGGGCGCGGCCCTGCTGCACCAGGCCTGCACGGTGGTGCGGCGCGCCGAGCGCTCGACGTGGGCGGCGCTGGAGGTGCACGGCGAGGTGATGAACCTGCTGACCGCGACCTACCTCAACCGCCTCTCCGACCTCCTGTTCATCCTGGCCCGGGTGGCCAACAAGGAGGTCGGGGACGTTCTGTGGGTACCGGGCGGCGAGCGCTGACCACCTGCCCTAGGGGGTCGCAGAAGCGGGTGGCTCGTGGGCGGCGAGCTCTTCGGCCAGTTCCATGCAGCGCAGGCGGGCCGGGGACAAGTCGTAGGGCATCTTTCCGATGGCCGCGAACGCGCTCAGGGACTCCTGTCCCCCGCCGGAGCCCCGGCCGGCCCCGGCCCCGTCCCCACCCCCATCGGCGGTAGCGGGGTGCAAGGCGTCCCAGGAGTCGAAGAGCGCATCGTCGCTCTCTGCCGCGCCGGAATCCTCGATGACGGCCTGCAGCAGCTTTTCGAAGGCGTGCCGTTCGGCAGCCACCCGGGCCACGCGGGGGTCATCGACAGCGATCGTGTCATCCAGTGCCTCCTCGGCGGCATCGACGCGGTCGGACTCCTCCCGCAGATCCGGATGGACGGCCAGGGCGATGAAACGGGAGGCCTGGAGAGCCGCACCGAGCGGCCCGAAGATCCGCTCGGTGACCAGCAGGCTGTCCAGGTCCTCCCGGCGCAGGGAGCCCTCGGGCAGGCCCCTGAGCCGGCTGGTGACGAAGTCGGAGAGCAGGCCCAGCCTGCTGCCCTCGGTGCGCATGCGCTGCACGGCGGTCCGCTGCCGCCGCAGCTCTGCTTCCTGCGCGACCAGGGATTCCTCCAGCCGTTCCAGGATGCCCGCGATGCCGTGGTCGCCGTCGGCACCGGCGGAAGCCGTGTCGGCGAAGGCGTCGCGGATGTCGTCCAGGGCGATCCCGGCGTCGGCCGTCCTGCGGATCCACAGGAGCCGGACCATGTCCTCGTAGCCGTAGCGGCGGCGGTCGTCACTGCCCCGCTCGGGCTCGGGGAGCAGGCCGATCTCGTGGTAGTGGCGGATCGCCCGCGGTGTGGTGCCGACGAAGGCCGCCGCGTCACCGATCCTGACCCGGCGCGGAGGGATGAAGGACGCATACATGAGCCGGGCCTTCCTCAGGGGAGTGGTACGTGGGTCCACCCGACCACATACCGCTACGGAAGGTGCAACGCGCGGCGCTCCGCCCCGCATCCGCACCGCGAGGCGCAGGCCCTGCGCAGGCAACCCGGCCCGGAGCGCCTAGCGCTCCGTGCGGGCCAGGGGGGTCGGTTCCCCGGCGGCCTTCGCCGGGGCCTTCGTCGGCCAGATCGTGTAGGCCGCGGCGACCAGGGCGTGGATGCCGACCACGCGCAGCGCGCCGAACTGCCAGGCCTGGAGCGAGCTGACGTCGCCCGCGTCGCCGACGTACCAGATCGCCACCTGGAGCAGGGCCAGGGCGACGGCCGCGGCGATCACGGTACGGACCCACAGCTTCCACTCGTGCCGGGCGCGGGCCTTCCCGTACCCGGCGCCCGCCGGCTTCGGCCCCCCGGCCAGCCGGTACGCGGCGTGCCCGTCGAGCCACTTGATCGTGTAGTGGCCGTAGGCGACGGTGTAGCCGATGTAGAGCGCGGCCAGTCCGTGCTTCCAGTCCGGCTCGGCGCCGTTCTTGAGGTCGAGCGTGCTGACCACGAGCAGCACCAGCTCCATCAGCGGCTCGCACAGCAGGACGGCCGCCCCGAGCCTCGGCATCTTCGCGAGGTACCGCAGCGCCAGACCGGCCGCCAGCAGTACCCAGAAGCCGACCTCGCAGGCGATGATCAGCGCGACGATCATGGGACTCTCCGTCCGCTCGGGTTCTTCGTTCCCTTCCAGGCTCCCGTCCGCACGGGCCCGATACGTCGTCGCCATTGACCATGTGGGCCTGCATCGTTCGATGTACCCCCGCCTCGGCCGCTCCGCCGAGGTGCGGGGCCCGCGCACCCTGTTGGATGGGAACGTGACCGAGAAGAGCCTGCGCCCCCACCGTGACGACGTCCTCCTCGCGGTGGTCAGCACGGCCGCCGGCCTGGCCTTCTGGGCGCTCGGGGTCTACAGCAGCCCCGGCCGCGACTTCCTGCCGGCCTGGGCGGCCCTCGTCCCGCTGGTGCTCCTCGGCTCGATGGAGCTGCTGCGCCGGACCCTGCCGCAGGTGACCCTGGCCGTCGGCACCGCCGGGGTGATCGCCGACCAGTTCACGGTCGGCAGCCTCGCCACCGTCGTGATCTTCACGGACCTGATGTACGCCGCCGTCGTGTACGGAAAACCGGCCATGGCCCGACGGCTCCCGGTCACCACCGGCCTGATCACCGTCGTGGTCACCATCGCCTCGCTGGCCTGGCTGCGGACCCCGCAGGCCCTGCTGATCGGCGTTATCACCGGCATCGTGAGCTTCGCCCCGGCACTGACCGGCGCCACCCTGCGCAACCACCGGGAGGCCGCCGAGGCGGCCCGGCTGCGGGCGGAGCAGACCGCGCTGCTGGCCGAGATGGACCGCAGCCAGGCCGTGGCCGCCGAGCGCGCCCGGATGGCCCGGGAGCTCCACGACATGGTGGCCAACCACCTCTCCGCCATCGCCATCCACTCCACCGCCGCGCTCTCCATCGACACCGCCGCGACCAGTCGCGACGCGCTCGGGGTGATCCGCGAGAACAGCGTGCAGGGACTGGCCGAAATGCGCCGTCTGATCGGGCTGCTGCGGGATGCCGGGGGCGACCGGGAGCCGGTCGCCGTGCCCTCGCTGGACGGTCTGGACGCCTTGATCGGGCAGGCCCGGACCAATGGCTCGGGGAGCGGGCTGACCTTCGTACTCCACGACGACCGGCCGTCCGGGGAGCCCACGGCGGCCCCCGTGGAGCTGGCCGCGTACCGGATCGTCCAGGAGTCGCTGACCAATGCCCTCAAGCACGCCGCCCCGGGCACCGTCACGGTCCGGGTGGCGCGCGCCGACGGGCTGCTGCGCGTGGCGGTGGACTCCCCCTACGGGGACCGGCCCGGCCCCCGCGCCCCCGGCTCCGGGGCGGGTCTGATCGGCATGCGGGAGCGGACGGAACTGCTGGGCGGGGAGTTCACTGCGGGCCGGTCCGGCGCCGTGTGGCAGGTACGGGCGACACTGCCCGCGGAGGAGAAGGTGGTGGAGGCATGACCATCCGGGTGGTGGTGGCCGAGGATCAGTGCGCGGTACGGGCGGGGCTGGTGCTCATCCTGCGCAGTGCGGGGGACGTCGAGGTCGTGGGCGAGGCCGGCGACGGGGAGGAGGCGGTGCGCCTCGCCCGGGAGCTGCGGCCGGATCTCGTCCTCATGGACGTGCAGATGCCCCGGCTCGACGGGGTGTCCGCGACGCGTCAGGTGGTGTCGGAGGGCCTGGCCGACGTCCTGGTGCTGACCACCTTCGACCTCGACGAGTACGTCTTCGGGGCGCTGCGGGCGGGGGCCGCGGGCTTCCTCCTGAAGAACGCGGACGCGGCCGAGCTGATCGCGGCGGTACGGACGGTCGCGCGCGGGGAGGGTCTGATCGCGCCGGCAGTGACACGGCGGCTGATCGCCGAGTTCGCGGCGCCCCGGCCGGCGCGGCCGGCCCCGGCGCCGGAGCGGGCCGCGGCGGTCGCCTCCCTCACCCCGCGGGAGCGGGAGGTGCTGAGCGCGCTGGGCGAGGGCCTGTCGAACGCGGAGATCGCCGTGCGCCTGGACATGGCGGAGGCGACGGCCAAGACGCACGTCAGCAGGCTGCTCGGCAAGCTGGATCTGCGCAGCAGACTCCAAGCGGCGGTGCTGGCTCAGGAGTTGGGGATATAGCTGCGCGGTCGCGCACCGGTCTGGACCTCTTGACGGTTGGTCCAGACCTTTCTACGCTCGCCGCAACACTGTGGTGAGCGTGCCATGACAAAGCGTGCTCACGGGCGGCGCAGGTCCCACCCCCATGTCGCAGTCGGCCCCACGGCGGCGACGGACCTACGGAGGATCACCCTTGAGCACAGCATCCCCACCCCGCACCCGGCGCACCCGGTTCTTCCGCCGAGTGGCGGCCGTCGTGGCCGCCCTCGCCCTGCCCGTCACCGGACTCGTCGTACTGGCCGGCCCGGCCCAGGCGGCCGCCTCCGCGACGGCCACGTACACCAAGGTCTCCGACTGGGGCTCCGGCTTCGAGGGCAAGTGGGTGGTGAAGAACACCGGCACCACCACCCTCAGCAGCTGGACCGTGGAGTGGGACTACCCGGCGGGCACCTCGGTCACCTCGGCCTGGGACGCCACCGTCACCGGCTCGGGCACCCACTGGACCGCGAAGAACGTCGGCTGGAACGGCACGCTCGCTCCCGGGGCGACCGCCAGCTTCGGCTTCAACGGCGCCGGCGGCGGCGCCCCGAGCGGCTGCAAGATCAACGGCGCCTCCTGCGACGGCGGCACCCAGCCCGGCGACACTCCCCCCACGGCTCCCGGCACCCCCACCGCGAGCAACGTCGCCGACACCTCGCTCACCCTGACCTGGACCCCGGCCACCGACGACAAGGGCGTCAAGAACTACGACGTCTACCGGGGCTCCGCCAAGATCGCCACCGTCACCGGGACCGGCTACGCGGACTCCGGCCTGACCAAGGGCACGACGTACACCTACAGCGTCACCGCCCGCGACACCATCGACCAGACGGGCCCCTCCTCCGGCTCCGCCACGGTCACCACCACCGGCGGGGTCATCCCCCCGGACCCGGGCGGCAAGGTCAAGCTCGGCTACTTCACCAACTGGGGCGTCTACGGCCGCAACTACCACGTGAAGAACCTGGTGACCTCCGGCACCGCGGGCAAGATCACCCACATCAACTACGCCTTCGGCAACGTCCAGGGCGGCCGCTGCACCATCGGTGACTCCTACGCCGACTACGACAAGGCCTACACCGCCGACCAGAGCGTCGACGGCAAGGCCGACACCTGGGACCAGCCGCTGCGCGGCAACTTCAACCAGCTGCGCAAGCTGAAGGCCCAGTACCCGAACATCAAGATCCTGTGGTCCTTCGGCGGCTGGACCTGGTCCGGCGGGTTCGGCCAGGCCGCGGCCAATCCGGCGGCCTTCGCCCAGTCCTGCTACGACCTGGTCGAGGACCCGCGCTGGGCCGATGTCTTCGACGGCATCGACCTGGACTGGGAGTACCCGAACGCCTGCGGCCTGACCTGCGACACCTCCGGCCCGGCCGCCCTGAAGAACGTGATGCAGGCGATGCGCGCCAAGTTCGGCACGGGCAACCTGGTCACCGCCGCCATCTCCGCCGACGGCACCAGCGGCGGCAAGCTGGATGCGGCCGACTACGCGGGCGCCGCCCAGTACGTCGACTTCTACAACGTGATGACCTACGACTTCTTCGGCACCTGGGCCGCCCAGGGCCCGACGGCCCCGCACTCGCCGCTGACCTCCTACGCGGGCATCCCGCAGGAGGGCTTCCACTCCGAGGCCGCGATCAGCAAGCTCAAGGGCAAGGGGATCAGCGGCAGCAAGCTGAACCTCGGCATCGGCTTCTACGGCCGCGGCTGGACCGGAGTCACCCAGGCCACCCCCGGCGGCACCGCCACCGGACCGGCCCAGGGCACCTACGAGCCCGGCAACGAGGACTACAAGGTCCTCAAGAACACCTGCCCGGCCACCGGCACCGTCGCCGGCACCGCCTACGCCAAGTGCGGCAGCAACTGGTGGAGCTACGACACCCCCGCCACCATCGCCGGGAAGATGAGCTGGGCCAAGCAGCAGGGCCTCAGGGGAGCCTTCTACTGGGAGTTCAGCGGCGACACCGCGAACGGTGAACTCGCGAACGCGGTCCACACCGGGCTCCAGTAACAAGACGGAAGCCGGGGAGACGGGTCCGCCCCCGTCTCCCCGGCTTCTCCGTACCCCGCCGGGGTACTACGCCACGTTCACCCGCTGGCCGGGAGGAGCCGCCTCCAGCCACGCCAGGAATCCGGTCAGCGCGTCCTCGCTCATCGCCAGCTCCAGGCGCGTCCCCCGGTGGACACAGCCGAGCACGACGGCGTCGGAGAGCAGGGCCAGCTCCTCCTCGCCCTCCGGGGCGCGGCGGGCGACGACCTCGATGGAGGAACGCTCCAGCAGCCGGCGCGGCCGCGGGGAGTACGAGAACACCCGGAACCACTCGATCCGGTCACCGCTGTAGCGGGCGACCCCGTACACCCAGCCCTTGCCGGAGATGTCGGGCTCCTCCGACACGCCCCAGCGCATGCTGCAGTCGAAGGTGCCGCCGGACCGCTGGATGAGTCTGCGGCGCAGTCCGAACACGAACAGCCCGATCACCACCAGGGTTACGACCAGGCCGCTCACAAGCAGAGCGAGGAGCATCTTCACCGACCTCCTCGCTCATCGAATACGCATGAGAAAAAAACGGACCTGCATCGCCTCAGCCGCGACCCGGTCTGGAAAATTCCAGCACGGACCGCGGCTGAGGTCTGCTGACTCCCGGCGGTCGCCCCCCGGGACTCAAGCGATCAAACTCCGACGGGCATTCAGCCCGTTACGGCGCGCAGCCGGACATCAGCGCGACGCTCGGCGGCCGCATCGGCCTCCGACTTCGCGCGCTCCAGTGCCCGCTCCGCACGCTGGACGTCAATCTCGTCCGCGAGCTCGGCGATCTCGGCCAGCAGGGACAGCTTGTTGTCCGCGAACGAGATGAAACCGCCGTGCACCGCGGCGACGACAGTGTTGCCCTCGCTGGTGCGGATGGTCACCGGGCCCGATTCCAGCACACCGAGAAGCGGCTGGTGACCGGGCATGACGCCGATGTCGCCGGACGTGGTGCGGGCGACAACAAGGGTGGCCTCGCCGGACCAGACATTGCGGTCCGCCGCGACCAGCTCGACGTGCAGCTCAGCAGCCAAGGTGGCTCCTCGGGTCACCACCCGGCGGGTCGGCCGGGTGTTGGGTCAAATTCTAATGGGCGTGAGGAGAGGGACGGGACATACCCGCCCCTCTCCGTCTGCAAGACACGGCCGGCCTTCGCCGGCGGCCTGCGAACCGGAGCGCCCCTCGCGGAGCGCGCCGGATCAGGAGACGCCCAGCTCCTTGGCGTTGGCCTTCAGGTCCTCGATGCCACCGCACAGGAAGAACGCCTGCTCGGGGAAGTGGTCGTAGTCACCGTCGCAGATCGCGTTGAACGCGGTGATCGACTCGTCGAGCGGAACGTCCGAACCGTCCACGCCGGTGAACTGCTTGGCGACGTGGGTGTTCTGCGACAGGAAGCGCTCGACACGACGGGCACGGTGGACAACGAGCTTGTCCTCCTCGCCCAGCTCGTCGATACCGAGGATCGCGATGATGTCCTGGAGGTCCTTGTACTTCTGCAGGATCCCCTTGACGCGCATCGCCGTGGCGTAGTGGTCCGCCGCGATGTACCGCGGGTCGAGGATGCGGGACGTCGAGTCCAGCGGGTCCACGGCCGGGTAGATGCCCTTCTCGGAGATCGGACGGGAGAGAACCGTCGTCGCGTCGAGGTGGGCGAAGGTGGTCGCCGGCGCCGGGTCGGTCAGGTCGTCCGCGGGGACGTAGATCGCCTGCATCGAGGTGATCGAGTGACCACGGGTCGAGGTGATGCGCTCCTGGAGGAGACCCATCTCGTCGGCCAGGTTCGGCTGGTAACCCACCGCGGAGGGCATACGGCCGAGCAGGGTCGACACCTCGGAACCCGCCTGGGTGTACCGGAAGATGTTGTCGATGAAGAAGAGCACGTCCTGCTTCTGCACATCGCGGAAGTACTCCGCCATGGTCAGACCGGCAAGCGCGACGCGCAGACGGGTGCCCGGGGGCTCGTCCATCTGGCCGAAGACAAGCGCCGTCTTGTCGATGACGCCCGAGTCGGCCATTTCCTCGATGAGGTCGTTGCCCTCACGGGTGCGCTCACCGACGCCCGCGAACACCGACACACCGTCGTGGTTGTTGGCGACGCGGTAGATCATTTCCTGGATCAGAACGGTCTTGCCGACACCGGCACCACCGAACAGACCGATCTTTCCACCCTTGACGTACGGGGTGAGAAGGTCGATGACCTTGACGCCGGTCTCGAACATCTCGGTCTTCGACTCGAGCTCGTCGAAGCGAGGGGCCTTGCGGTGGATCGGCCAGCGCTCGGTGACGTTGGCGTTCTCCTCCGGGTAGTTCAGCACCTCACCGAGGGTGTTGAAGACCTTGCCCTTGGTGAAGTCACCGACGGGGACGGTGATGCCCTCGCCCGTGTCGGTCACCGGGGCCTGGCGGACCAGGCCGTCGGTCGGCTGCATCGAGATGGTACGGACGAGGCCGTCACCCAGGTGCTGCGCGACCTCGAGGGTCAGGGTCTTCAGCGCGCCGTCCTCGGCCGGGTCGGCGACCTGGACCTTCAGCGCGTTGTAGATCTCGGGCATGGCGTCGACGGGGAACTCCACGTCGACGACCGGGCCGATGACCCGGGCGACGCGGCCCGTGGCGGCGGCCGTCTCAACAGTGGTCGTCATTACTTGTCACTCCCCGCGGTCGCGTCAGCCATGGCGCTCGCGCCACCGACGATCTCGCTGATTTCCTGGGTGATTTCGGCCTGGCGGGCCGCGTTGGCAAGCCGGGAGAGGCTCTTGATGAGGTCTCCGGCGTTGTCGGTCGCCGCCTTCATCGCGCGGCGGCGGGCGGCGTGCTCGGAAGCGGCCGACTGCAGCAGTGCGTTGTAGATGCGGCTCTCGACGTAGCGCGGCAGCAGGGCGTCGAGGACGTCCTCCGCCGACGGCTCGAAGTCGAACAGCGGAAGGATCTCGCCCTTCGCACCGGTCTCCTCCTGAGCCTGATCGAGGCTGAGCGGCAGCATCCGGCCGTCGACCGGGTTCTGCGTCATCATCGACACGAATTCCGTGTAGACGATGTGCAGCTCGTCGACGCCACCCTCGGCCGTTTCCAGCTGGATGGCCTCGATCAGCGGCCCCGCGACGCGCTTGGCGTCGGCGTAGGCCGGGCTGTCGGTGAAGCCGGTCCACGAATCCACGACCTTGCGCTCGCGGAAGCCGTAGTAGGCCAGACCCTTACGGCCGACGATGTAGGTGTCGACCTCCTTGCCCTCGCCGCGCAGCCGCTCGGTGAGCCGCTCCGCCTGCTTGATGGCATTCGAGGAGTAGCCGCCGGCCAGACCGCGGTCGCTCGTGATGAGCACGATCGCGGCACGGGTCGGCGCCTCGACCTCGGTGGTCAGGGCGTGCTTGGTGTTCGAGCCGGTCGCCACCGCGGTCACCGCACGGGTGAGCTCGGTCGCGTACGGCATCGATGCCGCCACCTTGCGCTGCGCCTTGACGATGCGCGAGGCGGCGATCATCTCCATCGCCTTGGTGATCTTCTTGGTCGCCGTGATGGCACGGATGCGACGCTTGTAGACCCGGAGCTGCGCTCCCATGAGTCAGGTCCCTTCCGTCGTCACTTGGAGACGTTGACGGCCGGTGCGTCCTCGCCCAGGAGCTTGCCGTCCGAGGTCTCGAACTGGCGCTTGAAGGAAGCGATGGCGTCCGCGATGGAGGACAGGGTGTCGTCCGACATCTTGCCGCCGTCGGCGATGGAGGTGAGGAGGTCCTTGCGCTCGCGGCGCAGGTGCTCCAGCAGCTCCGACTCGAAGCGACGGATGTCGGCGACCGGAACGTCGTCCATCTTGCCGGTGGTGCCGGCCCAGACGGAGACGACCTGCTCCTCGACGGGCATCGGCTGGTACTGGCCCTGCTTCAGCAGCTCGACCAGGCGCTTGCCGCGCTCCAGCGAAGCCTTCGAAGCGGCGTCCAGGTCGGAACCGAAGGCGGCGAACGCCTCCAGCTCGCGGTACTGGGCGAGGTCCAGGCGCAGACGGCCGGAAACCTGCTTCATGGCCTTGTGCTGGGCGGAGCCACCGACGCGGGAGACCGAGATACCGACGTTCAGCGCCGGGCGCTGGCCCGCGTTGAACAGGTCGGACTCCAGGAAGCACTGGCCGTCGGTGATGGAGATGACGTTGGTCGGGATGAACGCCGACACGTCGTTCGCCTTGGTCTCGACGATCGGCAGACCGGTCATCGAACCGGCACCCATGTCGTCGGACAGCTTCGCGCAGCGCTCCAGCAGACGGGAGTGCAGGTAGAAGACGTCACCCGGGTAGGCCTCGCGGCCCGGCGGGCGGCGCAGCAGCAGCGACACGGCGCGGTAGGCGTCGGCCTGCTTCGACAGGTCGTCGAAGATGATCAGGACGTGCTTGCCGGCGTACATCCAGTGCTGGCCGATGGCGGAACCGGTGTACGGCGCCAGGTACTTGAAGCCGGCCGGGTCGGACGCCGGGGCGGCGACGATCGTCGTGTACTCGAGCGCGCCGGCGTCTTCCAGGGCGCCGCGAACGGACGCGATGGTCGAGCCCTTCTGGCCGATGGCGACGTAGATGCAGCGAACCTGCTTGTTCACGTCGCCCGAGCGCCAGTTGTCGCGCTGGTTGATGATCGTGTCGACGGCCAGAGCGGTCTTACCCGTCTGACGGTCGCCGATGATCAGCTGACGCTGGCCGCGGCCGACGGGGACCATCGCGTCGATGGCCTTGTAGCCGGTCTGCATCGGCTCGTGGACCGACTTGCGGACCATGACGCCGGGGGCCTGCAGCTCGAGGGCGCGGCGGCCTTCGGTCGCGATCTCGCCGAGACCGTCGATCGGGTTGCCGAGCGGGTCGACGACGCGGCCGAGGTAACCCTCGCCGACGCCGACGGAGAGCACCTCACCGGTGCGCTGCACCGGCTGGCCCTCCTCGATACCGCTGAACTCGCCGAGGACGACCGCACCGATCTCGCGCTCCTCGAGGTTGAGGGCGAGACCGAGGGTGCCGTCCTCGAACTTCAGCAGCTCGTTCGCCATGGCGGAGGGCAGGCCCTCCACCTTCGCGATGCCGTCGCCGGCAACGCTGACCGTTCCGACCTCCTCGCGCGAGGCCGCGTCCGGCTGGTACGACTGGACAAAGTTCTCCAGTGCGTCCCGGATCTCCTCCGGCCGGATCGTGAGCTCCGCCATCTGGGTTCCCTGCTCTCCTTGTTGGGCCTGAAGCTTCTTAGGGGTCTGGGGGCGACCCCCAGGAATCTTCTGCAAGTTCTGCACGGCCCAACCGGGCCGCTAGGAATGCTTTTTGTTCTTTTGGTGGCTGGTCAGCCGGCCATGCGGCGCGACGCCTCGGCGAGGCGGTCCGCGATGGTGCCGTCGATGACCTCGTCGCCGACTCGCACCGAGATCCCGCCGAGGACCTCGGGGTCCACGTCGAGGTTCAGGTGCATCTGGCGGCCGTACAGCTTGGCCAGCACCGCGCCGAGACGCGTCTTCTGCACGTCGCTGAGCGGAACCGCGCTGGTCACGGTGGCGACCATGCGGTCACGGCGCTCGGCGGCGAGCTTGGAAAGGGACTCGAGTCCCGCTTCCAGGCTACGTCCACGCGGGTGCGTGACAAGACGGATCACCAGGCGCTCGGTGACGGCGTTCACCTTGCCGCCGAGCAGGCTGCGCAGCAGCTCGCTCTTGGCGGAGGCGGTCGCCGCACGGTCGGTCAGCGCGGAACGCAGCTCGGTGCTCGAGGTGACGATCCGGCCGAACCGGAACACCTCGTCCTCGACGTTGTCGAGCGCGTCGCCCTGCTGGGCCGCCGTGAGGTCGGCGGTGGCCGCCAGCTCCTCCAGCGAGTCCACCAGGTCGCGGGACTGCGACCAGCGGGACCGGACCATGCCGGACACCAGGTCGAGGGTCTCCCCGCCGACCTGGCCGCCGAGCAGCCGACCGGCAAGCTCGGCCTTGGCCTCGCCGGACTGCGCCGGGTCGGTGAGGACCCGACGCAGCGAGACCTCACGGTCGAGCAGCGCAGTGACGGCAGCCAGCTCACCGGCGAGCTTCGCCGCGTCGACGGACGTGTTGTCCGTCAGCGCGTCGAGACGCTCGCGCGCGGAGGCCAGCGCCTCGCGGCTCGCTCCGTTCATCGGGCCGCCTCGGCCTTCTCCTCGAGCTCGCTGAGGAAACGGTCGATGGTGCGGCTCTGCCGGGCGTGGTCCTCAAGGGACTCGCCGACGAGCTTTCCGGCCAGGTCGGTGGCGAGCTTGCCCACGTCCTGGCGCAGCGCCTGGGAAGCGGCCTTGCGGTCCGCCGCGATCTGGGCGTGGCCGGCAGCGATGATCTCCTCACGCTGCCGCTGGCCCTCTGCGCGCAGTTCTTCCTTGAGCGCAGTGCCCTGCTCCAGCGCTTCCTGGCGCAGGCGCGCGGCCTCGTGCCGGGCTTCGGCGAGCTGGGCCTTGTACTGCTCCAGGACGCTCTGGGCCTCGGTCTGGGCGGATTCCGCCTTCTCGATACCGCCCTCGATGGCCTCGCGGCGCTCTTCCAGAACCTTGTTGATGTTCGGGAGGAGCTTCTTCGCGAGGAAACCGAAGACGATGACGAAGGCGAGCAGACCGATGACGAGCTCGGGGATCGGCGGGACGAGGGGGTTTTGAGGCTCCTCGGCCGCGAGAACCAGGAGGTTCACATCAGTGCCTTTCGTCGATTCGGACTAGTCGTGGGGTTCGTCAGCTGTAGACGAACGGCATGACCAGACCGATGAGGGCGAGCGCCTCACAGAAGGCGAAGCCGAGGATCTGGTTGGCGCGGATCAGACCGGCAGCTTCGGGCTGACGGGCGAGCGCCTGGGTGCCGTTACCGAAGATGATGCCGACGCCGACGCCGGGGCCGATCGCCGCGAGGCCGTAGCCAACGGAGCTGAGGGAACCGGTGACGGCAGCAAGGGTCTGGGACATGCCAGTTCTTCCTTCTCTTTCACGGACCGGTGGGGGTTGGCCACCGGACGACTGGGGGGATAGCTGGAGCGGGGATCGCTCAGTGGTGCTCGGCGAGCGCGCCCTGCAGGAAGCTGCAGGCCAGGAGCACGAAGACGTAGGCCTGGACAGCCTGGATGAAGAGTTCGAACGCGGTCATCACGATGACCATGACGAACGAGACGCCCGCGTAGGCGATGCCGATCCCGTTCAGCAGGTACCAGCTGGCGATGGTGAACAGCAGCAGCAGGGTGTGACCGGCGAACATGTTCGCGAACAGTCGGACCGCGTGGGTGAAGGGGCGGACCAGCACGTTCGAGAAGAACTCGATGATCATGACCATCGGCAGGACCGGGCCGAGCGACTTGTCGTAGCCCGTGATGTTCTTGAAGCCGCCGACGAAGCCGTGGCGCTTGAAGGTCACCGACATCCACATGACGTAGATGACGAGGGCCAGGCCGGCCGGGTACGCGATGACCGCGGTCACCGGGAACTGGGCGAGCGGAACGATGGACCAGAGGTTCATCATCCAGACGAAGAAGAACGTCGCGACCATGAAGGGGACGTACTTCTCGCCCTCCTTCTTGCCCAGCGTCTCGTAGACGATGCCGCGGCGCACGAAGTCGTAGCCGGCCTCGGCGACCATCTGCAGCTTGCCCGGGACGACCTTCGGCTTCCGGAACGCAGCCCAGAAGAAGCCGACGATGATGATCGAGCCCAGCAGGGCCAGCAGCATCGTCTTGTTGAAGTACAGGCCGCTGTCGTCACCGAAGATCGGCTTGAACAGGAACGAGTACAGGGTCGGGCCCGGGAAGCCGCAGCCAGTGCCGTCTTCGAAATGACAATTGATCTCGAAGGCGAGCGTCATGTCAGCAGCACTCACCGCAGGGCTCCTTCAGCGTGGCGCATAGGTACGGCAACCTCGTTGTGTCGGCGCGGCGCGCAGCCGCGGTTCGGCACTGGACTGGTGTAACGGATGGTGGGGCGGCAGTCAGGCATCGAGCCTCGCGATGGAACAGGCGTCAGCTCAGATGCCCGCGCCCGCAGTGCCGCAGTTGGCACCGGACGATAGCAGGATCTCGAACGCCCACTTATCCCGGCCCTACCCTTCACGACTTCGGCCCCGGATTTTCGGGCTTGTCGCCCTTCACCGAGTCCGGCTCGACGTAAAGAATCTTGGCCTTCATATGAGCACGGGTCTGCGCGCCGATCCACACCAGGGTGGTGGCGACGAGCGTGATCGCGAACGCCTTGGGGTTGAACAGGGTGGTGTTCTTGAACGCCGCGACAAACACGAAGAGCAGCAGAATCTGGGCCGTGTAGAGCATGAGCCCCATGGCCTGGAAGAGATGCGGGAGTGATTTCGCCGTGCGCTGCAGAACGACGAATCCGATGCCCATGAACAGAATCACGACCAGCGTCGCGACGACGGCTCCGACTGCACCCTTGCTGCCGACGACCAACGCGCTGATCACGGCGGCGATAGCGCCGGCTACAGCGGTGGGTACGGCGGCTTGCAGGAGGAGTCGGACGTCATCTGACCGCATGGCGGTTTGCTCCGCGTGGTGGTGGGGGCACTGGACTCGTACAGGACGAGCGTAAGCCCGGTCCGAGAGAGAACCTCGGGCCAAGGGACCGTCGCACTACGGTCCTTCGGCTCTGTCGCCGGGTTTAGTGAACGGTATCACAAACTATTTGATGAGAGCTTTACCTGCTCGGTGTGCCGACTGTCACACATGAGAGTGACCCTGCGCGTGTGTGCGCGACAGCGAGCTGGCTTGTCTGGTAAAGGGCATCCATGTCCGACATGTGACCGGGGGGTCAGCGGGTGGATTCAGCCTTACGCCGGTCGGGGAAGCGCGAACGGGGGCCCACGGCGGTCGCTCCGTTGACGCCGGAGACGCCCGCCGCAATGGGCCTCACGGGCTCCGGCTCAAGGCCCGAGGTGTCCTGTGCGGCGGCCTCGGCCGCCCGTTCCGCGTGGCGGTAACGCGGCGGAACCAGACCCTCCGCCCAGCGCGGGGCGCGCGGGGTGAAGCGCGGCAGGAGCAGCAGGATCAGGCCCACCGCACTCAGCGCGGCGATCGCCAGCACGATCCACATCGTGGCGGAGTGCACCGAGTAGGCCACCGTGCCGAAGGCGATCAGGCCCGACCAGAAGTACATGATCAGGACCGCGCGGCTGTGCGAGTGCCCGAGTTCCAGCAGCCGGTGGTGGAGGTGCCCGCGGTCGGCCGCGAAGGGCGACTGGCCCTTCCAGGTGCGCCGGACAATGGCCAGGACCAGGTCGGCCATCGGGATCGCGATGATCGTCAGGGGCAGGATCAGCGGGATGAAGACCGGGAGCATCGCGTGCGTCGCGTTGCGCTCGCCCTGGGCGTACAGGGCCAGGGCATCGGGGTCCACCTGACCAGTGATGGAGATGGCGGCGGCGGCGAGCACCAGGCCGATGAGCATCGAGCCGGAGTCGCCCATGAAGATCCGGGCGGGATGCATGTTGTGCGGCAGGAAGCCGAGGCACATGCCCATCAGGATCGCGGCGAAGAGGGTGGCGGGCGCCGCCGCCTCGATGCCGTAGCCGAACCAGATCCGGTACGCGTACATGAAGAACGCGGCCGCGGCGATGCAGACCATGCCGGCGGCGAGGCCGTCGAGACCGTCGACGAAGTTCACCGCGTTGATGGTGATCACGACGAGCGCCACGGTGAGCAGGTTGCCCTGCCACTGGGTGAGCGCGACCGTGCCGATGAAGGGCACCGGGATCCACAGGATGGTCAGGCCCTGCATCACCATCACGCCGGCGGAGATCATCTGTGCGCCGAGCTTGATGAGGGCGTCGATCTCGAACTTGTCGTCGAGCACACCGATCAGCCAGATCAGTGCGGCGCCGGAGAGCAGCGCCCGTGGTTCGTTCGACAGCTCGAAGACGCCGTTGAGGTTCGTCAGGTGGTCGGCGACCAGCAGGCCCGCGCACAGGCCACCGAACATCGCGATGCCGCCGAGCCGCGGCGTGGGCTCGCGGTGCACGTCGCGGGCGCGGATCTCCGGCATGGCCCCGGCCGCGATCGCGAACTTCCGCACGGGCCCGGTCAGCAGGTAGGTCACCGCGACCGTGACGCAAAGCGTCAGCAGATATTCACGCACGGGCTGCCCCAGATGTATCGCCGGCCATCTCAGCCCCACACATTAGCTGCGATGTCACCATCACCGAGGACGCGAGGGGGCGGTATCCCGGTTGCAGTACGCCCCGCTTGTCCTGCTTACACCCCGTAAGGGGGAAATTCCATCGTGAGCTCGCCGACCTCCGTACGTGTTTTCGCGCCATCCCCGTCCAGCGCCGCGGCGAACAACGTCGCGATCCGGACCATCTCCGCCTCCCCCATCCCCTGGGTGGTCACCGCGGCCGTGCCCAGCCGGACGCCGCGCTGGTCCCCGTACGGGAGGGCGCAGGTGTCCAGCACGATCCCGGCGGCCGCCAGCCGGCCGCGGGCGGTCGGCCCGTCCACGCCCAGCGGCGCCGGATCGGCGGTGATCAGGTGCGTGTCGGTACCACCCGTGGTGATGGCGAAGCCCCGCTCCTGGAGGGCCGCCGTGAGGGCCCGGGCATTGGCGACGACCCGGTGGGCGTACGTGGTGAAGGCCGGCCGGGCCGCCTCGCCGAACGCCACGGCCTTGGCGGCGATGGTGTGCATCTGGGCCCCGCCCTGGGTGAAGGGGAACACCGCCCGGTCGATGCGCTCGGCGTATTCGGCCCCGCACAGCACCATGCCGCCGCGCGGACCGCGCAGCACCTTGTGCGTGGTCGCGCACACGATGTCGGCGTACGGGACGGGACTGGGCGCGGCCCCGCCGGCCACCAGCCCGATCGGATGGGCGGCGTCCGCGATGAGGTAGGCCCCCACCTCGTCGGCGATCTCCCGGAAGGCCGAGTACTCGGGGTGGCGGGAGTAGGAGATCGAGCCGCACACGATCGCCTTGGGCCGGTGGGCGTGGGCGAGGTCCTGCACCTGCCGGTAGTCGATGAGGCCGGTCTTGGCGTCGAGCCCGTACCCGACGAAGTCGAACCACCGCCCCGAGAAGTTGGCGGGAGAACCGTGGGTGAGGTGGCCCCCGTACGGGAGCCCCATCGCCAGCACGGTGTCCCCGGGGCGCAGCAGGGCGGCGTACGCGGCGAGGACGGCGGAGGAGCCGGAGTGCGGCTGCACGTTCGCGTGCTCGGCCCCGAAGAGCGCCTTGGCCCGCTCCACGGCGGTCCGCTCGGCCAGATCGGCGTACTCGCACCCGCCGTGGTGGCGGGCGCCCGGGTATCCCTCGGCGTATTTGTTGGCGAGCGCCGACCCGAGCGCGGCGAGCACGGCGGTCGAGGTGAAGTTCTCGGCGGCGCTCAGCTGCAACGTGTCGGCCTGCCGCTGCCGCTCCCCGGCCAGTACGTCGGCCATCTGCGGGTCCTGCACGCGCAGCAGGTCCGTGGGCTGGGTGATGACGCTCATGGCGAGACTCCAGGGGTACCGGGTACCAGCCACTGTAGGCCCGCGGACCTCGCCGTGCCCTGTCAGCGCGAGGCCGCCACGCCCGTCGGGGCGGTCACGACCGGATCCAGCGCCTGGCTGAGCCCCTCCCCCGACGCGGCGCTCGCACCGCTCGGCCCCGGGGGGCCTCCCGGGCTTCGTACCGCTGCGCCGGCCTCCGGCCGGCGAACGCTCAGCGCGAGGCCGTCACGCCCGTCAGGGCGGTCACGACCGGATCCAGCGCCTGGTTGATCTCGTCGCCGATCGAGCGGAAGAAGGTGATGGGCGCCCCGTACGGGTCGTACACCTCGTCCGCGTCCGGCGACGGCGCCAGCAGCCAGCCGCGCAGCGCCGCGGCGGCCCGGACCAGTGCGCGGGCCCGCTCCGCCATCCCGTCGTCCAGCGGCGGCAGCGTGGCCGGGTCTATCGCGCGGACCAGGCGGGTGAACTCCTTCAGCGTGAAGGTGCGCAGACCGGCCGAGTGGCCCATCGAGATGACCTGGGCCCGGTGGTCACGGGTCGCGGTCAGCACCAGGTCCGCGCGTATGACGTGCTCGTCCAGCAGCTCCCGCCCGGTGAACCCGGACGCGTCGGCCCCGAAGTCCGCCAGCACGGCGGCCGCGTTCGCCTCCATGGGGGCGCCCTCGTGGCCCCAGGTGCCGGCGCTCTCCACGATGAGGTCGCCGGTGACGGGGCCGCCGAGGCGGTGCGAGAGGGCATGCCGCGTCAGCCGCTCGGTGATGGGCGAGCGGCACACGTTCCCCGTGCTGACGTGGAGTATGCGGAAAGTGCTTCCCCCGGCTACCGGCGGGCGGTACCCCCCTGCTATGCCACGCCCCTCAGGGCTCACGGGGCGACCTCGAGGTCGGGTACGACCTCCCGCAGCTGGTCCGCGGTGAGTGCCCCCTCGCGGAGCAGGACGGGAACCTTCCCGGTGACGTCGACGATCGACGACGGCTGGATGCCGGGCGTCGGGCCGCCGTCCAGGTACACGGACACGGAGTCGCCGAGCATCTCGCGCGCGGCGTCGCAGTCCTCGGGCGCCGGGTGCCCGGACAGGTTGGCCGAGGACACCGCCATCGGGCCGACCTCGGTCAGCAACTCGATCGCGACGGGGTGCAGGGGCATGCGGACGGCGACGGTGCCCCCGGTGTCGCCCAGGTCCCACGCCAGCGACGGCTGGTGCTTGGCGACCAGCGTCAGCGCGCCCGGCCAGAAGGCGTCGACGAGCTCCCAGGCCTGCTCGGAGAAGTCCGTGACGAGGCCGTGGAGGGTGTTCGGGGAGCCGATGAGCACCGGGGTGGGCATGCCGCGGCCCCGGCCCTTGGCGGCGAGCAGGTCGTGGACGGCCTCCGGGCTGAAGGCGTCCGCGCCGATCCCGTACAGGGTGTCGGTGGGCAGCACGACGAGCTCTCCGCGGCGCACGGCGGATGCGGCTTCACGCAGACCCGTCTTACGGTCCGTCGCGTCGTTGCAGTCGTATCGCCGGGCCATCAGCGGGCCTCCTCGTGCAGCAGGTGGGTGGCGTACATCGTCGTGCCGGTCACGGCAGGGCCTTGCGGGCGGTCGCGAAGCGCGGGCGGTTGTTGAGGTCCGGGTGGTCGGCCGCGTCGGCCCAGCCCCGCTCCTCGGCGAAGATCCACGGCACTTGGCCGCCCTGGGTGTCGGCGTGCTCGATGACGACGATGCCGCCGGGCCGCAGCAGCCGGTGTGCGGTGCGCTCGATGCCGCGGATGGTGTCGAGGCCGTCCTCGCCGGAGAAGAGCGCCATCTCCGGATCGTGGTCGCGGGCCTCGGGGGCGACGTACTCCCACTCGGTGAGCGGGATGTACGGCGGGTTGGAGATGACCAGGTCGACCTGGCCGTCGAGCTCGGGCAGCGCGCTCAGGGCGTCGCCCTGGTGGACGGTGACCCGGGAGCCCTCGGCGTTCTTGCGGGTCCACCGCAGGGCGTCCTCGGACAGCTCGACCGCGTGCACGCGCGAGCGCGGCACCTCCTGGGCCATGGCCAGTGCGATGGCGCCGGAGCCGGTGCACAGGTCCACGATCAGCGGCTCGACGACGTCCATCGCGCGGACGGCGTGTATGGCCCAGTCCACGACCGATTCGGTCTCGGGCCGGGGCACGAAGACCCCGGGCCCGACCTGGAGCTCCAGGTACCGGAAGAAGGCGCGGCCGGTGATGTGCTGGAGCGGCTCGCGGGCCTCGCGGCGGGCGACGGCCTCCCAGTAGCGGGCGTCGAAGTCCGCGTCCTTGACGTGGTGCAGTTCCCCCCGTTTGACGCCGTGCACGAAGGCGGCGAGCTCCTCCGCGTCGAAGCGCGGTGAGGGCACGCCGGCGGCGGCCAGCCGCTGGGTGGCCTGGGCCACCTCGGCAAGCAGCAAGTTCACGCTGGTCCTCCGGGCTGCTGTCGTACGGGGGGGTGGTGCGGGAATCGGGTCAGTGGGCGGCCGCGAGCTTGGCCGCGGAGTCCGTGTCCACGCAGGCCTGGATGACCGCGTCGAGGTCACCGTCGAGCACCTGGTCCAAGTTGTACGCCTTGAAACCGGTCCGGTGGTCCGAGATCCGGTTTTCCGGGTAGTTGTACGTACGGATCTTCTCGGAACGGTCCACGGAGCGCACCTGGCTGCGGCGCACGTCCGAAGCCTCCTGCTCGGCGGCCTCCTGGGCGGCGGCCAGCAGCCGCGAGCGCAGGATGCGCATGGCCTGCTCCTTGTTCTGGAGCTGGCTCTTCTCGTTCTGGCAGGAGGCGACCACACCGGTCGGGATGTGCGTGATGCGCACGGCCGAGTCGGTGGTGTTCACGGACTGGCCGCCGGGGCCGGACGAGCGGTACACGTCGATGCGGAGGTCGTTCATGTTGATCTCGACCTCGACCTCCTCGGCCTCCGGGGTGACGAGCACGCCGGCGGCGGAGGTGTGGATGCGGCCCTGGGACTCGGTGGCCGGCACCCGCTGGACGCGGTGCACGCCGCCCTCGTACTTCAGGCGGGCCCACACGCCCTGGCCGGGCTCGGTGGCGCCGTTGCCGCCCTTGGTGCGGACGGAGACCTGGACGTCCTTGTAGCCGCCGAGCTCGGACTCGGTGGCGTCGATGATCTCGGTCTTCCAGCCCACGCGCTCGGCGTAGCGCAGGTACATGCGCAGCAGGTCACCGGCGAACAGGGCGGACTCGTCGCCGCCGGCGCCCGCCTTGACCTCCAGGAGCACGTCCTTGTCGTCGCTGGGGTCGCGCGGAACGAGCAGCAGGCGGAGCTTCTCGGTGAGCTCCTCGCGCTGTGCGGTCAGTTCCTTGGCCTCGGCAGCGAAGTCGGGGTCGTCGGCCGCGAACTCCTTGGCCGTCTCGATGTCCTCGGCGGACTGCTTCCAGGCGCGGAAGGTCGCGACGATCGGGGTCAGCTCCGCGTAGCGCTTGTTCAGCTTGCGCGCGTTGGCCTGATCCGAGTGGACCGAAGGGTCGGCGAGCTTCTTCTCAAGATCGGCGTGTTCGCCGACCAATTCCTCGACCGCTTCGAACATCGGGGGACTCCTGGGGTGAAAAGTGCGAAGGACTGCTGGGGGGACGTGCCGGAACGACGACAAAGGCGCCGGTCCGGCCGCCCCCGAGTGGACAGGGGGCGGCCGGAGACCGGCGCCTGGGTCGCGCTACTTCTTGGCCGCACCCTTGCCGAAGCGCGCCTCGAAGCGGGCCACGCGGCCACCGGTGTCGAGGATCTTCTGCTTGCCCGTGTAGAACGGGTGGCACTCGGAGCAGACCTCGGCCCGGATGGAGCCCTCGGTCAGGGTGCTACGGGTGGTGAACGACGCGCCACAGGTGCAGCTGACCTGGGTCTCGACGTACTGGGGGTGAACATCGCGCTTCAAGGTGTCTCCTAGATTCGGGAGGGCGCCGGGTCGCAGGAGCCGAATTGCGCACTGCGTGAACCGGGGCCGACAGACCAGTCTGCCAGGACCGGGCTGCCTGTCAAAATTCTGAGGACGCCTTCCTCAACGGGGAGGGGTCGCCATCTATTCCGCACCGGCCCGAGGGCCGTGCGGAGCAGGTCACGCGGCGGGTCCTACTGGACGATCGACCCGGCCTCGCTCTTGTCCCCGGAGGAGTTCGCGGTGGCCTCGGCCGGGATGGGCCGGTCGGCCAGCAGGGCTTCCCAGACCATCTTGGTCTCCTTGGTCAGGGGGGCCACGCGGTTGGCGTCGCGGGGGTCCGTGGTGACCGGCAGGGTGATCATCTGCATGTCCTGGGCGTCGATGCCCTGGAGGCCCTGGGCGAAGCCCATGAGGGATTTCACATCACCGAGCGCCTTGTCGGTGGTGATCGCCTTGGTGGCGGAGTCGGCGAGGTCGAGGAGCTTCTTCGGGTTGTCGAAGACCCCGATGCCCTTGACCTGCTTGATGAGCGCCTTGATGAAGGCCTGCTGCAGCTGTATTCGGCCCAGGTCGCTGCCGTCGCCGACGCTCTTGCGGGTGCGTACGAGGCCGAGCGCCTGCTCGCCGTTGAGCTTGTTCGTGCCGGCCGCCAGGTCGAGGTGGCTGGCACCGTCCTTGATCGGCTTGGTGGTCGTCACCTCGACGCCGCCGAGGTTGTCGATGATCTTCTTGAAGCCGGTGAAGTCGACCTCGATGTAGTGATCCATGCGGATCCCGGACATCTTCTCGACGGTCTTGACCGCGCAGGCGGCCCCGCCGACGGTGAACGCCTCGTTGAACTGGGTGCGCGAGCCGCCGGGGTCGGTCTTCCCGCCGGACGTCGTGCAGGAGGGGCGGGCGATCATCGTGTCGCGCGGTATGGACACCACGCTGGCCTTCTCGTGGCCCTCGTAGAGGTGGACGATCATCGCCGTGTCGGAGCGGGCGGAGCCGCCGTCGTCCTGGCCGTACTCGCCGTTGGCGCCGCCGCGGGAGTCGGAGCCGAGGACGAGTATGTCCATCGAGCCGTTGTCGACGTTCTGCGGGCGGTCGGTGCCGAGCGCCTGGTCGATGTCGACGGTCTTCAGGTTGCCGTTGAACTTGACGTAGTAGTAACCGAGGCCCGCACCCCCCAGCAGGACCACCCCCGCGGCGCTCCAGGCGGCGATGGCCAGGGCCCTGCGGCGCTTCGCCGGTTTGCGGCGGGCGCGCCGGGCGGCAGCGCGCCCGCCGTGGTCGGTGCTCTCCTCGGTCATGCTCTCCTCAGTCCTTGGTCCGGTCCCCGGTCGTTCCGGCCCGCCGTCCACCCCGCGGTTCCTCTGACACAGACGGGTGTACGGCGCGCAGGGTTCCATTCCGGGCCGAACCGCACCGCAAGGCCGCGTCTACCCCCGTAACGCCGTCCTGACGCGCGACAGCCCCCGCCGCGGGTGCGGCGGGGGCTGTCGCGTGATGCGCGAGCCGGACGTCAGTCGTCGTTCTTGCCCGACGGGGTCGTCTTCGCGATCTGCATCAGGAACTCGGCGTTCGACTTCGTCTGCTTCATCTTGTCGAGCAGCAGCTCGATCGCCTGCTGCGAGTCGAGCGCGTGCAGCACCCGGCGCAGCTTCCAGACGATGGCGAGCTCCTCCGCGTTGAGGAGGATCTCCTCCTTGCGGGTGCCCGACGGGTCGACGTCGACGGCCGGGAAGATGCGCTTGTCGGCGAGCTTCCGGTCGAGCTTGAGCTCCATGTTGCCGGTGCCCTTGAACTCCTCGAAGATCACCTCGTCCATGCGCGAGCCGGTGTCGACGAGCGCGGTGGCCAGGATGGTCAGCGAGCCGCCGTCCTCGATGTTGCGCGCGGCACCGAAGAAGCGCTTCGGCGGGTACAGCGCGGTCGAGTCGACACCACCGGACAGGATGCGGCCGGAGGCGGGCGCCGCGAGGTTGTACGCGCGGCCCAGACGGGTGATGGAGTCCAGCAGGACGACCACGTCGTGACCCAGCTCGACGAGGCGCTTGGCGCGCTCGATGGCCAGCTCGGCGACGGTGGTGTGGTCCTCGGCCGGGCGGTCGAAGGTCGAGGAGATGACCTCGCCCTTGACCGACCGCTGCATGTCGGTGACCTCTTCCGGACGCTCGTCGACCAGGACGACCATCAGGTGGCACTCGGGGTTGTTGGTGGTGATCGCGTTGGCGATCGCCTGCATGATCATGGTCTTGCCGGTCTTCGGCGGGGCCACGATCAGACCGCGCTGGCCCTTACCGATCGGCGACACGAGGTCGATGATGCGGGTGGTCAGCACGCCCGGGTCGGTCTCCAGGCGGAGCCGGTCCTGCGGGTACAGGGGCGTCAGCTTCTGGAACTCCGGTCGGCCGCGGCCGGATTCGGGCGCCATGCCGTTCACCGAGTCCAGACGCACCAGGGCGTTGAACTTCTCGCGGCGCTCGCCGTCCTTGGGCTGGCGCACGGCGCCCGTGGTGTGGTCGCCCTTGCGCAGGCCGGCCTTGCGGACCTGGGCGAGGGAGACGTACACGTCGTTGGGGCCGGGCAGGTAGCCCGAGGTCCGGATGAACGCGTAGTTGTCGAGGATGTCGAGGATGCCCGCGACGGGGATCAGCACGTCGTCGTCGGCGACCTGCGGCTCGCTCGGCGCGAACTCGTCGCGGCCACGGCGGCCACGGCGGTCCCGGTAGCGGCCGCGGCGGCCGCGACGGCCGTCCTCGCCGTCGAAGTCGTCCTGGGGGCCGTTGTCCTGGCGGTCCTGACGGCCCTGCTGACCCTGGCCCTGGCCCTGGCCGCGGCCGCCCTGCTGCTGGCGGTCGGCGCGGTCCTGACGGCCGCCACCCTGACCGCCCTGGCTCTGGCCGCCCTGCGCGCCCTGACCCTGGCCGCCCTGGCCCTGGTCGTCGCCCTTGGCACCGCGGTCACGGCGGTCGCGCTGACGGTCGGCGCGGTCACCGCGCTCGCCGCGGTCACGGCGGTCGCGACGGCCGCGGCCCTCGCCGTCCTGGCCCTGCGCCTGGCCGGCGGAAACCGCGGTGGCGGCTTCGGCCTTGGCCTCGGACGGGGCGGTGGCGGCGGGTGCGGTCTCGGTCTTCTGCTCGACCTGGACGGCGACGGGGGCCGAGGCCTCCGGGCTGCCCGTGGGGGCCGTGGCACGGCGCCGGCGGCGCTCGCCGACCGGGGCGTCGTCTCCCGCGCTCTCGGCTGCGCTCGAGCGGGAGGGGCCCCCTGCCGGCTGGCCCGGGATCTCGATCTGCGCCTGCTTGGCGGGCTTCTCGGCGGGCGCCTCGGCGGCGGCCTCACTCGTGCGGGCCTTGCTGGTGGCGCGGCGCTTCGGCTTGGCCTCGGCGGTGTCTGCGGCAGCGGAGGCAGCGGCCTTGGGGGCACCGCTGCCCGCCTGCGCCTCCTTGATGACCTCGATCAGCTGGCTCTTGCGCATCCGCGCGGTGCCCCTGATCCCGAGGCCCGACGCGACCTGCTGCAGCTCGGCCAGGACCATGCCGTCAAGGCCGGTGCCGGTGCGTCGACGCTTGGGTGCGGCGCCCGCGGCGGGGGCACTGGTGTCGACAGAGGTGTCGGCAGCGCCCATCAGATCGGTGGTGTCGCTCACGAAGGGTCCTTCCCTGGAGCGGACGTCGGCCTGTCTGGCTCGGCGACCGGTTGTGCTGTCCGACAACAGTCCTAGGTGTGGACCGTGCCGGGGCGGTGGTCCGCCGATAGACATACGGCGGAAGAAACGTGCATGGCTGGTTCCGGCGAGAAGCCCCCGAGCTGGAAGCGTGGGAATGTCACGCCGATTCCGGAGCGTGCTCGAAACTGCTGGAAGTGATCAAAGCAGTCGGGGAGGCTCCCGGAAGAAATGTGGTCCCGAATGGGGACACTGAGCACCGAGCCATGGCGGCTTCCGATGCGCACTTGAGACTAACACTACCGGATCCAATAGATATTCCCCCTCTCAATCACCGGCAATCGCGCCTTCCGCGCGGGCGGCCTGCCCAGGCCGCCCGCCCCTGACCGGCTGCGCACTCCAGAAAAGCGGCCTCAGCCGCCCTGGGCGCCCAGCGGAAGTACGCTCGCGCCCGCGGCGTCGAGAGCGAGCCGGTTGGCCGCCCACCCCTCGCCCGCGAGCTGCGCGACCTTGTCGGCCGCGCCGTTGTCGACCAGCGCGAGGACCGTGGGTCCCGCGCCGGAGATGACCGCGGGGATCCCGTCCGCCCGCAGCCTGTTGACGAGTGCGACGCTCTCCGGCATCGCCGGGGACCGGTACTCCTGGTGGAGCCGGTCCTCGGTGGCCGGCAGCAGGAGCTCGGGACGCCTGGTCAGGGCTTCCACGAGCAGGCCCGCGCGGCCCGCGTTGACGGCTGCGTCCACGTGCGGGACGGTGCGCGGCAGCAGGCCGCGCGCGGTCTCGGTCAGAACCGGCCTGGACGGCACGAAGACCACCGGAACGATGGATTCGGCCGGCTCCATACGGATGGCCTTGGCACTGCCGCCGTCCATCCAGGCGAGGGTGAACCCGCCGAGGAGACAGGCGGCGACGTTGTCGGGGTGGCCCTCGATCTCGGTGGCGAGTTCCAGCAGCGCCGCGTCGTCGAGCTTGGCCTCGCCACCTATGGTCACGGCGCGGGCGGCGACGATGCCCGCGCAGATCGCGGCGGAGGAGGAGCCCAGGCCGCGGCCGTGCGGGATGCGGTTGGCGCAGACGACCTCCAGGCCGCGCGGCTGGCCGCCCAGCAGGTCGAAGGCGGTGCGCATGGAGCGTACGAGCAGGTGGCTCTCGTCCCGCGGGAGGGTGTCGGCGCCCTCACCCGCGATGTCGATGTTCAGGCCGGAGTCGGCCACCCGGACGACTACGTCGTCGTAGAGCCCCAGGGCCAGGCCCAGGGCGTCGAAGCCCGGACCGAGGTTGGCACTGCTGGCGGGGACGCGCACCCGTACGGCGGCGGCGCGGAACGCTGGACCGGCCATCGTCCGATGACACTCCTTGTGACTGTGCGAGATCTTCGCTCTTCGCTGGCTCGCTGCGAATGTACTGGAGAACGTACGACACCCGAAGGCCCTCGGGGCAGCACCGCAGTCATATGCGCGGTGGCGGATGTAGGTACAGCGTATCGAAGGAAGGTTCTCTCGCGACATAGGGCGCACAGGAGGCGCACGATGCGTGTCGCGGACTTCGACCGACTTCGACCGACTTCGGACGCATTTTTGTTGCCGTACGGGGCGAGTTGCCGGGTTCCGGAGGGGCTTCGGGAAGGCCTCGAAAGGCCCTCGCGAGCCCTCCGGGACCCGGCTTCACCCGGTACTGCTCAGGCACCGCGCCGCCCCGGAACCACCCCGGTGCGGCTGACGGTACTGCGCCGGCGTCAGACCAGGCCGAGGCGCACGGCGGCGGCCTCGGCGTCCACCGGAACGGTGATCGGCTGCGGAGCGCCGGCGATCGCCCAGTCGGGGTCCTTCAGGCCGTTGCCGGTGACGGTGCACACGATCTTCTGGCCGGGGTCGACCAGGCCCAGCTCGGCGGCCTTGAGCAGGCCGGCCACCGAGGCGGCCGAGGCGGGCTCGACGAAGACGCCCTCCTGCGCGGCCAACAGCCGGTAGGCGGCCAGGATCTGGCGGTCCGTCACCTCGTCGATGAAGCCGCCCGACTCGTCACGCGCGGCCAGCGCGTAGTCCCAGGACGCCGGGTTGCCGATCCGGATCGCGGTGGCGATGGTGTGCGGCTCCTTGACGACCTCGCCGCGCACGATGGGCGCGGAACCGGAGGCCTGGAAACCCCACACGCGGGGCGTACGGGTGGACAGGCCGTCGGCCTTGTACTCCTTGAAGCCCTTCCAGTACGCGGTGATGTTGCCGGCGTTGCCGACGGGCAGCACATGGATGTCGGGGGCGTCGCCGAGCGCGTCGACGATCTCGAACGCGGCCGTCTTCTGGCCCTCGATACGCACCGGGTTGACCGAATTGACCAGCGCGACCGGGTAGTTGTCGGAGAGCGCGCGGGCCAGGTTCAGGCAGTCGTCGAAGTTGCCGTCCACCTGAAGGATCTTGGCGCCGTGCACCAGCGCCTGGCCCATCTTGCCGAGTGCGATCTTGCCGCGGGGCACGAGCACCGCGGACACCATCCCGGCGCGCACCGCGTACGCGGCGGCGGAGGCCGAAGTGTTGCCCGTGGAGGCGCAGATGACCGCCTTCGCGCCCTCCTCCTTGGCCTTGGTGATCGCCATGGTCATGCCGCGGTCCTTGAAGGACCCGGTGGGGTTCGCCCCCTCGACCTTGAGGTGCACCTCGCAGCCGGTGCGCTCGGAGAGCACCTGGGCGGGGACGAGGGGAGTGCCGCCCTCGCGGAGCGTCACCACGGGAGTCGTGTCCGTCACCGGCAGGCGGTCCCGGTACTCCTCGATGATGCCGCGCCACTGGTGGGTGCGATTGCTGCTCATGGGTCCTTACTCCCCTTCAACACGCATGATGCTGGCGACACCGCGGACGGTGTCCAGCTTCCGCAGCGCCTCGACGGTCCCGGAGAGGGCGGCGTCGGGTGCGCGGTGAGTGACGACGACGAGGGAGGCCTCGCCGTCCTTGCCCTGCTGCCGCACCGTGTCGATCGACACGCCGGCCTCCGCGAAGGTGGTCGCCACCTGGGCGAGGACGCCCGGCTTGTCCGCCACATCGAGGCTGATGTGGTAGCGGGTGACGACATCCCCCATGGGGCTGACCGGCAGCTGGGTGTAGGCCGACTCGCCGGGCCCCGTTGCCTCGGCGAGCTTGTTGCGGGCGACGGCGACGAGGTCGCCGAGGACCGCGGACGCGGTCGGTGCGCCGCCCGCGCCGGGCCCGTAGAACATGAGCCGCCCGGCGGCCTCCGCCTCGACGAAGACGGCGTTGTACGCCTCGCGGACGGAGGCGAGCGGGTGGCTGAGCGGGATCATCGCCGGGTGGACGCGGGCGGTGACGGACTCGCCGTCGGCGGCGCGCTCCAGGATGGCGAGGAGCTTGATGGTGCAGCCCATCCGCTTGGCGGACGCGAAGTCGGCGGCGCTGACCTCGGTCATGCCCTCGCGGTACACGTCGTCCAGCCGGACCCGGGTGTGGAAGGCGATGCCGGCCAGGATCGCGGCCTTGGCGGCGGCGTCGTAGCCCTCGACGTCGGCGGTCGGGTCGGCCTCGGCGTACCCGAGGGCGGTGGCCTCGTCGAGCGCCTCCTGGTACCCGGCGCCGGTGGAGTCCATCTTGTCGAGGATGAAGTTCGTCGTGCCGTTGACGATGCCCATCACCCGGTTGATCTTGTCGCCGGCGAGCGACTCGCGCATCGGGCGGACCAGCGGGATGGCTCCGGCGACGGCGGCCTCGTAGTAGAGGTCCAGGCCGTGGGTCTCGGCCGCGGCATGCAGCGCGGCGCCGTCCTGGGCGAGCAGCGCCTTGTTCGCGGAGACCACGGAGATGCCCTGCTCGAAGGCCGTGGTGATCAGCGTACGGGCGGGCTCGATCCCACCGATGACCTCGATGGCGATGTCGATGTCACCGCTTTTGAGGAGGGCGGTCGCATCGGTGGTGATCAGGGCGGGGTCGATGCCCTCGCGCACCTTGGAGGGGCGGCGTACCGCCACGCCCGCGAGCTCCACGGGCGCGCCGATCCTCTGCGTGAGGTCGTCGGCGTGTGTCGTCATGATGCGAGCCACCTCTGAGCCGACCACTCCACAGCCCAGCAGCGCCACCTTCAGCGGACGCGTACGCATCATTCGACCTACGCCTTTCGTCTTCCATCAGTACCCTGCGGGCGGTTTGCCCGCCGGGTGGAACCAGTCTCACTCAATGGACAGCAGTTTCCATCCTCGGTCCATTGAGTGAGACACCTATTTCATCATCCGAGGTCGAGACGCAGGAGATCTTCCTCCGTCTCGCGGCGGACGATCACACGGGCCGCTCCGTCGCGCACGGCGACGACCGGCGGGCGGAGCGCGTGGTTGTAGTTGCTGGCCATGGAGCGGCAGTACGCGCCGGTGGCCGGGACGGCCAGCAGGTCGCCGGGGGCCAGGTCGGCGGGCAGGAACGCGTCCTTCACGACGATGTCCCCGCTCTCGCAGTGCTTGCCGACGACGCGCACGAGCATGGGCTCGGCGTCGGAGGTGCGGGAGGCCAGGGAGATGGAGTACTCGGCGTCGTACAGGGCGGTGCGGATGTTGTCGGACATCCCGCCGTCGACGGAGACGTAGGTGCGCAGCCCCTCCAGCGGCTTGATCGTCCCCACCTCGTACAGGGTGAAGGCGGTCGGGCCGACGATGGCGCGGCCGGGCTCGACCGAGATCCTGGGGGCGGCCAGCCCGGCGCTCTCGCACTCGCGGGCCACGATCTCGTGCAGGGCCTTGGCGATCTCGTGGGGCTCGCGCGGGTCGTCGCTCGCGGTGTAGGCGATACCGAGGCCGCCGCCGAGGTCGATCTCGGGCAGCTCCACGCCGTGCTCGTCCCGTACGGCGGCCAGCAGCCGCACGACGCGCTTGGCGGAGACCTCGAAGCCGGCCATGTCGAAGATCTGCGAACCGATGTGGGAGTGGACGCCGAGCAGCTCCAGCGAGTCGTGCCCGAGCGCGCGCCGCACGGCCTCGGCGGCGGAACCGTCGGCCACTGCGATGCCGAACTTCTGGTCCTCGTGCGCGGTGGCGATGAACTCGTGGGTGTGCGCCTCGACGCCGACCGTCACCCGGATCTGGACGGGCTGGCGTACGCCCAGCTCGCGGGCGATGTGCGCGACGCGGGCGATCTCCTGGAAGGAGTCGAGCACGATGCGCCCGACCCCGGCCTCGACGGCCCGGCGGATCTCGCTCTCGGACTTGTTATTGCCGTGGAAGGCGATGCGCGAGGCGGGCATCCCGGCGGCGAGCGCGGTGCTCAGCTCACCGCCGGAGCACACGTCGACGTTGAGCCCCTCCTCCTTCAGCCACTTCACGACGGCCTTGGAGAGGAACGCCTTGCCGGCGTAGAAGACGTCGGCGTCGGGGCCGAAGGCGTGCGCCCAGGCCCGACACCGGGCCCGGAAGTCCTCCTCGTCGAGGAAGTAGGCGGGGGTTCCGAACTCCTCGGCGAGCTTGGTGACTTCGAGGCCGCCGACGGTGACGACGCCGTCGCTGCCGCGCGTGACGGTGCGCGCCCAGACCTTCTCGTCCAGCGCGTTCAGGTCGGCGGGCGGCGGGGAGTAGTGCCCCTCGGGCAGGACGTCGGCGTGGCGGGGGCCGGCGGGGTGCGCGGAACGGCTCATCGGTATCTCTCTTCGCGGGTCACAGGCGTGTCGGTGCGTCTATGCCGAGCAGGGCCAGGCCGCCGGCCAGCACCGTCCCGGCGGCTTCGGCAAGAGCCAGCCGGGCGCGGTGGGCGGCCGAGGGTTTCTCGTCGCCCTTGGGCAGCACGCGGTACTGGAAGTCGAGCAGCGCGTCGGCCACCTCGACGAGCTGGCGCACCAGCCGCTCGGGCGCGCGGTGGTGGGCGGCGGCCTCGAGGACGAGGGGGTGATCGGCGAGGACGCGCAGCAGGGCGGGCGCGTCGACGTCGTCACCGATCTCGGGGCGGAAGCCGAGCTGCTCGGCGTTGCGTACGAGGGCGTGGGCGCGGGCGTGGGCGTACCGCACCCGGAAGAGCTCGTTGCCCTCCCCTTGTACGAGCAGCGTGTCGGAGAACTCGGGGGTCTCGCGCGCGGGGGTGGTGAGCACGGCCCAGGCGACGGCGTCGGCCCCGTACCGCGCGAGCACGTCACCGTCGCGGCGGGCGACGGGCGCGATCGGGAACTCCGGCCCGGGTCCGACCCCCTGTGCGGCCTCGATCCGTGCGACGGCGGCCCGCACGAACCGCTCGCGCGGCTCGCGCGGCTCGCCGGACGGCGGATCCGGGACCTCGATCACCGCCAACGGGCGCACGTCACGCACCAGCCGGGCGGCGGAAACGGAGGTCAGCGAGAAATTCAGGAACCCGGCTCCGGTGATCTCGACCCGCTCGATCCCGGCGACCCCGCCCAACCGGCGGGCCAGCACCTCGGCGACCTGGGCCGGTCGCAGGCCGGCACCCTTCGCGATCTGGAAGGCGACGGGGGTGGCGTACTCCCCGACCCCACCGGGCCTGGTCCGCTCGACCACCACCCGCGCGGGCACGGTCCCGCCCAGCTCACCGTCCTCGACGGCGTGGCGCACGGCGCTCACGACGCAACGGGAGAGGTCGGCGGGGGTCACGGGACCCAGCCTAGGGGAGACGCACCGTCATCAGTCGAAGGGTTTCGCCATGTGAACAGAGCGCCGGACAACGGGACCCGACGTCGGGCTACTGAAGGGGACTCCCCCTCCCCCGCCCGGCGGGGGTGCCTTTCCTCCCGTCGCGCAGATCCTTGCGCTCGATCAGCCGGCGCACGACCCGTACCAGCTCGGTGGGCTCGAACGGCTTCGCGAGGAAGGCGTCCACCCCGGCCACGATCCCGGCCTCCACCTCCTGCTGCGTGCAGGCGCTGACGATGGCGACGGGCACGTCCCGGGTCCGCGGATCGGCACGCAACTGCGCCGCGGCCCCGAACCCGTCGAGCCGCGGCATGACCACATCAAGGGTGATGGCGTCGGGACACACCCGATGCACGATGTCGAGACACTCGGCACCATCGTTCGCGGTCACGACCTCGAAGCCCTCCAGCTCGAGATTGACCTTGATCAGATGCCGGATGACCTTGTTGTCGTCGACAACAAGCACCCGGCCCGAGACGCCTGGCACAACTCGAGAGTAGGTCCGCCCGGGCCCCCGCGTCCGGGTTTTCGCCACTTCCACCCCCTGCGGGCGAACCACCCCCTCCTCCCCCGCAAACCCGTTCCTGATCACCCCACCGAAGCTGGTAGTGTTCAACCCGTCGCCGCAACACCGACGACGCGCCCCCGTAGCTCAGGGGATAGAGCAACGGCCTCCGGAGCCGTGTGCGCAGGTTCGAATCCTGCCGGGGGCACTTCGCAGGAAGTGCCCAAAGACCCCGCCATCAGCGCTTTAGCTGAGACGGGGTCTTCGCGTATGCGCAGCCAGCTCCCACCGTACGACTCATGGGCGACCGGGGGATCTCGTGGATGTGAACACGTTTTCCGTCGCACTCGTAGGCACCGAAGGAACGGTCTGCGGCACCTTGAGCGGGGTAGTCCTCAGCCAGCGCGCCGGCCGAGCCCAAGCTGCGGAGCAGAACCGGCGTGCCGACCGTGAACGCGAGGAGGGGCGCGCCGAGCGAGCCCTGCAGGCCAAGCGTGGCCCCTATGCCCATCTGAACACCACAGCTCGCGCTTACCGGGTCGCCGCCCGAGAGGCCGTTGAAGCCGCCGAACGCCGTGAGAGCGTCGACGCGGCCCTACTCGACACCGCCAGGGAAGCCTGGGCCGAGCAGTACTCCTGCAAGTAGCCTCAGCCGTCAACAGACCACTCGGAGTCGGGTAGTCGGTCTTCAAACATCTGCCGAGCAATCCGCAGCTCGACGAGGCATATCAGCGCGCCAAGAGCTGGTTAAGCGGCCCCTTGTCCGACGGCGTGTACCTCCTGCGGGTCACGCTGCGACATGACCTCGGCGTCGAGGTCGATCCACACTTCGAGCAGGCCGGCTACAGATGCTCGCCGCGCTCGGCAGTGCACGTGACAGCCTCGCGCGCACTGGCCGCGGAGCGAGCCCAGGCCAACTCAGGAGCGACGAGGCGACGAAGCCCCCTGGAGAGCTCGTACTCGCGCAGCAGGTCCTCGACACTCCGGCGCCGAGTGCCTCAAGTCATCAGGCCGCTGAGCCAGAGAAGGAGGCCGCTCCCCCGCGCTCGCTGAAGAAGAGACGCACTCCCGACCTGGACTGCCCCGGAGGTGTGGAGGCGCTCGCGGGGGACAGCCACGAGCTGGGCCGGGTCCGGCACCGGCCGAAAGCCCCGGAAGTGCGTCCGGCGAAGAGTGACCCCTTCATCCGCGTGTCCGGCGTGTCCTGGCGCGGCGCGTCCTCGTCCTCGACCGACCCGTTGTTAGGGTTGCATTAGCGATGGAGGGTGGGGGCCATGACAATCGACGCCGATTTGAACGTGTCCGAGGACGGACTGACCAAGCTCGCCGACGACATGGACTCAATGCAGCGGTACCTCGACCGCCAAGTGCGGCGGATGGACGCGGTCGTAGACCGGATCGAGGCCGGGTGGAGAGGTGAGACGGGCTCGGCGTACCGAGCTCTGCACCGGGCGGCCGCCGAGGACACCGTGCGCATTCGGGAAATCCTCGTCGTCCTCGAGCAGGCCGTACGGATGAGCCGTAACGGGTTCACCCAGCAGGAATTGGACACCCTCCAGTCGTTTCGCGGGGTGCACAGTTCGGTGGACGTCGCCCGCGAGGTGGACCGGCTCTCCGAGGGCCCGGCGTCGCCAGGACCGCGCAGCAGCCTGCTCGACATCTGATCACGTTCACTTCGGGGAGGGCGGACTCCATGTCCGACGACCACATAGGGGTCAGTTTCGGCACCCTTCAGGAGCTTGCGCAGGAGCTGGAAGGCATCCTTCGAGAACTCGACGAAAAGCTCGAGGCGCTCTACGAACGCACCGAGAAAGCGGTCCTGAGCTGGGACGGCCAGGCTCGTGAGGCGTTCGTCGACGAACTCGACCGCTGGGACCGCCAGATGCAGGACCTGCGCGCCGCTCAGAAGTGGCTCCATGAGGTCGTGACGACGGGGCAGACGAACTACACAGCCGCCCATCGAGCCGTGCTGCGCGGATGGGGGGCGTCCTGATGGCCGGTCCGACGGCACCCGCCCAGTCCAGCGGGTTCGATGTGACGCCAGCCAAGCTGAACGGCGTTGCCGGGAGCGTGGTCCTGCAGCAGAACGTGCTCAACAAGGCCGCGAACGATTTCCTCTACGAGCTCGTCGAGTACATGGACTGCGGCGGCTACGGGAGTGCGGCGCAGGCGGTGTCCGCCGCGTACGTGAAGGTGGGAAATCGCTTCCTCGACGTGTGGGGCAAGAGCGTCGTCAGCGTTGGGGGCGTCGCGGTCGGATTCGTCACGACGGCGAACAACTACTCCAGGGCGGAAGCGGCCAGCCATCCGTCGGGCACCACCAAACCTGTGCAGTTCCCCGTCCCCAAGGTCATCGACCAGCCCCCGAAGTACCAACAGATCACCGATCTGCGGTGGGGCGACATGGACGACTACAGCAGCGGTTTCATCTCATGGCTGCTGGAGGGGGTTCCCGACTGGGCGATGGACATCGTGCGGGAGCTGTTGCACCACGTCGGCAGGTGGGGAAAGGCCGCCGACATCATTCCCCTTCCTGACTACGAGCAGATCGACGAGATCGCCCTCGCCTGGCTGCAGCCCGGGTTCGCTGTCTCACAGGTGGAGACCGCACTGACCGGATTGGCTGGTTCCATCTCGGACCCCAACAACGGTGAGTGGCAGGCCGCAATGCGCCAGTTCACCAGTTCCATCTGGGGAACGACGGCGTGGGGCACGTCGACAGCGAACTATCAGTGGAAGCACGACACCGCCGGTGGACAGGGCACGGGCAGCCATCCTGTGATGAGCGTGCTCTTCAACACCACTCAAGAAGTCAGCAAGGCCATGCGGGACTTCGCGAAGTCGGCCGCCAAGATGCGACACGAGGTCTGGCGTATCTACAAGAAGGCCATCTGGGATGCATTGGCGGAGCTGAAGCAGCTTCCCGATTTCGACGACGTCAAGAGGATCGGCAAGAAACTGCTCGGGATCGGCAAGGAGGTGGCCATCGGCATCACGCTCAAAGTCGACACCGCCGCGATCAACCGAGCGGTCTCCTTGTACGAAGGCGAACTTCGCGGAGTGGAGAGCCGACTCACCGCGCTGCTGCCGGCGCTTGACGAGGCCTACCTGAGTGCGCCGACCTTCCAGGCGGAGGATGCGCGCGCTCAGGCCTTCGGTGCGCGCTCGCTGAACGACTTCAAGCCGGAGCACAAGTTCACCGTACCGGGGGAAGACCCGGACCACATCTACTATCCGCTTGACCTGGCGAACCAGGAGGGCCTGTACGACAGTCACTCCATCGACAGGCACGTGGGACTGAGCGACGATCAACTCAGGCAGCGCATGCGGGACGACAGCAGTGCATCGGCCGCCTCCAGTTTCAAGGATCTCGGCTCGGCGCAGAAGTTCACTCAGGACGCACTACGGGACAACGCGAACGAAAACCGAATAGCCGACTGGATCGACAGGGTCGAACGGAGGATGAAGAATAACCCGAACTGGGACCCTAATAGATCCAAAATCCAGCCGCCTATCGAGCTAACATTCCAGGAAGAGACGGGACGTACGGTTCAAGGAGTGAACTCCACCGGAGCTCCGACTCACTCCGTGAAGGTGGTACTCCGGTACGCACACGGACTGGAACCACCATTCATTGTGCTCACCTCCATACCCACTCCCTAGATCGGGCGATATCAAGTGGAGCCATCCCCTACGGCCGTATTCATGGACAGTCCGGCCACCCGGCTCATCGACCTGGCCATCCGTGTCCAGGAAACCGGCGGCGGACTGTCTCTCGATGATGAAATTCGACGCTACAATCGAATGATCAGGAATTCCTGGAGAGCCAACTGGAACTGTCCTCCGTTCACGACAGCAGCACTGTTGGACTTCATCGGTGTCGTCATTTCCTCACCGGAATTCCTGGCATCCCGCCCGAGGACCTTCGACGAGAAGATCTCCCGGGCTGCGGGCGGCATGGATCCGGCGGAGTACGTCCACATGCTCGCGGGAATGGTACGGATCCTCGACCGCGAGCCGCCCGCACAGTACGACGAGCTCCCCATGTCCCGGTGGGAGCTCTCGGCCACCTTCCCCCACCTCGACGGCTTCACGGCCGAGATGATGGACGGCGGCCATGCCTCGTTCGCCGACGCCGTCACCAGCTATGTCACCAACGAACACCCTGACTGCGCCGACGTTGCCGTCGCCATCACCACCGAGGCTCAGCGTGCCCTCGTACTCTTTCCCGACGAGCAGTCCTTGGGCCGGTACGTCTCCTGGATCTCCCGCCAGCGGCTCCACGCACTCCTCGAAACCGTCAACGACCATATGCAGCGAGAACACTCATGACCCCTGTCGAGAACACGACACCCGTCGCGAACCGGGCCGCCACCTACCCTGATCGCGAAACGGCCCAGTGGGCAACCCAGCACGTGGTCACCCGCAACGAGCAGGTGATCCACCGCTGGCTGGCCCAGTCGACGCGGCAGCGCCTGACCATCGAGGCCGCCTGGCCTTCCCGCCCCGAGCCCGTCGGGCGGGTCCTGCTCCAGGCCATGATGCTGGCCGGTCGGGACGCCGTAGATGTACGCGCGGCCCGTGTCGTACTCAAGCGGAACACCGCGAGCCCCCACGGCTTCACCGTCCACGGCACCTTCCCGATCTACCTCTAGAGGCAGCCTCGTGTCCCTCAAGCCCCTCGAACACGACCGGAAGTACGGCGAACTTGACCAGGTGATCCGGGCGCACCTGGGTCACTCCGCCCATGACGAGGAAGCCCTCACCGCCTACCTCCGGCATTGCTGGCGCACCCGGCCCTGGGCTATCGCGGTCGCCGAGAACCAGCTCCGCGAGTACGCGCAGAACCCGCCCGGGCGGCTCCGGCTTCGCCTCGGCGAGTTCTATCCCGTACCCGACGTAGGGCTGCCCGACGCGGAGATCCAGACCTGGCTCGTCCAGCTGGCGGACCGGCTCAAGGAGTGCGTGGAGACGGGCTCGGCGCCAGCCCCTGCCACGCCCCAGACCCACTGGGAGTGGCACGCCCGCTTCCCCGAACTCGGGCAGCTGCTCGGAGGCTGGTTCTCCCAGGACATGCCGGACGAGTTCGAGGATCACGACGCGGCGCTGCATGACTACGTCGACGGCACCGACCCCGGCCTGATCGCCCAGCTCCGCGGGGAGTTGTCCGACCTGCTGTCGCTGCCGCTGGAGGAGTCGGACCACGCCCTCGCCCTCGCCGAACTGGGCATGGAGGTCGATCCGCCCACGTCGTACAGCCCCGGCGCCTGGCTCTCCGAACTGGCCGCCCGCCTCCCCTGAACAGGCTGGGCTGCCGTCCAGCGCGGGACAGGAACGGATCTGGCGTCGATGCCGAGCTGCCCCTGGGCCGCCCCCCACAGAGCCTGCGTGTTCTCTGCGCGAGAAGCAGCGCGTCGGGCAGGTGTGGTAGATGCCCTTGCGGCGCCGGGGGACGCCCCACGTCTGGTCGTCGCCGAGGGAGTAGCTGCCTACCCTGCCGGTCACAGCACTGGTTGCCGTCGGCGGGCGCGCGCGGGAGGCGCCCGCCCGCCGTCCAGGGAGTGCGAGATCAAGCCGTTTACTCGCTATTGAGGCACTGGTCGCGGTGGTACTCGACATACTCCGGGTCCACCCGGTGCTCGGGGATGCGTGTGAGGGTTCCGACCTGCTCGCCGCTCCTGGTGTGCCGGACCGCCCAGTCGACATCGATGTAGATGCCGAAGTGGTCGAACTGCTTGTGGTGATTGGGGCAGAGGCAGAGCAGGTTCTCCAATACGTCAGGCCCCAAGTGCGGGCTGGCAACACCCTGGATGTGCGCGGCCTCGCTGTAGTGGCTGTCCCGTGTCTCCAGCTGCTCACCGCAGACCTGACACCGGTCCTCGTGCAGGATCTTGACCTGGTCGGGGAGGCTGCGGTCGCGGTCGGGCCGGGTGCCAGTCGCCGGGCGGCGAGCGACCGGGCCGGGCGCGGCCGGAGCGTCCGTACTCCGGCCACTGGCGCTGCTGTACCCGTCGAGGCCCACCCGGTCAAGGAGTACGTCCTTGTCGATACCGGACTCGGCGAAGTACGTGGAGTGCAACCGACGGACTGCCTGGGCGCGGGTCAGGGCGCGCTTGAGACGCTTGGCCGCGTCGCTGCTGAAACCTGCTCGGGCCTTCGCTGCGCGCAGGGCTGCCACCGTGGGCTTGAACCCGCTGTCGTCGATGCCCTGGACCTCCCACAATCCGCTGCTCCGCAGGTGCCAGAACGGGTACTCGGGCGTCCTGCGGTCATGTTCGCCGCCGAACTCGTCCAGCAGGGAACCGACTTCCGCCTCGAACTCCTCCCAGGGCGCGAGCCTCTCCTGCCCGGCCGTCAGCCGGCCGATCGCCCAGAGAAGGGCCAGCGGCTTGTGGCGGGCCGGGCTTCCATCCGGCTGGGAGTAAGTGTTCAGGTTGCCGAGCATGCGCAGCAGGTCCTCGCTGCCCAACCGGGGTGCTCGCTGTTTCTGTCGCGGGATCACCGAATCTTTCGGCAGCGGCAGTGTCAGGGGATCGGCATCGTCCAGCAACGGGCGGAGGCGGAGCACGTTCGCGGCCGTCACCTGGATCAGGGACTGCACGTGGCCGGCCTTGTAGTCCAGCTTTGCCAGGATCCGCCGGGCCGGGACGCTGATCTCGACGACGTTGTCGAGGGCGACCATGTATTCCCAGGGATTTCCGTCCTTGTCCTTGCGCCAGATCTTCTCGGCCAGAGCTCGGTTCCTGAAGGCTGCCACGATCGTGGCCCGAGCGATGAAAGACCCCTCGGCATAGAACAGCACCTCGTCGCCCGGACGGGTGGTGTCGATCGCCTTGTTCTTGCCGTGGCTCTCCTTCTTTGCCCGCACCGACCCCCAGAACCGTGCCCGCCCCCCGGGGAAGAGCGTCTTGAGATCATCCGCCTGGTCGCCGAGCTCGGCCGCATAGTCGGCAAGCTCCACACCCCTCCGGACGGAATGCTCGAAGTTCTGGGGTCCACGCTGGGCGGCCTGCCCGATCGGCTGCAGCAGCCACTTGATGTCCGTACCCTCGGCGGGTGCCTGTGTCATGCGTTCCCCTCCCACGGTGATCACATTAGTAATAAAGTCCGACAGCGAAGGTGGGCTAGGTCAAGATCACCCAAGTTTGAGCTGTCACTGGATGCCACCCGATAGGATCCGAGGCGCGGAAAAACGTTCGCGAGCAGTCACAGACCTCCAAGAATCACCACAAAGAGGGAAGCCACATGCGGGACGGCCGGTGGGTGTCGGTCACCGAATCCGAGTTTCCGCACGAGCAGCGCGGTCTCGAAGCCATCCGCGAGAAGCTCCGCGACAACGACCCCTGGCGTGCCTGGTCGAACTTCACGTTCACCGCGGGCACCGGCCACGTCCGCGAGGTTGACCTCCTGGTGATCTCCCCCAGAGGCGTCCACCTGATTGAGCTGAAGGACTGGCACGGCAGCGTCGAGTCCCGCAACGGCACCTGGCTGCAGACCCTGCCAGGCCCCGGCACCCGGCAGCGCACCCACGGCAACCCCCTTCACCTGGCGAACAAGAAGGCCAAGGAGCTGGCCTCGCTCCTCAAGGACCAGGGCGAGTCCGTCTGGGTCTCCGAGGCGGTCTGCTTCACTGACGCCTCCCTGCGGACCCGGCTGCCCGCCCACGACCAGCACGGCGTCCACACCGTGGACCAGCTCGTCCAGATGCTGGAGGAGCCCCCGCGCGAGGAGCGCCGCCGGATCGACGGCCCGCGCTCCCGGAGGATCGCCGCCGCACTGAAAGACATCGGGATCGCCCGCAGCGACGCCGAGTACAAGGTGGGCCCGTACCTGCTGAACCGCAAGTCCTTCGACTCCGGCCCCACCTGGGCCGACTACCAGGCCCAGCACAGCGAGCTGCCCGAAGCTGCCCGCGTCCGCGTCTACCTGCGCGAACGCGGCTCGGATGCCGCGCAGCGTGCCTCCGTCGAGCGCGCGGCCCGGCGCGAGGCAGCGGTGCTGCGCGGGTTCCGGCACCGGGGTGTCGTGCAGCTCAAGCAGTACGATCCGACGGGGCACTCCGCCGGCCCTGCCCTGATCTTCGACTTCGATCCGCGCACGCTCCGGCTGGACGAGTACCTGTTCCAGTACGGCGAGAAGCTGGACGTCCTGTCCCGTATGGCGCTCGCCCGCCAGCTCGCCGAGACCATGCGCTCCGCGCACAGCCGCCGCCTCTACCACCGCACCCTGGCGGCCCGTGCCATCCATGTCACCCCGGGTGGCCGGGACCGTGGCGAAGCCGGCTGGCTGACCCCGCAGCTGCAGATCTCGGACTGGCAGATCGCCGTCCAGCGCGGCGCCGGTCAGGAAGGCGGGCCGAACGCGGGAGCCGAGCGGTTCGCTCCGACAACCTTCTCCCGGGCCGGGGCCCACCTCTCGGAGGGCGCCGACCCGTACCTCGCGCCCGAGCTGACCGCCCCCAAGGCGGATCCGGTCGCGCTGGACGTCTACGGCCTGGGCGTCCTCACGTACCTGCTGGCCACCGGCAAGGCTCCGGCCGCCAGCCAGGCCGAGCTCATGGCGCGCTACGAGGCGGGCGAGGGGCTGCGCCCGAGCGCGGTCGTGGACGGCCTCTCGGAGTACATCGACGAGCTGGTCCAGGCCGCCACCGCGTACCGCGTCCTGGACCGCCTGACTTCGGTGGACGACTTCCTGGAGATGCTGGAGGTCGTCGAGGACACCCTGACCGAGCCGCCCGCCCAGCCTGCGGTCGCCGAGCCTGCTGCCGCTGAGCCGGCCGCGACCCCGGCCCCTGCCCCCACTCCCGTTCCCGCCGAGGCCGAGCAGAAGGCGAAGCAGGAACAGGAGCAGGAGGAGAAGGACCCGCTGGAGGCGGTGGCGGGCGATGTCCTGGCCGGCCGCTGGGAGGTCCGCCGTCGGCTCGGCACCGGCTCGACCAGCCGCGCCTTCCTCGTCCGCGACCTCACCGCGGCCCCCGAGCTGCCCTTCGCGAAGTCCTTGGCCGTCATCAAGGTCGCCGTTTCGGAGCGGAGCAACGAGGTCCTGGTCCGCGAGGCCGCGGTCATGGAGCAGCTGCGCCCGCATTCCGGCATCATCCGGCTGATCAAGCCCGAGCCGCAGAGGATCGGCACGCGCACCGTCCTGGTCATGGAGTACGTCGGCGACGAACGCGACCCCGGTGACGAGCCAGCGGTCCCCGGCTCGACCAGGAACCGGCGCCGCGAGGAGACCGTGGCCCGCCAGCTGCGTGAATTCGGGCGTCTGTCCGTGGACCAGCTGGAGGCCTACGGCGACTACCTCTTCGGAGCGGTCGACTTCCTCGAGGGCGAGGGCGTCTGGCACCGCGACATCAAGCCGGACAACATCGCGATCCGCATCCGCCGCAACCGAACGCGCGAGCTCGTTCTGATCGACTTCTCACTGGCGGGCTTCCCCGTACAGGAGACCGAGGCGGGCACGGAGGGCTACCTCGACCCCTTCATCGGCACGCTCACCGACCGCTCGGTGTACGACGCGCACGCGGAGCGGTACGCCGTGGCGGTCACCTTGCACGAGATGGCCTCGCGCGAGCTGCCCGTATGGGGCGGCGGCCGAGTGGTCCCGCGCCAGACCGACCCGGAGGTGGAGCCGTACCCGGCCATCGCCGCCGATGCCTTCGACCCCGCGGTCAAGGACGGGCTGGTGGAGTTCTTCCGTACGGCCCTGCACCGCGACGCCTCTCAGCGCTTCCCGGATCTGAAGCCGATGCGCGACGCCTGGAAGCGGATCTTCCTGGCCATGGACCAGGCCAAGCCGTCGACGAAGTCGAAGCGGCCGGGCCAGCAGCCGGCGACGGCTCCTCAGACGGCCGCCGAGCGCGGGCCGGCTGCCATCGCCGACGCCGAGGAAGAGACCGCGGAGGAGCTGCGCGACCAGCTGGCCGCCGCCGTGGACCGGGAGACCAACCTCTCGGCCGCCGGCCTGAGCCCGGCCGCCCAATCCTTCGTCTTCGGGCTGGACGTGGAGACGGTCGGCCAGCTGCTGGACTACAGCCAGCGGACTCTGGTCAACGCGCCGGGACTGGGCCCGAAGACCCGTAACGAAGTCCTGGCCCGGATCAAGCAGTGGCGACAGCTCCTCGCCGAGCAGCCCGCCGCACCGCTCACCCCAGCGGGCCGCAAAGCCGCGAAGGAAGAGCTGTCGGCGGCGGAGTCTGCGGTCGCGGTCTCCTTGGTGGGCACGGACGCGGCGCGGGAGCTGACCGAGCGGGCCCTGCGGACCATCAGCCTGGACGCACTGGCCACGGTCTTCGTGCCGGAGCTGAAGAAGAACGAGTCGAACCGCAACGAGTGCGAGACGGTACGGCTGCTGCTGCGGCTCCCCGACGAGCGCGGTGTGCTGCCTCAGATCGGTGTCTGGCCGAGGCAGAAGGACGTGGCCGCGGCGCTGGGGCTCGATCCCAGCACCATCTCGAACCTGATCAAGGAGCAGCGCAAGCGCTGGGCCAAGCAGCCTGCCGTCCAGACGCTGCGTACCGAGATCCTGGAGTTGTTGCGCGAGCTGGGCCGGGTCGCCTCGGCCGCCGAGATCGCGGACGCGCTCGCAGTGCGCAGGGGCACAGAGCTCGCCGAGCCCGAGCAGCGGCGGGCTCTGGCTCTGGCGGCGGTGCGTGCGGTGGTGGAGGTCGAGGCGGCCGACCCCACCGACTTCCAGCACTCGCCCAACCGGAATGCTTCCGACGAGGCCATGGGCGCCGGGCTGCTGGCCTTGGAGGTCGCCGAGGACGATGCCCCGGACACCCCATCGGCCCCTGGGCTGCTCGCGTACGCACTGCGGCTCGGGAAGGTCGCGGACCGGCTGGCGAAGCTCGATACCCTGCCGACAGCGGCGACCGTCCTCGGCGAGCTGAGCGGTGTCCCGCAGCCGAGCGCGGCGGTGGACTGGGACGAGCGTCGCATGGTCGAGCTGGCAGCGGCTGCTTCGCGTAACGCGGCGGCCACCCCGCGCCTGGAGATCTACCCGCGTGACCTGCCCCTCGTACGGGCCCTGCGGCTGACCCAGGCGGGGCTGATCCGCCTGACCCCCGGCCTGGACCGCGACCGCCAGCCGGGCCTGACGCCTTCCGATGTGCACGACCGAGTCCGGGCCCGGTTCCCGGAGATCCTGGATGCGCGTGGCGGCCACACCCTGCCGGTGGGCGGTCCGCTGACCACCGCGCTGCGGGATGCCGGGTTCGACCTGGACCTGGAGACCCGGGCGGGCACCTCCGTGGTCCGCTACCTGCCGACGAAACGCAAGGACGACTCCAACTTCCTCACCTTGGGCGACCGGCGGCAGCCGACCGCCACCCTGTCGGCGCACCGGTACGCGGACGACCCGCAGGTGGCGGAGGCGGTGGCGGCGCAGGAGCGGCTGCTGTCGTCGGCGCCGCGGGACGGCTTCCGGGTACTGACCGTACGGACCGGTCTGGCGCCGAAGGCGGGCGCAGCCCTGGTGGGTGAGCAGTTCAGCGCTGAGCCGGTGTCGGTGACCAAGATGTTCCTCGGCGCCCTGCACGAGCTGGTGGACCAGCGGCCGCTGCCGACGTGGGAGACGATCCTGCGGGCGGATGTGGCGGAGCCGGGTACCAGGGGTGCGCTGAAGTTCGCCGAGTACGCGCGGACGGCGTGGGGCACGGTGGAGCCGCGGCTGGCGGAGCTGCTGGAGGGTGGCCGTACTGCTGGTGTCCCACTGCTGCTGACCGATGGTGGCGTGCTGGCGCGGTACGACGCGATGGGCGTGCTGGAGCGGCTCGCGGAGCGGGCACGGGAAGGCGGGCGCGGGCTGTGGCTGCTGTGCCCTCAGAGCGACCCGGCGCGTCCGCCTAGGCTGGGGAGTGTGGCCGTGCCTTATCAGGCGGGGCTCGGTGAGTGGATTCCGCTGCCGGACGCGTGGGTGGACGATCAGCGCCGTTCGGGGCTGGGGGAATGATTTTCGTGGGACTTACGGGAGACGAGGCGAAGTGATCGACCGCGATGCGCTGAAGGCCGACCTGATCAAGCAGGTCAAGGCGGTCGAGTCCGACCTTGCGGCGCAGGTCGCCGACGGCGACAAGGTGGCGAAGCCGCTGCGAGCCGAGTACGCGAAGCTGCTGAAGACTGTGGCGCCGGGGGCGAGGCCGGGGCAGTGGGCCGACTGGCTGGAGCCGCAGCTTGCGGGCATGCCGGACGACCGCGCGGAGCGGGCGAGGGTGGCGGGCCGGCTGCGTGCCGAGTACGACCAGGCTTTCAAGCTGGGGCGTACGGCGGCGACGTGGAACGCGTGGCTGGACGACCGGGTCACGCAGGTCGCGGTGGCGTGGGTGCTGGGCACCGTGTTCGTCCGGTTCTGCGAGGACAACCGGCTGATTCCGGAGCCGTACCTCACGGGCGCGGAGCCGGAGCGCCGCGACCTGGCGGAGGCGCGGTACAGGCAGTACGTCGAGGAGGAGCAGGACCCGACGTACCGCGGCTGGATGGAGCGTGCCTTCGAGGAGCTGGGCGCGGGCGACGCCGGCAGGCTGCTGTTCAGCCAGCGCCACAACCCGCTGTACCAGATCCCGCTGTCGCACGACGGGGCGCGGGCGCTGGTGGAGTTCTGGCGTGAGCGTGACGAGTCAGATGTCCTGGTCCACGACTTCACCGACCCGCTGAATGATGACGGTACGGACGGGTGGGACACCCACTTCTTGGGTGACCTGTACCAGGACCTGTCGGAGGCGGCGCGGAAGACGTACGCGCTGCTGCAGACGCCGGAGTTCGTGGAGGACTTCATCCTCCAGCGGACGATGGACCCGGTGGTCCGGGAGATGGGCGGCCTGGTCGGCGAGCTGAAGATGATCGACCCGACGTGTGGGTCGGGCCACTTCGTGCTGGGCGCGTTCCGGCGGATGCTGAAGGCGCTGGAGGCCAAGGGGCTCGGCCAGAACCCGCACGAGCGCGTGCGGCTCGCGCTGAATGCGGTGCACGGTGTGGACCTGAACCCGTTCGCGGTGGCTATCGCCCGGTTCCGTCTGCTGATGGCGGCGATGGCGGCAGCGAACATCCGGACGCTGAAGGCGGCGGCGCGGTACGACTGGCCGGTTCACCTCGCGGTGGGCGACTCGCTGATCAAGGCACGTCAGCTTGAGTTCGGTCTGGTGGGCGCTGGAGGCCAGGGTGAGCTGGAGTTCGTCGATTCGGAGGAACAGCGGGACGAGCTTGCGGAGTTCTCGTACGCCACGGAGGACGTGCACGAGCACAAGGGGATCCTGGACCAGGGGCGCTATGACGTGGTGGTGGGCAACCCGCCCTACATCACGGTCAAGGACAAGACGCTAAATTTGCTGTACCGGGAGCTGTACAAGTCCTGTTCGGGGACTTACGCCCTATCAGTACCTTTCGCGGAGCGGTTCTTCCAGCTCGCGAGGGCGGGCGAGCCGGACGGGCGCAGGTACGGGATGGTCGGCCAGATCACGGCAAACTCCTTCATGAAGCGCGAGTTTGGAACAAAGCTCATCGAGGAGTACTTCGCACACAAGGTTGAACTAACCGAGGTTATTGACACCTCGGGGGCATACATTCCGGGGCATGGCACGCCGACAGTAATTCTAGTTGGCCGCAGGCGCGCCGGAAGTGGGAGAGCCGAAACAATTCGCACTGTTCGCAGCATTCAGGGTGAGCCGGCAGTCCCCACTAAGGCAGAAGATGGGCTCGTCTGGAATGCCATCACTGCCGCTATCGACCGACCCGGCACAGTAACCCCATGGGTTTCCTCCGACGACTTGGAACGCACGCGCTACTTCGGTCGCCAGCCATGGGTACTCACCGACGGCGGTCTCGAAATGGTGGAGAGGCTAGAGCAAGCCACCTTGCGGCGACTTGAACGCGCAATTGAGCCTCCCATCGGACGGGCAGTCCGAGTAGGTGCAGACGGTGCATACCTGCGCCCCCTACGCGGCACCTACAGGACGAGGGCCGACAGCAAAGGCCTCCGACCGTTCATGACCGGCGATGTCGTCAGGGACTGGAACGCCAACCCTGAAGAGTCGATCTGGTTCCCATACACTCCCGAATTCGACCTGAGTATGCTCGCGGAGGAATTGTGGCCTCTGCGGCGCACCCTCGAGGCCCGAAGCACATTCCAGGGGGGCATGGAGGATGCCGGGCTCCAGTGGTGGGACTACATGCAGTACACGGCCTCCGCCTACAAATCCCCACTCTCAATCATGTTCGCCTTCGTATCGACTCAAAATCACTTCGTACTCGATCGAGGCGGAAGTGTCTTCAATCGCCACGCGCCGGTAATAAAACTAAAACAAGGAACAGGGGAAGCGGAGCACCAAAATCTGCTGGGGCTACTCAATAGTTCCACCGCCTGCTTCTGGCTCAAAATGGTCAGCCACAGCAAGGGCACCGAGGGGCATCAGTCCGGAATCAAGACTGAACTCTGGGAGCAGTTCTACGAGTTCACGGGCAAGAAGCTCCAGCAATTCCCCCTCCCACCAGCATTCCCAACTATTCTCGCCGCCACCATCGATGATCTCGCTCAGCAGCTCACCGCATCATCCCCCTTGGCTCTGGTCAGATCAGGGAAACCGTCCCCGGCCGCCCTACAGGTCGCCAAAGATGCATGGCATGCCACCCACAATCGAATGATCGCGCTGCAAGAAGAGCTGGATTGGCAGGTGTACTCGCTCTACAACCTGTGCTCCGAAGATCTACGCGCGCCCGAAGGCGACGTGCCCGAACTCTCCCTCGGGGAGCGGGCTTTCGAGATCGTGCTCGCGCGGCGGGTGGCGGCTGGCGAGGCATCCGGCGAATGGTTCAAGCGGCACGGGTCGACGGCCATCACAAAGCTGCCCGAGCACTGGTCGGACGCTTACAAGGCTGTCGTCCAAAAGCGCATCAACGTCATCGAGACCAACCGTGCCATCGGCATGGTCGAGCGACCCGAGTACAAACGGCGCTGGGCAACCGAGGGCTGGGACGCGCTCCAGGAGAAGGCGCTGCGCTCCTGGCTGCTCGAGGGGATCGAGAAGCGCGAGCACTGGTACGACGAGAACGGCCAGCCGACAATCCTCACCCGTGCCCAGATCACCGACACGCTCTCCCGCGACGAGGACTTCGTCTCCGTCACCGAGCTCTACGCGCCCCGGAAGGAACTCGCTGACGTCGTTGCCGACCTGCTCTCCAACGAGCACGTTCCATTCCTCTCCGCGCTCCGCTACAAGCCCGCCGCTCTAAAGAAGCGGGCCGACTGGGAGCATGTCTGGGACCTCCAGCGCAGGGAGGACTTCACCACGGACGAGAACGAGAAGCGGAAGATCCGCGACTCCATCCCTGTCCCGCCGAAGTACACGTCGGCCGACTTCCTAAAGCCGTCCTACTGGCGCGCCCGCGGCAAACTCGACGTGCCCAAGGAGCGGTTCATCTCGTACGCGACGGGGGCGATCTCCGGCACCCCCGAACTCTTCGGGTGGGCCGGCTGGGATCACCGGGAGCAGGCGCAGGCGCTCGCTGCCTACTTCACCAACCACGGCGACCTGTCCACCGAGGAGATCACCCCCCTCCTCGCGGGTCTCCTCGAACTGCAGCCCTGGCTCACCCAGTGGCACAACGAGTTCGACATCAACTACAGCGGGTCCCCCGCGGCCTTCTTCGAGGGCTATCGCGCCACTCAGCAGGGCGAGCGGGGTCTGACGGACGACGACCTGCGCAACTGGCGTCCCCCGGCCGCCCGCGGAGGACGGCGAGCAGCCACAAGCTGATCAGCCGGAGTGTCCTCCTCGCTCGTCCAGCGAGGAGGACACCCGGCTGTCAGTTGCCCGGCTGCGTGCCGTACAGGGGAAGACCTGACGTAGACAGGTCGCCGCCGAGCTCCTTGGGGAGCGGCACATCCTCGCCGTACTTTCCGTGAACGACACCCCTGTATTCGCCCTCTCCGGGTCGAGTGAAGAGAGACCAGGTGCCCGTGCGCGGATCGACTTGCAGAAGCCGGGAGACTCCCGCCGCTGCGTACCACGCGGTCTTCTCGTTGATCCCTTTCAGTCGCTCGTTCGGTGAGATCACTTCCACCGCCAGCGCGACCGCATCTGCATCGAGCAGCCAGCCGTCCTCTTCCTTGAACGCGCGCGGCCCGATGGTCAGGTCCGGAGTCGAGTAGTCGTCCGGATCGTCGAGCATCGGGACGGATACGTTCTCGTACGCCTCGTACACGGCCGCGACGCCGGGACGAATTGCGTCGCGAAGGTCGATCACGATCCCGGCGTGCTTGCCGCTCGGGCTCGGGGACATCACGAGGGTTCCTCCGATGATTTCCACGCGCATCCCTGTGGCCTGCTCGATCTTCTCGGCAGCTTCACGCAGGTGTCCACGGCGGACAGGGATGGGGTGATGGCCGGAGCTGGTCAAGGGGTCTCCTCCTTGCCTGCGCGGGACTGAGCACGCGGCGCGTCTCACTCTACGGCCGGGGGTGTTGCATGCGATCCCGGAACCCGCACTCGTACCGCGAGAGGCTCCCCGGCCGGCACCCTCAGCGGCGGACCATCGTCCAGCCACAGCACGACCATCAGCCCACCCGCAGCATGCCGCTCCGACGTCACGCTGCGGATTGTGCGCCACTCGCCCCAGACCCTCACGGACTGACCGGCCTGAACCGCGATCGCCGCGATCTCGCGCGTCGCGGGTGCGGGGACGAGGTCGGGGGCTTTCAGCTCGGACCACACCGTTTTACCGATGCCGCCGAGGCGCTCGCTCACGCCCCACCGGTGGCTGACCGCATCCACGATCCACAACCCCCGGCCTTGGGTGTCGTCCTCCTCCGGGTGCCTGACCTCCGGCCGGCCCGTTCCTGCGTCGCTCACCTCCAGTCGCAGCAGCCCATCCGCCGACGAGTGCGCGATGCGAACGCCGACCTGTCGGTCGCTGGGCCCTCGTACGCGCAGGGCATTGGTGACCAGCTCTGAGAGCACCAGCTCTGCGATGTGCAGCAGCTCATCCCCCGCGCCCCAGTCCGCAAGCACCGCATGGAGCGCCGACCGCGCTCTCGGCACGCTGCGCGGTCGGCGGGTCAGCCGGAAGGAGAGGTCGATCAGTGCAGTCACGGTGCAACCCCCTGAGGGTCAGCGATCCACCAGCGCCAGACGGCCGGTGCCATGACCAGCAGGATGGCCGGGTCGCCATCAACTTGCAACGTTGCTAGTAGCGTCGTGGTCCACTTTCGCCCTTTCGAGTTAAAGCAGCGCCCTCATGCGTCGGGCTCTGCTAGAGGTGTTGACATGGAAGCGAAGAGCACGACTGCGCCGTCGACAGTCCTTGGGCGCCAACTCGGTGATGAATTGCGTCGGTTGCGCGAGAGTGCTGGACTCACGACCACCGATGCCGCCGAAGCGCTCGACTGCACCAAGGGCAAGATCAGTCGAATCGAGAACGGCCGGGTCACCCTCCGACTGCCTGATCTCACCGCGATGTTGCAGGCCTACGGGGTGACAGGCGAAGACATTCGATCCCGACTGGGCGCCCTCGCCAAGAAGGCCAACCGACGCCGCAGGGAAGGGTGGTGGAATCAGTACGGTCCAGTCCTTGCCGACACGTATCGTGACTACATTGCGCTGGAGGCGATTGCCGGATCCATTCGCACCTTCCAGGCACAGCTCGTTCCCGGGCTTCTCCAGACCCCGGAGTACATCCGCGCCGTGACCGTCGCCTCGAAGCAGTGGCAGACCGGCGACGAGATCGAGAAGTTCGTTCAGGTGCGCCTGGCCCGGCAAGAGCGGCTGGACGGCGAATCTCCGCTCCAACTCTGGGCCGTGGTCTCGGAAGCCGTGCTCCTCCAGCAGGTAGGCGGCCCGCAGGTGATGCAGACACAGCTGGAGCATCTACTGGCGGCTTCCGAACGGCCGAACGTCACTGTCCAGGTCCTGCCGTTCTCCCGCGGGGCCCATGCGAGTATGTTCGGCCCGTACGTAGTGCTGGGGTTCCGCGAGGAAGGAGCACTCGACGTGGTGCTGGCGGACAATCCGACCGGATCCTTCTGGTTCGAACGGGAAGCAGAGGTTGCCCGCTACCGAGACCTGTTCGACGCTGCACGCACGTCCGCGCTGTCCCCCGTGGAGTCCCGCACTGTCATCCAGCGCAGGGCCAAGGAGCACAGAACATGACCAGCGAACGCCACGGCACGCCGGACCTGACGGGCGCGAGGTGGCGCAGCAGCAGGTTCAGCGGCGGCAACAACGAGTGCGTCGAGGTCGCCGACAACATCCCCGGCCTCATCCCCGTCCGCGACAGCAAGCGTCCCGCCGGCCCCGTGATCGGATTCGGCCCCCACGCCTGGCAGGCATTCGTCGCGCACCTGGTCTGACAGTCGGCCGAAGCCGCCCGGTCCGGGCCGCACACCGGTTCTTTTCTATATGCACCGGTACGATCGAGGATGGCCCGTAGCCCGCCCAGGCTGCGGCGCCCCACCGGTAGCCGCGCACCGGGACCGTCCGCGCACCGCGCGTGATACCCAGTGGCCAGCGGTGCCGCGCAGACGCCCCTCGACAACGACGACGCCAGACAACAGGAGACGCGAACAGACATGGCCTCGACCGCCAACGCCGCCACGGCCCCCCTGCTTCGCGATGTGATCGACATCAAGACGTCGATCTCCACCTCCGACTTCGTCCTGAAGCTCGCCGAGGCGGTCACCGAAGAGGGAGCCGAGCGTGCGCTGCGCGACTACGTCGTCACCGAGCGCCTCCTGGAGAACTTCGACGAGGCCCTCGGTCTGATCAAGGCCGCCCTCGACGGGCACACCTCGAAGGCCGCCTACCTCCACGGATCCTTCGGTTCCGGTAAGTCGCACTTCATGGCCGTCCTCCACGCCCTCCTCAGGGGCGACCGGGCCGCCCTCTCCCGCCACGAGTTCGACCCGGTCCTAACCCGGCACGAGTGGCTGAGCATGGAGCGCAAGCGGTTCCTGCTCGTCCCGTACCACATGCTCGGCGCGAAGTCCCTGGAGCAGCGGGTCCTCGGCGGGTACGTCAGCCACGTAAAGGCTCTCCACCCGGGCGCGCCCACCCCCCACGTCTACCGCACTGACTCCCTCTTCGAGGACATCCGGTCGCACCGGATGCGCATGGGTGACGAGGCCTTCATCAACGGGCTCAGCGGGGCCGAAGGGGAGACCGGCACCGCTGGCCAGGACGACGAGTGGGGCGATGCCTTTGCCTGGACCCCCGCCCTCCTCGACTCCGCCCTCGACGCCGAGGAGCTGGACGGAGGCGAGGTCAACCTCGATCTGGTCAACCCGTCCACCCCCGCCGAGCTGCGCGCCAAGCTGGTCCACGACGCCAGCACCACCTGGTTCCCCGGCTTCGCGAAGAACGCCGCCGAGGATGAGCACGGGTTCATCTCCCTCGACGCCGGCCTGGCCGTGATCGCCGAGCACGCGAAGTCGCTCGGCTACGACGGCCTGATCCTCTTCATGGACGAGCTGATCCTCTGGCTCGCCAACCGCATCCACGACCAGCGGTTCGTCTCACGCGAAGCCGACAAGATCACCAACTTCGTCGAGGGCGCCGACTCCCGCCGCGCGATCCCGATCGTGTCCTTCATCGCCCGCCAGCGCGACCTGCGCGAACTGGTCGGCGAGGAGACCTCGGGTGCCGCAGAGACCGCGATCCAGGACAGCCTCAACCTCGCCTCCGGCCGCTTCGACAAGATCACGCTGGAGGACCGCAACCTCCCGCAGATCGCCCACGCCCGGCTCCTGAGGCCCAAGGACGCCGAAGCCGCGGCCAAGCTCAACGACGCCTTCGCCCGGATCAAGCGGGTCGGTCCGCAGGTCTGGGACACGCTGCTCGGCTCGGACGAGGGGACGACGGGCGCGGATGAGGAGTCCTTCCGGCTGACGTACCCCTTCTCCCCCGCCTTCATGGACACCCTCGTCCACATCTCCTCGGCCCTCCAGCGTTCCCGCACCGGTCTCAAGCTCATGGGCCAGCTGCTGGCCGGCCACCGGGACGAGCTCACCCTCAACGACCTCGTCCCGCTCGGCGATCTTTACCCGGTGATCGCGGACGGCGGCGACAAGCCGTTCGTGGACAGCTTGAAGGTCGAGTTCCAGGCCGCCGACAAGCTGTACCGCACCAAGCTGCGCCCGCACCTCCTGGCGACGTACGACGTCACCGAGGAGGACATCGAGCGCTACCGCCACCGCCGCGCCAGCGTCACAGACCCGCAGCTCGTCGGCCGCTGCAAGGGCTTCGTCGGCGACAACCGGCTGATGTGCACCCTGCTGCTGTCGGCCCTGGCCCCCAGCGTGCCCGCCCTGCGGGACATGACCATCCGGCGCCTCGGCGCGCTCAACCACGGTTCGGTCGTCTCCCCGATCCCTGGCGCCGAGGTCGGCGTGATCAAGGCCAAGGTCGCCGAGTGGGCCTCCCGGTTCGCCGAGATCAAGCCCACCGGTACGGACACCAACCCGGGCGTGCGCCTGGAGCTGGCCGGCGTCGACGTCGACTCCGTCATCGCCAATGCCAACGTCAACAACAACCCCTCCAACCGCCGGTCCCTCGCCAAGCGCCTCCTGGAGGAGGAACTGCGGCTGAACCGCCAGGACCAGCTCGGCTCCGACGAGCTGCGGCTGGTGTGGCGCGGTACCAACCGCACCGCCGAGGTGGTCTTCGGCAACGTCGCCGACACCGATTCAATGCCCGACCACGACTTCGCCCCCAGCGCGCCTGGCCAGTGGCGGCTGGTCATCGACCTGCCCTACGACGAGGGCCAGTACGGCCCCCGCGAAGACGTCACGCGTATGGAGCGGTTGCGTGAGCGCCCCGGCGCGGCGCCGCAGACCGTGGCATGGATCCCGACCCACCTGTCGAACGCCCGCTTCCAGGACTTCCAGCGGCTGGTCACCATCGACTACGCGCTCGCCGACCAGCGCCGCTTCGACACCCAGTACGCCCAGCACCTGAACGCCGACAACCGAGCCCGGGCCAAGGCCCTGCTCGAAGGCCAGCGCGACTCCCTCATCAAGACGATCAAGGCCGCATTCCGGCAGGCCTACGGCTGCGCAGCCAAGCTGCCTGCCGATGTGGACGTGTCCTTCGAGGACCACTTCGCTTCCCTGCGCGAGGTGCCGGACCTCAAGGTGTCCGTCGGCCAGACCCTCGCCGACGCCGCCCGGCACATCGCCTCGAAGCTGCTGGCCCAGCAGTTCCCCGCGCACCCGGACCTCGACCCCGACAACACCCACACCGCCTTCAAGGCCGCCGACGTACGGACCGTTTTCGGTCACATCCGCGCCGCCTCCGAGGCCGGCGACCGGCAGGCCGAGATCCCGGCCAAGGACCGCATCTCGATGCGGCGCCTAGCCGAACCGCTCCAGCTGGGCCAGCAGAAGGAGGCGTACTTCCGCCTCTCTACCCGCTGGGTGGAGCACTTCGCGCTGCAGGCACGCGCCGAGGGCGGCCACGGCGACCTGACCGTCGTCCAGCTCACCGACTGGATCGACCGGCCCCAGCCGATGGGGCTGGAGCCACTGCTCGCCAACCTGGTGATCGCCGCGTACGCGGAGATGGACGACCGGGTGTGGGTGCGGGGCGGATCGCCGCTGGATCCCGCGCCCGAGCCCGCCAGCATCAAGCCGATCGATGCGCTGCGCTCCCAGCCGCTGCCGGAGGCGGAGGTATGGGAAGAGGCGGGCCGCCGCTTCCTGGACATCTTCGGCGACAGCGCGCCGACCCTGCGCCGCGGCCGACTGGTCGGCCAGTTCGCCCGGCAGATCACCAGCGCGGCCAGGAAATACCGCGACGACGTGGACGCGCTCGTGACCCAGTTGGAGAGCCACTCCGTCCTGCTCGGCCTGGACAGCACGATCGAGGACGGACGGCTGGCCCTGGCCCGGCGCTCACGCGACCTGCTGCACGAGCTGTCGGGGCTGGAGCAGGGCCCGTCCGGTGCCTCCTCTGCTGCCAAGCAGATCATCACCGCCTTCGCTTCCTTCGACCTCCGCGGGGTACCCGCCAGTCGGTACAGCACCTCGGTCAAGCAGGCGCGGGCCGTTGCCTCAGCCTTGCTCGTAGGGCCCTGGAAGCTTCTGGAGCGCGCGCACAAGTACGGGACGGCCGGCGAAGCCGTGCTCGAAGCCCTGCACGCTGCTGCACGGGCCGATCAGCGCACGGCCAAGCTGGAGGATGCACTGTCCGACGCCGAGGGGGCGATGCACACCGTCCTCGACCGCGCCGAGGCGGCTGCCGCCCCTGCCCGGACAGCGCCCCCCGCCGAGCCGACGCCCGCGCCGGACCTACCGCGCAACCCCAACGAGATCGACCTCAACACCGAGACCAGCCGGCCTCCGGTGCCCACCACCCACCCCACCGGCACCGGTACCGGCCGGGCTTCGCGCCGCTCCGGCGGTGGCCGGACCAAGGCGGCGCAGGCCGTGGCCGAGCTGCACGCCGAGCTGGCCGACCTGCTGGCCGCCGAGCCGAACGCAACGGTCGAGATCAGCTGGCGGGTGGTCGAGTGACCCCCGAGGCGCCGGTGCCGACGTCGTCCCCGACCCGTACCGCAACGACGAGCGCGGTACGGCTCAACGCCGCCACCATCACCCAGTACCTGGCGGCCCAGCCCCGCCTCCGGGCATCCGCCAAGCGGCGCGCGGTGCTGCTGCGCGCCGCGCCTCAGTGGGACGGCCCGTCCGAGGTGGTCTGGGGGGAGAACCGGCGCGCCCGCGTAGCCGCTGCGCCCTCGCCGCTCGCCGTGTACGAGGAGGTCCTCGCTCACCTGGCCCCCGGGGCCACCGGCCCCGAGGTACTGACCATCCTCGTGGACCGGGAGGAGTCGGAGCTGGGACCCGACGTCCTGGCCAAGGTCTACAAACACCGGGTCAACGCCGTCGACACGTGGGACGTCGTACGCGAGACCTTCGCCGCAGCCGACACCGATCCGCGCCTGCTGAACTCCAACTGGGCCGCGGAAGCGCTCCTGGACGCCGCACCACCGGGCGGATGGCCGGCGGTGGCCGGCGGCATGCTGGAGCGCCGGGACACCCTCGCCAAGCTGGCGCTGCGACGGCTGGGCATCGGCCGCTACGACCCCGACCATCCCGCCACCGGAACGCAGGCGGACGTGGTCGACGTACCCGCATTGCTGTGCTGGTCCCTGCAGCCCGGCGGACCGGACCGTTTTCTCGCGCTCCGGATCGACGAGCGGAAGGGGCTCGCCGAGTTCCTCGCGGAGGACGAACAGGGTGGGAAGGCCGGCCAGGCACTGTTCGCACTGGTGAGCGCCGAGCACGGGCCGGACGCCGTGGCCTTCGGGCTGCTGTGCGCGGCTCTGTGGAGCCACGCCGACCCACAGGCCGACGCGGAGGTCTACCGGGCCCGCGGCCGGGCCGAGCGCTGGTTCGGAGAGGAGTCCGAGGTCCGGGGCGAGGCGCTCGACGTGCTGGCCGCCGCCTTCGGGCGTGCTTGCGAGGAGTTCGTCTCCGGTCTGCTGCTCACCGACCGGTCCGTGCACGCGGACGGCGGCGACGCCCCGTACGACGCGCGTCGGATGTCCGCGACCGTGCTGGACCGGGCCACCTCCCTGATGCGGCAGTTCGGGGCGGAGGCGGCCGGTCGCCGTAGCCCCGTACTCCGGGAAGGGCTGGAGGCACGCTTCGCCGATGCCGGTGTGGCACTGCGCTCCGGTGCTGCGCCACAGGTGCATGAATCACTGGACGCGCTACGGGATCACAGGCTGGCGTCTCGGCAGGACGAGGCGGTCCGTATCGAGCGGGTCACCATGGCCGGGCGCCTGGCGCAGTGGCTGGCGGACGGGCCGGACACCGACGTGCCCCACGTGGCCGAGGCCGTCGCCCGGCACATGCGCGAGACCGGCTGGGTGGACATGGCCCTGGAGCATGTCCAGGCGGGCGGGGACACCGAGCCGGAGCTGAAGGCAGCGTACGACGCTGTGTGCGGCAAGGTACGGGACAAGAGGCGGGCCATCGACCGGGCCTTCGCGCGGACGCTGGCGGTACGGACCGAGGGCGCCCAAGGTGCGGGCTCGATGCTGACGGTGGAGACGTTCCTGCCGGAGGTCATCGCGCCGCTGGTGAAGGACAAGAAGCGGCGTCTGCTGCTCCTGGTGCTGGACGGGATGAGCGCCGCCATCGCCGCCGAACTCGGCGAGGAACTCCGCGAGAGCTGGGCCGAGTACGATCCGCTGCCCGAGAGCCGGACCAAGGACATTCCGCGCCGTCGTGGCATGGCGGCCGCTCTGCCCACCGTCACGGCCGTCTCGCGGACCTCACTGTTCGCGGCACGGTTGACGCTCGGCTCGCAGAAGGACGAGAAGCGGCTGTTCCCGGCGCACCGTTTCTGGGGCGAGCAGAAAGCAGCTGTCTTCCACAAGGACGACCTGCGGGCCGACAGTGGCGGTGACTGGCTGGGCCCCGAGCTGCTCGCGGCGTTGGAAGGCGACGAGACACACGTCGCGGTCGTGCTGAACACGGTCGACGACAGGCTCTCCAGTGAGCACAAGCTCGGCGACGGTGCCTGGCGACTGTCCGACATAGGAGCACTGCGCGACCTGCTGCGCTACGCCGCACGGCAGGGGAGGGCCGTGGTCCTGACCAGCGACCACGGGCACGTCGTCGACCGGCACGGGTACCGGGTTTCGGCCCCGAGCATGGAATCGGCCCGCCACCGGCGAGCTGCTGAAACCGGGGAACCCCTCGCCGAGGCAGAGGTACGGCTGTCCGGGCCCCGCGTGGTGGCGCCCGAGCCGGGCGGCGAGATCATTGCCCTGTGGGATGCGGACGCGCGCTACAGCTCGCAGCGGGCCGGCTACCACGGCGGCGCCGCACTCTCGGAGTTCACGATTCCCGTGCTGGCCTTCCTGCCGTTCGGGGCGGCGCCGCCGAAGGGCTGGCGGGAGCTGGGCAGCCAGCGGCCGGCTTGGTGGGAGCCGCAGGTGGGACGTCCAGAAGCTGCTGCGGTGGCCGTTCATGTTCCTGCACCAGCACCCACGAAGTCCGGTACCGGCAGGCAGTCGAAGGCAGAGGCCGAGCTGGCCAAGAGCCACGACTCGCTGTTCGATGTGGCGCTGGTACCGCCCTCGACACCGTCGGCCGACGGCGCCTTGCTGTCCGTGGAGTTGGTCTCGCCTGACGATGCGCTGGTCAGCGGACTACTGGCATCGGAGATCTACAAGGCCCAGCTCGGCATGCTGGTGAACAAACCGACTTCGGTACAGGTCGAACGAGCGCTGCGCGCCCTGCTCGAAGCAAGCGGGACGCTCCCCATGTCCGCGCTGGCCCAGCGGGTGGGTATCAAGCCGCCACGACGCCCAGAGGGCTTCGCCGCCGTTCTACGGCAGCTGCTCAACTACGACGGCGTGCAAGTGCTGGAAACCCTGCAAGACGGTCGGACTCTGCGCCTCAACCTTGCGCTGCTGCGGGAGCAGTTCGAGCTGGGGTAGGTGCTATGGGTTGTGGGCTCGCCAGGAGGCAAGCCCACAACCCAGGCACGGTCAGAGGTCCGGGACGTAATCCCGCAGAAGCTGCAAGAACCTCCGCAGATCCTCGGCCTTCGTCTCGGGCAGCGGTTGCGGATCGAAGTGGGCGATGCGGTTACGGATGTCACGCACCTGGGCGAGCTGGCGCACGAACATGACCCGGTCCACCCCGTCCCATTTGAGGTCGGCCCAGTTCTGCTCGGCCCTCAGCCTCAGCTGGTCCTTGCTCTGCTGGCAATCCAGCAGCACTACGTATGCACCGAGCGTCAGGTCGGCGACCAGACCGGTCTTCTTGCGTGTCTGCACGGCCTTGATGGCTTCGGGAGCGATGACCGCACCCAGGCACTTGCGCAGCCGGAGTTCGATCTCGCCGACCATGAAGAACGGGCGGGCAGTGACGGTGAAGCGCTCGGTGACATCCGATGCCGTCACGATCCCCTTGAAGGCGCCGTCGCTGCCCCTGACCAGCACGTAGCCCTTCTCGCTGATCCTGGGCAGGATCGAAAAGAAGTCGTGCTGCTCCTCGGCCACGGGCACGTCCGTTTCGAGGGCGTTGGCCAGCGTGAGCGGCTTGTTGGTCTCGTAGAGCTTGACGACCGACTTCCAGGTAACAACTCCGTGCAGGGTGGTGGACTCCACCACCGGCAGCTGGGAGAACCCGTGTTCCCGCATGAGATAGGTGGCCTGGACGAGCTGCGCCGTCGGCTCGAGCGAGACGAAGCCGCTCGAGCCGACCAGCATGTCCCCCACCCTCATGGCCTGCTGCGGAAGCGCACCCGCCGGAAGGTCCTCTTCCTCGCCTTCATCCGATTCGGCGTCGATCACTGCATCGGCCGGCGCAACGGCCTCCTGGACCTGAATGTGCAGAGGTATGCCATGACCGCAAGTGGCGAAGGACGGGACGGTTGTCAGCCCTGCGTCTTTCAAGGCCTGCTTGACCACCATTACGGCCTGGTCGTCGCGGTTGCTCAGCCCGAAGAGTGTGAGGAGTTCCCTCACATAGATTGACTTGCCCTTCAGGGCTGCGATGTCAGTCGTCGAGGGGGTCTGTGTCATCGTGCCCTCACCGGCCCGGGGCGTCGCGGTACACGGTGCGCTTACCCATCGCACTCTGCACGAGATCGAGCAGTTGCTTAGCTCGATTTTCATAGAACTGGTCGAAGTCCGACTCGTGCAGCAGCGCGGGATCAATCAAATGGGTCGCGATCACATCGTCGAACCACTCGGGGTGGCGCATGCCGGATTCCAGCTGGAGACTCTTCAGGTACGACTTCGGAACCCCGACCATGCCGCGGCTGACCCGGAACGACAATGGCGTCTTGTTGACGATGGAGTTCACATGCTTGGCGTGCCGTGGCGCGTTCGCGGCGACCCAGTTCTTGGGGAAGATTTGCCGCACGTCGATGTTCTGCGCGACGATCTGAGATGCCTTGAGAGGTCCGTCGACGTAGAACCAGTCCACCGCACCCTGCCTGATGAGAAGCGCATAGATGCCCTTGTAGGCGGCGCTGTTGCGGGTGGTGAGGGTGTCCAGCCGGTCGTCGACGAAGACGGCCTCGGTCACGGTGTCCGGGACCACGTTCGGTTCGCGCCTGATCCAGGCAACCAGCTGCTCCACGTCTCGAGAGAAGCGGCTTTCGGTCGACTGGCCGTACATCTCACCGAGCACGCCGTTCCAGTACCACTGGTCGATCCGCTCCTCCCCGCCCGCGGTGTCGGCCTCTTCTCCGACGATGGCGCGGACTGCAGCGAGCGGTACGAGCTGCGAGGCATAGGGAAGGTCGCCGGTCCTGACGATGCACTGCTTCTCCAGGAACCCCCCGATCCATTCGAAGGCATCGGCAATTCGGGGAGCCAGTCTGCGGAAGTCGGCGAGCGGGAGATTCAGCAGGTCCCGACGCTTGCAGGAGACCGTGGTGGCCTTGCCCACCTTCTTGAGCTCCCAGGTGCGCACGAGTGCCACGGCCTGCAGGAAGTCGCTGCTGCTGAGGCCGTCCGACCGCCCCGGCTCCAGGCTTCCGAACACGGGGTACCGGGACGCAAGCCGCTGCTTGATGGCCTCCCAGCCGGCCGGCAGATGGTAGTAGTCGCCGAATTCGGCCACATACGCCTGGTCGCCCGCGAAGGTCGCGGTGAGCAGCTCGAAGACGTTCAGCTGCACGCCTCCGGTGTTCACTCGCTCGAACACCGCGCACACAGCGTCCATGGTCGTATCGACCGGCAGATTGATCATGGGTACGACGAACGACCGCACGTGGTCGAGCACGCGGTCCTTGAACTCAGACCAGGGGCCCCAGTTCGCGACGTCTCGGTCGACGTACGCCTTCTGCCAGGCTGTGATGCGCTGGGTGTCGAACACGATGTGGAGCGGGAACAGGCCCGCTTCGCATTCGAGTTCGATGGTGCTCACGTCGAGGGTGACGCGCGGCGCCGGTCCGGTGGTGAGGATGCGATTTTCGGGCACCGACACGATCGCGTCATCGCGATCGGCGGGCGAGCCGATGGCCTTGGCGATGTCGATGTAGTACCAGGCTTTCATCTCCTTGCCCCGGCCGTCGACCGTCGCAACCGGCTGGTCGCGGTACAGCGCCTGGAAGAGCGAGGTCATGCGCTGCTGGCCATCCAGCAGTAGCAGGTCGGGGGTGCGTGAATCGCAGCCCTCCGTCCCGTTGATCGGCCGGGCCCGGAAGGGTGTGGAGCCACCCGTCTGGAGCGCCATGACCACACCCAGCGGATAGTCGAGGGTCACGGTGGCGATGAGCGCCTTGATCCGCTCGTCGTCCCACACCCACTCACGCTGGAAGTCGGGAAGCTGAAGGGCTCCCGAGGCCACATCCTGAAGCAGCTTCTTGAGCTGTGGACTGTCAAGCGACACGCTCGTCGATCCCCCACCAATGGCGCGTAAAATGTGCAATAGGCAATTGCACCAACGGCCCTCGTCTCGCGTCAACGGCTATTTTCGGCCTCGGTCAGCTTCTCCTAGGCTGCCCGCCCCCTGACCACGGGATGAAACACTGGTGCCGTGAGCACCGAACAGCCCCACCGCCCCGCCACCGTCAGCGCGGCGCGCCGCCGTGACGTCATCGACGCCCTGCGCCGCGGAGCCGTACCCGAATCGGGGCTGGACCTGCTGGCAACGGGGCTGGACCGGTTCGAGGCTGCGCTCGATGCGGAGCTGGATGCGGTCGCCTCCGGCTCCTCCGTCTTCAAGGCCGTGCGCGGCGAATACGGGTCCGGCAAGACCTTCTTCACCAGGTGGCTCGGTGAGCGTGCCAAGCGCCGGAACTTCGCGGTGGCCGAGATCCAGATCTCCGAGACCGAGACCCCCCTGCACAAGCTGGAGACCGTGTACCGGCGGCTGACCGAGCGGCTGGCGACGCCCGGGTTCCCACCGAGTGCCCTGCGGCCTGTGGTCGACGCCTGGTTCTACACCTTGGAGGAACATGCTCTCGCTGCCGGGGTGACCGACGAGGAGCTGGCAGGCCAGGTGGACCGGTTGATGGCGGCCCGGCTGGCCGAGGTCTCGCGGCACGCGCCCTCGTTCGCGGCCGCGTTGCGCGGCTACCGCACGGCCCAGGACGCAGGAGACGAGGCGACCGCATCGGCTGTGATGGCCTGGCTGGGCGGCCAGCCGCACGTGGCCGCCTCCGCACGCCGAGCCGCCGGGGTGAGAGGCGACCTGGACCACTTCGGAGCCTTCGGCTTCCTGCAGGGACTCCTCACCGTGCTCCGCGACTCGGGCCATTCGGGGCTGTTCCTCGTCCTGGACGAGGTCGAGACGCTGCAGCGGGTCCGTTCCGATGCCCGCGACAAAGCGCTCAACGCACTGCGGCAACTCATCGACGAGGTCCACTCAGGGCGGTTCCCCGGCCTGTACCTCGTGATCACCGGAACACCCGCATTCTTCGACGGGCAGCAGGGCGTCCAGCGGCTCGCGCCGCTCGCCCAGCGGCTGGCCACCGATTTCACCACGGACCCGCGCTTCGACAACCCGCGCGCTGTGCAGGTGCGGCTCCCCGGCTTCACACAGGACTCGCTGGTCTCACTCGGGCGTACCATCCGCGACCTGTATGCGAGCGGATCCGCCGCACCTCAGCGGGTTTTGGCGGCCGCGGACGATGCGTACGTCGCCGACCTGGCGAGTGCGGTCGGCGGTGCGCTGGGCGGCAAGGTAGGGGTGGCCCCCCGGCTGTTCCTGAAGAAGCTGGTCGGCGATGTGCTTGACCGTATTGACCAGTTCGAGGACTTCGACCCACGTCGGCACTACGCACTCACCATGAGTGGGTCGGAGATGAGCGAGGTGGAACGCAACGCTGCGGCCGGCAGCGCCGACGAGGTCGAGCTGGAGCTGTCGTGACCGAGAGCCCCGATCCGCTGGACCGGCTGCATCCCGGGCTGCTCCACCACATCGTCAACACGCTGGGCTGGCCCGGACTGCGTCCCCTGCAACGGGAAGCCATCGAGCCGCTGCTCGACGGATCGGATGCCGTACTGCTCGCCCCCACCGCCGGCGGAAAGACCGAAGCCGCGTCCTTCCCTCTCCTGTCGCGCATGGCCCAGGAGCAGTGGACCGGCACATCAGTGCTGTACGTCTGCCCACTCAAGGCGCTGCTCAACAACCTGCTGCCACGACTCGAGGCCTACACCTCATGGCTGGGGCGATCTGCCGCACTCTGGCACGGCGACGTGCCCCAAGGGCAGCGCAAGCGGATTCTGCGCGAGCGGCCCGATGTCCTGCTGACCACCCCTGAGTCCCTGGAAGCGATGCTGGTCAGCGCGAACGTCGACCACCGCTCGTTCTTCTCGGGCCTGCGCGCGATCGTGGTGGACGAAGTACACGCGTTCGCCGGGGATGACCGCGGATGGCACCTGCTCGCAGTACTGGAGCGGCTGGAGCGGGTCGTCGGACAGCCGGTCCAGCGCGTCGGACTGTCGGCCACCGTCGGCAATCCGGAGGAACTGCTCGGCTGGCTGCAGGGGTCGGGGGCCGGCAAACGGCCCTCCCAGGTCGTCGCCCCGCACCTTCGCGAGGAGTCGCCCGCGCTTCCGCCCCCCGGTGACGTCCAGCTCGACTACGTGGGCTCGCTCGCCAATGCCGCCACGGTGATCGCGGCGCTCCACCGCGGTGAGAAGCGGCTGGTGTTCTGTGAATCACGTAAGCAGGTGGAGGAGCTCGGCGCCAGCCTGCGTGCCAAGGGCGTTACCACCTTCCTCTCGCATGCCTCGCTCTCCGCCGATGAGCGGCGACGGGCTGAAGAGGCATTCGCCGAGGCCCGTGACTGCGTGATCGTCTCCACCAGCACGCTGGAACTCGGCATCGACGTAGGAGACTTGGACCGAGTCATCCAGATCGACGCACCCAGTACGGTCGCTTCCTTCCTGCAGCGCCTCGGCCGCACCGGACGCAGGCCGGGCTCGTCCCGTAACTGTCTCTTCCTGGCCCTCGACGAGGGCGGGCTCCTCGCCGCGTCGGCGCTGCTCCTGCTCTGGGGGCGCGGCTGGGTGGAACCCGTGACCGCGCCGCCCGAGCCCCGGCACATCGCCGCGCAGCAGATCCTTGCGCTCTGCTTGCAGGAGCACCGGGTCGGCGACCAGCTGTGGCGGGAGTGGTGGGGCGGCCTCGGCCCGTTCGGACCGGCCGCGGAGCCGGTCGTACGGCACCTCGTCGCGGAGGGCTATCTGGACAGTGACGGCGGCATGCTGTTCATCGGACCGAAGGCCGAGAAGCGGTTCGGCTACCGCCACTTCATGGATCTGACAGCCGTGTTCACGTCGGCTCCCGAGTTCACGGTGCTGGCCGGGCGAACGGAAATCGGGACCACCGACCCCTCACTGCTCACCGAGGAAGTGGCCGGCCCGCGAAGGCTGCTGCTCGCGGGGCGCAGCTGGCAGGTTACGTACATCGACTGGTCACGGCGCCGCTGTTTCGTAGAGCCGGTGGACGGTGGGGGGCGGGCGCGCTGGGCTGGTCTAGGCCTGGCGCGCGCCACCTCGTACGAACTCACTCGCGCGGTCCGGGAGGTGCTGCTCGACGTAACCCCGCAGGTTGCACTCACCCGCCGGGCCGAGAATGCCCTCGCACTAACACGCGAGCGCAACGCAAAGCTGGTCCACCCCGAGCGGTCCGTCATTGTCAGAGGAGGCCATGACACCAATGTCCGTTGGTGGACCTGGGGCGGCTACCGCGCCAACGCCACGCTCGCGGCCAGCCTCGGCTCGGCCGCCGATCCACTGCAGCGTCCAAACGCGGCATACCTGCGCCTGCGGGAGGACATCACGCCCCAGGAGTGGGCGAAGGCTCGGAAGGTAGCCGGTGAACAGCTATGTCTACCAGCGGTGGACTTCCGGGCACTGTCCGGCCTGAAATTCAGCGCGGCACTGCCGCCCCGCCTGGCTGAGGCCACGCTCGCAGCCCGCCTGGCAGATCTGGAAGGGGCTGCTGCCGCCCTCCGCGAACCATCCACATACATGCATCTGTCGCCGTAGACGCGCAATCCCTGATATCGCCTGCCCGGCGAGATAGCGACTGACCGGCTGTCCACGAGGGCACGGTTCGGCGCAGAACGGGTGACACGGGCGTCAACCCGGGGCGGAACCGAGTCCGCGTGGACCTGGGCGGTTCCGGTGGTCCGTACGAGGGAAGTGGGGCGGGGTCTGTGGGATTTGGGGGGTGGGTAGGTGCGGGGTGCGTGCGTACGTTGGGGGTGAGGCTGCATGGCGCCGCCGGCCAAGTGCCGTGTGGCGGGCTCTGACGATCGAGAAGGGGCGGCGCGGATGCGTGAGCTGGTGGAGACGGCGCGGCGGTGGGCGGCGGAGGGGCGGGCCGGGTATCTGGCCCGGCCCGTGACCGAGCAGGGCTTCGGGCCGCGGGATCCTGCCGGGGCCCTGCTCGTCGATGCGCGGGGGGAGTGCGTGGGGACCCTGTACCGCGGGGTCTTCGACGCTGAGCTCGCCGCCGAGGTCGCGGCCCTGCCGGCCGGGGTCACGGCGCGGGTGTGCGAGGTGTCGGTGCGCGCGGCCGAGGCCGTGGAGGCGAAGCTGACCTGCGGCGGGCAGGCCGAGGTGCTGCTGCAGCCGCTCGCGGCGATCCCGGCGGAGTGGTGGGAGCTGCTCGGCGACGGGGTCGGGGTGGCGTTGGTGACCCGGCTGAACGAGGCCGCCGACCGGGCCACCAGTGAGGTGGTACGGGCCACGGACGCGCCCGGTGACGATGCCGGGCGGCGGGCGGGCGAACTGCTGGCGACCCGGCGGGCCGGGCGCGACGCGCTGTACGCGGAGTCGGGGCTGGTGCTGGTCGAGGCGTTCCCGTCGTCCCCGTACGTGGTCATCGGCGGCGGCGGCGAGCTGGCCGAGATCATCGAGCGGCAGTCGCTGCTGCTGGGCTGGGAGGCCGTACTGGTCACGGGGCCGGAGGAGGCCGGCAAGGTGCTGGAGGCGCGCCGGGACGCCGCGTGCCTGGTCATGCTGAGCCATGAGGAGTCGTTCGACGTGCCGACGCTGCGGGTGGCGCTGACCCAGGAGGTGCCGTACGTCGGCGCGCTGGGCTCCCGCAAGACCACGGCCCGGCGGCGGGAGGGGCTGCTCGCGGCCGGGGTCACCGAGGCCCAACTGGCTCGGGTGCACGGCCCGATCGGCCTGGACCTGGGCGCCCGTACCCCGGCGGAGACCGCGCTGGCGATCTGCGCGGAGATCCTGGGGGCGCTCGGGCAACGCAAGGCCGCCGGCGCCCTGCGGGACGCCGACGGGCCCATCAACGCCTAGCCGGGACCGTCACTCCCCAGGGCGCGCTTGAGCTGCGTCTTGTTCATGTCCGAGCGGCCGTGGATGTTGCGGCGCCGGGCTTCGGCGTAGAGCTGTTCGTACGTGGGGCCCTGCGCGCCCGAGTGGGAGTGCAGGCCCCCGCGCCGGGACGAGGAGATGTCCTCCAGTGACTCCTTGCTCGCCGTCCGGGATTCGCCGGCCCGGGCCCGTTCCTTGTTCACGGTCCGGGCGGCGATCTCCTTCGCCTTCTTCTCCGGCTCGCCGCGCTCCTCCAGGCCTTCCTTGATGTGTTCGTACTGTCGCTCGCGCTTCGGGGACGATCCGCGGGGCATGGTCGGCCTCCTTCTCGTTCGGCGGGTACGCGCACCAGGCGTGTACCCCGGATGGCCCAAGGCATCCAGGCCATAGCGGAGCATTTCGGACCTGCGTGCGGGAACATGGTCCGTATGGACACGACCCTGAGCGTGGACGCGACCCTCGCCGACATCGCCTGGTTCCTGGTCGTCGGCATCCTCGTCGCCGGCTTCCTGCTGGGCGGCTTCCTGCTGGGCAAGAGGGTGCGGAATCACGAGCCACCCCCGCCCACCGCCGAGAGCCAGCCCCACCTGCCGGAGGGCGGGGCGGTCTACGAGGTCCGCGAGGAGCGGGACCAGGTGGAGATCCCCGAGGGGGGTCTACGGCCGCACGAGATGCAGGGCTACGGGAACTTCGGCTCCACCACCTCCGCCCATCCGGACGAGGTCCGGGCGGAACGGGAGTCCGGATACAAGCTGCCGGAGGGCCCGGGACCGCATCCACAGCCGGGGTCTCCGCCGGACGCCGGGCGCGGCGCACACGCCTGACGCACCACTTCGACGGCCTCTGACCCGCGCCTCCCGCGCGGGTCAGAGATCCGTCCGCAGCCGGAGCACCTCCGGCGGCGGGTGCCGGGCCGAGGTGTGCCGGACCTCCGCCGTCAGCGGGGGGTCCAGCGCCCGGAAGGGGACGTCCCCGAACCCGATCGCCGTGACCGTGGCCAGGGAGGGCGAGGCCGCCCCGCGGGCGGCCACCTCGGCGGCCACCTCCGTGCGCAGCGCCGCCGTCAGCGGGCTCGACACGAGCGGGGTCTCGTCCCCGACGGGCAGGACCAGTACCAGGGCGAGCGGCCGGCGCGGGGTGCCGGTGTAGCCGACCACCGCCGCGTCCCGCACGTCGGTGTGCCGCAGCTTCTGCCAGCCCCGCCGCCCGGCCGGGTAGGCCTGGTCGAGCCGTTTGACGACGAGGCCCTCGATGCCGCTGGCCGGGAGCGTCTCGTACCAGGTGGCGGCCAGTTCCGGGTCGGTCGTCATCGGTACGGGCTGCAGCGGCGGCCCGAGCGGCAGGAGCAGGTCGACGAGGAGGGCCCGGCGGCGCTCGTACGGGCGGGCGCGCAGGTCGAGCCCGGCCAGTTCGAGGACGTCGAAGGCGGCGTACGAGGCCGGCAGGCGCTGCGCCAGTACGGCGGCCCGCGCGGCGGTGGCCGCGGCCCGCCGCTGCACCAGCGCGAAGTCGGTCCGGCCCGCGTGCCAGACCACCACCTCGCCGTCGAGCACCGTATCGGCGGGCAACTGCAGTGCGGCCGCGGCCAGATCGGGAAAGGCGCTGGTCACGATGCGGCCGGAGCGCGCCTGGAGCGTCACGTCGGTCGCCGAGCGCAGCACGACGAGCCGGTGGCCGTCGAACTTCGGCTCGTACGCCAGTCCGGCCCCGCGCGGCAGCGTGCGTACGGGTGCGGCCAGCGCGACGCGGATCACGGCCGGGCCCCCGGGAGCGGGCGGGCCTGCCCCGGGTCGGTCAGCGGGGCGAAGAGGTCCCCGTCGCGGGCGAGCCTGGGTGCGATGTCGTCGGCGAGGAAGACCAGGCCGGCCGCGGTCCGGCAGGCCTCGACCTCCGCCCAGGAGACGGGCGCGGACACGGTGGGCCGGGCCCGCGCGCGCAGGGTGTAGGGGGCGGCGGTGGTCTTGGCTGCGGCGTTCTGGCTGTGGTCGACGAAGACCTTGCCGGGGCGCAGCGCCTTGGCCATGCGGTGCACCACCAGGTCGGGGAGCTCGCGCTCGGCCTCCTGGGCGAGCTGCTTCGCGTACGCGGACACCCGCTCGGACGGGGTCGGCTCCAGCGGCACGGCCAGGTGGATGCCCTTGGAGCCGGAGGTCTTGGCGTAGGCGTGCAGGCCGTCGGCGGCGAGCCGCTCGCGCAGCCAGAGCGCGGTGGTGCAGCACTCGACGACGGTGGCGGGCGGGCCGGGGTCGAGGTCGAGGACCAGCCGGTCGGCGAGGCCGGGGTGGCCGGCGGTCCACTGGGGGGTGTGGAACTCCACGACGAGGTTGGCGGACCACATGAGGGTGGCCAGGTCTGCGACGACCACCTGGGCGGCGGACAGGTCCTCGGAGCGGGGCACGGGGGTGGTCTTCACCCAGTCGGGCGTGCCGGGCGGCGGGTTCTTGGTGAAGAAGAGCTGGCCGTCCGGCCCGTCGGGATAGCGCAGGAAGGACACCGGCCGGTCGTGGATGTGGGCGAGCAGCGGGCCCGCGACGGTGGCGTAGTAGTGCAGCATCTCGCCCTTGGTGAAGCCGGTCTCCGGGTGGAGGACCTTGTCGAGATTGCTGAGCGCGATGCGATGGCCCTCCACCATGGTGATCGGCGTCATACGATGAGATTGCCACGAAACGGGAGGAACCGTGCGATCCATTTGGAACGGGGCGATCTCCTTCGGCCTGGTCAGCATCCCGATCAAGCTCGTGAACGCCACCGAGAGCCACTCGATCTCCTTCCGCCAGATCCATGTGAGTGACGGCGGACGCGTCCGGTACCGCAAGGTGTGCGAGCTGGACGGGGAGGAGGTGCCGAGCGCCGAGATCGGCAAGGGCTACGAGGAGGCCGACGGGTCGATCGTCCCGATCACGGACGAGGACCTGGCGCAGCTGCCGCTGGCGACCGCGAAGACCATCGAGATCATGTCGTTCGTCCCTGCGGAGGAGATCGATCCGCTGCAGATGGACGCGGCGTACTACCTCGCGGCGAACGGGGCGACGGCGGCGAAGCCGTACACGCTCCTGCGGGAGGCGCTGAAGCGGAGCCGGAAGGTCGCGATCGCCAAGTACGCGCTGCGGGGGCGGGAGCGGCTGGGGATGCTGCGGGTCGTGGACGACGTGATCGCGATGCACGGGCTGCTCTGGCCGGACGAGATCCGGGCGCCGGAGGGGGTGGCTCCGGAGGGCACGGTGTCCGTCCGGGACGCCGAACTGGACCTCGCGGACGCGCTGATGGCGACGCTGGGCGAGGTGGAGATGGCCTCGCTGCACGACGACTACCGGGAGGCCGTGGAGGCGATGATCGTCGCCAAGTCGGGCGGGGCGTTCGAGCCGACGGAGGCCGTGGTGGAGCCGGCCGGCGGTCAGGTGATCGACCTGATGGCGGCGCTGGAGAAGAGCGTGCGGGCGGCGAAGGCCTCCCGCGGGGAGGGCGGGGCGGAGGGCTCCGACGAGGCGGAGGCCGAGGTGACGCCGATTCGGCGGAAGGCCGGTACGGGCCGGGGTGCGGGGACGGGTACCGGTGCGGCGGCGGCTGCGCCGAAGGCGGTGGGCGGGAAGAAGTCGACGGCTGCTTCGGCGAAGAAGACGGCGGCCTCCGCGACGAAGAAGAAAGCCACGGGCGCGGGCGCCGCGGGCAAGTCCGCGGCGGGCAAGTCGGCTTCGGGGGCGTCGAAGTCGACGTCCAGGACGGCGGCCACGAAGAGCACGGCCAAGACGGCGGCCGCGAAGAAGACAGGGGCCGGGGCGTCCAAGAAGGCGGCCACGCCGCGGAAGCGGACCTCTGCCTGACCACGGCGGTGGGGTGGGAAGCCCCTCCGCCCGGGCCTCCCCCGGAATCGGGTTCCGCCCCCGGAGCCCCGCGCCTCAAACGCCGCCCGGGCCGGGGCGGGTGGGGTGGAGCCAGGTCGCGGAGTCTCGGGCTCGGGCGAAAAGGGCGTCGATCTCCGGGGGTTTCAGTGTCGTGGGGAAGGCGGCGAGGGTCGGGCCGACGGTCGGCGCCTGGAGGATGCGGATGTCGCGCACCGTGGGGGCCGTCTCGACGCGTGAGGCGTCGACCACCGCCAGCGCCGGGGTGACCTTCGCCGACAGGGCCGCCCTCGCGCAGGCCGCCGCGCCGCGGATCCAACGCGGTTCGGGGCGGGGCTCGGTGCGGCCCACCGTGAGCAGGAGGTCACCGACCACCGCGCGCTGGCGGCGGCCGGGGACCGTACGCACGCAGAAGATCCCCGCCGGTCCGATGAGCAGGTGGTCGAGGCGGCCCAGCCCCGGCAGCGGGACGCAGTGCAGGATCCGCCAGCCGTCGGGCTCCAGGGCGTCGAAGACGTCGCCCATCCGCTGCTGCGCCGTCAGGTCCTGGCGCATCCGGTGGCGGGCTCTGGTGCCCGCCGGGCCGTGTTCCAGCTCCCCCAGCAGGGTCTCCCCCGGACGGTTCGGGGCCAGGTCCGCGTCCGGCCGCAGTGCGAGACGCCGCAGGTCGGCGGCGGTGGGGACGGGGGGCGGGCCGATCGAGACCGTCCCGCTCAGGTAGGGCCGCAGCACCGCCAGGACCGCCTCGCGGTGGTCGTCCGCGAGGACGCTGATCCGGTTGGCCTGCCGGTCGTACCAGGCCACCGCCTGCCCGTCCGGCAGGTTGACATACAGCCGGCCGCGGCCGGGCCGGCCGCTCGGCAGTACCTTGAGTCCGCGCATCGCCCTCACCCCCGCCGTCCATGGGAGCAGCCGGGGCGCCGCACGGCAATCCCTCGGATGTGTAACGGCTCCGACGGAACCTTGCGACTCCGCTGTTACACGACCGGGGCGCTGCCGCAACGGCCGGGCCCTAGGTTTGACCCACCTGGATGGCCCAGGCCCTGACCAGCACCGAAGGACTTCTCCGTGAGCACCGTCAGCCGCCGCACTCTCGTTCGCGCCGCCGCCGTGACCGCATGCGCCGGAAGTCTGCTGGCGCTGCCCACCGCCGCCGCCCTGGCCGAGGGGGTGCCCGCGGCCTCGTCCGCGCGCTCCGCCGCCCCGCAGCTGAGCCTCGTCAAGAGCCTCTCGCTGGCGGACGGGACGTCCACGGCGAAGGTCTACCGCACGACGCAGGGCGGCTACCACGCCGAGATCCTGGCGGCCGACGGCACCCGGGCCGCGACGCTGACCAGCCACGGCGGGGTCACCGGCTTCGGCGGCACCGGGGAGCTGCACGCCGCGCTGGACTCCACCGGACGGCTGACCTCCTGGGTCGGCGACGCCCCCGCCCCGGGCGCCGATCACACCGTGGACGGGGACGGGTACAAGACGGGGACCCGCACCGGGGCCCACGGCGGGCACGTCGTCCCGGCCTCCGTTCCGCAGGCCGCGCAGCAGCCGGCCGCCGGGAGCACCCGCACGGTCGCCGAAGGCGCCGGCGGCGGGCGGCGGCTGAGCACCCTGGCGGACGGTCCGGGCGAGGGCGTGCTGCTGCTCGCGGCCGCGGGCGGTATCGCGGCCGTCGGCGCCGCCGGGCTCGGCTTCGCGATGCTGCGGCGCGGGCGCACGGACGGCTGAGACGCGGAGACGGCCGGGACGGCCCGGAGCGCCGGGACCACCGGGAGCGCGGAGACGGCCGGGACGGCCGGAACGGCCGGGAACCCGGGACCGCCGGGGGTCAGGGCTGCTGTGACGGCCCGGACGGCTGTGCTGCCCCCGGTCTCGCGGTAAAAGGTATGTACCTCCGCATATGGTTGACGCGATCGAACGTTTTCGAGCGTCGGCGGACGGCGGGCAGGAGGGCACAGGAGCTGTGAACAGGTTGCGCCTGCGTGTGGCCGCGTACCCGCTGCTCCCGGTCCTCGCCCTCGTACCGCTGCTGGCGGGCTGCGGGGACAGCGGCGGGCTGGTGAGCGCCGGGTCCACACCGACCGCGAGCGGGCCCGTACACCTGTGGCCCGACCGCCGGGGGGCTTCCGTACCGCCCGCCGATCCGGGCGGGGCGCCGCCCCAGTACGTCAAGGGGATCCCGCCCGTCCACGACCAGGACGTGCACGCCGTCGACCCGGTGGCCCTCGTCCAGGCGGAGCTGCGCGCCCATCCGAACATCGAGGTCGGCGCCGACGGCATGCCGGCCGCGACGGCGGCCGCGATCAGGGAGTGCGCGACGGACAGGGACGCGAGGGACGACGAGGATCCCGAGGCGTGCCCGGTGCAGAAGCCGTACTACCGGGACCTCACGGGCAACGGCAAGGACGAGCTGATCGTCGGCATCGAGTTCCCCGACAAGATGATGTCCGTACGGGTGTACACGGCCGACCCGGACGGGCGGCTCAACCGGATCATGGCGACCACGGAGACGGTCATCTCGGTGGAACTGGCCGGGCGTGACGTGATCCTGCGGGTGCCCAGCGGCAACCACGGATACGAGCTGATCACCGCCTGGTCCTGGGACGAGAAGCAGCTGACCATGCTGCCGACGCGCGAGCAGATCGTACGGGTGCCCGGCAGTCCGCAGGGCCCGGGGAACCGGGAGCCCGCTCCCGGGCCGGGCCGGCCGTGAGACTGCCGGGGCCGGCGGGGCATCCCGGGCGGGCGGGGCTCGGGACGCGGCTGAAGCGTTCGAAGCACCTGAAGCGCCTGAAGCTGCCCGCCTGGACGGCCACGCTGACCTGGAAGTCGGCGTGCTTCATCGTGGTGATGTGCTGCTCGCTGGCGGCTGTACTGGGCGCTCTCGTGCACGTGGAGGTGACCCGGCAGACGGTGGCCACGGCGCGGGAGAAGGCACTCGGCAAACTGCACGACGTCACGCTCGCGTACGAGGCCGGCGAACCCCTGCCGCGCGGCGCGGGGCTGGACCCGGTGGGGCTGCCGCCGGAGCTGCGCGCGCTCGCCGTGAGCGGGCGGCGGGGCACTCTGGTGGCGGACCACCGCGGCCGCCCGACCATGTGGGCGGCGGCCCCGGCCGACGGCCGGGCGCTCGCGGCCGCCGTGGACTACGGGCAGAGCGCCCGCACCATCAGCGGGCTGGACCACGCGATCATCGGATCCTCACTGCTGGCGATCGGCGGCACGCTGCTGGTGGGCGCGTTCGCGGTGACCCGCGTGACCCGGCGGCTGCACCAGACGGCACTGGTGGCGCGGCGAATCACCCAGGGCGACCTCGACGCACGCGTCGACGACCCGCGGACCAGGACCCCCGCGCGGCACCAGGACGAGGTGGCGACGGTGGCGGCGGCGCTGGACACCATGGCGGGAAGCCTGCAGTCGAAGCTGGAGAGCGAGCGGCGGTTCACCGCGGACGTCGCGCACGAGCTGCGCACGCCGCTGACCGGCCTGCACGCGGCGTCGGAACTGCTGCCGGAGGGGCGGCCGACGGAGCTGGTGCGCGAACGGGTCCGGACGATGCGGCAGCTGACGGAAGACCTGCTGGAGATCTCCCGGCTCGACTCCGGCAGCGAGGTGGTGGAGGGCGATCTGCACCAGCTGGGGCGGCTGGTACGGCGGGTGGTGCGGGCGTCCGGGACGGACACGGAGGTGGTGGTCGTCCGGGACGCCCACGTGGAGACGGACCGGCGCCGGCTGGAACGGGTCCTCGGGAACCTGGTGGCCAACGCCCACAAGCACGGGCGGCCGCCCGTGGTACTGACGGTGGACGGGCCGGTGGTGACCGTACGGGACCACGGGGACGGGTTCCCGGAATACCTGGCGGTGCACGGGCCGCAGCGCTTCCGCAGCGGCGGCGGGAAGGGCCACGGGCTGGGGCTGACCATCGCGGTGGGGCAGGCGGCGGTGATCGGGGCGCGGCTGGAGTTCCGCGCGGCGGAGGGGGGCGGGGGCTTGGCGGTCCTCACCCTCCCGGGTTCCTAGCCGGGCCGCGGGCGCGGGGCCGGTCCTGGCCGGGGCCGGGGCGGCGGTGCGGTGCGCGGGCCGCGGGCGGAGGGTCGGGGGTGCATGGGCGGACCCGCGGGGCGTGCCTGGCCGCGGGGTCGGTCCGGTCCTGGCCGGGGCCCGGGGCGGCGGTGCGATGCGCGGGCGCGGGGTCGGGGGTGCGTGGGCGGACCCGCGGGGCGTGCCTGGCCGCAGGGCCGGAGCGGTCCTGGCCGGGGGCCCGGGGCGGAGATGCGGGCGGGGCCGGGGGCGGGCGGGGGCGGGGGCGCGGGGTGAATCGGGGCGGCGGTGCGAAGCGCGGGCTGCGGCCGGGGGCGGGCGCGCGCCGGGGCGTCTCCTCGGACGCCGAACGTGACGAGCGGTCGGAAAGGCATGCGGCGGTGCGTTCGGCGCCCCGCGGGGAGCGCCCCGACACACACCCACCCCCGGCCCCCGTACCCGGCCCGACCCCCTTCACCGCCGGAACTCGCGATGCGCGGGCTCGCTTGCCGCCGCGCGAGTGGGCCGGGTCAGGATTTGGGGGGCTTTGTCCAGGGCCAGCGGATTTTGGGCTTGGTGGCCGCGGGGCGGAAGTCGTACTTCCAGCCCTTCTGGAGGCCCAGCCGCTTGGAGTACCCCGCGGGAACGCGTTCGTACAGCAGCACCGTCGGCGGGCCGCCGTCCGGCGCCGGGACGGGGATCTCGTACCACTTCGGGGGGTGTCCGGTCGGGCCGAGGAGGACGGGCAGGACCCGGCCGTCCATGGGCCCGCCCTCGAACGGGGTCGGTTGGCTTCTCACCCCACCAGTGTCACAGCAGGTGGGCGGCCTCGGACACCACCGGGATCACCCGGCGGGCCAGGACCCCGACCGGGCCGTCCGCGGACTCCAGGGCGAGGGCGGCCCGGGCTGCGGCCGCGGTTTCCGGGTCCGTGGCGGCGGTGGCCGTCAGCAGGGCGATGAACTGGTCCAGCAGCCAGTCCCGCAGGCGGTCGACCTCCGGCTGCTTGCCCTCGTCGATCCATATGAGGGACGCCGCCTCGACCGCGGTGATCCACGTACGGACCATCATGCGCAGCCGGGGGCCCGGGGCCGGGACGCCCAGGTGGAAGAGGATCTGCTCGGCGGCGGCCCGCCGGATGCCGTCGACGGTCGCCGTCGTGCGGGAGGTCTCCACGACGCTGCCGCCCTGGAGGAGGGCCGCGAAGCCGGCGTCGTGTTCGTCGACGAAGGCGAGGTAGCGGTCCAGGGCGCGGGACAGGCGCCGGGTCAGGGGCCCTTCCTGGGGTTCGGCGAAGCACAGTTCGAGGACGTCCGCCGCCGAGCGGAGGGCCGCTTCGTAGAGCTGTTGCTTGCCGCCGGGGAAGTAGCGGTAGACGAGCGGGCGCGAGACCCCGGCGGCCTCGGCCACGTCGTCGAGGGAGACCTCCTCCGGCGCCCGGTGCGCGAACAGCGAGAGGGCGGCGTCGAGGAGTTGGGCTCGCCGCTCCTCGACGCTCAGCCTGCGGTACGCGCGTACGGTCATGTCCGCAGGGTAGCCCGGCGGGCGTCGGCCGAGTGGGTGTCCGGTCGATCGGGCCCGATCCTCAACGGTGCGGACCGCCGCGGTCCGGCACCCGGCCACCCGGCACCCGGCACCCGGCACCCGGCACCCGGCACGGGCTACGCGAGCAGGCCCGAGCTCTTCCACAGCTTCCGGCCGACTCCGCGCAGTACGCCGATGTCGTCGAGGAAGTCGGTGAGCCGCTTGGCGCCGCTCTGCATGACCTCGCGGCGGTGGCCGCTCGCCTTCACCTGGGCGACGGCCTCGCGGCGGTCCAGGCCGATGTTGTCGTAGACGGCCGGGTTCACGAAGGCCAGTGAGAAGACGCGGGCGGCCTCGCCGCAGCTGATCCGGGTGAGTTCCTGTTCCCAGCGGGGGGCCGTCAGCATCTGGCGGCGCAGTTCCTCGCGGGCGTACCGGACGTGCCGGGCCTCCTCGATGACGTGGATCCGGGTGACGCCCCGGACCAGCGGCTGGACGCGCTCGTCCGGGAAGGTCAGGCGCTGCATCCAGTCGAGGATCTCCTCGCCGAGGAGGGTGCAGGCGAAGGAGCCGGGGGTGGTGGAGACGGTCTTCAGGATCCGCGCGAGGTTGTGGTTGAGGCGGGAGACCGGGTACTCGGGGGCGCCGGCCTTCTGGATCATGCGGGCGAACATCATCGAGTGGCGGCATTCGTCGGCGATCTCGGTGAGCGCGTAGCGGACGTGCTTGCTGGTCAGGGACTTGTCGTAGATGTGCCGGACCATGAGCTGCATGAGGATGATCTCGAACCAGATGCCGAGGGAGCCGAGCGCCGCGGCCTCGTGGCGGGAGAGGTCGATGCGCTGCTCCTCCCCCATCTTCTTCCACAGCGGGGTGTCGTAGAGGGAGAGCAGTTCCGGCGGCCAGTAGTACTTGCCCTCGATCGGCGGGGCGTCCCAGTCGAGTTCCTTGTCGGGGTCGAAGGAGTGCTTGGCCGAGGATTCGAGCAGTCGCTCGGCTATCTGCTCGCGGTCCTTGAGCAGGCCGAGGGCGTCCTGGAGCGCGGCGCGTTCGGTCAGGGTCGTCATGGGTTCGGACACCTCGTCGTCGAGTTACCGGCGGTCACTTCTTATGAGACTGCCTGTCAGCAAGGTCGTCAATCCCTCGCGCACGACTTGTTGACCCCGTGTCTACCAACGTGTGACGCTGCCAACTGTCCGGTCCCACACGGCAGTACGTGAGACGAGGGGGCGTCAGTGTCGACGCATGAGCTCTACACCGATAACCCGGGCGAGACGGTCTGGCAGGTCCCCGCCTCCGGCTCCGCCCGCTTCACCTGGGAGTACGCCGACGGCCGCGAGCGGCTCCTCGCCCTCTACCAGAAGGGCAAGGACAAGCAGTGGGACGGCGGCAAGCGCATCGACTGGGACATCGAGGTGGACCCGTACGATCCGCTGGGCACCCCCGACGAGGCCCTGCCGCTGTACGGGACGCGACACTGGGCCAAGCTCAGCGAGAAGGACCGGGGCGAGCTGCGCCGGCACTACACTTCCTGGAACTTCAGCCAGTTCCTGCACGGCGAACAGGGCGCGATGGTGTGCGCGGCGCGCATCGTGGAGTCGGTGCCGGACCTGGACGCGAAGTTCTACTCCGCCACGCAGACCATGGACGAGGCCCGGCACGCCGAGATCTTCGGGCGCTTCCTGCACGAGAAGGTCGGGATGCTGTACCCGATCAACGACAGCCTCCAGGGGCTGCTCGGCGATACGCTGCGCGACTCCCGCTGGGACATGCCCTACCTCGGCATGCAGGTGCTCATCGAAGGACTGGCGCTGGCCGCCTTCGGCATGATCCGCGACACGACCGCCGAGCCGCTGCCGAAGCAGCTCCTGGCGTACGTGATGCAGGACGAGGCCCGGCACGTGGCCTTCGGGCGGATGGCGCTGCGCGACTACTACAAGCAGTTGACGGACGCCGAGCTGCGCGAGCGCGAGGAGTTCGTGATCGAGGGCTGCTACCTGATGCGGGACCGGCTGCTCGGGGTGGAGGTGCTGGAGAACTTCGGCATCCCGGCCGCGGAGGCGGTGCGGCTGAGCGAGCAGTCGGAGTTCACGCAGCTGTTCCGCAGGCTGCTGTTCAGCAGGATCGTGCCGTGCGTGAAGGACATCGGGCTGTGGGGCGAGCGGCTCCAGCGGGCCTATCTGGACCTGGGCGTCTTCGACATGGGCGACTCCAACCTGGACCTGCTGATGAGCCAGGACGAGGAGATCGCCGAGGCCCTCGACCGCGAGCGGTTCGCGGCAGAGGAGTCGGCCCGGGTCTCGGAGGTCGAGGCCGCCATCCGGGAGGGCGAGGACGCCCCCTAGGCCATCACTTTCGGATCTTGTCGGCCGGGCCCGCGGCGTCCGGTGCCGTGCCCGGCAACGTGGCCGGGTGCGGTGCCGGGCGTCGCGGGCCCGGCAGGATCCGAAGAGACGGCCAAGTCCTGTCGTCAGCCGGACAGGGCCGCTTCCATCACGGCCCGTGCGATCGGCGCCGCCGCGCCGTTGCCGCTGATGTCGCCCCGGTGGGCCGACGCGTCCTCGACCACCACCGCGACGGCCACCTGCGGCAGCGGCGCGCCTTCGGCCTTGGCCCAGGAGATGAACCAGGCGTACGGGGTCCCCGCGTTGCCGACCCCGTGCTGCGCGGTGCCGGTCTTGCCGCCGACCACCGCGCCGGGGATCGCGGCGTTGCGTCCGGTCCCGTTCTCCACCACGTTCACCATCAGTTCCTGCATCCGCAGTGCGGTGGCCGGGTTCATCGCCCGGCCCAGGCTGCGCCGGTCGCCGCGCCGGACCTGGGAGCCGTCGTCCTGCGTGGTCCGCTCCACCAGGTAGGGGTACGTGACCTCGCCGCCGTTGGCGACCGCCGCCGCCACCATCGCCATCTGGAGCGGGGTGGCCTTCGTGTTGAACTGCCCGATGGCGGACAGGGCCAGCTGGTCCTGGCTCATGTCGGTGTCGAAGTTCGACCGGGACACCCACGAGGGGACCCGCAGCCCCTCGCCGCCGTTGAACCCGAAGCGCCGCGCCGCCTCCACCATCCCGCGCAGCCCGACCTGTACGCCGATCTTCGCCATCACCGTGTTGCAGGACCACTGCACCGCCTCCGCCATCGAGGCGTCCTCGCAGCCCGTGCCCGCGTTCGGCAGCAGGGTGCTGGTCCCGGGCAGCGGGTAGGGGTCGGGGGTGCGGGTCGGCGCGTCCACATCGGTGACCACGCCCGCGTCGAGGGCGGCCGCCGCCGTCACGATCTTGAAGGTGGAGCCGGGCGGATACGTCTCGCGCAGCGCCCGGTTGAGCATCGGCCGGGCGGGGTCCGCGTTCAGGGCCGTCCAGGCGTCCTTCACCTTCGTACCCGTGCCGGAGAGCACGGCGGGGTCGTACGAGGGGCTGCTGACCAGCGCGAGGATCTTCCCGGTGGCGGGGTCCAGGGCGGCCACCGCCCCGCGCTTGCCCGCGAGACCGGCGTAGGCGGCCTGCTGCACGGCGGCCCGGACGGTGGTGACGGCGTTCCCGCCGGCGGGGCGGCCGCGGGAGAGTTCGTACCAGAGCGGGAAGGCCGAGAGTCCCGGGTCGGTGCCGGACAGGACCTGATCCTCGGCGCGCTCCACGAAGCTGGTCCCGTACGTCTGGGAGGAGAAGCCGGTGACGGGCGCGTAGAGCGGGCCGTTGGTGTAGGTCCGCTCGTAGCGCAGCAGTTGGCCGCTGTCGCGGGAGCCGGTGACGGGGCGCCCGTCGACCAGGATGTCCCCGCGGGGTTCGGCGTAGCGCTCGATGGCGGGGCGCTTGTTGGCCGGGTTCGCGCCGTAGGCGGCGGATTCCCAGACCTGCACGCGGGCGAGGTTGGCCAGCAGGGCGGCGAGCAGGAGGGCGCAGAAGTACGCGCACCAGCGGATGTAGCGGATCACTCGGCCGGCTCCTTCCCTGGGCGGGGTCTGCGGGCGCTGTCGCTGAGCCGGACCAGCAGGGCGACGATGATCCAGTTGGTGACGACGGAGGAGCCGCCCTGCGCGAGGAAGGGCATGGCCATGCCGGTGAGGGGGATCAGGCCGGTGACGCCGCCGGCGATGACGAACACTTGCAGCGCGACGATCGAGGCGAGCCCGGTGGCCAGCAGCCGTCCGAAGGGGTCGCGCAGGGCGAGTGCGGCGCGGAAGCCGCGGGCGACGAGGAGGCCGTAGAGGAGCAGGATCGCGGCCAGGCCGACGAGGCCGAGCTCCTCGCCGGCGGTGGCGAGGATGAAGTCCGATTTGGCGGCGAAGCCGATGAGGAAGGACTGGCCGTGGCCGAGCCCGGCACCGAGCAGGCCGCCGGCGCCGAAGGCGAAGAGGGACTGGGCGAGCTGGCCGGGGCCCTCGCCGCGTTCGATGGAGGCAAAAGGATTCAGCCAGTCGTCCACGCGGCTGTGCACGTGCGGCTCGAAGGTCCCGACGGCGTAGGCGCCGAGGGCGGCCAGCAGGAGGCCGATCGCGATCCAGCCGATCCGCCCGGTGGCGGTGAACAGCATGATCACGAACAGTCCGAAGAACAGCAGCGAGGTCCCGAGGTCCCGCTCCAGGACCAGCACGCCGACGCTGAGCAGCCAGATCGCGAGGATCGGGCCGAGGACGCGGCCGGGGAGGAGCCGGAGCTTCCAGAAGAGCTGGCGGCCGGTCAGGGCGAGCGCCGTGCGGTTCGCGGCGAGGTAGGCGGCGAAGAAGACGGCGAGCAGGATCTTGGCGAACTCGCCCGGTTGGAAGGAGAGCCCGGCGAACCGGATCCAGATGTGCGCGCCGTTGACCGCCGGGAAGAAGACGGGGATCAGCATCAGGACGAGGGACACCGCGACGGAGAGGTACGCGTAGCGCTGGAGCACCCGGTGGTCGCGGAGCAGGGCGACCACCAGTACGAAGAGCGCCACGCCCAGCGCGGACCACAGGAGTTGGTCCCCGGCGGTGAGGTGGCCGGGGGTGGTCACGTCGAGGCGCTGGATGAGGACGAGGCCGAGGCCGTTGAGCAGGACGGCGATCGGGAGCAGGAGGGGATCGGCGTACGGGGCCCGGATCCTGACGGCGAGGTGCGCCAGCAGGGCGGCGGCGCTCAGGCCGGCGGCGTAGCGGGTGGCGGGGCCGGGGATGCGGCCGGTGGTGGCGAGGCCGACGTAGAGGTGTCCGAGGACGGAGATCAGGACGGCGCCGGTGAGGAGCGTCAGCTCGACGCCGCGCCGTTTGGGGGCGCCGGCGCCGGGGGGCGGGGGCGGGGCGGGCTCCGCCACCTTTGCCGTCAGAGCGCTCATACACCGAAACGTAGCAAGCAGACGGATGATATGTCCGCTTATGTCATAGTGTGCCGAAGAGTCGTCAAAAACGGTCGGAAGTGTCGAAAGTGAGGAGCCGAGGCGCATGGGACCTGTGGAATTCATCGTCCTCGCCTTCCCGGAGGAGCAGCTGCGGGCCCCGGCCGTCGAGGCCGTGATGGGGCTGCGCAAGAGCGGGGTGGTCCGGCTGATCGACGGGATCGTGGCGACGAGGACGGCATCGGGCGACGTGCTGGCGGCCGAGTTCGACGAGTTCGTGGAGCTGCACGGCCTGCTGACGGGCCGGGACGCGGCACGGCTGATCGGGCCGGAGGACGTCCAGGAGGCGGCGGGGCTGCTGGAGCGCGGGAGCTGCGCGCTGCTGCTGGTGGTCGAGCACGTGTGGGCCGAGGACGCGGCGGTCGCCGTACGGGCGGCGGGCGGGCGGATCGTGGGGTCGGTCCGCATCCCGCCGGACCGGGTCCCGGCGGACCCGAGGGCGGGGGCGGCCTGATGTTCATCCGCCCGATGGGAGTAACGGTCCACCCGGCGAACCGCCCGGCCGGACACCCGCTGCTCCGGGGCCTGCTGGCGCGGGCCACGGGGACGGCGGAGCACATGACGGGCCCGGCGCAGGACACGGCGGGCGCGGTGGTCCCGGACCGGCCACTGCCGGGCATGCCGCCGCGGACCGCGGAGCGCCCGGAGGCCGCGGGCTCCGCGGAGGCAGCCGGGCCGGAGCGGGCGGCCGCGCTCCCTGCCGGCACCGCACCGGCGGCCGAGCCGGCCACCTCGGCGTGCCTGGTCGGGGAGCTCACCCAACTGGCCGCGCTGGCCCGCGAGGGCCTGCTGACCCCGCAGGAGTTCACGGCGGCCAAGGCCCGCCTGCTGCGCGGCTGACCCGCCCCGGCCGACCCGCCCCGGCCGCCCGGCGCGCCCGGCGCCGCGGGCTCAAGGCGCCGGCGCACGCGGCCGCAGCCCCGTGAGGCCCGTACCCGCCGGCTCCGGCGCGCCCTCGCACGGCCCGCCCGGCGGGAGACGCAGGTCACACACGGTCGTGCGCGCTCCCGTGTCACAGGGCGTCGGGCTGCCTCGTCCCAGAGGTGTAGCCGACGACGACCACCGAGGAGCACACCATGGACGCACGACTGAACCTCTTCGCCGGCCGGACCACCGGCAAGGCCCTGAAGCACTTCATGGCGGCCGGCACGGCGCTCAAGGAATCGCCGCTGCCCGCCGCCACGCAGGAACTGGTCTCGCTGCGCGTCAGCCAGATCAACGGCTGCGCCGTCTGTCTCGACATGCACACCAAGGAGGCCGCCGCCGCCGGCGAGAGCGCGGTACGGCTCCACCTGGTCGCGGCCTGGCGGGAGGCCACGGTCTTCACCGAGGCCGAGCGCGCCGCGCTGGAGCTGGCCGAGCAGGGCACCCGGACCGCGGACGGGGGCGGCGGAGTGCCCGACGAGGTGTGGGCGCGGGCAGCCAAGTACCACGACGAGGAGCAGCTCAACGCCCTGGTGCTGCTGATCTCCATGATGAACATGGTGAACCGGCTCAACGTCATCACCCAGCAGCCGGGCGGCACCTACGAGGTCGGGCAGTTCCACTGACCCGGATCCCCTTGCCCCCGCCCTCCGATGATCTGATGATCATCGGAGGGCGTCCGTTCCGCGATGTGCGGCCGGGCGGAGGGGAACCGGGGGAGGAAGGCCGGCATGAGCAAGGTCGAGGAGTTCGAGGAACTGCGTCCCCTGCTGTTCTCGATCGCGTACCGGATCCTGAGCAGCGTGAGCGAGGCCGAGGACGCGGTGCAGGAGACCTGGCTGCGCTTCGACGCCTCGGCGACCCGCCCCGCGTCGACCAAGGCCTTCCTGTCGACGACGATCACCCGGCTCTCCATCGACGTACTGCGTTCCGCCCGGGTCCGGCGGGAGGAGTACGTCGGGCCGTGGTTCCCCGAGCCGCTGCTGAACGACCCGTACCAGGACCCGGCGCGGTCGGTGGAACTGGCCGACTCGGTGTCGATGGCGGCGCTCCTGCTGCTGGAGCGGCTCAGCCCGCTGGAACGCTCGGTGTTCGTCCTGCGCGAGGTCTTCGCCTTCGGCTTCGACGAGGTCGCCGGCGCGGTGGGCCGGTCGGAGGCGGCCTGCCGGCAACTGCTGGTGCGGGCGCGGCGGCACATGGAGGCGGGGCAGCCGCGCTTCCACGCGGACCGTGCGCAGCGGCAGGAGCTGGCGGCGCGGTTCCTGCACGCGATGAAGGACGGCGACGTGGGCGGGCTGCGGCAGTTGCTGGCGGCCGACGCCCGACTGGTCGGGGACAGCGGCGGCAGGGCCCCGCAGTTCGCCCGGGCCATCACCGGCGCCGACAGCGTGGCCCGTCTGCTCGCCTCGGTCTTCCCCTGGATGCCCCGCGTCGGTGTCGGCTCCGAGGTGCGCGACGTCAACGGCGAGCCGGGCGTGATCTCCCGCGACGCGGACGGCAGGGTGCTGCACGTGCTGTCCTTCGAGGTGCGGGACGGCCGGATCCGCACGATCCGCTCGGTGGCCAATCCGGACAAGCTCGGCCACCTCGGCGCCGTGGCGGACGCATGGGCGATCGACCGCGAGATCAGGCGGGCGCGACGCGGGGTGAAGTGAAATGAGGTGGGCCGAGGGCTCCGCCGGGCGGGGCTGCGGTCGCCCCGGGATCGGCGGGCGGGGACCGCCCGCATCCGCCCGCCCACCCCCAACCGGGTGGCCCCCGCCGACCGGCCGACTCCGTTGGGCGATTTGTCATACCGGGCGTGGCAGCATCGGCCGCCTCGGAGGTGACCCCATGTCATATCGGCTGCCGAATCGGCCGCTTCGCGCCGCCTGCCTCGCCGCAGCGCTCCTGCTCGCCGGGCCCGTCCCGCGGGCCGGAGCCGAGCCCGGGCTCCCCGAAGGGGAGTCCGTCGGAGTGCTGCTCACCCGCCTGCAGGGCCTGTACCAGAAGGCCGAGGAGGCCGCCGAGGCGTACAACGCCACCGACGTGGCCCTCAAGGCCGGACAGGCCGAGGAGCGGCTGCGCACCGCCGACCTCGGCAGGGCCCGTACGGCTCTGGAGTCCGAACGGGCCCTCGCCGGCCGGCTGGCCCGGGAGCAGTACCAGGGCGGCCGGGGCCTGTCCCCGTACGCCCGGATGCTGCTGGCCGGGAACCCGCAGGCTGCCCTGGACCAGCGCCGGCTCGCCGCCCGCGAGGGCTCCCGGCGGGCGGCCGTGCTGGCCCGGCTCGCGCGGGGCGAGAGGCAGGCCGACGCGCTCGCCGCCCGGGCCCGCACGGCCCTGGACGCCCGGCAGAGCCTGGCCGCGCGGCAGAAGCTCCAGCAGGAGGAGGTCGCGGCCCAGCTCAAGGAGGTCGAGCGGGTGCTTTCCGCGCTGACCCCGGACCAGCTCGCCCGGCTCGGCGCGAAGGAGGCCGAGGACACCGCCGCCGCGCAGCGGGACCTGGTCGACTCGGGCCGGCTCCCAACCCGTACGGGCAAGCCCACGGCGGCCGGTGGCGCGGCCCTGCGCTACGCGGCGGCCCAGATCGGCAAGCCGTACGTCTGGGGCGCCGAGGGCCCGGGTTCCTTCGACTGCTCCGGGCTGACCTCGCAGGCCTGGGCGCACGCCGGGCGGGCCATCCCGCGGACCAGCCAGGAGCAGTGGGCCCGGCTGCCGAAGGTGCCGCTGGAGTCGCTGCGGCCGGGGGACCTGGTGGTCTACTTCCCCAAGGCCACCCATGTCGGCCTGTACGTCGGCGACGGCAAGGTGATCCAGGCGCCGCGGCCCGGGGCCCGGGTCAAGGTCTCGCCGATCGCCGCGAACCCGCTGCTGGGGGCGGTCCGGCCGGATCCGGACGGCGCCCCGCTCGCGGAGTTCACCCCGCCCGCGCTGCCGGAGGCACCGGCGGCGCAGGCGGGGGACGACACCGGCTACTCCGCCGAGGAGGCCCCTGCGGAGGAGGCCCCTACGGACGACGGCCCGGCGGCGGAGGCGACCTCCGCCAGGTAGTCCGCCGCGTCCTCGGGGTCGTAGAAGTACGCGTCGAAGTCGGCCGGGTTGTCGAAGCCGTTGGCGAATCGATTCGCTACCGGCTGGAGCTGCCCGGCCGCGCCGATCAGGTTCAGTACGTGCTCCGGCGGGACGCCCAGCATCGCGTTCGTCCACTGGGTGACCGGCTTGCCGGTGGTGAACCAGTACTTGTCGAAGGTGGCCTTCATCCACGCCTCGTCGAACGGCTTGTCCCCGTGCATCAGGATCGACGACAGGTACGAGGCCGCGCACTTCGCGGCGGAGTTCGAGCCCTGCCCGGTGATCGGGTCGTTCGCGACGACCACGTCCGCGACGCCCAGCACCAGGCCGCCGCCCGGGAGGCGGCCGATCGGGTTGCGGACGACCGGCGCGTACCGCCCGGCGAGCGTGGCGCCCGCGTCCGTCAGCTCCACCTTCGTCGCCCGCGCGTACTCCCAGGGCACGAACTTCTCCATCAGCTCCAGCGTGAGCGCCAAGTGGTCCGCCGGGTCCTTGACGCCCTTGAAGACGTCCAGCGGGCCGCCCGGGACGCCCTCCCAGAACAGGATGTCGGCCCGGCCCGAGGTGGTCAGGGTCGGCATGACGAACAGCTCGCCGACGCCCGGGACCAGGTTGCAGCGGACCGCTTCCGTCTCCGGGTGCTCCGGGCGGGGGCCGAGGCCGTGGACGTAGGCGACGGCCAGCGCGCGCTGCGGGGCGTCGTAGGGGGAACGCGCCGCGTCCCGCCCGAACATCGAGACGAGCTCGCCCTTGCCGGCGGCGACCAGCACCAGGTCGTAGGTGCGCGAGAAGAAGTCGAGGTCGGCGACCGAGGCGCCGTGGATGACCAGCTGCCCGCCCCGCTGCACGAAGGTGTCGAGCCAGCCGGCCATCTTCACGCGCTGGTCGACGGACTGCGCGTACCCCTTGAGCCGGCCGAGCCAGTCGACGGCGCGGCCGGCGTCGGGGGTGGCGACGGAGACGCCGAGGCCCTCGATCTTCGGGGCCTGCTGCTCCCAGAAGTTGATCCGCAGGTCGCGCTCGTGCTGCAGTGCCGAGTCGAACATGCACTGCGTGGACATGACCCGCCCGGTGCGGATCTCGTCCGCCGTCCGGTTGGACATGAGGGTGACCTCGTACCCCTTCGACTGGAGTCCGAGGGCGAGCTGGAGACCGGACTGGCCGGCCCCCACGACAAGTATCTTGCGCATCTCTCACGTTCTCTGTTCGGGGGTGCTCTATTCGGGCGTGGTGTCGAGGGCGTGGCCCACCAGGGCGAGGAGGGACTCGATCACCGTGTCGCGGCGCCGCGCGTCCATGATCACGACCGGTACGTGGGGCGGGACGCTGAGCGCCTCGCGCACGTCCTCGGGCTCGTAGGACTGCGAGCCGTCGAAGTGGTTGACGGCGACGGCGTACGGGAGCCCGCAGCTCTCGAAGTAGTCGAGGGCCGGGAAGCAGTCGCGCAGGCGGCGGGTGTCGGCCAGCACGAGACCGCCGATGGCGCCGCGCACCAGGTCGTCCCACATGAACCAGAACCGCTCCTGGCCGGGGGTTCCGTACACGTAGAGGACGAGGTCGTCGTCGAGGGTGATGCGGCCGAAGTCCATGGCGACGGTGGTGGTGTTCTTGTCCGGGGTTCCGGACAGGTCGTCGGTCGGGACGCTTGCCTGGGTCATCACCGCCTCGGTGCGCAGCGGGGTGATCTCGGAGACGGAGGAGACGAAGGTGGTCTTGCCGACGCCGAAGCCGCCCGCGACCAGCACCTTGACGGCGACGGGTGCGCGGGAGCGGTCGTACTGCCAGGGCTGGACCGGCTCGTCGTCGTCCGACTGCGGCGGGGACACCGGGGTGTCAGAGACGGCGAAGACCACTGAGCACCCTTTCCAGCAGCGCGCGTTCGGGGCGGCCGGTGCCGTGGCCCGATCCGTAGACGCGGATCCGGCCCTGGTCGGCGAGGTCGCTGACCAGGACGCGGACCACACCGAGCGGCAGCTTCAGCAGCGCGGCTATCTCGGCGATCGTGCGCATGCGGCGGCAGACCTCGACGATGGCGGGCATCTCGGGCATGCGGTCGGGCTTCTGCGGCTCCGAGGCCTTGGTCTCCAGGGCGGCGACGAAGGTCTCCACGTTCAGGACCTGCGTGAAGCGGGTGCGGCCGCCCGTGAGGGAGTACGGGCGGACGCGGGCGGGGCGGCGGTCGGCGCCGCGTATCGGCAGCCGGTCGGAGGCCGTACTCCTCACGGGGTGTTCTCCATCGACTGGCGCAGCTCACTGCGGACTTCGGGGGTCAGGACGTGGCCGGCGCGGCCGACGAACAGGGCCATGTGGTAGGCGACGACGCTCATGTCGCAGTCGGGGGTGGCGTGCACGCCCAGCAGCGAGCCGTCGCTGATGGCCATGACGAAGACGGAGCCGTGCTCCATCGCCACCATCGTCTGCTTGACCGCTCCGGTGTCCATGAGGGCGGCGGCGCCGGTGGTGAGGCTGCCGAGGCCGGAGACGATGGTGGCGAGGTCGGCGGAGGCACCGCGCGGGCCCTTGGCCCGGGGCTCGGCCGGTGGCTCGGCCGCGCCCGCTCCCGGGTCGGAGGACAGGAGCAGCAGCCCGTCCGAGGAGACGACGGCGACGGAGTTGACGCCGGGCACCTCCTCGACCAGGTCGGTCAGCAGCCACTGAAGGTTGCGGGCCTGGGTGCTCAGTCCGTACGTACTGGGCGCGGTCATGTGCGTGCCTCCTGTGCGGTGTCCCCCCGGTCGGTCTTGCTCTGGCCCTGCCTCTGCGTCCGGGTCTGCCCCTGGTCGGGGGCCTGGTCGGGGGCCTGTTCCTGCGCGAGTTCGGCGGCGACGACGCGCCGTCCGTCCTGGGCCCCCTGGTAGAAGCCCCCGAGCCGGCGCCGCAACTCCTCGGCGTCGACCCGGCGCGGCGGCTCGGGCGGTGCGTCGTCACGGGCGGCGGGCTTGGCGGGGACGGCGCGCGGGGTCCGCTTCGGCAGGCCCTTGTCGGTGACGGCGCCGCCGCGCTCGGCCGGGTCGGCAGGGTGACTGCCCTGGCGGGGGAGCCAGTTGCCCTCGGCCGGGGCGTGGGTGTGCGGCTCCGCCTCCGGTCCGGTTTCCCGTACGCCGGCCACGGGTGCGGCGTCGTGCGCCGCGACCGGGTCGTCCTCGGCGGGGTCCGGGACCCCGAGGGCGACGGGCTCGGCGTCGGGGACGACCCGCGCGAGCAGCTGTTCCTCAGGAGTGGGCCGGTCCGCTGCGGGGGGCGCGGCCACGAACACCTGGTCGGCGGGCGGCAGTCCGGGCGCGGCGGCGGCCGGCTCCGCGGCGGCGGGCGCCGGGTCCGGGTCCGGGTCCGCCGGGGCGTCGGCCACGGCGGCGGGGCCGGCCAGTGCCTCGGCCAGCGTGATCGGGACGGCCGCGACGGCGGGCTCGGGCGCGGGCTCGGGCGCGGCGGCAGCCACGGGCTCCGCCCCGGGCTCCGGCTGCGGCTCCTGGGCAGCCGCGGGCTCCGGCTCCGCCTGCGGGTCGGTGGCGGCCTCCGGGTCCGGGGCCGCGTGCGCGCCCCGGCGCCGCGTCGGCAGCGTGTTCTCGTTCGCCTCCGCTATCACGCCGGGCAGTCGCAGCGCGGGTCCGCCCGGCGTGGCCAGGGCGTGCACCGGGGAGACCACGGGGGTGGCGGGTAGCAGCGTGGCCGGGACGACCACCAGGGCCTCGGTCCCGCCGTGCCGCGGGGTGCGCAGCTCCGCGGTGACGCCGTGCCGGGCCGCGAGCCGTCCGGCCACGTACAGGCCGAGGCCGAGGCCGTGTTCCGCCTCGGGCTCCTCGTCGTAGGCCTCGGGCGTGGACAGGCGGGTGTTCAGCGCCTCCAGGCGGTCCCCGGTGACGCCGATGCCCTCGTCCACGACGGAGAGCACCACGTCCCCGGAGTCCTGGAGCCAGCCGGACACCTTCACCTTGACGTCCGGCGGCGAGAACGTGGTCGCGTTCTCCAGCAGCTCGGCCAGCACGTGCGAGATGTCGTCGGCGGCGTGCCCCGCGACCTGGGTGTAGGAGGGCAGTGCGGCGAGTTCGACGCGTTCGTAGCGCTCGATCTCGCTCACGGCGGCCCGCATGACGTCGACGAGCGGCACCGGCAGGCCCTGCCCGTGGCCGTGTTCCTGCCCGGCGAGGACCAGCAGGTTCTCGTTGTGGCGGCGCATCACGGTCGCCAGGTGGTCCAGCTTGAAGAGGGTCGCGAGCCGGTCCGGGTCCTGTTCCTTGGACTCCAGCTCCTCGATGACCGCGAGCTGGCGCTCCACCAGGCCCAGGGTGCGCAGCGACAGCGAGACGGAGGTCGTCGACATGATGCGCCGGTGCTCCTCCAGCCCCGCCCGCAGCGCGGTCAGCTCCTCCTCCAGCACGTCCCGGCCGGCGGCGAGCGCCTCGTTGCGACCGATGATCCGGCGGCGGTCGGCGTCGAGGCCGGCGATCCGGGTGTGCAGGGAGACCGTCTGGTCGCGCACCGCGTTGAGGTGGCGCACGACCTCGGCGAACTCGTCGTTGCGGCCCGTGAACCGCACCGGTTCGACGGAGCCCTCCGGCGTCGCCAGCCGCTGCGCGCCGCGGCGCAGGACCGACAGCGGGCGGGTCAACGACCGTGCCACGGCGGTCGAGACGCCGACGGCGAACAGGAACAGCAGGCCCAGCAGGGCGATCACGATCTCGAGCCGGGTCACGTCGTCGTCGCGCAGGGTGGCCAGCGCGGTGGCCCGTTCGCCCGCGAGGGTGGCCTCCACGGTCCGCATGCGGTCGATGCGCGCGGTCAGGGCGCTGCCGACGGCGGCCCCGTCGGTCTTGCGGTCGGGGGTGCTGAGGGTGGGCCGGTCGGTGAGCCGCTTGAGGAAGTCGTCGGCCGACTTGACCTCGGGGCCGGTGACGGTGGCGGCCAGGGTCTGGCGCACGTCGGGGCGTGCGGCCCGCGCGAAGTCGTCGAGGGCGGCCTGTTCCCGTACGCGGGCCCGCTGGGCGGCGGTGGTGAGTTCGTCGACCACGGCGGAGTTGGGGAGCTGCTCGCCGCGGGGGACGGCCAGTGCGGCGAGCAGCAGTCCACGGGTGGCCGAGGCCTGTTCCACGGCCTGGCCCAGCGGGGCCAGGGGACGGGTGGTGACGAGGGCGTCCCCGGCGCGCGGCGGGGTGAGTTCGGCGAGCCGGACGCCCGGCGCGAGGAGTTCGGCGATGACGGAGGCGTAGGACTGGTGGGCGGCGAGGGCGCTGCCCTTGCCGTCGACGGCCTCGCCGCGGACGGCGCCCACGCGTGCGAGGGTGCGGGCGGTCGTCTCGTCGGCCTCGGCCTGGACCTCGGCGAGCTGCCGGTCGGTCCGGGCGGTGCGCTCCTGGACGGGTGCCTTGGCGGAGCCGGGGCGGCCCTTGGCGGCGTACTCGACGACGGCGTCGCGCTCGTCGGCGAGGAGGTGCGCGAGGGTGAGGGTCTGCCGGGTCTGTTCCGCGAGGGTGACCAGGCGCTGGGAGTCGTTCAGTTCCCTCGACGCGGAGACGACGGCGGGCGCGCCTGCCGCGAGGACGGTGAGGCCGGTGACGGCGACGCCGATGACCAGCCTGCGGCGCACGCGGACGCGGCGTCCTGCGGGGGCCGGGCCGTCGGCGGCGGTGCCGTTCTTCCGAGACCGCTTCTTCTGCACCGGTGCTCGCAATCCTGTACGTGTGCTCTTGCTCGTCTACTCGTGTGGCCGAGGTAACGGCCGGTCAACAAGTAAACGCCCCCTGCCCCCTCGTACCGCCTCAGACCTTTGCAGCGTGTTGGGGAGAGAGCCGCACATCGCCCACCCGGCCACTCGAACGAGTGAACATCACGGATGAGTTGCCGACCAACTCGGGCACCCTGTGCCAGCGCGCCCCCGTGGACAGGTGGTTGAAAGATCGCTACGGCCTTTGGCAGGATGCCCGCCCACATGAGCCGCTCGGGGCCGCGGCCGCCGCGGCCCGCGTCCGGGAGGTGCGCCCGCACCCCGTGACCCCGCGCCCGATTTGTTACGTACCTGCATGTGCTCCGCGGCCCCCGCGCGGCAGAATGCAGGCATGCGCATCGACCTCGCCTCGGCCCCCGGCCACCAGGAACGCCCCAATGAGGACTGGGTGTCGGCCGCGATCCCCGCTTCGGGCGGCGGCGTCCTGGTGGTTCTGGACGGGGTCACGCCGCCGGGCGGGGACGACGGGTGCGTGCACGGAGTGCCCTGGTTCGCGACCCGGCTCGGCGGCCGATTGACCGAACTGTCCGGATCGCGACGGGACATGCCGCTCGATCAGGTTCTGGCCGAATCCGTCCGCGCCACGGCCGACGCCCACCGGGACACCTGTGACCTTTCTCACGTGCGGACCCCGCAGGCGACGGTCGTGGTGGTCCGCTGGGACGCCCGGTACGTGGAGCACCTCGTCCTCTCGGACTCCGTCCTGCTCCTGGAGGCGCCCGGGGGCGCGGTGACGGCGGTGCTCGACGACCGGCTGGACCGGATCCCGCGGGAGGTGCTGAGCTCGGTGGCCGCGACGGACGCGCTGCGGAACGCGGAGGGCGGCTTCTTCACGGCGGCCGCGGACCCGGCGGTGGCGGCCCGGGCGGTGACCGGCCGCACGCCGCGCGGGCAGGTCCGGGCGGTGGCCGCGCTCACGGACGGGGCGAGCCGGTGGACGGACACGTTCGGGGAGGGCGACTGGGCGGACTGCCTGGCGGTGCTGCGGAAGGAGGGCGCGCAGGGGCTGATCGACCGGGTGCGCGCCGTGGAGTGCGATCCGGCCCGCCCCTCGGCCCGGTACAAGCGGCACGACGACGCCTCGGCGGTCTACGCGGAGCTGTGAGCGGCCGGCGCCGGCCGCCGGTGCCGGCCGCCGGTGCCGGCGGGCCGTCCCGCGCCCGGGGTCCTGCTCCCCCACCCCCTGCTGCCCTACTCCCCTACTCCCCGCCCGCGTTCAACTGGTTCAGCAGCCGGGCCAGTTCCGCCACCTCGCCGCGGTCCCAGTCGGCGAGCTTGCGCATGTACTGCTCGCGCCGCGCGCCCCGGACCCGCAGGAACCGTTCCCGGCCCTCCTCGGTGAGGCCGACCAGGGAGGCCCGGCCGTCGGCGGGGTCCGGCTCGCGCGCGACCAGGCCCAGCACCTCCAGGGCCCGCAGCTGCCGGCTCATGGTGGCCTTGCCGACCCCGAAGTAGGCGGCGAGTTCGGTGGCCCGCTGCCGGCCGGCCGCCTCCAGGCGTACGAGGAGCCCGTACGCGGCGGGCTCCAGCTCGGGGTGGAGCTCGCGGGCCATCTCGCCGGACGAGGCGCGGGCCCGCCGGAGGAAGACGGACAGCTCCCGCTCCAGGGCAAGGAACTCCTGGTCTTCACTCCCGTGCACGTCCTGCTCCTTCGATGGTGTCCGGCACCTCGGTGGGTGCGGGACCAGTATTTCGCAGGGGGTGTGCCGACGGCCCGGTACCCCGCCGGAGCGGGACACCGGGCCGTGTGCGGTCGCCCTGTGCGGGGGCCGGGGCCTCCGTCAGGCCGCGACGGTGACCTGGGCCTCGGCCCGGGCGAGCGCGAGGTCCAGGACCTGGCGCACGTCCGTCACCGGGTGCACCTCCAGCCCCTCCAGCACCTCCGCCGGGACGTCGTCCAGGTCGGCCTCGTTGCGCTTGGGGATGATGACGGTGGTCAGCCCGGCCCGGTGCGCGGCGAGCAGCTTCTGCTTCACGCCGCCGATCGGCAGGACGCGTCCGGTCAGCGAGACCTCACCGGTCATGGCCACGTCCGTACGCACCTGCCGCCCGGAGAGCAGCGAGGCGAGTGCGGTGGTCATGGTGATGCCCGCGCTCGGGCCGTCCTTGGGCACGGCGCCCGCCGGGAAGTGGATGTGCACGCCCCGGTCCTTCAGGTCGGCGACCGGGAGCTCCAGTTCGGCGCCGTGCGAGCGCAGGAAGCTCAGCGCGATCTGCGCCGACTCCTTCATGACGTCGCCGAGCTGGCCGGTGAGGGTCAGGCCGGCCGCGCCCGTCTCCGGGTCGGCCAGGGAGGCCTCCACGAACAGCACGTCGCCGCCGGCGCCGGTCACCGCGAGGCCGGTGGCCACGCCGGGGACGGCGGTGCGCCGCTCGGCCGGGTCCTGGGCGGACTCCGGTACGTGGTGCGGGCGCCCGATCAGAGCCCTCAGGTCGTCCGCGCCGATGCTCAGGGGCAGTTCCCGCTCCCCCAGCTCGTGCTGCGAGGCGACCTTGCGCAGCAGGCGGGCGATGGACCGCTCCAGGGTGCGTACGCCCGCCTCGCGGGTGTACTCGCCGGCCAGCCTGCGCAGCGCGTCCTCCTCCAGGACCACTTCGTCGGAGCCGAGCCCGGCGCGCTCCAGCTGGCGCGGCAGCAGGTGGTCGCGGGCGATGACGACCTTCTCGTCCTCGGTGTACCCGTCCAGCCGGACGAGCTCCATCCGGTCGGCCAGGGCCTCGGGGATGGCCTCCAGGACGTTGGCGGTGGCCAGGAAGACGACGTCGCTGAGGTCGAGCTCCACCTCCAGGTAGTGGTCGCGGAAGGTGTGGTTCTGCGCCGGGTCCAGGACCTCCAGCAGGGCGGCCGCGGGGTCGCCGCGGAAGTCGGAGCCCACCTTGTCGATCTCGTCGAGGAGCACCACCGGGTTCATCGACCCGGCTTCCTTGATGGCCCGGACGATCCGGCCGGGCAGGGCGCCGACGTAGGTGCGGCGGTGGCCGCGGACCTCGGCCTCGTCCCGGACGCCGCCGAGGGCGACGCGCACGAACTTGCGGCCCATGGCGTGCGCCACGGACTCGCCCAGCGAGGTCTTGCCCACGCCGGGCGGCCCGACGAGCGCGAGCACGGCGCCGCCGCGCCGGCCGCCGATGACGCCCATGCCGCGCTCGCTGCGCCGCTTGCGGACGGCGAGGTACTCGGTGATGCGGTCCTTCACGTCGCTGAGGCCCGCGTGCTCGGCGTCGAGCACCGCCCGGGCGCCGCGGATGTCGTACTCGTCCTCGGTGCGCTCGTTCCAGGGCAGTTCCAGCACGGTGTCCAGCCAGGTCCGGATCCAGGACCCTTCGGGGCTCTGGTCGCTGGACCGCTCCAGCTTGTCGACCTCCTTGAGCGCGGCCTCCCGTACGTTCTCGGGGAGGTCGGCGGCCTCGACGCGGGCGCGGTAGTCGTCGGACTCCTCGCCGTCCTTCTCGCCGTTCAGCTCGCGCAGTTCCTTGCGTACGGCTTCCAGCTGACGCCGGAGCAGGAACTCGCGCTGCTGCTTGTCGACGCCGTCCTGGACGTCCTTGGCGATGGACTCGGCCACGTCCTGTTCGGCGAGGTGGTCGCTGAGGGCCTTGACGGCGAGCTTGAGGCGGGCGACCGGGTCGGCGGTCTCCAGCAGTTCGACCTTCTGCTCGACCGTCAGGAAGGGCGAGTACCCGGAGTTGTCGGCGAGTGCGGACACGCCCTCGATCTGCTGGACCCGGTCCACGACCTGCCAGGCCCCGCGCTTCTTGAGCCAGCTGGTGGCGAGCGCCTTGTACTCCTTGACGAGCTCGGCGACCGCTCCGGGCAGCGGATCGGGCACCGCCTCGTCGACGGTCTCGCCCTCGACCCACAGGGCCGCGCCGGGCCCGGTGGTCCCGGCCCCGATACGGACCCGGCCGAGGCCGCGGATGAGGGCGCCGGGGTCGCCGCCGGAGAGCCGGCCGACCTGCTCGACGGTTCCGAGCACACCGGTCGCGGCGTACGTCCCGTCGATGCGCGGCACGAGCAGCACCCGGGGCTTGCCGCTGCCGTTCGTCCCGGCGGCGGCCTGCGCGGCCTCCACGGCGGCGCGTACCTCGGCGTCGGAGAGGTCCAGCGGAACGACCATTCCGGGCAGCACGACCTCGTCGTCGAGCGGCAGCACGGGCAGAGTGAGTGTGACGGACGTCGAAGCCATGATCTTCCCTCCGGCAGTGAAGTTGAGCTATGCCGACTCAATGCATGTGCGCCGCCCAATGTTCCCCCCACGCCGTTCGCCCGGGGCGAACGCCTCAGATGTCCGGTACTCCCTACGCGGGCATCGACATCGAGTCCCAGGTCGCCGGCACCCGCGGCCGTCAGATCGCCGGACGCTTCGTCGGTATCCCCGCAGCCCCGCCCATGCCACCGATCGGGACCACGACATGTGGCCCTGGCCGGGACCCTGGAATCCATGCTTCGGCTGCACAACCACACCTCGGCGCCGAGCGGTCAGAGAAGCTCACGGCGCCGGCCAAACCCGCCTCCCGGCGAAGGCGGGCAGCCTGATGCTCGTGCGTCGCCTGCCCGACCCTGTTCTCCCTGCCCAGCGTGAGGTCGCGGCGACTGACCACCGTCCACGGCCTGGATATCAACTCTGGGTCCAGGTCACCCGGCGCGAGCAGTCCGGCGGGATGCGCCGGGCATCGTCCCCGAGCGGCTCGCAGCCCTCATCGGCCGGAGCATTCACGCCCTCGCAGGAGCTCTTCCGGAACTGCGCGATCCACAGCCGAACCGGGCCATGTTCCGCCACGAGCCACAAGACGGCTGCCACCGCTGCGACTCCAAACATCCCAGCGGAACGGTGACCCGGCTCCTCCCGCTCCACCGCTACGTATGCCTCCGGCACCGCATCCGGATCGGCCCACCTGACGTCAATCAGCCCGCGGCCGACCTCAGCGAGATCCCCGCCATCGTCCGCTCCCAGCGCCGTCATCTACGGACACTGAGCCGACGCGGCACTGACCGCCTTCATCTTCTGTTGACATATCTGGGATACCGCCAACCCCCCGAGGATCGCCGGCATGTCTGGCATACCTGGGACACGCGCGCTCGCGTCCTCATTCCGGACGATGACGAATCGACGGCCTTTCGTGCCTACAGCACGTCGAAGCTGTTCGCCGCCGTCTATCCCGAGGCCATAGACCTGGCCTCGCCCACCGCCGTGCCCTACTGGCGCCAAGGCGCGAGCGGAACGCTCATCGAACAGTTCCAGTTCCTCGACCAATAGCGCGCGAAATTACGAAGGAGGCACGCCGCACGACCTCAGGGCTGGACTGAGCTGGGCATTCGAATCGGCATCACTCCAAGGACGAGGTTCTCCATGGCCTCGGGCATACGACCAAACCTGGCCAGCCAGTTGACGACGACATACAACTCGCCGCGCTCGTCAAGGCCGATGAAGGCTTGGCCGTGGTCGAGTTCCCCCAGTGGAAAGAGGTGGTGCCCGATCTCCTCACCCCATTCGCCGAAACGGTCGCCTTCGCCCAGTGCAAGCAGCGGGTCGAGCTCGAATGGCTCTCTCGCCCTGGTGATGCCTGAGCCACCGCCGACAACTGTCAGCCCGCCGAACTCGCGCAGGAAATCCTCGGCGGCGGAATGGATACGGAAGCCGTCCACTTCCAGGCGCTCTCGCCACACTGTCGTGTCAACGTTCCGCCCCGGATACCAGCCGGCACCCCGCAGCACCGTCTCCACCTCGGCCGACCAGACGTGCCCCGCCTTCGTCTGCGCTGCCCCCTGGTCGCGAACAAGTCGGGCTGCGAACCCTACTGCCTCGGCAGGATCTCTCGTCTCGAAGGTGACACGGTCTCCCCGATCAGAGCGGTCCACTACCGAATAGGAATCCGGACGGGCGAACATCGCTGGGAGTGGTTCCCGACCCCAGTCCTCCCAGTTGTCTGATGGCGACACGCTCAGCTGCTGCATCGACATCCACGGATACATCGAACTAAGCAACGGCTCACGCGCAGCCGCCTGCAGCAACAGCCCCAGGGATGGAGAGGACGGGTCCTCCCCTTCAGATTGGGGAAGGTATTCCGCCAGGAGCTCCGCCCAAGCCTGTGCATGACTGCGCTTCGCACCTTCAGATCCCATGCCCCGACGATGCTGCACCCTCGCCGGCGTCGTCAACGACGAAATCGTGCCGGACCCGGCCACGCAACATGCAAGGGTGTTCTGGGCAGGAGGGCGCGCATCGCCCAGCTCAACTATTCACAACGCACTTCACCACGCCAGCACCTGGAAACGTCACATCGGATCGGACACTCAGACGGCGGAGATGCGGACGTCGCCCGACGTGGTCTTCGCCGAGAGGCGGGCGGGGGCGGAGGCGTCGTCGGGGAGGGTGATGACGCGGTCGCCGGAGGTGGTGGAGACCGTGAGCCGGTACGGGGCCGCGGGGACCTTCAGGGTGACGTTGCCCGAGGTGGTCTCGGCGAGCACCGAGGAGGGGGCGCCGGTGAACTCCAGGCGCGCGTCGCCCGAGTCGGAGTGGACGTCGGCGCTCGGGGCGGACAGGCCGGTGGCGGTGATGTCGCCGGAGGAGGTACGGACCTTCAGCGGGCCGCCGATCCGCTCTGCCCTGACCGTGCCGGAGTCGGCCGTCACCGCGGCCGCCGCCACGCCCGCCACCGAGATGTCGCCGCTGCTGCTCTCCAGCTCGACCGTCGCGGTGGCCGGAACCTCCAGGCGGTAGTCGACGTAGCAGCTCGTGGAGCAGCCGTCGGTGAAGGTCAGTACGCCGTCGGTGACCTTCTGGCCGGGCGTCGGGGCCGCGCCCTCGCGGTAGTGGACGGTGCGGCGGATCGTGACGCCGGGGCCGGCCCCGGGGGTGACCTCGATCGAGCCGGCCCGGGCCCCCGCCACCCGTACCGCGGTGACCGCCTCGGTGACCGTGGCGTCGGCGGTCGCCGTCCGGCGCGCGCCGTCGTCGAACGCGTCCGGGAGGGAGCAGCCGGCCAGCAGGAGGCCGGCCCCGAGGGCGGCGGCGGTGGTGCGGGCGAGGCGGGCCGGGGCAGTGTGTGAGGTCATGGCCCGATTCTCGGGCGGGGGCCCGCCCCGGGCCGATGGGGCGCGTACCCGGACCCCGGTGGGGTTATCCCCCCTGAGCCGTCGTCACGGGGAGCTGCGAGGGCATGCCCCACTCGCTCCAGGAGCCGTCGTACACCGCGATGTCCCGGTAGCCGGCGAGGTCGGCGGCCAGGGCCAGTACGCAGGCGGTCACCCCGGAGCCGCAGCTGAAGCGGAGCCGCTCCCGGTCCCCGGCCAGCTCCCGGAAGGCCGCGCGCAGTTCCCCGGCGGGGCGCATCAGCCCGGCCCGGTCCTGGAGTTCGGCGAACGGCAGGTTGAGGGCGCCCGGCATGTGGCCGCTGCGCAGGCCCGGCCGGGGCTCGGGGGCGGTGCCGGCGAACCGCTCCCGGGTGCGGGCGTCCAGGACGGCCGCGTCCGGGTCGGTCAGGGCCCGCGCGACGGTGGCGCTGTCGACCAGCAGCCCGGGGCGGGGCCGGGCGGTGAAGGAGCCGCGCGGGCCCTCGTACGCCGCGGCGGTGGCCTCGACGGGCAGGCCGGCGGCCGTCCAGGCGGGCAGTCCCCCGTCGAGGACGGCGGCCCGGTCGAAGCCCATGGCGCGCAGCATCCACCAGGCGCGGGCGCTGGAGTAGAGGCCGGCGGCGTCGTAGACGACGACGGTGTCGGTGTCCGCCAGGCCGAGGGCCCGCACGGCCTCGGTGAACTGCGGGACCCCCGGCATGGTGTGCGGGGCGGGGGCGGTGTGGTCGGACAGGTCCCCGTCGAGGTCGAAGGGGCGGGCGCCGGGGATCCGGCGGCCGGCGCCGCGGTGGGCGCCGACGGAGGCGTCGAGGACGACCAGGCCGGGCGCTCCCAGCCGCCCGGCGAGCCAGTCCACCCCGACGAGCGGCCCGGGCAGCGGCCCCGGCAGCGGATCGGGCAGCGGCCCGGGCAGCGGATCGGGCAGCAATGGATCGCGCAGGGCCCCGGACGGCTCTTCGGACGCGTACTCGGGCGTGGTCATGCGGCACCTCCGGCTCGACGACACGGGTCGCCCCATCCTCCGATGCGGCCCGGACCGGCTCCACGGCGGGCCGCCCCGGCTCCACGACGGGCCGGGGCGGGCCGGTCCGCGGCACTGCCCTCGCGGTTCAGGGGCAGGTGCCCGGGCGGGCGTAGACCGCGACGCGGGCGCCGCGCACCCCGGTGGTGGAGCACAGGTCGAAGCGGGCGGCCAGCTCCTCCCGCTTGACCACCTCCTGCGGGTACGGGTCCAGCGGCTGCCCGGCCGGGTCCAGCAGGGCGATCACCCGGGGCGAGGCGAGCAGCGCCTCGCGGATCCGCTCCGGGGGCAGCTCGGTGCCCTGGAGGCTGCGCGAGGCCGCGGGGGTGCGGTCCAGGGCCACGTCGCGCAGCTCCCCGTAGACCTCCGGCGAGGACAGCAGCCACTCGCGCCGGCGTGCGGGCATGAACACGACCGCGTCCCCCGGCCGCGCCCGCTCGCGGACCGCGGCGGCCACCGCGAGCGCGTCGTCCTTGCGGCTCTCCGGCGTGCGCAGCCACACCGACCAGAAGCCGAACGCCACCAGGAGGACGCCCGCCAGGAGCCACGGCCACCACCCGCGGGCCGTCGCGAGCCGGGCCCCCGCCAGCAGGGCGAGCCCGGACAGCGCGTAGAGCACGTACCGGTCGACGTACCAGGGGTGGAACAGCGAGATCACCATCAGCAGCCCGGGCGGCAGCAGGACGAGCGGGAGCGCCACCCGTACGAGGTCTCCCGGCGCGCCCCGCGCGAGCAGCAGGGCCGCGGCGCCCACCACCGCGTACGCCGCCCAGTCCTGCCAGCTCGGCCGCCCGAGCCAGCCGAGCTGCTGCTCGGCCTGCCGGGCGCTCACCACGGCCAGCGGCAGCAGCAGGGCGACCACGGCCGCCGCGCTCCACCGCCAGCCGCGCGAGCGCCAGGCGGTGAAGGCGTGGGCGAGGAGGGCCAGCGCGGCGAACTCGTGCAGCCAGCAGCCGAGCAGCAGCACCACCGCGTACGCCGCCCAGCGCTCGCGCAGCATCAGGTACGTCGCCCACACCACGGCGGCGGCGACCAGGGCGTACGAGCGCCCCTCCTGGGCGTACATCTGCACGGGCGGGAGTACGGCGTACGCGCAGCCCGCGAGCAGCGCGGCCCGCTCCCCCACGAGCCGGTGGGCGATCGCGGCCACTCCGGCGGCCGCGAGGGCGGTGGCGGCGACGGAGGGCAGCCGCAGCGCCCACAGGCCGCCGTCCCAGGCCTCGAAGACCCCGTGCATGAGCAGGTAGTACAGGCCGTGGACGGCGTCGACCCGGTCCAGCAGCTCCAGAATCCGGCCGAGCGGCCGGTGGGCGACCTGCCAGGTGACGGACTCGTCGCGCCACATGCTGCCGCCGCGCTCCAGGCCCCACAGGCCGAGGAGCACGGCGAGCAGCGGCGGGAGCAGCCGCCAGGGGGCGATCCGGCTGATGACGGCCTCCGCGTGCTGTCGGAACGGGTGTGCGGACTCCATACTCGGGGTTGGACCCGAGTCCCTGCGGAGGTGGGTGTGCGCGCGTTCCGAGTGGTGGTGGCCGCGGTACTGGGTGCGGTGGTCCTGGCGGGCTGCGGTCCGTCCGGATCCGGCGGCGACGACGCGCCCCCGAAGGCCTCCGCGCAGCCGGGCACGAGCGCGGGCGCGAGCACGAGCCCCCCGGCCGGCCCGGGCGCGAGCCCGCCCGCCGAGCCGGGCACGAGCACGAGCCCGAGCGCGAGCCCCACGGCCGGCCGGCTCCCCGCCCCCGGCGAGACCCTGGTCCGGGTCACCCGGACCGGCGGCTTCGCCGGGCGGACCCACACCCTCGTGGTCAAGGGCGACGGCTCCTTCACCCGGCTGGACGTCAAGGCGAGGCCGACGGGCACCGGCAGGCTGACCGAGTCGGAGCTCACGGGCCTGCGCACCGCCCTCCGGGAGGCGGACTTCGCCCGGCTGCCCCGGATCGCGACGGGCGGCCCCACGATCTACGACGGGTTCTCCTACACCTTCGTGCACGGCGGCCACGAGGTGGCGGCCGACCAGGGGTCCATGCCGGAGTCCCTGACGAAGGTGCTGGACGCCCTGCCCCCGTTCACCGCCGCCCAGGACGCCCCCTAGGACCCGCCCGGCAGAGGATCAGGCATGGCGTCCGGTACGGCGTCCGGCAGGGCGTCCGGCAGGCCGGTTCCCGTGACCGAGATGTCCCGCAGCAGCCGGTCCAGGAAGGTGCGCAGCCGGGCCGGCATGTTCACGCTCCCGGGCGCCAGCACCCACTGGATCTGGAGGCCGTCCATGACGGCGAGGGTCTCCCGGCCGGCGGCCTCGCAGTCGGTGCCGGGGCGCAGTTCGCCCCGGGCGACGCCGGCCTCCAGCAGCTCGACGGTGTGGGCGAGCACCCGGGCGTAGCGCCGGGTGAAGTACGCGTGCGCGGGGTGTTCCGGGTTGCCGGACTCGCCGACCAGGGTGTTGAACATCCGCACGATGCCGGGCCGCCGCTCGTTGTCGGCGGCGAGGTCCACCAGGGTGGCGAAGTGGGCGGCGACCGATTCGGCGGGCTCGCTGAACAGCCGCTGCACGTCGTGCTGCTCGCTCTGCGCGAGGACCGACAGCAGCAGGTCCTCCTTGCCGCGGAAGTGGTGCAGCAGGCCGCCCTGGGTGATCCCGCAGTCGGCGGCGATCCGGGCCAGCGAGGACGCGTTGTAGCCCCACTGGGCGAAGTGCTCGACGGCGGTGTCGAGGATCTTCTGCCGCCGGGCGTCGCCGACCGCGTAGGTCCCGCGGGCCGGGCCCTTCGGGGCCGTCCGTCCCGTCCGCCCCTTGTCCTGTGCCATGCGGACACCCTAAGCGGCCGCTGTTTCCGGCCACCCGACCCGAGTGATCCAGGTCACTTTTCAAAAACCTAGCAGGTACATGGTTTTCGGCTCTACCGTGACCGTGCCGATCCGCCGGTCACGCGCCAGGAGTCCCGCCATGAACACGAAGCCCGAGTACAAAGACGCCGCGCTGCCCGTCGACCGCCGCGTGGAGGACCTGCTCGCCCGGATGACCCTGGAGGAGAAGGCGGGCCAGCTCTTCCACTCGATGCTGATGATGAACGCGGACGGCACCCCGGTCACCGAGACCGACGGCTCGATGCTGCCCTTCACCACGCCCGAGCTGATCGAGGACCGCTTCCTCACCCACTTCAACCTGCTCGGCACCTACGGGCCCCGCGAGATGGCACGGTGGCAGAACGCCGTCCAGGAGATGGCCGCGGACACCCGCCTCGGCATTCCGGTCACGCTGTCCACCGACCCGCGCCACACCTTCACCGACAACATCGGCGCCTCCTTCAACTCCGGCGCCTTCTCCGCCTGGCCGGAGGCCCTGGGCCTGGCCGCGATCGGTGACGCCGAACTCGTCCACCGCTTCGCCGACACCGTCCGCCGCGAGTACCTCGCCGTCGGCTTCCGCGTCGCCCTGCATCCGCAGATCGACCTGGCCAGCGAACCGCGCTGGGCCCGCCAGTCGGGCACCTTCGGCTCCGACGCGCGGCTGACGGGCGAGCTCGTGGCCGCGTACGTACGCGGCCTCCAGGGCCCCGCCCTCGGGCCCGGGTCGGTGTCCGCCATGGTCAAGCACTTCCCCGGCGGCGGCCCCCAGAAGGACGGCGAGGACCCGCACTTCGCGCACGGCCGGGAGCAGGTCTACCCGGGCGGGATGCGCGAGCACCACCTGGAGCCGTTCCGGGCCGCGATCGCCGCCGGGTGCGCGCAGATGATGCCGTACTACGGCCAGCCGATCGGCACGGACTGGGAGGAGGTCGGCTTCGGCTTCAACAAGGGCGTGGTCACCGGCCTGCTCCGCGAGGAGCTCGGCTTCGAGGGCATCGTCTGCAGCGACTGGGGGCTGCTCAACGACGCGACGATCTTCGGGCAGGTGCACCCGGCGCGCGCCTGGGGCCTGGAGCACCTGAACGTGGCCGAGCGGGCGGCGCGCGGGCTGGAGGCCGGCTGCGACCAGTTCGGCGGCGAGCAGTGCCCGGAGGTGATCGTGGAGCTGGTCCGCTCGGGCCGGGTCGCGCTGTCCAGGATCGACGCCTCGGTGCGCCGCCTGCTGCGGGAGAAGTTCACGCTCGGCCTGTTCGAGGACCCGTACGTGGACCCGGACGCGGCGGCCGAGATCGTGGGGCGCTCCGACTTCACGGCCCTGGGGGCCGCGGCCCAGCGCCGCTCCCTCACCGTCCTCACCAATGCCCGGGGCCTGCTCCCGGTCACCACGCGGCCGAGGCTGTACGTGCGCAACGTGGACGCGAGCGCCGCCGCCGCGTACGGCGAGGTGGTGGCCGACCCGGCCGGCGCCGACCTGGCCGTACTGCGGCTGCGGACGCCGTACGAGCCGCGGGAGAACATCTTCGAGTCCTACTTCCATTCCGGTTCGCTGGCCTTCGCCGAGCCCGAACTCACGGAGATCCTGGCCCTCCTGGACCGGGTGCCCACCCTGGTCTGCATCAATCTGGAGCGGGCCGCCGTCATCCCGGAGATCGCCGAGCGCGCGGCGGCCCTGATCGCCGACTACGGCGCCTCGGACGCGGCCCTGCTGGACGTGGCCTTCGGCCGCGCCACCCCCGAGGGCCGCCTCCCCTTCGAGCTCCCGCGCTCGATGAAGGCCGTGGAGGCATCCCGTCCGGATGTGCCGAACGACACGTTCGACCCGGTCTTCCCGCACGGCCACGGACTGGCCCTCTGACTGCCGCCCGGGCACCAGGACGGCGAGGCACCTGACCGGTCTCGCCCGCCGGGTGCCGGTCCCGTGGGGGGACCGGTACCCGGTACATCACATTCCGTTTACGGTGGTCCAGCACATATGCCATGTCCGAACCCCACGTAGCCGCAGGCCGACGCCTCCTCTACGCTGCACCCCATTCACGCGGGATCTTCAGGGGCGGACATGGAACAGACACACACCACCCATCAGGGCGCCGCGGCGACACCCGGCGCCCAGCGGCGTGTGCTGGTCGTCGAGGACGACCACACCATCGCCGAGGCCATCGCGGCCCGCCTGCGCGCCGAGGGCTTCCAGGTGCAGACGGCCGGGGACGGCCCCACCGCCGTCGCCGCGGCCGAGAGCTGGCTACCGGAGCTGCTGGTCCTCGACATCATGCTGCCCGGCTTCGACGGCCTGGAGGTGTGCCGCCGGGTCCAGGCCCAGCGGCCCGTCCCGGTCCTCATGCTCACCGCGCGCGACGACGAGACCGACCTGCTGGTCGGGCTCGGGGTCGGCGCGGACGACTACATGACCAAGCCCTTCTCGATGCGCGAGCTGGCCGCCCGGGTCCACGTACTGCTGCGGCGCGTGGAGCGGGCCACCATCGCCGCGCACACCCCGCGCGGGGCCACCCTGCGCCTGGGCGATCTGGAGATCGACCACGCGCAGCGCCGGGTGCGGGTCCACACCGAGGACGTGCACCTGACCCCGACCGAGTTCGACCTGCTGGTCTGCCTGGCCGGCACCCCGCGGGCGGTGCTCTCCCGGGAGCAGCTGCTGGCCGAGGTGTGGGACTGGGCCGACGCCTCCGGGACCCGTACGGTCGACAGCCACATCAAGGCCCTGCGGCGCAAGATCGGCGCGGAGCGGATCCGTACGGTCCACGGCGTCGGGTACGCCCTGGAGACCCCGGCCCAGGCATGAGCGGCCCGCCGATACGGCCGCGGCCGAGGCAGCGGCAGCGGCCCGTGGGCGGGCTGCGGCCCTTCTCGCCGTTCTCGATCAAGACCAAACTGGGCACGCTCGTGGTGGTCTCGGTCTTCATCACGACGGGCCTGCTGCTGGTGGCCCTGCGCACGGACACCGAGCTGCGCTTCATCACGGTCTTCTCGGTGATCGCCTCGATGCTGATCACCCAGTTCGTGGCGCACAGCCTGACGGCGCCGCTGGACGACATGACGACCGTGGCCCGGGCGATATCCCACGGCGACTTCACCCGGCGGGTGCGCGGGGCGGGTCGCCGCGACGAGCTCGGCGACCTGGCCTCCACCATCAACCTGATGGCGGACGACCTGGAGGCCGTGGACCGGCACCGCAAGGAGCTCGTCGCCAATGTGTCGCACGAGCTGCGCACGCCCATCGCGGCGCTGCGGGCGGTACTGGAGAACGTGGTGGACGGGGTTTCGGCCGCCGACCCGGAGACCATGCGCACGATGCTCAAGCAGACCGAGCGGCTCGGCGGGCTCGTGGAGACCCTGCTGGACCTGTCCCGGGTGGACAACGGCGTCGTCCCGCTGCGCGCCCGCCGTTTCGAGGTGTGGCCGTACCTGTCCGGCGTGCTGAAGGAATCGCGGCTGGCGGCCGCCGGCCGGCCGGGGCTGCTCTCCGGTTCGGGCGGGCACACCCGCAACGACGTGCACCTGCACCTGGACGTCTTCCCGCCCGAGCTGTGGGCGCACGCGGACGCCGAGCGGCTGCACCAGGTAGTGGCAAATCTGATCGACAACGCGGTCAAGCACAGCCCTCCGCACGGCCGGGTCACGGTCCGCGCCCGGGCCGGCGACGCGCCCGGAAGCCTGGTCCTGGAGGTACGGGACGAGGGCCCCGGCATCCCGGAGGCGGAGCGGCACCGGGTCTTCGAGCGGTTCAACCGGGGCAGCGCGGGCGGCGGCGACGGAGGCACCGGACTGGGCCTGGCGATCGCCCGCTGGGCCGTGGAGCTGCACGGAGGACGGATCGGAGTGGCCGAATCGTCACGTGGCTGCCGCATCCTCGTCACGCTTCCGGGCAGCTCGTAGGTGCCGGGTTGACGTAGGGTTCGAGTGGGAAGGACATGATCTCGGCCACACGTACCCGGGGTCCGTCAGGGGTGCGAAGCCATGGGGGCCGCAACCTCGCTGCCCCCTACCCGAACCAGGCTGGTTTCCCGCCATTCCACGTCATGAAACCCGCCGTTCGATGTGACCTGCACGACGTAAGTCCCGCCCGGCCTGCATGCAGCGGCCGAGGAGGCGTAGCCTTTATTCCCGCTGTCCATACCTTGTGAAGCGGAAGAGGGCGGTTGCCGCCGTGTCGCCACAGTCCCCCAGTAACTCGAGCACCACGACCGAAGCAGCAGAGGGCGGGAAGAACCCTGCCTCAGGCTTCGGCGCGAATGAGTGGCTCGTCGACGAGATCTACCAGCAGTACCTCCAGGACCCGAACTCGGTCGACCGGGCCTGGTGGGACTTCTTCGCCGACTACAAGCCGGGAGGCGCTGTTGCTCCGGTGAAGTCGGACGGTCCCCAGAAGCCCGCGACGACGGACGGCGCCTCCGCACAGGCCGCCACCACCGTCGCCGCAGGACCCCAGGCCACTGGCGCCGCCACCGACGCCGCCGCCACGGGGGCGGCGCGCGCCGCGGCCTCCGCTGCCGCGCCCACGCCTGTGCCAGCCCCTGCCCCTGCTCCTGCCACCCCCTCTGGTGCCCCTGCTGTGACTGTCACCTCCCAGGCCCCGGCCGCCGCACCGGCCGCGCCCGCCCCCTCCGCCGTAGCCCCCCAGAAGGCCGCGCCCGCCACCGAGGCCCCCGCGGGCCCCGAGCTGGTGACGCTCCGCGGCCCGGCGGCTGCCGTTGCCAAGAACATGAACGCCTCCCTCGACGTGCCGACGGCCACCTCCGTCCGCGCCGTCCCGGTGAAGCTGCTGTTCGACAACCGCATCGTCATCAACAACCACCTCAAGCGCGCCCGGGGCGGGAAGATCTCCTTCACGCACCTGATCGGCTACGCGATGGTGCAGGCGATCAAGGCCATGCCGGCCATGAACTACTCCTTCGCGGAGAAGGACGGCAAGCCGACCCTGGTCAAGCCGGAGCACGTGAACTTCGGCCTCGCGATCGACCTGGTGAAGCCCAACGGCGACCGCCAGCTCGTCGTCGCCGGCATCAAGAAGGCCGAGACCCTCAACTTCTTCGAGTTCTGGCAGGCCTACGAGGACATCGTCCGCCGCGCCCGCGTCGGCAAGCTGACGATGGACGACTTCACCGGCGTCACCGTCTCGCTGACCAACCCCGGCGGCCTGGGCACCGTGCACTCCGTGCCCCGCCTGATGCCCGGACAGTCGGTCATCATGGGCGTCGGCTCCATGGACTACCCCGCCGAGTTCCAGGGCACCTCGCAGGACACCCTGAACAAGCTGGGCATCTCCAAGGTCATGACCCTGACCTCGACCTACGACCACCGGGTCATCCAGGGCGCGGCCTCCGGCGAGTTCCTGCGCATCGTCGCGAACCTGCTGCTCGGCGAGGACGGCTTCTACGACGCCGTCTTCGAGTCGCTGCGCATCCCGTACGAGCCCGTCCGCTGGAACCGGGACATCGACGCCTCGCACGACGACGACGTCACGAAGGCCGCCCGCGTCTTCGAGCTGATCCACTCCTACCGGGTCCGCGGCCACGTCATGGCCGACACCGACCCGCTGGAGTACAAGCAGCGCAAGCACCCCGACCTCGACATCACCGAGCACGGCCTCACCCTGTGGGACCTGGAGCGCGAGTTCGCGGTCGGCGGCTTCTCCGGCAAGTCGATGATGAAGCTCCGCGACATCCTCGGCGTGCTGCGCGACTCGTACTGCCGCACCACCGGCGTCGAGTTCATGCACATCCAGGACCCGAAGCAGCGCCGCTGGATCCAGGACCGCATCGAGCGCCCGCACACCAAGCCGGAGCGCGAGGAGCAGCTGCGCATCCTGCGCCGCCTGAACGCGGCGGAGGCCTTCGAGACCTTCCTGCAGACGAAGTACGTCGGCCAGAAGCGCTTCTCCCTGGAGGGCGGCGAGTCCGTCATCCCGCTGCTCGACGCCGTCATCGACTCGGCCGCCGAGGCCCGCCTCGAAGAGGTCGTCATCGGCATGGCCCACCGCGGCCGCCTGAACGTGCTCGCGAACATCGTCGGCAAGTCGTACGCGCAGATCTTCCGCGAGTTCGAGGGCAACCTCGACCCGAAGTCGATGCACGGCTCCGGCGACGTCAAGTACCACCTGGGCGCCGAGGGCACCTTCACCGGCCTGGACGGCGAGCAGATCAAGGTCTCGCTCGTCGCGAACCCCTCCCACCTGGAGGCGGTCGACCCGGTCCTGGAGGGTGTCGCCCGCGCCAAGCAGGACGTCATCAACAAGGGCGGCACGGACTTCACGGTCCTCCCGCTCGCGCTCCACGGCGACGCGGCCTTCGCCGGCCAGGGTGTCGTCGCCGAGACGCTGAACATGTCGCAGCTGCGCGGCTACCGCACCGGCGGCACCGTGCACGTGGTCATCAACAACCAGGTCGGCTTCACCGCCGCCCCTGAGTCCTCGCGCTCCTCGATGTACGCGACCGACGTGGCCCGCATGATCGAGGCGCCGATCTTCCACGTGAACGGCGACGACCCCGAGGCCGTCGTCCGCGTCGCCCGGCTGGCCTTCGAGTTCCGCCAGGCGTTCAACAAGGACGTGGTCATCGACCTCATCTGCTACCGCCGTCGCGGCCACAACGAGTCCGACAACCCGGCGTTCACGCAACCGCTGATGTACGACCTGATCGACAAGAAGCGCTCGGTGCGCAAGCTCTACACCGAGTCCCTCATCGGTCGCGGCGACATCACGCTGGAAGAGGCCGAGCAGGCGCTCCAGGACTTCCAGGGCCAGCTGGAGAAGGTCTTCGCGGAGGTCCGCGAGGCCGCCACGCAGCCCGCGGCCGTCGCGCCGGCCGCCCCGGGCACGACCGCCGTCTTCCCGGTCGCCGTCAACACCGCGATCTCCCAGGACGTCGTCAAGCGGATCGCCGAGTCCCAGGTCACCATCCCCGAGGGCGTCACCGTCCACCCGCGTCTGCTGCCGCAGCTGCAGCGCCGCGCGGCGATGATCGACGAGGGCACCATCGACTGGGGCATGGGCGAGACCCTCGCCTTCGGCTCGCTGCTGATGGAGGGCACCCCGGTCCGGCTGTCCGGCCAGGACTCCCGCCGCGGCACCTTCGGCCAGCGCCACGCGGTCCTCATCGACCGGGAGACGGGCGAGGACTACACCCCGCTCCTCTACCTGTCCGAGGACCAGGCCCGCTACAACGTCTACGACTCGCTGCTCTCCGAGTACGCGGCCATGGGCTTCGAGTACGGCTACTCGCTGGCCCGTCCGGACGCGCTGGTCCTGTGGGAGGCCCAGTTCGGTGACTTCGTCAACGGTGCGCAGACCGTCGTCGACGAGTTCATCTCCTCGGCCGAGCAGAAGTGGGGCCAGACCTCCGGCGTCACGCTGCTCCTCCCGCACGGCTACGAGGGCCAGGGCCCGGACCACTCGTCCGCGCGTCCCGAGCGCTTCCTCCAGATGTGCGCGCAGGACAACATGACGGTGGCCATGCCCACCCTCCCGTCCAACTACTTCCACCTCCTGCGGTGGCAGGTCCACAACCCGCACCACAAGCCGCTCATCGTCTTCACCCCGAAGTCGATGCTGCGTCTGAAGGCGGCGGCGTCGAAGGCCGAGGAGTTCACCACCGGCGCGTTCCGTCCGGTCATCGGTGACACCACGGTGGACGCGAACGCGGTCCGCAAGGTCGTCTTCTGCGCCGGCAAGGTCTACTACGACCTGGAGGCCGAGCGCGAGAAGCGCGGCGTCACGGACACCGCGATCATCCGCATCGAGCGGCTGTACCCGCTGGCCGGCGCGGAGATCCAGGCCGAGATCGCCAAGTTCCCGAACGCGGCGAAGTACATCTGGGCCCAGGAGGAGCCGGCGAACCAGGGCGCGTGGCCGTTCATCGCGCTGAACCTGATCGACCACCTCGACCTGGCGGTCGGCGCGGACGTCCCGGCGGGCGAGCGCCTGCGGCGCATCTCGCGCCCGCACGGCTCGTCCCCGGCGGTCGGCTCCGCGAAGCGCCACCAGGCGGAGCAGCAGCTCCTGCTGAACGAGGTCTTCGAGGCGTAACCCGCCCCGGTTCCAGCGGTACGGAAGGCCCGGCCCCCCGAGGGGGCCGGGCCTTCCGGCGTAGCGGGCCCGGATTCCGGGCCGGTGCCTCCTCCGGGTCGCCCCGCACTGCTGTTCCGTCCTGTCAAGCCACGCCCCTCCGGGACATGACCGGGACCGGTACCGGCACCTCTACTGGAGACGTGATCGCGCGGCGACGGCCGCGGGGCCACGGACCCGACAGAGATCCCGCGGCGCCCCTCGCCACCGGACCCCCGCCTTGGAGGAGCCCCCATGCCCTACGACGTCCACACCCCGACCCCCACCCGGCCCAAGTGGCGGATCGCCCGCTTCGTGATGCCCGTCGCCTCGGCCGCCTTCATCTGCGGAGCCGTCGCGCTGCCGGCGTCGGCGGCGGTCGCCCAGCCGCAGCAGGCGGCGGCCGGCGTCCGCTCCGACGTCTTCCCGAACCCCCACCAGGAGCCCGACGGCGGCGCCTACGGGCCGTACACCTGTCTGCCCGGCTACGTATGGCGTGACAGCTTCGACGGGGACTCCCTCTGCGTCACGCCGCAGATCCGCGACCGGGTCCACGCGCAGAACCCCCACCGCCAGCCCGGCGGCGGCGCCTACGGGCCGTCCACCTGCATGCCCGGCTACGTATGGCGGGAGATGTGGGACGGCGACGTCAAGTGCGTCACGCCGGAGGAACGCGCCAGGTTCAAGGACCAGGTGTTCGACAACGGTCCCAACCTCATCCCGGTGCCGGACTAGTGAGCCCCGGAGGCGTTACCGGACCCGCTACGGCTGCGGCTCGAAGTCCCAGTACGGCCTGGTCTGTTGCTTGGCCGAGATCGTGTGGACGTGTTGGGCGCCCAGGGTGCGGGTGAGGCCCTTGATGCCCGCGTCCTCGTGTTTCGCCGCCTCCTCGTGCTCCCGTACCGACCGGAGGTCCGCCGCCAGGGCGATCTGGGCGCTCAGGACCATCGGGTGGTCCGGGCCCAGCACCTGCTCGGCCGTGCGCAGGGTGTCCCGGCTCAGGTCCAGCGCGTCCTCCAGGCGCCCCGTGATGTTGCGGTGCCCGGTGGCGTTCAGGGCGCAGCCCAGGGTCCAGGGGTGCCGGTCGCCGAGCGCGCCCCGCATGCCCACCAGTGCCTGTTCCGCCAGCGACAGGGCCTCCGCGCGTTCGCCCTGCGCCCGCAGGACGAGGCCGAGGTTGCCGACCGTGCCGATGCTGTACGGGTGGGCGAGGCCGAGCTGCGACTGGTAGCCGCGGACCACGTCCTCGGAGATGCGGCGGGCCTCGCCGATGTCCCCGTACTCCCTGAGGTAGGTGGCGTAGTCGGAGGCGACCATCAGGGTCCACGGGTAGTCGACGCCGAAGACCCGGGTGGCCCGTTCCCACACGGTCCGCAGCCGCAGGCCCGCGCCGGGGATGTCGCCGGAGCGGCGCAGGCACATCCCGAGGTTGTGCTCGGCGCGCAGGGTCTGGGGGTGTTCCAGGCCCAGCACCTGGGTGTTGATCTTCACGCCCTGTTCCTGCCGGGTCTGGGCCTCGTGGTAGCGGCCCATCAGCCGCAGCCCCATGGCGCAGGCGATGCCGGAGGACAGGGTGGAGATGTGATGGGTCCTCAGGACGCGTTCGCGGCGGCGCAGGGTGTCCAGGTCGAGGTCGTAGGCGTCCTGGTAGCGGCCGAGGAGGCGGTAGGTGGCGGCCAGGTTGTTCTGGGCGGCGAGGGTGGTGGAGTCGTCCTCGCCGAGGAGCTCGCGGTAGGTGGCCAGGCAGTGTTCGAAGATCTCCCGGGCCGGTTCGAAGCGGGCGATGCACAGCAGGACGCCGCCGTACGAGCTGGTCGCGCGCAGGGTTTCCAGGTCGCGGTCGCCGCGTTCCTCGGTGAGCTGGGCGGCGCGGGCGCGGGTGAGGGTCTCGGCGCGCCGGAACAGTCCGAGGTTGCGCAGGGCTCCGCCGTACTGGTAGCTGAGCTCGCGGACCTTGGGGTGGTCCTCGCCGAGCAGGGCCCGCCAGATCAGGTCGGTCTCCTCGGACAGGCGCAGGCAGGTGCGGTACTCCCCGGCGAGGATCAGGTAGCGCAGGCAGTGCAGCAGGAAGTTCTGGATGCGCGGGTTGCTGCTGGTGAGCACCCCTGAGGTGGCCAGGTGCGGGATGAGTTCGGCGTAGCGGGGCCACAGCCGGGAGTCGGAGGGCCGGCCGGGGTCGGCGGCGGCGAGGACCTGGCGCACGGCGCGGGCCAGGGGCTCGGCCTCCTCCTGGGAGAGGTTCTCGCGGACGATGCCGTGGACCATGCGGTGCAGTTGTACGGTCTCCAGCCCGCCGCCGCCCTCCTCCACGGCGAGGTCCGAGTACTCCAGCCGCACCACGGAGAACTGGACGAGCTTGTTGAGGGCCGCGTTCCACCGGATCTGGTCGTTGATGAGTCCGGCGAGCTGTTCGGGCACGTCGTCGGCGGGGAATTCGCGCAGCAGCCGCAGCGGCACCGGTCCGGGGGCGAAGAAGACGAACAGCCGGAGCAGGGCGAGGGCGTCGGGGAAGTTCTCCCGCACGTTGTTGAGCAGTATGGCGAGGGCGGTGGGGAAGGGCAGGGGGTAGTCCTCGGAGACCGCGACGGCCTCGCGGGAGTCCATCCGGTGCTGGAGCAGGACGAGGTAGTCGCCCACCGGCAGCGGGGAGTCGGCGAGCCAGCCGGCGGTCTGGTCGAGGGCGAGCGGGTAGTCCTCCAGGGCCTCGGCGAGCTGATCGGCCTCGGCGGCGGTCAGGCGCAGGGCCCGGCGGCGGATGAAGGTGATCGACTCGGGGCGGGCGTAGAGCGGGACCTCGACGAGGCTGGTGTGCCGGGCAGCCCATTCGCGGTTGCGCGAGGTGATGATGACGTCGCCTGCGCCGGAGGGCAGCAGGTCGATCAGGTCGTCGGGGTTGTCGCAGCCGTCGAAGACGAGCAGCCAGCGGCCGTACGGGTTCCCGCGCCGCAGCGCTTCGAGGACGGCCCGGATCTGCTCGCCGTAGCTGCCGGCGCCGCGCGGCAACCCGAGTGCCGGGGCGAGGTCGGCGAGGCGTTCGCGCAGGGTGGGCCGGTCCTCGGCGGGGACCCACCACACCACGTCGTACTCGGAGGCGAAGCGGTAGGCGTACTCGGTGGCGACCTGGGTCTTGCCGACGCCGGACAGCCCGAGCAGGGTGACGGTGGAGGCGCCGGGCGGGGCCCCGGTCAGCGCCTCGCGCAGGGTCCCGATGACGTCGTTGCGGCCGGTGAAACGCGGGTTGCGGCGCGGGACGCGGCCCCAGATCTCCGGCGGGTCGTTGGGGAAGCGCGGTCCGCGGCGGCCGGTCTCGGTGCCGATCCGGTCGGTGGGGAGCTCCAGGCGGCGCAGCACGCGGTACTCGGCCTCGTAGGCGTCCAGGCCCCACAGGTCGGTCTTCTCCAGTACGGCGACGGCGCTGGGCAGCGGGGCGTCGGTGAGGCAGACCGCGGCGAACCGGTCGGGGTGGCGGTCGGTGACCGCGCGCAGGGCGGTGTTCCACTCCTCCTCGGTGTGGGTGCCGGCGGAGAAGTAGCGCTCGCTGAGGACGAGGAGGACGCGGCTGCCGGAGCGAGCCAGGTCGTCGAGGGCCTGGCCGATACCGGGGCTGCTCTGCGGGTCCCAGCGCTGGAGGGTGACGCGGTGGCCGTGCTCCTCCAGGCGGTGGGCGATCCACACCGCCCAGGGGCGGTTGAACCCCGCGAAGCTGATGACGAATCGCTGCGGGTGCGCGGCTCCGTCGCGGTCCTGCCGACTACCGGTGGTCATGCGGCCGTCTCCCTGAATGCGGGCGGTGGACGGGCTTGAAAGGTACCGCAGCGGACGGTCCGTCAGCCCTGTGCGAACGGGGCGAGTTCGGGGTGCGCCTCGCACCACGCGCGGCGTTCGCGGTCGACGGCCCGGCGGGCCGAGGCGTGCTGGTCGCCGGGCGGCGGGAGGTCGTCCATGGCGCGCTCGGCGGCGCCCATCGCGTCGGCGAACTCCCGCCCCGCGGCTGTCAGTCGCTCGTGCGCCCGCAGGGTGGGCAGGACGGCCGCCACCTGGGCGCGGATCCGGGCGTGCTGGGCCCAGGCGCCGCGGGCCCCGTAGAGGGCGGCGCGCTGCCAGTACCCGGCGAGGGCCAGGTGGGCGTAGGCGCCGTGCAGCAGCCCCTCCAGGGGGCGCGGGTCGCTGCGCCAGGGGGCCCAGTGGCGGGGTGTGTGGTCGGCGGTGTGCAGGGTCACCACGTCGGCCAGGGCGGTGAGTTTGCCGTGCTGGACCTCGTGGACGAGGGTCGCGGCGAGCGCGGGCGGGGCCTGTGCGCGGGCCAGTACGGAGCCTGCGGCCGCGGGCAGGGTGGCACCGCTGGAGCGGGAACCGCCGGCGAGCGGTACGACGGAGCGCAGCAGTTGGACGGTCTCCTCCGCGCGGAGGGTGTCGTAGCGCTGGAGCAGGGTGAGCGCGCCGGACCACTGGGTGTCCCACCGCTTGTGGCCCTTGGGGGTGAGCCGGCGGGCGGGGCGGACCGGGGCGGGCTGCGCGGGGCCGGGGGCCCGGTACGGGTCGAGGTCGTCGAGGGCGGTCCGGCCCCCGGGCAGGGCGTGCAGGGGCACGGTGGCGGGGTCGTCGGGGTCCCAGGAGCGCTGGGTGAGGGCGAGCGGGCCGGGGCGGTCCGGGCGCAGCAGGCCGAGGGTGGGCAGGACGAGCCGGCCGTGCAGGGGCCGCAGGGTGTGGGTGAAGGCGATTCCGGCGCGCAGGGCGGCGGCTGCCGCGAGCGCGCCGAGGTGTCCGAGGTCGGGCGGGGGGCCGCACGGGGCGTGCAGCCGGCGCAGGGTCTCCTCGGCCCACACTCCGGTGGCGGGGTAGTGCAGTACGTCGCGGACGGCGCCCGCGTCGTGCCGTTCGGCCTCCTCCAGCAGGGCCCAGTGGTCGGCGGTCTCCCCGGACGGGCCGCCGGGTGCGGCGTCGAGGACGGCGCGCAGCAGGAGCAGGCGCTTGGAGCGGCGTACGTCGCGGACCAGGCGGCTGCCGTCCGTGGACGGCTCGGTGGAGGCGAGGGCGCGCAGGGTCGGCGAGGAGACGGTGAACGCGGTGAGGGCGGTGGTCATGAGGCGACCGCCGGGGGGTGGCTGGGGGTGTGGGCGGGGCCGTGCGTGGGGGCGGGGTTGTGGGTGGGGGCGCCGGTGACGTGTCGGGCGGCGTGCTGGACGGCGGCGGCGATGTGCCGGATCAGCGACTGGAGGTCGGCGCAGTACACGGACGGCTGGCGGAAGCCCTCGCCGGCGCGGTAGCGGTGCGGGTAGTGCCCGCCGCCGCACACCTCGACCAGCTCGCAGGCCCGGCACCCGGCGGCGAGCGCGTCCCGCCCGAGCTGGCGGGCGGCGAATCCGGGGTGGTCGAGGAACTCGTCGAAACTGTGGGTGTCCACGGTCATTCCGGTCGCGGCGGCGCCCTCGTACGCGGATTTCAGGGAGTCGGCCTGTTCGATCGAACCGTCGGTCTCGATCACGGCGGTGGCGGCGGGCGTCAGCCCGAGGGTCTCGGTGGCGGTGGGCAGGCCGAGCAACAGGGCGATGATCTCCTCGAAGAGCCGGATCCGGGTGCGCCGTACGCCGTCGTGCCACCAGCGCTCGAAGACGGCGAGGAGCCAGTCGGCGTACGGGGTCCGGCCCGGGTGGTGGCCGGGGGGCGGGTCGCTCCAGTTCCCGAGCGGCAGGAGCAGCCCGATGCTGGGCGGGGCGAAGGCGAGCAGGGACTCGTAGGTCTCCACCGGGTCCTGGTCGAGATCGACGACGCAGAGCACCCCGGCGTAGCTCTGCGGGTGCCGGGCGAGCAGCCGCAGGCCGCGGGCGGCGGCGCCGAAGCCGGGGCGTCCGGTGTGGTCCACGCGCCGGGTGTTGTGCGCGGGCAGGCCGCCGTCGAGGCTGACGCCGACGCCGATCCCGGCGGCGGCGAGGGCGGCGAGGCGGCCGCGGGTGAGCAGGGTGCCGTTGGTCTGGACGGTGGCGGTGAGCCGGGCGCGCGGGGCGGCCGCGGCGAGGGCGGTGCGTACGGCGTCGACGGGCTCGGCCAGCCGGGCGGGCGAGGTCAGCAGCGGTTCGCCGCCGTGCAGGACGAGGTCGACGCGGGGCAGGTCGTGGGCGGCGGCGTGCTCGGCGATCCGCTGCGCGGCGCGGGCGACGGTGGCGGGGGTCATGGCGGGCGGCTGGCCGCGCCAGCCCTGGTCGGCCATCTCGTAGACGTAGCAGTAGGTGCAGGCGAGGTTGCACCGGCTGCGGGTCTTCAGGACGAACTGCCGGACGGGATGGGCCCGGTGACCGGCGGCCCGCGCGGCGACCACGTCGAGCCGGGTATACGGCCAGGGCGCGTACCGCGCATGCTGCGTCTGCCCGGCGGGGCCGCGGTCCGCGGGCGCGGGGGCCTCGGGCTGCACCGGGGGCTGTGGGGCCGGGTCGTTGGGGGCGGGGGTGGGGCTGCCGGGTGGGGGCAGCGGGGAGTCGTTCGTGACCGCTCGCCCCATCGCCGTGTCTCCCTCCCCCGGCCACCGCCGCCCGGGGACACCCCGGCGGACGGTGCATCCCTGCCCTGGGGGCGGTCCCGGCTAACGGCGGAAAGTGGTCAACTCGGTTTCAAGGTGGGGCGGATCAGGCGCGCTCCGGGTCGCGGCGCGGTCAGGCCACGCTGGAGTCGAAGGCGTTGAGGATCTCCGCGGGACGGTTCACCCGCTCCACCATGCCCTCGATCACCCGGGCCAGTACGGGATGGTCGATCCCGCGCAGCGCCGCCAGGTCCAGCCCGGAGAGATCCGGCAACCGGCCCGGACATCCCGGGGTCGCTGCCTCCACTTCCTGCTGCTTCGTCACCATGTGCCGCCGGGCCCCCTGTCGCGTCGCACACCGGATGGTCCACTGGGTCCACTTCCTTTTCCCGCCGACCGGTCCGCGGAAACGGCGGCCCCCGGCCCGGGCCGCGCCCGCGGCGCGGGCGTCGCCGGCGCATCAGAGCCCGGCCTCCAGGGTCCGGATCCGCGCCCGGACCGCCTCCGAGCGCCCGGCGGCGCCCTCGCGGGTACGTGTCCACAGCTCCAGCGCCGAGCGGTACGCGTCCAGGGCCGCGCGGGGCCGCGCGAGGCGCTCCAGTACGTCCCCGCGCAACTGCTGCACGCGGGCCGCCAGTTGGACCGCGGTGTCCTCGCGCTCCTCCACGTCGGCCTCCAGGGCGGCCCGCCAGGCCCGCCGGTAGGAGTCCGCCGCCCGGTCGAGGCGGTCCAGTGCCCGGGTGTGGCCGTGGATCTCCTGCTGCACGTCGCCGTGGTCCCGCCAGGCGCGGGCCTGTTCCAGTGGGCTGCGGCTGTGCCGGACGGCCAGCTCCAGCAGGTACTCCGCCTCCCGCAGGTCCACCGGGTCGCCCTCGTACGCGTGCCGCAGCCGGAGTCCGGTGGCCAGCCTCAGCAGCCGGTGCGCCGCCCCCGGGTCGGACTGCGGGACCGCGGCCCGGCTCTCGCGCAGCACGCGTACGGCCGCCCCGGTGAACCGGCGCCCGTCGGCGGCCCGGGCCCGGTCCAGGAGTACGTCGCCCCACTCGGGCAGCAGTTCCGCGAAGGCCTCCGCGTCGCGGGGGATCAGCCGCCGGGCCCGCCCGTACGCCTCGGCGGCGTCCTCCAGTGCCGCCGGGTCGGCGTCCCGCGCGTACCGCTCCCGGTGTACTCGGGCCAGGCACACCAGGGCCGCCACCCGCAGCTCCGGGTCCCCGCCCGGCTCGGCGAGCGCCGCGTCCAGCTGCCCGGCGGCCTCCTCCAGGCGGCCGGGGAGGTGGCGCAGCGCGTCGGCCATCTCCACCCGTACCCGCGCGGTCCCCGGGCCGGGGCGGGCGGGGGCGGCCGCCGGGGCCGGGAGGGCCGCCCCGAGGCGGGCGGCGGCCTGTGCGGCGAGGGCCGTGCGCTCGGCCGGGTCGGCGGTGCGGGGCAGCAGGGCCAGCAGGACGCGGCCCAGGGCCAGTTGCAGTTCGGGGTACGGGGCGGGGCGCGGGCCGCCGTCCCCGCCGCGGCCCGGACCCTCGGGGTCCGCCCCGGCCGGCGCCCCGGCTCCCGCGCCGGCCGCTGAGCCGGGGTCGGGGGCCCCGCCCGCCAGGGGTTCGAGGGCCGCGCGGGCCTCGCGGAGCGCGCCCGGCTCGTCCCGCAGCCCGCTCAGCCGGATCAGGGTCTCCGCCCGCCGCACCGCGCAGTCCCGCCGCAGCTCGGGGTCGCCCGCGGCGCCCGCCACCGCGAACTCCATGTCCGCCGCGGCCAGCAGCTCCGCGTCCGGCCCGGAGGCCAGCGCCCGCTCGTACAGCACCCGGCCGAGCATCGCCCCCGCCTGCGGTGTCCGCAGCCCGGTCACGGCCCGCTGTGCCTCGGCGAGGAGCTCCGGGTCCCGCTGGGCCGCCCACAGCCGCAGCAGCGCGCCCGCCAGCTCGGTCTCCGCCTCCTCCGGGGGGTCGCCGGGCCCGGCCGGCGCCGTCACCGCGCGCCGCAGCACCGCCACGGCCTCGTACAGGGCCCGGGCGCCGCCGTCCCCGTCGGCGTCGGCGTCCGCGAGCCGGTCGCGGGCGGCGCGCACCGCCCCGGCCCGGGCGGGCACCCGGGCCGGGGCGGGTGCCCGTACCGGCGGGGCCTCCTGCGGCATCCCGGGCAGGTAGCGCCGTACGACTTTGGCCGAAACCTGTGCAAAGGCCTGCGGGAGCCGTCCCTCCGGCGGGCGCTCGGTGTCCTCGGGGCCGGGGCCCGGGTCGGCGACCGCCGGCGGCACCCCGGTCAGCTGGGAGACGGCGAGCGCGGGGAAGTTCCGTACGCCCCGGCCGAAGTGCGCCAGGACGTACTCGGAGCAGTGCTTGAGCACCAGCGCGGCCTCGTCCCGCCCCAGCGGACCCAGCAGCACGTCCTGGACCCCGGGAACGAACTCGTACCAGTGCCCGTGCCCCGGCCCGCTGCGCCGCAGCAGCCCGCTCAGCAGCACCTCCGCCAGGTCGGAGGGCTCGGAGTCCGGCAGCATCGTGCGCTGCACCAGCCGCATCACGGGCAGGGTCAGCGGCGCCGCCGACAGGTACACGGCGAGCTGTACGGCCCGGGGCGCGGCCGAGGACCGGAAGCGCGCCACCAGTTCGCGCGGCGGCCGCACGGCACGCGGCGGCGGCAGCGGCGCGGCCGGGTGGTCGGCCCGTACGCGGCCCACCTCGGCCGGTACCGGTCCGGCGGTGAGCCCGGCCAGCAGCCGGGCCCACGCTCCGAGGGCGGTCGGGCTCGGCGGCAGCACCGGCACGGTCAGCCCGCCGGTGGGCCGCCCGGGCAACGGCGGCCGGTCCGGCCGGAAGGCGAGCTGTTGCGCGCCGCCCTCCAGGCGGGTGAGGGTGCCCCGCTCGGTGGGCAGCCAGCTGCGTCCCCACAGCCGTTGCGGCAGCGGCTGGACGACCACGCACGGGGTGCACTCGGCCCAGCGGTACAGCAGCCGCTGCGCGGTGCCCTCGCGCCACAGCGGCCCGGCGCAGTCGGAGACCACCATGGTCAGGGCCCGGCCGGTCGGGTCCCGCAACTGGTCCCCGGAGCGCAGTCCGGAGGCGCGTACGCAGCCGGGTGCGGGGCTGCGGCCGAGGGCCGCCGTGCCGTCGGTGAGGCGGTGCAGGTAGTGCACCTGGACGTCCCGGAAGGCCCCCAACCGCTCGCACACCGACCGCAGTTCCTCGAACATGTCCTGCCAGACGGCCATCGAAGGGGACGCGTCCATCACCAGCCGTACGGTCGCCTCGCGCCGGCTCTCCGGCCGCAGCACCGGGATGATCAGTCCGAGGGTACGGGCGCTGGCCTCGGCGGTGGCGCTCTCGTCGATCACCAGCCGGGTGGGCGGGCCGGGCGGGCGGTGCCGCTGGAGGGCGCGCAGGGCCCGCTGGACGTCCAGGATGCGGGGCAGTGCGGCGGCTCCGGGGACCCGCACGGGCACTCCGTACTCCTCGGGCACCTCCCCCGGCCGTTCCCCGTCGGCGCCGTCCGCGCGGGCCTCCCCGGGCGCGTAGAGCCCGACCGGGGCGTCGGCCTCGGCCTCCGCCCGTACGGGCTCGGCGGGCTCGGCGACCGGTTCGCCGGCCGCGGTGTCCGGACCGCCGCCACCGCCCGGCTCCCGGTCGCCCGGGGCGGCCCGGACGGGCCCGCGGATGTGGCCGGCCAGCCACAGCGCGTCGGCGATCTCCTCGGCGGACGGGTCGAGTCCGACGGCGCGCAGCAGGGCGGCCAGTTCACGGACGCCGGGCGCCCCGGCGGGAACGGGTGCGGCTGCGGCCTCGGCTTCGGTTGCGGCTGCGGCTGCGGCTGCGGCTGCGGCCTCGGGTACGCGTGCAGGTCCGGGTGCGGATGCGGATGCGGATGCCACGGCCGATCACCTCGGGCGGTCGAGGCGCTGGATGAGCAGGTCGGCGAGGTCCTCCCGGGTGGGCGGGGCGGCGTAGTGGGTCAGGTACACGGCGTTGAGCAGCTGGTCGGCGGCGACCAGCTCGGTCTGGGAGCGGCTGAGGAACTCGCGGATCAGGTCGGCGCCGAGGCGGGCGGCCTCCTCGCCGAGGTGGGCGCGGACCATGGTGGCGAGCCGCTTCTCGCCGGGCTGGCCGAGCCCGAGCTGGATGCAGCGGCGCAACAGGGCGGCCGGGAAGTCCCGTTCCCCGTTGCTGGTCAGGATGATGAACGGGAACGCCCGGCAGCGGATGCGGCCGCCGCGGACGGTCACCTTCGTCCCGTCGTCGGTGAGCACCTGCACCTCGGGCTCGGTGTCGGCGACGCGTTCCAGTTCGGGGAGGGCGAACTCCCCTTCCTCCAGCACGTTCAGCAGGTCGTTGGGCAGGTCGATGTCGCTCTTGTCGAGCTCGTCGATGAGCAGGACGCGGGGCCGGGCGGTCGGCAGCAGGGCGGTGCCGAGCGGCCCGAGCCGGATGTACTTCCCGATGCCGGGGACGGCCGCGGGTCCGGGCGCGGTGCCGGAGGAGGGGTCGGGGCCGGTGCCGGAGCCGGAGGAGCCGGGGGCGGGGGCGCCCGCGGCCGGCCCGCCGCCGCTCGCGGCGATCTGCACGTCCTGGAGCCGGGCCAGGGCGTCGTACCGGTACAGCCCGTCCTGGAGCACGGTCCGCGACACCACCGGCCAGCGCAGCACCCGCCCCAGCTTCAGCTCGTGGGCGACGGCGTGCGCGAGCGTGGACTTGCCGGTTCCGGGGAAGCCGGTCACGAGCAGCGGCCGCCGCAGGTACAGCGCCGCGTTGATGGCCTCCAGCTCCTCGGGCTCCGGCCGGTGCAGCTCGGCGGCCTGCCGGTGCGCGCCGAGCCGCCGGGCCACGTTGCCGTCGGCGACCCGGGCCGGACCGTCCGGCTCCGCCACGGGGCCGCCGTCGAAGTCCCGCCAGGGCGGCGGGTCGGGCAGGGCGTCGATCCCGTCGTGGGGCTCGCCCACCCCGCGGTAAATGAGCCACTCGTCGTTCATGGTGCCTGCTCCCTCCCTCGCGTCGGCCGGGCCGGCCCCCGTCACAGATCGCCCTGCAGCGGATCTTCCTCGGGCAGCGGCCGCGCCGGGTCCTCCCAGACCAGGCCCGCCCCGGCCGCCCAGTAGGCGTCGGGGTCCGCCCCGTACGCGCGCCCGCGCAGGGTCTGGAAGCGCAGCGGCAGCACCTCCGCCCGCCCCGCGTCGGCCAGTTCCTCGCGCAGCCCGCGGTGGAAGGGCGCGCACGAGGCCCCGGGCTCGGGCGGGGGCCGCCGGGTCACCACCACGCCGTAGCCGGCGTCCCGTACCGCGTGCAGCGAGCCCAGCGTGGGCTCCTGGTCCGCCGCCCGGCAGTGCACGGGCACGGTGTTGTCGGGGAGCCCGGTCAGCCATTCGGTGGCGGGGCTGCGCGGGCGGCCGCCTGCGCAGTCGGCCCGTTCGTCCTGGAGCGGGCCCGCCTGTACCCGGGCCCAGCGGGCGGCGGCGTCGGTGCCCTCACGGTCGGCGGGGTGCTCGCGCGCGCCGCCCGGGTCAGGCCCGGCGGCCCCGGCGGTCCGGGCGGCTCGGGCGGCTCCGGCGGCTCGGGCAGTCCCTGCCGCACCAGCAGCCCCGGCAGTCGCAGCGGTCCCGGCGGTCCCGGCAGCCCCAGCCACCCCGGCCGGGTGGCGCAGTACCACCGGCCGTTGCACGCCCAGCGGTACGCCGCCCACCACCACCCACGCGTCCACCGCCAGCCCGAACAGCTCGGGGGCCACGGCCACTTCGAGCAGGGCCGCCGCCTCGTGGGTGTCGCACCGCCGGAAACTCTCGGCGAGCGGGACCCGTAACGCCTCCGGCAGACCGGCCAGGGTGGCCCGTACGCCCGAGTCCACCGGCGTCACCCGTCCCGCGTGCTCGGGACCGGCGAGCACGGAGACCCGCCAGTCGTAGAGGTCCTCCCAGCCGTGCGCCCACACCTCCAGCAGCACCGACGCCCCGGACGGCAGCCCGCCGGCCCGCCGGGCCGTTCCGTGCACCGCCCGGCCGGCCGAAGCCCGCCGGCGCCGCTCGCGCTCGGCCAGGCCCCGCTCGTGGCGCTCGCCGAGCTCCCGGCGCAGCGGCCGCCACAGCCGCTCGGCCGTGGCCCGGACCCAGTCCCACAGCTCCTGGTCGGCGCCCGGTGTGGCGGGCTCGCGGTAGTCGGCCACGCTCACGTCGGTCGCGTACCGGAGCATCGCCGCGGCCTCCCCGGTCCCGCCGGGCGGGTCGTGGAGCAGCCCCAGCCCGTCGCGCCAGCTGAGCGGGGCGGGCGGCAGCGGGTCCGGCTCCTCGCCGCGCGCCGCCTCGACGAGGGCGCGTACGACCTCGGAGGAACCGGGCGGGGGCAGCTCGGCGAGCAGCCCGCACAGCGTGGTGCGCTCGCCGGGGGTGAGCCGGCCCCGGCCCGCGAACGGGTCGCCCTCCTCCGGCGGGAGCTCGCCGTGCACGTCCGTCCAGGTCCGGCGGTTGTCGAGATCGCTGAGGTGCTGGTCGTAGTGGTACAGGTCGTGGGCCTGCATGATCCGGCGGTAGAGCCCGACCTGGCCGCGCGCAGCCATCGGGAGGGTGCGCAGCTGTACGACGGAGACGGCGAGCCCGCCGCCGCCGGTCTGCCGCCGGGCCTTGAGCACGCCGACGACCTCCCCGCGGGCCAGGTCCACGACGGGTCCGCCGGACATGCCGGGCTCGATCTCGTCGTCGTCGCCGAGCCGGATGGCCGCGCCGTTCCCGGCGGTGCCGCGCAGCCGGGTGGTGCGGCCGGTGATCTCGGGGGTGCCGAGGTCCTCGGTGCAGCCGAAGTAGGCGACCTCGTCGAAGCGCGGGCGGGAGCGGTCGGTCAGCCAGACGCAGGCGTGCGAGACGGGCGCCAGCACCCTGACCAGCGCGAGGTCGGGCAGGTCCCACAGCGCGTGCCGACCGGGGCGCCGCTCCTCCAGGCGCTCGGGCAGTACGCACTCCACGCGCCCGGTGACCGTTCCGGTGAGGCTCCCGGCGGAGAAGGTGATGCCGACCTCGCGCCCCGTCAGACGCACCGCAGCACCCCCTTCGCCGACCACGTGCGCACACGTCAGGACCCACCCGGGAGCGATGAAGAAGCCGCTCCCCCACGTGGGTCCGGTCCGATGACTGCGGGGGTTCTCATACCCGCCCGGCGGGGCGTGAACGCGTACGGTCGCGGCCTGAACGAGGGGCTCCAGGAGCTCGAAGGCGCGCGCGGACCCGGTCGTGCGCCCGTCCGTCATGCGCGCCCCCTGTTTGTCGGGCATCCAGGCTAGACCCGGGGGCGGCACGGGCGGGAGGTCTCGCCGTAAGGCGGATTATCCTGGCGGGAAACACCCCCTGCACACCCCCATCACGGCACGGAGCCCGACTTGTACTTCACCGATCGCGGCATCGAGGAGCTGGAGAAGCGGCGCGGCGAGGAGGAGGTCACCTTCGAGTGGCTCGCCGAGCAGCTGCGCACCTTCGTCGACCTGAACCCGGACTTCGAGGTCCCGGTGGAACGCCTGGCCACCTGGCTGGCCCGCCTGGACGACGAGGACGACGACGAGGACGCCTGAGCCCCCTCGCACGGTGGTGATGGCCGGGGCGGCGGCCGGGCCGGATTCCCGCTCCGGACACCGTCTCGGCGCTCCCCACCTGGCGAGAAAGTGCGTGCGCACCACTCGGAGTCGGGGGCGCCTCAGCCGGAGACAAGCCACCGACCCCTGCGCCGCCAGCCGGAAGAGGCGGGGTGTGGCCCCGGCCAGGACAGGCCCGGCCCGGCCGGGGCTACGGATCAGGAACCGACGAGCTGACGTGGGTCATCCAGCCACACGTACTGGCCAGACCCGTCAACCGTGACACCGAAGCGCGTGATGTGCGGCCGGCCTCGTACCTCGTACCAGGTGTACGCCGCAGTCACCTCCGCCCACAGATCGCGCGGTCCCCAGGAGCGGACCGCGTCCTCCTCCCACCAGTCGCCATAGCGGACGATTGTCGCCGAAGTGCCGGCCTCGTCCACGAACTGGACCTGGCGGTCGTCACCCTCCCCGCGGTGCGAGTAGGAGACGTCCGGCACCTGGAGGCCGATGGCGAAGTCCTGGAGGTAGCCAGCCGCCAGAACCTGCGCGGGATCGATCGGCGACTTCCTGCTGGCTGACTCCTCAGGGACCTGGAGGTCGATGGTCGGCCGCTCGGAGCGGATCCACATGTACGAGGACTCGCCGATGAAGGCTCCCTGCGCCTTCGTTCCCGAGGTGTCGACGCGGAGCCGCAGGAGCCCCGCATTGCTGTAGGCCGTTCCGAACGGGGTGAGGATCACCCCGCTCCGCCTGGACTGCTCGATCCAGGCGTACGGAACGCGCCGCAGCGCCGCCGTGTTGACGACCCGGCTGAACGGCTCCCCGCCTGGGGTGCCTTCCAGGCCGTCCCCGACGATCAGCTCCGGGTCGTAGCCGGCTGCCTTGAGGTTCGCGGCGCCCGCCCGCGCGAGCTCCTCGTCCACCTCGATGGCGACCACCCGCTCCGAGCCGACGCGCTCACACAGCAAGGCCGTGTGGTAGCCGGATCCGTAGCCGATCTCCAGGACGCGGGACCGTGGCACAAGGTCCAGGTGCTGAAGCTTCCGCATGACGATGTCCAGGGCGGACACGGAGGACGTGAAGTCGCCCGTGCCTGGCCCTGGAGCCGTGTCGCCGTCGTTCAGCTGCGTGATGACCGACTGGTGGGGGTTCCAGACGGCGTGGCGCCAGGCGTCCGGGTCCTCGTCGCGGTCCACGAAGCGCCAGCGGCCTTCGGCGTCCCGGACCGGGAGCCAGACGGCGCGCGGGACGAACGCTTCGCGGTCGACCGTGTCGAAGGCCTCGGCCAGCCACGGCTCGCGCAGTAACCCTGCGGTCACCAGGGCCTCGCGGCAGATGTCCCGGTTCACTTCTTGCCCGGCGGCGGGGGCGGGGTGGAAGGCTGGGGAGACGGTCGGCTCCCGTCTGAGCTGCCTCCGCTCGGCGGCGGCGTCCACGGCTTGTCGGCCGGCTCTCCAGCGTGCTTGCCCTTGCCCATCAGGATCTCCAATCAGTTTGTTGTGCAGAATGCCCGCTCCCCGGCGGGGCGGGAGTCAAAGGGCGTCGGCGATCTCGCCGAGCACGAGGCGCGCGGCGATGAGGCGCGGCACGAGGTCGAGCACGCGGGCGGCGAGGGCCTCCTCCACGTCCGCGTCGAAATGGTTGCTGCGCAGCCAGCACAGGTGTGGGTCGTGGTGGACCGCCCACGCGAAGCAGCAGAGCCGGCAGTCGGCCATGGGCCCGCCGTACATGGTCACGATCGGGACCGACAGCCCGCAGCCGGAGCACCGCACGCGCGCCCGCGCGCATTCGCCGTCGGGGTGGTCGGTCACGTCGCCACCTCAGGCTCGGCGAGCCGTGCCGCGCCGACGCGGACGAGCAGCCGGACGGCGGCGACGCGGCAGAAGTACGACCCGGGGCCGGGGGGCGCGGCCCAGTAGAGGGGCCGGCCGGGCGCGGACCGGTCCCGGCCCATGTCGGGCACCCCGAGGTGGGTCCCGTACCCGAGGCACTCGACCGCGTCCCGGGCTCGCCACCGCTCCGCCGTTCCCGGTTCGACGAGCGCGTAGTGGTTCCGGCCGCGCGAGTCGTGGATGACGGGCCCCTCCAGGGCCAGGGTGAGCGCGAGGGCCACGACCCGGTCCTCGCTGCTCTCGACGGCCTCGTGGACGAGGCCGTCGGGGATCCGCACGGCTTCGAAGCGCTCCGAGCGGCAGTACGGCGACACCGTGCTCCCGCCAAGCGGCATGCGCCGCCGCAGGATCGGCCAGGCTCCGCGCGTACCAGTCGGCCGTCTTCTTCCAGGACACGGCAGCTCCCTACGGTCGTCAGCGGGTGAGGAGACCAGCGTAGAAATCGGAACTCGCCGCACGAAGTGACCCCCGGTACGGGTACTTTGGTGCCATTTCGCAGGCTGGAGGGTGTCGTGGCCACACCGGCGGATCCCACCCTGACCCCCGGTCGGGGAACCCGGCAACGCGGTCGCCGCGGCGTGGTGTCCGGCCACGTTTTCCGGTTGATCCGGGAGCATCTGGGTCACACTCAGGAGTCCCTGTCCGAAGCCTTCGAAGTCTCCGTGGACACGGTGGCGGGCTGGGAGTCGGGGCGGCGCCCGCTGACCTCGTTGGCAGTGGGGCAGATGCTGACGCATCGCCACCGGCTCATGCGCATGGGTGCGAGCACCGCGCTGCTCCTCGCCCTGGAGAAGGCGCTGGAGGCGGATCTCCTCCTGACGGACCTGCTCACCGACGACGGGCCGACGGGTGACAGCCCCCTGGGTACGTGGGTCCTGCAACGCGATCTCGTCGAGGTGCTGGTGTGGCCGCTGAACGGAGTGGCCCCCGAGCCGATGCGCGCCCACGCGAGCCCCGGCAGGCCACGCCGCGGACCCGCCCCCGACGGACCCGCGTTGTCGCCGGACGACCGACGGCGGTTCTTCCGGCGCATCCGCCGGATTGCGGAGGAAGCCCGCGCGGGCCAGTTCCTGCTCCGCCGTCAGGCCCTCTACCTGGCCGGATACGACGACGCCCCGGACACCCCCGCCTGGCTCGCGCAGCAGCAGCGGGCGGAGCGTCCGCAGGACTGGCTCACCCACTGGCTCGCCGCCCGCTCCGTGGCCGCCGTCGCCGCACGCCACGGCGACCGCGATCGCATGCGGCACTTCATCTCCACCACGCTGGACGACGAGGCGGGCGAGGCGGCCAATCTGAATTACTGGGCCTACTGGCTCGGCGAGAGTCCGCACCTCCAGCTGTCCGACGAGTTCATCGCCGCGCCGGGCACCGGGGCCTGGCACGGCCACAGGATGCTCCAGCACCTCCTGAAGGGCCTCGTGCCCGAACACGGCTTCCTCGATCTGAACATCCACACCGTGTGGGCCTTGCTCGCCGCGCGCCCCACCCTCCTGCGCGCGCCGTCCACGGCCGGACGGACCCTCCGGGCCCGGCTGCCTGTGCTGTTGGATGGCACTGGGCTCTCACCGCGCGCACGGCGGGAGCTGGAAGGCATTCGGTACGCGATCCGCCTCGCCGAGGCATGAGGCATGAGGCATGAAGGAGAGACACAGTGGCTGACGACCTGTCCGCGGTGGCCGGTTTCCTCTACGAGGCGGGGACGCTCAAGCACACGCGCCGCACGGGCTGGTGGATGGCCGGCGTCAACGACCCGGAGAGCGTCGCCGAGCACTCCTGGCGTACGTCTCTCATCGCTTCGATCATCGCGAAACTGGAAGGGGCCGACCCCGCGCGGGCGGCCTTCCTCGCCGTCTGGCACGACACCCAGGAGACCCGCACCGGGGATGTGAACCACCTCGGGAAGAAGTACGCGACCCACGCCGACCCGGTTGCGGTGACGGCGGACCAGACCACCGGCATGCCGGATCGGCTCGCATCGGCGATTCAGGAACTCGTCGCCGAGTACGAGGCCAAAGACTCGCCGGAGTCGGTCTGTGCGCGCGACGCCGACAAGCTGGAGTGCATGCTCCAGGGCATCGAGTACAGGGCTCAGGGGCACGCCGGCGCGCAGCGGTGGATCGACAACAGCAGGGCGCGCCTCACGACGGAGACCGGGCAGCGGCTGGCTGATGAGCTGCTGAGCCAGGACCCGCTCGACTGGCTGCGCACCGTCCTCGGCGAGAAGGCCTGATACCGGACCTCTCTCGGGGGAGAACGACACCGGCCCGGCCGCTCGGAGCGGTCGGGCCGGTGTCGTGCGCTCTGACCAGCAGCGCGGGGAGTTCCCCGGGGCGCCCTGGATCAGGCGGCCTTGGTCTCCCAGAAGATGCGGTCGATCTCGGCGATGAGCTCAAGAGCCTTCGCGCCGGTCGCCGGGTCGTTCGACGCCTTGGCGGCCGAGAGGGCCTTCAGGGTGTCGTTGACCAGGGTGTGCAGCTGCGGGTACTTCTCGAAGTGCGGGGGCTTGAAGTAGTCGCTCCACAGCACCGAGACGTGGTGCTTGGCGAGCTCGGCGCGCTGCTCCTTGATGGTGATGGCGCGCGCACGGAAGTCGGCGTCTTCGTTGGCCTGGTACTTCTCCTGCACGGCCTTGACGGACTCGGCCTCGATGCGGGCCTGGGCAGGGTCGTACACGCCGCACGGAAGATCGCAGTGGGCGGAGACCTTCGCCTTGGGGGCGAAGAGGCGGGAAAGCATGGAGTGTGTCCTCCTCGTGATCGTCTTCTCAAGGGGGAGATTACTCGCTGAACAACCGGATTTCGCGGCCGCCCCCATGGGCTTAGGACAAAAGTCCAGGGTCGCGGCCGGACCGGTGAGCGAATGTACGGGCCCGTGCGGCAGCATGCGGGGGTGACGAGGAGGACACGCATGGTGGAGATCGGGCGCCCGCGGAAGCGGTTCGAGGTGGTGGAGGTGACGGGGGCGTCGATGGTGCCCACGCTGCTGAACGGGGACCGGCTCGTGGTCCGGTACGGGGCTGCCGTCCGGCCGGGTGACGTGGTCGTGCTGCGCCACCCCTTCCAGCAGGACCTGCTGGTGGTCAAGCGGGCGGTGGAGCGGCGGCCGGGCGGCAGCTGGTGGGTGCTGGGCGACAACCCGTTCAACGAGACCGGCGACAGCACCGTCTACGGGCCGGTGCCCGGGGAGCTGGTGCTGGCGACGGCGGTGCTGCGCTTCCGGCCGCGCGAGGAGGATCAGCGTTCGCTGAGGGCCCGGCTGTCCTGGGCGGTCTCGGCGCTGCGCCCGCTGCGGGCGGACGCCTCGGCCTCCAGCCGCTTGCGGGCGCGGTAGGCGGCCACGTTCGCCCGGGTGGCGCAGCGGTCGGAGCAGTAGCGCCGGGAGCGGTTGGTGGAGGTGTCGAGGTAGGCGTTGCGGCAGGGCGCGGCCTGGCACAGGCCGAGCCGGTCGGGGCCGTGCTCGGTGAGGGCGAAGGCCAGGCCCATGGCCGCCATGGCGGCGTAGCCCGCGGAGGCGTTCGAGGGGTGTTCGGCGAGGTGGATGTGCCAGTCGGGGCGGCCGTCCTCGGCCAGGGTCTCGTGGCCGGACACCTGCGGGCTGACGGGGAACTCCATGAGCAGCGAGTTCAGCAGGTCGACCGCGAGGACCTCGTCGCCGCCGTCGGCGGCCTCGAAGACGGAGCGCAGGCGGCCGCGGACGTTGCGGAAGCGGGTGACGTCACCGTCGGTGACGCGGCGCGCCATCTGCTGACTGGCGCCGAACAGGGCGCGGACGGCGTCCACCGAGGTGAGCGAGTCCTTGTTGCGGGCCGGCTCCTCGGTGTTGACCAGGCGCACGGCGAAGTCCGAGTAATGGGCCAGTTCCACTTGTAGTCCTTACGGCTGCGGATTAGTGTCTCCGGTAACGGCTGAGACGTCTTCGAGGGTATTACGTATGGAGGGGTTCGGGATGGCTGATACGGCGGACAGCACGGCGAGCACGACCGACTGGCAGGCCTGGCAGGACAGCTGGGACCGGCAGCAGGAGTGGTACATGCCCGACCGCGAGGAACGGTTCCGCGTGATGCTGGACATGGTCGAGGCACTGGTGGGACCGGCCCCCCGCGTTCTGGATCTCGCATGCGGTACGGGAAGTATTACGGACCGCGTCCTCAAGCGGTTCCCGGAAGCCACCAGTACGGGCGTCGATCTCGACCCCGCCCTGTTGACCATCGCCGAGGGCCACTTCGCCGGGGACGAGCGGGTCGCCTTCGTGACCGCCGACCTCAAGGACCCGAACTGGCGCGCCGCCCTCCCCCACGACACCTACGACGCCGTCCTGACGGCCACCGCCCTGCACTGGCTGCCGAGCGGGGACCTGGCCGTCCTGTACGGGCAGCTCGCGCCGCTGCTGGCGCCGGGCGGGGTGTTCATGAACGCCGACCACATGCCCGACCCGGCCACCCCGCGCATCGACGCCGCCGAGCACGCCCACCGGCACGCCGGCATGGACCGGGCCAGGGCGGCGGGGGCGGTGGACTGGCGCGAGTGGTGGGACCTGGCGGGCGCGGACCCGGCGCTGACCGAACAGGTCAAGCAGCGCTTCGAGATCTACGGGGAGCACGCGGACGGCGACACCCCCTCCGAGGCCTGGCACGCCCGGACCCTGCGTGCCGCGGGCTTCGCGGAGGCCCGTACGGTCTGGCGCTCCCCCTCGGACGCGCTGGTCCTAGGACTGAAGTAGGGACCTGGAGCAGGGTCGAGAACGGGGACCGCACGGCGGCACACGACGGAGGGGCGGTACGGGAATCCCGTACCGCCCCTCGCCGTCCGCGGGTGCGTGGACTACAGCACCTTGGACAGGAATGCCTTCGTCCGGTCGTGCTGGGGGTTGCCCAGGACCTCGCGGGGGTGACCCGACTCGACGACCACGCCGCCGTCCATGAAGACGAGGTTGTCGCCGACCTCGCGGGCGAAGCCCATCTCGTGGGTGACCACGATCATGGTCATGCCCGACTCGGCCAGGTCCCGCATGACGTCCAGGACGTCACCCACGAGCTCCGGGTCGAGCGCCGAGGTCGGCTCGTCGAAGAGCATCAGCTTCGGCTCCATGGCCAGCGCACGGGCGATCGCCACGCGCTGCTGCTGCCCGCCGGAGAGCTGGGTGGGGTAGTTCCCGCCCTTGTCGCCCAGCCCGACCCGGTCCAGGAGCTTGGCGGCGCGCTCGCGCGCCACCGCCTTCGACTCGCCCTTGACCATGACCGGCGCTTCCATGACGTTCTCGATGGCCGTCATGTGCGGGAACAGGTTGAACCGCTGGAAGACCATGCCGATGTCCCGACGCTGCGCCGCGACCTCGCTGTCCTTCAGCTCGTAGAGCTTGTCGCCCTTCTGGCGGTAGCCCACCAGCTGCCCGTCGACGTACAGCCGTCCGGCGTTGACCTGCTCCAGGTGGTTGATGCACCGCAGGAACGTCGACTTGCCGGAACCGGACGGACCGACCAGGCAGAACACCTCACGCGGGGCGACCTCCAGGTCGATGCCCTTGAGGATGTGCGCCGCACCGTAGGACTTGTGGACGCCCTCGGCCTTCACCATGGCAGTCGTCATCAGGCCACCGCCTTGCGGTTCGAGAAGCTGGACAGTTTCGCCTTGATCTTCTGCAGCGGCGTGGGCGGCAGCGAGCGCAGCGCACCCCGGGCGTAACGACGCTCCAGGTAGTACTGGCCGACGCTGAACACGCTGGTCAGGGCGAGGTACCAGATCGAGGCGACGAAGAACATCTCCATCACCGCGAACGACGTGGACGCGATGTCCTGAGCCGCACGCAGCAGGTCGAAGTACTGCACCGCCACCACGAGCGAGGAGGTCTTGAGCATGTTGATGAACTCGTTGCCCGACGGCGGCACGATCACCCGCATGGCCTGCGGCAGGACGACCCGGCGCATGGTCTGCGTACGGGTCATGCCCAGCGCGTGCGAGGCCTCCGTCTGGCCCTCGTCGACCGACTGGATGCCGGCGCGGACGATCTCCGCCATGTACGCGCCCTCGTTGAGGCCCAGACCGAGCAGGGCCGCGAGGAAGGGCGTCATGACCTGGGTCATCTCGTCCTTGTAGAACCCGAGGTTCAGGATCGGGAAGATCAGGGCGAGGTTGAACCAGATCAGCAGCTGCACGTACACCGGGGTGCCGCGGAAGAGCCAGATGTAGAACCAGGCGATGGTGCTGGTGACCGGGTTCTTCGAGAGCCGCATGACCGCGAAGAGGACACCGAGCACCAGGCCCAGCGCCATCGAGGCGATGCTGATCCAGATCGTGTTGACGACACCGCGCAGGATCGTCGGGTCGAACAGCTTCTCCGGCACGGTCGCCCAGCGCACGTTGCCCTGCGAGAAGGCGACGACGAGCGCCACGACCAGGCCGATGACGACCACGGCGCTGATCCAGCGACCGTAGTGGCGGACCGGGATGGCACGGATCGCCTCGGGGGGGACGGCCCCGGCCGGCGGGGTGTCCGCCGGGTCCGGGACCTTGTCGAGCTTGTCAGTCACAGTGACTGCCCTTCAGTGTGCTGCGGTGGTACGCGGAGGTCAGGAACCGGCGTTGATCTTGGCCTCGGTCACGGCGCCGGAGCCCGCGTTCCACTTGTCCAGGGCGGCCTTGTACGTGCCGTCCTTGATGACCGCGTCGAGGGCTTCCTTGAGCGCGTCGCGCAGCTCGGTGTTCTTCTTGTCCACCGCGATGCCGAAGAGGCCGGCGTCGGTCGGGTTGGCGATGGCCTCGAAGTCGTTGCCGCCGCCGGCGGTCTGCGCGATGTACGCGGCGACCGGGGAGTCGTTCAGGTCGGCGGCGGCGCCACCGGCCTTCACGCGGGTCTGGGCCTCGGCATCGGTCGGGAAGGACTCGATCTTGAGCTCGCCCTTGCCGTCCGTCTTGCACTTCTCGGCCTGGGTCTTCGCGGACTCCTCGTACGTGGTGCCGCGCTGGACGGCGACCGTCTTGCCGCACAGGTCGTCGAGGGTCTTGATGCCCTGGGGGTTGCCCTTCTTGACCAGGATGCCGGTCGAGGCGGAGAAGTAGTCGACGAAGTCGACACCGGCACCGGTCTTGGCGCCCTTGTCGTCCAGGCCCTCCTGACGGGCCTTGGTGTCGGTGAGCGAGGACATGACCAGGTCGCTGCGACCCGTCTGCATGCTGCCGATCAGGGTGTCGAAAGTGCCGGACTCGAACTTGAACTGCACGCCGAGCTGCTTGCTCAGGGCCGCCGCGACGTCGGGGTCGACGCCGACGATCTTGCCGCCCTCGGTGAACTCCATCGGCGCATAGGTGGCGTCCGTGCCGACCTTGATGACACCGGCGTCCTGGATCTTCTTCGGGAGCTTGGAGAAGAGCGGGGCGCTGTTGTTCGCCGCGCCCGACGGGGTGCCGGAGGCCTTGTCGGTCTGGTCACCACAGCCGGTGAGGATCAGGGCGCCCGTAACCGCGATCGCGCCGACCGCGGCGATCCGGGACCGTGCGGCGGTCGTACGACGGGTGGTGCTAGCGGTCATGGCTTGGTTCCTCCGGCGCTGGTGGAAAAGCATCGAAAAACGGTCGGACACGCACCATCGAGTGTCGCGACCTTGTGTGATTACGGCATCTTGCCATTCGGACTGAGACATTCAGGGTGCCCGTCAGGTCAAAATCGCATAACGGGCGGTGGGGGTAGCCCAACAGGACTGCGGGGAAGGGGGTTCCAGGCCGCAGATACTGCTGTGACCTGGTGTTTTGGCCGCAGTTTCTACGGAGCGTCTCGCCCATCGGACAGCAAGGTTTGGACTTTTCGCCAAAAGCCGGGCAAGGGACCTACAGTTGAGCGGGAATCGACTCGTCTGGGCGAGCGTTCTTCGGGTAGAACAGATCCTTACACCCCTCATCCGGGGCTCAGGGCGCGCGTGCGGCGCGCCCGCGCGTACGAACCTCCCCTTCGCGGAGACGGGCCAACCGTCGACGCGGAGTACGGACGCGGTGCCCGCCCACCCCTTAACCAGGAGTGGCCACCCTCAACGATTCAAAGGACTTAAGGGGTCACACGAAGTGGCAGCGGAGATCTTCAACCCTCGCAGTGACAGCGTCACGGACAACAACCCGGACGCGGTGTTCGCGCTGCACCGGGGCGGCAAGATGGCCATCCAGGCCACAGTGCCGGTCACCAACAAGGATGACCTTTCCCTCGCGTACACGCCCGGCGTGGCGAAGGTGTGCAGCGCCATCGCCGAGCAGCCGGAGCTGGTGAACGAGTACACCTGGAAGTCCAACGTGGTCGCCGTCGTCACCGACGGTACGGCCGTGCTCGGACTCGGTGACATCGGTCCCGAGGCCTCCCTCCCCGTCATGGAGGGCAAGGCCATTCTCTTCAAGCAGTTCGGTGGTGTGGACGCGGTTCCGATCGCGCTCGCCACCAAGGACACGGACGAGATCATCGAGACGGTCATCCGTCTCGCTCCGTCCTTCGGCGGGGTGAACCTGGAGGACATCTCCGCCCCCCGCTGCTTCGAGATCGAGCGCCGCCTCCAGGAGGCGCTGGACATCCCGATCTTCCACGACGACCAGCACGGCACGGCCATCGTGACGCTGGCCGCGCTGCGCAACGCGGCGAAGCTGACGGGTCGCACCCTCGGCGACCTGCGCGCCGTGATCTCGGGCGCCGGCGCCGCCGGTATCGCCATCGCGAAGATCCTGGTGGACGCGGGCATCGGCGACGTCTGCGTCACCGACCGCAAGGGCGTCGTGTCCGCGGACCGCTCCGACCTGACGGACGTCAAGGCGGAGATCGCGGGCCTGACCAACCGGACCGGCCAGACCGGCTCCCTGGAGACGGCCCTGAACGGGGCGGACGTCTTCATCGGCGTCTCCGGCGGCACGGTCCCGGAGGCGGCGGTGGCCTCGATGGCGAAGGACGCGTTCGTCTTCGCCATGGCCAACCCGAACCCGGAGGTCCACCCGGACGTCGCGCACAAGTACGCGGCGGTCGTGGCCACGGGCCGCTCGGACTTCCCGAACCAGATCAACAACGTGCTGGCGTTCCCGGGCATCTTCGCGGGCGCCCTCAAGGTGCGCGCCACCCGGATCACCGAGGGCATGAAGATCGCCGCCGCCGACGCCATCGCCGGCGTCGTGGGTGACGAGCTCGCCGCCGACTACGTGATCCCGTCGCCGTTCGACGAGCGCGTCGCCGAGGCCGTCGCCACGGCCGTCGCCGCCGCGGCGAAGGCCGACGGCGTGGCCCGCCTGGTCTGACACCGGACCCGAGCAGTACCCGCAGAGGCCCGACCGGAGCGATCCGGCCGGGCCTCTGCCGTATCCGGCACCGGGGGCCGACCCGGCCGTGTGACGGGAACGGGGGTGGATGCCGGGGCTACCGAGCGGTAGCGTCGCCGCATGTTCGCTGCCTACGCCGCCCGAATCGACCGTGACCAGCCGCTGAACGGCCTTGAGCTGGGCGACCGCCCGGCTCCCGAGGCCCGACCCGGCTGGGTGACCGTGAACGTCAAGGCCGCCTCCCTCAACCACCACGACCTCTGGTCGCTGCGCGGGGTCGGCCTCGGCGAGGAAAGACTCCCGATGATCCTCGGCTGCGACGCCGCCGGGATCGACCAGGACGGCAACGAGGTCGTCCTGCACTCCGTGATCGGCCAGAGCGGCCACGGGGTCGGCCCGGACGAGCCCCGCTCGATCCTCACCGAGCGCTACCAGGGGACCTTCGCCGAGCAGGTGACCGTCCCCGCCTGGAACGTGCTGCGCAAGCCCGCCGAGCTGAGCTTCGAGGAGGCCGCCTGCCTCCCGACGGCCTGGCTGACGGCGTACCGGATGCTGTTCACCAATGCCGGGGTCCGCCCCGGGGACTCCGTACTCGTCCAGGGCGCCGGCGGCGGTGTCGCGACCGCCGCGATCGCCCTCGGCAAGGCGGCCGGCCTGCGGGTCTTCGCGACGAGCCGGGACGAGGCCAAGCGCAAGCGGGCCGTGGAGCTGGGTGCGGTAGAGGCGTACGAGCCGGGCGCGCGGCTGCCGCAGCGGGTGGACGCGGTGATCGAGACGGTGGGCGCCGCCACCTGGTCCCACTCGGTGAAGTCCCTGCGCCCCGGCGGCACCCTGGTGATCTCCGGCGCCACGAGCGGCGACCGCCCGGCGCACGCCGAGCTGACCCGGATCTTCTTCCTGGAGCTGAAGGTGGTGGGCTCCACCATGGGCTCGAAGGACGAGCTGGAGGACCTCCTCGCCTTCTGCGCGACCACCGGGCTGCGGCCGGTCATCGACGAGGTGCTGCCGCTGGACCGGGCACGGGAGGGGTTCGAGAAGCTCGCGTCGGGCGACCTCTTCGGGAAGATCGTCCTCACCCCCTGACGTCAACCGGGGTTGACGAACCTCCCGCGTCAACCTACATTGACATGCATGACCGAAGCCACTGATCTCGCCGAGCGGGCCGGTGACCGTGACCCGCGCGTGGGCCTGCGTGCCGTGTCCGCCCTCCGCAGGCTGCTGGAGCAGCTGGAGGCCGTACAGGTACGCAGCGCCCGCGCGCAGGGGTGGTCCTGGCAGGAGATCGCGGCCGAGCTCGGCGTCAGCCGGCAGGCCGTGCACAAGAAGTACGGGAGGCTCTGATGTTCGAACGCTTCACCCGCGACGCCCGCTCGACCGTGACCGGGGCGGTGACCGAGGCCCGCCGCAGCGGCGCCGCCACCGTCACCGAGGAACACCTGCTGCTGTCCCTACTGACCCTGGGCGCCCTGGACCCCCTCGGGGTGGACCGCGCGGCGGTGGCCGCCGATCTCACGGCGGCCCGCCGCCGGGGCGGCATGTCGAGGGCGGACGAGGAGGCGCTGGCCGGCCTCGGCATCGACGTCACCCAGATCGTCTCCCGCATCGAGGAGACCCACGGCGAAGGCGCCCTCGCGGCCCCGGCGCCCCGCAGGCGGACCCTGGGCTCCTCGCTCCGCTCGGTCCTCGGGCGCGAGGAGGCGGACGGCCGCACCGGCAACCGGCACGTCCCCTTCACCGAGGGGGCGAAGAAGGTGCTGGAGCAGTCCCTGCGCATCGCCCTGGGCCGCAAGGACCACCACATCGGCACCCTGCACCTGCTGCTGGCGCTGCTCTCCCGCCCCGGCACGGTCTCCGAGGTCCTGACGGACCACGGCATCACCTACCGCACGGCCGAAACCACCCTGGCCGCCTGACCCCACCCCTCCAGCCCCGCCGGCGTTTGAGGGGCGGGGTTCCGTAGGCGGAGCCCCGCCCCTCCAGCCCCGCCGGCGTTTGAGGCGCGGGGTCCGGGGCGGAGCCCCGGCTGCCCTTCAGCCTCGCCGGCGTTTGAGGCGCGGGGTCCGGGGCGGAGCCCCGGCAGCGGTGCCGCGGGGAGGCTACGGCCGGGCCCCGAACGTGGTTCCCAGCCGGGCGGAGGCCGCTTCGAGGTGCCGACGGGCCTCGGCCACCTGGGCCTCGGTCACCCCGCGGTCCCGCGCCGCGTCGCGCACCTCGTCGCGGAAGCGGTCGAGCAGCCGGTCCAGGTCACGGGCCGGGTCACCGGTGGCCGTCAGATCCGCGGCCCACTCGGAAGCCCGGTCCGCGTCCCCCGCCGCATCCGCCCAGGCGTCCGCCGCACCCGCCCCCTTCGCCGCCGCACCGGCACCGGCACCCGCACCGGCACCCGCCGAGCCCGCCGAGCCCGCCGCAGGCGTACCGCCGAGCCAGGCCCCCGCCAGGCTGCCCAGGACTCCGCCGGACCTCGCGAACTGCTCCTGAAGCTGGACCGCTATCCGCTGGACCTCCTCGCGGGCCCGCTCCTGGGCCTCCTTGGCCTGGCGGCGGGCCTGCTGCGCCTCCTCGCGGGCGCGGCGGCTCTCGTCCTTGGCCCGGCGCGCCTGTTCCTTCCATTCCTGCCGCGCTTTGCGCAGCTCCTCCTTGGCGGTCTGCCAGGACTCCTCCTCGGTGGTCCGGGTCGCCGACGCGGAGGCCGCCGCCTGCATCTCGCGCCGCAGGTCACCGGCCGCGCCCCGGACCTCGCTGCGGATCTCGGCGGCCAGTTCGGTGACCGAGTCGCGGATCTCCAGTTCGAGGTCGGCGAGTTCGCCGCCGCGGTCGGCCAACTCGGCGCGGCCCGCCTCGGTGATGGAGTACACCTTGCGCCCGCCCTCGGTGGCGTGCGTGACCAGGCCCTCGGCCTCCAGCTTCGCCAGCCGCGGGTACACGGTGCCGGCGGAGGGCGCGTACAGGCCCTGGAAGCGCTCCTCCAGCAGGCGGATCACCTCGTACCCGTGGCGCGGGGCCTCGTCCAGCAGCTTGAGGAGGTACAGGCGCAGGCGGCCGTGGGCGAAGACGGGCGGCATGTCAGAGCACCTTCTTGTCGAGCGTGAGCGGGGCGGCGGCGGGGGTGTCGGCCTCGGACTGCGGGCGGCGCAGCAGCGCGATCGAGCCGGAGACCGTGGTGGCCCGCAGGGTGCCCGCGCCGGAGCCGAGGGTTCCGGTGATCCGCTTGGCGCCCAACTGGCCGGAGACCCGCAGGTCCTCGAAGGCGTTGGAGACGCGGCCCGTGGCGGTGTTGGCCTCCACGCGGGCGTCGGCGGGGTGCGGGAGGCGGATCGCGACCTGGCCGGAGACGGAGTTCAGCGCGATGTCCACGGGCGCGGAGCCCTCCGGGCCGGGGTCCAGGTCGATGAGCATGTCACCGCTGACGGAGTCGGCGCGCACCTTCACGCCCGCGCCGTCGACCACGGTCAGGCTTCCGGACACCGAGTGGAAGCCGAACTCGCCGGTGACGGACTGGGCCTCGACGCTGCCGGACACGGTGTGCGCCTTCACCCGGCCGGACAGGCCGACCAGCGTGGCGTCGCCGGAGACCCCGTTGACGTCGGTGCCTCCGGAGATCCCGGAGACGAAGGAGGCGGCGTCGACGGCGGCCACGCGGACGTGGGTGCCGGCGGGGACGGAGAGGGTGATCGCGGCGCTGCGCTCCCAGGCCTTGCGGCCGGAGAACGAACCGGACCATGCCTTCCAGGGCTTGGACTCGAACCATTCCTTGAGCCCGTGGGAGCCGTTCCAGGGCGCGTCCTCGTAGGAGACGGTCAGCGTGCCGCCGTCCTGCACCACGTACAGGGGCGGTCCTTCGACCTCGGTCACCTCCAGGCGGGCCGGGCCCTCCTCGGCGGCGACCACATTGACGGTGCCGCTCACGACACGGACGCGGAGCTCGGTCACCGGCTCCTCGAAGGTGAGCTTCCGCGGTTCGGCGAAGTGCCACGTCGACGGCGCCGGTGACGGCTGGGGCGACTCGGGCGACTGCTCTGCCATGGTGCTGCTCCTCCTCGTGCGTACACGGACCTGGCTCGACGCACGCAACATATCGCGTCTTCTGTTAACACGATATATCGCGGTCAAGGGAAGTCAAGCACTCTCCCGAAACCCCGCCGTTTGGGGTGTTTTGCTCTATTGTGTGGGCATGTCAATCTCCCGGACCGTGACCGGCGGACTGCTGCTCTGCCGCGCCGAACCCCTGGCCGTCCGCCGCCCGGCCCACTTGTTGCGCGTCCGCCTGCTGCTCGCCCCGGCGGGCGAATGGAGCGTGCTCGTCCCCGAGGACAAGCCCTGGCGGGACGGCCGGGAGAGCGTGGCGGAGGTCCTCTCCGGCTGGGGATCGGCCCTCGCCCTCGGCGCCGACTGGCCGGTGCTGAGCCTGTGGTGGGAGGACGGCCGGACCGGCTTCGCCCTGTCGAGCGGGTTCCGGCGCACCGCCGCCCACGCGTGGGACGCCGCCGGGCGCCCGGACGGCGAGCCCGGCGCGATGCGGGCCCTGTCGGCGCGACTCGGCCTCGACCCGGTCCTGGACCTGGCGGACCTCGAACGCCTCACCCGCGCCGACGCGGACCCGGCCGTCGACGGGGAGGGCCGGCTGCTGGCCCTGGTCGCACTGCTGACCCGCGCCGGACTGGCCCTGCCGGCCGGACTGGCGCCGGGCGAACCGGCCGACCGGCTCCGGGGTGCGGCCCGGGTGGCCCCCGGCGTCGAGACGGTGGAGTGGTCGGGCTGGCGCGACGCGGTGCGGGCCGAGCTCGACGCGGTGGAGGGGAGCCCGGCGGGCCCGTGGATCCACGGGCCGAGGGCCCGGCTGCTGGGCGCGGCCCAGGTCGCGGCCGGCGCACCGCTGCTGGCCTGGGCCGCGCACCGCCGCAGTCCGGGCTGGGCCACGGCGGGCGCGGTCCTGCTGGCGCAGGGGGCGGCGGTCCTCGCCTACGACCGGGCACGCGCGCGGCGCTGACCGGCGGAATCCGCCGCTACGCCACCTCCAGGAGCGGGCTCGCGTGGTGGTGGAGCCAGGCGCGGTACGGGGGCGTGCGCAGCGCGGCCTCGCGGTAGGCCGCGCGCAGGTCCTCGTAGACCTCGGCGTGCGCGCCGGGCCGGGTCGCCAGGAGCAGGCGTACGGCGAGGGGGTCCCCGCACAGCGGCCGGATCGCCATGTCCTCGCGCGGCCCGGAGGTCGGCTGGCAGGGCGCGACCGCCTCGCCGGAGATGATCAGCGAGGTCGCCGTGTGGTAGTCGGCGTGCAGGACGGGCGGGTCGAGCCCGGCCCCGGCGAAGACCCGGCGCAGCCCGTCCCACTCGCCGTCGACCGAGGGATCCACCATCCAGCGGTCGGCGGCGAGGTCCCGTAAGGAGACCACCGCCTGGCCGGCGGCCGGATGGTCCCGGGACATCGACACGAACTGCGGTTCCCGCTCCATCAGTACGCGCAGCTCCAGCTCGGGCGGCACCCGCAGCGGACTGCCCTCCACCTCGTGCACGAACGCCACGTCCAGCTGCCCCGCGGCGACCATCCTGAGCAGCGCGTTGGCGGAGACGTCCACCACCAGCGAGGTCTCGGTGTCCGGCAGCCTGCGGTGGATCCGCCGCAGCCAGCCCGGCAGCGCGCTGCTGGCGGTGGAGCCGATGCGCAGCCTCGATGCGTGGGCCAGTTCGCGGGCCTCCGCGACCAGCGCGGCCATCTCGGCGAGCAGCGGGCGGGCCCGGCCCAGCACGGTCCGGCCGAAGGGGGTGGGCCGGCAGCCGGTGCGCTCGCGCAGGAACAGCTCGCCGTCGAGGGCCCGTTCGATACGGCGGAGCTGGGTCGTCAGGGAGGGCTGGCTCACGCCGAGTTGCCGGGCGGCCTTGTGCAGGCTTCCGGCGTCGGCGATGGCGCACAGGGCGCGCAGGTGCCTGACCTCAAGCTCCATGCCCTGAGGGTAGGCCGGTCCCTATGGACCGCACCAGCCACCGATAGCCCCCCGAATCCCGCCATTCTCACGCTAGTTGGTCTTCCGAAATCTTCCCGATAGGCCCGCGCTATCGGGGACTGACATCATCCGCCGGGCACTTGTGCTCCCGCAGACTCCGGTACCGAAAGACCACCCCCCACCGCACCGGACGAGTAGGAGCTCCCCCACATGCGCCACTCCCGTAAGGCCATGCTGGCCACGACCGTCGGCCTCGGCCTCGCAGCCGCCCTTGGTGTCGCCCCCACCGCCACCGCCGCGCCCGCCCCCGTCGGCAGCGCCGTGAGCTACGCCGCGTACGACCGCTCGCCGGAGAACGAGGCCGCCAACCGCGCCTTCTTCGAGGCCGTGCAGCGTTCGGTCGCCGAGCAGCGCGCCGCCAACCCCGGCGTCCTGGCCGTGACCGTCACGTACAACACCCGCAGCGCCCCGAGCTTCCGCACCCAGATAGCCCGCTCCACGCAGATCTGGAACAGCTCGGTGTCCAACGTGAAGCTGCAGGAGGTGTCCTCGGGCGGGAACTTCTCCTACCGCGAGGGCAATGACTCACGCGGCTCGTACGCGAGCACGGACGGGCACGGCCGGGGCTACATCTTCCTCGACTACCGGCAGAACCAGCAGTACAACTCCACCCGGGTGACCGCGCACGAGACCGGCCACGTGCTGGGCCTGCCGGACCACTACTCGGGCCCGTGCAGCGAGCTGATGTCGGGCGGCGGCCCGGGCACCTCGTGCCAGAACGCCAACCCGAACTCCGCCGAGCGGGCGCGGGTCAACCAGCTCTGGGCCAACGGCTTCGCCTCGGGCCTGGGCGCGAAGGATCTCGGCGCCAAGGGCTGAGTCACCGCTCCTCGGGGTCCGCGTAGTCACGGCAGTCGGGGTTCCGGCAGGGACCCCGGCCCCACACCGGAATGAAGATCCCGAGGGACTTGCGCCGCCTGACCACTGTGTCGACGCGGCGACCGCACGCCGGGCACGCCTGCTGCTCGTGCCCGGCCTGCGGGGCCACCGTCTCGTGCGCGTGGTGCTGCTGTTCACCGGCCATACCTCCACGGTAGGCCGGTTCCGTGCGTTCGGCGGGTCAGCTCCGGCGGACGGCGTACGTGCTGACGACCTGGCCGCCGCCGAAGGTCCTGACCCCGGTCAGTTCCAGGGGGCGCACTCCGAAGCCGGCGTGCGACATCGGCATGCCGGTGCCCGCGAAGACCGGGTAGGTCTTGACGATGATCTCGTCGATCTCGTCGATCAGCTGGGTGGCGAGGTCGGCACCGCCGCAGAGCCAGATGCCGAGGCCGTCCCGGGCCTTGAGGGCGCGGACCTCGGCGGCAAGGTCGCCGCCGATCAGCCGGACCTGCGGGTCGGGCGGCGCGGTGAGGGAGCGGGAGACGACGTACTGCTCGGGCAGGTGGCCGTAGGGGCTGGTCATGCCCTGGGCGAGGCCCGGCTCGTAGGTGCGCCGTCCCATGATCACCGCGTCGAAGCGCTTGGGGGCGGCGTCGGCGATCCCGAGGTGGACGCGTCCCTGGGCCGAGATGGTCTCGGGGTATTCGGCCGCCAGGTACCCGACGAACTCCGCGTCGAGGTGGCTGTAGAAGAAATCGCCGTCGCCGTCCGGGGCACCGATGAACCCGTCGACGGAGGTGGCGATGAAGTACGTGAGCTTGCGCAAGCGATTCTCTTTCGGTGGGCAGTGCCACCGCACCGGGGCACGTCGCATAAAGTACTTCACCTGAAGTGGTTACGCAACGACTATCGCCCCGGGGCGCGGCAGCGGCGCTCAGCCGCGCGGCTTGCGCCACATCGGCCACATCAGCGGCCCTTCGGGGAGCCGCACCGCCTCCCCCGTGAACTCCCAGCCGAGCCGCTCGTACAGCCCCTTGCTGCGCTCACTGCTCGCCTCCAGGTACGCCGGCACCCCCTCGCGGTCGCACCGCTCCAGCACCGGACGCATCAGCTCCGTACCGAGCCCCTCGCCCTGCCGGCCGGGCGCGACCGCGATCATCAACAGGTACTCGTGCTCCTCGGCGGTGGGGTGCACCGCGCCCGTGAGGCGCCCGACCAGCTCGCAGCGCTCGTTGTCCGGGTCCGCGACGGCCCGCATCCGCGCCGGGACCTCGTCCTCGACCGGCTCCCCCTGCGGGTCGGCGGCCGGGATCCGCAGCCACAGCGCGGCCGCCGAACCGTCCACGGCGTAGTCGATCCGCCCCTCCTCCAGCGCCACGTCCACGAAGACGCCGAGGAACTTCCCGTGCACCGCGGCGCGGTGCTCCGGGTCCGGGAAGACCCAGCTGCTCACCGGGTCGGTGCGGAAGGACTCGTCGAGCAGCCGGGCCACCGCGTCCCGGTCCGACTGATCCGCCTGACGTATCTCCAGCGCCACTGGTCACACCCTTCACTCACGTGTCAACAACCTTGAGCGATCCTAGAGTTGGCGCGGACATGCGGTAAGGCCCGTTCCGGCACCATGCGGTACCGGAACGGGCCTCGGGCCCCCCTTACGTCTCACCTCGTGCGGCGCGTGTCACCTCGTGCGGCGCGTCACGAACTCCGCCAGTGCCAGCAGCCCGCCCGCCGCCCCCAGGTCCGGCACGGCCCGGGACAGCTGCTGGACCGCCCGCCCCATCCGGTCCGCGGCCTCGGCCTGCGCCCAGTCCCGCCCGCCGGCCCGGTCCACCGCGTCGGCCGCCCTGCGTACGTCGTCCCCGGTCATGGGGCCGGCGTACAGCGCGGCCAGCTCCTTGCCCGCCGCGGTGCCCGAGGTGAGGGCGGCCACGACCGGGAGGGACTTCTTGCGGGCGATCAGGTCGGCCCCGGCCGGCTTGCCGGTGTGCCCCGGGTCCCCCCAGATGCCGATCAGGTCATCGATCAGCTGGAAGGCCAGTCCGGCCTCCCGCCCGAACGCGTCCATGGCGTCGACCTCCTCGAGCCCGGCCCCCGCGTACAAGGCTCCCAGCGCGCACGCGCAGCCCAGGAGCGCCCCGGTCTTGGCGGTGGCCATGGCCAGGCACTCGTCGAGCGAGACCTCCGGGCGCTGCTCGAAGGCGCAGTCCGCCTGCTGGCCCGCGCACAGCTCGATGATGCAGGCCGCGAGCCGGGCCGAGGCCGCCGCCGCGGCCGGATGCGGATCCTCCGCGAGCAGCCGCAGCGCGAGCGCCATCATCGCGTCGCCCGTGATGATGGCGTCCGGCGTCCCGAAGACGGTCCAGGCCGTGGCCCGGCCGCGCCGCCGGACGTCCTTGTCGATGATGTCGTCGTGCAGCAGCGTGAAGTTGTGCGCCAGCTCCACGGCGGCCGCCGCCTTCACGGCCTCGTCGGCCGGCCCGGCATCCGGACCGCGCAGGGCCTGCGCCGCGGCCAGCACCAGGGCCGGCCGGATGGCCTTCCCCGCGCCGCCCGCGGCCGGGCTGCCGTCCTCGTGCTCCCAGCCGAAGTGGTACATCGCCACCCGCCGCATCGAGCCCGGCAGGCTCTCGAGGGTACGGCGCAGCTGCGGGTCGACCGCTTGTCTCGTCCGGTCCAGGAGGGCTGCGGCGTCCTGGCCCTCACCGGTCGCGATGGCGTTCACGGCGGTCAGCGCCAGCGGCCGATCTCGACGTTCTCCAGCACGCCGAGCGCGTCCGGCACCAGCACCGCGGCCGAGAAGTAGGCGGTGACCAGGTACGAGATGATCGCCTGCTCGCTGATGCCCATGAAACGGACCGACAGGCTCGGCTCGATCTCGTCCGGGATGCCCGGCTGGTGGAGCCCGATCACGCCCTGCTCGTCCTCGCCGGTGCGCATGCACAGGATGGACGTGGTGCGGGCATCGCTGATCGGGATCTTGTTGCTCGGGAAGATCGGCACCCCGCGCCAGGCCGGCACCCGGTTGCCGCCGACGTCCACCGACTCGGGGTAGATCCCGCGCTTGTTGCACTCACGGCCGAAGGCGGCGATCGCCTTGGGGTGCGCCAGGAACAGCTTGGAGCCGCGCCGCATGCTGAGCAGCTGGTCCATGTCGTCGGGGCTGGGTGCGCCGTCGTGCGGCTGGATGCGCTGGTCGTAGTCGGCGTTGTGGAGCAGGCCGAAGTTGCGATTGTTGAGCATCTCGTGCTCCTGGCGCTCGCGCAGCGCCTCGACCGTGAGCCGCAACTGCTGCTCGGTCTGGTTCATCGGGTGGTTGTAGAGGTCGGCGACGCGGCTGTGGACCCGCAGGACCGTTTGTGCAATGGAGAGCTCGTACTCGCGCGGCCGGGCCTCGTAGTCGACGAAGGTGCCGGGGAGGACGGCCTCGCCCTCGTGGCCGGCGGAGAGCTCGATCGCGGCCTCGCCGTACTTGTTGGTCTGCCGGTCGGGCCGGCTCCGTACGCCCTCCACGTGCGCGCGCAGCGATTCGACCCGGTCGGCGAGGAGCTGGAAGTCCTGCCGGGACAGGGTGAGGGCGGTGCCGGAGGTGGCGGCGCGGGCGGTGTACTCCCAAATCGATTCTTCATCGACGAGGGAGTCGTCGCCGAAGTACGCGCCGTCGGCGACGGTCCGCAGGACGGCGTCCTCGCCGTAGGGGCCGGGGCCGATCTGGTCGATGCGGCCGTGGGCGAGCAGGAAGACCTCGTCGGCGGGGCTGCCGAAGGAGGTGAGCTCCTGTCCGGCCTCGAAGTCGATCTGCCGGCAGCGCTGGGCGAGTTCGCCGAGGACGTCGAGGTCCTCGTAGTCGCGCAGCAGCGGGAGCTCACCGAGCTCGGCCGGGATCACCTGGACCTGGGTGCCGGTCTTGATGAACTCCACGACGCCGTTGCCGACCGAGTAGCTCAGCCTGCGGTTGACGCGGTACGTGCCGCCCTGCACCGACACCCACGGGAGCATCTTCAGGAGCCACCGCGAGGTGATCTCCTGCATCTGCGGCGCGGACTTGGTCGTGGTTGCCAAGTTCCGTGCGGCCGTGGTCCCGAGACTGCGCTGCGGTGTCTGGGCCTCGGACTCGGAACCTGCCTGGACCGACATGTCTTTCCCTTTCGATCACTCCATGGATCTGCGGGTGCAGCTTGTCAGCACGGAACGTGGTCGGACCATTACACAAAAGGGTGGGACTACTCCGTCCGGGTGCGGGGCACCCTTTGGGGCCACCTCCTTCCCCACGAGCCTCCCCAGCCCCACGCGACCCATCAATTTCGGCCATGCGCGACCCTCCCGCCGCTCTAACTTGCATAGGAGATGCAAGTTTCCCTACGGTGGCCCCATGCGGCTGACCCGATTCACCGACCTGGCACTGCGCGTCCTGATGCGCCTGGCCATCGAGGAAACGGACCTCCCCACCACCCGTGACGTGGCGGCGACCATGGAGGTCCCCTACACGCACACGGCCAAAGTGGTCGCCAGACTGCAGCACCTCGGCCTGGTCGAGGCGCGGCGCGGCCGCGGCGGCGGGCTCGCCCTGACCTCCGCCGGACGGGCCGCCCCGGTCGGCTCGGTGGTGCGCGAGCTGGAGGGCGAGGGGGACGTCGTGGACTGCGAAGGCACCACCCCCTGCCCGCTGCGCGGGGCCTGCGTCCTGCGCGGCGCCCTGCGCCGTGCCCAGGAGGCCTTCTACGCCGCGCTGGACCCGCTGACGGTGAACGACCTGGTGGCGTCCCCGACCGGGCCGCTCCTGCTGGGCATTTCGAGCAGGGCCCCGACCGGGGCGGGCAGCAGCCCCTGACCCTCGGCCCGATGGGCCGATGGCCGATTACCGCCGTCGGACCGGACCGGTCCACACCGTTCCGGCGCACGTCCGAACAGAAGTCCGCATCACGGCGGTCCTTCTGCGATCAAAAATATGCATCTTAGATGCAAATTCAATCGATCACGCACACAGCCCCACAGCCCCATCACGCGAGGAGTTCCCCATGCTGTCCGAGACGTCGAGCGCCACCGTACGAGCCACCCTGCCCGCCGTCGGAGCGGCCATCGGCGAGATAGCCGAGCTCTTCTACACCAAGCTCTTCGCGGCCCACCCGGCACTGATCCGCGACCTCTTCAACCGGGGGAACCAGAACGCCGGCCTCCAGAAGCAGGCCCTCGCCGGCTCCGTCGCCGCCTTCGCGACCCACCTCCTCGCCCACCCGGACACGCGGCCCGACGTGATGCTGAACCGCATCGCCCACAAGCACGCCAGCCTCGGTGTGACCCGCGAGCAGTACGCGGTCGTCCACCGGCACCTGTTCGAGGCGATCGCCGAGGTCCTCGGCGAGGCCGTCACCCCCGAGGTAGCCCGGGCCTGGGACGAGGTCTACTGGCTGATGGCGAACGCCCTGATCGCCCTGGAGGAGCGTCTCTACGCCGAGCAGCAGGTCGTCGCCGGTGACGTGTGGCGCAAGTGGACCGTCACCGAGCGGGTGGCGGAGACGGCGGACTGCACCACCTTCCGGATCGCTCCCGCGGACGGCGCCCCGGCCCCCGCCCACCGGCCCGGCCAGTACGTCTCGGTCCAGGTCGAACTGCCGGACGGCGCCCGCCAGATCCGCCAGTACAGCCTCATCACCTCCCCCGGCTCCACGATCCGGGCGATCACCGTCAAGCGGGTCCACGGCCCGGCCGCCGCGGGCCCGGACGGCGAGGTCTCCCACCACCTGCACGCCCGGGTCCGTACCGGCGACACCCTGCGGGTCTCGGCCCCCTACGGCGACCTGGTCCTGGCCGACTCGGCCGCCCCGGTCCTGCTCGCCTCGGCCGGCATCGGCTGCACCCCGATGCTGTCGATGCTGGAGCACCTGGCCGACACCGGGCACACCGCCCCGGTGACCGTGCTGCACGCGGACCGCTCCCCCGCCGACCACCCGCTGCGGGGCGACCACCGGGCGCTGACGCACAAGCTGGCCGACGCCTCGGCCCGGTTCTGGTACGAGGAGGCGGCGGAGCCGGGCGACGGCCAGGGCCGCATGGACCTCTCGGCCGTCGCCCTGGCGCCGGGCACCCGGGCCTACCTGTGCGGACCGCTCCCCTTCATGCGGGCCGTGCGCGAGCAGCTGATCGCCAAGGGGCTGCCGGCCGCCGACATCCACTACGAGGTCTTCGGCCCGGACCTGTGGCTCGCATCGGTCTGACACCTGGCCGGATCGGCTCGCTCGCCGTACGAAGGCACTAGCGCGGAGGGGTCGCCTCCACTAAACCGGAGGGTGACGAGACGAGCACAGAGGGTGTCCGTCGCGCACCGCAACGAAGGAGGCGGCCATGGCCGCACCCATGTCCGCGGACCGCTTCATCAACGCACTGCGGAACGAGGGTCTGACCGTCGTCGAAGTCGGCGCCTGGCGGACCCACAACCGCAACCACAAGGGCCCCTGGGGGCCGGTTCACGGGGTGATGATCCACCACACCGTCACCCGCGGCACCGCCCACACCGTCGAGCTCTGCCGCGAGGGCCACAGCGCCCTCCCCGGCCCCCTGTGCCACGGCGTGATCGCCAAGGACGGCCGCGTCCACCTGGTCGGCTACGGCCGCGCCAACCACGCGGGCGCCGGTGACTCCGACGTCCTCGCGGCGGTCATCGCGGAGAAGCGGCTCCCGCCGGACAACGAGACGGACACCGACGGCAACCGCCACTTCTACGGCTTCGAGTGCGAGAACCTCGGCGACGGCGAGGACCCCTGGCCCGCCGTCCAGCTCGACGCCATCGCCCGCGCCGCGGCGGCCCTGTGCCGGGTCCACCACTGGACGGCCCGCTCGGTGATCGGCCACCGCGAATGGCAGCCGGGCAAGGTCGACCCCAGGGGCTTCACGATGGACGCCATGCGCGCCCGCATCGGCGAGCGCCTGAAGTAGCCCGTCCCCCACAATCCGTCCCCCACCAGGGACAATGACCCGGTGACCCATCCCGAACTGCTGCCGCGCCCGCCGTCCGCGCTCGTCGAGGCGGCGGACGACAGGTTCGAACGGTACGGCGTGCGGCTGCTGCTGAAGCGCGACGACCTCGTGCATCCGCAGCTGCCCGGCAACAAGTGGCGCAAGCTCGCGCCCAATCTCCGGGCCGCCCTCGCGGGCGGCCACGATCAGCTGCTCACCTTCGGCGGGGCGTACTCGAACCACCTGCGCGCCACCGCCGCCGCCGGGCGGCTGCTCGGGCTGCGGACGGTCGGCGTCGTGCGCGGGGACGAGCTCGCCGGGCGGCCCCTGAACGACTCCCTCGCCCGGTGCGCCGCAGACGGTATGCGGCTGCACTTCGTCTCCCGGTCCGAGTACCGCCGCAAGGCCGAGCCGGACCGGCTGGCACGGCTGGTGGACGCGGCGGGCGCGCGCGGTGCGTACGTCGTCCCCGAGGGCGGCAGCAACGCGCTCGCCCTGGCCGGCTGCGCCGAGCTCGGCCGGGAACTGCGCGGCGCCGCCGATGTGGTGGCGGTGGCCTGCGGCACCGGCGGCACCCTGGCGGGCCTCGCGGCCGGGCTGGGCCCCGGGCAGCGGGCGCTCGGTGTTCCGGTCCTGGCGGGCGGCTTCCTGGCCGCGGAGATACGTTCCCTCCAGGCGGCCGCCTTCGGGGGTCCGGCCGGCGACTGGACCCTGGCCGAGGACTTCCACCACGGCGGCTACGCCCGGGTCCCGGCCGCGCTGGAGGCCTTCGCCGCCGACTTCGCCTCCCGCCACGGCCTGCCGGTCGAGCGGATCTACGTGGCCAAGCTGCTCTGGGCCCTGACCGAACTCACCGCCTCCGGCGCCTTCCCGCCCGGTACGACCCTCGCCGCCGTGGTCACGGGCCGGCCGTAGCCGCGCCCGACGCCCCGGCGCCCCGGCCCCGACGCCGGCCTCAGCCCTCCTCGCGGTAGGCCGCGGCCTCCTCCAGGTCCAGCCGGCGCAGCAGCGCCCGCAGCATCTCGTCGTCGATCCGGCGCTGGTCCCGCAGCGTCACGAAGACCTCCCGCTCGGCGGCGATCATCTCCCGGGCGAGGCGCCGGTAGATGTCGTCCGCCGACTCCCCCGTCTCCGGGTTGACCTCGCCCAGCCGCTCCCACACCGCATTGCGCCGCCGCTCCAGCACCGTGCGCAGCCGGTCCGCCAGCGGCGGCGGCAGCGTGCTGCTCTCCGGTTCCTCCAGCAGCTCCGCCAGCCGTTCCTCCGCCGCCCGCGAGGCCTCGCTCTGCGCCTGCGCCTCGGCCAGGGTCTCGGCCTGCACGTCCTTCGGCGGCAGGTTCAGCGCCCGGATCAGCGGCGGCAGCGTCAGCCCCTGCACCACCAGCGTCCCGATGACCGTGGTGAAGGTCAGGAAGAGGATCAGGTTCCGGTGCGGCACCGACATGGGCACGGAGAAGGCGATGGCCAGCGAGACCACGCCGCGCATCCCGGCCCATCCCACGATCACCGGAGCCTTCCAGTCGGTGTCGCTCTCCCGCGCCCGGATCCGCTCCGACAGCCAGCGCGGCACGAAGGTCGCCGGGAACACCCACAGGAACCGGGCCACCACCACCGCGAGGAACACGGCGACCGCGTACGTGGCCGCGTGCATGCCGTCGTACTCCCCGAGCCCGCCCAGGACCACCGGCAGCTGGAGCCCGATCAGCGCGAAGACCACCGACTCCAGCACGAAGGCGACCACCCTCCACACCGCCTCCTCCTGGAGGCGGGTGGCGAAGTCGACCTGCCAGTTGCGGTGGCCGAGGTACAGCGCGACGACGACCACGGCCAGCACCCCGGAGGCGTGCACCCGCTCCGCGGCCGCGTACGCCACGAAGGGGATCAGCAGCGAGAGGGTGTTCTGGAGCAGCGGCTCCTTCAGCCGCGTGCGCAGCTGGTGGATGGGGACCATCAGCAGCAGGCCGACGCCGATACCGCCGACCGAGGCCAGCAGGAACTCCGCGATGCCGCCCGCCCAGCCGGCGCTCACCCCGACGGCCGCGGCCAGCGCCACCTTGTACGCGGTGATCGCGGTGGCGTCGTTGACCAGGGACTCGCCCTGCAGGATGGTCGTGATGCGGTTCGGCAGCCGCAGCTTGCGGGCGATCGCGGTGGCCGCGACGGCGTCCGGCGGGGCGATCACCGCGCCCAGCACCAGCGCCACCGGCATGGTCAGCCCCGGCACCAGCAGGTACGCCGCGTATCCGACGGCGAGCGTCGCGAAGAGCACGTAGCCCACCGAGAGCATCGCAATGGGCCGGATGTTCGCGCGCAGGTCCAGGTACGAGCTGTCCACGGCGGCCGTGTACAGCAGCGGCGGGAGCAGCAGCGGCAGCACGATGTGCGGGTCGAGCGTGTACGCCGGCACCCCGGGCACGTACCCGGCCAGCAGGCCGAAGACGACCAGCAGCAGCGGCGCGGGCACCGGGGTCCGACGGGCCAGTCCGGCGACGGCCGCGCTGCCGGCGATCAGCGCCACCAGCGGCAATACCTCCATCGAAGATCCACCTCAATCGTCGGCCGCTCGCCCCGAACGCGCGGGCTTGACCGAGGAGATCCTCATGACTCGCACGGCGGGAACGTATTCTGTACGAGATCAAGCTCCGGTCAAAGCGTGACGCATCGACACTCCGCTGCATCGCAGCTCCGGCCCGTGCGCGCGGTTCGCCCCGAGACTGAAGGCCGGGGTTCCGGTACAAGGAGAATGCGATGAGCGAGTGCACCCACGTTGCCGAACTGCCGCGTCCCGAACCGGTGCCCTCCCACGACACCTGCTCCGAGTGCCTGGCGCTCGGCAGCCACCCCGTGCAGCTGCGGATGTGCCTGGGGTGCGGGCACGTGGCCTGCTGTGATTCCTCGCCCCACCGGCACGCCACCGCGCACCACCGGGAGACCGGCCATCCGGTGATGCGGAGCTTCGAACCGGGCGAGACCTGGCGCTGGTGTTTTGTCGACGGTTCGATCGTCTGAGGCGGGGTAGTTCAACCCTCCGCCGGTTCCCCTGATTTGGGCCCCGCAGACCCCTAGCCACTGTGCGTACCCATGGGCTTACCATCAGTCACTGGCTCGCAGGCGGGGTGCTCGGAGCGGGTACCAAGAGGGGTGCCGCGACACGATCGCCCGGATCGCGATAGCGTCACCGGCGAACAGAGCTCGTACCACCTTGGAGGTGAGGGTGTCCCAGATCGCAGGCGAGCCCGGGACTCAGGACTTCGTGGAAGTCCGGCTGCCCGCTGCGGGTGCCTACCTGTCGGTGCTGCGGACGGCCACGGCCGGTCTCGCGGCACGTTTGGACTTCACCCTCGACGAGATCGAGGACCTCCGCATCGCGGTGGACGAGGCCTGCGCGATCCTGCTCCAGCAGGCCGTGCCGGGCTCCGTCCTCAGTTGCGTGTTCCGGCTGATCGACGATTCGCTGGAAGTGACGGTCTCGGCGCCCACCACCGACGGACGGGCGCCCGAGCGTGACACGTTCGCGTGGACCGTGCTGTCGGCACTGGCCGGCAAGGTCGAGGCCACGGTCGAGGAGAACCGGACGGTGAGCATCAGCCTCTACAAACAGCGCGGCGCGGGACCAGGCCCGGCGTGAGCGGCGGGGAGATCCCGGTACGGGGCGGGGATCGGCCCCGGGTACGACACGAGGTCGACGGCGGCATCCCGGAGCAACAGCACGCCCGACCGCACCCGGCTGACGCGGATGCGGAAGACGGCTTTTTGGACTCGGCGGAGCGACGGGCGGGCCCTATGAGCGAGAACCAGCAGGAACAGCCACAACCATCCCGGCCGACCGAGGCCACGGCCCCGGCGGCGCCGGTGGTTCCGGCAGTGCCGGCGGCGCCGGTGTTCCCGGTGACCCCGGCCCTGCCGGATCCGCGCGACCGCAGTGGCGCGCGGGCGCTGTTCATCGAACTGCGGGCACTGCCCGACGGTTCGGTGGAGAAGGCGGAGCTGCGCAACCGGCTGGTACGGATGCACCTGCCGCTGGTGGAACACCTGGCGCGGCGCTTCCGCAACCGCGGTGAGCCGCTGGACGACCTGACGCAGGTCGCGACCATCGGCCTCATCAAGTCGGTGGACCGGTTCGACCCGGACCGCGGGGTCGAGTTCTCCACGTACGCCACGCCCACGGTGGTCGGCGAGATCAAGCGCCACTTCCGCGACAAGGGCTGGGCGGTCCGGGTGCCGCGTCGCCTGCAGGAGCTGCGGCTCTCGCTGACGACGGCCACGGCCGAACTGTCCCAGCAGCACGGCCGCTCCCCGACGGTGCACGAACTGGCCGAGCGGCTGGGGATCTCCGAGGAGGAGGTGCTGGAGGGGCTGGAATCGGCCAATGCCTACAGCACGCTCTCGCTCGACGTCCCGGACACCGACGACGAGTCGCCGGCGGTCGCGGACACCCTGGGCGCGGAGGACGAGGCCCTGGAGGGCGTCGAGTACCGCGAGTCCCTCAAGCCGCTGCTGGAGGGCCTGCCCCCGCGGGAGAAGCGGATCCTGCTGCTTCGCTTCTTCGGCAACATGACCCAGTCGCAGATCGCCCAGGAGGTCGGCATCTCCCAGATGCACGTCTCCCGGCTGCTGGCCCGCACCCTGGCCCAGCTCCGCGACAAGCTCCTCGTCGAGGAGTAACGGGCAGCGGGCAGCGGGGCTCGGCGGCGGGGAAGAACCGGACGACCGGCTATCGGGCCTGTTCCCCGGGCCCGATACCGAGAGCCTCGGTCGCCGTCGGGTTCACCAGGAGCGCCACGACGGCCACCGCGGCCAGGGCCAGCGCCACGGCGGCGGCGATCATCGCGCCGCCGGTGCTGTACAGGGTCCAGGCCACCGGCAGCGCCATCAGCTGGGTGATCAGCGCCGGGCCGCGGCTCCAGCGCCGGCCCAGGCGCAGCCCCCGGGCAGCGATCAGCGGCAGTGCGGCGAGTGCGAGCAGGGTGATCCCGCCCGTCTCGGCCTGCTGCGGGGAGTCGGGGTCGCCGGCGATCCCCACGAACAGCATGTAGAGCCCGAGGCCGGCCAGCGCCAGGCCCTCCAGGGCGGTGAGCGCGGCGGCCGCGGTCAGCCGGCCGGGCAGCGCGGCGGGCGGGGCCGCGGACGGGTCGGCGGCGGGGGCGGGGGCGTTCGCGGGCTGCTTCTTACTCACCCCAGCAGGGTAGCGGCGCGGCCCCCGGGCCCGGAGGGGACGGGCAGTACGGTCGGCATCGGAGGGGGTGGGTAGTCTGGCGCTCATGCGTGCACTTCTCGTGGCCAACCCAGCAGCGACGACCACCAGTGCGCGCACGCGCGACGTCCTGACCCACGCCCTGGCCAGCGAGATGAAGCTGGAGGCGGTCACCACCGAGTACCGCGGGCACGCCCGGGACCTGGGACGGAAGGCGGCGCACGAGGGGCTCGACCTCGTCGTCGCCCTGGGCGGCGACGGCACGGTCAACGAGGTGGTGAACGGGCTCCTGCACAACGGGCCCGATCCGGAGCGCCTCCCCCGGCTGGCGGTGGTTCCCGGCGGGTCCACCAATGTGTTCGCCCGCGCGCTGGGGCTGCCCAACGATGCGGTCGAGGCGACCGGAGCCCTCCTGGACGCGCTGCGGGAGCAGCGCGAGCGGACGGTGGGTCTGGGCCTGGCGGCCGGCACCCCGGGCACCGAGGACGAGTCGGTCCCGGCCCGCTGGTTCACCTTCTGCGCGGGCTTCGGCTTCGACGCCGGCGTGGTGGGCCGGGTGGAGCAGCAGCGCGAGCGCGGCAAGCGTTCGACCCACGCCCTGTATGTGCGACAGCTGATGCGCCAGTTCTGGGAGGAGCCCAACCGGCGGCACGGCACGGTCACGCTGGAGCGCCCCGGCGCGGAACCGGTGACCGATCTGGTGCTGTCGATAGTGTGCAATACGTCACCGTGGACGTATCTGGGGAATCGTCCGCTTTACGCCTCCCCCGAAGCCTCGTTCGATACTGCGCTTGACGTATTGGCACTGAACCGTTTGTCAACTCCGGCCGTCGCCCGGTACGCGACACAGCTCCTGACCTCCACTCCTGAGCGGGGTCCGCACGGCAAGCACGCGGTGTCTCTGCACGATCTGACCGACTTCACCTTGCATTCGAAGGTTCCGCTTCCCTTCCAGATGGACGGCGATCACCTCGGACTGCGGACCAGCGTTCGGTTCACAGGCGTACGCCGTGCACTGCGTGTGATTGTGTGAGTAGAAGGGCCCAGGGGCCTTTCAGTCGAACGTTTACACGCCGGTCCACCCTCACGATGTAGGGCTGTGACCTAGTCGACACCGACGAATCAAAAAAAACTTTCCGGAAGGGGTTGTATCCCCGTCCGAGGTTTGCGAATCTCTTCATGGCGATCGGGACAGCCCGCAACACCCGGCACCCACACAGACCGCCAGAACCCCTCCACGAATCTCTGATGGATCACCCGCGTGAAACCGGGCGGTCACCCTTCCCTCACGGGGGGATTCGTGAAAGCGTTCACATTCACAAGCAACCTGTTCGCAATACAAGGAGATGGAGCAGCCATGGACTGGCGTCACAACGCCGTTTGTCGTGAGGAAGACCCGGAACTCTTCTTCCCCATCGGCAACACCGGTCCTGCGCTGCTGCAGATCGAGGAAGCCAAGGCCGTCTGCCGCCGTTGCCCCGTCATGGAGCAGTGCCTGCAGTGGGCGCTCGAGTCCGGTCAGGACTCCGGCGTCTGGGGCGGTCTCAGCGAGGACGAGCGCCGCGCCATGAAGCGCCGCGCCGCTCGCAACCGGGCGCGCAACGCCAGCGCCTGACAACGACTTTCGAGCCTCGACGCGCAGCGCGTAGTACCGAACAAGCGCTCAGCAACGTGCTCTTGAGCCCCGGACCGAAGCATTCGGTCCGGGGCTCAGTGCTGTGCGGGCGCCACGCAGAGCGTCACGCTGAGTTACGGACCGGCTGCTACTTCTGCGGGGTGGACGGGATGTCCAGGACGACCTTGGTGCCGCGCGGCTCGGCCCGGACCATGTCGAAGGTGCCGCCGAGCTCCCCCTCCACGAGGGTCCGTACGATCTGCAGCCCGAGGTTGCCGGCCCGCTGAGGATCGAATCCCTCGGGCAGACCGCTGCCGTCGTCGAGCACGGTGATCAGCAGCCGGCCGTCGGTGCGACCGGTTCCGGAGCGGATCGCGGCCACCTCCACGGTCCCCCGCTCCCCCTGGGCGAAGGCGTGCTCCAGGGCGTTCTGGAGGATCTCGGTCAGCACCATCGACAGCGGAGTGGCGACCTCCGCGTCCAGGATCCCGAACCTGCCGGTACGCCGGCAGTCGACCCTGCCCGGCGAGATCTCCGAGACCATCGCGATGACGCGGTCGGCGATCTCGTCGAACTCGACCCGCTCGTCGAGGTTCTGAGAGAGCGTCTCGTGCACGATCGCGATCGATCCGACACGGCGCACGGCCTCGTTGAGCGCCTCACGCCCCTGTGCGGAATCCATCCGGCGGGACTGGAGCCGCAACAGTGCGGCCACGGTCTGGAGGTTGTTCTTCACCCGGTGGTGGATCTCCCGGATGGTCGCGTCCTTGGTGATCAATTCACGTTCGCGACGTCGCAGTTCCGTGACGTCGCGGCACAGCACCAGGGAGCCGATCCGGGTGCCCTTCGGCTTGAGCGGGATGGTGCGCAGCTGGATGACCCCGCTGTTGCCCTCGACCTCGGTCTCCCGGGGGGCCCAGCCGCTGGCGAGTTTGACCAGGGCCTCGTCCACCGGCCCGCGGGAGGGCGCGAGTTCGGCGGTGGTGTTGCCCAGGTGCTGGCCGACGAGGTCGGAGGCGAGGCCGAGCCGGTGGTAGGCGGAGAGCGCGTTCGGCGAGGCGTAGGTGACCACGCCCTCGGCGTCGAGGCGGATGAGGCCGTCCCCGACGCGCGGGGAGGCGTCCATGTCGACCTGCTGGCCGGGGAACGGGAAGGAGCCCGCCGCGATCATCTGGGCCAGGTCGGAGGCGGACTGGAGGTAGGTCAGCTCCAGCCGGCTCGGTGTACGCACAGTGAGCAGATTGGTGTTGCGCGCGATCACGCCCAGGACCCGGCCCTCGCGGCGGACGGGGATCGACTCGACGCGGACCGGCACCTCCTCGCGCCACTCCGGGTCGCCCTCGCGCACGATCCGGCCCTCGTCGAGCGCGGCGTCCAGCAGCGGCCGGCGGCCGCGCGGCACCAGGTGGCCGACCATGTCGTCCTGGTACGAGGTGGGACCGGTGTTCGGGCGCATCTGGGCGACCGAGACGTACCGCGTGCCGTCGAGGGTGGGCACCCACAGCACGAGGTCGGCGAAGGACAGGTCGGAGAGCAGTTGCCACTCCGAGACCAGCAGGTGGAGCCACTCCAGGTCGGTTTCACCGAGAGCGGTGTGCTGGCGTACGAGGTCGTTCATGGAGGGCACGTGGCGAGCGTACCCCGGGTACGCGCCATGACTTTGCCCACGACAGTACTCAGGAGTATCCAAGCGGGGCGCGAGCCGCGTACTGTTGGAGGAAGTGACGGGTTTCCGGGCCCTGTCATTGGATGGACAGAACAGAATGGTCTAGTCCACAATTGATGGAAGAACCTCCGCCCTCCCCGCACAGGAGGACGGATCGAGGTAAGCCGCGCGCTCTGCCCTGACCGCGCAGGCACCTCCACCGGCCGTCGGGAACCGCACACCTGTCGGCCGTAAGTACTCCGGGCTACGGTGCCGGGCGGGTCGAGGGTCCCGTTCTGCACCGTGGCCCAGAGGAACTCCCCCCGCGGGACCGCGGAGGGAATGCGGGGCGGAAAGCCCCCCCGGCCGCACTCGGCCGCACCGCACCGGCCTATCGGGCCTCGGGCCAGGCCAGCAGGGCCCGCTCCGCCACCGCTTCCAGCTCTTCCCGGGTCGCCCCGTCGCGCGACTGCTGCGACATCCCCTGGAGCACCGCCCCCGCGTACCGGGCCAGCGCCCGCGCGTCGGTGTCGGCCGGCAGCTCCCCCGTGGCCATGTCGGCCCGGATCCGGCTCTCGAACATCTCCAGGCCGGCGTTGCGCCGCTCGCGCAGCGCCTGTGCCACCTCCTGCGAGGTGGTGTTGGTCGCGGCGCTGATCACCATGCAGCCCCGCGGGTGGGCCGGGTCGGTGTAGATCTCGGCGGCCTCGCGCAGGATGCGGGCGACGGCCGCCCCTGCGGTGGGCTCCTCGGCGAGCGCCACCCCCGCGAAGTCCGCGTACCGGCCCCCGTAGACCCCCACGACCTCATCGAAGAGCGTGCGCTTGTCGCCGAAGGCCGCGTAGAGGCTGGGGGCGCTGATGCCGAGCGAGGCGGTCAGGTCGGCGATGGAGGTCGCCTCGTAGCCGTGCTCCCAGAAGGCGAGCATCGCCTTGTCGAGGGCGGCGTCGCGGTCGAAGGAACGGGGCCTGCCGCGCTGTCCTGTCACCATGCCCGCATTCTATAGCGCTCGCTAGGGAATCTGGTACGTTCCTTTCTGTAGCGACCACTAGCAATTACTGGAGGGGGGCGCGTCATGGGCGTGCTCGAGGGGAAGACGGCACTGGTCACCGGCGGCAGCCGGGGCATCGGACGGGCGGTGGCCGAGCGGCTGGCGCGGGACGGGGCCCTGGTCGCGGTGCACTACGGCCGGGACGCGGCGGCGGCACAGGAGACCGTCGAGGCGATCGGGGCGGCCGGCGGACGGGCCTTCGCCATCGGGGCGGAGCTCGGCGTCCCCGGTGACGCACGGGCCCTGTGGGCGGCGTACGCGGCCCATCCCGCGCACACCGAGGGGGTGGACGTCCTGGTCAACAACGCCGGGGGCGCGGCCTTCGCGGGGATCGCGGAGACCGACGAGGAGACGTACGACCGGGCCCACGCGCTCAACGCCAGGGCGCCGTTCTTCGTGATCAGGTACGGGCTGGAGCGGCTGCGGGACGGGGGCCGGATCGTGAACGTGACCGGCACCCCGGACATCGCCCTGCCGGCCATCCTGGCCACGATCACGGCGAAGGGCGCGGTGAACGCGCTGACCCGGTCGCTGGCCGCCGAACTGGCCCCGCGCGGGATCACGGTGAACTCGGTGGGCCCGGGCATCACCGAGACCGACCTCAACGCGGACCTCCTCGCGGACGAGGCGACCCGGGCGCACCTGGCCGCCCGCTCCGTCTTCCACCGCGTGGGCACGGCGCCGGAGGTCGCCGACGTGGTGGCCTTCCTCGCCTCGCCCGACTCCCGCTGGGTCACCGGACAGCACCTGGACGCGACGGGAGGCCTCCAGCTGGCCCTGCTCTGAGCCCGGCTCCCGGGCCCGGCCCGCCGCGCTCCGCAGCCCGGAGCACCGGCGGGCCGGACGCCCGGATCCGGACCACCATGGATATCGGCGAGACCCCCGCCGTACGCGCCGGCCTCTGCTAGATTGGTCTATACCACACCACTCACTCCAGATCGGCAGGCCCCGCGTGGAAGTTGTCATCGTCCCGGACGCCAAGGCAGGCGGCGAGCTCATCGCGGAGGCCATGGCCGCCCTGGTGCGCCGCAAGCCCGACGCCCTGCTCGGCGTGGCGACCGGCTCTACCCCGCTGCCCATCTACGAAGCCCTCGCCGCCAAGGTCCGGGCCGGACAGGTCGACGCCTCCGGGGCGCGGATCTGCCAGCTCGACGAGTACGTCGGCCTGCCGGCCGGGCACCCCGAGTCCTACCGCGCGGTGGTGCTGCGCGAGGTCGTCGAGCCCCTGGGCCTGTCCGAGGCCTCCTTCATGGGCCCCGACGGCTCCGCGGAGGACATCGTCGGCGCGTGCGAGGCCTACGACCGTGCCCTGGCCGAGGCCGGCGGCGTCGACCTCCAGCTCCTGGGCATCGGCACCGACGGCCACATCGGCTTCAACGAGCCGTGCTCCTCGCTCGCCTCCCGCACCCGGATCAAGACGCTGACCGAGCAGACCCGCGTGGACAACGCGCGCTTCTTCGACAACGACCTGGACCAGGTGCCGCACCACGTCATCACCCAGGGCATCGGCACCATCCTCGACGCCCGCCACCTGGTCCTGCTGGCCACCGGCGAGGGCAAGGCCGAGGCGGTCGCGCAGACCGTCGAGGGCCCGCTGTCCGCGCTGGTGCCGGCCTCCGCGCTGCAACTGCACCGGCACGCCACGGTGGTCGTGGACGAGGCGGCCGCCTCGAAGCTGAAGCTGGCCGACTACTTCCGCCACACCTACGCCAACAAGCCGTCCTGGCAGGGGCTGTAGCCGCACCGGCACACCGAAGGGCCTGGTCCCCCCCTGCGGGGCCAGGCCCTTCGGCATGTGCGGGCTCGTCCGGCCGTCCGGCGTTACCGCAGGGCTACGCCCCCGCGATGACTTCCGCCGCGGCTCGGCCGCAGACCCGGGACGCGCCGTGCGTCGCGATGTAGAGGGCTCCGCGGGGCTCCGTCCGCGGCAGGCCCATCTCGACCACGACCGTGTCCGGCCGGGCCGCGACCAGCGCGTCGACGGCCTCGGCCATCCAGGGGTGCCGGTGCGCGTCACGGACCACCGCGACGACGGTACGGTCCCCCGCGGCCGCCAGGATGTCCCCGGCCGAGGCGCCCTGCGGGTAGACGCCCGAGGCGGTGCCCGGGAGCAGCCCGGCGAGTTCGGCCGCCACGCCCCACGGGGTCTCGTCCCCCACCGCGATGTTCGCGACGGGGGCGAGCGTGGCGACGTAGGGGCCGGTGAGCGGCTTGATCGAGCCCGTGACGAGCAGGGCGCGGCGGGCGGCGGTCAGCCCGATGCCGGACGCGCGGCTCCCCTCCGGCTGCGCGTCCGGCCGGGCCCCGCGGGTCCATGCGGCGAGCGCGCGGACGCGGGCGGCGGCGTCGGCGAGGCGCTCCTCGGGCAGTGCCCCCTCGCGGACGGCCGCAACCAGCGCGTCGCGCAGCCGCAGGACGGTGGCTTCGTCGGCGAGTCCGCCGCCGACGCAGATGGCGTCGGCGCCGGCCGCGATGGCCAGCACCGAGCCGCGCTCGATCCCGTACGTGCCGGCGATGGCGTGCATCTCCATGCCGTCGGTGACGATGAGGCCCTCGTAGCCGAGCTCCCTGCGCAGCAGACCGGTCAGGATCTGCGGGCTGAGCGTGGCCGGGCGGGTCGGGTCGAGGGCGGGCACCAGGATGTGCGCGCTCATCACGGCCCTGGTGCCGGCCTCGATGGCCGCCTTGAAGGGTACGAGCTCGCGGGCCTGGAGGGTGTCCAGGTCCACGTCGATGCGTGGCAGGGCGTGGTGCGAGTCGACGTTGGTGTCGCCGTGGCCGGGGAAGTGTTTGGTGCACGCGGCGACGCCGGCGGCCTGGAGGCCCTCGACGTAGGCGGCGGTGTGCCGGGCGGCGAGGTGGGTGTCGGCGCCGAAGGACCGTACGCCGATCACCGGGTTGTCCGGGTTGGAGTTGACGTCCGCGGACGGGGCCCAGTTGAGGTTGACCCCGCACTCGGCGAGGCGGCGGCCCAGCTCGCGGGCGACCTCGCGGGTCAGCGCGGTGTCGTCGACGGCGCCGAGGGCCAGGTTGCCGGGGAAGGACGAACCGCCGCGGACCTCTAGGCGGGTGACGTCGCCGCCCTCCTCGTCGATGGCGACCAGGACGTCGTCGCGCTCGGTACGCAGCTGCGCGGTCAGCGCGGCGAGCTGCTCGGGCGAGGCGATGTTGCGGCCGAACAGACCGACGGCGGTGAGGCCCTCGCCGACCCGGCGGAGCAGCCAGGCGGGCGCGGTGGTGCCCTCGAAGCCGGGCTGGAGGACGGCGAGGGCGTCGCGGGTGACCGTGTCGGTGCGGTGCGCAAGAACAGTCATGGGGCCGTTATCCCTTCACGGCGCCGGCGGTGAGGCCCGCGGCCATCTTGCGCTGGACGATGAGGAAGAGGACCACGATCGGGACGGCCATCATGGTGGAGCCGGCCATCATCGGGGCGAACTCGGTGCCGTGCTTGGTGGTGAAGTTGCCGAGCCAGACGGTGGCGGTCTGGTTCTGCTGGCTCATCAGCATCAGCGCGTACAGGTACTCGTTCCACGCCTGGATGAAGGCGTAGACGGACGTGGCGACCATGCCCGGGGCGAGCAGGGGGAAGACGACCCGCAGGAAGGCGCCGGTCGGCGTGCAGCCGTCGACCATGGCCGCTTCTTCCAGCTCCTTGGGGATGTTGACGATGAAGCCGCGCAGCGTCCACACGGTGAAGGGCAGGACGAAGGTCAGGTACGTGATGATCAGGCCGGTGAGCTTGTCGTACTGGCCGAGGTCGTTCAGGAGCAGGAAGACCGGGATGATCATCGCGACGAGCGGGACCATCTGGACGGCGAGGATCCCGACGATCACGACCTTGCGGCCGCGGAAGGCGAAGCGGGAGATGGCCAGGGCGGCCAGCATCCCGACGGCGATGCCGATGACGACCACGACGAGCGAGACGATCAGGCTGCGGCCGACCGGGCCCCAGAAGTCGGCGATGTCCAGCGCGCGGGAGAAGTTGGCCAGCGTGAAGGTGTGCGGGAAGAACTGCGGATCGGGGTTGATCGCTTCCTTGGACGGCTTGAAGGCCGTGTTGAGCATCCAGTAGACGGGGAAGCCCGCGGTGGCGAAGACCAGCAGGCCGAGGAGGTTCCAGCCGAGCTTGGACTTCCGCCGCTGCTTCAGGCCTGCGCCGCGCGCGGTCGCGGGGCGGGCGGCGGGCGCAGTGGACGCGGTGGACGTGGTGGTCACGCTCATTCCACCTCTCCGATCTTGAGCATCTGGCGCATGTAGACGGCGACCACGCCGAGCAGCAGCAGGACGGTCACCAGGGCGATCGCGGAGCCGCCCGAATAGTCGTTGACCACGAAGGCCTGCTGGTACGAGTAGGTGGTCAGCAGCTGGAACTCGGCTTCCGGGTTCCCGTTGCGCATCACGAAGACCTGCGGGAAGACGCCCATGTCCCAGATGACGGAGAGGGTCGTCAGCATGACGAGGATCGGCTTCAGGATGGGGAGGGTGACGTGCCGGAACACGCCCCACGCGCCCGCGCCGTCGAGCCGGGCGGCCTCCTCCAGCTCCTTGGGAACCTGCGTGAGGCCCGCGCTGAGGGTGATGACGACGAAGGGGACCGCGCCCCAGACCACCAGCAGCATGATCACGGCGAGGCCCTGGGGGCCGCTGGTGAACCAGTTGTGGCCGATCATGTCGACGCCGGGGAGCTTGCTCATCAGGTAGTTGAGGACGCCGTAGTCGGCGTCGAAGAGCCACTTGAAGACGGCGGTGGCGACGATGATGGGCATGCCCCAGCTGGCCACGAGGGCGATGCTGATGAGTGCCTTGACCCAGCCGGAGACCTTCTGGAGCAGCAGCGCGATGAGCATGCCGATCACCATCGTCGCGGCGACCGCGCCGACCGCGAAGATCACCGTACGCAGGACGACGGCCCAGAACTCGCCGTCGCCGAGGATCTTGGCGAAGTTGTCGAAGCCGACGAACTCGGGATCCTTGAAGCCCCAGAGCTCGGACTTGCCGAAGCTCTGGAAGGACAGGGCCACCAGCCGGTAGAGCGGGTACCCCATGACGAGGGCGATGACCAGCAGGCACGGGGCCAGCAGCAGCCAGGGCGTGGCGCCGGGGCCCTTGCGGCCGGTGCGGCCCGGTGCGGCCGGGCTTCCCGACTTCGCTCCGGGGGAAGTCTTCTGCTTCGCCGGCGGCAGGTCGGCGGTGGTTGTCTGTGCGGCACTCATCGCGCGCTCCTCGGGGGTCCCTCTCTTGACGGGCAGCAGGGCCCCGCCGTCCGGCGGGGCCCTGCCCACTCAGGTCACTTGGTGTTGATGACCTTGTCGATCTCGGCGTCGGCGGCCTTGGCCGCTTCCTCGACCGACTTGTTGCCGGTGCCGATGTCGCGCAGCGTGGTCTGGAGGAGCTTGGCCTTCTCGATCTGGCCCCAGCCGGACGCCGTCGGGACGAACCAGGAGGACTCGGCGGCGGTGGCCGCGACCTGCGTCTTCGGGTCGGCCTTCAGCGGGCCGAGGTCCGTCTTGTTGTTCGGCAGGTTGCCCTTCTCGACCAGGCCCTTCTGGCCCTGGGCGCCGGTGAAGACGTTGATCCACTCGGCGGCGATGTCCTTGGCCTTGGACTTGGCCGGGATGGCCAGGTCCGAACCGCCCAGGAAGACCGGGAGGTTCTTGCCGCTCGGACCGGGCTGGACGAAGTTCTCCAGCTTGTCCTTCAGGCCGCCGACCTTGTCGTTCTCCGGGGTGGCGGCGGTGGCGCCCTCCCAGGCGGCGGCGAAGATCGCCGCGGAGTTGCCCTGGCCGAAGACGACCGGACGGTCGGACTCGTCCTTGGTCTTGTCGGCGTGCATGTACTTGTCGAGGAGCTCCTTGTACTGCTTCAGCCCCTTCAGCGACTCGGGGGAGGACAGGTTGCCCTTCCACTTGTCGCCGTCCTTCTTGGCGATGCTGCCGCCCGCCTCGTAGACGAAGGACATCGCGGCGTACCAGTCCGGGGAGGGCTGGTAGAGGGCGCTGAACTTGTCGCCCTTCGCGGCCTGGATCTTGTCGAGGGCGGCGGTGTACTCGGCCCAGGTCTTCGGCGCGGCGGTGACGCCGGCCTCGGCGGCGATGTCCTTGCGCCAGGTGCCGACGCGGCCACCGGCGTAGTAGGGGACACCGTAGGTCTTGCCGTCGTAGGTCACGGACTCCTTGAGGGCGTCCAGCCAGGCGGCCGAGTTCTCGAACTTCGACGGGTCGACCTCGGCGAAGGCACCGGTCGACATGTAGCCGATCATCTCGGAGTTGCCCATCTCGACAACGTCCGGGGCCTTGTCCGTGGCGAGCACGGCGTCCAGCTTGGCGTTCTTGTCCGGCCAGCCGTAGTACTCGTGCTTGATGGTGAGACCCGGGTGCTTGGCGACGATCGCGTCGTCGGCAGCCTTCACGAGCTCCGGCCAGTTCTTCTGCGCGTCGACCGTCAGCCAGACGGTGAGCTCCTTGGCATCGGAGGCCTTGTCGCCGCCCTTGCTGTCGGAATCACCGCACGCCGCGAGGCCGATAACCATGCCCGCGACTCCAACCGCCGCGATGAGCTTGCGCTTCACGCCACCCTCCTCAGGGATGCCTGCCTGCACTTCCCTTGCCCGCCGCGGTGACATACGCGAAGTACTGCCGTGGGGCCGGGATCTGATCCATATTGGTTTAGACCAGTAGCTGGAGCTTGGCCTAGACCTTTAGGGGTGTCAAGGGTCTAATGAGCGGGTGTCCGGTCCGTTATCGGACCGACACCTGGGGAGAGAGAAGGCCTGTCCCCCCTTACGTGTCACGATGTGACCGCACATATCGGAGGAGCCGGTGACGGCAGCGAAACTGGAGTCGGGAAGGCGGGCGGCGATGGCCACCGAAGGGGCGACCACGGAGCCGGAGGGCGGGGCGGCCACTCGCACGGCGCGCGTGCCCAAGTACTACCGACTCAAGCGGCACTTGCTCGACATGACCGAGACCTTGCCGCCCGGCACCCCGGTGCCGCCGGAGCGCACGCTCGCGGCCGAGTTCGACACCTCGCGGACCACCGTCCGGCAGGCCCTCCAGGAACTGGTCGTAGAGGGGCGACTGGAGCGGATCCAGGGCAAAGGCACCTTCGTCGCCAAGCCCAAGGTCTCCCAGGCCCTGCAACTGACCTCGTACACCGAGGACATGCGGGCCCAGGGTCTGGAACCCACCTCCCAGCTCCTCGACATCGGGTACGTGACGGCCGACGACACCCTCGCCGGACTGCTCAAGATCACCACCGGTGGACGGGTGCTGCGCATCGAGCGGCTGCGGCTGGCGAGCGGCGAACCGATGGCCATCGAGACCACCCACCTGTCGGCGAAGCGCTTCCCCGCACTGCGCCGGTCGCTCGCCAAGTACACCTCCCTCTACACCGCTCTCGCCGAGGTGTACGACGTGCACCTGGCCGAGGCCGAGGAGACCATCGAGACCTCGCTGGCCACCCCGCGCGAGGCCGGCCTGCTCGGCACGGACGTCGGCCTGCCGATGCTGATGCTCTCCCGGCACTCCCTGGACGCCGACGGCGAACCGGTGGAGTGGGTGCGGTCGGTGTACCGCGGCGACCGGTACAAGTTCGTCGCCAGGCTCAAGCGTCCCGCCGTCTGACCTCGCACGTTCCGCCCCGCCCGACCCCGTCCGGCCCCGCCCGCCGGACCCCGCCCTACCGAATTCCTTCACATACCGGAATGCGGACGGACCCTTACGCTCACCGGGCAATCCCCCGTAGATTCCCTGCCCTTACGCAGATGATCGACGAGGGGACGAGGTCATGCCTGAACCGGAAGCAACAGGGACAGAACGGGACGCGGCGAGTCCGGGCACCACGCCCGGCTCGCCCTCTCCCAAGTCCATCGCCGTGTGGGTGCTCGTCGGACTCGTCGGCGCCATCGGCTGGGGCGTGCTCGCGCTCTCCCGCGGCGAGGAGATCTCCGCCGCCTGGCTGCTCGCCGCCGCACTGGGCTCGTACGCGATCGCCTACCGCTTCTACGCGCGCTTCATCGCGGACCGCGTACTGAAGGTGGACGCCACCCGGGCCACCCCCGCCGAACGCCTTGACAACGGTGTCGACTTCCACCCCACCGACCGCCGGGTGCTCTTCGGCCACCACTTCGCCGCCGTCGCCGGCGCCGGCCCGCTCGTCGGACCCGTGCTCGCCGCGCAGATGGGCTACCTGCCGGGCACCATCTGGATCGTCGCGGGCGTGATCTTCGCCGGGGCCGTCCAGGACATGGTCACCCTCTTCTTCTCCACCCGCCGCGACGGGCGTTCGCTCGGCCAGATGGCCCGGGACGAGATCGGCCCCGTCGGCGGGGCCGCCGCCCTGGTCGCCGTGTTCGCCATCATGATCATCCTGCTCGCGGTGCTGGCCCTGGTCATCGTCAACGCCCTGGCGCACTCGCCCTGGGGCGTCTTCTCCATCGGCATGACCATCCCGATCGCCGTCTTCATGGGCTTCTACCTGCGCGTGCTGCGGCCGGGCCGGGTCACCGAGGTCTCCGTCATCGGCGTCGCGCTGCTGCTGCTCGCCATCGTCGCGGGCGGCTGGGTCGCCGAGTCCTCCTTCGCCGGCACCTTCACGCTGGAGAAGGAGACGCTGGTCATCTGGATGGTCGTGTACGGCTTCCTGGCGTCGGTCCTGCCGGTGTGGATGCTGCTCGCGCCCCGCGACTACCTCTCCACCTTCATGAAGGTGGGCACCATCGCGCTCCTCGCGCTCGGCGTGGTCATCGCGATGCCCACCCTGAAGATGCCCTCGGTCACCGACTTCGCGGCGAGCGGCGACGGCCCGGTCTTCGCCGGGTCGATGTTCCCCTTCGTCTTCATCACCATCGCCTGCGGCGCGCTCTCCGGCTTCCACGCCCTGGTCTCCTCGGGAACCACCCCGAAGATGATCCAGAAGGAGACCCAGGTCCGCATGATCGGCTACGGCGCGATGCTGACCGAGTCCTTCGTCGCCGTCATGGCGATCATCGCGGCCTGCATCATCGAGCCCGGCCTCTTCTTCGCCGTCAACTCCCCCGGCGGCGTCATCGGCACCACCATCGAGTCCGCCTCCCAGGCGGTGACGAACTTCGGCTTCGCCATCTCCCCCGAGGCGCTCACCCAGGCCGCCAAGGACGTCGAGGAAGCCAGCCTGCTCTCCCGCACGGGCGGCGCCCCGACCTTCGCACTCGGAATGTCGGAGATCTTCTCCGCCGTGATCGGCGGCGCGGGCATGAAGGCGTTCTGGTACCACTTCGCGATCATGTTCGAGGCGCTCTTCATCCTGACCACGCTCGACGCGGGCACCCGCGTGGGCCGGTTCATGCTCCAGGACACCCTCGGCAATGTGCACAAGTCCTTCAAGGACGTCAGCTGGAAGCCCGGCGTATGGTTCGCGAGCGCGATCGTCGTCGGCGGCTGGGGCTACTTCCTGTGGGTCGGCATCAAGGACCCGCTGGGCGGCATCAACCAGCTCTTCCCGCTCTTCGGCATCGCCAACCAGCTGCTCGCCGCGGTCGCGCTGGCCGTCTGCACCACGCTGCTGGTCAAGTCCGGGCGGCTCAAGTGGGCCTGGGTGACGGGCGTCCCGCTGGTCTGGGACGCCACGGTGACCCTCACCGCGAGCTATCAGAAGATCTTCTCCGAGGACGTGAAGGTCGGCTTCTTCGCCCAGCGCGACAAGTACCAGGCGGGCATCGACGCCGACAAGGTGCTGGCGCCGGCCAAGAACATGGACGACATGCACACCGTGGTCACCAACGCCACGGTCGACGGCGTGCTCTGCGCCTTCTTCGCCGTCCTGATCATCGTGGTCCTCGCGGACGCCGCCCGGACCTGCCTGAAGGCCGTCCGCGACCCGGGATCGGCGACCCTCTCCGAGGTCCCGTGGACCGAGTCGAAGATCGTCGCCCCGGCCGGGCTGATCGCGACCGCCGAGGAGCGGGCGGAGCTCGCCACGGCCGGCCCCGAGGCGGGCGGCGGACACGTCAAGGAGCCGGTGGCGTGAGCGCCGTACGGAGCGCGCTGGCGAAGGCGCGGTTCTACGTACGGGAGTTCTCGGGGGAGGCCGCCTACGACCGGTACGTGGCCCACGCCCGCTCCCACGACCCGGACGCGGAGGTCCTCACCCGCCGCGCCTTCGAACGCGCCCGTACGGACGCCCGCGAGGCGGACCCCCGCGAGGGCTTCCGCTGCTGCTGAGCCGCCCCGCACACCGAAGGCCCCGCCGGACACCTCCGGCGGGGCCTTCGCCGGGTCCGCGCCCGCCGCCGGCGCCGACCCGTCCTGCACACTCGAGCGCATGGACATGGTGATCAGAACGGCGGTGCCCGCCGACTATGCGGAGCTGGGCGGGATCACGGCGCAGGCCTACCTCGCCGACGGGCATCTGGACTTCAACGAGGACGACGCCTACCTGAACGTGCTGCGCGACGTGGCCGGCCGGGCCGCCCTGGCCGAGGTGCTCGTCGCCGAGCGGGACGGGCGGGTGCTGGGCGGGGTGACCTTCGCCGCCCCCGGCAGCCCGCTCGCCGACATCGCCGCCCCCGACGAGGCGGAGTTCCGGATGCTCGCGGTGGCCCACGCGGCGCGCGGGCAGGGCGCCGGCGAGGCTCTGGTGCGGGCCTGCATCGAACGGGCGCGGGCCGTCGAGGGGGTCACGGGCATCGTGCTCTCCACCCAGCGCAGCATGGCCGGCGCCCACCGGATCTACTCCCGACTGGGCTTCGTACGCACGCCGGAGCGGGACTGGGCGCCGATCGAAGGCCTGACACTCCTGACGTATCGACTCAAGCTGTAGCCACGCCGACACTACATGTGGGGGTTGCCGCATCGGGCCGCCCCCACATGTATGCTCATGCCTGCTGTCGCCGCAGGGGAATCCGGTGGGAATCCGGAACTGTCCCGCAACGGTATGAAGTGTCCGACATCCGGACGCCAAGTCCGATGACCTGCCGACAGCGCGCCCGGCTCGACCGAACCGGGTGCCGACACGTCCGGGCCTCGCGGTTGGGCCGGTGGACGCCATGCGGGGCAAGCGTTCCTGTCGCGCCCGCATGCGCCCGCTCGCGCCCCGCTCCGCCGATGACCGGGCCGAGCGAGGGAGAGCTCCCGCCGTGACCATCGCGCCTTCCGCACCGCGCGCCGAGTCCACTTCTGGCGACAACACCGAGGGCCCGGGGGCCACGCTGCTGCGTACCCTCACCGAACTGACGGCGGACCTCCCCGACACCGACCCCGGCCGGGTCGCGGCCTCCGCGCTGCGCGGCCGCAGCTCCGCCGCCGACGACGCCGAACTGCGCGGGCTGGCCACGGAGGCCGCCGCCGGTCTGATCTCCGAGGACCCGGCCTACTCCCGGCTCGCCGCCCGCCTGCTGACGCTGGCCGTGCGCGACGAGGCCGCGAGCCAGGGCTCCACCTCCTTCTCGGCCTCCGTCGAGGTCGGCCACCGCGAGGGCCTCATCGCCGACCGCACGGCCGAGTTCGTGCGCACCCACGCGAGCCGCCTGGACTCGCTCGTCGAGCTCACCCTCGCCGAGGGCGCCGACGACCGCTTCGGCTTCTTCGGCCTGCGCACCCTGCACAGCCGCTACCTGCTGCGCCACCCGATCACCCGTCAGGTCATCGAGACCCCGCAGTACTTCATGCTGCGCGTGGCCTGCGGCCTCGCGGCGGACGACAGCGTGCAGGCCGTGGAGGAAGTGGCCTCGCTGTACCGGCTGATGAGCCGTCTGGACTACCTGCCGTCCTCCCCGACGCTCTTCAACTCCGGCACCCGGCACCCGCAGATGTCCTCCTGCTACCTGCTGGACTCCCCGCTGGACGAGCTCGACTCGATCTACGACCGCTACCACCAGGTGGCCCGGCTCTCCAAGCACGCCGGCGGCATCGGCCTCTCGTACTCCCGCATCCGCGCCCGCGGTTCGCTGATCCGCGGCACCAACGGCCACTCCAACGGCATCGTGCCGTTCCTGAAGACCCTCGACGCCTCCGTCGCCGCCGTGAACCAGGGCGGCCGCCGCAAGGGTGCCGCCGCCGTCTACCTGGAGACCTGGCACGCGGACATCGAGGAGTTCCTGGAGCTCCGCGACAACACCGGTGAGGACCAGCGCCGTACGCACAACCTGAACCTCGCCCACTGGGTGCCGGACGAGTTCATGCGCCGCGTGAACGCCGACGCCGAGTGGTCGCTGTTCTCCCCGGCCGACGTGCCCGAGCTGGTCGACCTGTGGGGCGACGCGTTCGACGCCGCCTACCGCAAGGCCGAGGCGGACGGCCTGGCCCGCAAGACGATGCCCGCCCGCGACCTGTACGGCCGGATGATGCGCACCCTCGCGCAGACCGGCCAGGGCTGGATGACCTTCAAGGACGCCTCCAACCGCACGGCGAACCAGACCGCCGAGCCGGGCACCGTCGTGCACTCCTCGAACCTGTGCACCGAGATCATCGAGGTCACCAACGACGGCGAGACGGCCGTCTGCAACCTCGGCTCGGTCAACCTGGGCGCCTTCGTCGTGGACGGCGAGATCGACTGGGAGCGGATCGACGAGACCGTCCGCACCGCCGTCACCTTCCTCGACCGCGTGGTGGACATCAACTTCTACCCGACCGAGCAGGCCGGCCGTTCCAACGCCCGCTGGCGCCCGGTGGGCCTGGGCGCGATGGGCCTCCAGGACGTCTTCTTCAAGCTGAAGCTGCCCTTCGACTCCCCCGAGGCGAAGGCCCTGTCCACCAAGCTCTCCGAGCGCATCATGCTGGCCGCCTACGAGGCCTCGTGCGACCTGGCCGAGCGCAGCGGCCCGCTGCCGGCCTGGGAGCAGACCCGCACCGCCCGCGGTGTCCTGCACCCGGACCACTACGACGTCGAGCTGAACTGGCCGGAGCGCTGGGAGGCGCTGCGCGCCCGCGTCGCCGAGACCGGCATGCGCAACTCCCTGCTCCTCGCCATCGCCCCGACGGCGACGATCGCCTCGATCGCCGGCGTGTACGAGTGCATCGAGCCGCAGGTCTCCAACCTCTTCAAGCGCGAGACGCTCAGCGGTGAGTTCCTCCAGGTGAACGGCTACCTGGTGGAGGAGCTGAAGCAGCTCGGCGTGTGGGACGCCCAGACCCGCGAGGCGCTGCGCGAGTCCTCCGGCTCGGTCCAGGGCTTCAGCTGGATCCCGGCCGAGGTGCGCGAGCTGTACCGCACGGCGTGGGAGATCCCGCAGCGCGGCCTGATCGACATGGCGGCGGCCCGTACGCCGTTCCTGGACCAGTCGCAGTCGCTGAACCTGTTCCTGGAGACGCCCACCATCGGCAAGCTCAGCTCGATGTACGCGTACGCCTGGAAGCAGGGGCTGAAGACCACGTACTACCTGCGCTCGCGCCCGGCGACGAAGATCGCCCGGGCCGCGCAGGCGGCCACCCCCGTCGAGCTGCCGCAGGCGGTCGCCGACGCCGAGGCGCTGGCCTGCTCCCTTGAGAACCCCGAGTCCTGCGAGGCCTGCCAGTAATGAGCTCCAACGACAACAAGAACCTCCTGGACCCGGGCTTCGAGCTCACGCTCCGCCCGATGCGCTACCCGGACTTCTACGAGCGCTACCGGGACGCGATCAAGAACACCTGGACCGTCGAGGAGGTCGACCTCCACTCGGACGTCGCCGACCTGGCGAAGCTGACGCCCTCCGAGCAGCACATGATCGGCCGGCTGGTCGCGTTCTTCGCGACGGGCGACTCGATCGTCTCCAACAACCTGGTGCTGACGCTCTACAAGCACATCAACTCCCCGGAGGCGCGCCTGTACCTGTCGCGCCAGCTGTTCGAGGAGGCCGTGCACGTCCAGTTCTATCTGACGCTGCTCGACACCTACCTGCCCGACCCGGACGACCGTGCGGCCGCCTTCGACGCGGTCGAGGAGATCCCGTCCATCCGCGAGAAGGCGCAGTTCTGCTTCAAGTGGATGGACTCGGTCGAGAAGATCGACCGGCTGGAGACGGCCGCGGACCGCCGCCGCTTCCTGCTGAACCTGATCTGCTTCGCCGCGTGCATCGAGGGCCTGTTCTTCTACGGCGCCTTCGCGTACGTGTACTGGTTCCGCTCGCGCGGTCTGCTGCACGGCCTGGCCACCGGCACCAACTGGGTGTTCCGTGACGAGACCATGCACATGAACTTCGCGTTCGAGGTCGTGGACACGGTCCGCAAGGAGGAGCCGGAGCTCTTCGACGACGCTCTCCAGCAGCAGGTCACCGACATGCTGAAGGAGGCCGTGGAGGCGGAGCTGCAGTTCGGCCGCGACCTGTGCGGTGACGGCCTGCCGGGCATGAACACCGAGTCGATGCGCGAGTACCTGGAGTGCGTCGCGGACCAGCGCCTGGTGCGTCTCGGGTTCCCGCCGGTGTACGGCTCGCAGAACCCGTTCTCCTTCATGGAGCTCCAGGGTGTGCAGGAGCTGACGAACTTCTTCGAGCGCCGCCCGTCGGCCTACCAGGTCGCGGTCGAGGGCACGGTCGACCTGGACGAGGACTTCTAGGGGTTCCAGGGGTTCCAGGGGTTCCAGGACTCACCGGGGAGCCGGGATGCGGAGGGATCCGTGTCCCGGCTTCTCGCGTTCCCGGGTTCAGTGGATGACGGGGCCCAGGTGCCACCCGCCGGGGCGGCGCGGGGTGGGCGGCAGGCCGCCCGAGCGCTGGCGGGGCAGCCACACCAGTCGGGTGGCGACGGCCCGCAGCTGCCGGTCGATGCGCCGGTCGCGCAGGATCCCGTACAGGCCGGGCCCGATCAGCAGGGCGGCGAAGGCGAGGACGACGAGGTAACTCACGAAGGTGGTCATACCTCTACTGTCCGCCCGATCGCCCATGATCGACAGTGGCAGTACTGTCATAGAAGACCGAATTACTGCCACACTGCTCCCATGCTGAAAAACGTGGCCGTGGCCCTCGTCGACGGAGTCGCCCCCTTCGAGCTGGGGATCTTCTGCGAGGTGTTCGGAATCGATCGCAGTGACATGGGCCTACCGGTGTACGACTTCGCCGTCTGCGCGGTGGAGGAGGGGCCGCTGACCGTGGGCGGGGGCGCCTTCGCGATCACCCCCGCGCACGGGCCGGACCGGCTGGAGGAGGCCGACCTGATCTGCCTGCCCGCCGCCGGTGACGCCGACCGGCGCATCTACCCCGAGCCCCTGCTCGCGGCCCTGCGCCGGGCCGTGGCCCGCGGTGCGCGGGTGCTGAGCGTGTGCAGCGGGGCGTACGTACTGGGCGCGGCCGGGCTGCTGGACGGCCGCCGCTGCACCACGCACTGGATGCACTCCGCGACCCTGGCCCGCCGCTTCCCGCGGGCGGTCGTCGACCCGGACGTGCTCTACGTGGACGAGGGCTCGGTGATCACCGCCGCCGGCACCGCCTCGGGCATCGACGCGTGCCTGCACCTGGTCCGCCAGGAGCACGGGGCCGAGGTGGCCAACGTCATCGCGCGCCGGATGGTCGTACCGCCGCACCGGGACGGCGGGCAGGCCCAGTTCATCCAGCGGCCGCTGGCGCGCACGGCCTGCGACACGGTGGGTGAGGTGATCGAGTGGATGGCCCGCCACCTGGACGAGGAGATCACCGTCGAGCAGCTCGCGGAGCGCGCGCACATGTCCCCGCGGACCTTCGCCCGCCGCTTCCTCCAGGAGACCGGCACCACCCCGTACAAGTGGGTGCTGCGCCAGCGGGTCCTGCTGGCGCAGGAACTGCTGGAGTCGACCGGCGACACGGTGGACGCGATCGCCGGCCGCTGCGGCTTCGGCAACGCGGCCGCCCTGCGCCACCACTTCCTGCGGACCCTGGGCACCACGCCGAACTCGTTCCGGCGCGCCTTCCGGGGCCCGCAGGCCGCCTAAGTGTGTTGTCGATCAGGCGTTCGGGACGGTCTCGTAGCGCGGGGTGCCCTCTTCCATCTGCCGCAGGGCGTCCTTGCGGTCCCGCTTCGAGAGGCGGTCGATGTACAGGTAGCCGTACAGGTGGTCGGTCTCGTGCTGGAGGCAGCGGGCGAAGTAGCCGGTGCCGCGCACCTTGATCGGGTTGCCCTGCGCGTCCTGGCCCTCGACCTCGGCGTAGTCCGGGCGGGCCAGCGAGGCGTACGCCGTCGGGACCGACAGGCAGCCCTCGTTCGAGTCGTCCAGCACGCGTGCGGCGGCCGGCAGCTCGATCAGCTTGGGGTTGACCACGACACCGGTGTGGCGGTTGCCGTCGTCGTCCGGGCAGTCGTAGACGAAGACCTTGGCGTCCACGCCGATCTGGTTCGCGGCCAGGCCCACGCCCTCGGCCGCCTTCTGGCTCGCGAACATGTCGTCGATCAGCTGCGCCAGCTCGTCGCCGAACTCGGTGACGTCCTTGCACTCCCGGTGCAGGACCGGGTTGCCGACCACGGTGATCGGACGGGCCGTGCCGCGCTGACGGTGGGCGAGCTCGCGCGCCTCACAGTCCTCGGTGTCCACGACGTACCCGTCGTTCACGCTCTCGACAACCTCGTTCTCCTGCTGCGACATGTCCGCCGTACGCCTTCCGTAAGTCCCGGTCACCGATGGTCGTCGTGGCCACCGATGTGCCCGTACAGCCTACGGCCCCGGGTCAGCAGACTTCTTCGAGATCCCGCCACTCGCGGGTGCCGGGGCTGTCCGCGACCCAGCCGTCGAGCAGTCCGCGCACCAGGCCGGCCGGTGCCGCGATCCCGCATTCGCGCTCGGGGACCCACAGGGACCCGGAGCCCGCCGTACGGTGCCCGAGCGGTCCGGGGTGGCCCGGCTCGCTGTGGTCGTGCGGATCGAGGTGCTCGCCGTCGCCCTCGTCGCTCGGCATCTCGCTCTCCGAGCAGGTCCGGCACAGCAGCCGCACCGACGAGGACCAGTCCTCCGCGGCGAACCCGGCGTCCGAGGCCAGCTGCTCCAGCGCGTCGCGGTCCGCCTCGGTGGCCGCCTCCAGCAGCACCACCCAGGTGGGCACGGGCGACGGCGCCCACAGCTCGATCTCGTCGAACACGGGGTACGAGGGCCCGGCCGCGGTCACCCGCTCGCCGTGCGGGACGCCGTCGTGGAGCACCACCTCGCCCCAGCGCCGCCCCGAGGACGGCAGCGGGATCGACAGGACCTCCAGCCGGGCCGGGTCCAGCCGGCGGCCCCAGACCACCTCGGCCTCGCCCTCGGGCGAGAGCCGCACGGCGGCGCTGCCCAGTTCCATGCCGACCGGTTCGCCCGCACCGGCGGCGTCCCCGGGCACCTTCAGCCCGTACGCCTGCCAGGCCCGCCGGGCCAGCGGCCAGTCCTGCAGCGCGGTGGCGGCGATCCCCACGTTCCACCAGTCCGGGGCGCCGGTCTCCCGGTCCAGCAGGGCCACGGCGCGCAGCCCGGCGGCCCGCGCCTGCTCCCAGTCGTGCCGAAACTTGTGCAGCAGCGCCAGATTGAACCAGGACTCGGACAGCCAGGGCTCCAGGTCCGCCGCTCTGGTCAGGAGCGCGCCCGCGTCCTCGTACCGCCCGTCGCCGATCAGCGTGAACGCGCGGTCGGTCGCCTGCCGCCACGAGGCGGAGGGTCGATGCCGTACCTTCCCGAAGATCCTCACGATTCCCGCCTGCCGGTCCAACGGTGCAGCCTTGCGGACACTCCTACGGTCCCTCTTACTGGCATCCAACCATGCCCACTCGGACGGCCGCTCATTACCCATGGGTTACCCAGGTGGGACGGGCACCACTCTGTCACGTCCGCCCCTGGCCAGAACCCTTGCCAGGCACTCCACGACCTCCGGCTGGTAATCGTGCCCGGTGCCCAGGCGGAGCCGCTCCAGAGCGGCCAGTGAGCCACCCGGGTGACGGCTCCCGCCGACCAGATCGTCGTACGCATTCACCGTACGCACGATCCGGGCCGATGGGGGCTGCTCCCGGTACGGATCCGCCTGCCGCTCCACGATCACGGCGACCTCGGCCGGCACCCCGGTCTGCCGGGCCACCTCCCCGCCCAGCTCGGCGATGCGGCGGGCCTCGGCCCCGGGCAGCTCGGCCGTGGCCCCGTCCGGGACCGGGTCGACGAGGGAGAGCTGCCCGATGTCGTGCATGAGGGCGGCGTACTCCAGCACCGTCAGCTCCCGCTCCGACAGGCCCAGCTCCCGGCCGACGGCGCAGCTCAGGGCGGCCACCCGGCGGGAGTGGCCCGGCGGGGTGCAGCCGGCGATCTCGGTGGCACGGGCCAGGGAGGTGATGGTCTGGCGGTAGGTGGTGCGGATCGCGGTGATCCGGTGGAAGGACAGCTGGGTCAGCAGCAGGGGCACGCTGAAGACGGGTATGGCCCACAGCCCCGCGACGGCCGCACCGAGGGCCATCACGACCCCGGTGGCGCAGATCGCCGAGCCGATGCCGAGCTGGGCGCGCAGCTCGTCGCGCAGCAGGGGCCCGTACGGCCAGCCCGTCCGCGCCCGGGCCAGGGCGGCGGCGAGCACGGCGTCGCACAGGGCGGTGAGGCCCAGCAGGAGGAGCAGGAAGAGGACGAGGTACGGGCCCTGGCCGACCCGTTGCTCCAATCGGCCCGAGTTGTAGAGCGGCTGGAAACAGACGGCGGCGAAGGCGACGGTGAGCACCCGGCGGGACAGGCGGTCGAGGGCGGGCCCGCGGCCCCGGGCGATGTGCGGGACGATCCCGGCGAGGGCGGCCGCGACGACGACCGCGACGATCTGGAGCACGCCGTGGTGGGTGGGCTGCCCGGCGCTCCGGCCGAGCAGGGCGTAGGCGAGGGCTCCGGCGGAGGCGAGCGGTGCGGGGTGGCGGCCCGGCGCGTCCTGGGGGTCGCGGCGGGCCAGCTCGCCGACGGCGATCAGTGCGCCGAAGGCCAGGGCCGTGCCGGGGTCGGCGACGCCGTTCCACAGGGTGTGGGCGAGTGCGGCGACGGTGAGCACGGCTGCGGCCCCCCGCACCGTCCACACGGCCGGGGTCCTCATCCGTCCGCCCCGGCGCCGCCGGCGTCACGGGCCGCCCCCTGCCGTGTCCGGCCCACGGGCACTGCGGGCCGCTCCGGTCCCGGCGCGGGCCCGTCCCCCGGCCCCGGCTGCGCCCCGTCGCCCGCGGGTGCGGGTGCGGGCCGTGCCGGAATCACCTGGAGGTCGGCGTCCGAGGTCACCACCGGGTGCCAGCCGGTCCGGCCGATCGCGTCGACCAGCGCCCGTACCATCGCCGGGTCGAAGTGCGCCCCCGCGCACCGTTCCAGCTCGGCCAGGGCGACCGGCACCGGTCGGGCCCGGCTGTACGAGCGGGTCGAGGTCATCGCGTCGAAGGCATCGGCCACCGCCACCACGCGGGCCAGGACCGGGATCTGCTCGCCGGTCAGCCCGTAGGGATAGCCGGAGCCGTCGACCCGCTCGTGGTGGTGCAGGATCGCCGACCGGGCCTCCCCCAGGAAGCCGATGCCGCGCACCATCTCGTGCCCGTACTCGGGGTGCAGCTCGATGATGCGGCGCTCCTGCGGGGTGAGCGGCCCGTCCTTGCGCAGCAGCCGGGTGGGGACGCCGAGTTTGCCGACGTCGTGCAGGATCCCGGCGATGCGCACGGTCTCCAGCCGGTCCTCGGTCATGCCGAGCTCGCGGGCGATCATGGCGGAGGCCTGGCCGACGCGTTCGCTGTGGCCGCGCGTGTAGCGGTCCTTGATGTCGACGGCGTGGACGAGTGCGCGGATGGTGGCCCGGTGGGCGCCGCGCTCGCGGTGGTACTGGGCGAAGAGCCAGCAGGAGATGTACATCGGCAGCAGGACGAGCAGCGCGGCCGGGAGCCCGTAGGGGCTGCGCCACATCACGGCCATCATCAGTCCGGCGAGGCCGTGGACGCAGTGCGGGGTGAGGGAGCGGGTCGCGAGTCCGCGCCAGGCGGAGGCGGCGGGCCGGCGTTCGGCGACGGCCAGGATGCCGCCGTCGAGGGCGGTGAGCACGAGGCTGAAGGCGACGGCGGCGACGGCCGCGGGAAGCAGGACGTAGGGGAAGTCGGCGAGCGCCGCGGGGGGTCCGGACTCCGTGGCGGTCCCGCCGCCAAGCGCGTACGGGCCGCCCAGCAGCCCGTACGCCCGCCCCGCGACCCAGGCGGCGATCGCCTGCTGCGCGGCGTGCCACACCCGGCGCACCCCGGCGGGCCGCTGGACCACGGTGCCCGCGAAGGCGCCGGGCAGGGCGACGAGCGCGGCGGCCGCGGGCGGCAGCAGGAAGACGGCGGCGAGCACCACGGGGAAGAAGGAGCCGATGCCCTCGGGCACCCGGCTGCCCAGCAGCGGGCAGAGCCTGACGAGTTCGCAGCCGAGGTAGAGCACGGCGAGCACGGCCGCGGTCGCCCGGGGCGTACCGGAATCGGTGACGGCGGGGGCGACGCAGGCGGCGGCCACGAGGACGGCGCACAGGATGTAGGCGCGCGCCCCCGGCGGAAGTGCCCGCATGGCGCTCTCCTCCCCTGTGCCGTGCACACCGGGTGCCGAAACGAAACGGCACCGATTGGGGAGAATAGGTGGGGCCCGGAGCGCGGCGGGCCACATTTCCGCATTGGGCCATGCGGACGCCCCCGGATTAGCACATTCGGGTGAATGAAGTGCTCTTCCGGGGGCGGTTGTTCAATGGCCGGACCGGCTACCGGTCAACGGTCGCCGATACCGGATACCGACGCGGTCAGCCGGGAGCGGGATTGTCGGCGGTGACGTCGTGGTCGGGCACCGCCTGACCGGACCTGATCAGCTCGATCCGGCCCATCACCTTCGACCGCAGGTCGGTCGGCACGTCGTCCGACCCGCAGCAGCGCTTCACCAGCTTCTTCACGGCCTGTTCCAGGCCGTACTTCTCCAGGCAGGGATTGCACTCGCCGAAGTGCGTCTCGAACTTCGTGCAGTCACTGTCCGGCATCTCCTGATCGAGAAACTCGTACAGGTGATCCAGGACCTCAGAGCACTCTGTCTCGTGCGGCTCTCCGCAGCTCATGAGCCCGAGCCTTTCCGGTCGTTCGACTCTCCCGCGCCCGCGGGAACCAGCCCGCGCTCACGGGCATAGTCCTCCAGCATTCCGCGGAGTTGACGGCGGCCACGGTGCAGTCGCGACATGACCGTACCGATGGGTGTACCCATGATGTCCGCGATCTCCTTGTACGCAAAGCCCTCTACGTCGGCAAGGTAGACCGCGATGCGGAACTCCTCCGGAATGGCCTGCAGCGCTTCCTTCACATCGGAATCGGGCAGGTGGTCGAGCGCCTGCGACTCGGCGGAACGCAGTCCGGTCGACATGTGCGACTCGGCGCGCGCCAGCTGCCAGTCCTCGATCTCCTCCGCGGCGCTGCGCTGGGGTTCGCGCTGCTTCTTGCGGTAGGAGTTGATGAAGGTGTTGGTCAGAATGCGGTAGAGCCACGCCTTCAGGTTGGTGCCCTCGCGGAACTGGTGGAAGGACGCGTATGCCTTCGCATACGTCTCCTGGACCAGGTCCTCGGCGTCGGCCGGATTGCGCGTCATGCGCAGCGCGGCCGAGTACATCTGGTCGAGGTAGCCGAGGGCGTCCCGTTCGAAGCGCGCATTGCGCTCCAGGGTCGTCTCCTCCGCGTGGCCTTCGTCGGTCCCAGCGACAGGACCCACCTCCTCCGACAGCGTGGCGGCTCCGAAAGCGGATCCGCTCGAATCGGAGAATAGTCGACCTTCCCGGCCCTCCGCCGCCCGAAGCGGGCTGCGCTTGGGTGCGGGCAGCACGGTCCAGTCCAGGTCAGCGGCCTGCCGACGGTTCTGGCTGATGACCTGGGTCATGCGTTCCCTCTCCTCCGACGAGTTCCCCTACGTTCCGACATCCGAGACAACAGAGGGGGCGGGCCGTCCATTCCCGGGCACCGGGCGCGTTTCCCGCGCGCGGCGGGCGCCGGCCGGCCGCCTTCACACGGGGAGCCTCGCGAGCCACTCCGCCACCGCTTCGGTGATCGTCAGGAGGGCCTCCTCCTGGGTGGTGTCCGCCTTCTTCGGCACCGCGAAGCCGTGGTCCCCGTACGCCACCTCCACGAGCTCGTACGGGTCCTGCGCGCCCGGCTCCGGGAACTCCTCGGGCCGCCCGAAGGGGTCCCGGCCGCCCTGGACCACCAGGGTCGGCCGCCCGGCCCCGGTGAGCTCCCCGGCGCGGGACTTCTCCGGCCGGCCGGGCGGGTGCAGCGGGAACGCCAGCGCGAGCACCCCGGCCGCGCCCAGCCCGGCCGCGGTCCGGCAGGCCACCCGGGCCCCGGCGCTGCGGCCGCCCGCGACCACCGGCAGCCCGGGCTCCGCGAGGGCCGGCCACAGCCCGCGCCACCCCTCGTCCAGCACCTTGGGCGCGGCGGCGACCTTCTTCCCGGCGACCCGCCAGGGCTGTTCGACCAGGGCCACGGTGATCCCGCGGGCGGGCAGGGCGGCGGCGAGCGCCTGGAGGTCCCGGGCCTCGATGCCGCCGCCGGCGCCGTGGCTGACGGCGAGCACGAGCTTCGGCCTCGCCGCCCGGTGCCAGGTGATGCGGGCCTCGCCCGCCGTGGTGTCGACACTCTCGGTACGCGTGGTCATGCGCCCCATCCTGCCGGGCGGGATCCGGGCGGGGCGGGCTAGAAGAGGGTGGCCTCCTCCGGCGCGGCGAGTTCCGTCAGCAGCTCGGGGCCGTTGTTGCGCACGCTGCTCACGGCCGTGGACACCGGGTAGGCCCGCATCAGCCCGCCGGGCGGCGGCGCCAAGAGGTCCCGCAGGGAGCCCTCGGTGTCGGTGTTCGCGGGGTCCAGCCAGGCGTCCCAGCGGTCCGGGGTCAGCATCAGCGGCATCCGCGGGTGGATCTCGGAGAGCGAGCGCGGTCCTTCGGCGGGGGCCACGCCCAGCGGGGTGGTCTCGGCCTCGGTGGTGATCACCGAGCAGGTGACCCACCAGGCGAGCGGGTGCTCGTCGGGCAGGGTCCGGTCGCGCCAGAACTCGTAGATCCCGGCCATCGCGAAGACCGAGCCGTCGGACGGGAGCACGAAGTAGGGCTGCTTGCGGGCCCGCTTCTTCTTCCCCTCCACCTCCAGCTGCCGCTCGTCGTGGGCGGTGACCCACTCGTAGTAGCCGTCGGCGGGGACGATGCAGCGGCGCTGCGCGAAGGCCCGGCGGAAGGAGGGCTTCTCGTGGAGGGTCTCGGACCGGGCGTTGATCATCCGGGCGGCGCCGTCGGGGTTCTGGGCCCAGGAGGGGACCAGCCCCCACTTCAGGACGCGCAGCTGGCGAACCGGACGGGGGTGCGAAGCGTCTTTGAGGGGACGGTCGAGGACGACGTGGACCTCCTTCGTCGGCGCCACGTTGAAGTCGGGGGCCAGGGCCTCCTCCGGCTCCCACTTCTCTATGCCGAAGGCCTCCACCAGGTCCTCGGGCTTACGACTCGCCGCATACCGTCCGCACATGGCTGCCACACTGCCATGTCACCCCGACACCACCGCAAGGAGTCCGCCACCTCATGGACAGCAGCACGACGGCCGGCCTGTGGGACCGGCTCACGGGCATACAGACCCCGCCCGACCGGTGGCTGGTGATCGTGACCGGCCTGGTCGCCCTCGCCGCCGTCGGTCCCCGCCCGCTGTGGCGGCTCTCGCGCAACGCCATCACCATCGCGCACGAGGGCGGGCACGGTCTGCTGGCGCTGATGACCGGGCGGCGCCTGAGCGGCATACGGCTGCACTCCGACACCAGCGGGGTCACCGTCAGCCGGGGCAGGCCGACCGGGCTCGGGATGATCCTGACCGCCGCGGGCGGGTACACGGCGCCCTCGCTGCTCGGGCTGGGCGGCGCGGCGCTGCTCTCCGCGCACCGGATCACGCTGCTGCTGTGGGTGGCCACCGCCCTGCTGCTGGCGATGCTGGTGATGATCCGGAACGCGTACGGGGCGCTGACGGTGGTCCTGACCGGCGGAACCTTCCTGCTGGTGTCCTGGCTGACCCCGGCCGAGGTGCAGGCCGGCTTCGTCTATCTGGTGGTGTGGTTCCTGCTGCTGGGCGGGGTCCGGCCGGTGTTCGAGCTGGGCGCCAAGCGCCGGGGCGGCGCGGCGCCCGACTCCGACGCCGACCAGCTCGGCCGGCTCACCCACCTGCACCCGGTGGTGTGGCTGCTCTTCTTCCACGTCGTCGCCCTGTGCTCGCTGATCGGCGGCGCCCGTTGGCTGCTGGACCTGTGACCGGTCCCTGAGACGGGACCGGGATCAAGATCTGGGGTCGTGGGAAGCCACTAAAGTGGGGGCCATGACCGAGACCCCCGCGCTCCCTGCCCTCTGGCCCGCTCCGCTCGCCGAGGGGACCGTCCACGCCACCGTCACGGTGCCGGGCTCCAAATCGGTCACCAACCGGGCCCTGGTGCTCGCCGCGCTCGCCTCCGAGCCCGGCTGGGTGCGCCGCCCCCTGCGCTCGCGCGACTCCCAGCTGATGTCCGACGCGCTGCGCGCGATGGGCGTCGGCATCGAGGAGACCGTCTCCTCCAGCTCCGCCGGCGACGGTGCGGGCGGCGAGGCCTGGCGGGTCATCCCGGCGGCCCTGCACGGCCCGACGACCGTGGACGTCGGCAACGCGGGCACGGTCATGCGCTTCCTTCCGCCCGTCGCCACCCTCGCCGACGGCGACATCCGCTTCGACGGCGACCCGCGCTCCTACGAGCGCCCGCTCGGCCAGGTCATCAGCGCCCTGCGCACCCTCGGCGCCCGCATCGACGACGACAACCGGGGCGCGCTGCCCATGACCGTCCTGGGCGGCGGGGCCCTGGAGGGCGGCACGGTCGAGATCGACGCCAGCAACTCCTCCCAGTTCGTCTCCGCGCTGCTGCTCTCCGCCCCGCGCTTCAACCAGGGCGTCGAGGTCCGGCACGTGGGCGGCAACCTGCCGTCGATGCCGCACATCCGGATGACCGTGGAGATGCTGCGCGCGGCGGGCGCCCAGGTCGACACCCCCGAGGCCGGCGGCGAGAAGAACGTGTGGCGGGTCACCCCCGGCGCCCTGCTGGGCCGCGACATGGTCGTCGAGCCGGACCTCTCCAACGCACAGCCCTTCCTGGCCGCGGCCCTGATCACCGGCGGCACGGTCACCGTCCCGGACTGGCCGCGCCGCACCACGCAGCCCGGTGACGCGCTGCGCCGGATCTTCACCGAGATGGGCGGCTCCTGCGAGCTGACCGACGCGGGCCTGGTCTTCACCGGCACCGGCAAGATCCACGGCATCGACGTGGACCTGAGCGAGGTCGGCGAACTCACCCCGGGCATCGCGGCGGTGGCGGCCCTGGCCGACTCCGAGTCGGTGCTGCGCGGTGTCGCGCACCTGCGGCTGCACGAGACGGACCGGCTGGCCGCGCTGACCAAGGAGATCAACGCGCTCGGCGGCGATGTCACCGAGACCGCCGACGGTCTGCACATCCGGCCGCGCCGGATGCACGGCGGGGTGTTCCACACGTACGACGACCACCGCATGGCCACCGCGGGCGCGGTGATCGGCCTGGCGGTGAAGGACGTGCAGATCGAGAACGTGGCGACGACCGCGAAGACCCTGCCGGACTTCCCGAGGATGTGGACGGACATGCTCGCCGGGGACGCCGGCGGGGCCGGGGCGCCCGGAGCGGGTGCGGGAGCGTAGGGCCCGTCATGCGCAGGTACGGCAAGCACACCGACGAGGACGACATCCGCCAGCGCCCGAACCCCAAGGGCAACCGGCCGCGGACCAGCATCCGGCCCAAGCACGAGGACGCGGCCGAGGGGTTCGTCCTCACCGTGGACCGGGGCCGGCTGACCTGCCTGGTCGAGGACCGCACGGTGCACGCCATGAAGGCCCGTGAGCTGGGCCGCAAGGCGGCGGTGGTCGGTGACCGGGTCTGGATCGTCGGTGACCTGTCCGGCAAGAAGGACACCCTCGCCCGCATCGTGCGGATCGAGGAGCGCAGGTCCGTCCTGCGGCGCACCGCCGACGACGACGACCCGTACGAGCGGGTGGTCGTCGCCAACGCCGACCAGCTGGCCATCGTCACGGCCCTGGCCGACCCGGAGCCGCGGCCCCGGATGATCGACCGCTGCCTGGTGGCGGCGTACGACGCGGGGCTGGAGCCGCTGCTGGTCCTCACCAAGTCGGACCTGACCTCCGCGGACAAGATCCTGGAGATCTACTCGACGCTCGGCGTGAACTACGTGGTGACCAATCGCGAGGAACTGGCCACGGGTGACGCGGCCGACCGGGTGCGCGAGCGGCTCGACGGCCGGATCACCGCCTTCGTCGGGCACTCGGGCGTCGGCAAGACCACCCTGGTGAACTCGCTCGTCGCCGAGGGCCGCCAGCGCGCCACCGGCCACGTCAACGCGGTGACCGGCCGCGGCCGGCACACCACCACCTCGGCGCTGGCGCTGCCGCTGCCGAGCGGTGACGGCTGGGTCATCGACACCCCGGGCGTGCGCTCGTTCGGTCTGCACCACGTGGACCCGTCCCGGGTGATCCTGGCCTTCCCGGACCTGGTGCCGGGGACCGAGGGCTGCCCGCGCGCGTGCAGCCACGACGAGCCGGACTGCGCGCTCGATGCGTGGGTGGAGGACGGCCACGCGGACCCGGCGCGGCTGTATTCGCTGCGGCGGCTGCTGGAGACGCGCGAACGCCGCGAGGGCGACTGACCGTCCGGGCGGGCCCCGGCCGCGTTTGTCGAGGGCCCTGTCTGGATAAATGCATAATCGCACCAAGTGACGCAATGTCACGTGACGCGGGGAGGCATTCGACATGGCGTGGCTGCTGGTCGTGGTCGCGGGACTCCTGGAGACCGGTTTCGCGGTCTGCCTCAAGCTCTCCCACGGTTTCACCCGGCTGTGGCCGACCGTCGCCTTCGCGTGCTTCGCGCTCGGCAGCTTCGGTCTGCTGACGCTGGCGCTCAAGAAGCTGGACGTAGGGCCGGCGTACGCGGTGTGGACGGGGATCGGCGCCGCCGGGACGGCGATCTACGGCATGGTCTTCCTCGGGGACCTGGTCTCCACCCTCAAACTCGTCTCGATCTCGCTGGTCATCCTCGGCGTCATCGGGCTGCAGCTGTCCGGCTCGGCACACTGAGCAGCCCGCGCAGCTCGCCCGGTCCCGGCTCCTCCCCCGGAGCGATCACGTAGGAGAGGGCCAGGCGCACGGCGAGCTCGCAGCGCTGCGGGTCCTCCCCCGGCGCCAGTGCGGCCGCCGCCCGGTCCCGGACGGCCCGGGCCAGTTCGCCCGGCCCCGGTGCCCGGCCGCCCGCCGCGGGCAGCCCCGGATCCCAGGCGCCGGTGAGCAGGGCCCGTACGAGGGGCTGCGCGCGGGCCGCTCGTACGGTCCACTCCGCGACGGCGGCGAGCCGTTCGGTGGCCCGGGCCGGGCCGGCCAGGGCCCGGTCCACCCCGTCGAGGTAGCGGTCGGCCTCGCGGCGGACCAGGGCGCGGCCCAGGCCCGCCTTGCCGCCGAACTCGTTGTAGAGGGTCTGCCGGGACACCCCGGCCGCGGCGGCCACGTCGACCATGCGCACGTCCGGCCAGGGGCGCGCCGAGAGCGCCGCTCCCGCCGCCTCCAGCAAGGACTCCCGGGCTGCCGGCATCCACGCCTCCCCGTTCGGCTCTCTCGGGCCAGAGTTGACGGGTCGCCAGATCCTGTCAAGGGCGCATCCGGGCCGCACTGTGGACTGCGTTGGTCGGGGTCCGGGAGTCTCGATACTGTTCGGGCATGCCCGAGTATGACGATGACCTGCGCCTTGCCCTCGATCTCGCCGACGCGGCGGACGCCGTCACGATGGAGCGGTTCCGCGCCCTCGACCTCCAGGTCGAGACGAAGCCGGACATGACCCCGGTGAGCGAGGCCGACAAGGCCGCCGAGGAGATCATCAGGGCGGGCATCGGGGCCGCCCGGCCCGACGACGCCATCCTGGGCGAGGAGTACGGGCTCAAGGGCAGCGGTCCGCGCCGCTGGGTCGTGGACCCGATCGACGGTACGAAGAACTACGTGCGCGGGGTGCCCGTCTGGGCGACGCTGATCTCCCTGATGGCCGAGGGCGAGGACGGCGAGTTCCGCCCGGTGGTCGGCGTGGTGTCCGCGCCGGCGCTGGGCCGCCGCTGGTGGGCGACCAGGGGCGGGGGCGCGTACGCCGGGGGCGCGCTCGGCGCGACCACGGCCATCGGCGTGTCCAAGGTCGCCGGACTGGCAGACGCCTCGTTCGCGTACTCCTCGCTGAGCGGCTGGGAGGAGCAGGGCCGGCTCCCCGGGTTCCTGGACCTGACGCGCGCGTGCTGGCGCACCCGCGGCTACGGCGACTTCTGGCCGTACATGATGGTCGCCGAGGGCTCGCTGGACCTGTGCGCGGAGCCGGAGCTCAACCTGTGGGACATGGCGGCCATCGCGGTCGTCGTCCAGGAGGCGGGCGGCCGCTTCACCAGCCTGGACGGGGTGGAGGGGGTGCACGGCGGGAACGCCGCGGCCTCGAACGGACTGCTCCACGAGGAGATGCTGGGCCTGTTGCGCCCGCGCGCCTGAGAGCGCCGCGCGCCGCTCACGCTCCGCCCCGCGCCTTCTTGTCGGCCCTGCGGGTCCGTGGGAATCTGATACTCCCCCCCGCTTGTGCGCTTGTGAAGCAATTCACTGGAGGCTGCTGCTCCAGGGCTACGCGGCGCACCCACCCAGGCGGGGGGGATTCACCCCAGGAGGTGGCTCTCTTCATGCTCGTCCGTGACGCAATGAGCACCGTGATCCTCACCCTCGGACCCGCACACACCCTCCGGCAGGCGGCCTGCCTGATGTCCGGCCGGCGCGTCGGCGCGGCCGTCGTCCTCGACCCCGACCACAGCGGAATCGGCATTCTGACCGAGCGCGACATCCTCAACTCCATCGGCGCGGGCCACGATCCGGACCGGGAGTCCGTGGGCGCGCACACCACCAACAACGTCGTGTTCTGCACCCCGGAGGCCACGGTGCAGGAAGCCGCCGAGGCGATGGCCCACGGCGGTTTCCGGCACCTGATCGTGCTGGAGCACGGCGGACCGGTCGGCATCGTGTCCGTCCGGGACGTCATCCGCTGCTGGGTGCCGGCGCGGCGTACGGTCCCCGCGTGAAACGACGCCGGGCCGCAGCCCTCCGAGGAGGGCTGCGGCCCGGCGTCCTGCTACGGCAAGCGATCCGGGATCAGCCGCGGAGGGCCTGGACCGCGGCTTCGAGCCGCTTGCCGAAGTCACCGTCCGCCTGGCGGAAGTTGTTGATCGCGCGCTCGACGATGTCGTCGCGGGAGACCTTGGCGATGAAGCCGGACAGGTTCTCGATCAGGCGGGCCTTCTCGTCCTCCGAGTACAGGCGGTAGAGGTTGCCCGCCTGGACGAAGTCGTTGTCCTCGCGGTGGACGGCGGCCGGGTGGTTGCCCGTGCCGCCGGTGAGCGGGACGGACTGCCACAGCGGGCGGTCCGTCTGGTGCGGGCCGCCGAAGGAGTTCGGCTCGTAGTTCTTGGCACCCTTGTGGCGGCCGTCGTACAGGTGGCCGTCGCGGGAGTTGGTGCGCGCCTCGGTGGCGTGCGGGCGGTTCACCGGCAGGTGGTCGGCGTTGATGCCGACGCGGTAGCGGTGGGCGTCGCCGTAGCCGAAGAGGCGGCCCTGGAGCATCTTGTCCGGGGAGGGACCGATGCCGGGGACGAAGTGCGCCGGGCTGAAGATGCTCTGCTCGACCTCGGCGAAGACGTTCTCCGGGTTGCGGTTGAGCTCCAGCTTGCCGATCTCGATCGGCGGGTAGTCCTCGTGCGGCCACACCTTGGTGAGGTCGAACGGGTTGAAGCGGTACTCGGCCGCCTCGGCCGCGGGCATGATCTGGACCTGCACGGTCCAGGTCGGGAAGTCGCCGCGCTCGATGGCCTCGCGCAGGTCGCGCTGGTGCGAGTCGGGGTCCTCACCGGCGAGGGCGTTGGCCTCGGCCTGGGTGAGGTTCTTGATGCCCTGGTCGGTCTTGAAGTGGTACTTGACCCAGAAGACCTCGCCGGCCTCGTTGTTCCACTGGAACGTGTGCGAGCCGTAGCCGTTCATGTGGCGGTAGGACGCCGGGATGCCGCGGTCACCGAACAGCCAGGTCACCTGGTGGGTCGACTCGGGCGACAGACCCCAGAAGTCCCAGACGTTGTCCGCCTCCTGCGAGCCCGTGTACGGGTCGCGCTTCTGGGTGTGGATGAAGTCGGGGAACTTGATGGCGTCCTTGATGAAGAACACCGGGGTGTTGTTGCCGACGAGGTCGTAGTTGCCCTCTTCGGTGTAGAACTTCAGCGCCCAGCCGCGGGGGTCGCGGACCGCGTCGGCGCTGCCGAGGTTGCCCGCGACGGTGGAGAAGCGCAGGAAGGTCTCGGTCTCCTTGCCGACCTCGGACAGGAACGCGGCACGGGTCCACTGCGAGACGTCGCGGGTCAGCGTGAAGGTGCCGTAGGCACCGGCGCCGCGGGCGTGCACCACGCGCTCCGGGATGCGCTCGCGGTTGAAGTGCGCGAGCTTCTCCAGCAGCAGCTGGTCCTGGACCAGGACGGGGCCGCCGATGCCGGCGGTCTCGCTGTTCTGGTTGTCGGCGACCGGCGCTCCGGCCTCCGTGGTGAGCGGTCCCTGCGTCACGTGCGCCTCCTGCGTCATCCCTGCATGTCCTGTCCTTGGCGTTTGCCGTACTCGATCCTACGATGGACTTTGTCTAAGTCAAGTAAGGATCCAAGTCCGCACTGATTCGGGAGTTACACCGAATCCCCTCACTGTTAGGCTGATGTCTATGAGTGACCTGCTGGATCGACTTCGCGGACGCGGCTGGCGCATGACGGCGCAGCGGCGCGTCGTGGCCGAGGTGCTCGACGGTGACCACGTGCACCTGACGGCGGACGAGGTGCACGCCCTCGCGGTGGCCAAACTGCCCGAGATCTCGCGCGCGACCGTCTACAACACCCTGGGCGAGCTCGTCACCCTCGGCGAGGTCCTGGAGGTCTCCACGGACCGCCGCGCCAAGCGGTACGACCCGAACGCCCATCGGCCCCACCAGCACCTGGTCTGCGCCCAGTGCGGCGCGATCCGGGACGTGCACCCGGCGGGCAACCCGCTGGCCGACCTGCCCGACGCGGAGCGCTTCGGCTTCACGGTGTCGGCGGTCGAGGTGACGTACCGCGGCGTCTGCCCGAACTGCGCCGGCGCCTGAGCACTTCGGCGAGGAAGGCCCGGACCCCCTGGGGGCCGGGCCTTCCTGCGTTCGACTTCTGTTCGCGCTCTTGGCAGCCGGAAACGACTCAGGGCCCGGATCCATTGGATCCGGGCCCTGAGTCTTCAGTAGCGGGGACAGGATTTGAACCTGCGACCTCTGGGTTATGAGCCCAGCGAGCTACCGAGCTGCTCCACCCCGCGTCGGTAAACCCAACGTTACGTGAGGGCCCCCGGCAGATGCAAATCGGTTAACCGGCCAGGCCCCGGTGCAGCAGAGCGGTCAGCGTCTCCACCACCTCGTCGTCGTCCAGTCGGGCCCCGCCGGTCATGGCGGCGTACCCCAGCATCGAGATCATGGCCCCCATTGCCGCGGCGACCAGCTCCGGGTCCCCGGGCAACTCACGGCCCTGTTCGCGCATGTACGCGAGGTGCTCGCGCAGCGGCGCCGTGTCCGCGAGGAGCCGCCCCCAGGCCCGCCCCGAGCCGGGCGGCTCGGCCATGGACTTCTGGAAGAGGGCGACCACGACGGGCAGATGATCCCGGAAGACGCCCCACGTGGCCGCTACATGGGTGCGCAGCTGCGCACGGTCGGCGAGGTCGTGCTCACGGGGGTGGGCGTGGGGGTGGCCGGGGGCCCGATCACCGGCCTCGAGGGCCTGATCACCGACCTCGGGGACCTGGTCACCGACCCCGACCGCCGCGTCGACCTGGGCCCCCATGTCCGCGAGCAGTGCGTCCAGCAGCTCGTCCTTGCCGGCGAAGTGCTCGTAGAACGAGCCGGTGGACCGGCCGGCGGCCTTCGTGATGTCGGTGATCTTCGTCTGCGCGTAGCCGCGCTCCAGGAAGAGCGCCCGCGCCGCCTCCTTGAGCGCCGCCTCCGTACCGGCCGCCCGCTCCTTGCGCACTCCCACCGCGATCCCCGCTCCCACTTGACGCCGTCTTTCCGGCCTCATCATACTGAACCGAGTTTCACTGAATCAAGATTCAGTGAATGAACATTCGGCGAAAGGGGTCGGGCATGCGTGTGTCAGTCATCGGGGGCGGAGTGGCCGGAGCGGCGAGCGCGATCGCGTTGCGGCGCGCGACCGGCGCGGAGGTCACGGTCCACGAGGCGTACGAGGACCCGGCCGGCCAGGTGGGCTCCTTCCTCAGCCTCGCCGTCAACGGACTGCGGGGGCTCGACGCGCTGGGCTGCCTCCCGGCGGTTCAGGCCGCGGGCTTCCCGGTCGCCCTCCAGCGGATGTGGTCCGCCTCGGGCAAGCTCCTCGGCGAGGTGCCGCGCGGCCGGCGGGCCTCGGACAGCCTGCACAGCACGACCCTGCTGCGCGGGCGGCTGGTGGAAGCACTGCGCGCCGAAGCGGTACGCGCCGGCGCCCGGATCGAGACGGGGCGGCGGGTGGACCCGGCGGACCTGGACGCGGACCTGGTGGTGGCGGCCGACGGCATCTGGTCCGCCACCCGTACCGCGCTGGACCCGGCGGCGCCGCAGGTGCGGTACGCGGGCCTCTACAGCGTGTCGGGAGTCTCCGAGGGCGTGCGGCTCACTCCTGGCACCTACCACTTCGTCTTCGGGCGCCGCGGCGCCTTCCTGTGCGTCCCGGCGGCGGACGGCACGGTCTGGTGGTCGGCCCAGGTGCCCGCGCCGCAGCCCCCGGACCCGGCGGACGTCACCCGGGACCTGCTGGCGGAGCTGTACGGCAAGGAGGAGCTGCCGCTCTCCCTGATCCGGGCGGCGACGCGCGTCGACCGCCCGATGCCGATGCACCGGCTGGCGGACGTGCCCGTCTGGCACGACGGGCGCACCGTGCTGATCGGCGACGCGGCCCATCCGGTGGGAGCCGGTCAGGGCGCGTCGATGGCGATCGAGGACGCGGTGGCCCTGGGGCGCTGCATGGACGGGGCACCGGATGTGGCGGGCGCCCTGGCCGAGTACACCCGTGTGCGCCGCCCCCGGGTGACCCGGATGACCCGGACCGCGGCGACGAACCGCGACTCGAAGACCCCGGGCACGGTGCAGCGCCGCGTCAACGATCTGCTGATGCCGATCGCCTTCCGGCACGTCTACGCCCGCTCCACCGCCTGGCTCTACCGCTGAGAGCCGCGCCGGGGCGCCGACCTAGGCCGAGAGTTCCTCGGCCAGGGCCTCGCGGAGCCGGGCCGCGCGTTCCGAGACCTCGGCCGGGCCCAGCTCCATGGCGCGCACGCACCACTTCTGGCCCTCCGCGAGGTCGCCGTGGCGGGCCGCCAGCAGGCCCAGGCGCAGCGCGGCGCGGCCGTGCCCGGCCACCGCCGCGCGGGTCCACCACAGGGCGGCCTCCGGCTCGCTGCCCTCGCGGGCCAGCAGCAGCCCCAGGTTGAAGGCACCATTGCGGGAGCCGGCCTCGGCCGCCTCCCGGTACCAGCGTGCGGCGACGGCCAGATCACCGCGGGCGGCGGCGAGCATGCCGACCCGCACCTGGGCCCGGCGGTGCCCCAGCTCGGCGGCCCGCTCGTACCACTCCTCGCTCTCGGTGCGCGGGGCGCCGCCCACGGGCTCGCCCAGCGCGACCGGCTCCGGCGGCGGGGCCAGCGACTCCAGCAGCGCGGCCAGGCGGAACGCCGCCTCCGCGCTGCCGCCGCCCGCCGCGCAGCGCAGGTGGCGCTCGGCCGCCCGGTCCTCGCCGTCGCGGACCAGGGCGATGCCGACCTGGAGCGCCGCGTCGGTGTGCCCGGCCGAGGCGGCCCGCTCGTACCACTTCAGCGCGGTCCGGTCCTCGTCGCGGCTGGCGAACAGGATCCCGAGGTTGAACGCGGCATCGACGCTGCCCGCCTCGGCCGCCTTCGAGAACCACGGCTCCGCGCCCGCCGCGTCCCCGCCCTGGAGCAGCAGGATCGCCAGCGCGTTGGCCGCCTCGCGGTGCCCGGCGTAGGCCGCGCGCCGGTACCACTGCTCGGCCTGCGCGGTCCGGTCCTGTGCGACGCACAGCAGTGCAAGGTTGTACGCCCCGTTTTGGTCGCCCGCGTCCATGGCGGTCCGGTACCAGCGCTCCGCGGTCTGGGTCTCGCCGCGTGCGGCGTGCAGCGCGCCCAGCGCGTTGGCGGCGTTGCCGTCGCCGTCCTGCGCCGCCCGGTGCCACCACACGGCCGCGCTCTCCTCGTCGCCCGCGTCGCGCAGCAGGAAGCCCAGCGCGCACGCCGCCCGGGCCTCGCCCTGCTTGGCGGAGGTCAGGTACCAGCGCCCGGCCTCCTTGAGCTCGCCGCGCGCCTCCAGCAGCGCGCCCAGGTGCAGCGCGGCACGCCGGTGCCCGCGCGCGGCGGCCTGCCGGTACCACTGCTCGGCCTCGGCGGGGTCGCCCTTGCGCAGGTGCCTCGCCAGCCGGTACGCGGCTTCGCGGTGCCCCTGCTCGGCGGCGGCGCGGAACCAGCGCTCGACGCCCTTGTCCCCGCGGTGCTCCAGCAGGTCGGCCAGCCCGTACGCGCCCAGCGCGTGGCCGGATTCGGCCGCCTGCCGCATCCAGTACTCGGCGGCGGGCTCGTCCCCGCGCTCGCGGAAGTAGCGGCCCAGGGCGTGCGCGGCGGGGGCGGAGCCGGCGACGGCGGCGACCCGCCACCAGCCGGCGGCCTCCTCGGGGTAGCCGCGCTGGTGCAGCAGGACGCCCAGGTTGTTGGCGGCGGCGCGGTCGCCCTCGCCGGTGGCGCCGCGCAGGTAGGGCTCGGCGCCGTCGAGGTCGCCGCGGCGCAGCAGCAGGGCGCCGAGCACGCTCATGGCGCCGGGGTCGCCCTTGTCGGCGGCCACCCGGTGCCGTGCTTCGAGCTCGGCGTCACTCGCCGCGTCGGTCTCGGCGAACATCTCCTCCGCGAAATCCGCATCGGTCAGTACGGTCTGCTTGTCGACGGCCGGAGCCGCTCCTTCGGCCTCTGCGTCCGTCCCGGACTCCGCCCTCACAAACCGCCCTGTCTCCAGCAGAGTTGACCTCTCCCCCATAAATCCCATCGTCGCATCACCTGCTACCCGCGTACACCTGGTATGTCGCAGCCCGTGAGGTCACTACAGCGTTTTGTCGACATGCCCACAGTGGGGTAAGTCAAACACGCTCGACCGACAACTCACCCTCCCCGGCTACCGCGTGTTGGCCCCGGGCATGACGAAGGCCCGGATCCCATGGATCCGGGCCTTCATCTTCAGTAGCGGGGACAGGATTTGAACCTGCGACCTCTGGGTTATGAGCCCAGCGAGCTACCGAGCTGCTCCACCCCGCGTCGGTGAAACCACAGTATCACGACACGGGGTGGAGCCATTACCCATTGATCACTGGCCCGACGGCGCGGGGGTCGTGAGCTTCGCCTCGGCGTCGATCGCCCGCTTCAGCGCCGCCTTGATCTCCTCCTGGGCCTTGCCGAAGGCCGCCCAGTCACCGGCCTGGCGGGCCTTCTCGGCGTCCTCGACGGCCTTCTGCGCGTCGCCGAGCGCCGCCTTGACCGTCGGGTCCGTGATGGTCGGCGGCGTGACCGTGCCGTCGCCCGGAGGCTGGACCGGCGGCACCGGAACCGTCGGCGCCTCGGCCCCGAAGACCACGTTCAGCGCCTTCTCCAGGGTGTCCTCGAAGGCGGTCTGGTTGCCGTAGGTCACGAGCACCTTGCGCAGCAGCGGGTACTTGAGGCCCGAGCTGCGCACGTAGACCGGCTCGACGTAGAGCATCCCGCCGTCGAGCGGCACCGCGAGCAGGTTGCCGTACTCGATCTCCGAGTCACCACCGCGCAGCAGGCGGATGGACTCGGCGATCTTCGGTTCCGACTGGAACTTGCTCTGCACCTGGCCGGGGCCGTCCGGCGGCTTGCTCGTCGGCATCTTGAGAATGCGGATCTTGCCGTAGTCCGGGGTGCCCGGATCGGCGTTGACCGCCATGAAGGCACTCAGGTTGGGCCGCTCGTTCGGCGTGAACGTCGTGGTGAGCGAGAAGACCTGGTCCTTCTCCTTCTGGCCCGGCATCTTCATCGACAGGTAGTACGGCGGAACGGCCGTACCGGCCTTGGTCGTCGGGTCGTCCGGGACCGCCCACGCCTCACTGCCGCTGAGGAAGGTCTGCGGGTCGGTGACGTGGTAGCGGGTCAGCAGCTCGCGCTGGACCTTGAAGAGGTCCTGCGGGTACCGCAGGTGGTCCATGAGCGGCTTGGAGATGTCGGCCTTGGGCTTCACCGTGCCGGGGAACGCCTTCATCCAGGTCTTCAGGACCGGGTCCTGGGTGTCCCACTGGTACAGGTCGACCGAGCCGTCGTACGCGTCGACGGTCGCCTTCACCGAGTTGCGGATGTAGTTGACCTGGTTCTCCTGGGCGACCACCGCACGCTGGCTGTTGGTCAGCGAGTCCGCGGTGCTCTGGCCCAGGGTGGTGCGCGAGGCGTACGGGTAGCCGTTGGTGGTCGTGTAGGCGTCGACGATCCACTTGATCCGGCCGTCGATCACGGCCGGGTAGGGCGCGCCGTCGATGGTCAGCCACGGGGCGACCGCTTCGACGCGCTCCTTCGGCGTGCGGTTGTAGAGGATCCGCGAGCCGTCACCGATGGCGCCCGAGTAGAGGATCTGCGGCTCGTTGAAGGTGAGCGCGTAGGCGGCCCGGTTGACCGGGTTGTCGAGGTTGACGCCGGAGTCGCCCTTGTAGCTCGTCTCCTTCTCGCCCTTGTCGTCCGAGTAGTCGAGCTCCTTCTGCGGACCGCCGACGATCGAGTACTGCTTCGTCTGCTCGCCGTAGTAGATGCGCTGCTCGAAGTCCGTGCCGAACATGCCCTTGGAGGGCAGGTCGGACTGCGTGAAGTCGGGAGCGCCGTCCTTCACGGTGGTGCCCTTGGCCGCGACCACGCCGTAGCCGTGCGTGTACTTGAAGTGGTCGTTGATCCAGTTGTTCTTCGGGATGCCGCCGATGTTCAGCTCGCGCAGCCCGATGACCGTGTCCTGGCCGCTGTACCGGTCCACGGCGAGCGTGGACGGGAAGGCGTAGTAGCCCTTGACCTGCTGGAGCTGCTGGAAGGCCGGCGAGACGATGTTCGGGTCGAGGATGCGGATGCTGGCCGTGGTGTCGGCCTGCGGCCGCAGCTTGCCCCGGTCCTCCGTCTGCGGGACGCCCGGATAGTCCGTGACGTCGGAGCCCGCGATGTCGTAGGCGTCGCGCGTGGCCTTGATGTTCTTCTGGACGTACGGGGATTCCTTGGCCTGCTCGTTCGGCTGGACCTGGAACTTCTGCACGATCGCCGGGTAGAGCCCGCCGATCAGGATCGCCGAGAGCACCATCAGGCCGAAGCCGATGACCGGCAGCTGCCAGGTGCGGCGCCACAGCGTCGCGAAGAACAGCACGGCGCAGATCGCGGCGATGGCGACGAGGATCGTCTTCGCCGGCAGGTAGGCGTTCGCGTCGACGTAGCGCAGGCCCGTCCAGTTGTCGGCGGCCTTGAAGTCGCTGGACTTCACGGCGAGCCCGTAGCGGTCGAGCCAGTAGGCGACCGCCTTCAGCGTGACGAAGAGGCCGAGGAGCACCGACAGGTGCCCGGTCGCGGCGGCGGTGGCCCGGGCGCCCGGGCTGGTCACGCGCAGTCCGCCGTACAGGTAGTGCACGACGGCCGCGGCGATCACCGACAGCACGACGGCCGCGAAGCCGAAGCCCAGCAGGAAGCGGTACCAGGGCAGGTCGAAGGTGTAGAAGGACACGTCCATGTGGAACTGCGGGTCCTTCGTACCGAAGGCCACCCCGTTCACGTACATGAGCCAGGTCTTCCACTGGCCGGCCGCCGAGGCGCCGGCGATCAGGCCGACCAGCACGGCGATGCCCAGGAGCAGCCACTTCTTGTACGGGGCGATGCTCATCCGGTAGCGGTCGAGGCTCTGCTGTTCCATCGACATCGCGCTGAGCGGCGGCCGCAGCCTGTGGGCCAGCCAGATGTTGAACCCGACCGCACCCGCCATCAGCAGACCGAACACGGCGAAGAGGCCGATCTTGGTCCACAGCGTGGTGGTGAAGACGGTCGAGTACTTCACGGAGCGGAACCAGAGCCAGTCAGTCCAGAAGCCCGCGAACATGATGAAGAGCATGGCCAGGACGGCCAGCACGCCCAAGGTCATGAGGAGAGTTCGAGCCCGCCGGGAGGGGCGGCCGACTCTCATCCGTGGCCCGGAAGGGCCTCCGCCGCGGTCCGGCATCTGGAAAGCCAAGGTGCGCACCTCGAAAGTCGCTGAGTCTGGTAATGAACGGGCCCCCGATCGTAGAGCCCACTCATGCAACTTACTGAGGCTTTGGTCAGTTCCCGGTATCCGGTGGAAAGGAGGCAGGATGTTGCCCATGTCCAACCTTTCGCCTTCCCCCGGCACCCCCATGGCGGCCAGCCCGCTGACCCGTGCCTGCCTCGAGATCGACGAGTACGCGGCCGGCCTCGGCTGGGACAAGCCCGCACGGCTCTTCGCGCTCGTCGACACCGCCCGGCTCAAGAAGCAGGAGCCGCGGCTCGCGAGCCAGCTCGGTCTCGACCAGGACGACGCCGGAAAGTCCTCGCTGACCCCGATCGAGCAGGACGAGGTCCCGAAGGGGACCCCGCTCGACAAGTTCCTCGGCACCATCGCCTGGCCCGACGCGGTCGTCGGCTGCGCGCTGACGGTGGAGCGGCTGATGCTGCCGCCGTCCGCGGAGGCGTCCGTACCGGAGGGCCTGAACGACAAGCAGCTGTCGAAGTGGGTGGCGGGTCACCCGGAGCGGCAGGAGGTCCGCCTGACCGTGGCCGTGCTGCGCGACGGCTCGCGCGAGTCGGCCGTACGGCTGCGTGAGAAGGACTCCTCGACGGAGGTCCTCACCGGTGCGGGGCTGGTGCCCGGCCTGGCGGAGGCCCTGGCGGCGACCTTCTCGTAGGGCGTGCCGGGCCCGGCCGCTGCACGTGACCGGGCGATCGGGAGGGGCGGAGCGGTCAGGGCTTGCACTGCGGCAGCCCGGCCGTGTCCCCCTTGCTGATCTTCTGCAGCGCCTTCGTGGCGTCGTCGATGGTGGCGACCTTGACCAGGGTCAGCCCGTCGGGCACGTTCGAGGCGGCCGAGGCGCAGTTCTCGGCGGGCGTCAGGAAGTACTCGGCTCCGGCCTGGCGGGCACCGATGGTCTTCATCTGGATACCGCCGATGGGGCCGACCTTGCCCGCGTCGTCGATCGTGCCGGTGCCCGCGACGAACTTCCCGCCGGTCAGGTCCTCCGGGGTGAGCTTGTCGACGATGCCGAGGGCGAACATCAGCCCGGCGCTCGGGCCGCCGACGTCGGCGAGCTTGATGTCGATCGTGAACGGGAAGGTGTGGTCGGTGCCCGCCCGGATACCGACGACGGCGTGACCGTCGCCCTCCGCCTTGCCGGCGGTGATCGTCACCTTCGAGGTGGCGGGGTCGTTGTTGCCGGCCTTCGCGGCCTCGGCCGCCTCCTTGGCGGGCACGATGGTGAACTCCACCGGCTCGCCCGGCTTGTGCTTGGTGACGAGCTTGGCCACGTCCTCGGGGGCGGTGACGGCGGCGCCGTCCACGGCCTTGATCACGTCACCGGCGTGCAGCCGGCCCTCGGAGGGGCTGTCCTTGACCACGGTGGAGACGATCACCCGGGCGGTGACCGGGATGCCGAGCTGCTTGAGGGCGGCCACCTTGGCGCTCTGCTGCGACTGGCTGAACTCCTCGGCGTTCTCCTGGGTGGATTCCGCGTCCGTCTTGCCGTTCGGGTAGAGGTTCTCGTGCGGGACGACGATGTTGTCGCCGGCCAGCCAGCCGTACACCGCTTCCACCAGGCTCATGTCGTAGTCCGCGCCGGTGACGCGGACGGTCGTCATGTTGAGGTGCCCGCTGGTCGGGTACGTCTTGCGCCCCGAGATGTTCAGGACGGGCGCGCCGTGCGAGTCCCCGAGGGTGTTCACGGTCGGGCCGGGGCTCATCTCGGAGTACGGGACCTTGATGAACACCCCTGCGCAGAGCAGCGCGAACAGCACCAGGGTGGAAGCGAGCATCGTCGCGGTGCGGCGTGGCATGGATCCGACAGTACGGGACGGCCCTGGCGGGCGGCCCTCGGGGCCGGTCCGTACGGGGTCCGTACGCGAAACTCTCAGCGGAATCTCACCGGGGGCGGCGCGGTCGGCAGCGGTCCGCAGCGGGACGGACGCGGAGCGTCGGCCGGGCGTCGGCGCGGGGCGCGGGACGGGGCGCCGGACGGGTGTCGCACGGAGTCAGACGGCATCGGAGGCGGAGTGGGCGGGGTGCGCGGAATGGGCGTCCGCCTTGGCCCGCGGCTGATCGGCATTGGCCATGGCCTCGCGGAATCGCGCGTAGCCCGCGAGCTCGGATATGTCGCCCTGGGTGCGGTCGCGTGCCGCCCAGCTGCCCCATATCGCCGCTCCGATCGCGGCGAACAGCGGAATCAGCAACCACGCCAAAGATGCCATGGGCCTGCCTCCCTACCCCGAAGTACGTTTCGTTGGTGGCTTCAACGCTCGTGCCCGTGGGGGGGTTACGCAAATCGAGGGCGTGTTGCGCGGCCGAACGGGTGCGAGGGTACCGCCTTACGGGTGGCGCTCCCCGCCCGGGGGTTCAGCAGGCGCCGACCCACTCCTCGCTGCCGTCGCTGAAGGTCTGGTGCTTCCAGATCGGGACCTCGTGCTTGAGGTCGTCGATCAGCATCCGGGCGGCCTCGAAGGCCTCGCCGCGATGCGGGCAGGACACCGCGACGACCACGGCCAGGTCGCCCACGGCCAGGTCGCCGATGCGGTGCACGGCCGCCAGGGCACGGACCGGGTACTTGGCCACGACGCGCTCGGCCACGCGGCGCATCTCGGCCTCGGCCGTCGGGTGGCAGGAGTAGCCGAGCGAGTCGACGTCCGCCCCGCTGTCGTGGTTGCGCACCGTGCCGACGAAGAGCGTCGTACCGCCCGAGGCGTCGTCGCCGACGGCCTGGAAGACCTCGTCGATCGAGAGGGGGGTCTCGCGGATCTGGAGCAGCCGGATCGGGTCCGAGGCGGCCTGCTCACCGGGGTGGTCGAAGTGCGGTGCCATGCCTTCATCGTGCCCTAGGCGCTGACGCGGCGAAATAGCAGATTCGCCCGGGGCGGGCCGGCCGCCTTGGGAGCCTTCTACAGGACGGGCCGGACCGCGGGCCCGCGGTCCGCCTCGCGGAGGGCGGGCCCGCGCCGGTCCGCCGGCCGGGTCCGGGCCGGCCGGGCCGGGCCGGGCCGGGCCGGTCAGATGCCGCGCCGCTTGCGCGCCAGGCGCACCGCCGCGGCCGCGCCAAGCAGCGCCACCGTCGCACCCGCCGCACCGGCGGCCGTGGCGGCGTCCCTGCGGCCCAGCCGGCGGCCCGCGACCGTGTGGCGGCCCGAGACCTCTTGGAGGAGCTCGGCGAGCACCTCCTCGTTGGTCCAGCGCGGCCGCCAGCCCGCCGCGTGCAGCCCGCTGACGCTGACCACCCAGGGGTGCATCGTGTACGCGAGGTCCCCGGCGGGGGACGGGGTCAGGCCGATCCGGTGCAGCCGGGCCGCGGCGCCCAGCGCGACCGCCGAGGGCAGCTCCATGCGGCGGATGCCGCTCAGCTCCTCGACCTCCTCCTGTTCCAGCCAGCCCTCGCAGCCCACCGCCAGCTCGCCCTCGACCTTCTCCAGGGCCGCGTACTCCAGGGCGCTGACCAGGTCGTCCACGTGGCAGAACTGCCAGGTCGGGCGGGATCCCGCCACCACGAGCAGCCGCGGGGACTCGAAGTACCGGGTGAGGGCGGTGTCGGTGCCGCCGACCAGGACGGCCGGGCGGATCACGGTGACGTTCAGTCCCGGGTGCGCGCGCGGGGCACGGCGGCCCAGGCGCTCGATCTCCAGCAGGTCGCCGACGCCGGTCGCCTCGGCGGTGGCCCGCAGCTCGGAGTCCTCGGACAGCGGGATGTCGTTGTCGGGCAGGGCCCCGTAGACCATCGCCGAGGTGCACAGCACGACGCGGTGCACGCCGGCCGCGGCGGCCGCCGTCAGGACGGTCTGGGTGCCGCGCACGTTGTACGCCGTGCGGGCCGCCGGGTCCGTCTCCAGGTCGAGGTCGAGGGCGAGGTGGACCACGACGTCCGCCCCGCGCAGCTTCTCGGCGATCGCGGGGTCCCGTACGTCGAGGATGTGCCACTGCGCGGCGGCACAGTCCCCCCGCCGCTCGTCGATGGCGACGACCTGCTTGACCTCGTCGGAGGCGGCCAGGCGGCTCACGAGGGCCGCGCCGACTCCGGACGCGGCGCCGGTCACGGCGATCACGGGGCTGCGCCGGCGGATGTCCCCCGGGTTTCGCGGCTGGCGAACGCCGGGGGCGCCGTCACCGTGCTCGGAGCTGTTTTCGTCGTCGGGCGTCGCGCGAAACTGCGGATCTGGGGAACTCACCGGGCGTCTCCAGCGGTTGTCTTCAGTAGGGACGCGCCGTGACGCGTACCCACCAGGTGATGTCCATCCTGCCGCAGCCCAGGAGTCGGCGGAGCACCGAGCCCGGATGCGGCCGCGGTGTCTACGCTGGGTGGTGTTGTCGGACCATTGCCCGTCGGCTCCCGCCGACGGCCCTACGAGCCGAGGAAACCCGTGAGCGACACCCCATTCGGATTCGGCCTTCCGCCGGAGGAGCCGGAAAACGGCGACGAAGGCAAGAAGAAGGGCAACCAGGGCGGTCAGGGCGGCCCGGCGAATCCCTTCGGGTTCCCCGGCATGGGCCTGCCGGGCGGCGCGGGCGCTCCCGGAGCGGACAACCCGTTCGCCGCGATGTTCGGTGGTATGAACCCGAACGACCTGGGCGCCGCGTTCCAGCAGCTCGGCCAGATGCTGAGCTACGAGGGCGGTCCCGTGAACTGGGACATGGCCAAGGACATCGCCCGCCAGACCGTCTCGCAGGGCACCGCGGACGGCGTGAAGGACACGAGCGTCGGCATCGCCGAGAAGTCCGCCGTCGAGGAGGCCGTGCGCCTGGCCGACCACTGGCTGGACGGGGTCACCTCGCTGCCCTCGGGCGCCACCACCGCCGTGGCCTGGAGCCGCGCCGAGTGGGTCGAGGCGACCCTGCCGGTGTGGAAGGAGCTCGTGGACCCGGTGGCGGAGCGGGTCGGCGCGGCTATGGGCGGCGTCCTGCCCGAGGAGATGCAGGCCATGGCGGGCCCGCTGCTCGGCATGATGCGCTCCATGGGCGGCGCCATGTTCGGCCAGCAGATCGGCCAGGCCGTCGGCACCCTCGCGGGCGAGGTCGTCGGCTCCACGGACATCGGCCTCCCGCTGGGCCCGGCCGGCAAGGCCGCACTGCTGCCGCTGAACATCGAGAGCTTCGGCAAGGACCTGGGCGTCCCCTCGGACGAGGTGCGGCTGTACCTGGCGCTGCGCGAGGCGGCCCACGCCCGGCTCTTCGCCCACGTGCCGTGGCTGCGCTCGCACCTGTTCGGCGCGGTCGAGGGCTACGCCCGCGGCATCAAGGTCGACACCTCGAAGCTGGAGGACGTCGTCGGCCAGCTGGACCCGTCGAACCCGGAGCAGCTGCAGGAGGCGCTCCAGGGCGGCATGTTCCAGCCGCAGGACACCCCTGAGCAGAAGGCCGCCCTGGCTCGCCTGGAGACGGCGCTCGCGCTGGTCGAGGGCTGGGTCGACGCGGTGGTGCACGAGGCCGCCAAGCCCCGGCTGACCTCGGCGGACGCGATGCGCGAGACCATGCGGCGGCGGCGCGCCTCGGGCGGCCCGGCCGAGCAGACCTTCGCGACGCTGATCGGCCTGGAGCTGCGCCCGCGCCGGCTGCGGGACGCCTCGCGGCTGTGGGCCTCGCTCACCGACGCGCGGGGCGTGGACGGCCGCGACGGCCTGTGGGAGCACCCGGACATGCTGCCGACGGCCTCCGACCTGGACGACCCGGACGGCTTCGTGCACCGTGAGCAGCTGGACTTCTCCGAGATCGACAAGATGCTCGGCGAGGCCGCCGAGAAGCGCGAGCAGGACGGCGACGAGAAGAAGTGAGCCTGCACGAAGACGCGGTCCTCGTCCTGAAGGCGTACGAGGACCAGCCGGAACTGCGCGATCTCTACCTGGAGCACCTGGCGGCCCACCCGAACGGGGTCTACAAGCCCTGCGGGGCCGGGCACGTCACGGGCAGTGCGCTGGTCATCGACCCGGCGCGCGGCCGCGTACTGCTGACCCTGCACAAGAAGCTCGGCATGTGGCTCCAGATGGGCGGGCACTGCGAGCCCGGTGACCGCACCCTCGCCGAGGTGGCGCTGCGCGAGGCCCGCGAGGAGTCGGGCATCGCGTCCGGGCTGACCCTGCTGGACGGCGGGCCGGTGCGCCTGGACCGGCATGCGATTCCGGCTCCGTGCCACTGGCACCTGGACGTGCAGTACGCGGCGCTGGCCCCGGCCGGCGCGGTGGCGGAGATCAGCGAGGAGTCCCTTGACCTGCGCTGGTTCCCGTACGAGGAGGTGGCGGCGGTGGCCGACACGTCCGTCGTACGGCTGCTGGAGGCGACCTTGGCCCGGCTGGACGGCTGAGCGGGCGTACGGCCGAGCCCGCCGGAGCGGGCGTGAACGCGGCGTAGGGGCGGTCCCGGCGGGACCGCCCCTACGCCGCGTTCGGGAACGGTGTCAGTTCCAGGCGTTGTTCTGGTTCTGCGCGTGCGAGCCGTGCTGGCCCATGCCGAACTGCGCGGCGACGCCCTGGCCGAGCTGGGCGTTCTGCGGCGGCAGCACCTCACTGGGCTGCACCAGCGCGACGCCGGTGCCGAGGAAGCTCAGCTCCCAGCCCTCGCCGGTGTTGCCGCGCCGCCGCCACACGCCGCTGGAGTGCGTCTGGGCCTGCATCTGCACCCGCAGCGAGGTGGACCAGGCGACGATCGCGTCCGCGTCGACGTTGACGTACTTGTCGGGCGTGACGTGCATCATCAGCGGCTGACCGGAGGTCATCAGCGCGACCTTGCCGCGGCCGGAGATGTTGAGCTGGTACTTGCCCGAGCCGGAGATCCCGTACTGGCTGTCCACCGCGATGACCTCGGTGTGCAGGGTGGAGTCCAGGGCCAGCACGTAGCTGCTGTCGACCGTGAGGCCGTCCTGGTCCACGTCCACGACGTGCACGTACTGGGCCAGGTTGGCCAGGTAGACCGTGCCCTGGCCGGAGCAGCGCATGAGGTCCAGGCCCTCGCCGGTACGGCGGCGGGCGCCCCGCTGGCTGCTGCTCTGGTACTCGCCGTCGAAGTCGATGATCCCCTGGTAGGCGACCATCGCGCCCTTGCGGGCGAGTACGTCGTCGGAGCCGGTCAGCGAGACCCGCAGCAGCTGAGGGTTCTGGATGGCGTACCGGTCCTGGGACTGCGCCTCGGTGTGGGCGAAAAGTGCGCTCTGCATGATGTGTCCGCTCCCCCTCAGCCCCGGGCCCGGAGCCGGTCGGTGCTGTCCTCGCTGGGCTGTACGACGACGATGCCCTGGCCGGAGAAGGCCATCTGGTAGGCCTCCCCGCTGCCCCGGCCGATCATCGACGAGGCCTTGAAGCTGCGCTTGCCCTTGACCTTGAGATTCGGCGACCAGGCGACGAGCGCGTCGGGGTCGACGTACGTCTCGTCCTCGCCGCGGCCGCAGTCGACCACGATCGGGGTGCCGCGGGAGGTCAGGGCGACCCACCCGGTGCCCGCGATCTGCACGTTGAACAGGCCCTGGCCGGCGAACTTGGCGAGGCCCTTGACCCGCTCGACGCCCCACTGGAGGTGGGCGTCGAAGGCGAGCAGGTTGGTGCCGTTGACCGAGAGGGAGTCGTTGTTCAGGTTGATCACGACCACGTCGGCGCCGTAGTCGGCGAGGTAGAGCAGGCCGTCGCCGGTGCACTTCATCAGCGGGGCGCCTTCGCCGGTGATCCACTGCGAGGCCATCTGGCGGACGGCCGGCGGGTTGGGCTCGTACTGGACGAAGCCCTCGTAGGCGACCATCGAGCCGGTGCGGGCGAAGAGGTCCTGGCCGCTCTGCATGGCGACCTTGAGCATGGCCCGGCCGTGGTTCTCCATGCGGGCCGTGACGGGGGTCGGGGCGAAGCCCGCGAGTTGCTGGTTCATTGCGTTCATGTCGGGCTCCCTCAGACCTCGTACGGCTGGACGACGATGAAGTTGCCGGGAGCGCCGCGGAACTGGAGGTTCACGGTCTCCCCGCTGTGGCCGGGGTAGGCGTTGCGCCGCAGCCGGACCTGACTGGAGATGATCACCTGCGAGGCGGAGGACCACGCGACGATGGCGTTGCTGTCCGCGAAGGTGGTCGGGGTGACGGGCAGGACCACCGGGACGCCGTGCGTCTTGACGATCACCGTGCCGGTGCCCTGGAACTGCATGGTGAACAGGGCGCCGCCGGGGATGCCGTGGCCCTCGATGCGGCGGACCTCGTGCTGGAGCGACTCGTCGAAGGCGAGGACGGCTTCGGCGGAGACGCAGATCCCGTCGCCCTGGAGCTCGATGGCGTGCAGGTGGGCGCCGTTCTCCGCGAGGAAGACCTGGCCGCGGCCGGTGCAGCGCATGAGCTGCATCTCCTGGCCGGTGGCGTTGCCGACGATGCGGCCGGCGAAGCCCGCGCCCTTGTAGCTGAAGTCGACCTTGCCCTGGTAGAGGACCATGCTGCCCTGGCGGGCGAGGACGGCCTGGCCGCCCATCGCGAGGTCGACGCGCATGAGCTGCTGGTTCTGCGGGGTCCAGCGGGTGCCGGTGGGCGCTTCCTTGTACGGCTGGAGTGCGGCGGCGAGACCGGCGCCGGCGGCGGGGACGCCCTGCGGGGCGTACCCGGGCTGCTGGCCCGGGGGCTGGCCGGGGACCTGGCCGTAGCCCGGCTGCTGCCCGTAGGGGGCGGGGGCCGCGGCGGGCGGCGGGACCTGGCCGGGGTACTGACCGGGGACCTGGCCCGGTACCTGTCCGGGGACCTGGCCGTACGAGGGCTGCTGCGGCGGCGCCGGCTGGCCGTACGGGGCGGGGGCCGGCGGGGCGAGCGGCGCGGCCATGGTGGGCGCGGCGTGCACCGGGGCGGGGGCGGGAGCCGGTGCCGCGGACTGCTGGTACTGCGGCTGCGGCGCGGCGCCGGGCGCCGGCACGGGCGCGCCGAAGGACGGCGCGGGGGCCGGGGCCTGGGGGGCCTGCGGCGCCGGGGCGGGAGCGCCGAAGGACGGGGCCGGGGCGGCCGCCTGCGGCGGCGGGGCGAATCCGGGCGAGGCGGCGGCCGGGGCCTGCTGCTGCGGCGCCTCCTCGGCGACCTCGCCGCCGAAGTTTCGCAGGAGCGCGTCGAGTCCGCCGTCGAAGCCCTGGCCGACGGCGGCGAAGCGCCACACGTCCTTCAGGTAGAAGTCGCCGAGCATCACGGCCCGCTCGGTGGTGAACTCCGCACCGGTGAACGCGTACCGGACGACCTCTTCGCCGCCGGCCACGATCCGGATGTAGCCCGGGCCGATCTGCGACATCTGTCCGGCGCCGTCGATGGTGGCGGTGAAGGACAGTTTGTGGATGGATGCCGGAATGCGGTCCAGCGTCACCCGGAAGGATTCGGTGTCGCCCGCCTGTGCACCGAGTTGCTGAATGGACTCTTCCGGCGACTTCGGCTGATTGAAGAAGACGAAGTAACGGTCGTCCGACAGCTGCTCATTGGCGTCGAGGCCGAAACAGCTGATGTCGAAGGCGAGTCCGGACCCGGCGATCTGGACACCTACGTACAGATCGGTGCCCGCCGTGAGATCACTGATCTTGGCCTTGTGGCCGCGTTGGAATTCCCTGGCCATACGTACGACCGTCCCCCATCCCGACTGTGAATGCGTGCCGCTCAGGCTAACGGCAACTGCCGACATCCGGCCAAGCCGGTACCGACCCGGTACAAAACACTCTGCGTGACGTGACGGACCGGCGCCGCCGGCCGCGGGCTCACTCCTCGCGGGCGGCCGGAACCTTCGGCAGCCGCTCGGCGGCGACCACGCCCTCCAGGTAGCCGCGGGCCCGCTCGGTGCGCGGATAGGCCTCCAGCAGTTCCCAGAAGCGGGGCCCGTGGCCGGGTACGAGGAGGTGGGCCAGCTCGTGCAGGAGCACGTAGTCGACGACGTACTCGGGCATCCCCTGGAGCCGGTGGGAGAGCCGGATGCTGCCTTCGGCGGGGGTGCAGGAGCCCCAGCGGGTGTTCTGGTTGGTGACCCAGCGGACCGTACGGGGGCGGGCGCGGCCGTCGAAGTACTGCTCGGACAGCTGTGCGGCGCGCTCGGTGAGTTCCGCGTCCCCGAAGGTGCGTCTGCTCTCCTGCGCCGCCAGCTTGTCGAGCATGACGCCCACCCAGCGCTGCTCCTCCGCCTCGGACATCCGGGCAGGGATGAGGACGACCGTACGGTCACCCTCGCGATAGGCGGATACGGTCCTGCGGCGGCGCGCGCTCCGGCGGACTTCGACGGCGCGCTGCGGGGGGTCGGCGGACACGCCACGACGGTACCCGGTCGTGATGGCGGAAGTCCCGCCCGTCCGGGGTTCGAACACGGGGGATTCGCGGCCGATTTCCGGAACGCCATTTCCCTTCATCTCATATGCCTAATACCTCGCACCTGTGGACAAATTCCTGCATGGATTCCGGCGGGCGGGCACTGTTGCGGAAGAACGGGAAACGGGCGGCTCGGATGCGCCCGGGATATCGGGATCGAGGGGGACGGGACATGTATCCGAAGGTGAAGCCGGCGCTGGCGCGGGCATGGCGGGATCTGCAGACGGTTCAGTTCGGGGTGACGCCCGCCCATGCGGTGGTGCTCGCACCCGTGGACACGGCGACGGGCACGCTGATCGACCGGATCGACGGGACCCGGGGGATGGAGTTACTGCGGACCGAGGCCCGCGGAATGGGACTGCCGGACGGCCGGGCCGACGAGGTGGTCAGGACGCTGGCGGGGGCCGGCCTGCTCGACGACGCCACGGCGGGCGGCCCGCGGGCCCAGGCCCTGCGGGGGCATCCGGAGACCGTGGAGCGGCTGGGGCCGGACCTGGGTTCCCTGTCGCTGGTCCACCGGGAGCCCGGAGGGGACTTGCGGGGGATGGCCGCCCGCCGGGCGATACGGGTCCGGGTGCGCGGGAGCGGCCGGGTGGGGGCCGTGATCGCCGCGGTCCTGGCGGCAGCGGGCGTGGGCCGGGTCGAGGTGCTCGACGGCGGCCGGGCGGAGCCGGCGGACGTGGCGCCGGGCGGGCTGGATCCCGCCGGCGTGGGCCGGCCGCGTGCGGAGTGTGCGGGCCGGCTGGTCCGCGAGTCGGCGCCGGGCCGGGCCCCGCGGGCCGGCGAGGACGAGGGGGCGGAGCCGGGGCTGTCCCTGGTGGTGGTCGCGCCCCGGGACGGCCTGCACGCGTGGGCCCCGGATCCGGACACCGCGGCCGACTGGGTCTGCGCGGGCATCCCCCACCTGTACGCGGGGGTGTTGGAGGGCACGGGCCTGGTGGGACCGCTGGTGCTGCCCGGTGCGACGGCCTGCGCGGGGTGCATGGAGCGCGACCGCGTGGACCGGGACGCGGCCTGGCCGAGGATGCTCGTCCAGTGGCGCTCGGCCCACCGCCGCCGCGGGGGCGCCGCGTGCGACCTGGGCCTGTCCACGGCGGTGGCCGGACTGGCCGCGGCCCACGCCCTCGCCTTCCTCGACGGCGGACTTCCCGCGTCCACGGCGGCCCGCTGGGAGGCGGCCCTCCCCGCCCTCCACTGGGAATCCACCCCGGTCCTGCCCCATCCCGACTGCCCCTGCGGGGCGGCCGGGGAGCGCACGGACACCCGGCGGGAAGCTGGAGAAGGTGCCCTCCTCCGAGCCGCGAGGAGGCCATGACAGGATGCGGAGAACCGCTGTTCGCGGCGCAGCTGTCTGGGACATGGAGGGGCGTATGTCTGATCTTCCCCGGAAGGCGGTCACCCGTACCGTCAAGCTGGCCGCGCTGCCGCTCGGCATCGCGGGACGGGCCACGTGGGGGCTGGGCAAGCGGATCGGGGGCAAGTCCGCGGAGATCGTGGCGCGCGAGCTCCAACAGCGCACCGCCGAGCAGTTGTTCCGCACGCTCGGGGAGCTGAAGGGCGGTGCCATGAAGTTCGGGCAGGCCCTGTCGGTCTTCGAGTCGGCGCTGCCCGAGGAGGTCGCGGGGCCCTATCGGGCGGCGCTGACCAAGCTTCAGGAGGCGGCTCCGCCGCTGCCCGCGGCGACGGTGCACCAGGTGCTGACGGACCGTCTGGGTGCCGACTGGCGGGACTTGTTCGAGGAGTTCGAGGACAAGCCGGCCGCGGCGGCCTCCATCGGGCAGGTGCACCGGGCGGTGTGGCACGACGGGCGGCAGGTGGCCGTCAAGGTCCAGTACCCGGGGGCGGGCGAGGCGCTGCTGTCGGACCTCAAGCAGCTGGGCCGGTTCGCGGGGCTGCTGGGGCCGCTGATCCCCGGCATGGAGATCAAGCCGCTGATCAAGGAGTTGCGCGACCGGGTCGCGGAGGAACTCGACTACGAGCTGGAGGCCGAGGCCCAGCGCACGCACGCGGACGCCTTCGTGGACGACCCGGACGTGGTCGTGCCGGAGGTCGTGCACCAGGGCGACCAGGTGCTGGTGACCGAGTGGATGGAGGGGACCCCGCTGTCGGAGGTGATAGCCGACGGCACCCAGGAGGAGCGGGATCGCGCCGGACAGCTGCTGGCCCGGTTCCTGTTCTCCGGGCCGGCGCGCACCGGTCTGCTGCACGCGGACCCGCACCCGGGCAACTTCCGGCTGATACCGGGGGCGGACGGCCGGATGCGGCTGGGGGTCCTGGACTTCGGCACGGTCGACCGGCTGCCCGGCGGCTGGCCCAAGCCCATCGGCAGGTCGCTGCGGATGACGCTGGACGGTGACGCCGAGGGGGTCTACGGGCACCTGTGCGCCGAGGGGTTCGTGAAGGAGTCCATCGAGCTGGACCCCGACGCGGTGCTGGACTACCTGAAGCCGATCATCGAGCCCGCCGAGGCCGAGGAGTTCACCTTCACCCGGCCGTGGCTGCGCGGCCAGGCGGCGCGGATCGCCGATCCCCGCTCCCCCGCGCACCAGTTGGGCCGGCAGATCAATCTGCCGCCGTCGTACCTGCTGATCCACCGTGTGACGCTGAGCACCATCGGGGTGCTGTGCCAGCTGGGCGCGACGGTGCGGCTGCGGGACGAACTGGACACCTGGCTGCCGGGGTTCGCCGCGGCCGAGTGACGGCCCCGGGGCGGGCCCTGCGTCACCACCAGGACGAGTCGAGCCTGCCCTCGATCGCCCGCAGGTTGGCGCGCGCGCAGTCGACGCAGAAGTACTGTCTGGTCCCGTTCTCCACGGAGCAGGTCCAGGTGGGCGGGATCTCGCCCGGGGGCCTCGTGCCACAGCTCGCGCAGACGACGGGCTGGGCCTCGGATCCCGACGGGCCGGGACGGTGAGTCGGCTGGTCCACCTCCAGACGATATCCCCGTCCGCGGCGGAGAGCGGTCCGCAACGCACCGGGGGGACCGGTCCGTGCGGACCGGTCCCCCCGGGGATGCTGTTTTCGGCTATCAGTGCATGACGGCCATGGCCAGCGCACGCCGGGCGCGCATGGAGACGCGCTCGGCACGCCGCTGCATGCGGCGGGCGGCGACCAGGCGTACGGCGTGACGTTCGACGTCCACCTCACGCATGAGCTCGTCCATATGGGCACGAGCCAGGGCTTCTGGGATGAGTTGCATTTCGCGGGTCCTGTTCTGACGCGAGGTCATCGCGCCGGCGGTGATGAAGTCTGCGTGGGCGGCGCCGTGGGGCTGCTCGCTCGTGGTGTGGGCGGTCATGAGGGCCTGCTTCAAGGGGTCGTGCGTCAAGGGGCGGTCGATGGTTCCGATGGCGGTCATGCCGAGACAACCGGGTTCTTGCGCGGACGGCCACGGGGACGCTTGCGGGCGACGACGACACCCTGGACGAAGAGCTCGCCACCCCAGACACCCCAGGGCTCGCGGCGCTCGATCGCCCCGGCGAGGCAGGCCTCGACCAGCGGGCAGGTGCGGCAGAGGGACTTGGCGTACTCGACGTCGGCCGGGGACTCGGCGAAGAAGACCTCGGGGTCGAAGGTGCGGCACGGTACGGGCACACCGAGGTTCTCGATGGCGTCGTCGAGCGCGGTGAGCGCGGTGAGCGGGGTCAAGGTGTGGTCCTCCGGGACTGCGGGCGGGGAGATCAGTTGGGTCTGCGGTACGGACGGGGCGTGCGCTTCGAGTTGCACGGTGGTTTCTTCCTCGTCTTGTTCGGCTAGTCGTTCCGGCCGGTCGGCCGGGTTCGGCTGGGTTGTGCTCTCACACCGACTGGCACTGCCAGTCCCGAGACCCCTTCGCTCCGTCGCCCCCGGTCGGGGACAAACAGAAGGGCCGCGGATCCCGGGTGGGGTTCCGCGGCCCTGAAGGCGCCGGCCTGATCATGCGATCAGGCTGGATCACTCCAGGGTTCGAGCCCGCGGAAGGCCCACATCAGGTGGTGCTGCTGCTTCGTCTGCTTCTTCAGGGATCCGGCACCGGCTGCGGCAGCGAATCCATAGGCGCCATGCGTCTGCGCTTCTGCTGCCAGTACTGCCACCGGTGCCTGGGTCGGTCGCTCATTGCGCTCGCTGACCGGAAGGGTCGCCAGCAGGGCGGGGCGGTCGGCGGAAATCGCGGACACACCGGTACCCAGGATGGAGACGGAACCGAGCAGGCAGGAAGCGTCGACCGAGCGATCGGTCATTTTGGTGAAGGTCATGAAGCTGGTCACTGGTCTCGCCTCCTCTCGGCGTCTCGGGGACTCGGCCCGAGGGCCTGTCCCATGCGTATTCGGATAAGTACAGCACGGATCCAGGGCTTCGGAGAAGCCACCGTTTCCGTTGCTAAGAACCTATGGGTCTTCGCTGGGCATGTGCAAACTATTTTTCCGACGAGTTTCTACGCGTCGTCAGGATGCCCGGCCCCAACCTCCTGACCTGCGCAGATGGCCAGGACCTCGGCTCCGTACCGCGCAAGCTTACGGCCGCCCACTCCGGAGATCATCGAGAGCTCCCCCTCCTCGGAGGGCGCGGCCTCCGCGATGGCGATCAGCGTCTTGTCGGTGAAGACGCAGTAGGCGGGCAGGCCCTGCTCCTTCGACTGGGCCGCGCGCCACTCCCGCAGCCGCTCGTAGAGTCCCTCGTCCATGTCGGACGGGCAGTCCTCACAGCGCATCAGCTTCAGCTCGCCGGCCTCGGTCAGCGTCTTGCCGCAGACCCGGCACAGCGCCGGACCGCGGCGGCCGCGCCCCCGCGCCGCTCTCCCGTCCGCGGAGCCCGGGCCGGGGGCCGGGGCCGCCGAGCCCGGCCGCAAGCCGTTCAGGAAGCGGCTGGGCCGCCGGGAGGGCCTGCCGCCGGGAGCGCGGGAGAGGGACCAGGAGAGGGTCAGGTGCAATCGCGCCCGGGTGACGCCGACGTAGAGCAGCCGCCGTTCCTCCTCGACCTGCTCGTCGGTCTTGGCATAGGTGATCGGCATCATGCCGTCGGTGAGACCCGCGAGGAACACGGCGTCCCATTCCAGGCCCTTGGCCGCGTGCAGCGAGGCCAGGGTCACGCCCTGGACGGTCGGGGCGTGCTGGGCGGCCTTGCGCTCCTCCAGCTCGACCGTGAGGTCGGCGAGGGTGGCCCCGGGCCGGCCGCGGGCGAAGTCCTCGGCGAGCCGGACCAGGGCGGCCAGCGACTCCCACTGGTCGCGCACGGCGCCGGAGCCGGCGGGCGGCTCGCCGCTCCAGCCGGTGGAGCTGAGCACCGCGCGGACCTGCGGGCCGAGCTCCACGACGTCGTCGAGCAGGGGGTCGTTCCCGCCGGAGCGGGCGGCTCCGCGCAGCGCGAGGATGGCCCTCTGGACCTCCTGGCGCTCGAAAAACCGCTCGGCGCCGCGCAGCTGGTAGGGGACCCCGGCGTCGGCGAGGGCCTGCTCGTAGACCTCGGACTGGGCGTTGATGCGGTAGAGCACGGCGATCTCGCCGGCCGGGACGCCCGCGGCGATCAGGTCGCGGATGCGGTGGGCGACGCCCTCCGCCTCGGCGGGCTCGTCGGCGTACTCGGCGTAGACGGGGTCGGGACCCCGCTCGCGCTGCGAGACGAGCTCCAGCCGGTGCTCGGCGGCGCGGCCCTTGGCCTGGTTCAGGAGCCCGTTGGCGAGGTGGACCACCTGGGGGGTGGAGCGGTAGTCGCGGACCAGCTTGACCACGGTGGCCTGCGGGTAGCGGGTGCGGAAGTTCAGCAGGTGGTCGGGGGTGGCGCCGGTGAAGGAGTAGATGGTCTGGCTGGCGTCACCGACCACGCAGAGGCTGTCGCGCTCGCCGAGCCACAGGTCCAGCAGCCGCTGCTGGAGCGGGCTGACGTCCTGGTACTCGTCGACGACGAAGTGCTGGTACTGGGTGCGGATCTGCTCGGCGATGTCGTGGCGGTCCTGGAGGATGCCGACGGTCAGGAGCAGCACGTCCTCGAAGTCGATCATGCCGCGGTCGCGCTTGAGCTGTTCGTACGTGCCGTAGATCTGGGCGATCTCGGCCAGGTCCCGGGGGGCCTCGCGGCCCGACTTCAGGGCGGCCACCGGATAGTCGGCGGGCACGGTCTGGGTGACCTTGGCCCACTCGATCTCGCCCGTGACGTCGCGCAGCTCGTTGCGGTCGAGGCGGATGCGGCAGCGGGCGCCGGCCTCGGCGACGAACTGGATCTTGCGCTCCAGCAGCCGGGGCACCTCCCCGCCGACCGCTTTCGGCCAGAAGTACTGGAGCTGACGCAGGGCGGCGGAGTGGAAGGTGCGGGCCTGCACCCCGCCCGCGCCCAGGGTGCGCAGGCGGCCGCGCATCTCGCCCGCGGCGCGGTTGGTGAAGGTGACGGCGAGCACACTGGCCGGCATGAGCTGCCCGGACCGGACGCCGTAGGCGATGCGGTGGGTGATCGCGCGGGTCTTGCCGGTACCGGCACCCGCCAGCACGCACACCGGTCCGCGCAGGGTCGTCGCGACCTCGCGCTGCTCCGGGTCGAGGCCCAGGAGCACCGCGTCGGCCGAGTCGGCGGAGTCGGGGCCACCCGGGAACGATGAGGAGTGCGTTGCTGCTGTCACCCCGCCATGCTGCCAGGTCTCGTGGGTCGGGCGGGAAAGTTGTCCACAGGCAGCACGTATCAGTCGTATCAGTCACACCGGGCGCCCGGCGGCGGCCGTACGGGAATGGCCGCCGGGTCCCGTACGTTCGTGTACTCGGACCACCGAGCCCTCACGAAGGAGAGCGCAGCATGCAGGACACGGGCACCGTCACGATGTACAGCACGACCTGGTGCGGCTACTGCCGTCGGCTGAAGACCCAGCTGGACCGGGAAGGCATCGCGTACAACGAGATCAACATCGAGCTCGACCCGGAGTCCGCGGCGTTCGTGGAGAAGGCCAACGGCGGCAACCAGACCGTTCCCACCGTCCTCGTGAAGTCCGCCGCGGGCAGCGAGTCCGTCATGACGAACCCGAGCCTGGCCCAGGTCAAGCAGGCCCTCGCCGTCTGAGCGGCAGCCCGAGCGGCTCCGGGAACGGATGCGAGCGGGCGCGAACGAACGAACACAGCGGAGGGCCCCCGCCGAGGCGGGGGCCCTCCGCTGTGTCACGGAGCGGGAAGTGACGAAGGTTACGCGGCCGCCTTCGGCAGCGGCTCGCCGTACCAGAGCTCGACCAGCCGCGCGGCGATGGAAATGCCCGACGGGGGAAGCACCTCGCCCGACGCGAACGCCGCGCGCAGCTCCTCCCGCGAGAACCAGCGGGCCTCCTGGATCTCCTCGCCGTCCACCGTGATCTCCGAGGTGGTGGCGCGGGCCCTGAAGCCCAGCATCAGGCTGTACGGGAAGGGCCACGGCTGGCTGGCCACGTACTCGACCTCGCCGACCCTGACGCCCGCCTCCTCCCACACCTCGCGGATGACGGACTGCTCTATCGACTCGCCCGGCTCCACGAAGCCCGCGAGGGTGGAGAAGCGGCCCTCGGGCCAGTGCACCTGGCGGCCCAGCAGCGCCCGGTCCCGGTCGTCCGTGACCAGCATGATCACGGCCGGGTCGGTCCGCGGGTAGTGCTCGGCGCCGCAGCCCGGGCAGCGGCGGATGTGCCCGGCGGCCGCGACCACCGTGCGCTCGCCGCAGCGCGAGCAGAATCGGTGCATCCGCTGCCAGTTCTCCAACGCGACCGCGTGCACCATCAGTCCGGCGTCGCGCGGGGACAGCAGCAGTCCGGCCTCGCGCAGGCCGGCCGGGCGGGCCGACTGGTCCATGCGGCCGGGCAGCGCGTCCTTCTGCAGCGCGAAGTACCGTACGCCGTCCTCGTCGGTGCCCAGGAAGTAGCGGTGGGTCTCGGTGACCGGGGCCTCGAAGGCCGGGGTCATCACGATGCCGGTGCCGCCGTCGGGGGTGTCGTCGATGAGGACCTGCCCGCCGGAGACGACGAAGACGCGGGTCGTCGGGTGGCTCCAGGCCGCGGCGAGCCACGCCTCGTCGAGACGGTGGTGCGCGGCGCGGTCGATCCCGCTGGGCGCGGCGAGCGAAAGAGGGCGCTCGGTGAGAGGGCGCTCGGTATGGGTGCTCACAGGTACTTCCAACTCCCCCGGTGGTGGGACAGGCAGGCTCGGTACGGCAGGTGTGTGCGTCGGGTGTCAGGCGGTGGTGCGGTGGTGGGCGGCGGCGAGGTCTCCCCAGAGGTAGGCGCTCGTTTCGACGCCCTTGAGCAGGAGGTCCAGCTCGACCTTCTCGTTCGGCGCGTGCCAGCCGTCGGACGGGACCGAGATCCCGAGGAAGAGGACGGGCGCGTCCAGGACGTCCTGGAGGTCCGCCGCGGGGCCGGAGCCGCCCTCCCGCGTGAAGCGGATCTTCTGGCCGAAGGCGCGGCCCATGGCCCGGACGACGGACTGGAGGGCCGGGTGGTCCAGCGGGGTCAGGCACGGCCGGGTCGGTGCGCCGAAGGTGATGGAGTGGCGGATTCCGGCCGGGATCCCGGCCGCGACCCAGTCCCTGACGGCTGCCTCGACCTCGTACGGGTCCTGGCCGGACACCAGGCGGAACGAAAGCTTCAGGTGGGCGGAGGCGGGCACGATGGTCTTGCCGCCGGGGCCCTGGTAGCCGCCGCCGATGCCGTTGACCTCGGCCGTGGGGCGGGCCCAGACGCGCTCCAGGGTGGAGTACCCGGCCTCGCCCGCGGCCGCGTGGGACTTGGCCGTACGCAGCCACTCGGACTCGTCGAAGGGCAGCTCGGCGATGAGCGCGCGCTCCGCGTCCGTCAGTTCGGCGATGTTGTCGTAGAAGCCGGGGATCGTGACCCGCCCGTCGGCGTCGTGCAGGGCCGCGACCAGGCGGGCGGCGGCGGTCGCCGGATTGGGCACGGCCCCGCCGAAGGCGCCGGAGTGGATGTCCTGGTCCGGACCGTGCAGGTCGATCTCGCAGTCGGCGAGGCCGCGCATGCCGGTGCAGACGGTGGGGGTGGTCTCGGACCACATGCCGGTGTCGGAGACGATCACGACATCGGCGGCGAGCTCCGCGGCGCGGGCCTCGACGAGCTCGCGGAAGTGGGCGGAGCCGGACTCCTCCTCGCCCTCCACGATCAGCTTGAGGTGCACGGCGGGGGCGGCGGCGCCGGTGGCCGCCAGGTGCGCCCGCACCCCGAGGGTGTGGAAGAACACCTGGCCCTTGTCGTCGGCGGCGCCGCGGGCGTACATCCGGCCGTCGCGGATCACCGGCTCGAACGGATCGGTGTGCCAGCCGTCCGCGAGGGCGGCGGGCTGCACGTCGTGGTGCCCGTACACGAGGACCGTGGGCGCGTCCGGGTCCTCGCTCGGCCAGTGCGCGAAGACGGCGGGCGCGCCGGGGGTCTCCCACACCTCGGCGACCGGGAAGCCGGTCTCCTTGAGCTTCGCCGCGAGCCATTCGGCGCTGCGGCGTACGTCGCCCGCGTGCTCGGGCTGGGCCGAGACGGAGGGGATGCGGAGCCACTCGGCGAGGTCGTCGAGGAAGGCGGCGCGGTGGGTGTCGATGTACGTGCGGACGACGTTGTCCGGCGGGGTGTCGCTCATGCCCACGAGCCTAGCCGTCCGCCTGATGGTCACCGTCCGGGTCCGATTCGCCTTGGAGGATCCGCTCAAGACGGGCCCGGTCCGGGAGGTTGCGGGGGCGGATGACGCGGCCGCTGCGGACGTGCAGGAAGGCGGCGGAGACCCGGTCGAGGGGGGTGTTCGTGGCCTCGGCCCAGGCCACGCGGTAGACGGCGAGCTGGAGGGGATCGGCCTCGGTGGTGCGGCCGGTCTTCCAGTCGACGATCTCGTACGAGCCGTCCTCGTTCCGGTAGACGGCGTCGATCCGGCCGCGGACGACCCGGCCGGCGAGGGTGAGCTGGACCGGGGCCTCCATGCGGTGGGGGGGCCGGTCCGCGTACGGGCTGCGCTCGAAGGCCGCCTTGAGGGACTCGAGGTCGGCCTCGTCGGCGATCTCCTGGTCGGAGCCGGCGCCGGGGAGGTCGGTGACGGGGTCCAGGACATCGAGGAACGGCAGCGGCAGCTCGTCGAAGCGGGACTCCACCCAGGCGTGGAACCGGGTGCCCTGGCGGGCGGCGGGCTGCGGGGGGCGCGGCATCGGGCGGGCCAGGTCGCGTACGAAGCCCTGCTCGTCGGCGGCGAGCCGGAGCAGCTGGCTGGCGGACAGGGCGGACGGCAGCTCGACGTCGCGGACGGCCGCGCGGGCACGGCGGAGCTCGCCCTCGAGGGCGTCGAGGTCACGGTCCCAGGAGGCGACGGCGCGAGCCTCTTCGGGCACGAGGCCGCCGCTGCCGTGACCGGCCGGACGCCGATCCGCCGCGGCGGCCGCCCCGGCCGGACCCCGACGCGGGGTCGCCGCGTCGGCCGGCCCGGCCTCGCCGGCCCACGGGTCGGCCCCCGGCCACAGGTCCTCGCCCTCCGGGCCGGGCCGGCCCCCGGCGGGGGCGTCCGCGGCGGGGGTGGCCGGGTCGGATTCGTCCCCCGCCCCGCCCCTTCCCGAAACCGGGGCGCTGCCCCGGGCCCCGTGGGGCGCGCCGGTCCCCGGACGGGCCCAAGCCTCGCCGGACCAGAGGTCGTCGGGGTCCGGCCCGGCGACGTCGGCCGGGGCCGTACCGGGGCCGTCGGCTCGGCTCACGGGCCCGGGGCCGTCCGCTGCGGACTCGGGGGCCCAGGGGCCGTCGGACGGGGGTTGCGGGTCCCAGGGGTCTTCAGCCGGCCATGGCTCCTCGCAGTCCGGGGGCCAGAGGTACTTGTCCTCCTCCGGGGGCGGGGGCGGGGCCGCGAGGTAGGACTCCACCAGGGCGGCCGCCGCACGGCGCAGGGTCAGCGAGTGCGGGTCGAGCGGGAGGGGCCAGGAGTGGTCGGGGGTGGATTCGCCGGACAGCGCCGGGTTCTCGGCGGTGGGGTCGGGCTCGTCCGCCCACGCCTCGATCTCGCCGAAACCGGCCGAGCAGTGCTCGTACAGGGCCTCCAGGAACGCCGAGGGGCCGCGGCGCTTCTTCTGGCTCGGCCCCCACCAGTGGCCCGAGGCCAGCAGCAGGGAGCGCGGCCGGGTGAAGGTCACGTAGCCGAGGCGGAGCTCTTCCACCGACTTGTGGTGCTTCAGCTCGGCCTTGAAGGACTTCAGGCCGGCCGAGGTCCAGGCCGGGTCCCCGGGCAGGGTGGGGGCGTCGCCGCGCAGCGCGTACGGGAGCACCTTCGCGTACGAGGTCCAGGCCTCCGGCGGCTTCTCCTTCGGGAAGGCGCCCGCGCACAGGTCCGGGACCACCACGACGTCCCACTCCAGGCCCTTGGACTTGTGGGCGGTGAGCACCTTGACCGTGTTCTCGCCGCCCGGCAGGGCGTGGTCCAGGCCCTTCTCGTACTGGGCGGCGGTGCGCAGGAAGGCCAGGAAGGCCAGCAGCGTGGCCTCGCCGTCCAGGGCGGCGAAACCGGCCGCCACGTCCATGAAGTTCGACAGGGTCTCGCGGCGGCGGGCCGCCAGCGCGTGCGGGGAGGCGGACAGCTCCACCTCCAGGCCGGTGGCGGTCAGCACCCGGTGCAGGACGTCCATCAGCGGGTCCGCGAGGGAGCGCCGCAGATCGCGCAGTTCCTGGGCGAGGTGCGCGAAGCGGATCCGGGCCTCCGCCGAGAAGGGGAGGTCGTCCGGGGCCTGTCCGGCGCCGTCGAGGAAGGTCTCCAGTGCGTCGGCCAGCGACACGATCTCGGCCGGGTCCACGCCCTCCACGGCCGCCGCGAGGCGTTCGTCCGGGTCCGCCCCGGCGGGCGCGCGGCTCACCAGGAGCCGGGCGCGGCGGCCCAGCAGGGCCAGGTCCCGCGCGCCGATCCGCCACCGCGGGCCGATCAGGAGCCGGACCAGGGAGGCGTTGGCGCCGGGGTCCTGGAGGACCTCGCAGACGGCGACGAGGTCGGCGACCTCGGGCAGGTGCAGCAGCCCGGAGAGCCCGACGACCTCCACCGGGACGTCCCGGTCCACCAGAACGGCCTGGATCTGCGCGAAGTCCCCGGCGGAGCGGCACAGTACGGCGATCTCGCGCGGCTCCGTCCCGGTGCGGACCAGGTGGGCGACGGAGTCGGCGAGCCAGTCGAGCTCCTGCGCGTGGGTCTCCAGCAGGGCGCAGCGGACCTGCCCGGCGGCCTCCGCGCCCGGCGCCGGGCGCAGCGCCTCCACGCCCTCGTGCATGGCGCGCAGCGGGGCGGCGAGGCCGTTGGCGAGGTCGAGCAGGCGGCCGCCGCTGCGCCGGTTCTCGCTGAGGGAGAGCCGGGTGGCGGGGGTCCCGTCGGCGTGCGGGAAGTGTTCCGGGAAGTCGTCGAGGTTGGCGACGGAGGCCCCGCGCCAGCCGTAGATCGCCTGGCAGGGGTCGCCGACGGCGGTCACGGCGTGGCCGGAACCCGCGCCGAAGAGGCCGGACAGCAGCAGCCGCTGCGCGACGGAGGTGTCCTGGTACTCGTCGAGCAGGACCACCCGGAACTCCTCGCGCAGCATGGCCCCCACCTCGGGCCGGGTGGTGGCGAGCTGCGCGGAGAGGGCTATCTGGTCGCTGAAGTCGAAGAGGTCGCGGGAGCGCTTGGCGGCGCGGTAACGGGCGACCAGCTCCAGCAGTTCGAGGCGGCCGCGCACGGCCTCCGGGACCTTGCGGAGGTCTTCGTTGGTGAGCTTGGTGCCGGCGAGCACGCCCAGCAGCTCGGTGTCGTGCAGGCGCAGCCGCTCGGGCTCGACCAGGTGCTCGGAGAGCTCCCCGTCGAGCGCGAGGAGGTCGCCGACCAGGTCGGGAACGGACTTGGTGAGCGAGGGGTACGGGCCGGGGGCCTCGCGGAGCACCTTCGCGGCGAGCTGGAAGCGGGTGGCGTCGGCGAGCAGCCGGGAGCTGGGCTCCAGGCCGATGCGCAGGCCGTGGTCCTTCAGGAGCTGTCCGGCGAAGGCGTGGTACGTGGAGATGCGCGGCTCGCCGCCGGCCGCGTCGGTGTCGGCCGGGGAGGGGTCGGGGTCGGTGATGCCGGCCCGCGCCAGTGCCTTGCGTACGCGCTCGGACAGTTCGCCGGCGGCCTTGTTGGTGAAGGTCAGGCCGAGGACCTGCTCGGGCGCGACCGCGCCGGTGCCGACGAGCCAGACCACTCGGGCGGCCATGACGGTGGTCTTGCCGGAGCCGGCGCCCGCGACGACGACCTGGGGGGCGGGCGGGGCGGTGACGCAGGCCATCTGCTCGGGCGTGAAAGGGATCCCGAGGAGCTCCTTGAGCTGCTCGGGGTCGGTGAGGGCGGGCGGACGCGCGGGCACCTGAAAAGGCTAGCCGCCCCCACCGACAGCCCCGACCGGACGAACCCGGGCCGGACGAACCCGGCCGACCGCTCCGGCCGCCGACCTCACTCGACGGTCTGGCGGCCCTCCGGGCGGGCGCTGCACGAGCTGCGGAAGGAACAGTGGTCGCAGTGGCGGCCGGTCGCGGGCGCGAAGCGTTCGTCCAGGACCCGGCCGGCGGCGGTGGCCAGCAGGTCGCCGACCCACTCGCCGTCGAGCGGCTGCTGGGCCTGGATCTTCGGGACCGTGTCGCCGCCCTCCTTCTTGGGCGCGGCCTGGCGGAGCTGGACGAGTTCGGCGCCGCCGGACGCGGGGCGCAGGCCGTCGAAGACCTCGTCGACGGCGCCCTCGCGCACGGCGAGCTGGTAGACGGCGAGCTGGGGGTGGCGGGCCACCTCGTCGCGGGTGGGCGCGGACTTGCCGGTCTTGAAGTCGACGACGTACGCACGCCCCTGCGGGTCCGCTTCGACCCGGTCCATGGAGCCCCTGATGCGTACGGCGACGTCCCCGGCTTCGAGTGTGACGTCGAAATCGTGCTCCGTGGCGACGGCCGCCCGGCCCCCGCGGTCGGTGTTGTGCCAGCGCAGGAAGCGCTCCAGGGCGGCGCGAGCGTTGTCCTTCTCCTGGCGGGACTTCCAGGGGGCGTCGAAGGCGAGGGCGTCCCACACCGAGTCGAGGCGTTCCATGAGGACGGCCAGGTCGGCGGGGGTGCGTCCGGAGGCGACCTCGTCGGCGAGGACGTGGACGACGTTGCCGAAGCCCTGGGCGGCGGTGGAGGGGGTGTCGGCCTTGACCTCACGGCCGAGGAACCACTGGAGGGAGCAGGTGTTGGCGAGCTGCTCCAGGGCGCTGCCGGACAGGGCGACGGGCCGGTCCCGGTCGCGCAGCGGGACGCTGCTGCGGGTGGGCTCGTACAGGCCCCACCAGCGCTGCGGGTGCGCGGCGGGGACCAGCGGGCGGTCCTCGTCGTCGGTGAGCGCGGCGAGGCGGGCGAGGCGCCGGGCGGCCGCGTCGCGCAGGGCGGGCGAGGCGTCCGGGTCGACGGTGGTGGCGCGCAGCTCGGCGACGAGCGCGGCGACGGCGAGGGGGCGGCGGGGGCGGCCGGTGACGTCGCGCGGGGGGACGCCGAGCTCGGTGAGGAAGCGGGAGGGCTGGTCGCCGTCGTCGGCGGGAGCCTTGACGGCGGTGACGACGAGGCGGTCGCGGGCGCGGGTGGCGGCGACGTAGAAGAGCCGGCGCTCCTCGGCGAGCAGCGCGCCGGGAGTGAGGGGCTCGGCGAGACCGTCACGGCCGATACGGTCGGCCTCCAGGAGGGAGCCGCGGCGGCGGAGGTCGGGCCACAGGCCCTCCTGGACGCCGGCGACGACGACGAGGGACCACTCCAGGCCCTTGGAACGGTGGGCGGTCATCAGCCGGACGGCGTCGGAGCGGGTGGCGCGGGCCGTCAACGTGTCGGCGGCGATGTCCTCCGCCTCCAGTTGTTCGAGGAAGTTGAGCGCGCCGCGGCCGCCGGTGCGCTCCTCGGCGCGGGCGGCGGTGTCGAAGAGGGCGCAGACGGCGTCGAGGTCGCGGTCGGCGTTGCGGCCGGCCGCGCCGCCGCGGCGGGCGCTGCGCTCCAGCCGCTGCGGCCAGGGGGTGCCGTCCCACAGGACCCAGAGGGCCTCCTCGGCGGTGCCGCCGCCCTGGAGCAGCTCACGGGCCTTGCGCAGGAGCAGGCCGAGGCGTTGCGCGCCGCGGGCGTAGGCGGGGTCGTGCGCAGTGAGCCGCTCGGGCTCGGCGAGGGCGCGGGCGAGCAGTACGTCGGAGGGCGCGGGCACCTTGACGCCTGCGGCGCGCTCCTCGTCCCGCAGGGCGCGGCCGAGCCGCCGCAGGTCGGCGGCGTCCATCCCGCCGAGGGGGGAGGCGAGCAGCGTGAGCGCCGCCTCAACGCCTCCGGCGGGGTCGCCGAAGTCCCCGGGGCCCCGCCCCGGCCCGGCCTCGACGGCGTCGGAGTCGCCTCCGGCGAGGGCTGCGGCCTGCTCCGGACCGCTGGCGGGCAGGGCGTGCAGCCCGGGGGCCGCCCCCGGTCCCGGCTCGGCCGCGTCGCCGGCGTGGTCGTCGGTGCTCCGCCCCGGGCCGGCTTCGGCGGCGTCCGGGGCGCCTTCGGACGGGGCTGGGACTGGTGCGTCGGCTTCGGTGGCTGTGAGGCGGAGGGCCGTCAGGAGGGGGGCGACGGCCGGTTCGTGGCGCAGCGGGGTGTCCGTGGCGTCCGTCTCGGTGGGGACCCCCGCCGCGATCAGGGCGCGGCGCATCGCCGGGAGGGTGCGGCCGCCGGCGCGGACCAGGACGGCCATGTCCTGCCAGGGCACGCCGTCCTCCAGGTGGGCCCGGCGCAGGATGTCCGCGATGTTGTCCAGCTCGGCGCCCGCCGTCGGGTACGTGAGGACCTCCACCCGGCCGCCCTCCCGCACGGGTGCGAGGTTGCGGTGGGCGCGGACCGCCTCGGACGGCAGCCGCGGGACCGGCATCCGGGTGGTGAGCAGGCGGGTCGCGGCCAGGAGGGCCGCGCCGGAGCGGCGGCCGACGGTCAGCGCCCTGACCCGCGCGCCCGGGAAGGCCGACTCGAAGTCCAGGATGTTGTTGATGTCGGCGCCGCGGAAGGCGTAGATCGACTGGTCGGGGTCGCCGAAGGCGACCAGCGTGCCGCCCGGGCCGGTCAGGGCCCGCAGCAGCCGCAGCTGGGAGGCGTCCGTGTCCTGGTACTCGTCGACGAAGATCGCGTCGTAGGCCGAGGCGAGGGACGGCGTGCGTTCCGCGAGGAGCACCGCGCGGTGCAGGAGCTCCGCGTAGTCCAGCGTGCCCTGCATGTCCAGGACGTCCAGGTACTCGGAGAGGAACGCCGCCGCCGCCTTCCAGTCCGGGCGGCCGATGCGGTCGGCGAACGAGGAGAGGGCCTGCGGGCCGAGGCCCAGCTCGCGGGCGCGGGCCAGTACCGCACGGACCTCGTCGGCGAAGCCGCGCGTGGTCAGCGCCGCCCGCAGGTCGTCCGGCCAGCGGATGGAGCGGATCCGGCGCTGGCCCTCCAGGAGGGTGCGGACCATGACGTCCTGCTCGGGGCCGGACAGCAGCCGCAGCGGGTCGGCGAAGAGGTCGGTGTCCTGGTGGGCGCGGACCAGTCCGTAGCAGAAGGAGTGGAAGGTGGTGGCCTGCGGCGCCCGTGCGCCGCCGAGGCGCAGCGCGGCCCGGTCGCGCAGTTCCACCGCCGCCTTGCGGCTGAAGGTGAGGATGAGGATCCGGGCGGGGTCGGTGCCCGCTTCCACACGGGCGGTGACGGCCTCGACCAGGGTGGTCGTCTTTCCGGTGCCCGGTCCGGCGAGGACCAGCAGTGGTCCGCCGGTGTGGTCAACCACAGCCTGCTGCGCTGCGTCCAGCTCAGGGGGATCCACCCGTTCCGGCCCGGTGCGCACGAGGCGGTACGCGTCGGGGGTCCGCGTATGCCGCCGTTCGGTGCGGTCCGAGGAAGAGGTGATCACGTGGGGTGCCGGTCCTGGTGGGTCTGCGGGGTGTGGCGGTGCTGCCGTGACGGCTCGCGCGGAAGCCGAGGCCGCGGCGGAGGCGGGAGCCGAAGGGGCCACGCTACGGCAACCCGCCGATGCCGCGCAGTCCCCCCGGGTACCCCGGACGGGCGTTCGGACCGTCGCCCGATCGCCCGCCCCGGCGCCGCATGGCCGAAGCTGTCAGATGTGAGCCTCGTCGCGCGTGCCGTCCTGTCCGCCGTCCTGTGCGGGGTCCCCGTCCCAGCGCGCCCGGCGCATGTCCAGCCGCGGCTCGCCGCCCGCCGTCAGGCGCAGCGGGGTGCCTTCGGTCCGGTAGTGCTCCAGGGCGCGCACCTCGTGGTCGGGGAGCGGCAGGCCGTCCGCGCGCACCACGCGCCACCAGGGCACGGCTCCCCCGTACAGGGCCATGACACGCCCGACCTGACGCGGTCCTCCCTCGCCGAGCCACTCGGCCACGTCCCCGTACGTCATCACCCGGCCGGGCGGAATACGCTCGACCACCTCCAGCACGCGCTCCGCGTAGGCGGGCAGCTCCTCACTCATTCAGCACATGGTGCAGTACATCGGCCGCACTCCGGCGGAGGTCTCGCTTCCGCACCGGCGCGCACCCTGATGCCCCGCAGGCCCGTCGGTCCGTGCCACCATCTTCCGGGCGGTGACTGGTGATACGTGATCAAGAAGAGACGGAAGTGACGACGAAGGAGCAGGGTGTGAGCCCTCCGGACGGCGCGGCGACGGACGACGGCGCACGCCCTGACGACGGCGCACGCCCTGACGACGGCGCACGCCCCGACGACGGCCCCGCCTCCCACCGCGAGCCCGTCCCGGAGCCCCGTCCGCAGCCGCCGCACGCCGCCGGCGCGGACACGCCGCCGGACGCGGCCGGAGCCGCGAAGGCCCCCGAGGCCGCGAAGGACCCGGACGCCGCGGAGGTCCCGGAGGTCCCGGACGCCGCTGAGGTCCAGGACGCCGCGAACCCCGCGGAGGTCCCGGACGCCGAGGGGTCGCACGGCCACGCCTCCACCGCCGCCGACCGGGTCGAGGTCGACGAACCGCTGCTCGCCGCCCGCGTGCACCGGCCCTCCGACCTCGTACGCCTGCTCGTCGGCATCCTCGGCATCGCCGTCCTCCTCGGCATCGCCGCCTTCGCCCACGGCACCACCGTCGGCCTGGAGGAGGACATCAGCAAGGGCACCGGCCAGGCGCCCGCCCTGCTGATCAAGGTCGCCGCGCTCGTGTCCAGCATCGCGGTGCTGCTGCTGCCCGTCGCCTTCGCCATCGAGCGGTTGATCAAACGCGACGGGCTGCGCATCGCCGACGGGGTGCTCGCCGCCGTCCTCGCGCACGGCGTCACCCTCGCCACCGACCTGTGGGTCTCGCAGGCCGCCCCCGACACCATCCAGGACGCCCTCACCCGCCCCGCGGCCGGCGGCACCCTGACCGACCCGGTCCACGGCTACCTGGCGCCCGTCATCGCGTACATGACCGCGGTCGGCATGACCCGCAGACCCCACTGGCGCGTCGCGCTGTGGGTGGTCCTGCTGCTGAACGCCCTGGCCATGCTGGTCAACGGGTACACCACCCCCTTCTCGATCATCCTGACCGTGCTGATCGGCTGGAGCGTCGCCTACGGCACCCTGTACGCCGTCGGCTCGCCCAACGTGCGCCCCACCGGGCAGCACCTCCTCGCCGGGCTGCGACGGGTCGGCTTCCAGCCGGTCAGCGCGATGCGCGCGGAGCTGCCCGAGGGCCCCGAGCCGTCCGAGGCCAACGACCGGGGGCGCCGCTACCACGTGACCCTCGAGGACGGGCCGCCGCTCGACGTCACGATCGTCGACCGCGAGCAGCAGGCCCACGGCTTCTTCTACCGGGTCTGGCGCCGGCTCACCCTGCGCGGCATCACCACGGGCCGCAGCCTGCAATCGCTGCGCCAGGCGCTGGAGCAGGAGGCGCTGCTCGCGTACGCGGCCATCGCGGCCGGGGCGAACGCGCCGAAGCTGATCGCCACCTCCGAGCTCGGCCCGGACGCCGTGATGCTCGTGTACGAGCACCTGGACGCCCGGCCCCTCGACGCGCTCGCCGACGAGGAGATCACCGACGAGCTGATCCACAGCACGTGGAAGCAGGTACGGGCCCTGCAGTCGCGGCGGATCGCACACCGGCGGCTCACCGGCGACGCCCTGGTGGTGGATCGTTCCGGCAATGTCATCCTGACCGACCTGCGCGGCGGTGAGATCGCCGCGGGCGATCTGGTGCTGCGGATGGACATCGCCCAGCTGCTGACCACGGTCGGACTGCGGGTCGGCGCGGAGCGCGCGGTGGCCTCGGCCGTCTCGGTGCTCGGCCCGGACGCGGTGGCGGACTGCCTGCCGCTGCTCCAGCCGATCGCGCTGAGCCGTTCCACCCGGGCGACGCTGCGCAAGCTGGCCCGGGAGCGCGCCGACCGGCAGCGGGAAGCCGTACTGGAGTCCTCGCGGGCGGCGAAGGCGGCGCGCGAGGCGGAGTCCGCGGCCTCCGCGACCCCGGTCTCCGCGTCGGCCGCCGCCGACCGCAAGGCCGAGAAGAGGGCCCTGGAGAATGCGCTGGACGGGGCCCGCGAGGAGGATCTGCTGACCCAGATCCGCCACCAGGTGCTGCTGATCCGGCCGCAGGCGCCGGTGGAGCCGGCCCGGCTGGAGCGGATCCGGCCGCGCACGCTGGTCTCGTTCATCGCGGGCGCGTTCGGCGCGTACTTCCTGCTGACGCAGCTCGCCCACGTGGACTTCGCGACCATCATCGGCGAGGCGGAGTGGGGCTGGGTCGGGGCGGCGCTGGCCTTCTCGGCGCTGACGTACTTCGCGGCGGCGATGAGCCTGCTGGGCTTCGTGCCGGAGCGGGTGTCCTTCCTGCGGACCGTGGTCGCGCAGGTGGCGGGGTCGTTCGTGAAGCTGGTGGCCCCGGCGGCCGTCGGCGGTGTGGCGCTGAACACGCGGTTCCTCCAGCGGGCGGGCGTCCGGCCCGGGCTGGCCGTCGCGAGCGTGGGCGCCTCCCAGCTGTTCGGGCTGGCCAGCCACATCGTGCTGCTGCTGTCCTTCGGCTATCTGACCGGGACCGAGAAGACCCCGGAGATGACCCCGTCCCGGGCGGTCATCGCGGGTCTGCTGACGGTGGCCGTCCTGGTGCTGGTGGTGACGGCCGTCCCGTTCATGCGGAAGTTCGTGGTGACACGGATCCGGGCGCTGTTCGCGGGCGTGGTGCCGCGCATGCTGGACGTGCTCCAGCGGCCGAAGAAGCTGATGACCGGCATCGGCGGGATGCTGCTTCTGACGGGCTGCTTCGTGATGTGCCTGGACGCGTCGATCCGTGCGTTCGGGGGCGGCGAGGCCATCAGCTACGCGAGCATCGCGGTGGTGTTCCTGGCGGGCAACGCGCTGGGGTCGGCGGCGCCGACGCCGGGCGGCATGGGCGCGGTGGAGGCCACCTTGACGCTGGGCCTGGTCGCGGCCGGGCTGGAGAAGGAGGTCGCGATCTCGGCGGTGCTGCTGTTCCGCCTGATGACCTTCTGGCTGCCGGTGCTGCCGGGGTGGATCTCGTTCAACTTCTTGACCCGCAAGGAAGCCATCTAGCCTCCGGCCCGGTCGGCGGATTCGGCTCCCGTCCCGCCGGTGCGGGGGGTGCCGGGTGCCGGGTGCCGGTGCCGGGTGCCGGTGCCGGGTGCCGGTGCCGGGTGCCGGGTGCCGGTGCCGGGTGCTCCCGTCCCCCTACGGCGCTGCGCGCCCGCGCCTCGGAAGGCCGGGAGCAGGGTCGTCGGGGGGGGCCGCCACCGCCGTGGCCACCGTGTGGTGGGCCACGGAACCGGCCCGGTACGCGCGGGAGTTCCGCTCCCGGCCGGCAGGAGTCCCTGACCTCGGTCCCGGCCGCGCAGGCGGCCCGGGTGGCCCGGGGTTCGCCCGGACCCGCGCAGGAGTCCGGCGCGGGGCCGCCCCCCGTTCGGGTCAGCGCGCGGGCGGGGCCGCCGCCGGGCGCACAGGATGGGGACATGCCGACACATGCCTGGCGGGTCACCGCCGCCGCCGCGCTCGCCGCCGGGCTGCTCACCACGGCCGCCTGCTCCGACGACGGCGACGGGAAGAAGACGACGGCCGACGGCACGCCGGAGGTCAAGCCCCTGAAGTGGGGTGACTGCGATGCCCCGACCGCCGCCCAGGGCGGCGGCCAGGCCCCGCCCAAGGACTGGCAGTGCGCCACCCTCGACGTGCCGCTCGACTACGCGAAGCCCGAGGGCGAGACGATCCCGATCGCCCTGATCCGGGCCAAGGCCCGCGACCAGAAGAACCGGCTGGGCTCGCTGGTCTTCAACTTCGGCGGCCCCGGCGGCTCCGGGATCAGTACGCTGCCGGGCGCCGCGAAGGAGTACGAGGCCCTGCGCGCCCGGTACGACCTGGTGAGCTTCGACCCCCGCGGGGTGGGCGGCAGCGACCCGGTCCTGTGCGAGAACGACAAGCAGCTGGACCAGTACTTCGGCGAGGACTCCTCCCCCGAGACCCCGGAGGAGGAGAAGGCCTTCGTCGAGAACATCCGGAAGTACCAGGCCGCCTGCGAGAAGAACTCGGCGAAGCTGCTCCCCCACGTCGGCACCGAGAACGCCGCCCGCGACCTGGACCGCATCCGCCAGGCCCTCGGCGACGAGAAGCTGAACTACTTCGGCATCTCCTACGGCACCGAGCTCGGCGGGGTCTACGCCCACCTGTTCCCGAAGAACGTGGGCCGGGCCGTCTTCGACGCCGTCGTGGACCCGACCAAGACCGCCGAGGAGAGCGCCCTGGGGCAGGCCAAGGGCTTCCAGCTCGCGCTCGGCAACTTCGCCCAGGACTGCGTGGACCGCGGGGACGAGTGCCGGCTCCAGGGCAGCACGCCCAAGGAGATCGAGAACAACATCATCAAGCTGCAGAAGGCGCTGGCCGTCAAGCCCATCCCGGGCATCGGGGGGCGGATGCTCACCGAGACCCAGGCGACCAACGGCATCGCGCAGGCCCTGTACTCCCAGGAGCTGTGGCCGCTGCTGGAGCAGGGGCTCGACGAGGCGGAGGGCGGTCAGGGGCAGCTGCTGATGGCCCTGTCGGACGCGCTCAACGGCCGTGACCAGCAGGGGCGTTACAGCAACATCGGCGCCGCGAACACCGCCATCAACTGCGTGGACGACAAGGAGCGCTACACCCTGGAGCAGACGAAGGCCAAGCTGGCGACGTTCCGCGCCGCCTCGCCCGTCTTCGGGGACCTGCTCGGCTGGGCCATGATGTCCTGCACCGGCTGGCCGGTCGCGGGCACCTGGGAGACCCCGGACGTCTCCGCGCCGGGCTCCGACCCGATCCTGGTGATCGGCAACACCGGCGACCCGGCCACCCCGTACGAGGGCGCCCGCAAGATGGTGGAGCGGCTCGGCCCGGGCGTCGGTGTGGAGCTGACCTACAAGGGCGAGGGGCACGGCGCGTACAACAGCGGCGACCCGTGCGTGCAGAAGGCGGTCGACACGTACTTGCTGGACGGGAAGACGCCGGCCGAGGGCACCGTGTGCACGGCCGCCGCCGAACCGTCGGCGACGCCCGGGTCGCCGGAGCCGCCGCCGGCCGTCTGACCCGGTCCGCGGGCGCCGCACGCCGAAGGGGCCGTACCCGCGTTCGGGTACGGCCCCTTCGGGCTGCTGCCGGTGGACCGGCCCGCCGCTCTAGTAGACCGGCTTCTCGGGCTCGATCTGGTGGACCCAGCCGATCACGCCGCCGCCGACGTGCACCGCGTCCGAGAAGCCCGCGGACTTCAGAACCGCGAGGACTTCCGCACTGCGGACACCCGTCTTGCAATGCAGGACGATGCGCTTGTCCTGAGGCAGGTCCTGGAGGGCGGTGCCCATCAGGAACTCGCCCTTGGGGATCAGCTTCGCGCCGGGGATCGAGACGATCTCGTACTCGTTCTTCTCGCGGACGTCGATGATCTCGATGGGCTCGTCGGAGTCGATCCACTCCTTGAGCTGCTTGGGAGTGATCGTCGAACCGGCGGCCGCCTCCTGCGCCTCCTCCGACACGACGCCGCAGAAGGCCTCGTAGTCGATGAGCTCGGTGACGGTCGCGTTCGGACCGCAGACCGCGCAGTCGGGGTCCTTGCGGACCTTGACCTGGCGGTACTGCATCTCCAGGGCGTCGTAGATCATCAGGCGGCCGACCAGCGGCTCGCCGACACCCGTGAGCACCTTGATGGCCTCGGTGACCTGGATGGACCCGATGGACGCGCAGAGCACGCCCAGCACGCCGCCCTCGGCGCAGCTCGGGACCATGCCCGGCGGCGGGGGCTCCGGGTAGAGGCAGCGGTAGCACGGGCCGTGCTCGGACCAGAAGACCGAGGCCTGGCCGTCGAAGCGGTAGATCGAACCCCATACGTACGGCTTGTTCAGCAGCACGCAGGCGTCGTTCACCAGGTAGCGGGTGGCGAAGTTGTCCGTGCCGTCGACGATGAGGTCGTACTGGCTGAAGATCTCCATCACGTTCTCGGCCTCGAGCCGCTCTTCGTGAAGGACCACGTTCACGTACGGGTTGATGCCCAGCACGCTGTCGCGGGCCGACTCGGCCTTGGAACGGCCGATGTCCGCCTGGCTGTGGATGATCTGGCGCTGCAGGTTCGACTCGTCGACCTCGTCGAACTCCACGATGCCGAGCGTGCCGACGCCGGCCGCGGCGAGGTACATGAGGGCGGGCGAACCGAGACCGCCGGCACCCACGGCCAGCACCTTGGCGTTCTTCAGGCGCTTCTGGCCGTCCATCCCGACGTCCGGGATGATCAGGTGCCGCGAATACCGGCGGACCTCGTCAACGGTGAGCTCAGCTGCTGGCTCGACCAGCGGTGGCAGCGACACGGGCACTCCGGAGGTGGGAGCATCCCCGCAGGTGCAGGGAGCGAACTGAATGGTTGTTCTCCCCGTAACACTGCCACGCCCGTCTTCATTCCAAGACACCTGTCCCGATGCGTGAGACGATTTCGTCCCAGTACGCGGGCATCGAGGCCCACGGATCGCTGCCTCGCACACCGAGCCGGTCGGTGAACCAGATCGTGCCCGCTCCCTGCCAGCGGGCGACCCGCATCGCCTCCTCCAGATGCGTGCGCGGCACCCCGTGGACGAGGTGGCAGAACCGCTCGGCCGGGTGGTCCGCCGTCCACTCCGCCACCTGCGACCAGCGGTAGTCGGCCCAGGACCCGGAGAAGGTGACGAGCTGGTCGGCGATCTCCGCATAGCCCTCGTAGGGGTGCGTGCCGTGCCCGAGCACGATCCGCAGGTCCCCGCCCAGGCTCCGCAGGGTGTCGACGACCCGGCACACCGAGGCCAGCTCCGCCCGGTCGGCCGGGGCCGCCGCGAGGTAGAAGCCGCCGACCCCGTACCAGTCGCGGAAGCGGTGGGCGTCGGAGATCAACTCCCCGAAGGACCGCGATCCGTCCCGCATCGCGAGATGACCGAGGACGGTGCCCCCCGCGCCCCGCAGCTTCGCGGCGGCTTCCGTGCAGTGCGGGTCGGGCCGCCCGCCCGGGCCGTCCGACACGTTGAGCACGGCCCAGTGCAACGGGGTGCCGGGGCGGGTCAGTTCGGCCCACTCGACGGGGGCGAGCAGCGGGTGCGCGTAGCCGGGGATGCCGAGACCGAGGCGGCCGGCCTCGGTCGCGGCGGCGGTCATGGCACCCGGCGGGGTCGTCAGATGCGGCACGCCGCCTCCATCCAGATGTCCGCGAGGGATTCCTCCAGGTTGATCCGGGGCCGCCAGCCCAGCCGGTCCCGCGCGGTACGGACGTCCGCCTGCTGCCAGGCCCCGCAGCCGTCCGGGTAGGGGTACGGCTGGGGGGCCGCGGCGGCGATCTGCTCGGCGGTGGCTTCGGAGCGGGGCGAGCCGATGGTGGCGAGGCCGGCCGGGCGGCCAGGGTGCCCGTGCCCCTGCTGGGGTCCGCCGTGCGGGACGTCCAGCTCGTGCAGGGCGCCCCCGTACCCGGCGACCCGGGCCAGGACGGCGGCCGCGTCGCGCAGCCGGACCGCGCGGCCGGTGCCGATGTTGACCACGCCCTGGGCGGCGGACAGGGAGGCGGCGTGCACGGCGCGCGCCACGTCCCGTACGTCGACGAAGTCGCGCTGCACGCCGAGCCCGCTGAGCTTCAGCTCGCCGTCGCCCGCCTGCATCGCGCGGCGCATCGCCTCGGCGAGCCGGCCCAGCGGGGATCCGGCGGGGGTGCCGGGACCGACGGGCGAGAAGATCCGCAGGACGACGGCGTCCAGTCCGGAGCCCAGGACCAGCTCGGTGGCGGCGAGTTTGCTCACCCCGTACGGTCCACCGGGTCTCGGCACGGCGTCCTCGGCCGTGGACGATCCGGGCTGACTGGGCCCGTACTCGGCGGCGCAGCCGAGCTGCACCAGCCGGGCCCCGCAGCCGCTGCGGCGCAGCGACTCGCAGATCGTCGCGACGGCGACGGTGTTGTGCCGGGTGAGTTCCCGGGCCCCGCCCCGGGTGGCTCCGGCGCAGTTGATGACGACGCCCGGGTGGACGGCGTCGAGGAAGCGGGTGAGCGCGCCGGGGCTGCCGGTGGCGAGGTCGAAGCGGACGTCGGCGTCGTCGCCGCGGCCGAGCGCGGTGAGCTGGACGGCGGGGTCGGCGAGCAGCCGGTCGGCGACGTAGCGGCCGAGGTATCCGTTGGCTCCGATCAGCAGCACCCTCATCGCGTGACCCCTTGGTTGGTTGGCTGGCCGGTCATGTCTGTTTCTCCTTGCGGACGGGTGGACGGTCGGGTGGGGCGGGGTACGGGTAAAGCGCCTCGGCGTCGGCTCCGAAGGTCTGGGGACGTCCCGGGGACGTCAGGGCCGTGCATGCGCGGATGCGCGGGACAGGGCGAGAACGGCGTGTACGAGCAGTCCTGCCGCGGCGGCCGGGGCCGCGGCGGGTACCGGGACCAGGGCGAGGGCGAGGGCGACGCCGACGGGGGCGCGGTGGGCTCCGTGCCGGAGCAGGAGCCGGGTCAGGAAGAACACGAGGGCGAGCGGCACGGCCACCGGGAGCGGTGTCCCGGCGAGTTGGGCGGCCACGGCGGCGGCCCCGCCGAACAGGGCGACGGCCCCGAGCAGCAGCGGACGGGCCCGGTCCGCGAAGTCCTCCAGGGCGCGGCTCCCGTCGAGCCGGGCCCGGGCCCCGGCGGCGAAGGCGGCGGCGGCCAGGTGCCCGGGGGCCACGGCCAGCGCGAGGCCGACCGCGAGGGCGGTGCCGTGCCGGTACACGGCCCAGCCGGCGACGGCGGCGGCCAGCAGGTGCGCCACGTAGGGGAACCGGCCCCCGGCGGCCCGGCCGGGCCACACCAGGGCGGCGGCGACGGCCACCACGGCGGCGGCCGCGGCCCACGTCTGCCCGGCGGCGGCCGCGGCGCAGGCGAGGGCGGCGGGCAGCAGCGCGTACCCGAACCGCCGGAAGGCGGCGGGCCCCGCCGGGACCAGGGCGGGCGCGGCGGCGGAGACCTCCTCGTGGGGGCTGCGCGCGTACAGCTCCTCGGCGAGCGAGAAGACGTCCCGGTGGCGGAAGCGCGCGGCGGTGCGGTCGGTGATGCCGTGGGCCTCCAGCCCGGCGGCGATCTCCAGCGGGTCCACGGCCCGCTCGCACAGCTCCCGGTGACGGTGCAGCAGGGCCTTGACGGGATCCCCGGCGGCCCGGCGCCGAGCCGGCCTCGCCGCCGCCTCGCCGCCCTCTGGCGTACGGTCCGGCGCGGCTCCGTTGCCGGGGGCGCTGCCCCCGGACCCCCGCGCGTCAAACGCCGGCGAGGCTGAATTCAGCGGGGCTGAATGCGGCGGGGGCGCGATCTCGGGGTCGACGGTGGTCATACGGCGGCCTCCGACGGCGAGTCCGGCAGGGGCTCGGCCCACGTCGGGCTGGTCCAGTGGCCGGGCACCCGGGCCTCCGGGGGCCGGGCGAAGGGGATCCCGCCGTCGGGCCGCGCGGAGCCCTTGGCGAGCAGCCGCAGGTAGATGTCCTGGAAGGCGGCCACGTTCTGCTCGACCGTGAAGAGCTCCAGGGCCCGTGCCCGGGCGGCGGCGCCCAGCCGCTGCGCCCGTTCGGGGTCCTGCAGCAGGGACAGGCAGGCCTCGGCGAGTGCCCGGGGGTTGCGCGGCGGCACGACGAGCCCCGTACCGCCGATGACCTCGCACACCGCGCCCACGTCGGTGGAGACGGTGGCGCGCCCGCAGAGCATCGCCTCGGCGAGCGTGACGGGGAAGCCCTCGATCACCGAGGACAGCACGACGACGCGCCCGGCGCCGTAGGCCTCGGCGGAGGTGGGGGCGTCGGGTCCGCCGACCTCCTCGAAGGTGACCGGGTTCTCCCCGACGGTGACCGAGTCGGCGGCCTCGTCGGGGAAGAGCTGGGCGGCCAGGGACCGGCAGTCGGCGAGGTAGCCGGGGACCACGGCCGTGGCGAAGATCCGCAGCCGGGTGCCGGGTGCCGCCCGGCGGACCTCGGCGAAGGCGTGCAGCAGGGCGATGAGGTCCTTGGCGGGCTCTATGCGGCCCACCCACACCAGTGTGTCGGGGTCCCCGCAGTCCGGGGCCTCGCCGACGGTGGCGAATCGGTCCGCCTCCATGCCCGGGTAGACCGTCCGCAGCCGCTCCCGGGTGGCTCCGCACCGCTCCTGCCAGCGCCGGGCGTGGGCGTTGCCGGGGGTCAGGAAGTCGGCGCGGGCGTAGATCTCGGTGGCCAGCCGCAGGTGGAAGGCGGCGAGCAGCGCGCGTACGGCGGGGCGGGTCTCCGGCTCGTCACCGGTGTCGAGCTGGGCCAGGTAGTGGGCCCGGAGCTGGACCCCGTACTCGGTGACCAGCAGGGGGACCCCGAAGAAGCGTTTGGCCAGGAGTCCGGGGAGTGCCGCCACGCCGCCCGCGGCCGCGTGGCAGATGTCGGCCTCGCCGAGACCGCCCGGCTCCTCGTACCAGTCGAGGGACAACGGCCTCAGCATGACCTCCAGTTCGTCCACGAACTGGAGCAGGTCGCTCACCTGGGCGGTCGCCACGGTGCGCGCCGCGCCGGGGGCCCGGCAGGCGGACTCCAGGGCGCGCACCGCGGACTCGGAGCGCAGCGCCGCGTACATCCCGCCCTGTTCGCGGGCGAGTCCGGCAAGCCCGTACAGCCCGGCGGCGAAGGGCTGCGGCTGCCCGGCGCAGATCCCGTGGACCAGCTCCCGGAAGCAGTCCACGAAGCGCCGGCGCTCGCGCCGGGAGTAGCTGCGCCCGTCGTCGGCGGGGGCCCACAGGGGGGCCGTCCGGACCCGGGTGACGTGCTCGGGCAGGGGCACCCGGGCGCGTTCCTGCTCGGCGCTGCGGCTCAGTGCGTAGACCTCGAACTCGTGCTGCGGGAGCCCGCGCACGAGCCGGTCGCACCACAGCCTCGCCTCTCCCGTCGCATACGGATAACCACCTTCCGTGAGCAGTCCGATCCGCACGAGTGGCACCCCCGATCTCCCGTTCAGGCGGTCGCCGTTCGGTCAGGCGACCCGCCGCGGGAGAACTCAAGCGGATATGCCGAAGGCGCGACGGACGGTTGTCCGTCGCGCCACCGGAAGGGGTGAAGAGTCGTAACTTTCCCGTACGGTTCGCGTTCGAGCACGCTAGAAGTACAGCCCCGGCCCCGCCGGAAGGCGCCTAGGCGAAGACCTCCTGCCGCGACCTGCGGCGGCCCGCGGCCAGCGCCGGATCGAGTGCCGGTACGGCGGCCAGCAGCTGCCGGGTGTAGGCGTGGGCCGGGCGGTCGTAGACCTCGTCCACCGGACCCTCCTCGACGATCTCGCCGGCCCGCATGACGGCCACCCGGTCGCTGACCTGACGGACCACCGCCAGGTCGTGCGCGATGAAGACGAGCGCGATGCCGAGCTCCCGCTGGAGCTCCGCCAGCAGGGCGGTGACCTGCGCCTGGGTGGTCACGTCCAGGGCGGAGACCGGCTCGTCGCAGACGATCAGCCGGGGCCGGGGCGCGAGTGCCCGCGCGATGCCGACCCGCTGGCGCTGGCCTCCGCTGAACTCGTGCGGATACCGGTCGTAGTGCTCGGCCTCCAGCCCGACGCGCAGCAGCAGCTCCTCCACCCGGCCGCGTACGGCCGCCTCGTCCCGTTCCCCGGCGGCGCGCAGCGGGTCGGCGATCGACTCGCCCACGGAACGGCGCGGGTTGAGGGAGGACACCGGGTCCTGGAACACCATCTGCACCCCGCTCGCGATGCCGGTGACCGGTACGCCGTCCCGGCGCACCTGCCCGGAGCCGGGTTCCAGCAGTCCGACCAGCATCCGTCCGAGGGTGCTCTTGCCGGAGCCGCTCTCGCCGACGATCCCGAGGGTCTCCCCGGCGTGCACGGCGAGGGACACCCCGGCGACGGCGGCGACCTTCCGCCGCCCCCTCCCGAACTCCCGCCGCAGGGAGAAGGCCTCCACGACGGGCGGCACCTGCGGCCCCTCATCCGGCCCCGCCGGCGTTCGGGGCGCAGGTTCCGGGGCGGGGCCCCGGGAGCGGCGCGGACCGTCCAGCCTCGGTACGGCGGCCAGGAGTTCCCGCGTGTACGCCTGCGACGGTGCGGCCAGCACGGAGGCCACCTCACCCCGCTCGACGGCGCGGCCGCCCCGCATGACCAGCACCTCGTCCACGCTCTCCGCCGCCACGCCCACGTCGTGGGTGACCAGCAGCAGCCCGAGCCCGCGCTCCTCGCGCAGCCCGTGCAGCAGGTCGAGGATCTGGGCCTGGACGGTGACGTCCAGCGCGGTGGTCGGTTCGTCGGCGATCAGCAGCCGCGGCTCGCAGGCCAGCGCCATCGCGATGAGGGCCCGCTGGCGCATGCCGCCGCTGAACTCGTGCGGCCGCGCGCGGGATCGGCGTACCGCGTCCGGGATGCCCACCCGGTCGAGCACCTCGACGGCCCGCGCGCGGGCGGCCCGCCGGGAGACGTCGGCGTGGATCCGGTGGACCTCGGCGATCTGGTCGCCGATGGCGTAGTACGGGTCCAGGGAGCTCAACGGGTCCTGGAAGACCATGGCGGCGGTACCTCCGCGCAGCCGGCGCAGTTCGGCCGCCGAGGCGGCGGCCACGTCGGTGCCGCCCACCCGGACGGTGCCGCCGAGGCGGGTGCCCGTACCGCGGTGCAGTCCCAGCAGGGCCGTGGCCACGGTGGACTTGCCGCTGCCGGACTCGCCCACGATGCCCAGGGCGCGGCCGGCCTCCAGGGTGAAGGAGACCTCGTCGACGGCCCGTACGTACTCCCCCGCGCCGCCGACCGGGAAGTCGACCACGAGGTCGGTGACCTCCACCAGCGATGGCGTCATGCGAGGGTCACCCTTCGGTCCGCGGCGGCGTACAGCAGGTCGGCGATCGCGCCCGCGAGGACCACGGCCGTGCCGATGGCGAGGACGACGCCCACCACGACGGGCAGGTCCACGAGCCGTACCCCGTCGATGAGGGTCTTGCCGAGGCCGGGGATCCCGAACAGCGACTCCGTCAGCACGGCGCCGCCGATCATCGTGCCGAAGTCCACGGCGCTGAGCGCGATCACGGGGGCGACGGCGCCGCGCACGGCGTGCCGGGTGACGATTGCCCGCTCCCCCACCCCGTAGGCGCGGAACGTCCGGATGTGGTCCTCGGCAAGGGTCTCCAGGGTCGAACTTCGGGTGAGGCGGGCGTACTTGGCGCTCTCGAAGAGGCCGAGCGTCACCCACGGCAGGAGCAGGTTCCAGGCCCACTGCTCGGGGTCCTCGGTCAGCGGCACGTAGGTGGGGAACGGCAGCCACTGGAGGTAGGCGCAGACGGTCATGAGCAGCAGCAGACCGAGGATGAAGACGGGGGTGCCGGTCCCGGCGAGGGTGAGGACGGTCAGCGCCCGCTCGGTGATGCCGCCGCGGCGCAGCGCGGACAGCAGTCCGGTGCCGACGCCGACCACCAGCCAGATCATCAGCGCGCCCAGCGCGAGCGACAGGGTGGCGGGCAGCCGGTCCAGGATCAGCGCGGTGACCTGCTGGTCGTTCTGGTACGAGAATCCCAGGCAGGGCGCGTCGCAGTGCAGGAGCAGGCCTGCTCCGCCGGAGTAGTCGCGGCCCACCAGCAGCCCCTGGAGGAAGTGCAGGTACTGGGTGGGGGCGGATTCGTTCAGTCCGAGCTGTTCGCGGACCTGGGCGATCTGCGCCGGGTTGCAGCGCTCTCCGCAGGCGAGGCGGGCCGGGTCGCCGGGGGCGAGGTAGAAGAGGGCGTAGACGATGACGGACAGGGTGAGCAGCACGAGCAGTGCCCCGCCGGTCCGTTTGAGCACGAAGCGGGTCACGCCGTGCGCTCCTTTCTGGTGCCGACCCGCAGGCGGGAGCCTTCGCGCGGGTCGAGGGCCGTGCGGACGGCGTCACCGAGGACGGTGAAGGCGAGCACGGTGACGAAGAGCAGCCCGGCCGGGAGCAGGACGTAGGTCGGGTCGGCGCGGAACCAGGTCTGCGCGCTGGAGAGCATCTGCCCCCAGGAGGGCGTGGGCGGTTTGACGCCGACCCCGAGGAAGGACAGCGAGGCCTCGGCCACGATGGCGGTGGGCACCTTGATCGCCGCGATGGTGATGACGGGCGCGGCCAGCGAGGGCAGCAGCTCGCGGCGGGCGATGCCCAGCCTGCCCCGCCCCGCGAGCCGGGCGGCGTCCACGAAGTCCAGGCCCCGCAGGGCGAGGGCCTGGGCGCGCACCATCCGGGCGGTGCCGCCCCAGTCGAGCAGTCCGATGATGAGGATCAGCAGCAGCGGCCGCGGGAAGTCGGGCGGGACGACGGCGGTGAGGGCGATGCCGATGACCAGCATGGGCAGCGCGATCATCACGTCGGTGAACCGGCCGATGAGCTGGCCCGAGAACCGGCCGCCGAGCGCGGCGGCGAGTCCGACGCCGACGCCGACGAAGGTCTGTACGACGACGGCGCCCAGGGCGACGAGCAGGGAGATCCGCGCGCCGTACAGGAGCCGGGTCAGCAGGTCGCGGCCGGTGCCCGGCTCGACGCCGAGCCAGTGGTCGGCGGAGATCCCGCCGAAGGAGCCGAGCGGGACGCCGCCGCGCGCGGAGTCGACGAGGTCGTCGTGGTACGCGTTCGGGTCCTGGCCGGTGAGCTGGGCGAGCAGGGGCGCGGCCAGGGCGAGGAGGACGAGCAGGGCCAGCACCCCGCCGGCCGCGAGGGCCGCCGGACGTCGGCGCACGCGCCGCCAGACCTGGCGGGCGACGCCCGCGCCCGGGGCGGGGGCCCCGGGCGCGGGCACCGGCGGGTGCGGTGCCGGCTGTTTCAGGGCGACGCTCACTTGACGGAGACCTGCGAGATGTCGAGGACGCCGGTCCAGTCGCTGATCACGACGTTCTTGACGTCCTTGCCGACGAGCCGCTTGTAGACCGGGTGGAAGAGCGGCACGTCCAGGGCCTGCTCACCGATCTTCTTGTCGAGTGCGCCCCAGCGCTTGCCGGCCGCCGCGAGGTCGGTGAGCTTGGCGATCTCGTCGATCTCGGCGTTCACGGCCGGGTCGTTGAGCTGGGCGTGGTTGTAGTTGGAGCCGTTGGTCACGATCTGCCGGCCGTCGAAGATCGGCGCGAGGAAGGGGGCGCCGGAGGGCCAGTCGGCGCCCCAGCGGGAGAGGAAGAAGCCGGGGGTGTTCTTGACGTCCCAGCGCTTCTCGTTGAAGGCGTTGTTCTCCAGGCCCTCCAGCTTGACGGTGATCCCGGCGGCGGCGAGCGCCTGCTGCACGGCCGTGGCGACCTCGGGGCTGGTCTGGCGGTTCTGCGCGGTGGAGTGGGTCAGGGTGATGGAGAGGCCGTCGGGGAAGCCGGCCTCCTTCAGCAGCTCCTTGGCCTTGACCGGGTCGCCGGTCTTGCCCGCCGGGAAGTGGTCGTACGGGGCGAAGCCGAAGGCCTCGCGCTCGGGCAGGAAGGTGGTGGCCGGTTCGGCCAGTGCGGAGCCGCCCGCGGCGTTGATCACGCTGGTGCGGTTGATCGCGTAGGAGATGGCCTGGCGCACCTTCGGGTTGTCGAAGGGGGCCACCTTCGGGTTGAAGGCCAGGTAGTTGATGTAGCCGAAGTGGCCGGTGCCGACGCGGCCCGCGAGCTCCTTGTTGTCGCCGATCTGGGCGAGCTCGGCCGGGCCCAGGTTGGTGTCGGTGGTGATGGCGGCGGCGTCGGGGCCCGAGCTGGTGGTCAGGCGCTGGTTGATGACGGCGGCGTCGAGGCCGGAGCGGACGTCGATCTTGTCCGGGTAGGCCTTGCGCTCCTCGTCGGTCTTCTCGTCCCAGTGCTCGTTGCGCTCCAGGGTGAGGTGCTCGCCGTCGTTGTCGTTCTTGACGACCTTGTACGGGCCGGAGGAGACGGGGTGTTCCTCGTACTTGACCCCGGTGTCCTTGGCCTTGGGGACGGGCGCGAACTGCGTCTGCGTGGCGACGAAGGGGAACTCGCCCTCGGGCTTGCGGAGTTTGAAGACGATCGTCTTCGGGTCGGGCACGACGATCGAGTCGAGGCCCTTGCCGCCGTCCTTGTACGGGCCCTCGTACGTCTCGCCGCCGACCAGCCAGTCCCGCAGGTAGGGGGCGCCGCCCGACAGTTCGGCGGCGAAGGACCGCTCGATGCCGTACTTGATGTCGGCGCTGGTGATCGGGGAGCCGTCCTCGTACTTCAGCCCGTCCTTGAGGGTGTACGTCCACTCGGTGGCGTCGGCGTTGGCCTTTCCGGTGTCGGTGGCCAGGTCCGGGACGACCTTGGCGCCGGCCGCGCCGTCCTCGCGGTTGCGGGTGGTCAGGGTACGGAAGACCAGCGAGGGAACGTTTCCGCCGCCCGAGGTGTAGAGCCGGGCCGGGTCGAAGTCGCTCTGCGGCTCGGAGTTGAGGACGGTCAGGGTGCCGCCCTTCTGCGGCGCACCGGCGGCGCCCGGCTTGCCGCCCGAACCGGCCTTGTCCGCACCGTCCTCGGGGCCGCAGGCCACGGCGCCCCCGGCCAGGACGAGGCTGACGGTGACGGCGGCCACGCGGCGCGCTATGAGATGACGGTCGGGTCCGGCGGAAGACATGGGTGTGAAGACCTCTCGGCGTGAAGGAAGGGCGGAAGGGCCACGCGAGGGGCAGCGGTCGACAGCGGTGCCAATGGGGCACCGGAACATGAGGAGGCCGCGCCTGCGGGCGTACGTGCACCCGGGCGCGGCGAAGGAACTCGAAGAGGGTCGCGGCGCTTGCGGGCAGGCGTCAGCGACAGAGGATGTCGGCCACGCTGTGCGCGGTCACACCAAGCAGCGCCAGCTCAATGGCGGCGCTCGCGGTCATGGTGTGGTGGTGCGACATGCGGAGAACGATGGCCGATGATCGGACGCCTTGTCAACGCGCATCCCCGCCCGGCCGACGGGCGGGGCGGCATTCCCCGGCATCAATTCCCGGGGAAAACCCATGGGTTGGGCTTGCATTCGATGCCGTTGATAGTGAGGGACTTGGTCTGCTGCTGCATGATCGGCGCGAGTGCGCCCGGCGTCCGGCAGTTCACGTGGTCGTGTCCGAGCCGGTGTCCGACCTCGTGGTTGATGAGCATCTGCCGGTAGGCGAACATCTGCTCCGGCCCGTACGTGGCGGAGCCCTGCGCCCAGCGGAAGGCGTTGATCATCACCCGCTCGGTGCGCGCGGAGTCGCAGGAGACGTTCTCGACGGTCGTGTCCAGGTCGGACTTGGCGCACCACACGCCGGTGGTCCCCGGGCTGGCGAGGGTGATCACGAAGTCGGCCTCGCCGCCCGGGACCCGCTCGAAGGTCTTGCTGCCGCCGTGGCCCCAGCTGCGGTCGTCGTTGAGGGTGCGGTGGACGGCCTCGGCGAAGAGCTGCGCGTCCAGGCCCAGGCCCTGTTCGACGTCGACCCGGTAGCGGACAAGCTTGCCCTTGCCGGGCGCCTTGGCCACGCCGGGCACGGTGTCGAAGGTCCCGGGGCCCGCGAGCTTCGCGTCGAGCGGCAGCTGCACCGCCATCTGCTGCTCGTACGACAGCTCCGGCGCGGGCGCGTGGGCGGACGGCGCCGCGGGCGCGGCCGCCTGCGGCGGCATCGAGCGGCCGTCGGAGCGCGAGGCGCCCTCGTCGGCGCGGCTGTTGCCGGCGGCGGCCTGCGCACCGGCCCGGCCGCCGTCCTCGTCCATGAGCACCTGGCCCGCGACGACGACGGCGAGGACGGTGGTGACGGCCGCGGCGGCCATGCCCGTGTACGTACGGACCTTCAGGCCGCGGCCGGAGCCGGGCGGTTCCTCGGCGGAGGCGTCCGCCTCGGCGCCCGCGTCCGCGGGTTCGACCGGATCGACGGGCCTGCGCGGCCCGGGCACGCGGCGGTGCGCGCCGGTGGAGGTGACGGGATCGAGGTCGAAGCCGAAGTCGTGCGCCGGTCCGGGGGCGGGCGCGGGAGCGCCCGGCTGCGTCAGGGTGACCTGCGGGAACCCCACCGCGGGCGTGCCGAAGGCCGGGGTGTCGGAGTCCAGGAGGGCGGCGGGAGCGGCCGCGGCCGACGCGGTGGTGGTGGTGGTGGCGCCGGGCGGGCGCCGCACGCCGTGCCAGTCGCCGTACACGGAGTCGGGGCGCGCCCCCCAGGCGCCGCCGGACTCGTACTGCTGGGGGTGTCCCCCGGTGCGTGCGGCGGAGGCGGGCCGGTCCGGGGAGACGTACCCGTGGTGGGTGACGGTCGGCTCGGGCCAGTACGCGGCGGGCGGCTCCTCGTACGGCCGCGGCGCGGGCTCCGGATCCGGCTGCGGCCGGAAGGGCGCCGGGGCGGGTGCCGGGGCAGGGGCCTTGCGACTATGTCGTCCCACGGTCCTCAGCCTCTGCCGTTTTCGGTATATCGGTCACTCTCGCCCGTTCCGGTGTCGTTCAGCAGCTCCCGGAAGGCGGCGGCCACCACCCCGGGGTACTCCATCATCGCCACGTGTCCGGCCTCGGGCAGACACAGCAGCCGCGAACCGCGGAAGGCAGCGGCCGCCCTGTGCGCCATACGGTACGAGACCAGCTGGTCCCGGCCACCGTAGACCAGCAGGGAGGGTGCGAGAACCCGCTGTGCCTGCCGCCACAGTCCGTGCTGGCCACCGAGGGTGTAGGCGTCGACGATGCCGCGCGAGGAGCGGGTCATCGCCTCCCAGAAGTACGGCAGCGCCATCCGGCGCTCCATCTCCTCCACGGCGTTGCGGAATCCCTCGGGCGTCACCCGGGAGGGGTCTCCGTAGCAGAGCTCCGTCACCCCCCGGGTGCGCTGCTCGGCGCCGATCCCCCGCATCATCCGGTTGAAGAGCCCGGCCACGCCGGGCACGGCGAGCAGCGCGGTCGGCACGGCCGACTTCTGCACGCGCAGTTCGGGCAGGGCGGGCGAGACCAGGGTCAGCGTGCGCACGAGGTCGGGCCGGACGGCCGCGACCCGGGTGGAGACGGCTCCGCCGAGGGAGTTCCCGAACAGGTGGACCGGGCCGCGCCCGGCGGCGTCGAGGTGGCGGATGACGACGCGGGCGAAGGCGGTGACGGAGTAGTCCCGGTCGGCGGGTGGCGGGGACCAGCCGAAGCCGGGCAGGTCCAGGGCCTCGCCGTCGACGGTGTCGGCCAGCTGCGCCATGAGGTCCGACCAGTTCTGCGAGGAACCGCCGAGTCCGTGCACGAACAGCGCGGGCGGCAGCCCCGTACGCAGGGGCGGCCGGTGCCGGACGTTCACTTCCAGCCCGGGCAGGGACACGGTGCGCACCTGCTCACCCTCGGCCACCCGGACGGCGCCCACCGGGGTGGACGGCTCGGTGGTGGAGCGTACGCCCGGCAGCTCGGTCGAAGACATGCGGGCAATGTTACGAGACGATCACGCTCCACTTCTTGTGTTCGCCATCACAAAAAACGGACCGGTAAGAAGAAGCGCGGATCCGTATAGCGGTGGGTCCGCGATCCTCCTAGGCTCGTAAGTGAGCACAAGGAAGCGAGGGGAGCGGCATGACTGTCGACCCTGCGGAGCCGGACACCTTCCGGGAGCAGTTTCCGGAAACCCTCGATCCTGAGGCGCCCGAGGCGGATGTGGCGGAGCAGCTGGCCGAGCTCCGGCCGGACGAGGACGACCCGATCACGGCCGGCGCTGCGGGCGAGGCCGCGGACGGCGATGCCGCCGAGCAGGCCCGGGTGGTGCCGCTGGACGAGGACGACTACCGCTGACCCCCGGTCGACCGGGCACCGACCGAGCACCGACCAAAGTGCTGATCAAACCGCTGACCAGCGCCTCCGGGCCGTCCGTACCGCGAGAAAACTCGGCTTGAACCCTCCAGATTCGGTTACCGAAAAGTACGATGGCCGCGCGGCGCAGAGCGCACTGTGTTCTTAGAGAAAGTGGGAGGCGGCGTGACAGCCATCGAGCAGACCGAGGCAGCGCGTCCGCGGGGCACGCGACTGCCGCGCCGAGCCCGGCGCAACCAGCTCCTGGGCGCGGCCCAGGAGGTTTTCGTCGCGCAGGGCTACCACGCGGCGGCGATGGACGACATCGCCGAGCGGGCCGGCGTGAGCAAGCCGGTGCTGTACCAGCACTTCCCCGGCAAGCTCGACCTGTACCTGGCGCTGCTGGACCAGCACTGCGAGGCCCTGCTGCTGGCGGTACGCACCGCCCTCGCGTCGACGACGGACAACAAGCTGCGCGTGGCGGCGACGATGGACGCCTACTTCGCGTACGTGGAGGAGGAGGGCGGCGCCTTCCGGCTGGTCTTCGAGTCCGACCTGACGAACGAGCCGGCGGTGCGCGAGCGCGTCGACCGGGTCTCCCTCCAGTGCGCCGAGGCCATCTCCGACGTCATCGCCGAGGACACCGGCCTGTCCAAGGACGAGTCGATGCTGCTGGCCGTGGGCCTGGGCGGGGTGTCGCAGGTCGTGGCCCGCTACTGGCTCTCCAGCGAGAGCCCGGTCGCCCGCGACACGGCGGTCGGCCTGCTGACCTCCCTGGCCTGGCGCGGTATCGCGGGCTTCCCGCTCCACGGCACCGAGTCCTGACGGACCGGATCGCGGCGGGTGTTCGCTGCGAGCGTGTCCGCTCTGCGCGGTCCGCGTCCCCTCTCCGGGCTAATGTGGACCGCGTACGGCGCGGCTGATCGCGCGAACGGATCGTCGGAGGGACAAAGCCGTGGAGGTCAAGATCGGCGTGCAGCACGCACCCCGGGAGATCGTGCTGGAGAGCGACCTGAGCGCCGAGGAGCTGGAGAGCATCGTCACCGCCGCGCTGTCCGGCACCGCGCCGCTGCTGAGCCTCACCGACAACAAGGGCCGCAAGGTCCTGGTGCCGTCCGACCGCCTGTCGTATGTCGACCTGGGCGAGCCGAGCGTGCGCAAGGTCGGCTTCGGCGCGCTCTGAGAACTCTTTGGAACGGCCCGGTGGTTGATCCCACCGGGCCGTTTCTGTTTCTTCCGCTTCGGGTAGGACCGCAGTGACCCGGTTTGCCCTGACGTATGGGAGAGACCTGATGCTGCTGCTGGAAGTGCTCGGCTCCGCTCTGTTGGGCCTCGCCCTGTCCGCGACGGCCGCCCGAGTGCTCGCGAGCCGGTTGCCTTCCCTCAGAGTGGTGCTGGTCAGCGGAGTGCTGGGAGCGCTGTTCGGGGCGTATCTCACCCACTTCGCGCTGGGCCCCGGGCACAACACCCTGACCGCGACCCTCATCGGCGGCGTGCTGGTGTCGGCCGTGGTGCTCTCGCTGCTGCTCCGTCCGGCCACAGGGCCCCGCAGGCAGTCCCACAGGACTCCGTTTTCGCTCCCGTCGCGGGGCTGACCCCGATCGCTGATCCCTGACCCCCGGCCCCTGGCCGCTGGACCTCGCACCCCATGCCTCGGCCCCGGCACGCACACAGCGCGCCGGGGCCGAGGCATCGAGCGGTACGGAGCCGTCCGGTCAGGCGGCGAGGCCGAGGGCCGCCATCCGCTTGGTGTGCGCCTTGGTGATCCGGGTGAACATCTCGCCGACGGCCGCCAGGTCGAAGCCCGCCGCCATCCCGTCGACGCCGCCGACCAGCATGGTCGAGAGCGCGTCGCGCTCGGCGACCACGCGCTGGGCCTGCGAGAGGGCCTCGCCCATCAGCCGGCGGGCCCACAGCGCGAGCCGGCCGCCGCAGCGCGGGTCCGCCTCGATCGCGGCGCGCACCTTCTCGACGGCGAAGTTGCCGTGGCCGGTGTCGTCGAGCACGCCGAGCACGAGCGCACGGGTGTCGTTGTCCAGGTGGGAGGCGACCTCACGGTAGAAGTCACTGGCGATGGAGTCGCCGACGTAGGCCTTGACCAGGCCCTCCAGCCAGTCGGACGGCGCGGTCTGGCGGTGGAAGTCGTCCACGCCCTTCGCGAAGGGCTCCATGGCGGCGGTGGGCTCGACGTCGATGGCCGCGAGCCGGTCCCGCAGCCGCTCGAAGTGGTGGAACTCGGCGGAGGCCATCGCGGCGAGCTCGGCCTTGTCGTCCAGGGTGGGCGCGAGCTTCGCGTCCTCCGCCAGGCGCTCGAAGGCCGCGAGCTCTCCGTACGCGAGCGCGCCGAGCAGGTCCACGACGGCGGCCCGGTACTGCGGCGAGGCAGAGGCGGCGGCCCAGTCCTGGGAGGCGATACCCACGGCTTCGGTGGGGGCGCTGTCGTCGGCGGGCGAGGCGTTTTCTACGGTCGACATGCTCCGCACAATAGCCCGCCGAATGGCCCTTCAAGTCATCACGCCGGATCCTTGCCTGTCCAGCTAAACGCGCCTGCCCGGTGAATTCACCCGACACACCTGCGCGATTCCGGGGTACAGTGGTAATGCGCCTGCCGAACACTCGGCGGGCCATCCGAATGAGGATGCCCGGTCGGTGGCCCGATCGGCTCCAACCGACCGCCCTCGGTGTGGTGCGTACGTTCATATGTACCGCCTCCCACGAGGGGCCCCCTCAGCGGCAGATGCGCTTGAGCGAAGGCTAGTGGTCCCGCGCAGCTTCGTACGTAGCAGTACTGCAAGCACGGCACGGTACGACCCCCCTCGCCGCCTCGCGCCGCGTCTCACAGAAGAGGCAGCACCCTGACTACGTTCCGAGACCTCGGGATCTTTCCCGAGACGGCCGAAGCCCTCGAGGCCGTCGGCATTGTGTCCCCCTTCCCGATCCAGGAGATGACCCTCCCCGTCGCCCTCTCCGGCACGGACGTCATCGGCCAGGCCAAGACCGGTACCGGCAAGACGCTCGGTTTCGGCCTTCCCCTGCTGGAGCGGGTCGTCGTCCCGGCGGACGTCGAGGCCGGCCGCGCCACCCCCGCGCAGCTGACCGACGCCCCGCAGGCCCTCGTGGTGGTTCCGACCCGCGAGCTGTGCACCCAGGTCACCAACGACCTCCTGACCGCGGGCAAGGTCCGCAACGTCCGCGTCCTCGCCATATACGGCGGCCGCGCGTACGAGCCCCAGGTCGAGGCGCTCAAGAAGGGCGTCGACGTGATCGTCGGCACCCCGGGCCGCCTGCTCGACCTGGCCGGTCAGAAGAAGCTCGACCTTTCGCGCGTCAAGGCGCTCGTGCTGGACGAGGCCGACGAGATGCTCGACCTGGGCTTCCTGCCCGACGTCGAGAAGATCATGGCCTACCTGCCCGCGAAGCGTCAGACGATGCTGTTCTCGGCGACCATGCCGGGTGCGGTCATCGGTCTGGCCCGCCGGTACATGACGCAGCCGACCCACATCCGCGCCGTCTCCGAGGACGGCGAGGGCGCGACCGTCGCCAACATCACGCAGCACGTCTTCCGTGCGCACAACATGGACAAGCCGGAGCTCGTCTCCCGCATCCTGCAGGCCGAGGGCCGCGGCCTGGCCATGATCTTCTGCCGTACCAAGCGCACGGCGGCCGACATCGCCGAGCAGCTGGAGAAGCGCGGCTTCGCCTCCGGCGCCGTCCACGGCGACCTGGGCCAGGGTGCGCGCGAGCAGGCGCTGCGCGCGTTCCGCAACGGCAAGGTCGACGTGCTGGTGTGCACGGACGTCGCCGCGCGCGGTATCGATGTCGAGGGTGTGACCCACGTCATCAACTACCAGACGCCGGAGGACGAGAAGACCTTCCTGCACCGTGTGGGCCGCACCGGCCGCGCGGGCAACAAGGGCATCGCCGTCACCCTGGTCGACTGGGACGACATCCCGCGCTGGCAGCTGATCAACAAGGCGCTGGAGCTGAACTTCCACGACCCGGTCGAGACGTACTCCACGTCGCCGCACCTGTTCGAGCAGCTGAACATCCCGGCCGGCACCAAGGGCATCCTGCCGCGCGCCGAGCGCACGCGGGCCGGCCTGAAGGCCGAGAACCTGGAGGACCTGGGCGAGACCGGCGGCCGCGGTGGCCGTGGCGGCCGCTCCGGTCCGGCTGCCGCCGCCGTGGTGACCGAGGAGCGTCCGGCCCGTACCCGTACGCCGCGCCAGCGCCGCCGTACGCGGGGCGGATCGGAGCTCGCCGAGGGCGCCGAGGCCACCGCCGCGGTGACCCCGGTCCAGGCTCCCGAGGCCCCCGCGGCCCCGGCCGCCGACGAGCCGCGCCGTCCGCGCCGCCGCCGCACCCGGGTGGCCGCGGTCTCGACGCAGACCGCCGTGGCCGCGCCGGTCGCCGAGGCTCCGGCCGCGGTCGCCGAGGCCGCTCCGGTGACCCCGGTCGCCGAGGAGGCACCGGCCAGGCCGAAGCGCGTCCGTACCCGCAAGGTCGCCCCGACCGAGCCGGAGCCGGACTTCCAGATGCCGCCGCTGGTCGAGCCCGTCCGGGCCCGGCGCACGCCCACCCGCAAGGCCGCTCCGGCCGTCGCCCCCGTCGCGGCGACCCCGGTCGCCGAGGCCGCCGTGATCGCCGAGGAGGCCCCGGTCAAGCCGAAGCGCACCCGCACCCGCAAGGTCGCGGAGGCCGCTCCGGTCGTCGCCGAGGCCGCCGCGGTCGCGGAGGAGGCTCCGGTCAAGCCGAAGCGCACCCGGACCCGCAAGGCCGTCGCGGTCGCCCCGGAGGCCTCTGCGGCCGCCGAGGCCGCCGGTGTGGCCGAGGAGGCGCCGGTCAAGCCGAAGCGCACCCGCACCCGCAAGGTCGCGGCCGCGCCCGAGGCGTAGGCCGCACACAGCACCGGGCCGATGGCCCCGGCCCCCTTCCGAGGGGGCCGGGGCCATCGGCCTGTCCGCGCCGTGCCCGGCGCCGTACGGGCCGGTAACCTCGGGCCATGAGCAAGCCGCCGCGCCTGACCCTGCCCGCCGCCGCCCGTGCGTACCTCCTCGACACCGACCGCGGTCCCTTCGCCGTGCACGAGGCCGGTGAGCCCGTCCGGGGCACCGCCGTGCTGGTCCCCGGCTTCACGGGCAGCAAGGAGGACTTCATCGGCCTCCTGGAGCCGCTGGCCGCCGCCGGGTACCGGGTGGTCGCGGTGGACGGCCGGGGCCAGCACGAGAGCCCGGGCCCGCGCGAGGAGGCCCCGTACGCCCTGGAGGAGCTGGCGCGGGACGTCCTCGCGCAGGTCCGCGCGCTGGGCGGGGACCGTGTGCACCTGGTCGGCCACTCGCTCGGCGGGCTGATCTCGCGCGCCGCCGTGCTGCGCGATCCCGCTCCTTTCGCCTCGCTGACCCTGATGAGCAGTGGACCGGCCGCGATCTCCGAGGAGCAGCAGGCGCGGACGAAGCTGCTGGTGGCCGCGCTGGAGGCGATGGGCGACGACATGCCCGGGATCTGGGCGGCGATGCGGGCCCACGATCCCGAGGACGCGGCGGCGGACTCCCCCGAGCTGGCGCACTTCCTGCGCGAGCGGTGGCTGGCCACCGTTCCCGAGCAGCTGATCGCCACCGGCCGGACGCTGATCAGCGAGCCCGACCGGATCGAGGAGCTGAGCCGGGTCGACCTGCCGATGCTGGTGCTGTCCGGGGCCGTGGACCAGGCGTGGCCCGTGCCGCTGCTGGACGAGACGGCCCGGCGGCTGGGTGCGCGGCGGGTGATCGTGCCGGGGACGGACCACTCCCCGAACGCCGAGGATCCGGCGACGACGGCCCGTGCGCTGGCCTCGTTCTGGGACTCCTGCACCAGCTTGTAGTTAGGTAGTCGAAAAATTTCCTTAGCGTAGGGAATGATTGCGGCCTACACTTCGTTGACACAGTGCAAGGAGAAACACTGACGAAGGGAGAAGCCCCATGCGCTTCGAGATTCTGCGCCTGGACGACGTCAACGGGTCCGCCGTGGACAGCACCGTCGTCGACGCGGCCTCCGTCAACCGGATCGTGCAGCACGCCGCAGCCGTCGGCCAGCGCATTCTGATCCGACCGGCCGAGAGTGCGTCCTGCTGACGCATCGCACGAAGAACGTTCGCGCCCCCGCACCGATCCCGGTGCGGGGGCGTTCGCATGAGCGGGCGCGCGGCAGCCGGCGCGCAGGGCGCGGGCGCCGGCTCCGCGGGCGTCAGGCGCCGCGGACGACCTGGAGCACGCCGTTGATGATCTGCTGGACGGCGATCGCCGAGAGCATCATGCCCGCGAGCCTGGTGACGAGGACGACGCCGCCGTCCTTGATGACCCGGATGATCACGAGCGAGTAGCGCATCGTGATCCACAGCACGACGTGCATGGCGGCGATCGCGGCCCAGACCGAGACCTGTCCGGCAGCGCCGTCCGCCTTCTGCACGGCCAGGATGACGGACACGATGGCACCGGGCCCGGCCAGCAGCGGCATGCCCAGCGGGACCAGGGCGACGTTCACGTCCTTGGTCTGCTTCGGCTCGTCGGTCTTGCCGGTGAGCAGGTCCAGCGCGATGAGGAGGAGCAGCAGACCACCGGCGATCATCAGCGCCGGGACGGAGACGTGCAGGTAGTCCAGGATCTGCTGGCCGCAGATGCCGAAGACCGCGATGACACCGAAGGCCACGCAGACGGCCTGCCAGGCCATGCGGCGCTGCACCTTGACGGGGCGGCCGGAGGTCAGGGCGAGGAAGATCGGCGTGATCCCCGGGGGGTCCATAATCACAAAAAGGGTGAGAAAAAGGGATCCGAAGACGGCGAAATCAAACACAGTGATGCCTTGCAGGAGAGAGGGGTGTCGCGAAGAAAAGAAGGGGGGACGGGTGGAGCGGGCCGGATCCGGCCGGTCAGCGCTCGCGTCCGCCGGCGCCCGGCACCGGGAAGGCCCCGGTCGCGCGGCGCGTGATCTCGCCGTAGATCTCGGGGTCGGTCGTGTACTCGCCGAGGCGGCAGGTCTTGCGGCTGCCGTGGTAGTCGCTGGAGCCGGTCGTCAGCAGGCCGAGCTCGGCCGCCAGGCCGCGCAGCCGCGCACGGGTGTCGGTGTCGTGGTCCATGTGGTCCACCTCGATGCCGTCCAGGCCCGCACCGGCGAGTTCGGCCAGCGTCGACTCGGACACGCAGCGGCCGCGCTTGACCGCGGCGGGGTGGGCGAGGACGGTGACGCCGCCGGCCGCCTTGACCAGGCGCACGGCCTCGAAGGGGTCGAGTTCGTGCTTCTCGGCGTACGCGCGGCCGCCGTCGGCCAGCCAGTCCGGCGTGAAGGCGTCCGAGACGGTGTCCACGACGCCCAGTTCGACGAGGGCGGTGGCGATGTGCGGCCGCCCGACCGAGCCGTCACCGGCGATCCGCGCCACCTGCTCCCAGGTGACGTCGACGCCGAGGTCCTGGAGCTTGCCGACCATGGTCCGGGCGCGCGGGGTGCGGTCGTCGCGGACGAGCTCCCGCTCCCGGGCGAACTCGGGCTCCTCGGCGTCGAAGAGGTACGCCAGCATGTGCACGCCGACGCCGTCGAGTCGACAGGAGAGTTCGGCCCCGGTCACCAGCGTCAGCCCGGCGGGCAGGGCCGCGATCGCCTCGCCGTGCCCGCGTACGGTGTCGTGGTCGGTCAGCGCCACCACGTCCAGCCCGGCGCCGGCGGCGGCCAGCACCAGCTCGGCGGGGGTGTCCGTACCGTCGGAGGCCGTGGAGTGGGCGTGCAGGTCGATGCGCACAGCCTGGCTCCATGGATCGGACGAACGGGGGACGCTCCAGGATAACCGGGCGGAGGGACCCCTCAGGCAGGTCCCAGGATGCGCGGGCTCAGGGCCCCGCACGGAAGGAGCTCGACCTCGGCGCCCGCGTCGCGCAGGTCGGTGAGGACGAGCTCGTCGTACATCAGCAGGCCTGACTGCTCCGGCCAGACGATCGCCCAGAGCCACAGGCCGCGCGCCTCGCCGGCGAAGACGGCCCGGTCGTCCGGGCCGTCGTTCACGTGCCACAGCGGTGTGGGGCGGCCGGCGGCCACCACCTTGGCGTGGGGCGGCGCCGAGACGTTGATGGACGAGCCGGGGTCGAGGCCGTCGATGCCCGCGTACCGCGCGCCGAGGCCCACGCCCAGTTCCTCCGCGATCAGCAGCAGCTCTCCGATGCCGCCCAGCGGTCCGGGGCCGGAACAGGCCACCGCCGTCGCCCGCCCGCCGCTGCGGTCGTCACCGGCGGACGCGACCCCCGTGAACAGCCACCCCACCGGAAGCGGCCACGGCATCCACACGGGCACCCGGGCCCGGTGCGCCACCACGCTCAGACCTTCGACGCTGGGCGGGATGACGGGTTGCAGGGGGTGGACAGCACCGTGCACCACACACTGCCAGGAGTCGGAGAAGAGTCCGGGCGCCCTGACCCGTCCGCCGCACTTCGGGCAACTTGGTTCACCCCTCATAGGAAGCCACGCTCCTCCCCGCCCGGCCCCCCGTCAAGGCACGCTCACCCGTCCGGGCTGTCAGTCCAGTGCGACAGCGGTACGCAAAGGGTCCCTCAGGTCCGTCCCGCGCGCGAGCCAGCGCTCCTGGAGGGCGGCGGCCCCGTGCACGCGCTTCCAGGCCGCCTCGTTCGCCGTCATCGGCAGCAGGGGCAGGAAGTGCACCGGGTCCATGGGCTCGTCGAGCTCCAGGTCCTCGACCAGACCGCCCGGTTCCGCCACGAGCACCGAGCTGAAGGGGGCCCCGTCCCAGAGCGGCTCGCCCACGTCCAGCGAGGCGCCGGGGGCCACGATCAGGCCCTCCACCTGCGGGGACGCGGCCAGCACCGCGAGCGGGCGCAGGAGTTTGTCCGTGGCCGCCAGCCCGGCCCGTACGGTCAGCACCAGCTCGGCGCGCGGGCCCCGTACGGGGTCGGCGACCACGGCGGTCGGATCGGTCATCGGATGCGCGGACATCCCCAGGGTCGCGTACCGCACGAGGTCGCCCTCGGCGAAACGGAGTACCTCGATGCGGTCGGTGCCCAGGAAGGTGACGGCGGCGCGTGCGTCGGGTTCACCGAACGCCGTCCGCAGCCGGGCCTCCACAAGAGCCAGAATTTCTGCCATGAAGCGAGCATAGAACTCGTATCAGCCGGGTAAAGGGCGGGTCTTGACCATCCGTCGGCTGATAGTGTTGACAGCTGTCCGGGGCCGCACGCAGAAGCGGTGTCTCAGTGCCCCGACGACAGGACGTCCCTCACGGGGGACCGGCCGGAGGAGGTGGGGCTGCGGTGGACCGAAGTCGATCGTGCAGTACCAATCGCTCTTCCACTTCTGTGACGGGCGCATCCCGCCCCCTTTGATCCGCTCGATCCCCCTGATCCGCTGATCAGTAGAAGAGCGACGGCAGAACGTTGTCCTCCCGTCCTGTTCCCTCCCCCTGCTCGGGCCTGCCCGCCCGCGGTGGAGGGTCTCCCACCCGTACGGTCCGCAGCCGTGCGCGAGAAGGAGCCTGCCATGTCGATGCTGCCCTACCTGCGTGCGGCCGTACGTCCGTCCCTGCGCAGGGCCACCCCCGTACAGCCCGGCTACGACACCACCCGCGACCCGTCGGCGAGCAGCGCGGTGGTCGACTGCGCCGTGTACCGGGGCGGGCGCCGGATGCTGGGTCCGGCCTGTCTGACGCCCCGTGAGGCGATCCGCCGGGTCCGCGAGGACGGCGGATTCGCCTGGATCGGCCTGCACGAGCCGACCGAGGCCGAGTTCGCCGGGATCGCCGCCACCTTCGGACTGCACCCGCTGGCCGTGGAGGATGCGGTCCACGCGCACCAGCGTCCGAAGCTGGAGCGCTACGACGACACCCTCTTCACCGTCTTCAAGACGATCCACTACGTCGACCACGCCGAACTGACCGCCACCAGCGAGGTGGTGGAGACCGGCGAGGTGATGTGCTTCACCGGCCCCGACTTCGTCATCACCGTCCGGCACGGCGGGCAGGGCTCCCTCAAGGGGCTGCGCCACCGTCTCCAGGACGACCCCGACCTCCTCGCCAAGGGCCCCTCGGCGGTCCTGCACTCCCTCGCCGACCACGTCGTCGACGGCTACATCGCGGTCGCCGCGGCGGTGCAGGACGACATCGACGAGGTGGAGAGCGAGGTGTTCGCGGCCCCCGCCAAGGGCAGTGCGCGCGGCGGCGACGCGGGCCGCATCTACCAGCTCAAGCGCGAGGTACTGGAGTTCAAGCGGGCGGTCTCGCCGCTGCTGCGGCCGATGGAGCTGCTGAGCGAGCGGCCGATGCGGCTGGTGGACCCGGACATCCAGAAGTACTTCCGGGACGTCGCCGACCACCTGGCGCGGGTGCACGAGCAGGTCGTGGGCTTCGACGAACTGCTGAACTCGATCCTCCAGGCCAACCTCGCGCAGGCGACGGTCGCCCAGAACGAGGACATGCGCAAGATCACCTCCTGGGCGGCGATCATCGCCGTGCCGACGATGATCTGCGGGGTGTACGGCATGAACTTCGAGCACATGCCCGAACTGCACTGGCGCTACGGCTATCCGATGGTGATGGCCGCGATCGCCGCCTCCTGCTTCACGATCCACCGCGCGCTGCGCCGCAACGGCTGGCTCTGACCCGGGCCGCCCGTCCCCCGGACGCCCGCTCGCGCGTACCGGCGGAACGCCTACCCTGTCGGCATGACTCTCAGCACGCTCGACCTGGCCCTCGTCGAGGAGGCCACCAAGAAGTCCGGCCTGATCTGGGTGCGCGGCGGCGGGGCCGACCGCGCCCTGTGGCACGCCTGGGTGGAGGGCGCGGCCCACGTGCTGGGCGACGGGCCCGGCGAGCAGCCGTTCCCCGGGCTGGCGGACGGTGCGACCGCCGAGGTGACCGTACGGAGCAAGGACAAGGGCGGCCGGCTGGTGGCCTGGACGGCGACGGTACGGGAGATCGCGCCCCGCAGCGAGGAGTGGACGGCGGCGGTCGCCGAGCTCAAGGGCAAGCGGCTGAACGCGCCCGACTCGGAGAACATGACGGAGCGGTGGGCCCGGGAGTGCCGGCTGCTGCGGCTGGAGCCGGAGGCGGTCCGGGACCGGCTGCCGGACGGCTCGCTGGTCGCGGCCCCGCTGCCGTCCCCGGCGACGACCCGCCGGGCCATCCCGGCGGGCCTGCCGAAGCTGCTGCTGAAGCGCAGGAAGACGGCCTAGGGCTTGGTCGGGTTCGCGCCCTGGCCGGAGCCCTTGGAGGGGGCCGGGGCGGAGCCGGCGCCCTGGTCCTTGGTCGTGGGCAGCTGGGACCCGTAGTCGACCGTCTGGTCCTGCGCGGGCGCCTCCAGCGGGAACGTCTTGCCCCACTCCGCCAGTTCCACCCGGCCGGCGCCGCCCGCCCGCTCCATCATCAGCGGGTACGGGGTCCCCTCCAGCGAGACCGACAGCTTGCCGCCCTTGCCCTCGTTCGCCGTGACCTGGACCGCGCGGGTGTGCCCGACCTTGGTGTACGAGCCCTTGGCGAGCTTGCCCTCCAGTCCGAGCAGCCCGTCCAGCAGCACGTCCATGTCGGTGAAGCCGCGGAACTGCTTGTACGAGGGGTCGCCCTCGGGCACCTTCACGTACTTGTCGCCGAGCTTGCCGGCCGAGTCGGACTGGCCCCAGAACGCCGCGCTCGCCTTCAGGTACAGCTGCTCCCCCACGCGCAGCAGCTGGAAGGTGTCGTCCTTCGACTTCACCTCGCCCGAGCCGCCGTCCGCCTTCAGCCGCATGTCGAGCGTGAAGGACTTGCCGCCGCTGACCAGGGTGCCGGACAGGTGCACCGAGTCGGCCTCCGTGGCGGCCGCCCTCGCCTTCGCCTCGATCTTGTCGGCGGAGAGCTTGCCGACGCCGTTCGTGCCCTCGTCGGGATCGTCCCCGCAGCCCGTACCGGTGACGGCGAGGCCTGCGCACAGCGCACCGATGAAGGCGGCCCGGCGCAGCCGCGCGGCAGGGAAGTAGGCGGTCACGGGTGGGTGCCTCTCGTCGGTCGTCTGCGAGCAGCAGGCAGCGTACCCGCCCGTAGGCTTCGTCCCGCGACCGCGCCCCGGTGTGCACCGGCCCCCGGGCGGACCGCCCCACCAGGACGCTTGGCCGCGGCACGGGCTAGCCTGAGGGGCGGCACGACTCTTGATCGACGCTCTAGGAGGCGCTCGGATGGTTGCAGGCGCCCCGCGGATCTTCGTCTCGCATCTGTCGGGTGTGCCCGTCTTCGACCCCAACGGCGACCAGGTCGGCCGGGTCCGCGACCTCGTGGCGATGCTCCGGGTCGGCGGCCGTCCGCCGCGACTGCTGGGCCTGGTGGTCGAGGTCGTCAGCCGGCGCCGGATCTTCCTGCCGATGACCCGGGTCACGGGTGTGGAGTCCGGGCAGGTCATCACCACCGGTGTCGTCAACATGCGGCGCTTCGAGCAGCGCCCGACCGAACGCCTGGTCCTGGGCGAGCTGCTGGACCGGCGGGTGACGCTGGTCGCGAGCGGCGAGGAGGTCACCGTCCTGGACGTGGCCATCCAGCAGCTGCCGGCCCGCCGGGACTGGGAGATCGACCGCATCTTCGTACGGAAGGGAAAGTCGGGGGCGCTGCGCCGGCGCGGCGAGGCCCTGACGGTGGAGTGGTCGGCGGTGACGGGCTTCTCGCTGGAGGAGCACGGGCAGGGCGCCGAGAACCTGGTCGCCACCTTCGAGCAGATGCGCCCGGCCGACGTGGCGAACGTGCTGCACCACCTGACGCCCAAGCGGCGCGCCGAGGTGGCCAACGCCCTCGACGACGACCGGCTCGCGGACGTGCTGGAGGAACTGCCGGAGGACGAGCAGGTGGAGATCCTCGGCAAGCTGAAGGAGGAGCGCGCCGCCGACGTCCTGGAGGCGATGGACCCCGACGACGCGGCCGACCTGCTGTCCGAGCTGCCGGAGGACGACAAGGAGCGGCTGCTGACGCTGATGCAGCCGGACGACGCGGCCGATGTGCGCCGCCTGCTGTCCTACGAGGAGAACACCGCGGGCGGTCTGATGACCACCGAGCCGATCGTGCTGCGGCCGGACGCGACGGTCGCGGACGCGCTGGCCCGCGTACGGCAGGCGGACCTGTCGCCCGCGCTGGCGGCCCAGGTGTACGTGTGCCGGCCGCCGGACGAGACGCCGACGGGCAAGTACCTGGGCACGGTGCACTTCCAGCGGCTGCTGCGGGACCCGCCGTTCACGCTGGTCAGCTCCATCGTGGACACGGACCTGCCGCCGCTGCGGCCGAACGCCTCGCTGCCCGCGGTGACCACGCACCTCGCCGCCTACAACATGGTGGCGGTGCCGGTGGTCGACGAGAGCGGCTCGCTGCTGGGCGCGGTGACCGTGGACGACGTACTGGACCACCTGCTGCCGGACGACTGGCGGGAGACGGACTTCCATTCCGAGGAGGCCGTGGGTGGCCACTGAGCGAGGACGCTTCGACCGGGGGCGGGGCGAGCAGGCGCGCGAGCGGCGCCGTGAGCAGATCCGGGAGCGGCGCGAGCAGGCGCGGATGCAGGCCCGCGAGCACGGGCTGGCGGCGGACGCGGCGGAACGTTCCGGCGAAAGACCGGCGAAGCCGTCGAGCACCGGGTCGAGCGCGCTGACGCGCTCGCGGGTGCGCCTGGACCAGCCGCGCGCGCCGCGCCGGTCGCTGCTGCCCGAGTACGACCCGGAGGCCTTCGGGCGGCTCTCGGAGCGGGTGGCGCGGTTCCTGGGCACCGGACGGTTCATCGTCTGGATGACCCTGGTCATCATCGTCTGGGTGCTGTGGAACATCTTCGCGCCGGACGGCCTGCGGTTCGACCCGTACCCGTTCATCTTCCTGACGCTGATGCTGTCGCTCCAGGCCTCCTACGCGGCCCCGCTGATCCTGCTCGCGCAGAACCGGCAGGACGACCGCGACCGGGTCACGCACGAGCAGGACCGCAAGCAGAACGAGCGGTCCATCGCCGACACGGAGTACCTGACGCGGGAAATCGCCGCCCTGCGGATGGGCCTGGGCGAGGTCGCCACGCGCGACTGGATCAGGTCCGAGTTCCAGGACCTGATCAAGGAGATGGACGAGCGCCGTCTATTCCCCGCCGAACGTGATGAAGGCGACCGCTGACGGGCTTTCCTGCGGCCTGCTGCCGAGCCGTACCATCGGGTACATGGCTACCGACACAAGCTCCGCCGCCGTGCCTGAGCAGGACGCGATCCTGGACGCACTGGCGACGGTGAACGACCCCGAGATCCACCGGCCGATCACCGAGCTCGGCATGGTCAAATCGGTGGAGATCGGTGAGGGCGGCGAGGTCGCCGTCACGGTCTACCTCACGGTGTCGGGCTGTCCGATGCGCGAGACCATCACGAAGAACGTCACCGAGGCCGTCGAGAAGGTCCCGGGCGTCACCTCCGTCGCCGTCACCCTCGACGTGATGAGCGACGAGCAGCGCAAGGACCTGGCGGCCACGCTGCGCGGCGGTACCGCCGAGCGCGAGGTGCCCTTCGCCAAGCCGGGCTCGCTGACCCGCGTGTACGCGGTCGCGTCCGGCAAGGGCGGCGTCGGCAAGTCCTCCGTCACGGTGAACCTGGCCGCGGCGATGGCGGCCGACGGCCTGAAGGTCGGTGTGGTCGACGCGGACATCTACGGCCACAGCGTGCCGCGCATGCTGGGTGTGGACGGGCGTCCCACCCAGGTCGAGAACATGATCATGCCGCCGTCGGCGCACGGCGTGAAGGTCATCTCCATCGGCATGTTCACCCCGGGCAACGCGCCGGTGGTGTGGCGCGGTCCCATGCTCCACCGCGCGCTCCAGCAGTTCCTGGCCGACGTGTTCTGGGGCGACCTGGACGTACTGCTGCTGGACCTGCCGCCGGGCACCGGCGACATCGCGATCTCCGTGGCGCAGCTCGTGCCGAATGCGGAGATCCTCGTCGTCACCACCCCGCAGCAGGCCGCGGCCGAGGTCGCCGAGCGGGCCGGCTCCATCGCCGTGCAGACCCACCAGAAGATCGTCGGCGTCGTCGAGAACATGTCGGGCCTGCCGTGCCCGCACTGCGACGAGATGGTCGACGTGTTCGGCTCGGGCGGTGGCCAGAAGGTCGCCGACGGCCTGACCAAGACGGTCGGCGCGACGGTGCCGGTGCTGGGCTCGATCCCCATCGACGTCCGGCTGCGCGAGGGCGGCGACGAGGGCAAGCCCGTGGTCCTGTCCGACCCGGACTCCCCGGCCGGCGCGGCCCTGCGCGCGATCGCGGGCAAGCTGGGCGGCCGGGCGCGCGGCCTGTCGGGCATGTCCCTGGGCATCACCCCGCGCAACAAGTTCTGACGGGTCCCGCACCACGCGGAAGGGCGCCGCTCGCCGAGCGGCGCCCTTCCGCGTACCGGTCCGTCGCATCGCGCCGCGGGCCGGTGCTCAGTCCTCAGCGGTCGGTGGCCGCCGAGGACCGGCTGCTCGTCACTCGTACGAACCGAGGTCCGCGATCGCGGCGAAGCCGAGCCCGTACGCGCTCATGCCGCGGCCGAACGCACCCAGGTGGACACCGCTGCCGGTGGACCCGGCCAGCACCCACCCGAACTCCGACTCGCGGTAGTGGAACGGCGTCGGCTCCCCGTCCACCGGCAGCGACAGCGTGGACCAGTCCTCGCCGTCCAGGTCGTCCGCCAGCTCCCAGGCGGCCTCGGTCTGCTGGTCCAGCCAGTCGTCGCGCAGCGAGTGGTCCATCTGTCCGGGCCAGCTGTACGCCAGCAGCCCGGAGCCGGCCAGCCAGGCCGCCGAGGCGACCGAGGTGGCCTCCAGCACGCCGGTGCCGTCCCCGCTGCGCCGCAGCGGATTGCTCGCCACGGTGATGACCACCGCGAAGCGCTCCTTCTCACCGGTGGCGATCTCGCCCCGGGCGGAGGGCTCGTCCCCGTGGCCGGTGGAGCCGTGCTCCACGGTGCCGTCGGCGGCGACGGCCACCTGCATGAGCCACCGGGGGCCCGTGAAGGCCCCGTCCAGCCCGTACCAGGGGAAGTCGGCGGCCAGGAACCCCTCGGCCGTCCGGCGGGCCGCCGGTACGGGCGCGGCGGCCTCCTGTGGCTGCGTATGGCTGTGCGGTCCGGTATCCGGCTCCTGGCCGGGCGCGTCGGCGGGGGCGAGGGCCTCCGCGGTCTGCGCCCCTACCCGGCTGCTGCTCGTCGTCTCCATCTGGGCGGCCTCTCGTTCCGTGGGGTCCGGAACGGCCCTCCCCCTCGCTGTGCTGGGGGGACCCCCTCCCTCGGGCGTCCTGCGATCCGGACAGATGGAGGATAGCCATCCGACCGCGGATCGCCGGGCAGGCCGCGCGTCAGGTGGCGTCGGCGTCGAAGCGCGAGCGCTGGTCCGCGGCGGGTGCGGCGGGCTTCTTCAGCAGGTCCGGGCCGGTCACGGCGGGCGTGGCGGCGGTGTTCGGGGAGGCCGGGGCGCCCGGGTCGGACGCGGAGCTCTTGACCGCGTCGGAGACGTCGTTCAGCTCCTTGCGGAGGTCGAAGCTGCTGCGGAGGTCCTTGAGGTCCTCGTTCTCGTTCAGCTGCTTGCGGATGAAGGTCTTCGGATTCAGGTCCTCGAACTCGAAATCCTTGAATTCCGGGCCGAGTTCGGAGCGGATGTCGTGCTTCGCGCTGTCCGAGAACGCACGGACCTTGCGGATGAAGCCCGTGACGTCCTGAATGACCTTGGGCAGCTTGTCCGGTCCGAAGACGAGAATGCCGAGCACCACGATCGTGACAAGTTCGAGTGCGCCTATGTCGTTGAACACCTTGCCGCTCCTCGGCTCTCCATCACTTCGGGCCCCGACACACGGTACCCGCCGTTGCCCGCGGGCCCATACCTGCGTACCACCTCCGCCGCGGTTTCACCCGGCCGTCATGACACGATCATGAGCCGTTCGCCGATCCGAGGACCACTTTCAGGGTGCTTTCGCGGCCGTCGCGCAGGACCGTGAGGGTCAGCGGGTCGCCCGGGCGGTGGGCCCGGATCTTGATGATCAGCTCGTCACCGCCGCGTACCCGCTGGCCGTCGACCTTGGTGATCACGTCCCCGGCCCGGATGCCGGCGCGCGCGCCCGGTCCGCCGGCGACCACGGACGGCTTGCCGTCCTCGCCCTTGTCCCCGACCCGGGCTCCGTCGCCCGTGTAGTCCATGTCGAGGGTGACCCCGATGACGGGGTGCGTGGCGCGGCCGGTGCGGATGAGCTCCTCGGCGACGCGCTTGCCCTGGTTGATGGGGATGGCGAAGCCGAGGCCGATGGAGCCGCCCTGCCGGCTGGGGTCGTCCTTGTCGGCCCCGCGGATCGCGCTGTTGATGCCGACCACGCGGGCCTTGGAGTCGAGGAGGGGGCCGCCGGAGTTCCCCGGGTTGATGGGGGCGTCCGTCTGCAGCGCGTCGACGTAGCTGATGTCGCTGCCGTCGCCCTTGTCGCCGCCCGCAGTGACGGGCCGGCCGGTGGCGCTGATGATGCCGGCGGTGACGGTGTTGGAGAGGTCGAACGGCGCGCCGATGGCCACCACCGGGTCGCCGACCTTCACGTTCTCGGAGTTCCCCAGGCTCAGCGGCTGGAGCCCGCGCACCCCGCTGACCTTGACCACGGCCAGGTCGTAGCCGGAGTCGCGGCCCACCAGCTCGGCGGTGACGCTCTCGCCGGTGCTGAAGGTGACCGCTATCTCCTTGGAGTCGGCGACCACGTGGTTGTTGGTCAGGATGTGGCCCTGCTGGTCGAGGACGAAGCCGGTACCCGTGCCGCTGCCCTTCTCCCCCCGCACGTGCAGGGTGACGACCCCGGGCAGGGCGGTGGCGGCGATCCCGGCCACGCTCTCGGGTGCCCGGCCCTTGTCGGCGGCGGCCGCCGCCTGGGGCAGCTCCAGCCGGGTGCTGCTCTGCCGCTCGGCGAGCACGCCGAGGTATCCGCCGATCCCGCCTGCGAACAGCGCCGTCCCGACGCCGAGGGCCACCACCTGCCACAGCCGGATCCCGCGGGGCTCCCGGCCCCGGTCCACGACCTGGAGGGGCTCCACGGCCCACGGGTCGTACCGCACCGGGCGGGCCCCGTCGCCCGCGTCGGCGGCGGGGGCGGTCTGTGCGGCGGTCTCCGGGGCGGGGGAGGCGTCCTGGAGCGGTACGCCGTTCCCGGCGCCCGCCTCGTCCCCTGCTTCGGGCCGCGGCGCGGGAACCCCTCCGCGGCGGCCCTCGTCGGGCGTCCCCTCGGGCCGGCTCCACCACTGCGGAGCCGGATCGGTCTGCTGCCTGTCGGCCATCGGCGCTCCCCGCGTACCTATGCGCATGTGCCGCAGATTCAATCAGGTCCCGCGTCAGCGCAGCAGGGAGACCGGACGGGCCGGGATCTGCGGGGAGGGCTGGAGCGGGGGCAGCGGGGTCGCGACGGCCGACATGAGGCTCGGGACGGCCGCCGGGGTGGGCATGCGGTCACGGGCGCCCGCGTCGGTCACGGGCAGGGCGGGACCGGGCCGGGAGGCCGGGGCCGGGGAGTCCCCGCGCAGGTTCGGGTCCGCCTCCAGCGGCAGTGAGCCGCCGAGCGCGAGCGCGGCCAGCGAGACGGCTCCGGCGGCCACGAAGGCGAACCGGCGTCGCGGACGGCCCACCTCATGGATCCGGAAGCCCTCCTGCTGCTGCGGACGTACGGCGACCGGCAGCCCGTACGCGAAGGCCTCGAACGGGTCGCTCGCGCCGGGGCCGGGCGGACCGGCGGGGCCGGACGGGTCGTCGAGACCGCCGCCGGGCAGTCCCTGGAGGCGTGCCAGCAGTCCGGCGGACAGCGGCGGCGGCGCGCTCTCCACGAACATGGTCTTCAGACGGCGCTGGGCATCGGCCTCGGCCTTGCACTTGGCGCAGGTCGCCAGGTGGGCCAGGACCCGCTCGCGGGCGTCGTGTTTCAGCTCCCCGTCGACGAGGGCGGCAAGCCGGTCGCCCAGGTGCTGTTCGGCGGGGGACGGACTGACTTCGCTCACTCGGCTCCGCCCTCTCCCCCGGCGCCGGGGGCGCCCATCGCCACACCCGCCAGCGCGCGCTGCTCCGCGCGGGCCTCGGGGGACCGGTGCTTGAGCGCCTTGCGCAGGTGCGAGCGGCCCCGGTGGATACGGCTGCGCACGGTGCCGAGCTTCACGCCCAGCGTCGCGGCGATCTCCTCGTACGACAGGCCCTCGATGTCGCACAGCACCACGGCGGCGCGGAACTCGGGGGCGAGGGTGTCCAGCGCCTGCTGCACGTCCGCGTCGAAGTGCGTGTCGTGCAGCACCTGCTGGGGGGACGGCTCACGGCTCGGCAGCCGGTCGGCGGCGTCGTCGCCGAGCGCGTCGAAGCGGATGCGCTGCTTGCGGCGGACCATGTCCAGGAACAGGTTCGTGGTGATGCGGTGCAGCCAGCCCTCGAACGTGCCCGGCGTGTAGGTGGACAGCGAGCGGAAGACGCGGACGAAGACCTCCTGGGTCAGGTCCTCGGCGTCGTGCTGGTTGCCCGTCAGACGGTAGGCAAGGCGGTAGACCCGCGCGCTGTGCGTGCTGACGATCTCCTCCCACGAAGGAGGGGTCCACGCCTGGGAGCCCGCATCGGCGGCAAAGCTCGCGGTGGTTGCGGTGTCTGCGGTGTGGAAGCGGTCAGCAATGTAGGTCACGGATTTCGGCTCACCGGCCGACCAGAAGAGGCGTCTGAACACGCCCCCACGATCCACAGGCGCAGCCGCACCTCCCCTATCGGCTCTGGTGGTGTCCAGCGGAGTCCCTACCATAGCCACCCCCTCTGTCAGCTCCGGATAAGCGTTTTTGCAGTATCTTTACGCGAGACTTAGGCCCAGGAGCGCTCCCGGCCGTCGATCTGCCCGGCGGCGTCCCTTCTGATCCCGCTTCCACCCTGCACAACGCCCGGTCCCATCTGCGGGTTCCCGACGTCAACGGATACAGTCACCGTTGCGCCAACTATGGGGACAGGAGAGGGTCATTACCGGCAACCGGCAGACGAGCTGGGCGTTCGCCGACGCGTTTGTCGCCGAGGACGACGCTCTGCGATGGGCCCGTGACCGGTCCAGGGAAGCGGGCCTGAGGTCCGTCTCCCCCGGTACCGGGGCCGCGCTGCGCCTGCTGGCCGCCACCGCGGACGCCAAGGCGGTCGCCGAGATCGGCACCGGAACCGGCGTCTCCGGCATCCACCTGCTGCACGGAATGCGCCCCGACGGGGTGCTGACCACCGTGGATCCCGAGGCCGACCGGCAGGCCTTCGCCCGCCAGGCCTTCCGCGCCGCCGGCTTCGCGGGCAACCGCGCCCGCTTCATCCCGGGCCGCGCCCTGGACGTACTGCCCCGGCTCGCGGACGGCGGGTACGACCTCGTCTTCTGCGACGGGGACCCCTCCGAGTCCCTCGACTACCTCGCCGAATCGTTGCGGCTGCTGCGCCCCGGCGGACTGGTGTGCTTCGAGGGGGTCTTCTCCGACGGCCGTACGGTCGACTCCGCGGCCCAGCCGGTGGAGGTGCTGCGCGTGCGCGAGCTGCTGCGCAGCGTCCGCGAGAGCCCCGCCCTGGAGGCCGCGCTGCTCCCGGTGGGCGACGGCCTGCTGTGCGCCGTGCGCCGCTGACCTCCCGGACCCGCCCGCGGGCCCCGCGGTCAGCTCAGGAGCGCGAAAGTGAGGGCCGCCGTGCCGCCGAGCGCGGTGCCGGCGAGGAGCTGGGCCGGGGTGTGCGCCCTCAGCACCAGCCGGGACCAGCCCACCGCGGCGGCGACCAGGGCCGCGGGGAGCACCGGGGCCCCGAGGACGAGCAGCAGGATCATCACGGTGCCGCCGGCCACCGACATGTGGATCGATATCTGCCAGACGACCGTGACCAGCAGCGAGGACACGAGGCCCACCAGCATCGCGACGACGAGCGCGAACACCTGCCGGGGGGCGCCCAGGGCGTGCAGGAGGGCGATCCCGGCGACGACGGAGACCAGGCTCAGGGCCATCGGGACGACGCGCTGGCGCCGCACCCGGATGTGCTGGTCGGTCAGCGCACCCCGGCGGACGCCCAGGGCGATGATCCCGATCGGGACCACCCCGCAGAACAGGGCGGCGAACAGACCCCAGCCGAGCCCGGCCCACGAGGTGGTGCTGTGCCATCCGACGAGCAGCAGCAGCGCGACGACCAGGTTCGCCGGAGCCAGTACGTCGGAGAGGACCCGGGCGGCCTTCTGGCGGGGCGTGCAGTCGGCGAAGGCGGGCGGCGCGGGCGGGGTGAAGGTCACGGCACGGCTCCGGAATGGTCGGGTCCGGGGAGGACGACACAACACTGCCCCGGCCGCGGATCGCGGTCGGGGCAGTGCAGAGAATGCAGAAACGCAGAAGGTGGAAGTGCTGTCAGTGTCCCCGGGGGGTCAGCCGACGACCTTCTTCAGGGCGTCACCCAGGGCGTCCGCCTCATCAGGGGTCAGCTCGACGACAAGCCGACCGCCGCCCTCGAGCGGTACGCGCATGACGATGCCCCGCCCCTCCTTGGTGACCTCGAGCGGGCCGTCGCCCGTCCGCGGCTTCATGGCCGCCATGCTCGTTCCCCTTCCTGAAACCAGCTCATCGTCAGCCGACGGCCCCATTCAGGCGCCTAATACCCGGCATCGAACACATTGCTTCCCAGCCATTATCCCGCATGTCAGGACCCGATGACCAACATCGCCCGGGAACGCTTGGGCAACGCGCTCGACCAAAACCACTCATTTCGGGGATCCGCCTGCGATACTTCGCCGCCGCAGCCGGGAAGCGGCATCCGCTTTCTTTGACGCACATCACATGTGCGTGCCACGTCCGGTCCGCCATGCTGGCCCTTGTACCGGACAGTACCGACCGGTAGCCAAGCCTGCGACGAAGGGGGACCCCCTGCCATGGCCGACAGCGTGCTCTACGAAGTGACCGACGGACTCGCCACCATCACGATCAACCGTCCGGACGCGATGAACGCGATGAACACGGAGGCCAAGGTCGCCCTGCGCGACGCGGTCCGGGCGGCGGCCGCGGACGGCGCGGTGCGGGCCGTCCTGCTCACCGCCGCCGGCGACCGGGCCTTCTGCGTGGGCCAGGACCTCAAGGAGCACATCGGGAACCTGGCCTCGGACCGCGAGACCGGTTCCTCGCTGACCATGAACACGGTCGCCGACCACTACAACCCGATCGTGCGGGCGCTCACCGAGATGCCCAAGCCCGTGGTGGCCGGGGTGAACGGCGTGGCGGCCGGAGCGGGCTTCGGCTTCGCGCTGGCGGCGGACTTCCGGGTCGTCGCCGACACCGCCTCCTTCAACACCTCGTTCGCCGGGGTGGCGCTGACCGCCGACTCCGGGGTCTCGTGGACCCTCCCCCGGCTGATCGGCGCCTCCCGCGCCTCGGACCTGCTGCTCTTCCCGCGTTCGATCAAGGCGCAGGAGGCGTACGAGCTCGGCATCGTCAACCGCCTGGTGCCCTCGGAGTTCCTGCACGCCGAGGCGGAGGCCGTGGCCCGCACCCTGGCCGCCGGACCGACGGTCGCCTACGCCGCGCTGAAGGAGTCCCTGGCCTACGGGGCCTCCCACACGCTCTCCGAGACGCTGGAGCACGAGGACGTCCTCCAGACGCGTGCAGGGGCCTCCGAGGACCACGGCATCGCCGTCCAGGCCTTCCTCGCGAAGCAGCCGCCGAAGTACCTCGGCCGCTGACGACGCCCGCGCCGCGGCCCGGCCCGCCCCGGACGGGGCCGGGCCGTCGGGCCGGGTCAGGCCGGGTCGCGGAAGACGCAGCCGGCCAGGTGGTCGTTGACCAGCCCGCAGGCCTGCATCAGGGCGTAGGCCGTCGTGGGGCCGACGAAGCGGACGCCGGCCTTCTTCAGGGCCTTGGCGAGGGTCGTGGACTGCGGGGTGACCGCGGGGACCTCGGTGACCGTCGCCGGGGCCGCTCCCGGCTCCTCGGGGGCGTGGGACCAGATCAGGGTGTCCAGCTCCCCCGGCTCCCATCCGGCGAGGACCTTCGCGTTGGCCAGCGTCGCCTCGATCTTGGCGCGGTTGCGGATGATCCCCTCGTCGGCCAGCAGCCGCTCGGCGTCGCGGTCGTCGAACTCCGCGACCGCCGCGATCGAGAAGTCGTGGAAGGCCTTGCGGAACCCTTCCCGGCGCCGCAGGATCGTCAGCCACGACAGCCCCGACTGGAACGCCTCCAGGCACAGCCGCTCGTACAGCGCGTCGTCGCCGTGGACCGGCCGGCCCCACTCGGTGTCGTGGTAGGCCACGTAGTCCGGTGTCGACAGCCCCCACGGGCAGCGCAGCAGCCCGTCCGCGCCCGCCACCGGACCGCTCACCGCTCACCGCCCTTGCTGAGGTCGACGTGCCCGGGCGCGTCCTGCGGAGCGGCGTCGGCGGGCGCCGCGGGCGCCTGCGCGGCCGTCAGCTGCGCGATCCGCGCGTCCCGCTCGGCCAGTTCGGCCGCGAGCCGCTCCAGTACGTCGTCCACCTCGGCCATCCGGTACCCGCGCGGGGCGACCGGCAGCCGCAGCGCGTCGATGTCCGCCCGCACCACGGGCCGGGTCTCCGGCAGCCCGTCCGCCACCCGGTCCGGCTCCGCTTCCGGCAGGACGGCCTCCGAGCCGCCGCCGATCACCGCCAGGGTGACCGCTGCCACGACCACGACCAGCGCGATCATCAAGAAGAAGAACACGATCAACTCCCCTGAGAGACTCCGGCCACCAGGTTAAGGTCGCTGGCGAGGCGCAAGGGTCGCCGAAGGAGGAAAGAGCAGGATGCTGCGACTGGGCAGGCGCGAGTTCGACACCCACGAGCCGGTGATCATGGCCATCGTGAACCGGACGCCGGACTCCTTCTACGACCAGGGCGCGACGTTCCGCGACGAGCCGGCGCTGGACCGGGTCGAGCACGCGATCGCCGAGGGCGCCGCGATCATCGACATCGGCGGGGTCAAGGCGGGCCCGGGCGAGCATGTGGACGCGGCCGAGGAGGCACGGCGCACGGTCGGTTTCGTGGCCGAGGTCCGGCGCCGCCACCCGGACGTGGTGATCAGCGTGGACACCTGGCGGCACGAGGTCGGCGAGGCGGTGTGCGAGGCCGGCGCCGATGTCCTCAACGACGCCTGGGGCGGCGTGGACCCGAAGCTGGCGGAGGTCGCCGCACGCCACGGCGCGGGCCTGGTCTGCACCCACGCGGGCGGTGTCGAACCGCGCACCCGGCCGCACCGGATCGCGTACGAGGACGTCATGGAGGACGTCCTGCGCGTGACGGTCGGGCTGGCGGAGCGGGCGGCGGCGCTGGGCGTCCGCCGGGACGCCATCATGATCGACCCCGGTCACGACTTCGGGAAGAACACCCGGCACTCGCTGGAGGCCACGCGCCGGCTGGACGAGATGACGGCGACGGGCTGGCCGGTGCTGGTCTCCCTGTCCAACAAGGACTTCGTCGGGGAGACCCTCGACAAGCCGGTCAAGGAGCGCCTGCTGGGCACCCTGGCCACGACGGCGGTCTCGGCCTGGCTCGGCGCGCAGGTCTACCGCGTCCACGAGGTCGAGGAGACCCGCCAGATCCTGGACATGGTCCGCTCGATCCAGGGCCACCGCCCCCCGGCCGTCGCCCGCCGCGGCCTGGCCTGACCCCGACGGCCGGAGGCCGGCGCAGCCGTCGCCCGGCGCGGCCTGGCCTGAGGGGCGGGGCCCGGGCCGGACGGGGCCCGGGCCGGGGGTGCTACTTGCCGACTTCCTTCGTCACCAGCGCGATCGCCTCGTCCACGTCGTCCGTGACGTGGAACAGGTAGAGGTCCTTCTCCGAGGCCTTGCCCTGGGCGATCACCGTGCCCCGCAGCCAGTCGATCAGGCCGCCCCAGTACTCCGTGCCGAACAGCACGATCGGGAAGCGGGTGATCTTCTGGGTCTGGACCAGGGTCAGCGCCTCGAACAGCTCGTCCAGCGTGCCCAGGCCGCCCGGCAGGACGACGAAGCCCTGGCTGTACTTCACGAACATCGTCTTGCGGACGAAGAAGTACCGGAAGTTCAGGCCGAGATCGACGTGCTGGTTGAGCCCCTGCTCGAAGGGGAGCTCGATGCCGAGGCCGACCGAGATGCCGTTCGCCTCGCGGGCGCCCCTGTTGGCCGCCTCCATGGCGCCCGGTCCGCCACCGGTGATCACGGCGAAGCCGGCGTCGACCAGCGCGCTGCCGATCCGTACGCCCGCGTCGTACTCGGGCGAGCCCTCCGGCGTACGGGCCGATCCGAACACGCTGATCGCGGGCGGCAGCTCGGCGAGCGTGCCGAAGCCCTCGATGAACTCCGACTGGATGCGCAGGACCCGCCAGGGATCGGTGTGCACCCACTCGGAGGGCCCCGCCGAATCCAGCAGCCGCTGGTCCGTCGTACTGCCCGCCTGCACCTGACTCCGCCTCCTCAGCACCGGCCCGAGCTGCTGCTCCTCGGGCCGACGACGAGCGGAACCCTCGGGACTGCCGTGGTTGCCCATGCTGTGCTCCCTCCTGCTGATCGTTGGATCAGGGTAGGCGCACAAAGGTGACGAGAAGCGGAATTCAGGAGGTCAGCCAGGCGCGAAGTCGTTCCTCGCAGTGCAGGATCGCCTTCGTCTCGACGCGTTCGTCGACCTTGTGGGCCAGCAGGGCGTCGCCCGGGCCGTAGTTGACCGCCGGAACGCCGAGGGCGCTGAAGCGGGAGACGTCCGTCCAGCCGAACTTGGGCATCGCCCGGCCCCCGACCGCCTCCATGAAGGCCGCGGCCGCCGGGTGGGACAGGCCCGGGAGGGCGCCGCCCGAGGAGTCGTCGACGACGAACTCGGCGATGTCGCAGTCCGCGAACACCTCCCGTACGTGGGCCAGGGCCTCGGCCTCGGTGCGGTCGGGGGCGTAGCGGAAGTTGACCGTCACCGTGCACGCGTCGGGGATGACGTTGTTGGCGACGCCGCCCTCGATGCGGACCGCGTTGAGGCCCTCGTGGTACTCCAGGCCGTCGATGACCGGCTTGCGCGGCTCGTAGGACGCGAGCCGGGCGAGGATCGGGCTCGCCGAGTGGATGGCGTTGGAGCCCATCCAGCTGCGGGCGGAGTGGGCGCGCTCGCCGGCCGTGCGCAGCAGGACGCGCAGGGTGCCCTGGCAGCCGCCCTCGACCTCGGCGTTCGAGGGTTCCAGCAGGACCGCGAAGTCGCCGGTCAGCCAGTCGGGGTGGGCGGCTGCGACCTTGCCGAGCCCGTTGAGGTCGGCGGCGACCTCCTCCTGGTCGTAGAAGACGAAGGTGAGGTCCCGGTTCGGCTCGGGCACGGTCGCGGCGATGCGCAGCTGCACGGCGACACCGGACTTCATGTCGGTGGTACCGCAGCCCCACAGCACGTCGTTCTCGTCGAGGCGGGAGGGGACGTTGTCGGCGATCGGCACGGTGTCGAGGTGGCCGGCGAGTACGACGCGCTCGGCGCGGCCGAGGTGCGTGCGGGCGACGACGTTGTTGCCGAAGCGGTCCACAGTGAGGTGCGGCAGGCCGCGCAGCGCGTGTTCCACGAGGTCGGCGAGTACCTTCTCGTCGCCGCTCACGGACGGAATGTCGACGAGCCGGGCGGTCAGCTCGGCGGCGTCCAGGGTGAGGTCCAGCTCGGATTCGGACATGGAGCTGACCCTAACGCCCCGGGCTGCGGCGGAGCCTCGTACGTCCGGCCGGTGGACGCGTCATATGGCTCAAGTACGGTGGGCCGCGTGTCCGAGACCCGTGAACCCCGTCCTCGTCGCCGCCGCCGGCTGCTCCGGGCGGCCGTCGGCCTGTTCGTTCTCCTTGCGGTGGCCGGCTACTTCGCCGTGCAGCGCGATTCGAACGGTGGTGGCGGTGCCCCGTTCTGCGTGGCCAGTGCGGATCCGGTCGGGGAGGACGGAACCTCCGAATCGTACGAAATGTCTCCGGAGCAGGCGGCGAACGCGGCGACGATAGCGGCCGTCGGCGTCGCCAAGGGCCTGCCGGACCGGGCCGTGACGATCGCATTGGCGACCGCCATGCAGGAGTCCGCGCTGCGCAATCTCGACCACGGCGACCGGGACTCGCTGGGCCTGTTCCAGCAGCGGCCCTCGATGGGCTGGGGCACGCCGGAGCAGATCACGGACCCCGTCTATTCGGCCGGAATCTTCTACGACCACCTGGTGGACGTGGAGGGGTACTCGCGGCTGCCGCTGACGGTGGCCGCGCAGAAGGTGCAGCGCAGCGGGTTCCCGCAGGCGTACGCGAAGCACGAGCCGGACGCGACGGTGCTGACGGCGGCCTTCGCCGGAGGCGGCACCCTGAACTGCGGCGGGCCCGCGCCGGCGGGGCCGGGCGACCCGGAGCGGGTACGGGCCGACCTGATCCGGATCTTCGGCAAGGACGGGATGCACACGCTGCCCCCGCCGAGCGGCCAGGCCGGCCAGGCCGGCCGGAACAGCGGCGGCGGCCAGGCGGCCCCGGAGGTCGAGGTCACGCTGGTGGAGAAGAAGGGCGGCGGTGAGGCCGTGGTCCGCCGCAGCCGGGCCATGGCCCACTGGGCGGTGGCCAACGCGAAGGCGATGGGCATCTCCCGGGTGTCGTACGACCGGCACGGCTGGATCGGCGGACAGGACCGGGGACGCTGGCAGGGCATGGGCGAGCCGGGGGCCAAGAACGGCGAGGGGGACCCCTACGGCCCGCGGCCGGGCGAGGTACGGATCTTCATGGCCCGCTGATCCCCTCCCCGGGGCACGCGCCGGGGGCGCCCGGGCGCACGTGCGAGTGATCACTCCTGCGGGGGGATCCGTGTAGCGGGCCACGGATCCCGGATTCGGACGGAACCCCAGGTCGGCGCGCATCCAATGCGCTTTTCGCGGAAGCCGATTATGCGATGCGTTACCGATCCTTTACCCACCGGCACCGCAACTCCACCCGCCCCGGGAGCGGTTAGCACGGCGTACTCAGCCGCTACCGCTTAGGAGCAACATGTCTCTCCCCCTGACCCGTCGGATCGCCCGTGCCGCGCTGCTGATCGCAGCCGGGGCAGCGCCCGTGGTCGGTGCGGCCGGCGCGGCCAGTGCCGCCGGTCTGGAGTCCGTGCCGCAGCTGGGCCAGCTCACCGCCACGGACGGTGCCGCGACCACGCACGCGGCCACGGACGCCGTGGGCGGCGCCACCAAGAGCCTGCCGGCCCCCGCGGCCGACCTGGCGGGCACCACGCAGGGCCTGATCGGCGGGCTGCCCGCGGCGCAGGAACTGCCGGTGTCCGCGCTGCCGACCTCCGGTGTCCTGCCGGCGGGACTGGCCGGTGGACTGCCGTCGGCCGGCTGACGCCGCAGGAACCACCGAGGGGGCCGGGAGTGCGAACTCCCGGCCCCCTCGGGCGTTCTCGCCGTGCCGGCCGGCGATCAGCCCAGGCGCTTGACCGCCGCCTCCACGCGCTCGTCGGTGGCGGTGAGCGCGACGCGCACGAACCGCGCGCCCGCCTCGCCGTAGAAGTCGCCCGGCGCGACCAGAATGCCCAGCCCCGCGAGGTGGGCGACGGTGTCCCAGCAGGGCTCGTCGCGGGTCACCCACAGGTAGAGGCTGGCCTCGCTGTGCTCGACCCGGAAGCCGTGGCCCTCCAGGGCCGCGCGCAGCGCCGTGCGGCGGGCGGCGTAGCGCTCGCGCTGCTCCTCGACGTGGGCGTCGTCGCCGAGCGCGGCGACCGTGGCCGCCTGCACCGGGGCGGGGGTCATCATGCCGCCGTGCTTGCGGATCTCCAGCAGCTCGCCGAGCACGTCCGCGTCACCGGCGACGAAGGCCGCCCGGTAGCCGGCCAGGTTGGAACGCTTGGAGAGGGAGTGGACGGCGACGATGCCCTCGTACGAGCCGCCGCACACGTCGTCGTGAAGCACGGAGACGGGCTCGGCCTCCCAGCCCAGCTCCAGGTAGCACTCGTCGCTGAAGAGCAGGATCCCGTGCTCGCGCGCCCAGGCCACGATCCGGACGAGGTCCTCCTTGGCGATGACCTTGCCGGTGGGGTTGGACGGGGAGTTGAGCCACAGCAGCTTCACGCCGGCCGGGTCGAGCTCGGTCGGGTCGTCGTAGACGACGGCCTCGGCGCCGCACAGCCGCGCACCGACCTCGTACGTCGGGTAGGCGAGCCGGGGGTAGGCGACCTTGTCCCCGGCGCCCAGGCCCAGCTGGGTCGGCAGCCAGGCGACCAGCTCCTTGGAGCCGACGACCGGCAGGACGTTGCGGTGCTCGGCGGCGCTCGCCCCGAGGCGGCCGCGCACCCAGCCGGTGATCGCGTCGCGGAGGGCGACCGTGCCCCACACCGTCGGGTAGCCCGGGGAGTCGGCGGCCTCGATCAGGGCGCGCCGGATCAGCTGCGGGACCGGGTCCACGGGCGTGCCGACCGACAGGTCGACGATGCCGTCCGCGTGGGCCGCCGCCGTGGCCTTGTACGGCTCCAGCTTGTCCCAGGGGAAGGCGGGAAGACGGTCGGATACTGCGGCCACGGTGGTCTCTGCTCTCTCTGAGTGCTGGTGTGTACGGGGTGCACAAACACGTCGGTCCCGTGCGGCGGGAAGGCCGTACGGGACCGAGGGGCGCGTCTGACGTGAAGGTCAGTGCTCGCCGTTGATACCGGCGGGCAGCGCCGCGACGAAGGGGTGGTCGCGCTCGATCAGGCCCAGCTTGGAGGCACCACCGGGCGAACCGAGCTCGTCGAAGAACTCGACGTTCGCCTTGTAGTAGTCCTTCCACTCCTCCGGAGTGTCGTCCTCGTAGAAGATGGCCTCGACCGGGCAGACCGGCTCACACGCACCACAGTCGACGCACTCGTCCGGGTGGATGTACAAGGACCGCTGGCCCTCGTAGATGCAGTCGACGGGGCACTCTTCGATGCATGCCTTGTCCTTGACGTCGACACAAGGCTCCGCGATGACGTAGGTCACGCTCTCGTTCCTCCTCGGTAGGGCTTTCCATATCGCGCGGGAGCGCGGCGTCGTCGATGCCCGCACCTAGTATCTCCGTTCCCGGGCACGATCCGAACAGGAGGGGCGGACAGAGCTGTGGAAATCACTGCCGGAGGGCTGCTGGAGGTCCGAATCACCCCGGCTGACGTGGGTAAACGAGTCTCTGTACGACGGGTGGAGGCCGGACTGAGCGGATCACCCGAGTTCACGGACACGGTCGGCGTTCTCACATCCTGGGACCAGGGTGTGCTGCTGATCACAAAGAAGAACGGACAGTCCGTCCGCATCGCGGAATCGTCGCTGGTGGCGGGCAAGATCGTGCCTCCCGCGCCGGCCCGGCGGCGGGGTCCCGCGGCCTCCTTCGAGGAGCTGTCGAGGGTGGCGGCGCGGGCCTGGCAGCCGCTGGAGAGCGAGCAGCTGGGCGGGTGGACGCTGCGGGCGGCCGCCGGATTCACCCGGCGGGCCAACTCCGTGCTGGCGCTCGGCGACCCGGGCATACCGCTGGACGATGCACTCGCGCGAGTGACCGCCTGGTATGCGGAACGATCTCTTCCGGCCTATGTGCAGGTCGCGACGGGGGCCGCCGGCACCCAGGAGATGCTCGCCGCGGAGCTGGAGCGTCGTGGCTGGGTGTCCGAGGTGTCGGCGGAGGTACGGATCGGCGCGCTGGCGCCGGTGGGCGACGTGGACGCGCCCGCGGCCGAGGCCGTACGTCTGACCCGTGTCCCGGACGAGGACTGGCTCGGGCGCTACGGCAAGGTGAGCGACCCGGACCTGGCCCGGCGGATGCTGGTGGAGGGCCCGTCGGTGTGGTTCGCGGCGCTGCCCGGCGGCCGGGCCGTCGGACGCTGCGTGGTGGACGGCCGGTGGGCCGGCTTCGCGGCGGTGACCGTCGATCCCGCGCACCGGCGGGAGGGCCTGGCGACGGCGGTGATGGCCGCGCTGGCCCGGCGGGCGCTGGAGGAGGGCGCGTCGGCGGCGTGGCTCCAGGTCGAGACGGACAATCCCGGGGCGCTGGCGCTGTACGACCGGCTGGGCTTCGCCACGCACCACACCTACCACCACTACCGGGCGGCGGCGTGAGCACGGCGGCCCGGCGCGAGCAGTTCGCGGCCGAGGCCCGCGCCGAACGGCCCGACCTGGCACTGCTGTGCCTGCTGCTGGCCGCCGAGGGCGATCCGGAGCTGGACGAGCGGGCCATGGACTGGGCGCAGATCGAACTGGACCGGCTGGCCGGGATGCTCCCGTACGGGCTGCGCGGCGGGCGGGCGTGGGCGAATGCGGTCACGGAACTGCTGGGCGGGCGCCTCGGGTTCCACGGCACCCCGGCGGACTACGACCGGCTGTCGTCCTCGCTGCTGCACGAGGTACTGAGACGGCGGCGCGGGCTGCCGATCCTGCTGTCGGTGGTGTGGCTGGAGGTGGCCCGCCGGGCCGGGGCGCCGGTGTACGGGCTGGGGCTGCCGGGGCACTTCGTGGTGGGCTTCGGCGACCCGGAGGAGGGCGTGGTGGTGGACCCGTTCGCGGGCGGCGCCTCCCTGGGCACCGGGCCGGCGGAGCTGGCGTCGGGGCCGCGCGAGCCGGCCCGGACGCTGGACATCGTGCTGCGGATCCTGGCCAACATCCGGGCGTGGGCCGCGGCCCGCCCGGAGCAGTCGGGGGTGGCGCTGTGGGCGGTGGAGCTGTCGCTGCTGCTGCCGTCGCACCCGGCGGCGCTGCGGTACGAGCGGGCGCGGCTGCTGGTGGAGCGGGGCTCCTTCCAGGAGGGGGCGGCCGAGCTGGACGCGTACGCCGGGGTGGTGTCCGCGGTGGACGCCGACGCGGCGGCGCGCATCCACGCGGAAGCCGCCTCCGCCCGCGCCCTCCTGAACTGACGGGCCCCAGCCCCGCCGCAATCCCAGGCTCGCCGGCGTGTGAGGCGCGGGGTCTGGGGCGGAGCCCCGGGAAACCCGGCTCCGCCGGGCACCGGGCTCCGCCCGGACCCGCTCCTCAAACGCCGGCGAGGCTGAAGGTGGGGCGGCCGGGCTAGAGCCAGCCTTTTTCGCGGGCCGCGCGCACGGCTTCGGCCCGGTTGCGCGCCGCCAGTTTCTGGATCGCCGTCGAGAGGTAGTTGCGGACCGTGCCCTGGGAGAGGTGGAGCCGCGCCGCGAGCTCCGCGTTGGTCGCGCCCGTCTCCGCCTCCCGCAGGACCTCCCGTTCGCGGTCCGTCAGCGGGTTCGCGCCCTCCGCGAGGGCGGCCGCCGCCAGGGTGGGGTCGATGACCCGCTCCCCCTGGAGGACCTTGCGCACGGCCGCCGCCAGCTGCGCGGCCGGGGCGTCCTTGACCAGGAAGGCGGAGGCCCCGGCCTCCATCGCGCCCCGGAGGTAGCCGGGGCGGCCGAAGGTCGTCAGGATCACGATCCGCAGGGCGGGGAGTTCGGCGTGCAGGGCGGCCGCCGCCTCGATGCCCGTCATGCCCGGCATCTCGATGTCCAGCAGCGCCACGTTCACGTCGTGCGCGCGGGCCGCCGCCAGTACTTCGTCACCGCGGGCCACCTGGACCCGTACCTCGATGTCGGGTTCCAGGCCGAGCAGCGCGGCGAGGGCCTCGCGGACCATCGACTGGTCCTCCGCGAGGAGGATGCGGATGGGACGTGAGGTCATGGGCGCGATCCTAGGGGGACACGGGCGGTGAGGGCGAAGCCGGACCGGCCCGGGGAACCGGCCGACAGGCTGCCGCCCAGGGCGGTCAGACGTTCCGTCAGGCCCGTCAGGCCGTTGCCGAAGGTGCTCGGGCCGCCGGCCGGGCCGTCGTCCGTGACGGTCAACTCCAGAACCGGCCCGTCCAGGGTCTGGCGCGTCTCCAGCGTGACCCGGCAGCGCTTCGCGCCGCTGTGCCGCACCACGTTCGTCACTGCTTCGCGCAGGGACCAGGCCAGGGCCGATTCCACCTCCTCGGGGAGGTCGTCGGCCGGCGGCGACGGGAGGTCCGCCAGTACGCCCGCCGCGGCCAGTGCCGTGCGCGCGCCCGCGAGTTCGCCGGGGAGGGTGGGCCGCCGGTAGCCGCTCACCGCTTCGCGCACGTCGACCAGCGCCTGCCGGCTGACCTGCTCGATGTCGGCGACCTGCCGGGCCGCCTCCTGCGGCTGTCCGGGCAGCATCCGGCCCGCCAGCTCGCTCTTCAGCGTGATCAGCGACAGCGAGTGCCCCAGCAGGTCGTGCAGGTCCCGTGCCATCCGCAGCCGTTCCTCGTTGGCCGCGAGCTGGGCGACCGTGGCCCGGGCCTCGCGCAGCTCCATCGTCGTGCGGATCATCGCGCGGACTCCGACCATCGCGAAGCCGCCCATGAGGGCCGGGATGAGCAGCCCCGCCAGGTAGGCGGTGCCGCCCGGGACCGCGTTCGCCGTGACCGCCAGCAGGGCGGTGGTGCCGAGGACCGTCCAGCGGGCGTACCGGGCCGGCAGCGCGGCTCCGGAGGAGATCGCCACGTAGACGAAGAGCACGAGCCATTCGCGGCCCAGGGTCAGCGACAGGACCATGGCCTGGGTGGCGAGCACCGCCAGGGAGAACAGCACCCGGCGGACCGGCATCGGGCGGGCGGTGCGGAACACCAGCACCAGGTACCAGGCGACGAAGGCCGCGAGGCCCAGACCGCCCAGCAGCCTGGTCCCGAGGCTGTGTCCGCCACTGACCAGGTCGGTGACGGGGGCGCTCAGGTAGAACAGCCAGATGCTGATCCAGAGCATCTTCACCATCTTCTGGTGACGGTTCTCCGGCTCCTTGGCGATCTCGGGGAAGTCCCGGTCCTCGCCTTCCTTCGTCAGCGCCACGGGTTCATGCCTTCAGAGAGTCCTTGCGGTACAGCCAGGCAGCCGCACCGGTGAACAGTACGAAGTACACCGCGAGGAGCGCGACGTCCCCGGCCCGGGGCGCGCCACCGAGCTCGATGGCCTGGCCGAGGCCGGCGTAGGCGTGGGTGGGGAGCCACTCGCAGATGTTCTGGAGCCACTGCGGGAAGTTCGCGGTGGGCATCCACAGGCCGCCGAGGATCGACAGCCCGAAGTAGACGAGCATCGTGATGGGGCGGACGTTGTCGCCGCTGGCCAGGTAGCCGAGGGCGACGCCGAGCGCCGCGAAGACCAGGCTGCCCGCCCAGATCGAGCCGGTGAGGGCGAGCCACTGCCAGGCGTCGAACCGTACGCCCTTCACGGCGGCCGCCACCGCGAAGACGACCAGGATGGCGGGGAGGGAGAGCACTCCGGCGCCCGCGGTCTTGGCGAGGACGTAGCCGCGGCCGGGGAGGGCGGTGAGGCGGAGCTGGCGGACCCAGCCCTTCTCCCGTTCCTTGGCGATGCGTTCGCTGTTGCCCATCAGGACGGCGGTCAGGGCGCCGAAGGAGGCCATGGCGACCATGTAGAAGGCGGGCATGGTCAGTTCGGTGCCCATGACCTTGGTGGTGCCGTCCAGGGTGCCGCCGAGCATCAGGAACAGCGCGGCCGGGTACATGACCGTGAAGAAGAGGTACTTCTTGTTCCGCAGGGCGCGGACGATCTCCAGCTTGATCAGGGCGTTCACTGGGTGGCCTCCTCGGCCTCGGTGAGGGCGATGAAGGCCTGTTCCAGGCCGAGGCCGGCGACCTCCAGATTGCGGGGGTACAGCCCGAGCCCGTATACGGCGTGGACGGTGGCGTCGGCGTCGCGGGACTGGATGCGGACGGTGTCGCCGTGGTGCTCGAAGGACGTCAGGAAGGGCAGCGCGCGCAGGTGCTCGATCGCCCCGTCGGCGGGGGCGCTCAGGTCGAAGGAGATCTTCCGGGCGCCGGCCCTGGCCTTGATCTCGGCGGCGGTGCCGTCGGCGAGCAGCCGGCCCTTGCTGAGCACCAGGACGCGGTCGGCGATCGCGTCGGCCTCTTCGAGGTAGTGGGTGGCGAAGAGCACCGTGCGGCCCTGGTCGGCCTGTTCCCGCATGGTGGCCCAGAAGGACTGGCGGGCGGTGACGTCCATGCCGGTGGTCGGCTCGTCGAGGACGATGAGGTCGTTGTCGCCGGCCGTGGCGAGCGCGAAGCGCACGCGCTGCTCCTGGCCGCCGGAGAGCTTGTCGACCCTGCGGTCGGCGATCTTGTCGATGCCGGCCCGGGAGAGCACTTGGTCGACCGGGTGCGGCCGGGGGTGCAGGGCGCAGCCGAGGGCGACGATCTCGCGTACGGTCACCTCCTCCATCAGGCCGCCGCTCTGGAGCATCGCGCCGACCCGGCCGGCGGCGACGGCCTCGCGCGGGGTGGTGCCGAAGATCCGGACGGAGCCGGAGTCGGCGGGGCGCAGGCCGAGGAGGAGGTCGAGGGTGGAGGACTTGCCGGCGCCGTTGGGGCCGAGGAGTGCGACGGTCTCGCCCGGGTGGAGCGCGAGGGAGAGGCCGTCGACCGCCCGGACCGTGCCGTAGCTCTTGGTCACGTTCTCGAAGCTGACCACGCTGTCGGTGGCGGGCCTCGCGGTGCGTGTCGCGGTCGTCGTCGTCATGGACAAAGGTTCGCCCGTACGGGGTTGCGCGCGGCAGTGTCGGGCGTCGTGCGTGCCGGATGACAGATGTCATGCGGTGGACGTGACAGTGCCCCCGCCCGGGTCGGGGCGGGGGCACTGTCACGACGGCTCAGCTCGGGTTCGTGTCGATGACAACGGTGCGCTCGGCCGTGGTTTTGCCGCGCAGGGCCTTGCCGAGGGCGCCGGCGATGTCCTGCGGCGTGACGGCCGTTTTGTCACCGGTGCCGCGGGTGATCAGGATCCCGTCGAAGGTGTTCCCGTAGGTCGCCTTCAGCGCCTCCAGGTCGAACTTCTCGGTCATGCGGCCGTCGACGGGCGACATGCTGAGGAACTTCGGCAGGGACTTGCTGCCGAAGGCGAGGGACTTGGGGCCCACCTTGACGACGGCGTTGGCCGACATCGCGGGCTCGGCGAACTCCTTCATGGCCCGGTCCAGTTCGGCCTGGCCCACGGAGGGGTCCTTGGTGGTGGTGGGCAGGGCGGCCACGGCCGCCTTGCCGGTGGCCACCTGGTCCTTGAAGGCCTTCGACACCAACGGGATCGAGGCGTCCATGTCGAGGGTGGTGCCGGGGGTTCCGGGGACGGCGACGGCCTTGCCGGTGTCGAACTTGATGGTGGCCTCGGTGGGCGCTCCGGCCGTACCCGCGAGCTCCTGGAGGGCGACCTGGAGCTTCTCCTCGTCGGTCGGCATCACGGGGTCGGCGACGCGCTCGTTGCCGAGGAGGGAGCCGATGACCGTGATCGGGTTGTAGTCGCTGCCGGCCGCGTTGCGGACGGTGGTCTGGGCGTCCAGGGTCAGGCCGGCCTTCTCGGGCTTCAGCTCGACCTGCTTGCCGCCGACGCTGAGCTGGATCGGGGCGGCGGCGCGGGTGCCGAAGGCCGTCTGGAGCTTGGAGACGGCCTCGTCGCGGCTGCCGCTGATGTCGACGCCGAGCACGGTGGTGCCCTTGGGGACGTCGGAGTGGTTCAGGAGCAGCCCGGCGCCGTAGGCGACGCCGATGAGGCCGAGGACGGCGCCGCCGAGCAGGACCAGCTTGGAGCGGCCCTTCTTGGCGGCCTTGGCGCCCTTGGCGGGCGTGTCGGTGGCCTTCGGCTGCGCGGGGCGCGGGGAGCCCGGCCCGGGCGCGGGTACCGGGGTGGGCAGCGGGCCGTCCAGGTCGGGGCCGGGCCACTGCGCGGAGCCGTCGAAGCCGGGCGCGCCGGCCGGGCCGCCGCCGGGGCCGGTTCCGAAGCCGGGGCCGCCGGTGGGACCGGCGGGGCCGCTGCCGTAGGCCGGGAAGGCCTCGGTGACGGGGCCGGCGTCGACCATGTCGTCGCCGTACGCGGGGAAGCCCTGGGTCGCGCCGACGCCCGGGCCGCCGGGCATCGGGGCGGCGGGTGCGGGGGCTTGGGCGAAGCCCTGGCCGTAGTCCGCCACCGGCGGCGGCACGGAGGTGCGCGGCGGCGCGAAGGCGGCGTCCGGCCCGGGCACCGGCGGGGCCTGGGTGCGCGGGGGCGCGGCGTAGCCCGCGCCGGGGCCGGCCGGCGGCGGGGTGGGCGTCGGAGTCGGCGTCGGGGACGGCGTCCGGGTGGGCAGCGGCCGCTGCGCGAGCGGCGGCGCGGCGGCCGCGGGCGGCATCCGGTCCGCGGCGGGGGCCGGTGCGGGCGCCGGGGCCTGCGCGGCCGGCTTGCGCGGGGCGAACCAGTTGCTGGTGGCCGGCTCCTCGGCCGGGGCGGGCGCTGGCGGCCGGGCGTGGTCCGGCTCCGGCGCGGCCTCGATACGGGTCGGCTGCGGGCCCCGCCGCTGCGCGAGCGGCGGCTCGGCCGCCGGCTCGGGCGCGGTCTGCTCACCGGCACCGGCCGGGCCGGAGTTGGTGCCCATCGCCTTGCGCACGACCACCGGCGGGATCGGCCGCGAACCCGGGATGTTGATCCGGATCCGGGTCGTCAGCGTGGTCTCGGTCTTGGGCCCGTCGGAATCGGGCGTGGACGGCTTCGAGGTCACAGAGTTCTCCTCCGGAGCGGTCGCCGCAGCGTCCGTGGACGGGTACTGGCCGGTTCCATACGGCGGTGTCCCCGAGGGGTAGGCGGCTCCACCGTGCCCCTTGGGCCCGGAGGACGAACTGTCGGTTTCACGACTCAAGGCAGGTTCTCCCGGTTGGCTCCGCCGCCCGTCATACCGTGCGCGGGCAGCTCGGCGGCCCGTCCACCATACTGGCCGCCGCCCGCAGGCAACTGACTGCCGGGAATCAGCGGTTCCTCATAGCCCCCGCCAAACCCCTCTGAACCGCCCGGTGTGCCCCTGCGCGCGTGCATCGGCGGACGTCCCTACGAGGTCCGACACCACGTCACTTGGCGGGCCGCGCGGCCGAAACCGGCCGATCCAGCGGGCCGCGCATCGTGGCACAGATCACAGCCAGCACCGTTCCACCCAAAAGGTAGACGTACATGCTGATTCCGGACGAACTGAGGAGGAAGTCTCCCTCCGGGCGCGGAACGCTGAGCATCACGTACGAGAGGAACCAGCCCGCCGCCGCGCCACCCACGCCGAAGCCGGTGCCGAGGGCGATCCGGCCACCGAGGAACAGCCCGAAGACGGCCAGCAGGGCGAGCAGCAGACCGCCGGGGAACCACAGGTCCACCACCAGCCAGCCGGCCGCACCCGTCAGCGCACCGAGGACCAGCAGGGCCACGCAGCCGGCGATCCGTCCGGCCGTCGCCGCGCCGCTCATGCCTGCACTCCCGCGAAGAGGTCGTGCTCGCGCTCGCCCGCCGCGGCGCCCGCCCGGCCCTCGACCAGTTCGTAGTACTCGCGGGTGAAGAGCGGCTGCGCCAGATCGTTGGAGAGGGCGAAGAAGGGCCCGTCCACGGCGATCTGGGTGGCGTGGGCGCGCATCGCGGCCGCCTTCGCCGCCACGAAGGTGTCCTTGGCGTCGATCTCGGCGGTGATCCGCTCGTCGGCGACCACCCCCGGCACGTCCTCGGGCGAGCCCACTCCGGGGAAGGGCACCTCGCCGACGGCGCGCAGCCGCGCGAAGCCCTCCTCGACCACCGACCGCGGGACGCGGTTCCAGTAGATCTTCCCGATCGTGTGGGGTGCCCCGAGGTCCCGCCGGAAGGCGGTCTCCGCGGCCAGTTCGGCGGCGCGCATGGCGACCCGGTGGGCCTGGATGTGGTCGGGGTGCCCGTATCCGCCGTCCGGGTCGTAGGTGACGAGCACCTGCGGGCGCAGCTCGCGGATCACCTCGACGAGGTACGCGGCGGCCTCGTCCACGTCGGCGGACCAGAAGGCCTCGGGGCGGTGGTTCTGCGGGGCGCCCATCATCCCGGAGTCGCGGAAGCGGCCGGGGCCGCCCAGGAACCGGTGGTCGTGGACCCCCAGTTCGGCCATGGCCGCGGCGAGCTCTCGGACGCGGTGGGCGCCGAGGGTGTCGTCACGGTCGGCCGCCAGGTGGGCGAGGCCGGGCGGGATGACCTCACCCTCCTCGCCGAGGGTGCAGGTCACCAGCGCGACGTGGGCACCCTCGGCCGCGTACTTGGCCATGGTGACGCCGTTGTTGATCGACTCGTCGTCGGGGTGCGCGTGCACGAGGAGCAGACGACGGGCGGGAAGTCCGTTCATGGGGCCCAGCCTACGAGGCGGGGCCTAGAACTTGAGGCCACTGATCATGCTCGCCACGTTCGAGGTGAGCTGGCTGAGCGTCGGGGCGATGGTGGAACTCGCCAGGTAGAAGCCGAGCAGTACGCAGACCACCGCATGTCCCGCCTTCAGGCCCGCCCTTCGGACCAGCAGGAAGACGATGATCGCCAGCAGCACCACGGCGGAGATCGAGAGTGCCACGGCGTTTCACCTCCACGTCGAGCGGACATCGGTACGCGTATTCGTGCTCGGCAGGAGTCATACCCACCGTGCGCTACGGATCATAACTATCCGTACCAGCGCATCGATCGAAATCCGGCAGCACGAGGGGCGCACGCCGCGCATGAGTGGGGTCACGGGGAGGCCGGCCGGCGAGGCTGTACGCCTCCCCGGCCGGCTGTCGGCACCCGCACGGCCGCACGGCATTCAGGTTGCACGCCCCAGATCTCGGGGCAGAAACGGTCAAGTTGCCCCCACGTAAACGGAGTTGCGGGCCGGGCGGGCGCTCCCCCGCCGGGCGCACAGCGGTGGCCGGAAATGATCGCCCGGAGGCTATTCCTTCGTCAGCGGATCCGCGGGCGGCGGGGGCGGTGGCGTGGACCGTGGTGTGGGCCGTGGCGTGTGCGGCGCGTCCGACGGCGGCACCACCTGCTTCTCCGCCGCGAAATGACAGGCGGACGGGTGCGCCGCCGGGCCCGAGGGGAAGGCCTGCGGCACCGCGAGCAGCGGGACCTCCGCCGTGCAGCGGGGCTCGGCCTTCCAGCAGCGGGTGCGGAAGGGGCAGCCCGACGGCGGGTTGGCCGGGGAGGGCACGTCGCCGGTGAGGATGATCCGTTCCCGGTGCGCGCGGGCCTGCGGGTCCGGGACCGGAACGGCCGAGAGCAGCGCCTGCGTGTACGGGTGGGTCGGGTGGTCGTAGATCTGGCGGTCGGTGCCGATCTCCACGATCCGGCCCAGGTACATGACACCGACCCGGTCGGAGATGTGCCGGACGATCGAGAGGTCGTGCGCGATGAAGACGTAGGACAGGTCGAATTCGCTCTGGAGCCGGTCCAGCAGGTTGATGACCTGCGCCTGGACGGAGACGTCCAGTGCCGAGACGGGCTCGTCGGCGACGATGATCTCGGGCTGCAGGGCCAGGCCGCGGGCGATGCCGATGCGCTGGCGCTGACCGCCGGAGAACTGGTGCGGGTAGCGGTTGATGTACTCCGGATTGAGGCCGACGACGTCCAGGAGCTCCTGGACCTTCTGGCGGCGCGAGCCCTTGGGAGCCACCTCGGGGTGGATCTCGTAGGGCTCCCCGATGATGTCGCCGACCGTCATGCGCGGGTTCAGCGACGTGTACGGGTCCTGGAAGACCATCTGGATGTTGCGGCGCACCGCCTTCAGCGCGCGCCCCGACAGCTTGGTGATGTCCTCGCCCTTGTAGGAGATCGCACCGGCCGTGGGCCGCTCCAGGTTGACGAGCATCTTGGCCACGGTCGACTTCCCGCAGCCGGACTCGCCGACGATGCCCAGCGTCTCGCCGGCGCGCAGGTCGAAGGAGACCCCGTCGACCGCCTTGACCGCGCCGACCTGCTTGCGGAAGACGATGCCCCGGGTCAGCGGGTAGTGCTTGACCAGGTCCTTCACTTCCAGAAGGGACTCAGCCATGGAGGCACTCCTTCCAGAAGTGGCAGGCGCTGGTGCGCTCCACCGGGGACTCGGTCACCCGGTACAGCGGCGGGACGTCGGTGCGGCACACCGCCTGCGCCATCGGACAGCGCGGGTTGAAGGCGCAGCCGGGCGGGATGGCCAGCAGGTTCGGCGGCAGTCCCTTGATGGCGTACAGCTCCTGGCCCTTCTGGTCCAGGCGCGGGATCGAGTCGAGCAGGCCGCGCGTGTACGGGTGGGCGGGCGCCTTGTAGATCTCGTGGACGGGGGCCGCCTCGACGATCCGGCCCGCGTACATGACGGCGATCTTGTCGGCCACGTCCGCGACCACGCCCAGGTCGTGCGTGATCAGGATGAGGCCCATGTTGAGCTCGCGCTGGAGCTCGGCCAGCAGGTCCATCACCTGGGCCTGGACGGTGACGTCCAGGGCGGTCGTCGGCTCGTCCGCGATGATCAGCGAGGGTTCCAGGGCCAGCGCCATCGCGATCATGATGCGCTGGCGCATGCCGCCCGAGAACTGGTGCGGGTAGTCCCCCACCCGCTCCTTGGCCGCCGGGATCTTCACGCGGTCCATCAGCTCGACGGCCTTGCCCTTGGCCTCCTTGCGGGACATCCCACGGTGGACCTCGTACATCTCCCCCAGCTGCGCGCCGACGCTCAGCACCGGGTTCAGGGAGGACAGCGCGTCCTGGAAGATCATCGCCATCTCGGCGCCGCGGACCTTGCGCCGCTCCTCCTCCTTCATCTTCAGGAGGTCCTTGCCCTTGAACAGGATCTCGCCGCCCGCGATCCGGCCCGGCGGCATGTCGAGGATGCCCATCACGGCCTGGGCGGTCACCGACTTACCGGATCCGGACTCGCCGAGCACGGCGAGGGTCTCGCCCTCGGCCACCGAGTAGTTGACGCCGTTGACGGCCCTGGCGACTCCGTCGCGCGTCTTGAATTCCACGTGCAGGTCGCGGACTTCGAGCAGCATGTGCGGGGCTCCTCAGCGCAGCTTGGGGTCGAGGGCGTCGCGCACCGCGTCGCCGAGCATGATGAACGCGAGCACGGTCAGGCTCAGCGCGCCCGCCGGCCAGAGCAGCATGTGGGGGGCGTTGCGGATCTGCGAGGCGGCGTTGGAGATGTCGATGCCCCAGGAGACCGTGGGCGGGCGCAGGCCGACGCCGAGGAAGGACAGGGTGGCCTCCAGGGCGATGTAGGTGCCGAGCGCGATGGTCGCGACGACGATGACCGGGGCGATGGCGTTGGGCGCCACGTGCCGGAGCATCATCCGGCTGTTGCCGGCGCCGAGGGCCCGGGCGGCCTGGACGTAGTCGTTCTGCTTGGCGGTGATGACGGAGCCGCGGCCGATGCGGGCGATCTGCGGCCAGCCGAGGAGCACGATGAATCCGACCACCGGCCAGACGGTGGTGCTGGTGACCACGGACAGGAAGACCAGGCCGCCGAGGACGACGGGGATGCCGAAGAAGATGTCCGCGACCCGGGAGAGCAGCGCGTCGCTCCAGCCGCCGAAGAACCCGGCGAGACCGCCGAGCAGCGAGCCGAGGAAGGCGGCGCCGAGGGTGGCGCAGACGCCTACGGTGATGGAGGCGCGGGCCCCGTAGACGGTACGGGTGTACACGTCGCAGCCCTGGGTGTCGTAGCCGAAGGGGTGCCCCGGGGAGGAGCCCTGCTGCGACTTGGACAGGTCGCACTGGAGCGGGTCGCCGCTCGCGATGAGCTGCGGCCAGATCGAGATGATCACGAGGAAGAGGATCATCAGCGAGGAGATGATGAAGACGGGGTTGCGGCGCAGCTGGTGCCAGGCGTCGGACCACAGGGAGCGGGGCTTCTCGCCGGGCCCGGTCCCGCCGGGCGGGCCGTCCTTCTCGATGCCCTCGACGCTCTCGGCCTCCTCCAGGGCCAGATCCATGGGACCTCCCTGGCCCGTGGGGGAGACCGCCTCGTGCGGGCGGGGGCCGACGGGATCGTAGCCGCCGGGCCCTTCGGGACGCTCGGGGTCAGGCATAACGGATCCTCGGGTCCAGGACCGCGTAGAGCAGGTCCACGAGCAGGTTCGCCAGCAGGAAGACGATGACGAGGATGGTCACGAAGCCGACGACCGTGGGCGAGTTGTTGCGCAGGATGCCCTGGTAGAGCTGGTAGCCGACGCCGTGGATGTTGAAGATCCGCTCGGTGACGATGGCGCCGCCCATCAGGGCGCCGATGTCGGTACCGATGAAGGTGACGACGGGGATGAGCGAGTTGCGCAGCAGGTGGCGGGTGACGACCCGGCGGCGCGGCAGCCCCTTGGCGACGGCGGTGCGCACGTAGTCCGCCTTGACGTTCTCGGCGATGGAGGTGCGCGAGAGCCGGGTGACGTAGGCGAGGGAGACCAGCGCGAGCACGATGCCGGGCAGGATCAGCTCGCCGAAGGGGGCGTCCGGGGAGACGGTGGGGCGGACCCAGCCCCATTGGACGCCGAAGAGGTACTGGAGCAGATAGCCCGTCACGAAGGTCGGCACGGAGATGACGACGAGGGTGAGCACCAGCACGGTGGTGTCGACCGACTTGCCGCGGCGCAGACCGCTGATCACGCCGAGGGTGATGCCGATGACGATCTCGAAGAAGATCGCGACGATGGTCAGGCGCAGGGTGACGGGGAAGGCGCTGGCCATCAGCTCGGTGACCGGCTGGCCGTTGAAGGCCGTTCCGAAGTCGCCCTGGAAGATCTGCCCCATGTAGTGGAGGTACTGCTTCCACAGCGGCTGGTCGAGGTAGAGGTCCTTGCGGATGCGGGCGGCGGTGGCGGGGTCGGGCGCCTTGTCGCCGAAGAGGGCGGCGACCGGGTCGCCGAGCGCGTACACCATGAAGAAGATCAGGAACGTGCTGCCGATGAACACCGGGATCATCTGGAGCAGCCGCCGGATCACATAACGTCCCATGGACTGCTCCAGGATCGATCCGAAACGTGGGTCAGCCGACCTTGATCTGGTCGTAGACGGGGACGCTGAACTGGTTGAGCGCCACGTCGGTGAGCCGCTCGGCGTAGCCCGCGCTGCCGTTCTGGTACCAGAGCGGGATGGACGGCATCTGCGCGGCGAGGATCTTCTCGGAGTCCTGGAACTTCGCGACCGCCTTGGCCTGGTCGCTCTCCTGGTTGGCCTCGTCGACGAGTTTGTCGAACTCCGGGTTGCTGAACTTGCCGTAGTTGGAGGAGGCGCCCGTGTAGTAGAGGGGCTGGAGGAAGTTCTGGATCAGCGGGTAGTCGGCCTGCCAGCCGGAGCGGAAGGGGCCGGTCAGCTTGAAGCTGCTCTGCTGGTTGCGGAAGTCGGCGAAGGTGCCGATCGGGTTGACCGTGCAGACCGGGCCCTCGCCGAGCGCGTTGTTGATGCTGTTGCAGACGGCGTCCATCCAGTCGCGGTGCGAGCCGGTGTCCACGTTGGAGGTCAGCGTGACCTTCCCGCCGGGGAGCCCGCCGGCGTCCGTGATGAGCTTCTTGGCCGCCGCCGGGTCGTAGACGCAGGCGTCGCCGCAGGCCGTGGAGGAGAAGCCGCCCGCCTCGCCGAGGGCCGGGGAGGTCCAGTCCTTGGCCGGGGTGCGGGTCTCGCGGAAGATCTGCTTGGTGATCTCGTCGCGGTTGATCGCCATCGAGATCCCGCGGCGCACGTTCTCCATCCCCTCCTTGCTCCACTGCGGGTCGTACAGCGGGAAGGTGAGGGTCTGGATGATCAGGGCCGGCTGGTTGATGTACCGGTCGCCAAGGTCGTTCTTGACGTTCTTCAGCTGCTGCGCCGGGATGTCGTCGACGAGGTCGAGGTTGCCGGAGATCAGGTCGGTGTAGGCGGTGTTGTTGTCGGTGTAGACCTTCAGGTCCACGCCGCCGTTCTGCGCCTTGTCCGGGCCGGGGTAGGTGTCCCACTTGCGCAGCTTCATGCCGGTGCCCTTGGTGTACGAGTCCACCGTGTACGGGCCGTTGCCGATCGGCTTGTTCAGCCAGCCGGTGTGGTCCGTGAAGAAGGCCTTGGGCAGCGGGGAGAAGGCCTGGTAGCCGAGGGTCTCGGGCCAGGTGGAGAACTTGTTCTTCAGGGCGACGGTGAAGGTCTTGGCGTCCTTGACGACCAGTCCGGACATCGTCTTGGCCTTGGGCTCACCGGAGGCGGGGTGAACGTCCGCGTAGCCGACGATGTCGGAGAAGAACGGCGAGTTGTTCTGCTTGTTGCGCACGTCCGCGCCGTAGTTCCAGGCGTCCACGAAGGACTGCGCGGTGACCGGCTCGTCGTTGCTGAACTTCCAGCCGTCCTTCAGGGTGATCGTGAAGTTCTGACTGTCCGTCGTGTCGATCTTCTCGGCGACCATGTCGAGGGCCTCGCCCGTCTTCGGGTCGTAGCGCTTGAGACCCCGGAAGAGCATGTCGAGGACCTTGCCGCCCTGCACCTCATTGGTGTTGGCCGGCTCCAGCGGGTTCTGCGGGTCACCCCACGAGGAGCTGACGATGCCCGCCTCGCCACCGCCTCCGCCTCCGCCGCTGTCGCTTCCGCCGCCGCAGGCCGTCGCCGCGAGGGCGACGGCCACCGCACATGCGGCCCACGTGGCGTGGGTGGCTCCGCGCATGGAGTGCCTCCTAGGGATCCCAAGACTCGCTTAGGGGCCAATGTCACCCTATGTGGGGTCCCGTGCACTCATGGTTGGACCGATTGCACCCGCGCGTCACGCGCCTGTCACCCCTGGGGGTGCAAAGCCAGCTCCCATGAGTCCACCGCGTAGTGCAGGCCCATGCCGTGCGCCTCGTACAGCGCGAGCGCGCCGGTCGCGTTGTGCGTGTCGACGCCGAGGCCTACGGTGTCCCGGCCGCGCCGCGCGTACGCGGCGAAGCAGTGGCGCAGCAGGAAACCGCCGATGCCGCGGCCGCGCGCCTCCTCGGCCACGCCGATGTGGCTGACCCAGGCCATGCTCGTACGGTCGTCCCGGGTGAGCAGCACGGCCGCGTCACCGTGGCCGGGCAGGCTCGCGATCCACACCAGCGACCAGTCGAGCTTGCGGCCGTCTATGTGGTCCAGCCAGGTCTCGTACGGGCGATCCACATGGCCGAAGTGCGCGGCGAAGGTCCGCTCGACCAGGGCGTGGGCCCGGCGGCGGTCGGCCTCGTCGTCGGCGCAGTGGCGCAGGGTGAGCCCGGCCGGAGGGGCCGGCGCCGGGTCGGCGTCCGGGGCCACCGTGCGGGTCATGACCTGGTAGCGGCGGATGGTGCGGTAGCCGCGGCCGGTGAGGAGGGACAGGTCGAGGGTGGGCTTCACGTTGAGCTGGAGTCTCAGGACCCCCTGACCGCCGGTCAGCTCCCGGGCCCGGGTCTCCATGCGCTCCAGCAGCACGTCGGCGGCCTCGGAGTGGCCGGGCAGTACGTAGTGGTCCCCGTCGACGCGGCCCGGGCCGGAGTCCGCCCAGACGAGGGCGTAGGCCACGAGCCGGCCGTCCTGGTGGGCGAGCCAGGAATCGGTGGCCAGGTCCACGTCGGGGGCGTTGAGATCGGACTCGACGGTGCCGAGGTCGGTCTCCGGGCGGCCGATCTCGATCACGTCGACGGCATTGAGCAGGGCGCAGATGTCGGCCGCGTCCCCGGGCCCGGCGGGCCGTACGGTGAGGGTCATGCCGTCACTCTCCGTCCCCGGCTCCCGGGGCCGCAACCGGTTTCCGCGGCCCCGGTCGCCGGCCGCTCCCGGGGGTGGGCTCCCGGACGCATGACGGGAAAAACGGCCGGCCCCCGGCGCCGTGGGGCGCCGGGGGCCGGCCGTCGAGGCGGAACGCGTCGGTCAGACGGCCAGGATGGCCTTCTCCTCGGCGAAGTGGCACGCCGACTCGTGCGCGGCCAGGGTCTGCAGACCCTTGAAGCGCTCGGGAACGGCCAGCAGCGGCTCCTCGACGGAGCACTTCTCCTCGGCCTTCCAGCAGCGGGTGCGGAAGCGGCAGCCCGACGGCGGGTTGGCCGGCGACGGGACGTCACCGGTGAGGATGATCCGCTCGCGGCCCTCGCGCGCGGCCGGGTCCGGGACCGGGACGGCGGAGAGCAGCGCCTGGGTGTACGGGTGGGTCGGGTGCTCGTAGATCTCGGCGTCGGAGCCGATCTCGGCCATCTTGCCCAGGTACATGACGCCCACGCGGTCCGAGATGTGCCGGACGATCGAGAGGTCGTGCGCGATGAAGAGGTAGGAGAGGTTGAACTCGTCCTGGAGCTTCTCCATCAGGTTGATGACCTGGGCCTGCACCGACACGTCGAGCGCGGAGACCGGCTCGTCGCAGATGATGATCTCGGGCTGCAGGGCCAGGCCGCGGGCGATGCCGATGCGCTGGCGCTGACCGCCGGAGAACTGGTGCGGGTACCGGTTGATGTACTCCGGGTTCAGGCCGACGACGTCCAGGAGCTCCTGGACCTTCTGGCGGCGCGAGCCCTTGGGAGCCACCTCGGGGTGGATCTCGTAGGGCTCCCCGATGATGTCGCCGACCGTCATGCGCGGGTTCAGCGACGTGTACGGGTCCTGGAAGACCATCTGGATGTTGCGGCGCACGGCCTTCAGCGCGCGGCCGGACAGCTTGCTGATGTCCTGGCCCTTGTAGAAGACCTCGCCCGCGGTGGCCCGCTCCAGGTTCATCAGGAGCTTGGCGACCGTGGACTTGCCACAGCCGGACTCGCCGACGATGCCGAGGGTCTCGCCCTGGTAGAGGTCGAAGGAGACCCCGTCGACGGCCTTGACCGCGCCGACCTGCTTCTTGAACAGGATTCCCTGGGTCAGCGGGAAGTGCTTGACCAGGTTGCGGACCTGGAGGATCGGCTCGCGCTCGGTGGCGTTCTTGGTGAGCTCAGCCATGGATCTGCTCCTTCCAGAAGTGGCACGCGCTGCCGCGGCCGGGCAGTTCGGTGCCGTCCTGCTCGGTGACCGGGTGCAGCACCGGGATCTCGGTGCGGCAGATGTCCTGCGCCTTGGGGCAGCGGGGGCTGAAGGCGCAGCCCGCGGGAATGCGGAGCAGGTTGGGCGGCAGGCCCTTGATCGCGTAGAGCTCCTGGCCCTTCTGGTCCAGGCGCGGGATCGAGTCGAGCAGGCCACGGGTGTACGGGTGGGACGGACGCTTGTAGATCTCGTGGACCGGAGCGGTCTCGACGATCCGGCCCGCGTACATGACCGCGATCTTGTCCGCGACGTCGGCGACGACGCCGAGGTCGTGGGTGATCAGGATCAGACCCATGTTCATCTCGCGCTGGAGCTCCGCGAGCAGGTCCATGACCTGGGCCTGGACCGTCACGTCGAGGGCCGTGGTCGGCTCGTCGGCGATGATCAGGTCCGGCTCCAGGGCCAGCGCCATGGCGATCATGATGCGCTGGCGCATACCGCCGGAGAACTGGTGCGGGTAGTCACCCACGCGCGCCTTGGCGGCGGGGATCTTCACGCGGTCCATGAGCTCGATGGCCTTGAGCTTCGCGTCCTTGCGGGACATGCCCCGGTGGACCCGGAACATCTCGCCGAGCTGGTCGCCCACCGAGTAGACCGGGTTCAGGGAGGACAGCGCGTCCTGGAAGATCATCGCCATCTTGTTGCCACGGAGCTTGCGGCGCTCCTCGTCGGACATCTTGAGGATGTCCTTGCCGTGGAAGCGCACCTCGCCGCCGGAGACGCGTCCGGGCGGGCTGTCGAGGATGCCCATGATCGCCTGCGCGGTCACGGACTTGCCGGAGCCGGACTCGCCGAGCACGGCGAGGGTCTCGCCGGCGCTGACGCTGTAGCTCACGCCATTGACGGCCTTGGCGACCCCGTCACGGGTCTTGAACTCGACCTGGAGGTTGTCCACCTCCAGCAGCGGCACGGCGGATCCGCCGCCCGTCTCCGCAACGCTGAGAATCTCCGACGTCGTCACGCCGCCACCTTCGTCCTGCTTGCTGATGTTGTCTCGGGGCATCGGGCGGCCCTACCGGAGCTTCGGGTCGAGCGCGTCACGCAGGCCGTCGCCGACGAAGGCGAAGCCGAGCACGGTGACGACGACGAACAGGCTCGGGAACACCCACAGGTAGTCATTGACGCCGATGAAGCCCTGGCCGGCAGCCAGCATGTTGCCCCACTCCGGCACGTCGACGGGGACGCCGGCGCCGAGGAAGGACAGTGCTGCCACACCGACGATGGTGGTGCCGACGTTGAAGGTCGCGTAGACCAGCACCGCGGTCATCGAGTTGGGGAGGATGTGCGTGCGCACGATCCGCCAGCCGCTCGCGCCGAGTGCCTTGGCCGCGTGGACGTAGTCCATCTCGCGCACCGACAGGATCGAGCTGCGCAGCAGCCTGGAGACGGTGGCCCACGAGAAGATCGCGAGCGAGATGATCACCGGGGTGATGCCGCGGCCGGTGACCAGGATGATGACGACGGCACCGATCATCAGCGGGAACGCGAGGAACACGTCCGCGATGCGCATGACCAGGGTGTCGGCGAAACCGGCGAAGTAGCCGGCGATGGCGCCCAGGGCGACACCGATCAGCACCGCGAAGAAGATCGAGGCGAGGCCGACGAACATGGCCACGCGGGTTCCGGCTATGAGGCGCGAGAACATGTCGCGGCCCAGGGCGTCGGTACCCATCCAGTGGGTGCCGTTGGGCGACGCGAGGGTGTTCTCGAGGTCCTGCGCGCTGGGGTCGAACGGCGCGAGCATCTCGCCGAACGCGGCCGTCAGGAACAGCAGCGTGATGATCACGAGGCCGACGACGGCCAGCTTGTTCTGGACGAACCGGTGGCGGATCTCGCCCCACTGGCTCAGTTGCTTGGGTCGGGGTTCGGCCGGGGCCGAAGCGGACGACACGGGGTTCTCGTCCCCGATCGCCGGGCTCGTTGCGAGCTCAGACATGAGGAAATCCTCCTTGGGGGCGGTCAGCTGAGGCGGATACGCGGGTCGAGGGCCGCGTACAGCAGGTCCACGATGAGGCTGAGGACGACGAAGATGGCGACGCTGTACGTCACCACACCGATCACGATCGGGTTGTTCTGCTGCTGAATCGCCTGAACCAGTGCCAGACCGACACCGTCCCAGTTGAAGATCGCCTCAGTGATGAGCGCGCCACCGAGGAGCGCACCGAAGGAGATGCCCAGGTAGGTGACCACGGGAATGGACGAGTTGCGCAGCACGTGCTTGAAGAGCACGCGACGGCGCGGAAGTCCCTTGGCCACGGCCGTCTTCACGTAGTCGGCACGCAGCACCTCGAGCATCGTTCCGCGGGTGAGGCGGGCGACGAACGCGATGTCGGTGATGGCGAGGGTGACCGCGGGAAGAACCATGCCTTCGAGCTTGTCGCCGCCGAGTTGTGGGAACCACTGGAGTTCCACGGCGAAGTACTTCATGAGCAGCATGCCGATCACGAACGTCGGGAATCCGACGGCCATGGTCGTAAAAAATGTCGTGGCCATGTCCAAGATGCTGTATCTGTAGAGGGCGGCGATGATGCCGACTCCCATACCGAACACCGTGACGAGAGCAATGGCCAGCAGGGCCAGCTTCGCGGTGTTCTGCAGCTTGGGGGCGAGGATCTCGGACACCTCGCGGCGCTGGACGAAGTCCTCGCCGAGGTCTCCGGTCGCGACCTTGGCCACGTAGTTCACATACTGCTCGGGCAGCGACTTGTCGAGCCCGTAACGCGCCTTGAGTTCCGCGACCACTGCTGGGTCACGTGCCTTGTCACTGCCCGCAATCGAGCCCACGGGATCGCCGGGGAGAACGAACAGACACGCGAACAGAACCATGGTCGCGCCGATGAGGACTATGACCATCTGCCCGAGGCGACGGGCGACGTACCTTCCCATGTTTTGCCTCTCTACCTGGCCGCTTCTGGGAGCAGCGGCCTCCGGCCCAAGGAAACGGGCCGGCTCTCGGCCTGCGGGGGTTGCCCGCGGATGTGAGGGGTGCCGAAGTAATAACGGCCTGCCGAGCGGGGCCGCGGCCCACCGGTCACCCGGGGGCCGCGGCACGTTCGCTCCTGACGGATATACCGTCCGAACCGATTACTTCTTGAGCGAGATCTTCTCGAGGATCGGGTCCTCGTTGAAGTTGATGTCGTCCAGACCGTTGAACTTGTCGGTCGCCATCAGGCGGAACTGGGAACGGTTGAAGGTCGGGATGAGGGCCATGTCCTCCATGGCCATCTTCTCGGCCTGCTTGTACATCGCCGTACGCGCGGCCTCGTCCTTGGTGGCACGAGCCGTGTCGATCAGCTTGTCGAACTCCGGGTTGTTGTAACGGACGCGGTTGTCACCGGTCACGTTGCCCTCGGCGTCCTTCGACATCGAGGAGGAGTGCAGCAGCGGGAACAGGAAGTTCTCCGGGGTCGGGTAGTCCGCGCCCCACGCGAAGCGGTAGATGCCGGTCGCGCCGGAACCCTGCTGCTCCTTGAGCATGCCGGGGAAGTCCTTGCCGTCGAGCTTGACCTTGACGCCCAGGACCTCTTCGAGCTGCTTCGCGATGGCCTGGACCCACTCTTCGTGGCCCGCACCGGTGTTGAAGCTGAACTTGATCTCGGTACCCGGCTTCAGGCCGCCCTTCTCGGCGTGCTCCTTGGCCTTGGCGACGTCCTGCTTGACGCAGGAGACGCACAGGTCCTTCTGGTACGCCTTCGGGAACGCCGGCGGCACGATGGTCGTCGACGGGGTCTGGTAGCCCTGGAAGACACCCTTGGCGATGGCCTGACGGTCGATCGCGTAGGAGATCGCCAGACGGGCGTCCTTGTTGTTGGTCGGACCGTTGTCACCGATCGGCAGAACGAAGTTCATGCCGTTGGTGTCCTTGGCGAACCACTTGTTCTGCGGCTTGTACTTCGCCTCGGCCGTCTTCAGCATCGGCGTCGGGATGTGCGCGTAGTCGAAGGTGCCGGCCTGGAAGCCGTCGTACTCGAGCTGCTGCGCGGTCTTGTCGTTGAGGAGCGTGACCTGGACCTTCTCGAGGGAGGCCTTCTGGAGACCGTACCCGTCGTTGCGGATCAGGTTGATCGCCTTGTTGTGCTCCCAGGTGCCGTCCATCTTGAACGGACCGTTACCGATGGGGGCCTCGCCGAACGCCTTGTCCTCTTCGCCGACCTTGGCGACCTTCGGGACCGGGCTGTAGGCAGCGTGCGCCGTCTTCAGGACGAACTCGCAGTCCGCCTTCGACAGGTCGACCTTGATGGTGGTCGGGTCCGGCGTGGTGACGCCGGAGAAGGTCTTGGCGGAGCCGTCCTGCAGCTCGGCGTAACCCTTGATGCCGGCGAAGTGGTACGCCACGTCGGACGCGGCGGCCTTGTGCGCGGCACGGGCCCAACCACGGGCGAACGCCTCGGCGTCGACGGCCTCGCCGTTGGAGAACTTGGTGTCGGGCTTGACCTTGAAGGTCCAGGAGGTGCAACCCTCGTCCGACGTCGCCGACTCGGCGAGCGCGGGCTCGGCCAGGCCGTCCGGCGTGTTGCCGTACAGGCCGGTGAACAGGGCGTTGGCCAGCAGGATGCCGGTGGACTCGTGGGCGCGCCCCGGGTCGATCGTGTCCGGCTCGGTGCTACCGAGCCTGAACACGCCACCGTTGGCAGCGCTGCCCTTGTCCTTGCTGTCACCGTCACCGCCGCCACAGGCGGTAGCGGCCAGGGCGACGACAACCGCGCCCACGACCCACTTGGCGCTCTTGGCACCGCGCATGGGTTTCCTCCTCATGAGTCCACTGATCGACTTGAGGGGCAAAAAAACCTCGCCGACACCCCTGACGGCGAGCATTTCTGTGCCCATAGTGTGCTCGTGAGTCGGCGCGATCCCCACATCGCGTGACCCATTGACCCGAGCTCAATGGAGCCATCCTCAGGGACTGCCAGGCCGTAAACCACACTTAAGTGGTCTCGTTTTCACAACATCGATCCGCGTCAGAAACCCGAAATCCGGACAAACGGATAGGAGACAGACACGTGCGAAACGGACGGTTAGCTCATCATCCGGAGTGTCACGGTCGGTATGCGGACACCTGAACGCAAAAATCCGCTTGACAGAAGCGAACAGCCCCTCCCCTCACGGAGTCCGTGAAGGGAGGGGCTGCTGCGTTACCAAGGCACTGCGGCCGACTGCGGCCACCGCGGCCGGCCGCCCGAGCAAACTCGGGCGAACGGCCGTACGGCTCCTGCTACTTGCCGGACTTGGCGCGCGACGCGGTGCGCGAGCGGTCCTTCTGGTCCAGGACGACCTTGCGGATGCGGACGGCCTCCGGGGTCACCTCGACGCACTCGTCGTCGCGGCAGAACTCGAGGGACTGCTCCAGGGAGAGCTTGCGCGGGGGCACCACGTTCTCCGTGTTGTCCGCGGAAGCCGCACGCATGTTGGTGAGCTTCTTCTCCTTGGTGATGTTCACGTCCATGTCGTCGGAGCGCGAGTTCTCGCCGACGATCATGCCCTCGTACACCTCGGTGCCGGGCTCGGTGAACAGGACGCCGCGCTCCTGGAGGTTGATCATCGCGAACGGCGTCACGGAGCCGGCGCGGTCGGCGACCAGGGAGCCGTTGTTACGGGTCACCAGCTGGCCGAACCACGGCTCGTGGCCCTCGTGGATCGAGTGGGCGATACCGGTACCGCGCGTGCCCGTGAGGAACTCGGTGCGGAAGCCGATCAGGCCGCGGGACGGGACGACGAACTCCATGCGGACCCAGCCGGAGCCGTGGTTCGACATGTTGTCCATGCGGCCCTTGCGGACGCCCATGAGCTGCGTGACGGCGCCCATGTGCTCCTCGGGCACGTCGATCGTCATGCGCTCGACCGGCTCGTGGACCTTGCCGTCGATCTCCTGCGTGACCACCTGCGGCTTGCCGATGGTCAGCTCGAAGCCCTCGCGGCGCATCTGCTCGACCAGGATGGCGAGCGCGAGCTCACCACGGCCCTGGACCTCCCAGGCGTCGGGACGCTCGGTCTCCAGGACGCGCAGGGAGACGTTACCGATCAGCTCGCGGTCCAGACGGTCCTTGACCTGGCGGGCGGTGACCTTGCGGTCCTTGACCGCGGACTTGGCGTCCGCGCCCTTGCCGCTGCCGCCGCGGCCGACCATCGGGGAGGTGTTCGTACCGATGGTCATGGAGATCGCCGGCTCGTCGACCGAGATCAGCGGGAGCGCGATCGGGTTCTCCGGGTCGGCCAGGGTCTCACCGATCATGATGTCGGGGATACCGGCGACCGCGCAGATGTCACCCGGGCCCGCCACCTCGGCCGGCTTGCGGGTGAGCGCCTCGGTCATCATCAGCTCGGTGATGCGGACGTTCGACTGGGTGCCGTCACGCTTGATCCAGGTGACGGTCTGGCCCTTGCGCAGCTCGCCCTGCTCGACGCGGAGCAGCGCGATACGGCCGAGGAAGTTGTCGGCGTCCAGGTTGGTGACGTGGGCCTGGAGGGGGGGCCTCCTCGTCGTACACCGGCGCGGGGGACGTGCTCCAGGATGGTGGAGAAGAACGGCTCCAGGCTGTCGCTGTCCGCGGGGACGGTGCCGTCCTCGGGCTTGGTCAGCGAGGCCACGCCGTCACGGCCGCAGGCGTAGACGATCGGGAATTCGATCTGGTCCTCGTCCGCGTCCAGGTCCAGGAAGAGGTCGTACGTCTCGTTGACGACGGCGTCGATCCGGGAGTCCGGGCGGTCGGTCTTGTTGATGCAGAGGATGACCGGCATCTTCGCCTGCAGGGCCTTGCGCAGGACGAAGCGGGTCTGGGGCAGCGGACCCTCCGAGGCGTCCACCAGCAGAACGACGGCGTCCACCATCGACAGACCGCGCTCGACCTCACCACCGAAGTCGGCGTGGCCGGGCGTGTCGATGATGTTGATCGTGATCGGGGCCCCGCCGTCCTTGGGGTGATACTTCACCGCCGTGTTCTTGGCGAGGATCGTGATGCCCTTCTCACGCTCCAGGTCGTTCGAGTCCATCATGCGGTCGTCGAGGTGCTGGTGGGCGGCGAAGGCACCGGCCTGCTTGAGCATGGCATCGACGATGGTCGTCTTGCCATGGTCGACGTGGGCGACGATGGCGACGTTACGGATGTCGTGGCGCGTGGGCACTTCGGCGCTTCTCCCGGGATCGTGGATGGCGTCGCGTACGGCCTGGCACGCGCGCCTCGGCCGGGCGAAAACCTGCCACGGCCTTACCCCATCGTACGTCGCGTGGCGGGAACCGCCTGCCGGGGGGCTGTCAAGAGGCCGGACGAATGAGCGCCGCCGAGTGCTGCGTGGGGTGCCTCGGCGGCTGTTCTACCGGTATTCATGCGGGTCAACGGGCGTGGTCAATGGGTATGTCACGACCTTGCCCGCCGGGGATCCGGCGGGCAAGGGACTTGAGTCACATCTGAGCTTGTGCTCCGTCGGTCAACCTGACAGGCACCGCTTTGTCACCACTTCTTCTCCCGCGCTACTTCTTCTTGTCCTTCGCGGTGGGCGGCTTCTTCCAGCCGATGTCCTGGTAGCGGGGGGCGCCGAGGCCGAAGGCGCCCGCGTTGACCAGGCCGGGCTTGACCGCCACCAGCTCGGGCCGCTGGTAGAGGGGGATGGAGCCGGCGGCGGCCCAGATCCGCGCGTCCGCCTTGCGCATCAGCTCACGGGACTTCTCCTCGTCCAGCTCGCCGACGGCCTGGTCGAAGAGCTGGTCGATGTGGTCGGTGCCGACCCGGGTGTAGTTCTGTTCGACGAGCAGGGAACCGTCCGCGGCCGGCTCCGGCTTGGCGAAGATGGGCCGGGCGTCGGTGGCCGGGTAGGCCGTCGCGGGCCACGAGTACAGGGCCAGGTCGTACTGGCCCGAGGCCACGTGGTCCTTGAAGAAGCTGTCGTCGGCCACCTTGACCGTTTCTGTGTTCACGCCGATCTTCCGGAGCATCGTGGAGATCCGCTCGCCGACCGCGCGCAGCGACTCCGAACCGGGACCCGCCGGGAGGACGAAGCGCAGGCTGAGCGCCTTCCCGTCCTTGGCGAGCATGTTGCCGGAGGTCCGGACGGGCTGCTTGGCCGGGGCCGGAGCCGGGGAGGCCTTGTCGGGGTCGGCCGCGTCGTCGCGGGCCGGAGCTCCCTTGCCGTCGTCGAGCACCTCGGGCCGGGCCGCCGCGGCCCGGGCGGCCTGGGCGAGCAGGGACGCCTGCTGCTGGACCCCGAAGGGGGCCGGGGCGAGCACCGGGGACGGCCCGTCCTGGGCGGCGGCCGGGGCGGCGCCGGCCTTCGGGCGGGTCCCGGTCGCCGACCGCGGATCGCCGTTGCTCCCGTCGTCCTGGCCCACGATGTAGAGCCCGTCGTTGCCGGTCCCCGGGCCGGACGGGGTCTTCGAATCGTCCTGCGGCGCGCTCTCCGGGCCGGCCTTGGCACCCGCCGGCTCAGTGATCTTGCCGCCCTTGCGCCAGCCCGCGTCCGCGAGCAGGGCCTGGGCCGCCTGGGTGTCCTGGCCGCCGAGCGCGTCGCTGTTGTCGGCGTACGCCCGCTGCCCGGCCAGGGCCAGGTGGCTGCCGACCGGCTTCGCCGGCAGGCCGAGCGGCTTGAGCACGACCTCCGCCAGCGCCCGGCGGTCCAGGGCGCGGGCCACCGCCCGCCGCACCCGCTCGTCCGCCAGCGGGCCGGTGGAGCCGTTCATCGCGAGCTGCGTGTAGGCCGGCTCCAGGGACTTGCGCACGGCGAAGGCCCGCAGGGCCTTCTGCTCGTCGGCGTACCGCTCCACCGAGGCGAGGTGCTTCTGGCGGCTCTCCGTCTCCGCCGCGGCCTTGTCCTCGTCCGCCCCGAAGGCGACGGCCCAGGACAGCGTGGCCTGCGCCGGGGTCAGCGCGGCCCCCGGGCCGTGGGCCGGTGCGCCGCCCGCGCCCGGGCCCTTCTTGGCGGCGGCGTCCCGGTGGGCCAGTGCGATGCGGTCGGCCCCGGCGCGGTCGATCTCCGCCAGGTCGAGCTTCCCGGCGGCCAGTGCCGCAGGGCGCTCGGCCCGCGGAACCGCGGTCAGGACCAGGGTGTCCAGCTTGGCCGCACGGCCCCACCAGCGTGCGTTGCGGGTCAGGGCGGCGGTGCCGGTCTTCTTGTCGATCGCGCCGAGGGCGAAGGGACCGGCGGTGATCTTCAGCGTGCCGCGGGCGCCCTCGTTGAAGGCGTCGGGGGTTCCGGTGACCTGCTTGGGGTAGAGCGGGGTGAAGAGCGAGCGCCAGTCGGCGTACGGCTTGTTGAAGGTGACCCTGACCTCCAGGTCGGTCTTGCCCTTCTCGATCTTCTCGATCCGGTCGTAGCCGGCGTTGCGCGCCGTCCAGTACGCCGAGTCCTTGCCGTTCAGGGCCCGCCACTGCGCGACGAAGTCGGCGGCGCCGATCTCGCGGCCGTCGCTCCACACCGCCTGCTGGTTGAGCTTGTACAGGACGACCTGCTTCGGCTCCCGCTCGATGACCTCGGCCTTCTCCAGGTAGTCCGGATTGGCCACCGGCCGCCCCTTCGCGTCCAGCACGAACAGCTGCGGGAGCACCGCGCCCGCGATGCGGTTGGTGGTGGCGTCCGCATCGGCCTGGAAGGTGTTGAGGGTGTCGGGGAGCGTGTCCACCGCCCAGCGGAGCACACCCCCGTCCGCGACCTTGTCGCGGGTGGTCGTGGCGATGTCCTGCCCTGCGGCGGCCGGACCGCCCTCGTCATCACCCGCGCCGCAGCCCGTGAGCAGCGGCAGTGCGAGGACTCCCGAGGTCAGGAGCGCCAATGACCTGCGCCTTCTCTGGGACATGGGTGGTACCTCCGGGGCGGGGCGTGGGGGAAGCATGATCACGTTCGGCGGTATATGGAGCTGATCACACCGGTTGCCGGAACCCACTGAAATAGACGGTCCGCCGCACCCCTCGCACCCGCCTCTCGCCACGCCGCGAACCCCACCCGTGCGGACCAATCCCGGTTGCGCGGCAGCGGGCGTTCCCCCGGGAGAGGGATGAGAATGGGGGGCGGGGAGGGGCGCACGATTCACGCCTGCGCGCCCGCAATCGCTGCACGTCCCTTCACAACCGGGGACAGGAAGCGCGACACTCGCAGGCGCACATGAGCGTTGCCACCGCACCCTGGCGGAAGTGAGGGCAAATCATGTCCCTGCAAGACGATCTGAGTGCCGTCCGGCGCAACCTGGACGAGCTGACGCGCAAGGTCGAGCGGCTGGAGCAGCAGGCCGCACGGCAGAAGCCGTCGACGACGGCGGCCGGTCCGGACCCGTCCCGCATGGTGACGGTCCCGGACACCCCGTACGACAGCTCCCTGTGGACGGACTCCGACGACGAGGGCCTGGGCGCCCGCGACCGCCGCGCCCCCTGAGCCCGCCCGTCCCGGACGCGCATCCACCCACGCCCCGACCGGCCCGGCCGTCCTCGGCCGGGCCGGCCGGTGCACCCCTCATCACTCCTCCCGGAGTCTTCTTTGGCCACAGGCACGGAACGACCCCAGCAGCGGCCCGGCGGCGTCCACGACGCCTCACGGGCCGCGATCGCGGCCCGGCACCTGCGGACCGACCGGTGGTGGCTGGCCCCCGCCGGCACCGCGGCCGGGCTGCTCGCCTTCATCGTCTACTCGACCTGGAGGGCCTTCGCGAACGCCGACTACTACGCGGCCCCGTACGTCTCCCCCTTCTACTCCCCGTGTCTGGCGGAGAACTGCGTCCCGATGAAGGGCGGACCCAACTGGGAGGTGTTCGGCAGCTGGTGGGGCCTCTCCCCCGCCCTGCTGATCCTGATCTTCCCGCTCGGCTTCCGGCTGACCTGCTACTACTACCGCAAGGCCTACTACCGGGGCTTCTGGGCCTCACCGCCCGCCTGCGCCGTCGCCGAACCGCACACGAGGTACACGGGTGAGACCCGCTTCCCGCTGATCCTCCAGAACGCGCACCGGTACTTCTTCTACGCGGCGATCCCGGTCGCGGGCATCCTCACCTACGACACCGTGCTGACCTTCCGCGACGAGCAGTACGCCTGGGGCCACATGGGACTGGGCACCCTGCTGTTCCTGGTCAACATCACGCTGATCTGGGCCTACACCCTGTCCTGCCACTCCTGCCGCCACATCATGGGCGGCCGCCTCAAGCACTTCTCCAAGCACCCGGTGCGCTACCGGCTCTGGGGCTGGATCGGCCGGCTCAACACCCGCCACATGCAGCTGGCGTGGGCCTCCCTGATCAGCGTGGCCCTGTGCGACTTCTACGTGTACCTGCTGGCGAGCGGCGCCTTCACCGATCCGAGGTTCTTCTGACATGGCTCAAGTGGAACGGCAGCAGTGGGACGTGGTCGTGGTCGGCGCCGGCGGTGCCGGGCTGCGCGCCGCGATCGAGGCCCGCGAGCGGGGTGCCCGTACGGCCGTGATCTGCAAGTCCCTGTTCGGCAAGGCCCATACGGTGATGGCGGAGGGCGGGATCGCCGCCTCCATGGGCAACGTCAACGAGGGCGACAACTGGCAGGTGCACTTCCGCGACACCATGCGCGGGGGCAAGTTCCTCAACCAGTGGCGGATGGCAGAACTCCACGCGAAGGAGGCGCCGGACCGGGTCTGGGAGCTGGAGACCTGGGGCGCGCTCTTCGACCGGACGCCCGACGGGAAGATATCCCAGCGCAATTTCGGCGGGCACGAGTACCCGCGCCTCGCGCACGTCGGCGACCGCACCGGCCTGGAGTTGATCCGCACCCTCCAGCAGAAGATCGTCCAGCTCCAGCAGGAGGACTTCAAGGAGTTCGGGGACCACGGGGCCCGGCTCAAGGTCTTCCAGGAGTGCACGGTCACGCGGGTCCTGAAGGACGGGCAGGCGGTCTCGGGGGCCTTCTGCTACGAGCGCGAGTCCGGCCGCTTCTTCGTCCTGGAGGCCCCGGCGGTGGTGCTGGCCACGGGCGGGATCGGCAAGTCCTTCAAGACGACCTCCAACTCCTGGGAGTACACGGGCGACGGCCACGCGCTGGCCCTGCTCGCGGGCGCACCCCTGCTGAACATGGAGTTCGTGCAGTTCCACCCGACCGGCATGGTCTGGCCCCCGTCGGTCAAGGGGATCCTCGTCACCGAGTCCGTGCGCGGTGACGGCGGGGTGCTGCGCAATTCCGAGGGCAAGCGGTTCATGTTCGACTACGTCCCCGACGTCTTCAAGGAGAAGTACGCCGAGTCGGAGGCGGAGGGCGACCGCTGGTACGAGGATCCGGACCACAACCGGCGCCCGCCCGAGCTGCTGCCGCGCGACGAGGTGGCGCGGGCGATCAACTCCGAGGTGAAGGCGGGCCGCGGCTCCCCGCACGGCGGTGTCTTCCTCGACGTGTCCACGCGGATGCCGGCCGAGAGGATCAAGCGGCGGCTGCCCTCCATGTACCACCAGTTCAAGGAGCTGGCGGACGTGGACATCACGGCCGAGCCGATGGAGGTGGGCCCGACCTGCCACTACGTGATGGGCGGCATCGCGGTCGACTCGGAGTCCGCCGCCACCGTCGGGGTCCCGGGGCTCTTCGCGGCCGGCGAGGTCGCGGGCGGCATGCACGGCTCGAACCGGCTGGGCGGCAACTCCCTCTCCGACCTGCTGGTCTTCGGCCGCCGGGCCGGCCTGCACGCGGCACAGTACGCCGCCTCCGCCGGACGCCCGACGGTGGACGGGTCGGAGATCGACGCGGCGGCGACGGAGGCGCTGGCCCCCTTCCACGCGGTGGAGGGCGCGGAGAACCCGTACACGCTCCACCAGGAACTCCAGACGACCATGAACGACCTCGTCGGCATCATCCGGCGCGAGGGCGAGATGGCCGAGGCCCTGGAGAAGCTGGCGGGCCTGCGCGTACGGGCCTCCCGGGCCGGTGTCGAGGGGCACCGGCAGTTCAACCCCGGCTGGCACCTGGCCCTGGACCTGCGGAACATGCTGCTGGTCAGCGAGTGCGTGGCCCGCGCGGCCCTGGAGCGCACCGAGAGCCGGGGCGGGCACACCCGCGAGGACTGCCCGTCGATGGAGCGCTCCTGGCGCCCGGTGAACCTGCTGTGCCGGCCGGTCGACCCGCCCCCGGCGGATCCGGCGGCCGACCGGATCTCGCTGGTCCGCACCCGCACCGATCCCATCCGTCCGGACCTGCTCGCGCTCTTCGAGAAGGAAGAGCTGGTCAAGTACCTCGCCGAAGAGGAGCTTTACGAATGAGTTCGTACGACGCGAGCTTCCGGATCTGGCGGGGCGACGCGGAGGGCGGGGAACTGCGGGACTTCACGGTCGAGGTGCACGACGGGGAGGTGGTCCTGGACATCGTGCACCGGCTCCAGGCCACCCAGGCCTCGGACCTGGCCGTCCGCTGGAACTGCAAGGCGGGCAAGTGCGGCTCGTGCAGTGCGGAGGTCAACGGGCGGCCGCGGCTGATGTGCATGACGCGCATGTCCACCTTCGAGCGGTCCGAGACGATCACGGTCACCCCGCTGCGCGCCTTCCCGGTCGTCCGGGACCTGGTGACGGACGTGTCCTTCAACTACACGAAGGCGCGGGAGGTCCCGGCCTTCGTGCCTCCGGAGGGGGTGGCACCGGGCGCGTACCGGATGCAGCAGGTCGATGTGGAGCGCTCGCAGGAGTTCCGCAAGTGCATCGAGTGCTTCCTGTGCCAGGACACCTGTCATGTGGTGCGTGACCACGAGGAGAACAAGGGGGCCTTCGCCGGTCCGCGCTTCCTGATGCGGGTGGCGGAGCTGGACATGCACCCGCTGGACGCGGCGGCGGAGGCGGGCCTGGACCGCAAGCGCAGCGCGCAGGAGGAGCACGGGCTGGGCTACTGCAACATCACCAAGTGCTGCACGGAGGTCTGCCCCGAGGGCATCAGGATCACCGACAACGCGCTGATCCCGCTGAAGGAGCGGGCGGTGGACCGCAAGTACGACCCGCTGGTCTGGCTGGGCAACAAGATCGGCCGCCGGCGGGACTGACGACCGGGACCCGGGCCCCCTCGGGAGGGCCCGGGCCCGGCAGCGGGCCGGTCGCGGGTGATGGCTCCGGATGCGGGGGGATAAAGGTCAAAATACCCTCCCAAATGTGACGCCGCCGAGGAGCAGGACGCAGGGACGCACCGCCGCCGCCCTATCCGTACGGGCCGCGCTCGCGCCTGCGACCGTCCTCGCCGGCGCGCTGCTGGTGCTCGGCGGCGCGGCCACCGCCGGGGCGCCGGCCGCACGGGCCGAGGATCCCGTCACCCTGTCGCAGCAGGGGCAGATCACCGACCGTGTCGGGGCGCTCGGGGACCGGCAGGGCGCCGTCACCGCCGCGCTCGACAAGCTGTACGCCGACCGGAGGATCCAGCTCTTCGTCGCCTACGTACGGGACTTCTCCGGGCGCTCCGCCCAGAGCTGGGCGGACGCCACCGCGCAGCGCAACGGCCTCGGCCAGAACGACGTCCTGCTGGCCGTGGCGACCGGGGCCCGTCAGTACGCCTATTCGGCCGATGTCGACTCCGGTTTCACCGAGCAGCAGCTCGCCACCGTGGCACGGACCGCGATCGAGCCCGCCCTGAAGCAGAACGACTGGGCGGGCGCCGCCATCGGTGCGGCCAACGGCTACAACGCCGTGCTCGGCGGGCAGCCCGTACCCGTACCCACCATCACCCCCGGTCCGGCGGATCCCGGCGGCAAGGCGGGCGGCGAGAGCGGGGCGGGTGACTTCGTGCTCCCGGTGGTCGCCGTCGGCGCGGCCGGGGCGCTCGCCGCGTACACGTACACCCGCCGCAAGCGGAAGGTCGCGGCCGGGGGCGGGCGCGGTACGACCACCGGGCCGGGCTGGCCGGAGGGAGCGCCGGACCGGCTCCCGCTGCCGGAGCTGGACGCCGGGGCCAAGGCCCTGCTGGTGGACACCGATGACGCGGTCCGCACCAGTACGGAGGAACTCGGTTTCGCCATCGCCCAGTTCGGCGAGGAGGCGACCCGCCCCTTCGTCGCGGCGGTGGAGTACGCCAAGGACGAGCTGACGCACGCCTTCCGGCTGCGCCAGCAGCTCGACGACGCCTACCCGGAGGACGACGCGACCCGGCGCCGGATGCTCGACGAGATCGTGGCCCGCTGCACGGAGGCCAACCGGCGGCTCGACGCCGAGTCGGCGGACTTCGACCGGCTGCGGGACCTGGAGAAGAACGCTCCGCAGGCCCTCGCCACCGTGGAGGCGCACGTCGGCGACCTGACCGGGCGCACCGCCACCGCCCGGGCCACCCTGACCGCCCTGGCGGGGCGGTACGCGGACTCCGCGTCCGCACCCGTCGTGTCCAACGCCGAACAGGCCGAGGACCGGCTGCTGTTCGCGACGACCAACCTGGGCCGGGCCCGCGCCGCACTCGACGCCGGAGAGAACGGCACGGCGGCCGTGCACGTACGGGCCGCCGAGGGTGCGGTCGACCAGGCGGCGACCCTGGTGGACGCGGTCGAGCGGCGGGCGCAGGAGCTGGCGGAGGCGGCCGGGAAACTGCCGGGCGCGCTGACCGAGACGGACACCGACCTCGCCGACGCCCGCGGGCTGCTCACCGGCACTGCCGAGGGCACCTCCACGGCCGACCTGCGCGGGCGGATCGGCCGGGCGGAGGCCGTACTCGCCGACGTACGGCGGGAGGAGGCGGCCGGCCGGTACGACCCGATCGATGCGCTGCGCCGGGTCGAGGAGGCCGACGCGGCCCTCGACGAGGCGCTGGCCGGGGCGCGGGAGCGGGAGTCGGGGCGGCAGCGGGCGGTGGCCCTGCTCGACCAGGCCGTGCTCGCGGCGCGCAGTGCGATCGGCGCGGCCACGGACTACATCACCACCACCCGGGGTGCGGTGGGCAGCCAGGCCCGCACCCGGCTGGCGGAGGCGGGCCGGCACCTGGAGCGGGCGGAGTCGGTGGCGCAGGCCGATCCGGCGGGGGCGCTGGCGGAGGCCCAGCGGGCGGACATGCTGGCGCGGCAGGCGCAGGAACTGGCGGAGCAGGACGTCCGCGCGTACCAGGACCCGTACGGGGGCCGGCGGGCCGGCGGCGGTACGGGCGGCGCGGTGCTCGGCGGGATCATCCTCGGCGAGATCCTGCGGGGCGGCCGGGGCGGCGGGGGCTTCGGCGGCGGCTTCGGGGGCGGCGGGGGCGGGGGCTTCGGGGGCGGTGGGGGCGGCGGGAGCGGCCCCGGCTCCTTCGGCGGCGGCGGAACCCGTGGCCGCATGGGCGGCGGCGGCCGCTTCTGAACGTGCACACCCCATCGGACCCGACCAGGAGAGACCCACCATGAGCAAGCAGACGATCCTCGGCCGCGTCACCCAGCTCGCCAAGGCCAACATCAACGCCCTGCTGGACCAGGCGGAGGACCCGCAGAAGATGCTGGACCAGCTGATCCGCGACTACACGAACAACATCTCGGAGGCGGAGCAGGCCGTCGCGACGACGATCGGCAACCTGCGGATGCTGGAGGCGGACCACAAGGAGGACGTGGAGGCGGCCGCCGAGTGGGGCGGCAAGGCCCTCGCGGCGAGCAGGAAGGCCGACGAGCTGCGGGCGGCGGGGTCGGCGGGGGACGCCGACAGGTTCGACAACCTCGCGAAGGTGGCGCTGGGCCGGCAGATCCGGTCGGAGAAGGAGGCCGCGGTGGCGGAGCCGACGATCGCCGCCCAGACGTCGGTCGTGGAGAAGCTCAAGTCGGGCCTGGGCTCGATGCGGGACAAGCTGACGGAGCTCCAGTCGAAGCGCGACGAGCTGGTGGCCCGGGCGAAGACGGCGCAGGCGCAGAACACGATGATGGACGCGGTGAAGAACATCGACGTCCTGGACCCGACCAGCGACCTGAACCGCTTCGAGGAGAAGGTCCGGCGCGAGGAGGCGATGGCGCTGGGCAAGCAGGAACTGGCGGCCTCCTCCCTGGACGCCCAGTTCGAGGCCCTGGACGACCTCGACAGGGTCTCGGAGGTCGACGCCCGGCTGGCCGCCCTCAAGCAGGGGCGCGCGGCCTGACGGCCGGACCTTCCTGCCCCGGACCCGTCGGGTCCGGGGCAGGAAGGTCCGGGGCGGGCGGGTCCGGGGCAGGCCGTCACCCGCGGTCCCGCTCAGCCGTACATGCTCAGCAGCTGCTCCGCCGACAGTTCGGCGACGGCCTCGGCCGCCGCGCCGGGCAGCGGCAGTTCGAACCACACGGTCTTGCCGCGGTGGGTGCGCCGGGTGCCCCAGCCCGCCGAGAGCAGGCCGACGAGCTGGAGGCCGCGGCCGCCCTCGTCCGTGTCCCGGGCCCGCCGGCGGCGGGGCTGGACCAGGTTCGCGTCCCAGACCTCGCAGACCAGCGTGCGGTCCAGCAGCAGCCGCAGCCGGATCTCGCCCTCGCCGTACCGCAGGGCGTTGGTGACCAGTTCGCTGACCAGCAGTTCGGTCGTGTCGAGCAGGCCCTCCAGGCCCCAGGCCGGGAGCTTGGCCCGGGCCAGTTCCCGGGCGCGGCCCACCGAGCGGGCCTCGCGCGGCAGTTGCCAGTCGCCGACCGCGTCCACCGGCAGGCCCTGGACCCGTGCCATGAGCAGGGCGATGTCGTCCTCGCCGTGCCGGGTGTCGAGGGTGTTCAGCACGTGGTCGCAGACGTCCTCCAGTGGGCGGACCGGATCCGCGAGGGCCTCGCGCAGCCCCCGCAGGCCCTCCTCCAGGGGATGGTCGCGGGACTCGACGAGCCCGTCCGTGTAGAGGGCCAGCAGGGCGCCCTCCGGCAGGTCGACCTCGACCTCCTCGAAGGGTTCGCCGCCGACGCCCAGCGGCATCCCGGGCGGTACCTCCAGGAGCAGTGCGGGCCGCGGTACGCCGGCCTCGTCCGGGGGTTCGACCAGGACGGGCGGCATGTGGCCCGCGTTGGCGATCGTGCAGCGCCGCGTGACCGGGTCGTAGACGGCGTACACGCAGGTGGCGAGGTAGACCTCGGAGCGGTCCGCGTCCCGCGAGTGCAGGGCCGCCCGGGAGGCCTGCTGGGAGCCGCCGGGGGCGCCGAGCCCGCGGGCGATCTCGTCGAGTGCGGTCAGTACCTCCGCCGGTTCGAGGTCGAGCAGCGCGAGGGTCCGTACGGCGGTCCGCAGTTCGCCCATGGCGACGGCGGCCCGCAGTCCGCGGCCCATGACGTCGCCGACGACGAGCGCCGTACGGTGCCCGGGCAGCTCGATGACGTCGAACCAGTCGCCGCCGACCTCGGTGGCGGCGTTGCCCGGCAGGTACCGGCAGGCGATGTCCAGGCCGGCCGCCTCCGGGTCGCCGGGGGGCAGCAGGCTGCGCTGGAGGATCAGCGCCCGCTCGTGTTCGCGCCGGTACAGGCGTGCGTTGTCTATGCACACGGCGGCGCGTGCGGCCAGTTCCACGGCCACCGCCCGGTCGCGTTCGCCGAAGGGTTCGCTGCCCTTGGTGCGGGAGAACTGCGCGAGCCCGACCACCGTGTCGTGGGCGACCATCGGCACGACCAGCGTGGACTGGACGAGGTCCTCCGGTCCGCCGCCCTCGATCAGCCGCGGCCGTGCCGTACGCAGGGCCAGGGCGCCCGGGGACGCGGCCGGGTAGCGGTGGATGTCGCCGACGGAGACCAGCGCGCCCGGACCGGACAGCGGGGCGTCGGAGACGGCGGAGGCGAAGGCCACCCGGCGCAGGGCGGCCGAGGGAGTCCGCGCCGGGCCCTGGCCGGGCAGGCTGGGCACGCCCGGGCCCTGTGGTCGGGCGGGCCGGTCGTCGTCGCCGAGCAGCAGGCCCTGGTAGAGGTCGACGGCGGCCAGGTCGCAGAAGCCGGGGACGGTGACGTCGAGGAGTTCGCGGGCGGTGGTCTCCAGGTCGAGGGAGTTGCCGATGCGGTGCCCGGCCTCGTTGAGCAGGGCGAGGTTGCGCCGGACCCCGGCGGCCTCACGGGCGGCGAGGTGGCGGCGGGTGACGTCGGTGCCGATGCCGGCCACGCCGATGGGGCGGCCGCTCCCGCCGTGGACGCGGTAGAGGTTGATGGACCAGTGGCGGTTCTCCCGGCTGCCGGGGGTGGCGCCGGTGATCCGCAGATCGGTCACCGACTCTCCGGTGTCGAGTACCCGGCGCAGGGCATCGGCCATCCGGTCGGCCTCGTGCGCGGGCAGGTAGTCGTGCACGGTCCGGCCGCGGTGCTCCTCGGCGGCGCCCCCGAAGACGGTGGCGAACCGGCGGTTGGCCCGCTGGACGGTGAGGTCGGTACCGAAGAGCAGGAAGCCGAAGGGGGATTGGCCGAATATCGCCTGTGAGGCCGCCAGATCGGATTCGATCCGCCGCAGGGCGCGTACGTCCACGACGACACACAGCGCGGCTCGCTCGGCGGTCGCGGTCTGAGTGGGCATCACATAGATCTCGGCCACGCCGTGCGCGCCGTTCCCGCCCGGGATCCGGAAGGGGATCAGGCCCGTCCATTCCTTGCCGTCGAGGATCTCGGCGACCTTGCGGTGCGCGTCGGGACGCAGCTCGGGCGGCATGAAGGCGTCGACGGGGTCGCGTCCCACGGCCTGGGAGGCCGTCAGCCCGAACAGTTCCTCGGCGCGCAGACTCCATTGGTCGATGAACCCGTCGGGTCCGATCGAGAAGGAAGCAACCTTTATGTAGTCATATATCGAGCCAGGCGGACTGCTGTGCCACAGGGCGTCGTGCCATGTCTCTCGCGGCACGTCGGTCTGATGTGCCTGCGCAGGTATTTCGCTCACGCGACCGTCCCCTCCAGCTCACCGCAACCGGACCGGCCATGACCGAAGTATTCAGCACCACGGCCCCGGACGGCACGGCGTTCACGATCACAGCACGGTCTCGATGATTTCGAGCCATGTCGTGCGTTCTCCTCCGGACCCCTGCCCCGACTGCCGCCGGGAAGTGTTTCCGGAAGGTCACACACCACCGTTCACCTTGTTACTCACCAGGAAGAGCCAACTCGAACCACACAGTCTTGCCCGACTTCCCGTGGCGGGTTCCCCAGCGCTGTGAGGAGACGGCGACGAGGTGCAGGCCACGGCCCCCCTCGTCGTCGTGGTCCGCGACCCGTTCACGGGGCGGATCCGGAAGCGGATCGGAAACCTCCACGAGGAGGGCGGGCCCGGCCGAGGCGCTGTCGGCGGCCGGATTGCGCCGTTCCAGGCGGACGCCGATGGGGCCGGAGGCGTACCGCAGGGAGTTGGTGACGAGCTCGCTGACCAGCAGGACGGTCACGTCGCCGACGGATTCCAGGCCCCAGGCGTGCAGGGTGCCGCGCACGGCGTGGCGGGCGGTGCGGACGGCACCGGGCTCCGCGGGGAAGGCCCACTCGGCGCACTCACCGTCTGTGTCGATCACGCCGATCACTTCCCGGGCCAGCTGCGACCCCAGTCCGGTTCGTCGGGGACGAAAGGGGGACGAGATAGGGATTAATAGCGACATACCCGATATTCGGGGCGTCGTACCACTCGATCCCCCACCCACCGGCGCACTGTGGCGCAGACGGCCTAGACCGCGAGCGTCACGCGCCCCCACCACTGCCACGGCCGCCGTCCCGGAGCAGTCGGCGGCCGGCCTCGGCGACGGCGGGCCGGTCCTGGTCGAGCCAGTCCACCGACTCCAGCTCCTCCGGCCCGAGCCAGCGCAGCTCGTCGTGGTCCTCCAGCGGTGCGGGCACCCCCGAGAGCAGCCGGGCGGTCCACACGTGCAGGACGAGACCGGGCCGCAGCGGCCACTCCCCCGGGATCCGCTCCAGCGGCTCGGTCTCCACGCCGAGCTCCTCGCGCAGTTCGCGCACCAGCGCCTCGGGGACGGACTCACCCGGTTCGGCCTTGCCGCCGGGCAGCTCCCAGCGTCCGGCGAGCTCGGGCGGTGCGCTGCGGCGGGCGGCCAGCAGGCGCCCCTCATGACAAAGGGCTCCGCCCACGACCACTCGTACCGTCATGGGCGGAGCCTATGTCAGCGTCGTCAGGCGCTGCGACGCTCAGTTCATCGTGGCGGTCCGACCCATCCGCTCGACCCAGTAGAGCTGCTTGTGTCCTCGGTCGTCGAGGCTGTCGGCGACCTTCTGGGCCTCGGCCCGGGTGGCGTACCGGCCCACCCGGTAGCGGTTGCCGTTGTCGTCCTCACGTATGACCAGCCACGGAAGCAGGGCACCGCTGTCGTTCATCGCGTTTCACCCTCCGCCGACGTATCTGCCCGGGAAACCGCATTGCGCATATGCCCGAGCTTACGCCCGACCTTTACGGAGCGGATACGGTTTTTCACGAAGAGGTACCTCACAGGCGTACGCATCCGGCCATGCGTACGAGCGGGCCGTGCGCGCCGGTTCGAACGGGGCGCACAGGAGGCCCGGGCGGGGCCACCGCGCCGCCGCACCGGGGGCGTCCGCGCAGGTGGCGCCGAGGAGGCGGCGGGGCGTGCGGAACGGGCCCGGCCGTGCGGAGCGGGGCGCGGGTCCCGGCATGCGGACCGAACGGTCCGAGGACGCGGGGACCGGGGCGGCGCAGCCGATCACCATCGCGCCGAAACCCGCCGGGTGGACGGCGTCGCGCCGGGCGCGCGTGAACCCCCGGACAGCGCCCGGGGGTTCACGCGCCGGCGCGTGCGGCTACCGCACCGGAAGGTGGTACGCGAGGCGGTACCGGTCCGCCGGGACCACCACGTCGGCCGTCTCCACGGCCCGGCCGGACGCGTAGTAGGTGCGGCCGATCACCAGCACCACGTGCCCCGGGACCCCGCCGAGGAGCATGATCTCCTCCGCCAGTCCGGGCCGCGCGCCGACCTCCTCCACCACGTTGTCCACGACGACGTCGATCGCGGCCATCCGGTCGACCACGCCGGAGCCGCCCAGCGGCCCTTCCTCCGGCAGCATCACGGGGGTCCGGCCGGTCACGGCGAGCGGCTCCCAGGAGGTGGAGAGCATCATGGCCTCCCCCGCGTCCCGGAAGACGTACCGCGTGCGCATGACCCGTTCGCCCGGCTCGATGCCGAGCCGCTTGGCGATCTCCGTGGGCGCGCCCGTCTGCTCGCTGCTCGACTCCCAGGTGCCGCGCGCGCCCGCGTCGGCCTGTTCCTGCCGGAACGGCGTCGAGGCGCCGCCCGTGCGGTACCCGGCGCGGGCGACCCGCCGCGGGACCGGCTGTTCCCGTACGTATGTGCCGGATCCGGACCGGCCCTCGACCAGCCCCTCCGCCATGAGGACCTTGCGCGCCTCCAGAGCCACGGTGTCGGAGACCCCGTACTCCTCGCGGATGCGTGCCTGAGAGGGGAGCCGGGCGTGCGGGGGCAGAGAACCGTCGACGATCTTCCGTCGCAGGTCCCCGGCCACGCGCAGATAGGCCGGCTGCTCACCGAAAGTCACTGGCCACTCCCATCAGGTTGACAGACAGCTACACCCTGGCAACCGACGGTTGAAGACCGCAAGCAAGGGCCAGAGTTTCACCCGAAGTGATGAAGCCAGGTCACTCAAACCCGTTACCCTGCGTTACCCGGACGACGTCACACCGACTCGGCCGAGGGGCCGTCGAGGGACCCGTCGTCCCCTTCCTCCAGGTCGTCCTGACCGTCCTGCAGCCACTGCGGGATCACCGTCGAAAGCCCGTACGCACCGCGCAGTTCCTTCTCCGTCTCCACCGACATCGCGGCGAGCGCCCGGTCCCACTGCCGGTCGAACTCCTGCGCCGTCTTCGCCTGCGCGGCCCGCTGCCACTCCGCGCGCGCCGCCTCGATCTCCTTGAGCTGTGCCGGGGCCGCCTTCTCCAGCCCGGCCCGCGCCACGTCGCCCTGGAGGAGCTTGGCCTCGGTGCCCAGCGCCGCGCTCACCGCCCGCGCCCACGCCTGGTACTCGGGCAGCGCGTCCTCCACGTCGTCCTCGGGGGGCCGGCTCATCACGAACTCGACGGCGTTGACGGCCCGCAGGAAGGCCGACTGCTCGGGCTTCAGCATCCCCGCGTCCCGGCGCAGGCTGCCCCGCCACTCCTCGTCGGTCGTCCCGATCACGCAGAGCAGCACCCGGTCCCCCTGGTGCCAGGACTGGCGCGAGGGCGCGTAGTAGAACATCTCCGCGTACTCGGGGAGCGCCCACGTGTCCATCGCATACTCGTCCTGGGCCTTCCAGCACGCGTCCTCGGAGTCCCGGTCGGAGTCGGCCGACTCGGGTCCGTCCACCGTCTCCAGCACCTTCGACGCGGTGACCTCACCGTGGTGCACCTGCGCGCAGTCGATCCGGTAGGTCACCGGCCGCTCGTCGATCAGGTCACCGCCGGGAACGTTGAAGCAGTCGCCCGGCCGCAGGTCGCTCAGGTCCGTCAGGTCGCCCTCGACGTCGGCGTACTCGCTCAGCGGGGCGACCCGGTCGTCGACGGCCGCGAGGACCCGCTCCGCCGCGAGGACCAGGGCACCGGTCATCAGCACCGAGACCACCAGACCGGTGATCGCCATGGCCCTGCCCCGGTCCCCCCTCTTCGAGATCTGCACGAGCGCCGCGATGCCGAAGGCCACGCCGAGCGGCGGGAAGCACAGCAGCCCGGAGAGGAGCGAGGCGAGCGCGAAGCCGTTGAGCGCGGGCGGATGCTGGCCGTGGCCGGGCTGCGGACCCCAGCCCGGCCACGGGGACGGCGGGGGCCAGGAGTGGCCCGGTCCGGGAGGAGGGGTCGGCGGGGTGCTCACGGGCGTGGACTCCATCGCAGGGGGCATCGCGGGGCGCGCCCCGCGGGGCGCGAACGCATGCGCGAAATAGTACGCAGCGGGGGTGACCGGCCGACCGGTCACCCCCGCTGTTGCCCACGGCCCGTTCGGCGCCCGCGGGTCCCGCCGCTCAGGAGCTCAGAACTGCAGCGCCCAGGAGTCGATCTTCCCGGTGTCGCCGGTCGAGTTGTCGTTCACGCGCAGCTTCCAGACGCCGTTCGCCGTCTCCGCCGAGGCGTTCACGGTGAAGGTCCTGATGATGTTGTCGTCGCCGCCGTTGGCACGGTTGTGCAGCGTGTAGACGCTGCCGTCGGGCGCGACCAGGTCCACCTTGAGGTCACCGATGTACGGGTGCTTGATGTCGATCGGGACCTGCAGCGCCGACGGGGCGTTGCCCACGACACCGCTGACGGTGATGGACGACTCGGCGGTCGCGTTGTCGCCCACCGCCTGGTCGGCGGTGTTCTCGAAGCGCTTGCCCGGCGGGACGGGGCCCTGGGCGACGACGCGGAGCAGGCGGTTGGGGGAACCCGTACCGCCGCCGCCCACCACGTTCGGGGTGGACGAGCCGACCAGGGCCGTGGCCACCTGGGTCGGGGTGCTGGCCGGGTTCTGCGAGAGGTACACCGCGGCCGCGCCGGCCACGTGCGGCGTGGCCATCGACGTGCCGTTGATCGTGTTGGTGGCGGTGTCCCCGGTGCCCCACGCGGAGGTGATGGCGGAGCCCGGCGCGAAGATGTCCAGCACGGTGCCGAAGTTGGAGTAGCTCGCCCGCGCGTCGGTGCTGGTGGTGGCGCCGACCGTGATGGCCTCGGTGACGCGGGCCGGGGACTTGGTCGAGGCGTTGGAGGACTCGTTGCCCGCGGCCACCGCGTAGGTGATGCCGGAGGCGATCGAGTTGCGCACCGCCGCGTCGAGCGCGGAGTCCGCGCCGCCGCCCAGCGACATGTTGGCCACGGCCGGCTTGACGGCGTTGCGCGTCACCCAGTCGATGCCCGCGACGACCTGGGCCGTCGTACCGTTGCCGCTGTTGTCGAGGACGCGGACGCCGACGATCTTGGCCTTCTTGGCCACGCCGTACGAGCCGCCCGCGACCGTGCCGGCGACGTGCGTGCCGTGGCCGTGGCCGTCCTGGGCGGTGCTGTCGTTGTCGATGGCGTCGTAGCCGTAGGAGGCGCGGCCGCCGAAGTCCTGGTGGGTGATGCGGACACCGGTGTCGATGATGTAGGCGGTGACGCCCTCACCGGCCTTGTCCGGGTAGCTGTAGCTCTGGTTCAGCGGCAGCGCGCCCTGGTCGACACGGTCCAGCCCCCAGGACGGCGGGGTGGGCTGGGTGGTGCTGACGGTGAAGGTGCGGTTCTGCACGACCGACGTGACCGCCGGGTCGGCGGCGAGCTTCTTGGCCTGCGCCTCGGAGAGCTTGACGGCGTAGCCGTTGAGGGCGGCGCTGTAGGTCTTGTCGATCTTCGCGCCGTAGCGCTTCGCGACGGCCTGTCCGCTCGCGGCGGTGGACCGGGCCGCGGAGTCCTTCAGGGTCACGATGTAGCTGCCGGGTATGGACCCCGGGGCTCCGGCGTTCTGGACGACGCCGGCCGTACCGCCGCCGACCGCGGACGCGGGAAGCGCGGAAGCCGATCCGAGCGCGAGGGCCACGACCGCGGTCGCGCTGATGCCGGCGAATCTCCGGCGGGTGTGACGCATCACGGGCATGTGACGGTCCTCCTCCTAAGTGGTGCAATGCGAGGGGTGCGGCAGCGCCGCGAAAGCGTGGCCATGACAACCCGGACGGCCCAACGGGCTGCCGACTCCGAACGGTTGACCCACGTACGGAGCGTCCAGAAGGGAAGAACGGACGCGTAACATCCGTGCCATACACCGGCCATGATCGAGCGAAGGTGCTCCACACATGACGCACGCACCCCCCGGTTACGTCTGCTCAGAGGACGGTACACGCGCGGACGTCCGGACTGCGCCTTGGGGGTGCCCCGTCTGCGGCGGGCCCTGGGACCTCGATTTCACGCCGGATCCGGCCGCGGTGCTGGAACCGGCCGCGGGGCCGAATTCGCTCTGGCGGTACGGGTCCGTGCTGCCCCTGCCGGGGGCGTTCGGCGTCTCACTGGCGGAGGGACACACTCCGCTGGTCTCGCTGGCGGAGCGGATTCACGCCAAACTCGACTTCCTGATGCCCACCCTGTCCTTCAAGGACCGGGGCGCGGTGATGCTCGTGGAACTCGCCCGGCGGCTCGCCCCGGAGCGGGTCGTCGCGGACAGCAGCGGCAACGCCGGGACGTCGGTGGCCGCGTACTGCGCGCGGGCCGGGCTGGCGTGCGAAGTCTTCGTCCCCGAGGGCACGTCGGAGAAGAAAACGGCACAGATGCGGGCGCACGGGGCGGTGGTCCGCGTGATCCCGGGCGGTCGTGAGGCCGCGGCGCAGGCCGCCCGTACGGCGGCGGACGCGCCCGGGGTCTTCTACGCGAGCCACGTGTTCAACCCGTACTTCCTGCACGGGACCAAGACGTACGTGTACGAGGTGTGGGAGGAGCTGGGCGGCCGGCTCCCGGAGGCGCTGGTGGTCCCCGTCGGCAACGGCACCCTGCTGCTCGGGGCGGCGCTGGCCGTGGAGGAACTGGCTCGCCGCGGGGTCAGGCCGCCGGCCCTGATCGCCGTCCAGGCGGAGGCGGTGGCCCCGCTGGCCCGGGCGTTCGCGGCGGGCGCCGAGGACGCCGACCCGGTGGAGCAACGGCCGACCGTGGCCGAGGGCATCGCCATCCCGGCACCGCCCCGCGCCCGCCAGATCCTGGCCGCGGTCCGCAAGTCCGGCGGCACCTTCCTGACCGTCACCGACTCCCGGCTGCGCGAGGCCCAGCAGGATCTGGCCGGCCGCGGCCTCTTCGTCGAGCCGACGGCGGCGGCCTGCTGGGCCGCGGTGGGCCCCTCCGCCCCCGGCGACCCCCTCCAGGGCCGCACGGCGGTCCTCCCCCTCTGCGGCGCAGGCGCCAAATCCGACCCCACCGGCACCCCCTCCAGCGGGTGAGGCGCGGGCCCCCTCCAGCCCCACCGGCACCCCTCCAGCCCCGCCGGCGTTTGAGGCGCGGGGGCCCGGGGGCAGCGCCCCCGGCAACGGCGCCGCACCCACCCCCGCACCCGCACCCGCACCCCACACCGCACTACATGTCCGAAATCCGCGAGCCCCCGGCAGACCACGTCTGGTGAACTGGCCCCATGACCAACAACGTTGCTCCCGCCGCCAAGGCCACCGCCGCCAAGGCCACCGCGTTCGCGGCCCTGCACACCCCCACCGCCCCCCTCGCCCTCGCCAACGCCTGGGACGTCGCCAGCGCCCGCATCGTCGAGGCCACCGGCGCCCCCGCCGTCGCCACCACCAGCGCCGGCGTCGCCTGGTCCCTCGGGTCCCCCGACGGCGACGCGCTCGCCCGCGACCGGGCCCTCGACCTCGTCGCCCGGGTGGTCTCCGCCGTCTCCGTCCCCGTCACCGCCGACATCGAGGGCGGCTTCGGCGCCGACCCGGCCGCCGTGGGCGAGACCGTCACCGGGGTCATCGCCGCCGGCGCGGTCGGCATCAACATCGAGGACGGCCACCGCGACCCCGCCGAGCAGATCGAGCGCCTCGCCGCGGCCCGCGCCGCGGCCGACGCCGCCGGGGTACCGCTCTACATCAACGCCCGCGTCGACACCTACCTCCGCGGCTTCGGCGCGAGCGCCACCCGCCTGGACGACACCCTCGCCCGCGCCTCCGCCTACCTCCGCGCGGGCGCCACCGGCATCTTCGTGCCCGGCGTCCTGGACCCGGGCACCGTCGCCGAGCTGGCCAAGGGCATCGACGCGCCCCTCAACGTCCTGCTCGGCCCCGACGCCCCGACCGTCGCCGCTCTCGGCGCCCTCGGCGTGTCCCGCGTGAGCCTCGGCTCCTGGGTCGCCGAGGCCGCGTACGCCCTGGTCCGCCGCGCCGCCGAGGAGCTGATCACCGACGGCACGTACGGGGCGCTCGCGCACTCCCTCCCGTACAGCGAGCTGAACAGCCTGCTCAAGGGCTGAGACACCCGCGGGCCCGCGGGGCCCGACGACCCTAGGATCCGAACATGGGCACCTCAACTCCGGTGGACGGCAGGGCCGCCGCGGCCTCCGACGCCACGCGCGGCAGGACATCCGGCGCGGTCTGGGCCGCCCTCGCCGTCGTCTACGTGGTCTGGGGCTCGACCTACCTCGGCATCCGCATCGTCGTCGAGACCATGCCGCCCCTGCTCTCCGCCGGAGCCCGCTTCATCACCGCCGGCCTGCTGCTGGCCGCCGTCGTCGCGTGGCGGTACGGTCCGGCCGCGCTGCGCGCCACCCGCGCGCAGCTCGGCTCGGCGGTCCTGGTCGGCCTGATGCTCGTCCTCGGCGGGAACGGCCTGGTCGCCCTCGCGGAGACCTCGGTGCCCTCCGGTCTCGCCGCGCTGCTGGTGGCGGCGGTGCCGATGTGGGTGGTGGTGCTGCGGGCGAGCACCGGGGACCGGCCCCCGCGGAGCACCCTGGGCGGGGTGCTGGTGGGACTCGCCGGGCTCGCGGTGCTGACCGGCCCCGGGTTCAGCGGGTCGGTGCGCCTGTCGGGGGTGCTGCTGGTGCTGGCGGCTTCGGTCCTGTGGTCGCTGGGCTCGTTCTCCTCGGCGAGGCTGCCGCTGCCGGCCAATCCGTTCACGGGCAGCGCCTACCAGATGGTCGCGGGCGGGACCGCCGACGTGATCGTCGGCCTGCTGCGCGGCGAGCACCGCGGCCTGGACCCGGGGGCGTTCTCCACCGCCTCCTGGCTGGCCCTGGGCTACCTGGCCCTGATCGGCTCGCTCGTCGGGTTCACGGCGTACGTGTGGCTGCTGCGGGCCGCGCCGCTGTCGCTGGTGTCCACGTACGCGTACGTCAATCCGGTCGTCGCCGTCGCGCTCGGTGCGCTGATCCTCGACGAGGCCCTGACCTGGCCGATCCTGGTCGGTGGCGGGATCGTCGTGGTGGCGGTGGGCGTGATCGTCAGTACGGAGCGCGGCAGGAAGTAGGGCGCGCTCAGCCGCCCGCGGCCCGCTCGTACAGGGCCTTCGCGTGCTCGTCGAACAGTGCGGCCGTGGAGTCCACGTCGGTGTCGCCGCCGCTCAGCACCCCGATCAGCCGGCCGGCGGGGTCCGGCCCGCCCCGGTCGGCGATCCAGGGACTGCCGCTGGTCCCCGTCCAGAACCCGGCGCAGCTCATGTAGAGCATGTCGGGGTCGTCCTCGTCGTGGCGGGTCTGCGTCGTGCAGGAGACGGGCTTGTTCTGCGGATTGTGCTCGGACTCCGGGTAGCCGACGACGGTCACGTCCCGCTCGTAGCCGGAGGTCCATTCGGGTTTCGGGGCCTCGGCGCCGCCGCCGACCGCCTCCTGGACGCTGCGCCCGTCCTCGTCCGGCTCGATGGTGAGGAAGGCGAAGTCGGCGGTGTCCTCGCCCCATTTCGTCCAGCGGTCGTCCACGTGGATCGAACGGACCTTCCACACCCCCAGCGGCTGGGTTCCGGCGCCCTCGCCGGAGAAGGCCGGGGCGAAGGAGAGCTCGCCGATGGCCAGGCCGTCGTGGGCGACCTCGCCCGTGCGGCCGTCCTCGCCCGCGGGGGCCACGCAGTGCGCGGCGGTGGCGACGACGTTGCCCTTGGGGCTGTCGACGACGCTCGCCGTGCACCAGTGCTCGCCGCCCGCCATGAGCACGCCGACGGTGGGGAAGGGGAGCACCGGCCGGTCGCCGGGCGCCTTGATGAACGCGACGGCGCACAGCACCGCGATCCCGGCCGCGGCGGCGGCCGATGCCCCCTTCACCACCGTGCTCATCGCACGGCGGGATCGGGTGTCGGTCCCTTCATCACCTTGCTGATCCACTCCAGGGAGCCCTCCCTCATACCCCGCACGTACGACTTTCCGTTGTGCTCACCATCCTGGATCACCTGCAGCGAGGTGTGCACGGGGCCCTTCCCGAAGTCGTTCATGAACTTCTCGGCCTTGTCGCGGCCGGTCTCCGCCGTACCGATCTGGAAGTTGATGTAGACGTCCGGACCGCCGGCCGCGATCAGCTTCGCGGCGAGCTTCTCCGGGTTGTCCGCATCCATGGCCTGCGTGTTTCCCTTCCACAGCGGGGAGTCGGGGACGATGTCGACCCCGCTCGCGATGGCCGCCTTGAACCGGTCGGGGTGCTTCAGCACGTGCTTGAAGGCACCGAATCCGCCCGCGGAGGAGCCCATGAAGGCCCACCCGTCGCGGGAGGTCCAGGTCCGGAAATTGGCCTTCGTGAAATCCGGGATGTCTTCGACCATCCAGGTGCCCATCCTGGGCTGGCCGGGGATGTCCGAGGCGTCGAAGTGGTGCTTGGTGTCGGCGTTGTGCACCGGCATGATCAGGATGAAGGGCAGGCTCTTCCCGTCCTTGGCCCCGTCGCTCACGGCCTGCTGGAGGCCGAGCCCGGGACCGGTACCCCAGTAGTTGGTGGGGTAGCCGCGGCCGCCGGGCAGGGAGATCAGCACCGGGAAGCCGCTGTGGGCGTACTTCGGGTCGTCGTACTCCTTGGGTACCCACACCCACACGTCGCCCGTGAAGCCGGACTTCTTGCCGGTGAGCGTGGTCCGGCCGATCTGGGTGCCGTCCGGCAGCCGGTAGGTGCGGACGAACGAGGCCTTCGGCCCGGTAGGCATCAGCACCTCGGGCGGCACGTCGGCGGCGGCGACGGCCTTCTCCTGCACCTTCCCGAAGGAGACCGGATCCCCTATGTCCGAGAAGAGGCCGTACTTGTACGCTGCCGCTCCGCCCCCGGCGAGGGCGAGCGCGAGGCAGCCGCTGATGAGAGTCATGCGCAGGCGGTGGGGGCGACGGCCGCCCTCGGTCATGGGGCTGCCGTCGCCTTGCTGGTCATGCTGCACGGTTTTTGTCCCGTTCCTTCTCCGGCGCTCACCCAGGAGCGCGGGTCGGACCGATCGGTCCCCCTTACACCCTTTACAGAGGTATGAACGACGGGATGGGTTGCCTGGGACGGGCGGGACGTGGCGAGCACCACGCGGGCGGCCGAAGCCGGCCCGGGCGGGGTCAGCCGGCTTCGGGCTTGGGCCCCTTGAGGACCTTGCTGACCCACTCCAGGGAGCCTTCCTTCATGCCCCGGACGTAGTGCCAGCCGTTGTGCTCACCGTTCTGGATGTCGCGGATGGTCATCTTGACGGGTCCCTTGCCGTACTGCTGCTGGAACTTCGTCATCCGCTCCTTCCCGCTCTCCTTGGTGCCGATCTGGAAGTTGATGTAGACCTCGGGGCCCTTGGTGTCGATCAGCTTCTGGGCGAGCTTCTCCGGGTTGTTCGCGTCCATCTCCGCCTGGTGGCCCTTCCACAGCGGGGAGTCGGGCACGATCTCGCCGCCGCTGGCGATCACGGCCTTGAACCGGTCCGGGTGCTGGAGGACGGTCTTCATGCCGACGAAGGCGCCGGAGGAGGAGCCCATGAAGGCCCAGCCGTCACGGGACTTGTACGTACGGAAGTTGGCCTTGGCGAAGTCCGGGACGTCCTCGGCGATCCACGTGCCCATCTTGGCCTGGCCGGGGATGTCGGAGCCGTCGTAGTAGTACTTGGCGTCCGGATTGAGCACCGGCATGATCACGACGAACGGCAGGCTCGTGCCGGCCTTGGCGCCGTCGCTGATGGCCTTCTGCAGGCCGAGGCTGCGGTCGGACCAGTAGTTGTCGGGGAAGCCGTTGCCGCCGGGGAGCGAGATGAGGACCGGGAAGGCGCTCTTGGCGTACTTCGGGTCGTCGTACTCCTTGGGCGCCCACACCCAGACGTTGCCCTCGAAGCCGGACTTCGCGCCCGTGAGGCGGGTCTTGGCGATGATCGTGCCGTCTTCGAGCTTGGCGGTCTGCTTGAAGTCGGACTTGGGGCCGGTCGGCATGAGCACGTCCGGGTCGCCGGTGGGCGTGGCAGCGGTCGCGGGGGCGCTGGGGTCCGTCTTGCCGGCGGCCGGGGACGGGGTGTTCTTCCCGAAGCTCACGGCCTCGCCGTTGCCGGAGAACCAGTCGAGCTTCCAGGCGGCGAACCCGCCGCCGCCGAGCAGGAGCGCGAGCGCGACCGTCGCGCCGATCCATATTCGGCGCCGGGAGCGCCGCGGCTGCGGCTCGGGCTCACGGTCGCGCTCGGGCTCCGGCTGCTGGTACTCATACTGGTACGGCTGCTGCTGCGGCGGGCCCGGGTACCCGGGGAAGTCCTGGTAGTGGCCCTGGCCCTGGCTCTGGCCCTGCTCCGGCCCCGGCCCCGGCCCCGGCCCCGGAGGCGGGTACACCGGGTACGACGGCTGGTCATCGGGCCGCGGGCGCTGCGGGTACTGGTGCACGGACTTCGCTCCGAACGGTCATGACTGCCCCCGAGGGCAGAACGGCTGGACATCCCCTAGTTCTGATGTGCGAAACCCCCGCACAGTTCCAAAACAGAGCAAAATCATGCCAGGGAACCCCGCCGGGCCCTCGGCCGCCGGTCTCAACGCTGGGCGTCGAGCACCTCCGCGCACCGCCCGAGCAGTTCGATGAGCAACTCCCGCTCCTCGCCGGTGAACGCGGCGGCGAGCGCCCGCTCCACCCGCACCGCGCCGGAGTCCGCCAGCTCCATCACCGTACGGCCCTCGTCCGTGAGCCGGGTCTCCAGGACGTTGCGGTGCCATTCGTGCGGGGTCCGCTCGATGAGCCCGCGCTCCTGAAGGTTCTTCAGCACGGTGTTCATGGTCGGCGGCGTGACCCCGCACAGGCGCGCGAGCGCGGCGGCCGAGATGCCGGGCTTCTCGGCGAGCCAGAGCAGCGCGGCGTACTGCGGAACCGTTACTGCGGCCGGCTTGCACGCCGCGTTCTTCGCCGCGAGGAGCGCCTGCTCAGCACGTTTGAGGTGAGAGCCGATGCGCTCCTCGGGGGCCATGGAGGTCATGCCCGCATCCTACGGCCACCCTTGCAAGCATTAGAGCTCTAACTTACATTCGTCTTCACCCACTCAGTAGAGGACACCCATGAAGACGAAGTCGCCCCTTCCTGCCGTCCTGACCCTGGCCGCGGCCCTCACCCTCGGGGCAGCCCCGGCACAGGCGCAGGGGCAGGCGCGGACAGTGCCCGGGGCGGGCGGCGGCCCGCGGATATCCACGGCCTTCTCGCTGCCCGGCGCGAAGGTCTACCCGGAGGGCATCGCCACCGACCCCCGCACGCACACGGTCTACGTGGGCTCGTACGCCGACGGCACCGTCTACCGGGCCCGCCCCGGCCGCTCCGAGGCGGAGGTGTTCCTGCCCTCCGGCACCGACGGCCGCCACACGGCGAACGGCCTGCGGGTCGACGCCCGCGGCCGCCTCTGGGTCACCGACTCCACCACCGGCGTGGCGGTCTACGACACCGCCGACGGGTCCCGCCTGGCCCACTTCGAGGTGGCGCGGGGCGCCGGAGCTCCCGACCGCTTCATCAACGACCTGACGCTCACCCCGGACGGGACGGCGTACCTCACGGACAGCGTGCGCGGCGTGATCTACCGCGTGACCCCGGAGCAGCTGGCCGCCGGCAGCGGCGTCCTGACCGAGGCCTACGACCTCACTCCGGTCCTGCGCCCCCGGCCGGCGGGCGGTTTCAGCCTCAACGGCATCGTCTCCGACCCGGCGGGCCGCTACCTCCTCGCCGTGGACATGCCGATGGGCGACCTCTACCGCGTGGACCTGCGCTCCGGCGCGGTCCGCCGCGTCACCCTCATCGGAGGCGACCTGAAGGCCGCCGACGGTCTCGCCCTCTCCCCCGACGGCACCCTGCGCGTCGCGCACAACACCACCAACACGCTGACCCGCTGGCAGGTCGGCGCGAACGGCACCCGCGCGCGGCTGACCCGTACGCTCACGGACCCGTCCCTGCAGATCCCCACCACCCTCGCGCACACCCGCGGCCGCACGCTGGTGGTCCGCTCGCAGTTCGACAAGGGCGGCCCCATGTCGCCCGGCTCGGGCACCCCCACGACCTTCACGGTCGCGGCGGTCAGCGGCCTGTGACCCGACGGGCCCGCACATCGGCGACCGCATGCGGCGCCATGGGCAGCAGCAGGAGCGGCGCGGCCCACAGCGGGAGGGTCAGGATCACGCCGTCGCCGGCCAGCCACCTGGTGAGGGCCGCGACGGGCAGGCCGAAGGCGAGCGCGAGCAGCCACCGCTGGTAGAACCGCATCTCTCCGCGCCGCAGCTCCAAGCCGACCGTCGCCGCGCCGAGGGCCAGCAGCGCGGCGACGTAGTGGGGGGTCACCTCCAGGCGGGTGGTCCACCGCACCAGGTAGGCGAAGAGCAACAGCCAGCCGAGCGCGTAACAGGCCATGGCCAGCGTGCGCAGGACCCGCCGGGCGAACGGGGCGCGCTCGCGCGCCCAGGCCGCGGCGAAAGCCCGTACGTCCGGGCCGACGACGTCCCGCCCGGTGCGCCCGGCGGCCTCGGCGTCCTCCAGGTGCGCGGAGAGCTCGTCGAGCATCTCCCGCATCGCGGCGTCGTCGACCCCGCGGTACTCCCAGTTGCTGCGGCAGGCCGCGAGTATCTGCTCGTTGGTCATGGTGTGCGTTCCCCCGTGGAGTGCGTACCGGCGTCCAGGATCCGACCCACCGGACCGACGAAGGCCCGCCAGTCGGCCCGGCCCCCGCCCAGCTCGGCGCGCCCCGCCTCGGTCAGGCGGTAGTACTTGCGCGGGGCGCCGCCGCTGGGCGACGGGGCGCGGTACGAGGAGATGAGCCCCGCCCGCTCCATCCGCGCGAGCAGCGGATAGATGCTGCCGTCACTGACGAGGTCCAGCCCCCCGTCGGCGAGCGCCTGCGCGAACTCGAAGCCGTAGCGCGGCCGTTCGGCGATGAGGGACAGCAGACAGAGATCGAGCACCCCCCGCAGGAGCTGACTGCGCCGCTGGTCACCGGTCACGGCCGACTCCTTTGTCATGCGGCACAAGATAGTCACCAACTCCCTTGCACTGCAAGACAATGCCCACGGGAGCTCTGCCCCCCACTTCCGCGCCGTGACCTGCATCACATTCAGCGCCCACTCGAGCTCGCCCCCTCTCGACCCACCCGTCTCGGCTGTACCCGATGAGCAGCCGGAACGCGCGAGGGTTCATTGCGCAGACTTCCTGCGCACAATGCAGGTTGCCGGACAGGTGCCCGCCATGAACCCACTCGCGCCACACCCTGGGCTGCTAATTTCCTCCATGTGAGACCTCCACGCCTAGGCGTGGAGGTCAACCCACGCCACCGACAAGGGCGTTGGAGTGCGCAGCGACACTGCGCAGAGAGCGAGGAGCCTCCGATGGAGACCACCGACGCCAGAAGCCCTGCCGCAACGGTCGTCGACCGACTGTGGCGGGCGTACGCCCCCTTTCAGCGGGGCCGCGGCACGGACCGCGACCTCGCCGCGATGCTCGCCGTCCTGCTGCTCGCCGGGTTCCTCGATTCGCTGGACGACCTGGGGGACGAGCTGGTCAAACGGTGGTCGAGAGCCACGGCGGAGGCCCAGGCCGGGTACTCACCGCTCAGGGACCTGCGTGAGGCGCTCCTCCTCGCCACCAGGCACGAGCGGTTTCCCGTGCGAGCACCGTGGGACGTGGAGAGCGTGTTCGCCGACGACCGCGAGGCGCCGGGCGGTCTGCCGTGGGCGGCGGGCTTCCTCGCCGCGCTCCAGCAGCCCCCGACGGCCACGGAGGCCGGGCTCGAAGAGGTCAGTGTCCTCCTCCTGGAGAGGTACGTCGCGGAGAGCACCGGTCAGACGGGCGAGTACCACACCCCTCGCACGCTCACCCGTCTGCTCGCGGAATCGCTGTCCCCCCAGCCCGGCGATCGCGTATTGGACCCCGCATGCGGCACCGGGGGGGTCCTCGTCGCCGCCGCACAGTACATCGCGGAGCAGGGCCATGCCGGTGACGCCTCGTTCGAGGGCTACGCCATGGACCACCGCAACCCTCACCTGGCCATGCTGAACCTGGCCGTGCACGGAATCGACCGGGCCCTGGTACGCGCCTCCGATCCCGGCTCGCTGTTCCGGAGTCCGGGCGACGGGATGGCCGATCTCGTCATGAGCAATCCGCCGTTCAACCAGCGCGTCCAGGGCCTTGATCACCTCGGCTGGCCCTTCGGGTCGCCGCCGGAGTCGAGTGCGAACTTCGCCTGGCTCCAGCTCGCGTGGACCCGGCTCAGCGACAAGGGCAAGGCCGCCGTGATCATGCCGTCGGGCGCCGCCTTCGCACGCGGCCGCGAGGCAGAGATCCGCAGGAGGATGCTGGTCGCGGGCACGCTCCTCGCCGTCGTCGCCCTCCCGGCCGGCCTCTTCGCCCACACGACCGTCCCCGTGCACCTCTGGCTGCTCGCCCGCGACAAGTCCCACCACGTGCCCGTCGGCGAAGCCGACTCCGTCCTCTTCATCGACGCGAGTCAGCTGGGTACGCAGGCTCCGCGCCAAGCGCGCGTACTCGGCCCGGCGGACGGAGAGCGCATCAGCAGCCGGTTCCACGCATGGCTGCGGTCGCCCCGCACGACCGCGGACGAACCCGGCTTCTCCCGCTCGGTCCCCTACACGGAGATCCTGGAGAACGATGGCTGCCCCCTCGACCCCCGGCTGTACGTGGCTCCGTCACGGGAGCACCCGCCCGCGGCACGGGACACGCACCGCCTGCTCGACGAGCTGATGGGGCTGGCAGAGTCGGCGGCCGGAGCCACTGCCCGCCTGCACGAGAGCTTCGACCGGAGCGAGCGGGTGGCACGCAACGAAGCCGCGGCCCCCCGCGTGCCGCTCCGACGCCTCGTGGAGGGCACCGCGGAGGGGTCGCTCGGGGCCCCCGCTCCGGGCCTGCTCCTCGCGGGACCGTCAGGGAGCTTGATCCGCGCCGACGACTACGTCGAAGCCGACGGCGTCCCCGTCGTGATGCCCAGAGACCTGACGGGCAACGGCTTCAGCACGGCCAGCATCCGGTACGTCAGCGAGCGGCATGCCTCACAGCTGGCACGCTTCCGCCTCCGAGCCGGTGACGTCGTCCTCGCGCGCCGCGGGGAGCTGGGGCGAGCCGCCGTCGTCCGGGATGAACAGCACGGCTGGTTGTGCGGCACCGGGTGCTTCATGCTGCGTCCCCCCGGCACACTCGACGCCGACTACTTCGCGGCGTACCTGCGCGGCTCGGAGGCGAGGACATGGCTGGAGAATCACTCCACGGGGAGCATGAAGATGCAGACCATCTCCCTGAGGGTGCTCGGTGAGCTGCCTGTCGTGCTGCCCGACCTCGCCACCCAGCGGGCGATCGCCGACACGATCACACAGCTGGACGAACACGAGCGCCTGCTGCGCGGGCAGCTCGACCTGGCGCGACGCATCCGCCACGGAGCGCTGGACGGAGGCATCATCCCGTCGCCGTAGCCGCTCCCCGGCGGCGCCGGAGCCATCGGCAGCCCTCCGCCGGCCACCGGACCCGGCACGGGAACAACCAAGGGGCCGAAAATTCCTCGGCCGAGATCGTTCAGCTCCTCACGTTCGGCCGCGGGCCGCTACCGTGAGGCCATGACCGCACTGCCCGACTGGATGCGCCCGCCGCGCGCGGAAGGCTGGTTCGCGGAGGACCTGGACCATCTCCCCGAGGCACCCCGCCACACCGAGTTGATCGACGGAGTCCTCGTCTTCATGATGTCGCCCCAGCGGTCCTGGCACGGCCGCCTCCTCACCGCCCTGACCACCACGCTCATGGCGCAGGCGCCCGCCGGCTTCGAGGTCGAGCGCGAGATGACGATCCGCCTCGATGCCCGCAACCGTCCCGAGCCGGACCTCCTGCTGACGGTCCTGCCCTACGATCCCGACCGCACGTGGTACGCCCCGGAGGACGTGAAGCTCGTCGTGGAGGCCGTCTCACCCGAGTCCGCCCACCGCGACCGCACCGTGAAGCTCCGCAAGTACGCGGAGGCCGGCATCCCGCACTACTGGTGCATCGAGGACGAGGACGGGGCACCCGTCGTCCACGTCTACGAGCTCGACGAACCCACCGGCGCCTACGCACCCGCCGGCATCTTCCGGGGCACCCTCAAGCGGCCGGTGCCCTTCGAGATCAACCTCGACCTCGACACGCTCACACCACCCCGAAACAGCTGAACGGGGTCGGGCTCAGAAGAGCCCGACCCCGTTCCCGCCTGCACGTTTGCCGCGTCAAGGACGTGGCGTCATGTCATCCGCTCAGACGTTGAAGCGGAACTCCACCACGTCGCCGTCCTGCATGACGTACTCCTTGCCCTCCATGCGGGCCTTGCCCTTGGAGCGGGCTTCCGCCACCGAGCCGCAGGCGACCAGGTCCGCGAACGAGATGACCTCGGCCTTGATGAAGCCGCGCTGGAAGTCGGTGTGGATCACGCCGGCCGCCTCGGGGGCCGTCGCGCCCTGCTTGATGGTCCAGGCGCGGGTTTCCTTCGGGCCGGCCGTCAGGTAGGTCTGCAGGCCCAGCGTGGCGAAGCCGACGCGGCCGAGGGTGGCGAGGCCGGGCTCCTCCTGGCCGACCGACTGGAGGAGCTCGAGGGCCTCCTCGTCGTCCAGCTCGGAGAGGTCCTGCTCCAGCTTGGCGTTGAGGAAGATCGCCTCGGCCGGGGCGACCAGGGCGCTCTGCTCGGCCTTGAAGGCGTCGTCCGTCAGCTCGTCCTCGTCCACGTTGAAGACGTAGAGGAAGGGCTTCGTCGTGAGCAGGTGGAGCTCGTGGAGGAGGTCGCCCAGCTCCGTGCCCTTGGTGATGCCCTTGGAGAAGAGGGTGTCGCCCGCTTCGAGGATCTTCTTGGCCTCGACGACGGCCGCGAGGACCGCGACCTTCTCCTTCTGGAGGCGGGACTCCTTCGTCAGGCGCGGCTCGGCCTTCTCGATCGACTGGAGGTCGGCGAGGATCAGCTCGGTGTTGATCGTCTCGATGTCGTCCTTCGGCGAGACCTTGCCGTCGACGTGGACGACGTTCTCGTCCTTGAAGGCGCGGATGACCTGGCAGATGGCGTCCGACTCGCGGATGTTCGCGAGGAACTTGTTGCCGAGGCCCTCGCCCTCCGAGGCGCCGCGCACGATGCCCGCGATGTCGACGAAGTCGACCGTCGCCGGGAGCACCCGCTGCGAGCCGAAGATGCCCGCGAGGACGGCCAGGCGCGGGTCCGGGACGCCGACGACGCCGACGTTCGGCTCGATCGTGGCGAACGGGTAGTTGGCCGCCAGCACGTCGTTCTTGGTCAGGGCGTTGAACAGGGTCGACTTGCCGACATTCGGCAGGCCGACGATTCCGATCGTGAGCGACACGTTGGCGACTTCCCGTAGCTGGAGGGGGCGGCGGCCCGGGGGTGGGCCACCGGACAGTTTACTTTCCGATGAGTGCCACTCGTTGTCGCGTGTCCCCACACCGATACCGCGCTCGCCCCGCCTAGCTTGGTCACGTGGAGCAACACAGGACGCGATCGGCCCCTCACCCGCAGCGACCCCCGGCCCAGCGCGGGGCGCCCCGGACCACCGCCGTGCCCGCCCAGGCGACCGCCGGCGGCCCCCGGCGGTCCCCGCTCGCGCGGCGGATGCCCCGGCCCCGGCTGACCGGGCTCGGCGGCGGGCTGTTCGCGTGCGCCGCCATGGTGCTGGTGGCGGGGATCTGCTGGCTGCTCTTCGGCTCCTCGCTCTTCGTCTACGGGCTGCTCTTCCTGCCCGTCGCGGCCGCCACCGCGCTCTGGGTCCGGCCCGCCGACCTGATCACCGCGCCGATCGGCGTCCCCATCGCCTTCGCCGCCGGAGTGTGGCCGATCTCCGGCGGCTCCGGCGGCTTCGGCGGGCAGCTGATGGGGCTGGTGTCCGCGCTGTCGCTGCACGCGGGCTGGCTCTACGCCGGGACGCTCGTCGCCGCGCTGATCGCCGTCGTCCGCAAGGCCGTGCTCATCGGCCGGCGGCGGATGCCCCGCCGCCTCACCCAGTGAACCGGCCGACCTGCCCGCCGCCTACTCCTTCGCCGCCTCGGCCGCCTTCGCCGCCATCGCCGCCCCCACGATGCCCGCGTTGTTCTGGAGCTTCGCCGGAACGATCTCGGCCCGCACGCCCTCGATCAGCGGCAGGAACTTCTCCGGCTTGCGGCTGACGCCGCCGCCGATGATGAAGAGGTCCGGGGAGAACAGCATCTCCACGTGCTGGAGGTAGCGCTGCACCCGGTGCGCCCACCGCTCCCACGTGAGCTCGTGGTCCTCCTTGGCCTTCACCGACGCCCGCGTCTCCGCGTCGTGGCCCTTCAGCTCCAGGTGGCCGAGCTCCGAGTTCGGGACCAGCCGCCCGTCCGTGAACAGGGCGCTGCCGATGCCCGTCCCCAGGGTGAGCAGCAGGACGGTGCCGCTCCGCCCGCGCCCGGCCCCGTACGTCATCTCCGCGATCCCCGCCGCGTCCGCGTCGTTCAGGACCGTGACGGGCAGGCCGCCCAGCTCGCGCGAGAGCAGGGTCGCCGAGTCGACGCCGATCCAGGACTTGTCCATGTTGGCCGCCGTACGGGTCACGCCGCCGGTGACCACGCCGGGGAAGGTGACTCCGACCGGGCCGTCCCAGTCGAAGGTGCGCACCACCTCGACGACGCAGCCGGCCACCCCCTCGGGGGTGGCCGGCTGCGGTGTGAGTACTTTGTGGCGCTCCTGCGCCAGGTCGCCACGTTCCAGGTCCACGGGAGCGCCCTTGATCCCTGACCCGCCGATGTCCACGCCGAAGATCTGCATGGACATACCGTACGAAACGAGTTACTTGTCGGCGACCAGTTCGGCAGCCTCGGCCCGCAGATCGCGGCGGAGTTCCTTCGGCAGCGAGAAGGTGATCGACTCCTCGGCCGTCTTGACGATCTCCACGTCCGCGTAACCGCGCACCGTCAGCCACTCCAGGACCTCTTCGACCAGGACCTCCGGCACCGAGGCGCCCGAGGTGAGGCCGACCGTGGTGACGCCCTCCAGCCAGGCCTCGTCGATCTCGCTGGCGTAGTCGACCAGGTACGCGGCCTTGGCGCCGGCGTCCTTGGCGACCTCGACGAGCCGGATCGAGTTCGAGGAGTTCTTCGAGCCCACCACGATGACCAGGTCGGAGTCGGCGCCCATCACCTTGACCGCCGCCTGCCGGTTCGAGGTGGCGTAGCAGATGTCGTCGCTCGGCGGCGAGACCAGCAGCGGGAACTTGGTCTTCAGCGCGTCGACCGTCTCCATCGTCTCGTCGACCGAGAGGGTGGTCTGGGAGAGCCAGACGACCTTGGACTCGTCGCGGACGGTGACCTTGTCGACGTCGTGCGGGCCGTCGACGATCGTGATGTGGTCGGGGGCCTCGCCGGAGGTGCCGATGACCTCCTCGTGGCCCTCGTGGCCGATGAGGAGGATGTCGAAGTCCTCGTTCGCGTACCGGATGGCTTCCTTGTGCACCTTGGTGACCAGCGGGCAGGTCGCGTCGATGGTCGCGAGCTTGCCGCGCGCCGCCTCCTCGTGCACCACGGGCGCCACACCGTGCGCGGAGAACATCACGATGGACCCCTCGGGCACCTCCTCCGTGCGCTCGACGAAGATGGCGCCCTTCTTCTCCAGCGTCTGGACGACGTACTTGTTGTGCACGATCTCGTGGCGGACGTAGACCGGCGCACCGTACTGCTCAAGGGCTTTCTCGACGGCGATCACGGCTCGGTCCACGCCCGCGCAGTAGCCGCGGGGCGCGGCGAGCAGGACACGGCGGGAAGCAGGAGCGGGGGCGGGAGCAGTCATGTGCTCCATCGTACGGGGGTCTCCAGGAGGCCGGGCGTCCCCCGTACGGCACACACTTGCCCGAAAGCCCTGACCGCGCACACCTGCCCATACTCCGGAGGACGGATGGCTTCCGTTACGGATTCCAGTGCGGCGGCGCCCACGGCGCTGCGGCGGAGCCTCGGCTTCCGGGATCTGGTCGTCTACGGCCTGCTGTTCATCGCCCCGATGGCCCCGGTCGGCGTCTTCGGCACGCTGGACGCCAAGTCGCACGGCGCCGTGGCCCTCGTCTACCTTTGCGCGACCGTCGCGATGGCGTTCACGGCCTTCAGCTACGCGCAGATGGTGCGGGTCGCCCCGCAGGCCGGGTCGGTCTTCACATACGCCCGAAAGGGTCTCGGCGAGGGCCCGGGGCTGATCGCCGGCTGGATGGCGATGCTCGACTACCTGCTGATCCCGGCGGTCGCGTACCTCTTCTCGGGGATCGCGATGAACGCGCTGGTCCCGGAGGTCTCCCGGTGGGTCTGGACGGCCCTGGCCGTCCTGATCACCACCCTGCTGAACCTGTGGGGCGTACGGGCGGCCGCGCGCGTGGGTTTCGCCGTACTGGCCATGGAGATCGTGGTCCTGCTCGTGTTCGTGGTCGCCGCGGTGACCGTGCTGGCCCGGGGCGGGGCGCGGCGCGGCTGGCTGTCCCCGCTGACCGGCGACGGCTCGCTCGGCTTCAGTACGGCGGCGGTCCTGGGCGCGGTGTCGGTGGCGGTCCTGTCCTACCTCGGCTTCGACGCCATCGCCTCCTTCGCCGAGGAGGTGACGGGGGGATCGGAGCGCGTGGCGCGGGCGGTGCTGTTCTGCCTGGCGCTGGCCGGGGTGCTGTTCGTCGCCCAGAGCTATCTGGCCGCGCTGCTCATGCCCGTGTCCGCGGCGGAGCTGGCGGCGGACCCGGCGCAGCAGGGCCCGGCCTTCTACAACGCGGTGGAGTCCGCCGCCGGCTCCTGGCTGCACGACCTGGTGGCGGTCAGCAAGGCGGTCGGGGCGGCCTTCGCGGCGCTGGCGGGGCAGGCGGCGGCCGGGCGGCTGGTGTTCGCGATGGCCCGGGAGCGGCGGCTGCCCCGCCTGCTGGCCCGGACCTCGCACGGCACCCCGCGGCCCGCGCTGCTGGTGGCGGCGGTGATCACGCTGGTCGCGGCCGTGTGGGCGGCCCGGCGCGACGACGGGCTCGACCACCTGGTCTCCGTCGTGGACGTGGGGGCGCTGGTGGCCTTCACCCTGCTGCACGCCTCGGTGGTGGGCTGGTTCGTGGTCAAGCGGCGGGAGGGCCCGCCGAACTGGTGGAAGCACCTGGTGATGCCGGTGCTGGGCGCGGCGGTGACCGTCGCGGTGATCTTCGAGGCCTCCTGGACGGCGCAACTGGTGGGGGCGGTGTGGCTGGCGGTGGGCCTGGCGGTGCTGTTCGTCCAGCGCGGACGCCGGGACCTGCCCGGCGACACCGGCGCCGGGGCCTGACGCGGTGTCGGCGGCGCCGGATAGCCTGCCCGCATGGGTCTGAATACGTCGGCCGAGGCGCCGCTGCCGGTAGGCCAGGTGTCCCGGCTCATCGGGGGCTGGATCGAGCGCCTCGGGCAGGTGTGGGTGGAGGGGCAGATCACGCAGCTCTCGCGGCGGCCGGGAGCGGGGGTGGTCTTCCTGACGCTGCGCGATCCCTCGCACGACATCTCGGTCAGCGTGACCTGCTTCCGCCAGGTCTACGACGAGGTCGCGGACGTGGTCTCCGAGGGCGCCCGCGTGGTCCTGCTGGCCAAGCCCGAGTGGTACGCCCCGCGCGGGCAGCTGTCCCTGCGGGCCACGGAGATACGGCCGGTCGGCATCGGGGAGCTGCTCGCCCGGCTGGAGCGGCTGAAGCGGTCCCTGGCCTCCGAGGGGCTCTTCGCGCTGGACCGCAAGAAGCCGCTGCCCTTCCTGCCGCAGCTGATCGGGCTGGTGGTCGGGCGGGCCTCGGCGGCCGAGCGCGACGTCTTGGAGAACGCCCGGCGCCGCTGGCCGGCGGTCCGCTTCGAGGTGCGCAACGTCGCCGTCCAGGGCGTGCACGCGGTGCCCCAGGTGGTCCGGGCGGTCCGGGAGCTCGACGCGATCGACGAGGTCGACGTGATCATCGTGGCGCGCGGCGGCGGCAGCGTGGAGGACCTGCTGCCCTTCTCCGACGAGGAGGTGATCCGGACGGTCGCGGGGGCCCGCACCCCGGTGGTCTCGGCGATCGGCCACGAGCCGGACTCCCCGCTGCTGGACCTGGTCGCGGACGTCCGGGCCTCCACGCCCACCGACGCGGCGAAGAAGGTGGTCCCGGACGTCGGGGAGGAGCTGGAGCGCGTACGCCAGCTGCAGGCGCGGGGGCTGCGTGCGGTCACGGGGCTGCTCGACCGGGAGGAACGGGGCCTCGCGCACGCCCTGGCCCGGCCGGTCTTCGTCCACCCCCAGCGGATGGTGGAGATCCGCGAGGACGAGTTGGACGCGCTGCTGGCCCGGTCCCGGCGCACGCTGGGGCACCTGCTGGACCGGGCCGACTCGGAACTGGCCCACACCCTCGCCCGGGTGGTGGCGCTGTCGCCGGCCGCGACCCTGGAGCGCGGGTACGCCGTGCTCCAGCGGGCCGACGGCCACGTGGTGCGCTCGCCGCAGGAGGTGGCGCCGCACGAGGTGCTGCGCGCACGGGTGGCGGAGGGCACCTTCTCGGTGGAGGTCTCGCCGGCTGACACGACGGACGTCACGCACGCGACGGACGCAACGGACGCTTCGCAGTAGCGACACACGGCCGCAATCACGTGGTCGCACGACACGCAGAGGATGGATACGGGAATGACAGAGGCCGGAACGGCGCTGGGGTACGAGCAGGCCCGCGACGAGCTGATCGAGGTCGTCCGCAAGCTGGAGGCCGGCGGGACCTCGCTGGAGGACTCCCTCGCGCTCTGGGAGCGCGGCGAGGAGCTGGCGAAGGTCTGCCGGCACTGGCTGGAGGGGGCCCGGGCCCGGCTGGACTCGGCGCTGGCGGCGCGCGAGCCGGCCGAGGAGGAGTGACCGGAGCGGCCCGGGAAGGGCGGCCGGGGGGCGGCCCGTCAGTGATCCCGGTCACCGGCAGGCCGATTTAGTTGAAATTTCATCTACTTCCGCCGTAGAGTCGAGGACATCGCTTCACCTCCGCATGGAAGAAGGCTTTCCCGATGTCTCTCGTTCTTGACTCCGCCGCTCAGGACCTGCTGTTCCGCGAGGCCCGCACGGCCAACGCGTTCTCCGACGAGCCGGTCACCGAGGAGCAGGTCCAGGCGATATACGACCTGGTGAAGTTCGGCCCCACCGCCTTCAACCAGACCCCCCTGCGCATCACCCTGGTCCGCTCCCCCGAGGCCCGCGAGCGCCTCGTGAAGCACATGGCCAAGGGCAACGACGCCAAGACCGCCACCGCCCCGCTGGTCGCGATCCTCTCGGCGGACAACGAGTTCCACGAGGAGCTCCCGCAGCTGCTTCCGCACTTCCCGCAGGCCAAGGACGCGTTCTTCTCCGAGCGCCCGGTCCGCGAGCAGTCCGCCCTGCTGAACTCCGCGCTGCAGGCCGCGTACTTCATCATCGGCATCCGCGCCGCCGGGCTGGCCGCGGGCCCGATGACCGGCGCCGACTTCGCCGGCATCCAGAAGGAATTCCTGGACGCCGACCACACCCCGATCATGGTCATCAACATCGGCAAGGCGGCCACCGAGGGCGCCTGGTTCGACCGCTCCCCGCGCCTGGCCTTCGACGAGGTCATCACGACCGTCTGATCGCCGCCGCGGGCCGTCGCCCGCAGGGCAGCGCGCGAAAAGGGCCGTGGCCCCCGGAGCCCGGGGGCCACGGCCCTTCCCGCACAAGTTGCGGCTGCTGGTCCAGCCGCAGGCCTGGCGGGCGGCCTTCATCGTCCTCGCGGTGGTCGGCTGCGCCTGCACGGTGCGGCTGCTGGCCCGGGCGCGCGGCGACCGCTTCCTGACCTGGCAGCAGGCCGCTGCCGCGTTGCTCTACGCGCTGATCGGCGCCGTACCCGAGCTCGCCGAGCCGCTCGGGCTGAGCGCCATCCAGGCCGAGGTGCTGATGCTGATCGGCCTGATCGTGCTCGGCCACGCCCTGGTCTGGCGCTTCATGGCCGGCGAGGGCCGGGCCGCCGAGGACTAGGACGTCTCTTCCGGATCCTGCCGGTCAGGACACCCCGGCATGCCGGGCATGCCCTACTTGCCCTGCTTGAACTCCAGCGTCGCCGCGAGCGCGCCGAGCTGCTCGAAGGAGGCCGTCCCGGTCACCACCGTGACGTAGCCCTGCTCCTGCCGCACGAGGGCGTCGTACTTGTCGCCGTCCCAGCGCTCCCAGGTCAGATCGCCGACCTGCTGCGTCTGCCCGGTGGCCGTCGCGTGCTGGGTGACCTTGGCGAGGTACTTGGCCGAGGTGTCCGTGGACTGCTCCACCGCCGCGTACTGCTGCTGCGGGTCGAGGAAGCCCAGGTGCCAGGCGTTGGCGTTCTTGCGCTCGTACGTCACCGAGGTCGCCCGCCACTGCTCCTGGAGCCCCACGGGGGCGGCCACCGGGTACGGGGCCGCGCGCCGGGCCGTCAGGGTTTCCACCCGGTAGTCGACCGTGCGCGTCGGATCGGCCTTCTCGTCATGCGGGACGAAGAGGTAGATCCCGGCGACGACGATGCCGATCACCCCCAGCGACCGGACCATGTCCCAGACCGTCTGCTTGCCTTTCATACCTGCCACGCGCCCCATCGTCCCGCATCCCGGGACGGCGATCACCGCCGGGGTCGCGGTGCGGCGCGTGTCGGCGGACCCTGGAGACCCCTGGACCGTTCTCGCGGCCCCCGAAGAGCCGCAAGACGTCCGCTCAGGACAATCGGCTGACCGATATGCCGCTCATACGTGACCCGCCCTGCTCAATATGTCGACGTACCGATAGAGTTCCAGCACCCTCACTACCCGGCCGTCGCCGTACAGAAAGGTGCGCTCCGATGACCGAGCACAACCTGCCGCCCCAGCTCGAAGTCTCCCCGGAGGCCCCTGACCGCAACCTCGCACTGGAACTCGTACGGGTCACCGAGGCCGCCGCCATGGCCGCGGGCCGGTGGGTCGGGCGCGGTGACAAGATCGGCGCGGACGGCGCCGCGGTCAACGCGATGCGCACCCTGATCTCCACCGTTTCGATGAACGGCGTCGTCGTCATCGGCGAGGGGGAGAAGGACGAGGCCCCCATGCTCTTCAACGGCGAGCGCGTCGGCGACGGCACGGGCGCCGAGGTCGACATCGCCGTGGACCCGATCGACGGCACCACCCTGAACGCCAAGGGCATGCCGAACGCCATCGCCGTGCTGGCCGCCGCCGACCGCGGCACCATGTTCGACCCGTCCGCGGTGTTCTACATGGAGAAGCTGGTCACCGGCCCCGAGGCCGCCGACTTCGTCGACATCAACGCCCCCGTCTCGGTGAACATCCGCCGGGTCGCCAAGGCCAAGAACATGGCCGTCGAGGACGTCACCGTGGTCATCCTGGACCGCCCCCGCCACGAGGGCATCGTCAAGGAGATCCGCGAGACCGGCGCCCGGATCAAGTTCATCTCCGACGGCGACGTCGCGGGCTCGGTCATGGCCGTGCGCGAGGGCACCGGCGTGGACCTGCTCCTCGGCATCGGCGGCACCCCCGAGGGCATCATCTCGGCGTGCGCCATAAAGTGCCTCGGCGGCACCATCCAGGGCAAGCTCTGGCCGAAGGACGAGGCCGAGCGCCAGCGTGCGCTCGACGCCGGCCACGACCTGGACCGCGTGCTGACCACGAACGACCTGGTGTCCGGCGACAACGTCTTCTTCGTCGCCACCGGCATCACCGACGGCGAGCTGCTGCGCGGCGTCCACTACCGCTCGGAGACCGCGACGACGTCCTCGCTGGTCATGCGCTCGAAGTCGGGCACGATCCGGCAGATCGACTCCACGCACCGCCTGTCGAAGCTGCGCGCGTACAGCGCGATCGACTTCGACCGCGCCCACTAGGGACCGCGGCGGGAAACGAGAGGGGCGGTCCACCGCGTGCGGCGGTGACCGCCCCTCTCGCGCATCCGCTTCGCCATCCGGCGCCCGCGACCGGCTCAGCCCGCCGCGGCGATCGGCCCGGCCCCGGGGGCCTGGCGCAGTTCGGCGGCCCGGCGCCGCATGCGCGCCAGCACCACCCGGCGCTCGGCCGCGGTGAGCCCGCCCCACACTCCGTACGGCTCGGGCTGGAGCAGCGCGTGCTCCCGGCAGGCGACCATCACCGGGCAGCGGGCGCAGACGCGCTTGGCGGCTTCCTCCCGCGAGAGCCGGGCCGCGGTCGGCTCCTTGGACGGTGCGAAGAAGAGCCCCGCCTCGTCGCGGCGGCACACCGCCTCTGCGTGCCATGGGCCGTCTTCCGCCCTCGCCGGAACCCGCGGCTTCGGCACGGCCGCCGCGCGCCCCGGGAGACTCTGGACGGCGGCTACCTGCAAGGACTGATGCGGCGGATGCGGCACGGTCTACTCCTGACGACGTATACGTGAGCGAGAGACGACGCACCTGTCCCTACCCGCTGCACGCGCCCCTATGCACCCCGTGCCACCGGCCGACGGCGGATCGTCCGAAACGAGCCCCCGCCGGGCGGGCGCTCACGCCCCGGGCGCGGCCCACGCGGGATCGCGTCCGAGGAAGGCCAGGAGGTCCGCCGCGGCGCCGTGGTCCGCGCCGGGCGCGAGGGGGAACACCGGGCCGTAGGCGAAGCCGCGCAGGGGCTCGGCGAGGGCGTCGGCGGCCGGGCGCAGGGCCGCGGCCAGGGCGTCGGTGAGGGCGGGCGGGCGGCCGGTGGCGACGGCGATGTCCCAGGCGTGCACGGCTGCGTCGAGGGCGGCGGCGCCGACGGCCGTTTCGGCCGGTACGGCGAAGGGCGGCAGCGGCACGGCCACGTCGAGGTCGCCGGGGGCGACATCCGAGAAGGCCTCGGCGGCGGCCGCGAGCGCTGGGTCCAGCAGGTCTGCGGGCGGGCCGGCCAGGGCTCCGGACGGCGCGAAGGGGTCCTCGGCCGGCCCGGGCCCGCCGGTCAGCCGGGCGGCGTACGCGAGCTGGTCGCCCGCGGCGTGCTGGAGGACCTGGGTGACGTTCCACTGCGCGCACGGCGTCGGACGGTCCCAGCCGTCGGCCGGCACCGCCGCGACGGCCTCGCGCAGTGTCGCGTACGCCCGGTCGAGCAATTCCCACTTGGCTATGGTCATGGTGCGGACCCTAGAAGGTGTCCGGCCCGGCGGCGGCCGGTTTCCGTCGGATCCACGGCGTGTCGGATCCATGACGTGTCCGGTCCACGGCGTGTTCGGTCCGCGGCGCGTCGGGTCCTGCGGGTCGCCGGGGCGGCCGGTTTCACTCCTCCAGGCGCTTGCGCAGCCTGCGGGCCAGGTCCACCAGGCGGGCGCCCGGCTTGGGCCGCGCCTCGATGTTGCCGAGCAGGGCGAAGCCCCGGACGATCACCACCGGGGCCTGCGGATCGGTCTCCCCCCGGCCCTCGCCGCGCACCTCGAAGTTGCCGAGGACGCCGCTGCCGTAGCCGCGCAGGGTGACGTTCTCCGGGACCAGGACCTCGACGTTGCCGAGCACGCAGGTCACGTTGATCTCGGTGACCTGCTGCTCGAAGACCGCCTCGGTGAGGTCGATGTTGATGTCGCCCATGACCGAGACCGCGCGGGTGTGCGGGCCCGGCCGCCAGCGGCCCTTGCGGGCCGAGCTGCTGCACACGGCCACTATGGTCTCGGCGGGACCGCCCGGCGCGGTGGCGGGCGACGCGTACGCGGGCGAGGCATGGACGCCGCCGGGCGCGGGCAGATCCCGTACGAGCTGTTCCAGCTCGCCGACGGTCTTGACCGCGTACAGCGTGTCCAGGCGGTCGGAGTGCTCCTCGGCCGTCAACCGGCCTTCGGCAAGGGCGTCACCGAGGATCTGCGCGATCCGGTCCCGGTCTGCGTCGGAGGCGCGCAGCTCGCCGGGAGCGGGCGCGGGCGCGGGTACGGGCGCGGCGGCGGGGTGCTTTTCCAGGTCCACGACGCCCAGCATAGCCAGACACGATAGATCGCGATACTGCTGGGTGAGCCTTACCTCACAGACACACCTCCGGCTAGAGGTCCTACGCTGGTTAACCGCGCTGCCAATTGGTCGCCAGCGCCGTCTGCCGAGTGAGGAATGACTGCCGTCATGCCAGAGTTTGCGTACACCGACCTGCTGCCCCTGGGCGAGGACACCACCCCGTACCGGCTGGTGACCTCGGAGGGCGTCTCGACCTTCGAGGCCGACGGCCGTACGTTCCTCAAGGTCGAGCCCGAGGCGCTGCGCAAGCTCGCCGAAGAGGCCATCCACGACATCCAGCACTTCCTGCGCCCCGCGCACCTCGCGCAGCTGCGCCGGATCATCGACGACCCCGAGGCCTCCTCGAACGACAAGTTCGTGGCCCTGGACCTGCTGAAGAACGCGAACATCGCGGCGGCCGGCGTCCTGCCGATGTGCCAGGACACGGGCACGGCGATCGTCATGGGCAAGCGCGGCCAGAACGTGCTCACCGAGGGCGGGGACGAGGCGGCGCTCTCGCGCGGCATCTACGACGCCTACACGCGGCTGAACCTGCGCTACTCGCAGATGGCCCCCCTCACCATGTGGGAGGAGAAGAACACCGGCTCGAACCTGCCCGCGCAGATCGAGCTGTACGCGACCGACGGCGGCGCGTACAAGTTCCTCTTCATGGCCAAGGGCGGCGGCTCGGCCAACAAGTCCTTCCTCTACCAGGAGACCAAGGCGGTCCTCAACGAGGCCTCCATGATGAAGTTCCTGGAGGAGAAGATCCGCTCCCTCGGCACGGCGGCCTGCCCGCCGTACCACCTGGCGATCGTGGTCGGCGGCACCTCCGCCGAGCACGCGCTGAAGACCGCCAAGTACGCCTCGGCGCACTACCTGGACGAGCTGCCCCGCGAGGGCTCCCCGCTGGGCCACGGCTTCCGCGACGAGGCCCTGGAGCAGCAGGTCTTCGAGCTGACGCAGAAGATCGGCATCGGCGCGCAGTTCGGCGGCAAGTACTTCTGCCACGACGTCCGCGTCGTGCGCCTCCCCCGCCACGGTGCGTCCCTCCCGGTCGCGATCGCCGTGTCCTGCTCGGCGGACCGCCAGGCGACCGCGAAGATCACCGCCGAGGGCGTCTTCCTGGAGCAGCTGGAGACGGACCCGGCGCGCTTCCTGCCGGACACCACGGACGAGCACCTGAACGAGGCCTCGGACGTCGTCTCCATCGACCTGAACCAGCCGATGGACGACATCCTGGCGACGCTCACCAAGCACCCGGTGAAGACCCGGCTGTCGCTGACCGGCCCGCTGGTCGTGGCGCGCGACATCGCGCACGCCAAGATCAAGGAGCTGCTGGACTCGGGCGCGGAGATGCCGCAGTACCTGAAGGACCACCCGGTCTACTACGCCGGCCCCGCGAAGACCCCCCAGGGTTACGCGTCGGGCTCCTTCGGCCCGACCACGGCCGGCCGGATGGACTCCTACGTCGAGCAGTTCCAGGCGGCGGGCGGCTCCAAGGTCATGCTGGCCAAGGGCAACCGCTCCCAGCAGGTGACGGACGCGTGCGGTGCGCACGGCGGCTTCTACCTGGGCTCCATCGGCGGCCCGGCGGCGCGGCTGGCCCAGGACTGCATCAAGAAGGTCGAGGTCCTGGAGTACGAGGAGCTCGGCATGGAGGCGGTCTGGAAGATCGAGGTCGAGGACTTCCCGGCCTTCATCGTGGTCGACGACAAGGGCAACGACTTCTTCCAGAACCCAGCCCCGGAGCCGACGTTCACCCACATCCCGGTGCGCGGCCCCGGGCTGGCCTAGGCCGTCGCTCCCACCCGCACAGAGCCCCCGGCGCCGCCGCGCCGGGGGCTCTTTTGCCGTGCGGCCCGGAGCGCCGGGTCTGCCGAACGGCAGAGGGCTCCGCGGGAGGTCGGGCCGATCGGCAGATGGAGGCGGGGGCGCCGGGTGGCGAGGCTTGACCCGTACCCGAGCAGCCCTCACCACACGGGAGTTGACGATGAAGAACCGCAACCGCAGCCGCAACCGCGCCCTAGCCGTCGCCGGATCCGCCGCCCTGCTGGCCACCCTGATGGCGGCGGCCCCCGCCCCGGCAGCCCCGGCCGGGGCGGGGGCCGCATCGGTGCACGGGCTCGGGACCGTGTTCTACCCGTACTCCCCCGACGACGACATCCGCTTCACGGTCGACGCGACGTCGGCGCCCTGGAGCCGGCCGCTGCCGGCGCAGGGCGGGGAGAAGGGCCTGCCGACGGACGCCTTCGGCAAGATCACCGTCTACCACCGCGTCACGGCGACGGGCTACACCGCCGTCTCCGAGGCGGAGGTGGACTGCCTGGTCACGGGTGGCAGGACGGCCACGGTCACCGCGGTGGTGAAGACCTCGAACGTCGGCTGGGAGGGCCGGCGGATCGGCATCGCCGTCCAGGACGGCACGCGCGGCGAGCCCGACCGCGTCGGCTTCTCGTGGGACATCGCCAACCTCGAGGTGCGGCCCGACGGCTCGGTGTTCGAACCCTCGGCGGGCACCTGCCTGGCCCCGGCCCCCTTCACCGAGGTGACCAAGGGCGGCTACAAGGTCACCCCGGCCCCGCTGGCCCCGCGCCCGAAGCCGTAGGGGGCGTGGGCGCGGAACCCGTCAGGTACCGGGCCTCGACGGGGGTGGCCCGCCATCCCGCCGTACGGGCGGCCATGACCTCGGCGATGGTCAGCCCGTACACCCGGCGCAGCAGTGCGACGGGCACCCCGCCGGGTCCGCCGACCGCGAGGTGCACCGCGCCCTGGCGGGCGAGGATGCGCTCCCGGATCCACGGCGCCGGTACGCCCCGGCCGTCGTCGCAGGCATAGACCCCGTACCGCGGACAGTGTTCGTACCCCCTCCAGCGCAGCTCGCCGTCCTCGATGAACTGCCAGTCCTCGTGGACGCACTCCTCGCACGGCTCACAGTGCAGGACCGCGTACATCTGCTGTTCCGACATCCGGGAAGGATGCGGTACCGGGCCGTCGTCCGCATCCGGATAACGTCTGGGGCATGACGCAGATGCTGCCTCCCACCGCCCGCGACGTGCGCGTCATCGCGCATCGCGGGGCCTCCCACGAGCACCCCGAGCACACCCTCGCCGCCTACCGGCAGGCCATCGCCGACGGGGCCGACGCGCTCGAGTGCGATGTGCGGCTCACCGCCGACCGCAAGCTGGTGTGCGTGCACGACCGGCGGGTGGAGCGGACCTCGGACGGGCGCGGGGTGGTCTCCGCGATGACCTACGAGGAGCTGTCCGCGCTCGACTTCGGCGGCTGGAAGGGCGAGGAGCACCGCGGGGCGCCGGTGCTGCTCTTCGAGGACCTGCTCAAGGAGGCGCTGGCCGCCGGCCGGCCCGTCGGGCTGGCCGTCGAGACCAAGCACCCCACCCGCGCCTGCGGCCGTCTGGAGGCCGAGCTGGTCCGGGTCCTGAAGGACCACGGGCTGGCCGACGGCTCGGCCGGCCTGGTCGAGGTGATGAGCTTCTCCCGCAATGCGCTGATCAGGCTGAACCGGCTCGCGCCCGGCCTGCCGGCCGTGTACCTGATCGAGCGCCGGCTGCGGCCGGTCCGGCCCCCGTTCGCGGGGCACGCCGGGCCGGGCATCGACCTGGTGCGCAAGGATCCGGGGCTGGTGGCCCGGCTGAAGGCCAAGGGTCTGCGGGTGCGGGTGTGGACGGTCGACGAGCCCGATGACGTGGAGCTGTGCCTGCGGCTCGGCGTGGACACCCTGATCACCAACCGCCCGCGCGAGGTGCGCGCACAGCTGGACGCGATCTAGGCCGCTGTGGCGGGGCGGCCCGGCTCCGCGGTGCGGAGCCGGGCCGGGGCGGTGCGGGTCCCGGTGGGCGGGCTCCTACTGGACGTTGGCCAGGGCGGTCTGCTTCGCCTTCTTGATCGCGCCCATCTCGCTCGCCTTGGCGTTGATCATCTTCTGCTGGATCTGCACCTCGGCCGTGTGCCAGACGTCGACGAGCTTCGTCTCGTTCTTGCAGGCCACGTCCGCGCCCGCCACGGCGATCTCCTCCGCGGAGACCGTCGGCACGGCGAACTTCGGGTCGTCGTTGGCCTGCAGGGGGGTCTTGTAGTCGTACCCCTTGCCCTTCATGCAGGCGGACCAGGCCGCGAAGGCCTTGGTGACGCGGGGGTCCTTGAGGGACTCCTTGTAGGACTGGCCGTTGATGTCCTGGGCGAGGTCCGCGTACAGCTTCTCGCCGCCGCCCGTGATGGTGCGCGTGGACTCGGCGATGCAGCCGCCCGGCGGGAGGTCCTTGCCCTGGACCTGGCTCGGCGCCGCCTGCTTGGCCTGCGCGGTGTCGCCGGCGTCCTTGGTGGTGCCGGTCATCGCGAGCCACTCCGCGTCGCTCAGCACGGGCTCGGCCGCCGCGGAGGGGGCCGGGCCGTCGGCCGCAGCGGCCGCGGACGCGCCGCCCGCCTTGGCCGTGCGAGCGGCCGCGAACTCCGGCTTGTAGCCGGAGCGGGCCGCCTGGGCGGCGTCGACGGTGCCGTAGCGCAGGTCGGTGAAGGTCTCGCGCGGGTCGGCCGGGCCCTGCTCGGGCACCTGGAAGGAGGCGAAGCCGAGGCCCTGCATGCACTTCTGCTGGAGCTTGCCGCCGGCCTGGCTCAGCTTCGTGAACTCGGCGGGCGTCGGCAGGTACTGCTCGATGGGCAGGGTGCGGACCTTGGCGGAACCGGCGATCGCCGTGGCGTCCCCGCCGGCGGAGGCGCCGGCGTCCGTACCGGCGGAGGCCGCGTAGCCCGCCATCACCGCTCCGGAGGCCACGGCCATCGCGAGGAGGGAAATACGAGTGCGCTTCTTGTTCATTTCGCTCAGCATTCTCTCTCGGTCCTCAGACGCCGTTCGGGTGGTAGTTCCAGGACGCGTTGTTGTTGTACGTCACGTTCAGATTCCGCCGCGTCTGAGGCTCGACCACGTCGTAGGGGCCCTTGTACCAGCTGTTGAAATGAACGCGGACCGCCTGGTTCCAATAGCGGCTGTCCGCCGAGGCGGCGTTGTTCTTGAGCGGGGTCCCCTCCCCGTTCCCGGTGCCGCGGTTGAACACCACGTTGTCGAACGTGTAGGCCGGATAGTTCTCGATGTGGTACATCTGCGACAGGGCGCCCGCCTGGTTCGAGTTGAAGTAGAGGCAGGCCATGTCCGGATAGCACCGGCCGGTGGGCGACGCCTCGGCGGCGGACGGCAGCGCGAGAACCAGCACTCCGGACGCCGCGAGCGCCGCGGCGGCGGCACGCATGGATTTCGTCTTCATGAAAACAATCCCCCCTTGAATGGCACTCCCCGGGGGACGGTCGGACCCCCGAAAGCGCGACAACCACATGATCGTATGCACGGAATGCGGATCGGGCATCGCATATAAATTTCCCGCCAGTCGGCTTTCGGCCATGACTAAAGCCGTGCTTAAACCGTGCTTAGCACGGCTCAGCCATGCTCAAGCCGACGCTGACGCCGCGCATGAATACACCCGGCCGGGGTGCGCCGGCCGGGCGTGGGGGGGTCGGGTGGAGCGGGGCGGTTTATGCGAAGCGCTGGTTCGCGGATCCGTTGCAGGCCTGGAGGCGCAGCGGGTCGTGGGCGGCGGCCACGGTCAGGCACATGGCCGGGGCGGCGGCGGGCCGCAGGGTGGCTCCGTCGCGGACGAACTGCTGGTTGGCTCCGCCGTGGCAGTTCCAGATGATCAGGCCGGTGCCGGGTCCGTAGGTGGCGCCGGGGGCGTCGAGGCAGCGGTCCTGGGTCAGTTCGATGTGGACGGACTTGCGTGCGCTGTCGTACCACCAGCCCTGGTTGCGGCCGCCGTGGCAGTCCCAGCCCACGATCTTCGTCTCGTTGGCGCTGGAACCGCCGAAGGAGTCGAGGCAGTTGCCGGTGGCCTCGTTCTTCAGGGGCTTGAACCGGTCGTCCCAGGCCCCGGCCTGGAGGACGGGCGTGCCGGTGCTCGCGGGGTCGGCGCAGGAGGCCTCGCGCAGGCCCGAGGCGTAGAGCTGGGTCAGGCAGGAGGCGAAGGCGCCGTGGCCCCGGTAGTTGGGGTGGAAGGACTGGCGGGCGGTGTTCTCGTCCCACGGGAAGTGGTCACCGAGGTCCAGGTAGAGGCCGCGGGCCCAGGCGTCCTCCATGCAGACCTCGTGGCCGTGGAAGAGCCGCGAGTTGTCGAGGTAGATCGCGCCGGAGGCGAGGGCTGCCGCGCGCATGCCCTTCTCGAAGGTGGGCACGGCGTAGTTGCGGCCCCAGGTGGCATCGGAGTCGTAGCCGGCGCAGCCGCCGGGCAGCTTGCCGGGGAAGGCCGGGTTGTCGTGGAAGTCGGGCCCGATGGGGCTGGGGTAGCCCATCACGACCAGCTTGTAGTCGGAGTCGGCGTAGCCGGCGTCGCGCATGACGGTCTTCAGGTCGGCGACCGTGGCCTCGACCTTGGGCTTCAGGCCGTCGACGCGTGCCTGCCAGCCGGGGGCGTACTTGGGCTCGCAGGTGCCCTGGCTGAGGACCCAGCGGGTGACGCAGTCCGTCATGACGGGGCCGAACTGCAGGTCGTCGTTGGCCCCGGCGACCAGCAGGACCATTTTGATCCTCGTGTTGCGCGCCTTGACGGCCAGGTTGTCGCTCTGCACGAGCTCGTCGGCGTACTGCTTGCTGCCGCCGATGCGGATGTTCCCGGTGTATCCGCCGGAGCAGGCGACGTTGAAGGTCAGGTCGGCCGGGATGCCGGTGCGGTGGATGGCCGCGTCCGGCGAGCGGTGGCACTGGTTGTTCGGCGTGTTGGTCGCGGGGTCGTAGTTGCCGACCCCTTCGCCCGAGATCTCGCTGTCGCCCAGCGAGATCAGGCCTGTTTTACGCTCGTTGAGGGGGCGCACCGCCGGGTCGCCGTAGATCCTGGTGGCCTCCGCGGCCCGGACGGCCTCCAGCTCGGCCGGCAGCGGGGCCGCGGCGGCGGAGGCGGGCGCCGCCTGGGCCATGGGGGTGATGGCGGTGACACCCCCCAGGGCGGCCGCGATCGCCGCGACGGCGGCGAAGGTAGATCTGAGCATGGGTCTCGTACGGGCACGTGCCATGAAGGGCCTCCCCGGATGTCGGTGTTACCCCCGGTATTTACTGGCCGGTAGGGGAGTTGGGAACACTTCGAACAAGACAATTGCTCAACTTTTTGAGGAGGCCAGAAAAATGACAGACGAGCAGCAGGCCGATGCGTTCCGGATCGAGCACGACTCCATGGGCGACGTACGGGTGCCGCGGCACGCCAAGTGGCGCGCCCAGACCCAGCGCGCGGTGGAGAACTTCCCCGTCTCCGGGCAGCGGTTGGAGCGCGCCCACATCGAGGCCCTCGCCCGGATCAAGGCCGCCGCCGCCGCGGTGAACGCGAAACTCGGCGTGGTGGACCAGGACGTCGCCGACGCGATCCGGTCGGCCGCCGCCGAGGTCGCGGACGGTCGCTGGGACGACCACTTCCCCGTGGACGTCTTCCAGACCGGCTCGGGGACCTCGTCCAACATGAACACCAACGAGGTGATCGCCACCCTGGCCACCGAGCGGCTGGGCCGGGAGGTCCACCCCAACGACCACGTGAACGCCTCGCAGAGCTCCAACGACGTCTTCCCGTCGTCCATCCACATCGCCGCCACCGCCGCCGTCACCGGCGAGCTGATCCCGGCCCTGGAGCACCTGGCCGCCGCGCTGGAGCGCAAGGCCGCCGAGTTCGCGCAGGTCGTCAAGGCCGGCCGGACCCACCTGATGGACGCCACCCCCGTCACCCTCGGCCAGGAGTTCGGCGGCTACGCGGCCCAGGTCCGCTACGGCGTCGAACGGCTGCGGGCGGCCCTGCCGCGGCTCGCCGAGCTGCCGCTGGGCGGCACCGCGGTGGGCACGGGCATCAACACCCCGCCCGGATTCTCCGCGGCGGTGATCGCGGAGGTGGCCACGGCGACCGGACTGCCGCTGACCGAGGCCCGCGACCACTTCGAGGCCCAGGGGGCGCGGGACGCGCTCGTGGAAACCTCCGGGATGCTGCGCACCGTCGCCGTATCACTCACCAAAATCTCCAACGACCTGCGCTGGATGGCTTCCGGACCGCGCACCGGTTTGGCCGAAATCAATCTCCCGGATCTCCAGCCGGGCTCCTCGATCATGCCCGGGAAGGTCAATCCGGTGGTCCCGGAGGCCGTCCTGATGGTCGCCGCACAGGTCATGGGGAACGACGCGACCGTCGCCGTGGCGGGCGCGGCCGGCAACTTCGAGCTCAATGTGATGCTCCCGGTGATGGCCAGGAACCTCCTCGAATCGATCCGGCTGCTCGGCAGCGCGAGCCGCCTGCTGGCCGACCGCACGATCGACGGGATCACCGCCAACGAGGCGCGGGCCAGGGAATACGCCGAGTCCTCGCCCTCCGTGGTCACCCCGCTCAACCGCTACATCGGCTACGAGGAGGCCGCCAAGGTCGCCAAGAGGTCCCTCGCCGAACGCAGGACGATCAGGGAGGTGGTCCTGGAGTCCGGTTACGTGGAGCGCGGCGCCCTCACCCTGGAGCAGCTCGACGAGGCCCTGGACGTGCTGCGCATGACGCACCCCTGACCCGTCCGGCCGCGCCCCGGGGGCGGGGGCCGGATTCGGTCGTTTCTCGTCCCGGAACCCGCCGGTGACCTGCGCCGCAGCGGGCAGCGGGACCCCCGCCCTAAGATCTGCGCATGACAGGTACTTTCAAGCCCGGCAGCGGCCCGGCGCGGAGCGCGCCGGGCGGTCCCGCGCAGGGCCCGCGCTGGGCGCCCGGGGAGCAGGTCCTGTGGCGCTACCGCGACCACGCCCCCGGGCTGAAGGGCCCGGTCCACATCTGCCGCCCGGTCACCGTGGTCCAGGACACCGAAGAGCTGCTGGCGGTGTGGATGGCTCCGGGCACCGAATGCGTCAAGCCGGTGCTCGCCGACGGCACCCCCGTCCACGAGGAACCGCTCGCCACCCGCTACACGGCGGCGCGGACCACCGTACGGTCGCGCTGGTTCGGTGCCGGTGTCCTGAAACTGGCCCGGCCCGGGGACCCGTGGTCGGTGTGGCTGTTCTGGGGCCCCGGCTGGCAGTTCAAGAACTGGTACGTCAACCTGGAGGAGCCGCGCGCGAGATGGGCCGGCGGAGTGGACTCCGTGGACCACTTCCTGGACATCGCCGTCTACCCGGACCGCAGTTGGAAGTGGCTGGACGCCGACGAGTTCGCGCAGGCCCAGCGCTCCGGCCTGATGGACCGTGAGCAGGCCGCCCGGGTACGGGAGGCGGGCCGCGCCGCGGTCGAGGTGATCAAGGAATGGGGAGCTCCGTTCTCGGGCGGCTGGCAGGACTGGCGGCCGGATCCGGCCTGGAGAATTCCGGCCCTGCCGGAGGACTGGGACCGCACCCCGGCGCATATGACCTCATGAGACCCTTGATGCGCCCCCGGGGTTCAAACGTAGGATCGTCCTCCACGAGGTCACGCGCGCGGGGCGGCGCGGTGGCTGCGCCGCTGCTCAAGCGGTGTGCCGCACGCGGGACTTGACCGGAGGCCGACGCACGACGAGAGGCGACGAGGGGGCGAGGGTCCGCCAGGGGCACCTCCCGGCCGCGGGTTGGGGGAGAAGTTTGGGCGAGGAACCTCGGGGCGATGGTGCCCGGGCCGCTGAGCGGGTATACCGCGACTGACCGAGTTGAGTGCAGCGCACATCGAGCGCAAACGGACGGAAATCCACGCGTGACGGAGTACCCCACCTCCCAGGAGGGCCCGCAGCCCGTCGCCTCCGGCGGAGGTACGGACGAGGCCGGCCACGGCAAGGCGCCCATCGCCGCCGCCGAGGCCGTACGCACGCATGCCGCGGGCGCCGGCGCCGGCCCGGCGGGGGAGCCGGGCGGCGCGGCCGCCTCGGCAGCCTCCGACGCGCGCGCGGCCCGCTCCGCGGCGGGCTCGGGCCCCGGCGCCGGGCTCCCCCGGCCCCGCCGCAACGCGGCCGCCCCCGGCGAGGTGCCGGCCGCGGCGGAGTCGGGCGAGGGCGCGGCCCGCCCCCGGCCCGGTACGAGCCCTCTCGACGCGTCGATCGGCGCGGCCGGGCACGGCGGTCCCGCCGACCCCCCACGCCCGCGCGGCGGGAGCGACGACATGAGCGACGACGGCAACGGCCCGGCGGCCGGCACGATCGCGAGCGGTGACGGCGGGGCCGGACACCACGGGGGCGGCGGCGCACCCGTACCGGCCGGGGTTTCGGGAGAGGCGACCGCCGCGCGCCGCGAAGGGGACCGGCTGCGGTTCGTCGGCGCCGCCACCCGGCGGATCGCCCGCGGCATCGACCTCGACGAGATCGTGCTGGGCCTGTGCCGGGCCACCGTGCCGACCTTCTCGGACGCCATCCTCGTCTACCTACGCGACCCGCTGCCCGTCGGCGACGAGCGGCCCGTCGGCCCGGTCGTTTTAAGGCTCCGGCGCACCGACCGGCTCCGGCCGATCGACGACCTGACGGACATCAGCAGCACCATCGGCGCGGGGATGGACCTCGCCGGGGCCGCGGGGGCCACCGGCGAGCTCGACTTCAGCCAGCTGCCGCTGGTCGGGCCGCAGGGTGACCTGCCCGCGGCCGAGCTGTGCGAGATCCGGCCGGGCGGCGCGCTCGCCGAGGTGCTGCGCGGCGTACGGCCCGTCTTCGGGTCCTCCGCCGCCGCCCGGGCCGCACTGCCCGAGCTGCTCGGGCTCGAGCATCCGCTGCCGCGCGGCAACCGGGCCGTCCTCGCACCGCTGCGCGGCCGCCGCCGGGTGATCGGCGCCGCGGTCTTCCTGCGCAGCCCCGAGCGTCCCGCCTTCGAGCAGAACGACCTCCTGGTCGCCGCCCAGCTGGCCACCCACACCGCGCTCGGCATCGACAAGGCGGTCCTGTACGGCCGTGAGGCGTACATCGCCGACGAGTTGCAGCGCACCATGCTGCCCGACAGCCTGCCGCAGCCCACCGGGGTCCGGCTGGCCTCCCGCTACCTGCCCGCCGCCGAGACGGCCCGGGTGGGCGGCGACTGGTACGACGCCATACCGCTGCCCGGCAGCCGGGTCGCGCTCGTCGTCGGCGACGTCATGGGCCACTCCATGACCTCCGCCGCGATCATGGGTCAGCTCCGCACCACCGCGCAGACCCTCGCGCAGCTGGACCTGCCGCCCGCCGAGGTCCTGCACCACCTGGACGAGCAGGCGCAGCGCCTCGGCTCCGACCGCATGGCCACCTGCCTGTACGCCGTCTACGATCCCGTCGCGCACCGGATCACCATCGCGAACGCGGGCCACCCGCCGCCGGTGCTGCTGCACCTGGGCGGCCGGGCCGAGGTGCTGCGCGTGCCCCCCGGCGCCCCCATCGGCGTCGGCGGCGTGGACTTCGAGGCCGTGGAGCTGGACGCGCCCGCCGGGGGCACGCTGCTGCTCTACACCGACGGTCTGGTGGAGTCGCGTCTGCGGGACGTGTGGACCGGCATCGAGCAGCTCCGCGAGCGCCTGGCCACCACCGCCCAGCTGACCGGCCTGGACCACCCGCCGCCGCTGGAGGCGCTCTGCGACGACGTCCTGGACATGCTCGGGCCCGGCGACCGGGACGACGACATCGCGCTCCTCGCGGCCCGGTTCGACGGGATCGCGCCCAGTGACGTCGCGTACTGGTTCCTGGACCCGGAGGAGACGGCCCCGGGCCGGGCCCGCCGGTTCGCGCGCCGGGCCCTGACCCGCTGGGGCCTGGAGGAGCTGAGCGACTCGCTGGAGCTGCTGGTCAGCGAGGTGGTCACCAATGCCGTGCGGTATGCGGAGCGGCCCGTGACGCTGCGCCTGCTGCGTACGGACGTCCTGCGCTGCGAGGTCGGCGACGACTCGCCGCAGCTGCCCCGCCAGCGCCGGGCGCGGGACACCGACGAGGGCGGCCGCGGCCTGTTCCTGGTCAACCGGGTGGCCCGCCGCTGGGGTGCGACGCGGCTCAGCAGCGGAAAGGTCGTCTGGTTCGAGCTGTCGCTGCCGGGGACGCCCGAGCGCCGCTGATCCCGCGACCGGCACGAAAGACCGCCGCCCCGCAGCCTTCGAGGAAGGCTGCGGGGCGGCGGTCCGTTCATGTCCCTAGTGCTCGGGGAGCAGCGGCGGGTCCGGCGGCTTGGGACCGCCGGACTTGGTCGCCGTGGGCGAGGGGGACGTCGACGGGGACGGCGACGTACCGGACTTGGTCGCGGAGGGCGACGGGGACGTCGACGGGGACGCCGGCGGGCTGCTGCTGGCGGCCGGCGCACTGGAGGACGGGCTGGGCGACGGCGACGGCGAGGCGCTGCGGGACGGCGTCTGCACGGCGCCCATGTCCGCCTCGCTCAGCTGGAACTTGCCCGTGTCCGCGCCCTTGAGCGCGGCGAGCGTGTACGCCTTCCAGATCGAGGCGGGGAAGCTGGAGCCGCCGAGGCGGCCGAGGCCGGCCGTACCGGTCAGGGTGACCTGCTTGGCGGTACCGGGCTCCTCGCCGAAGATCGCGACGACGGTGACCAGCTCGGGGGTGTAACCGGCGAACCAGCCGGAGAAGTTGTTCTCGGTGGTACCGGTCTTGCCGGCCGCCTCGTAGGCGCTGCTGCGGACCTTGTTGCCGGAGGCGCCCTCGTCGTTGACGACGCCCGTGAGCACCTTGGTGACGGTGTCGGCGGTGCGGCGGCTGACGGCCTGCGCGCCGATCGGCTGGACGGGCTCGACCTCGCGGTCCTTGTGCTCGGCCTTCTTGATGATGCTCGGCGTGACCTTCTTGCCGTGGTTGTCGAGGGTGGCGTAGACGGCCGCCATCTCCACGGTGTTGGCGCTCATGGTGCCGAGGGCCATGGCCGGCTTGTCCGCGGGCCAGCCCTCACGGTCCTTCATGCCGACCTGGAGCGCGGTCTTCTTCACGTTGGCCGGCTCGACGTCCACGATCATCTGCGCGTAGACGGAGTTCACCGAGGAATTGGTCGCGTCCTGGACCGTCATCATCGGGTCGCCGAAGTTGCGGTTCTCCTGGTTCTGCGGGGCGAACGGGATGTCGCTGCCGACGACCGGGCGCTTGCTGGTGCCGTCGTAGAGCGCGTGCGGGGTGATCGGCTTGCCGTCCTGGGTCTTCGACCCGTTCTCCAGGGCGGAGGCAAGCACGATCGGCTTGAAGGTCGAGCCCGGCTGGTAGTCCTTGCGCAGGGCGTTGCTCGACCAGTGGTCCTTCAGGCTCGTACCGCCGTACATGGCGACGATGTGGCCGGTCTTGGGGTCCACGGAGGTGGCGCCGGCCTGCACGCTCTGGTCCTGGGGGCGTTCCTTGGTGTCCTTGCGGTCGAGCTTGGACTCCAGCTCCTCCTGGACGGCGGCCTCCAGCGCCGCCTGCTTCTTCGGGTCGATGTTCAGCGTGAACGTCCAGCCGCCGGCGTCGATGAGCTTGCGCTCCACGCCCTGGGCGTTGAGCTCGGCCTCGGCCGCCTGGACGAGGTAGCCCTTCTGGCCGTCCATGCCCATCGGCGGCTGCGGCGGCTGCGGCTCCGGGAACTGCAGCGTCTGGCGCTTGGCCTCGTCCAGCTTCTTCATGTCGACCATGTTCACGAGGGTCGCGTTGTAGCGGATCTTGATCCGCTTCTTCGTCTCGTCGCTGGCGGTCGTCCAGTCGTACTGGCTGGGTGCCTGGACCAGGGTGGCGAGGTAGGCGCCCTGTTCCAGCGTCAGCTGCCCGGCGTCGACGCCGTAGTAGGCCTGGGCCGCGGCCTGGATGCCGTAGGCACCGCGCCCGAAGTAGCTGGTGTTGAGGTAGCCCGCGAGGATCTCGGGCTTCTTCATGCGCTGGTCGACCTTGAGGGAGATCACCAGCTCCTTGAGCTTGCGGGTCGCCGTCTGGTCCTGCGTCAAGTAGTAGTTCTTGACGTACTGCTGGGTGATCGTGGAGCCGCCGGCCTTGCCCCGGCCGGTGGCCGTGTTCCACAGACCGCGGGCCAGACCCTTGAAGTCCACGCCCTGGTCCTTGCGGAACGACTTGTTCTCGATCGCGATGAACGCTTCCTGCACGTCCATCGGGATCTTGTCGATCGGCAGGATCTCGCGGTTGACCTTGCCCTTGCTGGCCATGATCGTGCCGTCTGCGTACTTGTAGACGTTGCTCTGCTGGAGGGCCTGCTTGTTGGGGTCCGGCTCTTCCACGTAGAAGTACAGGGCGACCAGCGCCCCCATGCCGAGCAGGGCCAGCCCGAAGAACGTGCCCAAGACCTTCTTCCAGGTGAAGAAGCGGCGTATGCCGGTGCGTTTGCCGGTACTTCCGCTTCCCTCGGTGCCCTTCGCGCGTCCGCTCGGCGCACGCCGCGCACCGCGCCGCTGCTGCGCCTTACGCACTTCTGCTCGGCCCATCGTTCCCGCTCCGCTCGATTGCCCCCCCGACGTCAGCTCAGAAAGCTAACACCGCAGGCTGTGTCAAAAGTTGGCCAACCATGACTAATTCCGGTCATTTCGGACGTGAGAATCAGCACCCACATCACTGGAACCGACGCTCACCTAAGCCGAAGGGTTGCCGTAGCGCAAAAAAGTGATATCACTTTGCTAGACGGTCCGACCGGCCGCGCGCTGAGAAACGGGGCAAACCATGACGAACCAAAACGCCACCCCTGACGGAGTAAGGGAGTTCACCGCGCACAGCGTCGGCGGCGGCCTGGCGCTGCTGCTCGGACTGGCGGGTCTGCTCGCGGGCGGGGGCCTGATCGCGGCCGGCGCCTTGGCCACGGCCGCCGTGGCCAAGGCGCTCCTGATCGCGGCCGGCGTCCTGCTGGGCCTCCTCTCCGTGATCGCGATGAGCGGGCTGAACACGGTGGCGCCGGGCGAGGCCCGCGTCGTGCAGCTCTTCGGCCGCTACCGGGGCACCATCCGCGCCGACGGCCTGCGCTGGGTCAACCCGCTGACCTCCCGCGAGAAGATCTCCACCCGGGTGCGCAACCACGAGACGGCCGTCCTGAAGGTCAACGACGCCTACGGCAACCCCATAGAGCTGGCGGCCGTCGTGGTGTGGCGGGTCGAGGACACCGCACGCGCCACCTTCGAGGTCGAGGACTTCACCGAGTTCGTCGAGACCCAGACCGAGGCGGCCGTCCGCCACATCGCCATCGAGTACCCCTACGACGCCCACGAGGAGGGCGGCCTGTCGCTGCGCGGCAACGCCGAGGAGATCACCGAGAAGCTGGCGGTCGAGCTGCACGCACGCGTGGAGGCGGCCGGGGTCCACATCATCGAGTCCCGCTTCACGCACCTCGCGTACGCTCCGGAGATCGCCTCCGCGATGCTCCAGCGCCAGCAGGCGGGCGCGGTCGTGGCGGCCCGCAAGCAGATCGTGGAGGGCGCGGTGGGCATGGTCGAGCTGGCACTGACCCGGCTGGCGGAGCAGGACATCGTGGACCTGGACCCGGAGCGCAAGGCGGCCATGGTCTCGAACCTGATGGTCGTCCTGTGCGGCGACCGTGCCGCCCAGCCCGTGGTCAACACGGGGACCCTCTACCAGTGACCCCCGGCGGCGAGGAGAAGCCGGCGGGCCGGCAGGCGCGCAAGCAGGTGCTGCTGCGGCTCGACCCGCAGGTGTACGACGCACTGGCCCGCTGGGCCGGCGAGGAACTGCGCAGCGCCAACGCGCAGATCGAGTTCCTGCTCCGCCGGGCCCTCGCCGAAGCCGGTCGCCTCCCGTCGGCCCCCGGCCCCATCCCGCGCCGGGGACGGCCCCCCAAGCCCACGGAGTGACCCGCACTCCCCGATGACCCGTGAGCCCCGGCGGGGCCGGCCGCAGAGGCCGGCCCGCCGGGGCTCACGGCGTCCAGAAGGCACTGAGGGACCTCCCACCCCTCCTCTATACACTCCGCGTATACACACGGTGTAGAGTCGGGGGCATGTCCATAGGTCACACCCTCCTGGGCCTCCTCGAGGCCGGCCCGCGCCACGGCTACGACCTCAAGCGGGCCTTCGACGAGAAGTTCGGCCACGACCGCCCCCTCGCCTACGGGCAGGTCTACTCGACCATGTCCCGGCTCCTGAAGAACGGCCTCGTCGAGGTCGACGGCGTGGAGAGCGGCGGCGGCCCCGAGCGCAAGCGGTACGCCATCACCGACGCCGGCATCACCGACGTCGAGGCCTGGCTCTCGCAGCCCGAGAAGCCCGAGCCCTACCTCCACTCGACCCTCTACACCAAGGTCGTCCTCGCCCTGCTCACCGGCCGCCGCGCCGACGAGCTGCTGGACACCCAGCGCGCCGAGCACCTGCGCCTCATGCGCATCCTCACCCAGCGCAAGCGCAAGGGCGACATCGCCGACCAACTCGTCTGCGACCACGCTCTGTTCCACCTGGAGGCGGACCTGCGGTGGCTGGAGCTCACCGCGGCCCGGCTCGACCAGCTCGCGCGGGAGGTCCGCCGATGACGGCCCCGGCCGGTTCCCTGCTCGCCGCGACGGACCTGCGCAAGGCGTTCGGCACCACCAAGGCCCTCGACGGCGCCGAGTTCTCCATCCACCCCGGCGAGGTCGTCGCCGTCATGGGCCCCTCCGGCTCCGGCAAGTCGACCCTGCTGCACTGCCTCGCCGGCATCGTCCCTCCCGACTCCGGCTCCATCGCCTACGCCGGACGCGAGCTGACCGCCATGGGCGATGCCGAGCGCAGCGAGCTGCGCCGCACCGAGTTCGGCTTCGTCTTCCAGTTCGGCCAGCTCGTACCGGAGTTGACCTGCGTGGAGAACGTCGCCCTGCCGCTGCGCCTGACCGGCGTAAAGCGCAAGGAGGCCGAGCGCACCGCCCTGCACTGGATGGAGCGCCTCCAGGTGGAGGACCTCGGCGCCAAGCGGCCCGGGGAGATATCCGGCGGCCAGGGGCAGCGGGTGGCCGTGGCCCGCGCGCTGGTGACCCGGCCCCGGGTGGTCTTCGCCGACGAGCCCACCGGGGCCCTCGACTCCCTCAACGGCGAACTCGTCATGCAGCTGCTCACGGAAGCCGCCCGGTCCGCGAACGCCGCCGTCGTGCTCGTCACGCACGAGACGCGCGTGGCCGCCTACTCGGACCGCGAGATCGTCGTGCGCGACGGCAAGTCCCGCGACATGGAGCGGATCGTATGAGCCGGCTGCGGGTATGGGCCCGCGACCTCGCCATGGGCACCCGCTTCGCCTTCGGCGGCGGCCGCGAGGGGTGGATCCGCACCCTGCTCACCGGCGTCGGTGTCGGCCTCGGCGTCGCACTGCTGCTGATCAGCACCGCGATCCCCGGTGCGCTCGCCGCGCGGTACGAGCGCGGAGACGCACGGTCGACGCTGAACTCCGAGCGGGCCGACGCCCCCGGGCCCGGCACCCTGCTGATCGCCCGCATCGGCCAGACGTACCGCCACAAGGACATCGAGGGGCACATGGTGCGGGCCGAGGGCCCGGACGCCCCGCTGCCGCCCGGCCTGGAGCGGATCCCCGGCCCGGGCGAGATGGCGCTCTCCCCCGCCCTCGACGAGCTGCTGAAGTCCTCCGACGGCGCCCTGCTGCGCGAGCGGCTCGACGCGAGGGTCAGCGGGATCGTCGGCGCCCCGGGGCTGGTCGGCCCCGGCGAACTGCTCTTCTACCTGGGCAGCGACACCCTCCAGAAGAACGGGCCCGAGGACTACCGCGTCCAGCGCGTCACCGGCTTCGGCTACGACGCGGAGCGCGACGGCCTCGACCCCGTGCTCATGCTGATGGTCGTGCTGACGTTCGTCGCCCTGCTGATGCCCGTCGCCGTGTTCATCGCCACCGCCGTCCGCTTCGGCGGGGAGCGGCGCGACCGGCGGCTCGCCGCGCTGCGGCTGGTCGGCGCCGACAGCAGGATGGTGCGCCGGATCGCGGCCGGCGAGGCGCTGGCCGGCTCCCTGGTCGGACTGGTGCTGGGCACCGGCTTCTTCGCCGTCGGCCGCTCCCTGGTCGGCAGCATCAGCCTCCGCCAGCGCAGCGTCTTCCCCGCCGACCTCGACCCGGCGCCCTGGCTCGCCGTCCTGGTCGCCCTCGCGGTGCCCGCGGCGGCGGTGGCCGTGACCCTGTTCGCACTGCGCGGTGTGGTCATCGAGCCGCTGGGCGTCGTCCGGACGGCCAGGCCCTCCCGGCGCCGCGTCTGGTGGCGGCTGCTGCTCCCGCTGGTCGGACTCGGCCTGCTGGTGCCCATGGGCGGCCGCGGCAACGACCACGGCAGGTTCAACCAGTGGCAGGTCACCGGGGGCGTGGTGCTGCTGCTGGTCGGGATCACCGTGCTGCTGCCCTGGCTGCTGGAACGTTTCGTCGCGAGGATGTCCGGTGGCCCGGTCTCCTGGCAGCTGGCCGTGCGCCGGCTCCAGCTCAACAGCGGCGCCGCCGCCCGCCTCGTCAACGGCATCGCCGTCGCCGTCGCGGGAGCCATCGCCCTCCAGATGCTCTTCGCGGGCGTCGAGGGCGACTACACCAGATCGACCGGCCAGGACCCCGGCAGGGCGGCCGTCGCGGTCATGGTGAACCGCGATTCCGGGACCCGCATGGACGAGCTCGCACAGCGGATCTCCGCCGTGCCCGGCATCACCCGCGCCGTCCCGCTGACCTCCGCGCAGGCCGCCCACCGACTGCCCGCGGAAGCCACGGTCCAGGTGACCATCGGCACCTGCGACGCGCTCGGCGAGGTCGCCACGCTCGACTCCTGCAAGGAGGGCGATTCCTTCGTCCTGACCGGCTCCCCCGCGGAGGACCTCTACGGGGACACGGCCGCGCCCGGCGACGAGCTGTTCGTCGGGAACGTCCGCGGGTACGGGGACGGGTCCGACCCCGCCCGGCCCGCCCCCAAGTGGAAGGTCCCCGCGGACGCCCGTACGGTCCCCGGCCGGGAGGACCCCACCGGGCAGCTGCGCAGCGGCCTGCTGGTGACCCCGTCGGCCGCTCCGAAGGAGATCGGCGACTACCCGGACGCGCGGATCTTCGTCCAGGTCGACGAGTCCGGCCCGGACGCGCTGGACCGGGCGCGCACCGCCGTGTTCAAGGCGGACCCGTTCGTCACGGCGATGACGCTGCGGGACAGCAAGGAGGCCGCCGGCTTCTCCTCGATCCGCACGGGGCTGTTCTTCGGCGCCCTCGCGGTCCTGGTCCTGATCGGCGGAAGCCTGCTCGTCTCCCAGCTGGAGCAGTTGCGCGAGCGCCGGCGGCTGCTCTCCTCGCTGGTCGCCTTCGGTACCAAGCGCTCCACGCTGAGCCTGTCGGTGCTGTGGCAGACGGCCGTGCCGATCGCGCTGGGCCTGGTGCTGGCGACCGGGGTGGGCGTGGGGCTGGGCGCCGTCCTGATGACCATGGCCGCCACGCCGGTCCGGATCGACTGGGCCTCGGTGCTCGGGATGACGGCGGCCGGCTCGGGCGTGGTGATCGTGGTGACCCTGCTCAGCCTGCCGCCGCTGCTGCGGCTGATGCGCCCGGACGGCCTGCGTACGGAGTGACCGCCGCACGGCCCTGACCCGCACGACCCTGACGCGTACGGCCCCGACCCGTACGCCCGTGCCCGTGCCCGTGCCCCGTACGCCCGTGCCCCGTACGCCCGTTCCCGGCGACGCCCGCTAATCGGTGGGCCACACCGGGAGCGGGCGTACGGCTTCGCGCAGTGCGGCGGCGATCGCCCCGAACTCCTCCTGCCGGGCGGTCCCGGTGCGCATGGCCAGGGCGATCCGCCGGGAGGGCGCGGGCTCGGCGAAACAGCCGGTGGACAGGTACTCGTTGCGGGCGGTCTCCAGCCGCAGCGCGGAGCGCGGCAACAGCGTCACTCCCAGTCCCCCGGCGACCAGTTGTACGAGCGTGGACAGCCCGGCGGCGGTCGTGGTGACGTCCGCCCCGGTCGTCCGTCCCGCTTCCCGGCAGATGTCGAGGGCCTGGTCGCGCAGGCAGTGCCCTTCGTCGAGCAGCAGGAGCTGCAGTCCCCGCAGTTCCTCCAGCGGGATGTCGCGGCGCCCGGCCAGCGCGTGCTCGCGGGGGGTGAGCAGGACGAAGTCCTCGTCGAAGACGGGCAGTTCGGTGACGCCCGGGACCCCCAGCGGCACCGCCAGCAGGAGCAGGTCCAGGCGGCCGCCGCCCAGCCCCTCCAGCAGCGAGGCGGTCTGCTCCTCGTGCACCTGGAGGTCCATCCGCGGGTAGCGCCGGTGGAACAGCCCGAGCACGGTCGGCAGCAGGTACGGCGCCACCGTGGGGATCACCCCGAGCCGCAGCACCCCGGTGAAGGGGGCCCGGACGGCCTCGGCCTCCTCCAGCAGCCCGCCCATGGCGTCGAGCACCACCTGGGCCCGCGCCGCGATCCGCTCGCCCGCCGGGGAGAGCAGCACCTTGCGGGTGGTGCGCTCCAGCAGCTGCACGCCGAGGGCCTCCTCCAGCGCGGAGACGGATCCGGAGAGCGCCGGCTGGCTCATGCCGATGGCCGCGGCGGCGTCCCGGAAGTGCAGATGCTCGGCGACCGCCGCGAAGGCGCGCAGTTGCGCGAGCGTCGGTTGCTTCGTTCCCCTACTACTGACAGCCACTGATAGGTACCTCCGATCACCCGGCACAAGACTAGCTATTTCTGTAATCAATGCAGGTGTGTCAGCATGTGAGATCAGTCCAACCCCATCGGAAAACCCCCAAAAGGGCCATTTTCCACTGCATAAGGAGAGCGCGTGCTCACTGTTGGTGACAAGTTCCCCACCTTCGACCTGACCGCCTGTGTCTCGCTCGAGGCCGGCAGCGAGTTCGCGCAGATCGACCACAAGACCTACGAGGGCAAGTGGAAGGTCATCTTCGCGTGGCCCCTGGACTTCACCTTCGTCTGCCCGACCGAGATCGCCGCCTTCGGCAAGCTGAACGAGGAGTTCGCCGACCGCGACGCGCAGATCCTCGGCTTCTCGCTCGACTCGGAGTACGTGCACCACGCCTGGCGCAAGGACCACGCCGACCTGCGTGACCTGCCCTTCCCGATGATGTCCGACATCAAGCGCGAGCTGTCGACCGAGCTGGGCATCCTGGGCGAGGACGGCCTGCCGATGCGCGCCGTCTTCATCGTGGACCCGAACAACGAGATCCAGTTCTCGATGGTGACCGCCGGTTCCGTGGGCCGTAACCCCAAGGAGGTCCTGCGGGTCCTCGACGCCCTGCAGACCGACGAGCTGTGCCCGTGCAACTGGAACAAGGGTGACAGCACCATCGACGCCGGCGCGCTGCTGGCCGGTGAGTGACGGATGTCCCTCGACTCCCTGAAGTCGGCCATACCGGACTTCGCGAAGGACCTGAAGCTGAACCTCGGTTCGGTCATCGGCAACAGCGACCTCCCGCAGCAGCAGCTGTGGGGCACCGTCCTGTCCTGCGCGATCGCCGCCCGCTCCCCGCGCGTCCTGCGTGAGCTGGAGCCCGAGGCGAAGGCGAACCTCTCGCCGGAGGCGTACACCGCCGCCAAGTCCGCCGCCGCGATCATGGCGATGAACAACGTCTTCTACCGCACCCGGCACCTGCTCTCCGACCCGGAGTACGGCACCCTGCGCGCGGGCCTGCGGATGAACGTCATCGGCAACCCGGGCGTGGAGAAGGTCGACTTCGAGCTGTGGTCGCTCGCGGTTTCCGCGATCAACGGCTGCGGCCAGTGCCTGGACTCGCACGAGCAGGTCCTGCGCAAGGCGGGCGTCGACCGCGAGACGATCCAGGAGGCCTTCAAGGTCGCCTCCGTGATCCAGGCCGTCGCCGTCACCCTCGACGCCGAGGCCGCCCTCGCCGCCGAGTAACGGCACCCCGGTACGCCACGAGGGCCCCGCGACCGATGCCGGTCGCGGGGCCCTCGTGCTGTCATCCCCTGCGCAGGGCCGCCATCAGCGCCCGGGTGTCCTCGACGGCCGCCGCGAGCAGCGTCTCCCTCCCGGGGTGCGGCACCTGGGTCAGGGTGGGGTCGGGGCCGTCCTGGCTCAACCCCCGGTAGATCATCACGTCGACGGTGAACACCGCGCCGCCGTCGCGGACCCGCAGCCGCAGGCTGTCATCGGGCCCGGAGCCGGAGACGAAGGCCTGCTCCCCGAGGCCGGGCAGCGGATCCCACCCGATCTCGTCACCGTAGAAGAAGATCCGGTTGGCGGGGACGTCGAGCGCGAACTCGGCCGCCGGATCGGTCTTCTTGTGCAGCTCGACCGTGGCCGAGGTGTGAACGGTCCCGGCGGAGACCGCCTTGTCGTTCTCGCGGGCGCACGACGCCCAGTCCAGCGCCGGATGCCGGCCGCCTTTGCGCGGTACGGTCTTCGGAAGGCTGCCCAGCACCCCCTCCAGGGTCGAGGCCGTGAACCGGTCGCACAGGTCGTCCGCGACCCGGTAGCGGATCTCCGGCGCGGCCGGCCGGTCCCCGAAGGCGTACAGCCCGCCCACCCACAGTGCGGAGGTGGCGACCACCGCCGCCGCCACCCACGGCCACGGCGGCCGCGCCCGGCCGCGCAGGGGCTCGCCCACCACGACGTCCTGCGGGGCGCCGTCCCGGTCCGCCGCCGGCCACCGCTCCCCGTCTAACTCGGGCTCTCCGATCATCCCCGCCTCCTACTTCCTGAGCTTCGCGATCAGTTCGCGCAGGTCCTCGGTCATCGCCGCCTTGACCGCGTCGGCGTCGGTGGCGGGCCGGTCGTTGTGTTCACCGAAGGTGGCCACCGAGACGTCGATGCTGAACTGCGCACCGCCGTCGATCGCCTTGAGCTGCAGAATCTGCTCGCCGGCGATCGCGGTCATCGCGGCACGCTCGCCGAGGCCCGGCACCGCTTCGGTGCGCACCTCGCCGGCGTGGGCGATGAGTGTGAGGGGCGGGGCGTCGAACTCGACCGACGGGTCCGCCTTCTTGTGCAGGTCGACCCGGGCCGTCACGGTGAAGTCCTGCGCGCCCTCGACATTGGTCAGGGAGCACACGGCCCCGTCCACGGCCCGGTTGCTGCTCTCGTGGTTCACCGGCCGCAGCTTGTGCAGGTCTCCGGCGATGCCGCCCAGCGTCCTGGCCGCGAAGTCCTGGCACAGATTCTCCGACGCCCGGTAGGAGATCTCCGGGTCGGCCGACAGGCCGCCGAAGGCGTAGAGCCCGCCGGCCCACACCGCCGATGCCACCACGGCGCCGCCCAGCGCCCACTGCCACGGCCGTGGAGCCGGCCGCTCGCGTCCGCCCCCGGCCCGCGCCGGCGCCTGTTCCAACGGCTCGGTCTGCCAGTCCTCGCCGAGCTCCGGATCCGTGATCATGCCTGTCCCCCCGTGGTCCCTGTACGTGCGGCGCCACGATCGGCGCGCACCCGTTCGATCACCGCAGCCTTGATCGACGGAGTATCAGGTTCCGCGGGCTCTTCCCCGGGCTCGGGCCGGTGCGGCTACGCCGTGGGGTCCTCGCGGTCCGGCACCCCGCCCAGAGCGGTCGAACCGTGCGGGCCCGGGCCGATCATGCCCGCCCCGAGGTGGTGCTGGTCGCGCGAGTACGCCTTCAGGTATCCCACCACCGTGTTGGTGACGGCCACCAGCGGTACGGCGACCACCGCGCCGCCGATGCCCGCGATCATCCCGCCGGCGGCCACCGACAGCACCACCGCGAGCGGGTGCACCCGTACCGCCCGGCCCAGGATGAAGGGCTGGAGCACGTGGCCCTCGATCTGCTGCACCGCCAGCACCACCAGCAGCACCATCAGGGCGGTGAACACGCCCTGCGTCACGAGCGCGACGACCACCGCGAGGGCCCCCGAGACCACCGCGCCGACCAGCGGGATGAAGGCGAACAGGAAGATGAAGACGGCCAGCGGCACCGCCATCGGCACGTCCAGGAAGTAGATGCCGAGGCCGATGAAGATGGCGTCGATCAGCGCGACGATGACCGTGCCGCGCACGTACGCGGTCAGCGTGCGCCAGGCGCGCGGACCGGCGCCGGCGACTCCGGCCCGGGCGGCGGCCGGTACCAGGCCCAGCGCCCAGGTCCAGATGCGCTTGCCGTCGTAGAGCAGGAAGAGCGTGGAGAACATCGCGAGCAGAATGCCCGTCAGGACCTCGACGAGCACCGTGACGCCCTGCAGTCCGGCGGAGGTGATCTGCTCGGTGTTGGTGCCGATGGTCTCGCTGAGGTTCTTCGCGATGTCGTTGATCTGCTTCTCGGTCACGTGGAACGGACTGTCCAGTGCCCAGAGCTTGAGCTCGTTGATGCCGTCGCGGACCCGGTCGGAGAGGTCGTCGAGGTTCTCCATGACCTGCCAGACCACGAACCAGCCGACGAGCCCGATGACCACGAAGCCGAGGATCGCCGTGACGGCCGTGGCCAGGCCGCGCGGCAGGCCGAGCCTGCGCAGCCGCACCACGAAGGGCTGGAGCATCGCGGTGACGAGCATGGCGGCGGCGAAGGCGAGGACGACCAGCCGGACTTCGCTGATCACCTTCATCAGCACCCACAGCATTCCGGCGAGCAGCAGCAGCCGCCAGCTGGCCTCGGCGGCGACGCGCATCCCCCACGGGACGACGCTCGCCGGGTCGGGGCGCGTGGGCACGGTCGGTGCGGCGAGGTGCGGCGCGTGGGCCACCGGTGCGGCGACGGGCGGTGCGGCCACGGCCGTCGCCGTGCCGGACGCGGAGGACGCGCCGGACTCCCCGGCCGCGGCCGCGGCGGAGGCCCGGGAGGAGCCCGCGGGCGCCCGTCCCCGACCGCCGTTGCCCGGCAGGTCGCCGCTGCTCTCGGCCTCGACCTCGGCGCGCCGCTCGTTGAGCCGCGCCTCCATCCGGTTCAGCCTGTTCCCGAGCCGGCCGAGCCAGCCTTCCCTCTTCGCCATGTCGCTTCCTTCCCCCGCCCCGATCTCCGGGCTCACCTCGAAGACCGTACACGCGAGGAGCCCCGCACCGTAGAACGGTGCGGGGCTCCCCGGGCGGATCAGCGGGTGCGGTGCGGTGTCGCGGCCGCGGGCCCGCTAGTACCAGCCGTTGTTCTGGTGGAAGCTCCAGGCGGCGCAGGGGCTGCCGTAGCGGTCTTCCATGTAGTTCAGGCCCCACTTGATCTGCGTGGCGGGGTTGGTGCGCCAGTCCGCGCCGGCCGAGGCCATCTTCGAACCGGGCAGTGCCTGGACCAGACCGTACGCGCCCGAGGACTTGTTCACGGCCAGGTAGTTCCAGGTGGATTCCTGGTTGATGATGTTCGAGAAGCACTGGAACTGGCCGGCCGGGACCATCTGCTGTGCGATGGCCTTGACCTGGGCGACCGTGTAGGAGCTCTGGAGCGCGAAGTCGCCGGCGTCACGGCCGGAGCGGCTGGCGGCCTGCTCCTTCTCCTCGCGTTCCTTCTTGGCCTTGGCGTCGGCCTCGGCCTTCTCCTTCTCGGCCTCCGCCTTCTTGGACTTGGCGTCCTCGGCGGCCTGGAGGCGGGCGGCCTCCTCGGTGGAGCGCTTGGCGTCGACATCGGCGGCGTGGGCGATGGCGTCGGCCTGCTGCGTCAGGGACGCGCTCTGGACCTGCGCCTGGTCGCCGACCGGGATGTCGGCGAGGAGCGTCGCGCCGGACGCGGTCGTCTCGAGATCGTTCGTGGGGTCGCCGGTGGCAACGCCCACGACTGCGCCGACGGTGGTGACCGCGGTGGCCGAAGCCACGGCGAACCCCCGGACCGAGATCCGGCTCACACGGTGTCCTTCCAGCAGCGTCCGCAGTGACCGCGCGGGCGCAAAAGTGCCCTCGACTCTGGCCTCCGTGGTTCTACGGTCACTGGAGGCGCGGGCCCGTGGGCAACTCCCTTGCGGGTGCTGCCGCATGAAACTCCGGGCGGCATACGGCGATCGACTGTGGAGTTGTGGTGCTGCGCGTACCTCACGGGAGATACAGGTGTGCCGTATGCGGGGCCTGACGGAAACCAGACTCTGCCGGAACGCGACACCGCAAGGCAATTCTCCGTTGCGTGTGAAAGGTCACACCTGGCATGTCGCCGCTGATTTGCACAAAGACCTGTGCAGCACGACGCCGCCCGGCTAGGCTCTCGGGCCTTTGCCGGGCGGCGCCAACTCACCTTCCCGCTATGAGGTTTTTGACCGATTCGACCGCCGGATGCGGCCGGATCGGGGTCAGAGCGTTTCGAGCATCTCGGTGACCAGCGCGGCGATCGGGGACCGCTCGGAACGCGTCAGCGTGATGTGCGCGAAGAGCGGGTGGCCCTTCAACTTCTCGACCACGGCGACGACTCCGTCGTACCGGCCGACCCGCAGGTTGTCCCGCTGGGCGACGTCGTGGGTCAGAACGACCCGCGAATTGGCCCCGATCCGGGACAGAACGGTCAGCAGGACATTGCGCTCCAGCGACTGCGCCTCGTCCACGATCACGAAGGCGTCGTGCAGCGAGCGCCCTCGGATGTGCGTGAGCGGCAGGACCTCCAGCATCCCGCGGTTCAGCACCTCCTCGATGACCTCGCGCCCGGCGACCGCCGAGAGGGTGTCGAAGACCGCCTGCGCCCATGGGCTCATCTTCTCGGACGCGTCACCGGGCAGGTAGCCGAGGTCCTGACCGCCCACCGCGTACAGCGGCCGGAAGACCATCACCTTCTGGTGCTGCCTGCGCTCCAGCACCGCCTCCAGGCCCGCGCAGAGCGCCAGCGCCGACTTGCCGGTGCCGGCCCGGCCGCCCATCGAGATGATCCCGATCTCGGGGTCGAGGAGGAGGTCCAGCGCGATGCGCTGCTCGGCGCTGCGGCCGTGCAGCCCGAAGGCCTCGCGGTCGCCCCGTACGAGCTTCACGTTGCCGTCCGCCGTGACCCGGCCCAAGGCCTTGCCACGCTCGGACTGCAGGACCAGTCCGGTGTGCACGGGCAGTTCCGCGGCCTCCGGTACGTAGAGGCGGTCCTCCGAGTAGAGGAGGTCCACCTGCTCCCCGGACAGGGCGAGCTCGCTCATGCCCGTCCAGCCGGCGTCGGTGATCGCGAGTTCCGCGCGGTACTCCTCGGCGATCAGCCCCACGGAGGAGGCCTTGATGCGCAGTGGGAGATCCTTCGAGACCACCGTGACGTCGTAGCCCTCGGCCTGGAGGTTGCGGGCGACCGCGAGGATCCGCGAGTCGTTGTCCCCCAACCGGAAGCCGGCGGGCAGGACGCCCGGGTCGGAGTGGTTGAGCTCGACACGCAGGGTGCCACCCAGATCGCCCAACGGGATGGGGGCATCCAGGCGACCGTTTCGAACCCGGAAGTCGTCGAGCAGGCGCAGGGCCTGGCGCGCGAAGTAGCCGAGTTCGGGATGGTGCCTCTTTGCCTCCAGCTCGGTGATCACCACGATCGGGAGCACGACCTCGTGCTCGTCGAAGCGGGAGATCGCATTGGGGTCTGCCAGCAGGACGCTGGTGTCGAGGACGTAGGTCCGCCTGTCTTGCAGGCGGCTCTTTGTGCTGGTCACCACGGAAGGACGTACCCCCTCGGAAGAGGTCGGGCCATGAAGACCGGACCGGTCATCGGCACCCATGCCAGGGCCGATTTCCGGCCCTCCACTCCGTCCGTGCGAACCGCACGTGCGTCCTGGTGCAAAGGGCCTCCCGGGCGGACGACCCCATGCCGTCCGCTGAGACTCGACACCCGTGGATCGGGCATCGACCTGAAAGGGATATTCCCCGATCAGGCCGGGCCATGCCATGGCATATGACGGACGCTCGGTGAATCCCTGGTGAAGGCTTCGCGGGAAGGGGGCGGCGGGACCGGTGGTGACTCAGGTGCCGTAGCGCCGGTGGCGCGCCGCGTAGTCGCGCAGCGCCCGGAGGAAGTCGACCTTGCGGAAGGCGGGCCAGAAGACTTCGCAGAAGTAGTACTCGCTGTGCGCGCTCTGCCACAGCATGAATCCGGACAGCCGCTGCTCGCCGCTGGTGCGGATGACGAGGTCGGGGTCGGGCTGGCCGCGCGTGTAGAGGTGCTCGGCGATGTGGTCGATGTCGAGGATCTCGGCGAGCTCCTCGAAGGAGGTGCCCTTCCGCGCGTGCTCCAGCAGCAGCGAGCGGACCGCGTCGGCGATCTCCTGGCGGCCGCCGTAGCCGACGGCGACGTTGACCAGTATCCCGTCGACGTCGTGGGTGGCCTGCTCGGCCTCCTTGAGCACGGTCTGGGTCCGGGCGGGCAGGATGTCGAGGTTGCCGACGTGGTGGACGCGCCAGCGGCCGTCCGCGGCCAGGCCCCGCACGGTGTTCTCGATGATGTTGAGCAGCGGACGGAGCTCGACCTCGGGCCGGTCCAGGTTGTCCGTGGAGAGCATCCACAGGGTGACGACCTCGACGTCCGTCTCGGTGCACCAGCCCAGCATCTCGGAGATCTTGTCCGCTCCGGCCTGGTGGCCCTGCTCCGTCGTCCCTCCGGACGCCTTCGCCCAGCGGCGGTTTCCGTCCAGGATGACGCCGATGTGCTTGGGCGCCGCGTCATGGTCGAGGCGGCCTTCCACCCGGCGTGCGTAAAGCCTGTACACCAGGTCGCGCAGCTTCACGATCTTCCAGCCCCTCCGTGCAGTGCCCCCGTGCGAATTGCGGTGCCCCCGAGTGCGCCACATTACTGCGCGCCGGGAGGGGGTACCCAACTCGGTGCGTCACAACTCCGTGATAGGGAGGACAACGTGACTGATACCAATCCCTATCGGGCAGAGCCCTCGCGCTACGACTCCATGGAGTACCGGCGCACCGGCCACAGCGGCCTCAAGCTTCCCGCGATCTCCCTCGGCCTCTGGCACAACTTCGGCGACGACAGAACGCTGGAGTCCCAGCGGGCGATCCTCCGCCGGGCCTTCGACCTCGGGATCACCCACTTCGACCTGGCGAACAACTACGGTCCGCCGCCCGGCTCGGCCGAGCTGAACTTCGGCAAGATCTTTGCCCAGGACTTCGCGTCCCACCGCGACGAGCTGATCCTTTCGACCAAGGCCGGCTATCTGATGCACGCCGGCCCGTACGGCGAGTGGGGCAGCCGCAAGTACCTGCTCAGCTCGCTCGACGCCTCGCTGAAGCGGATGGGCGTGGACTACGTCGACATCTTCTACTCGCACCGCTTCGACCCGGAGACCCCCCTCGAGGAGACCATGGGCGCCCTCGCGTCCGCGGTCCAGCAGGGCAAGGCGCTCTACGTGGGCGTCTCCTCCTACACGGCGGAGCAGACGGCCGAGGCCGTGCGGATCCTGCGCGGGATGGGCGTGCGCCCGCTCATCCACCAGCCCTCGTACTCCATGATCAACCGCTGGACGGAGGAGGACGGCCTGCTGGACACCCTGGAGGACGCCGGCATGGGGTGCATCTCCTTCGCCCCGCTGGCGCAGGGCATGCTGACGGGCAAGTACCTGAAGGGCATCCCGGCCGACTCGCGCGCCGCGCAGGGCAAGTCCCTGAACCCGGACCTGCTCTCGGACGAGGTGCTCCGCCGGCTGACCGGTCTGAACGAGATCGCCTCCCGCCGCGGGCAGTCCCTCGCCCAGCTGGCGCTCAAGTGGGTGCTGCGCGACGACCGGATGACCTCGGCCCTGATCGGCGCGTCGAGCGTGCCGCAGCTGGAGGAGAACGTGGCCGCGCTGGCTTCCGCGCCGCTCACCGAGGCCGAGTTGAAGGAGATCGACTCCCTGGCCGTCTCCACCCCCGGCACCAACATCTGGGCCCAGCGGGGCTGACCTGCACTTTTGCCGCGAAGTACGGCACTGGAGCGGGAAAACAAAAAACGGGCCGGTCCGTGGGGGGGATACGGACCGGCCCGAGGGGGGGGTTCCACCATAACCCTTCGTAAAGCATGCTGCGTGCATTGGCGCACCACGATTACGCTCCGAAACCACCCAGCAGCACTCCGGTGAGTGCTCCGGCCGCCATGAAGGGGCCGAACGCGTAGCTCTGATGGCCCCGTTCAGAACTGCGCAGCACCAGGAACAGCCCGTAGAGGGCCCCGTAGAGGAGGCCGAGGAAGGCCCCCGCGGACCATACCCCCCACCCGTACCACCCAAGAGCGACCCCCAGCGAGAGCGCCAGCTTGACGTCGCCGAAGCCCATGCCGTCGGGGTTGATCAGATGGAGCAGCAGGTACGCCGCTCCGAGCGCGCCGCCGCCCAGCAGCGCGAGCCGCCAGTCGCCTCCGGCGCGGGGCAGGAGGGCGGCCGCACCGAGCCCGGCGGCGAGGGCGGCGGCGAGCGGCAGGGTCAGCACGTCGGGCAGCCGGTGCACGGCGCGGTCCACGAGCGAGAGCAGCACGACCACCGGGGCGAGCCCCACGTAGGCCACCGCCTCGGGCCGCGCCCCGACGGCAGCCCCGACCAGGGCGCAGAGCGCCCCGACGAGGGCGGCGAGCGGGGCGGCGCGCCTCCCGTAGGCGTGCGGGGCGGCGGACCCGGGGGGCCGGCCGCCGGGATCCCGCACGACGACCTCCGCGGGAACCCTGCAGCGGGCCGGTCCGAGCCAGCCGCGCACCCGGTGCCCCTGCGGGCAGCGGTCGCGCCAGGGTTCCCCCGGCTCGACGGAGAACCGGTACGCGGCACGCGGCAGCAGCCAGCCCGCGGCGGCGCCGTATCCGGCGGCGAGGACGATCAGGGCGACACCCATGCGGCGACGGTAGCGCCGACGGGTGCGGCTGCGCGGGTCGGGTCGGGGTCCCGCCGCGCAGCGGCACACCGCCCCCTAGGCTGGCCGCCATGGCGAACTGGCGTGACGGCAACGGCACCCTGCTGGTCGGCGCGGATCCCAGGGAGATCCCGCTGGAGGTCGCGGCCTCGTACGGGGCGCGGACCCGCGGGCTGCTCGGGCGGGACGGGATCGACGGCGCGATGCTGCTGACCCCCGCCGCGAGCGTGCACACCTTCCGGATGCGGTTCGCGATCGACGTGGCCTACCTGGACCGCGGCTTCGGCGTGCTCGCGGTGGTCACGATGGCGCCGGGCCGCCTCGGCCTGCCCCGGCTCCGCGCCCGGCACGTCCTGGAGTCGGCGGCGGGCGCCATGGCCGGATGGGGCCTGCGGGCCGGAACCACCGTCGAGGTGGACGTACCGGGGCGTCTCACGGGCGGCTAGGCGGTACTCCGCACTGGCAGTAGGTTGGGGCGGTTGAGCTGGGGCATCAGGGGAGCGGCATGACGGAGAACGCGCGGATCAAGGCGCTGGAGCAGATCATGCCGGCGACGCACGGCGCCGACGAGGACATCGACTGGCCGGCGGTGGAAGCCGTCTGGGGGACGCGCTTCCCGGCCGATTTCATCGCGTTCATGGGCCGCTTCGGCGCGGGCTCCATCAACGGCGAGGCCAGCATCCTGCTCCCGCTGCCCAAGCCCGGACTCCAGTGGGATCCGGCCGGGATGGCCGAGGAGACCGACAACGCCCGGCAGACCTGGGAGGCGGAGGGCGGCCGGTCCGCCTTCGACGTGGACCCGGAGTCGATCATCGCCTGGGGCGTCACCGGCGGGTCGGACATCCTGTGCTGGCTCACCTCCGACCCCGATCCGGACCGCTGGCCGGTCCTGGTCTGCGGGCGGCACACCGCCGACTCCTTCGCGGTGTACCCGTACGGCATGGCCGAGTTCCTCTACCGGCTCTGCTCCGACGAGTTCGACGTGAGCCCCGTCAGCATCACCTTCTGGGACGGCGGCCACCTCAGCTTCGTGCACTGGCGCAAGGCCCAGCGGCGCTGGCAGGAGGGCCGCAACCCGGAGACGGGCGAGCCCGACCCGTACGCCGGCGAGTTCGCCGACTAGCCCGCACCCCCGAAAAACCCTGGAGCCCGTTCCCGAGACCGGAAACGGGCTTTTCGGCATGTCTACGCGCGTCCGTTTCGTGGATCACATATCGGAAAACACCATTCGGAAAAGCCCCACTTGGAGCATTGACCACAAGTGCGCCCCCAATGGAATCAACCACCCCTCCCTCAGGAGAGAATTCCGGCCAACGGGCCATCGAGGGACACCCCGGCTCGGAGTGACTCATAAGTAATAACGGGATCCAAAAGAAAATCAGGGGAATACACCCGTGCAACGGAGAATTTTCGGCACGACCGCCACCACGGCCGTGCTCGGCCTGCTGATACCTCTGGCCGGATGTGGTGGCTCCGGCGACAGTGCAGGTGACAGCGGTACGCTGCATCTGGTCGCCGCCGAATACGGCGACAGCCCGGCCACCAGTTCCAAGCCCTACTGGGACAAGATGGCGGCAGATTTCACCGAGCAGAACCCCGGAATCAAGGTCGAGGTCGAGCTCCTTCCGTGGGCCGACATCGACCGCGAGGTCTCCCGCAGGGTCAAGGACGGCAAGTCGCCGGACATGGCCCTCATGGGGTCCTACTCGGACTTCGCGGCCCAGGGAAAGCTCTATCCCGCGGACGAACTCCTCTCGGTCACCGCCGAGGCGAATTTCCTCCAGCCGCTCGCCGACGCGGGCTCCGTCGGCAACACCCTCTACGGCCTGCCGTTCGTGGCGAGCAGCCGCCTCCTGTTCTACAACGAGGCCCTCTTCGCCAAGGCCGGCATCAAAGAGGCCCCCAAGACCTGGTCCGACCTCAAGGCCGACGCCAAGGCGCTGAAGGACAAGGGCGTGAAGTACCCGTACGCCCTGCCGCTCGGCCCCGAGGAGGCACACGCCGAGGCGCTGATCTGGGAGCTGAGCAACGGCGGCGGCTACGCCGACAGCAGCGGGAACTACAGCCTGGACTCCGACCAGAACATCGCGACCTGGAGCTGGGTCAAGGAGCACATGGTCGCCACCGGACTCACCGGCCCGACCCCGCCGTCACAGCTCAACCGCGCCGAGGCCTTCGCCGCCTTCCTGCGCGGCGAGGTGGGCATGGTCAACGGCTATCCGTCGCTGGCCCACGAGGCCCGCACCAAGGGCATCGGGGTCGCGACCGTCGCCATGCCGGTCTCGGACAACCTCGGCACCGGGGAGGTCCCGCCCACCGTCGGTGTCGCCGACTGGATGATGGCCTTCAGGCAGAACGGCAAGCGCGCGGAGATCGGCAAGTTCCTGGACTTCGTCTACCAGGACAAGAACCTGTCGGACTTCGCCGGCCGCTACCACCTGCTGCCGTCCACCGTCACCGCCTCGCGCACGCCGGCCGGCGGCGGCCTGGACAAGAACGACACGCAGTTCCTGAACGCCCTGCGCGGAGCCCAGCTCTACCCGGTCAACGACCCGTCCTGGCTGACGGTCAGCGACACCATCAAGCGCAACATCGGGCGCGCCGTCGAACCGAGCGGTGACCCGAAGCTCGTCCTGGAGGACATCGCCTCGCAGGCCTCCCAGGCCTCCAAGAAGCACTGAGAAGTCCCTCGACACGGGACCTTCGACCCATGCCGCGCACCACCCCGTGCGGCACCATGTCCCCTACGGCACTTGATCCGAGGCCGTGGCCCAGTCGCCCGACGAGCACCCACAAGGTGCGCGGGGCGGCCGGCCTCCACCCCGCCCCTCAGCGCTGCGGCCCGTGGTTCTCGGCGAACGCCGTCCGGTACTGCTCGCAGCTGGAGTCCCAGCGCAGCGTGCCCCCGAGGGTTCCGTAGCCCGAGCGCGTGACCGACCACTCCACCGTGTACTCCCCGGTGTCGCACGCGATCCGCTTGCCGCCCACGACCTTCTCGCGCCCGGTCGCCGGCTTCCCGGTCAGCTCCTTGCGGACCTCCCCCACCTTGGCGCGGTCCGCGTTGCGCAGCACGGCGTGCACCACGATCGGGTGCGTGCCCTCCTTGACCGTCACCGCCTTCTTCACCACCGTCGAGTCGGACACCGACCAGGCGAACTCGTACGAGGGCAGCCACGCCAGGGTCTTGGGGTCGCCGGACTTCCGCTCGAACTCGGGTGCGGCCGCCGGGCCGGGGCGCGTGACGGTCTTGTACTGGATCCCGGGATGGAAGCGGAGTTGCCCCTCCACCTTGTGCATCTCGTCCTTGGTCCACATCGACTTCATGGTCTTCTCGCCGCCTGCCGGGTCCTGGAGGTACACGGCGCCCTCCGCGGCGGCGGCCTGCCCCAGGAGGGGTGCGAGGGCGGCCGAGGCGGTGGCGAGGGCGAGAGCGGCGATGCGGGTGCGCTTCATGCCCGGCCCAACGGGAGCCTCCGGCGGGCCGGAACGACACCGGCCTCGCATTCACCCGTACGGGAGCGCGTGCGCTGCGCCGCCCCGTACGGGCTGGGGCTGGACCTCTCGACGGGGCTCCCGGGCGGGGCTCAGGCCTGGCCGGTCTCGATGCGGCTGATCCGGCCGCCGCCCGGGGCGATGACGAAGCGCCAGGTGGTGCGCATCTCGCCCCAGGTGTCGTTGCGGTAGTTGACGAGCAGGGTGCGGCCGCCGTCGGACTCGGACTGGACGTCCATGTGGCCGCCGGAGTCGAAGATCTCCCGGTCGATCCACTCGTGCAGGTCGCGGTCGGAGCCGTCGTCGGACAGGGTCGCGTCGGCGGTGAGGACCGCGAGGAAGGCGTCCTTGTCGTGCGCGTTGACGGCGGCGACGAGGGCGCCGACCACCGGGTCGGACAGTCTGGCGGGGGCGATGGCCACAGGAGCCTCCTGGTCGTGGTGGGACGGTTGGCCGGACGGGCGTTGGGCGTACATACATACGTCCGTCCGTGCCCGACCAGGGAACAACGCGGGCGGGTCCGCTTCGTCGACCGTCACCCGTTCGCCCGGCGGACGGCGTGTCAGGGGGCGGTGGATGCGGCGGAAGCGTCCGGGGCATCTGAGGCGTCCGGGGAATCGGGGGCGGTGCGGACGGGGAAGCCGGTGGGCCGGCCCTGCTCCTTCAGCCAGGACAGCACCTGGTCGAGGGCGTCGACGGTCTGGGAGCGGTTGCCTCCGCCGTCGTGGAAGAGGACGGTCGGGCCGTTGCCGATCTCGCGCTTGACGGCGTTGACGATGGCGGCCGTGCCCGGCTTGTCGAAGTCCTTGGTGTCCACGTTCCAGCCGAGGGGGCGCATGCCGTGCGCGGCGGCGATGCGCCGGCTGTCGGGGGTGAACGCGCCGCCGGGGGCCCGGTAGTACTCGACCTGCGCGCCGCCGCCCGCGGCTTCCTCGATCAGCTTCTTCGCGTCCAGGATCTGCTGCTCCTGGTAGGCGACGGGCTTCTTGTCCATGGCGGTGTCGTGGTTCATGGTGTGGTCGCAGAGCCGGTGGCCGGCCGCGACCACCTTCTTGACCAGGTCGGGGTGGGCCTTGGCCTGCGGCCCGACCATGCAGAAGGTCGCCTTGGCGTCGTGCCGCCGCAGTACGTCCAGCACCTTCGGGGTCCAGCGGGGGTCGGGGCCGTCGTCGATGGTGATGTTGACGGCGTTGCCGCCGCTCTCGGAGGCGTGGGCTATGCCCTGGGGTATCCCCTGCGGCTGCTGCCCGGGCCGGCCGTCGTCGCCGTCGCCGGGCCGGGCCACGTTGTGCTGGGAGGCGGCGGTTCCGCCCGGTCCGACCAGGACGGCCACGCCCCAGACGGTCGCCGCGACGGCGGCGGCCGAGGCCACGACGGCGGCGCAGGCCCGGACGCCCTTCTTGTTCGCACGCGCCAAGAAACTCATGAACTGTCCACTCCCCATCCGCTTTGCGAGCGTTCTGTGGATCAGGACGTTCATCACCGTCGCGAAGTTCCAGTCAAATAGCCTTCAACTTCCCCGTAATGGGACTCATGGGACCGATGGGACTTTAGTCCTGCATAGAGTTGAATCCCTGCCCACACGAACGCACCCGAAACGGGGCAAGCTCGCACCTCCGGGCCGCACGACCCCAAGTCCGCGCGTGCATACGGGGGTTCACCGGGATCCGGGGCGACGGTCCGGACCGCAATGGGCCGCATGCGGAACGGACCCGACCGGCCGGCGGACCAGCCCGTCACGCTCCGCCTCGGCCGCAGACTGGTGACGGAAGTCCCGCCCTCCACCGACGACCCGCAGGAGCGGCGCCCGGACATGCCGGAAGGCGGCGCCGCCGGGGGTTCCCGGTGGCGCCGCCTTCGGAGGCTGCGGTGCTGTGTGCGCGGTCGGTGCGCGGGCGGCTCCGTCAGTGCGCGAGCGACTCCTGCGCGGCCGGGGCCGCCTTGTCGCCGTCCGCCGCGCCGGCCGGGGCGGTCGGGCCCGCGCCGCGGAGGGGGACCTCCTTGACGAACCAGGCCGCCGCGAAGCCCAGTACGGCGATGGCCGCGCCGAGCAGGAACGCGGAGTGCGTGCCGGCGGCCACCGCGTGCTGGTAGGCGTCGCGTACCGCTTCCGGCAGCTTGGCCAGGCTCGCGGCGTCCAGCTGGGCGGAGCCGGCGGCTCCGGCCGCCTCCGGGCCGAGGCGCTCGGCCATGGTGTCGGTGACCCGGGTGGTGAAGAGGGAGCCCATCAGCGCCACGCCGAAGGAGCCGCCGAGCGTACGGAAGAGGGTCGCCGAGGAGGAGGCGACGCCCATGTCCTTCATCTCGACGCTGTTCTGCGCGACCAGCATGGTGATCTGCATCAGGAAGCCGAGACCGGCGCCGAGGACGGCCATGTAGAGGCCGGACACGAGGCGGGTGGTGCCGGTGTCCATCGTCGCGAGCAGGAACATGCCGACGACCATCAGCGCGCCGCCGGCGATCGGGAAGATCTTGTACCTGCCGCTGCTCGTGGTGACGCGGCCCGCGATCAGCGAGACGAGCATCATCGAGAGCAGCATGGGCAGCAGGAGCAGACCCGAGTTGGTCGCGGAGGCGCCCTGCACCGACTGCTGGAACAGCGGGAGGTAGAGCACGCCGCCGAACATCGCGAAGCCGACGAGGAACCCGATCACCGACATGAGGGTGAAGTTGCGGCTGCGGAAGATGTGCAGCGGCATGACCGGCTCGGCCGCCTTGGTCTCCGCGTAGAGGAACGCGGCGGTCGACAGGACGCCGACGACGATGAGGGCGAGGATCTCGACGGAGCCCCAGGCGTACTCGGTGCCGCCCCAGGTCGTCACGAGGACGGTGGAGGTGATGGCGACGGTCAGCAGCGCGGCACCCAAGTAGTCGATCTTGCCCTGCGACCGCTTCTTCGGCAGGTGCAGCACGGCGGTGACCATGGCCAGCGCGACCGCGCCGAGCGGCAGGTTGATGTAGAAGGACCAGCGCCAGCCCATGTGGTCGGTGATGGTGCCGCCGACCAGCGGGCCGCCGATCATGGCGAGGGCCATCACGCCGGCCATCATGCCCTGGTACTTGCCGCGCTCACGGGGCGGGATCAGGTCGCCGATGATCGCCATGACGCCGACCATCAGACCACCGGCACCGAGGCCCTGGACCGCACGGAAGCCGATCAGCTGGCCCATGTCCTGGGCCATGCCGCTGAGCGCGGAGCCGATCAGGAAGATGACGATCGAGGTGAGGAAGGAGCCCTTCCGCCCGTACATGTCGCCGATCTTGCCCCAGATGGGGGTGGAGGCCGCGGTGGCCAGCGTGTAGGCGGTGACCACCCACGACAGGTGCTCCAGGCCGCCGAGCTCGCCGACGATCGTGGGCATCGCGGTGCCGATGATCATGTTGTCGAGCATGGCCAGCAGCATGGCGATCATGAGCGCCATGAGGACGACCCGTACGCTGCGCGGCTTCACCTCCTCCGAAGTCCCCGCAGGCTTGACTGTGTCCACCATGTCCACTCCCCTGGCCCTACTGCTCGCACTACGTCCCGCACCGGCACTTACTTGCCGCCCGGCTAGTTCACTACAATGGGGAAGGTAGACCCGCAACTAGCCGGGCGTCAAGTAAGTAATTTGGGGAGAGCCATGTCCAGCAGCAGTCCGCAGCGACGCCGTGGCGACACGCGTCAGCGCATCCAGGACGTCGCACTGGAGCTCTTCGCCGAACAGGGCTACGAGAAGACGTCGCTGCGCGAGATCGCGGAGCGGCTGGAGGTCACGAAGGCGGCGCTGTACTACCACTTCAAGACCAAGGAAGACATCATCATCAGCATCTTCGAGGACCTGACACGGCCCATCGACGAGCTGATCACGTGGGCCGAGGGCCAGCCGCGCACGCTGGAGACCAAGCGCGAGGTGCTGCGCCGCTACAGCGAGGCGATGGCGGCGGGCGCCGTCCTGTACCGGTTCATGCAGGAGAACCAGGCGACGACGCGCGAGCTCAGCATCGGCGAGACGGTGAAGAAGCGCCTCTTCACGCTGGTGGAACTGCTCCGCACCCAGGACGGCCCGCTGACGGACCAGGTCCGCTGCGTCAGCGCGCTGTTCACCCTGCACGCCGGGATGATGTTCCTCCAGCACGTCGAGGGCGACCCGGAGGAAACCCGCCTGGCCGCCCTGGAGGTCGCCACGGACCTCATCACCCAGGCCCACCACCAGGCATAGCCCTGCGGGCCGGCCCCGAGCCGATCCGGGACCGATCCGGGACCGATCCGGGGCCGGTCAGGCGCCGGCCCCGCGCGCCGATCCCACCGCCCTAGGTACGCCTACTCATGTCCTGCCATCAGATCCCCCGTACGGTGCAGGGCATCTGATGGTGTGTGACGCGGGAGGGGAACATGGGGCTCAGCGGGCCGAGTGCTCGCGGCTGGAGGGTGCGCTGAAGTCCGCGGGCCAGGAGTTCGGCGAGGTCGACCACCGGGTCGAGGCAGGGTTCGCCGGCATACGCCCCGGGGGCTCCGAACCCGCGGACCGGGCCGGTGGCGCCCGATGATGACCTGGCAGCACCTGAAGGACCTCAAGCGCACCGAGTACGAGGAGGCCGCCGACGGCTGGGGCGAAGTCAGCAGCCGTGCCTACGCGGCCAAGGAGCGCGTCGAGAACGAGATGCTCGCGAAGCTCCGCGACACCCAGACGGCGAAGACGGCCGACGCGGCCCTCGGCGACCTGTCCCGGCTCGCACGCAACTATCAGTACATCCACGCCGAGTGCGGACTCGTCCGTACGGCCCTGAACGGCTTCGCATCCGAGGTCGCGACCCCGCAGAGCCGCCTCAAGTCGGCCCTGGAGGACGCCGAGGCCCTCGGCTTCACCGTCCACCAGGACGGCTCGGTCTCCTACCCGGCCGGTACCCCGTCCAGCCCCTACCTGCAGCCCACCGATGCGGGCACGGCCGCGCCGCACGCGGGCGGACCGTTGCTGCTGGGCCCGGGAACGAGCAGCCCGCTGCTCCTGAGCCCGGGAACGCAGGGCCCGTTGGCCCCCGGGCCCAACGGGGGCCTGGTCGTGAACCCGAACCGGGCCAAGGCGGAGGGCATCGCGGAGCGCATCGCGTCCGCGTACCGGATGGCGGCCGAGATCGACACCCGGTACCGCACCACCCTCTCCGAACTGAAGGCGGAACGCGGCCTGCGCGTCGACGACGCGGTCTGGGCCGACGCGGCCAGGGACCTCCGGCACACCCGCGAGGCCGCCGGCAGCTACCTGAAGGACTCGGACATCCCGCACGACAGGTCCCCCGCGGAGAACGCCGCCTGGTGGAACGGCCTGGACCAGGAGAAGCGGGACGAGTACGTCTCGCTCTACCCCGCCAGTGTCGGCGCCCTCGACGGCATCCCGTCCGAGATACGCGACACGGCGAACCGGGTGGTCCTCGCCGAGACGCACGGCACCCGCCAGCTGGAGCTGGACGCCTGGCGCGGCAAGGAGCCGCCCCGCTACGAGAAGTACATCAGCCCGATCACCGGCCGCGAGGTCAAGGGCGCACAGATCGAGTCGAAGGCCTGGAAGGAGTGGGACGAGAAGCGCAAGGAGATGCAGGGTCGGCTGGACGGGATGCAGTCGGTCCAGAACCGGCTCATCGAGTCCGAGCCCGGGAAGCGGCCCGAGGGCTACCTCCTGGGCTTCGCCGACACCAAGGGTGGCCGGGCCATCGTGTCGATCGGCAACCCGGACACCGCGGACAACGTGGTGACCTACGTGCCAGGGACGTACTCGAACCTGGCGGGGGTGGAGGGCGACCTCACCCGCGCCGAGGATCTCCAGCGGACGGCGCGCGACGCCGATCCGAGTCGGCAGACCGCTCGATCCTGTGGCTCGGCTACGAGGCACCCCAGAGCATCGTGCCGGAGGCCGCCAGCGAAAGTTGGGCCAATGACGCGAAGGAACCGCTGAGCCGCTTCCTCACCGGGGTCGACACCGCCCACACCGGCGGTCCTGTGAACTCCACCGTGCTCGGCCACAGTTACGGGACGCTGGTTGCGGGCAAAGCCCTGGCCGACCATCCCGACATGCCGGTCGACAACGTCATCTTCGTGGGCAGCCCGGGTGTCGGTGTGGACCACGCGAAGGACCTCGGTGTCCCTCCGGACCACGTGTGGGCCGCGACAGCGAAGAACGACTACATCAATGTCGCCCCTTCGCCGAACGCGGTCGCCGGTGCCTGGCTCGGGCCGCTGTGGCCCCCGGGGGTGATCGAGCTGCTCGACGACCATTCCATCCTGTACGGGACCGACCCGACCACGGACGACTTCGGAGGACGCACCTTCGGTGTGGCTCCCGGGAAATCGCTCGGCGAGGGCGGTGAGCCCATGCCCGCACACTCGCAGTACTGGCAGGGCGAGTCCCTCACGAACATGGGAGACATAGTGGCAGGAAGGGCGAAATGAGTCGCCGCAGGAGGATGGCCGTCGCGCTGACGGGGCTCGTGTTCGCCCTGGCGGCCTGCGCGGGACCGGGAGAGCAGAAGAAAGTGATGATGGACGATCAGCAGGTTCTTGCCCGTGCCGAGGAGATCGTCCAGCAGACGCTCGGCGGCATGTCACCGAAGCCGACCCCGAAGAGGGACGGCCGCTACGGCGCCGGCGCCTGTCTGGCGGACTCCGGGAAGAGCGGCCGTCAGCAGGTCCACATCAGCTACCGGCTCGAAGGCGTCCCGGGCTCCGCGGGGCGACAGCTCGTCCGCCAGGCGCGTGACGCATGGGTCGAACGGGGCTACAAGTTCACGAGTGACACGTCCGACGGCGACTGGTCGGATCCGGGCACGGCGGTCCACATGGCCACCGTCCCCGACGACTACTGGTTGACCATCTCCAACAGCGTCACGGACCGGGCCACCGGCGACGGCACCGCCGTGCTCACTGTCACCTCGCCCTGCTACTTCCCGACGTCCGGAGCGTCCACTTCCGCCTCCCCGCAGGCCCTGTCCGCCGACGAGGCCGCGCAGCAGAGCGTGCTCGCGCACTCCAGCCGGATCTACGACGCCCTGCGCGTGCCGCACTCCCCGGCGGGCGGCGCGGAGCTACGTACGGTCGAGCACGAGGGCGCGACCTACGTCCACCACGCGTGGTCCACCGAACCGCTCCCCGAGGACCGGGCGGCCCGGGCGATGGCGCGGGCGCACGGCTACCTGGAGGCGCGGGCTGGCGGGTGCGCAGCGTGCCCGGGCGCCTGGTCGCCCTCGACCCGGCCGACGAGGTCACCGCCCAGGTGGCGCGCGCCGACCACGGCGGACTGAACGTAGGCATCACCGGCCCTGCGACGCCCGTACTGCACGGCTCCGGCTCCGCCCCGGCGTGATCTCAGGTGAGGCGGCGGTCGGCGGCGGTGATGGGGACGTCGTTGATGCTGGCCTCGCGGCGGCGCATCAGGCCGTCGTCGGCGAACTCCCACTGCTCGTTGCCGTGGCTGCGCCACCACTGGCCGGCGGCGTCGTGCCACTCGTACTCGAAGCGCACGGAGATGCGGTTGCCCGTGTACGCCCACAGCTCCTTGCGGAGCCGGTAGTCGAGCTCGCGCTCCCACTTGTCGGCGAGGAACGCGCGGATCTCGGCGCGGCCGGTGAGGAAGCGGTCGCGGTTGCGCCAGACCGAGTCCTCCGTGTACGCGAGGGCGACGCGCTCGGGATCGCGGCTGTTCCAGGCGTCCTCGGCGGCCTGCACCTTGGCGAGCGCGGACTCCTCGGTGAAGGGCGGCAGGGGCGGGCGTACGGCGGGGGCGTCGGTCATGACGGGGTCACCTCTCGCGGAACGGCGAGGAGAACGAGCGTTCTCCCGACCGCGACCCTACGAGAACGAGCGTTCTCCACGCAAGGCCGATCTGGACTACGCTGCCCGCATGGACGACGAAGAGGCCCGCACCCGACTCCTGGACGCGGCGGAGGAGCTGTTCTACCGGCACGGCATCCAGGCCGTCGGCATGGACCGGATCCGCACCGGCTCGGGGGTCCCCCTCAAGCGCCTCTACCGGATCTTCCCGGCCAAGGAATCCCTGGTCACCGCCTACCTGGAGCGCCGCGACCGGCGCTGGACGGCCGACCTGCGCAACGCCGTGACGGGATCCCCGGAGCCGGTGCTCGCCGTCTTCGACCGGCTGGCGGCGTGGTTCTCGGAGCCGGACTTCCGCGGCTGCGCCTTCCTCAACGCCCACGGCGAACTCGGCGCCGCCGCGCCCGCGGTCGTCCACACCCACAAGGCGGCGCTGCACGCCCTGCTGGCCGAACTGGCCCCCGCCCCGGGCCTCGCCGACCAGCTGCTGATCCTCGCCGAGGGCGCGATGACGGTGGCCGCCCTGAACCCGGGCCCGGAACCCGCCCACCGGGCCCGCGAGATCGCCGAGGTCCTGCTGCGGGCCCACCGGCCGCCGGTCACGACGTAGCGGGGCGGTTCGGACCGCACGCCGGTGCGGGATCTGGGTATGCGTACTCAGGACAGGACCCCGGATCCTCCCGACCATGGAGGCAGTCCACGCGCCCCGGGAGAACCGATGAACGCTCGCACGCTCGTCCGTCTGACCTTCGCGAACCCCGCCTCGGCGATCTACCTGGGCCTCGTCGGCCTCGCCATGGCCGTCGCGACGGCCGTCACCCTGTTCTCCCCGGACCCCGGCTTCGTCTGGGTGCTGCCCGCCCTGTGCGCGTTCCCGCTCTTCCTCTTCGTGACGCTCGCCGAGGGGGCGATCCGCGGGGAGGGCCAGCCGGAGACGTGGCTGTTCATCACCGAGCTCGTCCTGTGCGTACTGGCCCAGTCGCTCGTCCTCGGAACGATCGTGGAGGCCTCGCGCGGCCGCCTCCGTCGACGGCCGCGGCCGATCTGACTAACCGTCGCTGCGCGGGAAGGTGATCTCGACGCGGCGGTTCTTCTTCCGGCCTTCCTCGGTGCCGTTGTCGGCGATCGGGTAGTCCTCGCTGTAGCCGCGGACGTCGAAGACGACACTCGGATTGGTCACCGTCTTGACCAGCTCGGCCTGCACGGCGTCGGCCCGCTTCTTGGAGAGCTCCTTGCCGTGCTCGTAACTCCCCTGGTCGTCGGTGAACCCGAACACCCGGATCTTGGTGGCCTTCTGCTGGTTGATCTCCTGCGCGATGGCCTGGATCCGTGCGGCGGCCTGGGCGGTGAAGACGGCACTGTCCTCGGGGAACAACACCTCGGACTGCAGCGCCATCATGACGGTCTGATTGGTCTCCTGCCGCCGCTGCTCCCCCCCGAGATCCTCGACGACCTCGGCGATGTCGAGAACCTTGACGGGCGCGAGCGTCCCGCCCTGGGGGATCTTCAGTCCGGGGGCGTTGGAGTCGATGGGGACCGGCGCGGACGCCGACGGCTCGGTGCCGGGCGGCGCGGACGGCTTGACGTCGTCGGCATGCGCGACCGCCACACCGACTGATTGAACGCCGGCAATGACGAGCCCGGCGACGGCTGTGGCGGCGAGGACGCGGTGGCGTTTGGTCATGGGGTCACCCGGAGAGTTTGACGGTCGCCGTGGCGAAGGTGGGGAGGCTGAGGTCCACCTCAACGGTGCTGGTGGGCGGAGCGGGGAACTGTGCGAAGAACGGCATGGTCTGGCCTGCTTCGATGATGTTCAGCCCAGTCGTGCAGAGGCATCGGCCATCGGTGTCCCGGAGCACGTAGTACCGCTTCTTGCCGACCTTGTCGACCAGGGTCACGCCGGCCACGGATACTCCACTGGAGTTCAGCTCGTTGCCGCGCCACGGCGCGGTGTTCACATACGCGGCACTGCCGGTGTTCTTCAACTGCCCTTCGACGGTCAGGAATCCTCCGGCGTCCCGGGCGGCCTTGTTGATCGTCAACACCATGCCCGCCTCGCCGTTCACCGTGGCGATGACCTGAACCGGCGGGGCATCCGCGCTCTTCACCGCTCCGGAGGGGGACCCCTCGCTGCCGCCCTGCGGCTTCGCCGACGTCGACGCAGTGGGCTTGTCGGACTTCCCCTCGCCCCCACACCCGGTCAGGGCAAGGGCCAGGGCCGCCACCATCCCCACAGCCGCCTTTCCGTGGGCCGCGCGCCGCCGAACACTCATGTACTTGGCTTCCTTGTCTCTCGGTCGTCAGTCGATCAGGCGTATGTCGAACAGAGCCGCAGCGAGCGAACGCCACGCGCGCGGTTGGGTGGGGTTGTAGTCCACGACGACGCCCTTGCCGCAGGAGAACTTGATCGACCCGGGTGGCTCCGGTGTCGGCGCCGGTGTCAGTGTCGGTGTGGGCTCCGGGTCGGCGCCGCCTCCCGCCCCCCCGGGTTTGACGTGGCAGCGAGGAACGATCTCCGCTCTCGCATCCGCTTCGCCGCGCTTCCCGCTCGTTCCCGGTACGACGGAGTCCCCCACCGTTCCGTTCGTCATGGACCGGACGGTGAACCGGGTGCCCGACCGGTCGCACGTCACCGTCGCGTCATTCATGGCGGCGAAGTCCCGCGCGGCCGCACAGGCGTCTCCGGACGGGTCGAACCGATTGCCCAGCAGGACCTGTTCCCACTCCTGCGGCGAGAGGGCGGCGAGGTCGATGCCGGGCAGCAGGGTGTCCCTGGCCTCGCGCGCCGCCGCGAGCGCAGCGGCGTCCGCAGCTCCCTGCGCATTGCTGCGGACGATCGCCGCCTTGCCGATGGTGAAGTACGCCAGAGCAGCGAAGAGGAGACCCGCCACGACCACGGCGTAAATGGGGAAGGCTTGACCACGGTCACCGCCGAATCGGCGCCATGTCACTTTCCTGCCGTGATGCTCGCAACGGCAGCAGTGATCTTGGTCGTAATGGCCTGGCCGATGCCGGTACCGATGATCGCACCGATGATCACGACGACCACCAGAATGATCCCCAGGTACTCGAATGCCGTCTGGCCCCGATCCCTCGCGCCCTTGCCCTCGTACCGCTTGCGCATCCTCGCCACGGTGTTCTGCAACATGGGGGTTCCCTCCCGGGCCGGTACCGCTGTCGATCTGCGGACCGTACGGCGAGTCACCAGTCGTAACCAAGGGTCCCGGGACCCAATTACGGACCCACTGCGCACTCTGTCTACCCATGACCGGTCACTCCTGGACGGGCGGTTCCCAGCCAACGGGCTATCGCCTCACTGCGGGTGGCGCTCTGGAGCTTCGCGAAGATGCGATTGATGTGGTTCTTGACTGTCTTCTCGCTGATGAAGCAGGAGGCCGCGATCTGCTGATTATTCATCCCGGACGCGATCAGATCCATGATCTCTACCTCCCGGGAACTCAGCCCGAAGACAACAGAGTTGTGCATCCGCTCTGAAGACTGTGCCACAACTCGTTGCGGATGCGAAGAGGACCGCACCTCCGCGAGGAGCGCGCTGGCGGCCGTCGGGGTGAAGTGGGGGCGCCCCAGTGGAGCATCGCGTACCGCCCGGAGCAGCTCGTCCGTCGTGAACTCGCCGTGCACGAGATACCCGCCGGCACCCAACAGCAAGGCCTCGCAGACGATTTCCGCCTCCTTGCTGTACGTCAGGATCAGCACGGGAGCCATCTGCACCAGGTGCGGCAGCGCCGAGATCCCGTCCACCCCCGGCATCCGGACGTCCAGCAGGATCACGTCCGGAGCGTGCCGCCGGGTCAGGCTCAGCGCCTCGCGGCCGTCCGCCGCCTGCGCTATGACGTCGAGATCCTCGGCCGCGCACAGAATGGCCGCCAGGCCCGCCCGGATCACCGGATTGCCGTCGGCAATGAGCACACTCAGTCCGGCCATGGCTCAGCCGCCCCCGAACAGCGCGCCGAAGTCGACGTTCGCGCCGTAGACGAAGCCGCAGACGAGGAGGATGAGCGTGCCCGGGAGCATGAACATGGTCACGGCGAACGTCGCCTTCGGGACGGCCCGGGCCGCCCGCCTGCGGGCGTTCTGGGCGTCCGTGCGGCGCATGTCCTCCGCGATCGCGATCAGCGTGTCGACGATCGGGGAGCCGAGTTCCTCGCCCTGCTGGAGGGCCGTCACGAACTGGGCGACCTGTTCGCTGTCGTTGCGTCGGCGCAGCTCGTCGAAGGCCTGGCGGCGGCTGACGCCCATGTCCATCTGCTGGAGCGTGATGCGGATTTCGTCCGCCCACGGACCCTCGTACTTGTCCGCCACTCGAGCCAGCGCCTGCCGGAAGCCCAACCCGGCGCTCACCACCACGGCGAGAACGTCCAGGAAGTCGGGCAGGGTCCGCTCGATGTGGTCGCGGCGGATCCGAATGGCCGACCACAGGCCGACCTCGATCCAGAACAGCCCGAAGGCCACCATGAGCAGGGCGGCCACCAGCTGCCCGTTGATCAGCATCGAGAAGGCGCCCACGGCGCCCAGGGCCCCGTACACCGCCCGCCGGGCTGCGTAGCGGTCGATCGTCAGGCCGGCCGGGTTGCCCGCCATGTCGATCTGGCGGCGTTTGCGGGCGACCCTGGCCGGGCCCATCGAGCTGAGGACCAGTGGCGCCCAGCGGATGCCCATACGGTCGACGAGCGAGCCGACCGCGGTCGTGCGAGTGGCACCCACCTCCAGGGCGAGCGCGAGGTCGCCGGGCAGTTTCACGTCCCCGCGGTAGAGCCGGACGCCGTGGAAGGCCCCGAGGACCGACAGGGCCACGGCGAGTGCGAGCAGGATTCCGATCATCGTCCCGTCCCTCCCCTCACACGTCGATCTTCGACAGGCGGCGGATGAGCAGGAACCCCAGAGCGAAGAGGCCGAGGGCGATGAGCACGGCCGTCTGGCCGAGGAACGCGCCCGTCATCCGGTCCAGTGCACCCGGCATCATCATGTCGACCAGCAGAAGCGAGCCCAGCCCGAGGGACGGTACGAGATACGCCGTCACCGTCACCTGGGACAGCTGCGTACGGATCTCCCTGCGGGTCTCCTTGCGCTGCTCCAGCGTGACCGTCAGGTTGCGCAGGCTGTCCACGATCGCGCCGCCCGCGCGGGCCGACAGGACCAGGGTGGAGACCAGTACGACGAGCTCACGGGACGGGAGGCGTTCGGTGAGCTCACCGAGGGATTCCTCGATGGAGTGGCCCACGGCGAGACGGTCTGCGACGCGGCCGAGTTCCTCGCCCGCCGGGGCCTCCAGCTCCTCGGCCGCGATACCGATGGCCGTACGCAGGGCCAGGCCGGCCTGGGTGGCGTTGGCCAGGATGCGTGCCAGGTCGGGGAGTTGGTTGATGAACCGTTCCGTACGGCGTGCGCGCTGCCAGTTCAGGAAGGCGTTCGCCGCCCAGATGCCGATGGCGCCCGCGACCGGGCCGAAGAACGGTGCGAGGAGCGCGGCCGCGATGAGCCAGACGCCCACGATCGAACCCAGCATGTAGACGAAGAACTCGCCCGGTGTGAGGTCCAGGCCGGTGGTCGCCAGCTTCAGCTCGATGCGGCGGCCGAGTGTCGTCCTGCGCAGCCGCCGGTCGACGGTGCGGAAGCGGCGGCGGCGTCCGAGGGGCTCCGGCATGCCGCTCGCGGAGAGGCGTTCGATGAGCGCGGCGCGCTGGGCGCGGCCGGCCATGTACGCCTGGAGGCCCACGACGACGAGGACGCAGGCCAGCAGGGTGACGCCGAGGGTGGCGAGGATCAGTGGGTTCACAGGGCGGTCCGGGTGATGCGGGCGGTGAGGGGGTCCTCCGGCGCGACGCCGAAGGCCTGCGGGATCGGCTGGTTGTTCATGTAGAGGCGTTCTGCGATCCGGCGGGGCAGCGGGTAGTACTCGAAGTAGCCGTGCACGCGCCCGTCCGCACCCATCGGCTGGGCTCCGAAGCGGCACACCGTGGTGATCCGGAAGGGTTCGCGGCCGTGCGATTCCAGGACGGAGATCTCGGTGATGCGGCGCGATCCGTCGCCGAAGCGGGTCAGCTGCACGATGACGTTCACGGCGCTGTTGATCTGGTCCTGAAGGGCTTCGAAGGGGATCTCCACCTCCGACATGGAGGCGAGCGTCTGCAGGCGCATCAGGGCGTCGGAGGAGCTGTTGGCGTGGACGGTGGCGAGGGAGCCGTCGTGGCCGGTGGACATCGCCTGGAGCATGTCGAGGGTCTCGCCGCCGCGGACCTCGCCGACGATGATGCGGTCGGGGCGCATGCGCAGGGAGTTGCGGACCAGGTCGCGGATGGTGATCTGGCCCTTGCCCTCCACGTTCGGCGGGCGGGACTCCAGACGGATGACGTGGGCCTGCTGGAGCTGGAGTTCGGCCGAGTCCTCGATGGTGATGATGCGTTCGCCCTCCGGGATCAGCCCGGAGAGGGCGTTGAGCAGCGTGGTCTTGCCGGTGCCGGTGGCCCCGGAGACGATCACGTTCATCTTCGCCGCGACCAGCCCGGACAGGAGCAGGAGCATCTGCTCGTCGAGCGAGCCGAGGGCGATCATCTCGTGCAGGGTGAAGGCGCGCGGGAAGCGGCGGATGGTGAGGGTGGCGCCGGTCAGGGAGAGCGGCGGGATGATGACGTTGACGCGCTCGCCGCTGGGCAGGCGGGCGTCGACCATCGGATTGGCCTCGTCCACCCGCCGGTTGACGGTGGAGACGATGCGCTCGATGGTCTGCATGAGCTGCTCGTGCGAGGCAAAGCGGATGGGGAGCTGCTCGACCCGGCCGGCGCGCTCCACGTAGATGTGGTCGGGGCCGTTGACCATGATCTCGGAGATGGAGGCGTCTTCGAGGAGCGGTTCGAGGACGCCGAGCCCGAGGGCCTCGTCGACGACACGGCGGATCAGCTGGGCGCGCTCGACGGTGGAGAGGACGGGTCCTTCGCGGCTGATGATGTGGCCGAGTACGCGCTCCAGGCGCGCCCGGCGCTCGGCGGGCGCGAGCGCGGACATCTCGGCGAGGTCGATCTCCTCCAGCAGCTTGGCGCGGTAGGAGGAGACCAGCCGGCCGTCCTCGCGCGGGCTGTGGCGGTCGTCGGGAGTGTTGACCCGGGAACGCAGGCTCATGGTCCGGTCACCTTCGGGTCGTTGTTGGGCATGACCGCCGTGGCTGTGGCGTCCTTGATGTCGAGTCCGGGGACGATGGCATTGATCTTGATGGTCACCGTTGCGGTCACTGCGTCACCTCCGGACGGCACGGAGACGACCGCGTTGAGCCCCTCGCGTATGGCCGCACGTCCGGCGGCCTCCCCCCGGCCGGGGTGCTGGGCCTCCACGCGCGCGGCCGTCCGGGCGGCCGTGTCCGCCTGTTCATGCACGTACGCCACCCAGCCCAGCTGGATCCCGCAGAGCGCGACGAACAGCAGGATCGGCACGAAACCGATGTACTCGATGGCCACTTGGCCCCGGTCCGAACGCATGCGCCGCTTCACGTCAGTTCGCCTCCCTCTCCATCGCCGCGCCGCCCGAGCCCTCGATGGTGCCGAAGTTGAGCCCCGGGTAGAAGACGGGGATCTTGAGCCTGACCGTCGTCCGGTAGACGTCGCCCGATCGGGTGCAGTGGGTCGTCATGCCCCATGCCTCCCCGACGTGCTTCCGCGCCGCCGCCGCACACGCCGCGTCACTCTTCACCGCCCCCGCCCGCGCCCCCTCGTCCGCCGCGTTGCCCGCCAGCGAGAAGGCGTACCCGATCAGGACGCACTCCCACACCGCCGCCACGAGCAGCAGGATCAGCGGCACCGTGCCCACGAACTCGATCGCCACCTGGCCCCGGTCCCCGCGCCCCGGTCTGCGGGCGGGCACGTGTCAGCCCTCCCGGCCGCGGCGCAGGCGGGCCACCGGGCCCGAGGCGCGGACCGCCAGGGAGGCGCCCGGGGTGGTGGCCGCCGTGGGCGGGGCGGCGGTGTCCGGGGCTGACAGGAGGCCCAGTTCGCCGGCCAGGGTCCACAGGGCCTGTTTGACCGTCGAGCGGTTGTCGAGGTCCTGGACGCGGCCTGCGTCCACCACGGCCTGGAGTTCCTTGAAGGCGGCCGGGACCGGGGTGCGGGTGGCGCGGGTCTTGGTGATCTTCTCGATCAGGGCGGGCTGGATCTCCGTGTGCTTGCTCCAGCGGTTGACGACCATCGCCGTGTCCTCCGCCTTGCGCACCTGGAGCCGTTCCCACATCCGGACCATCCGCTTCGCCGCCCGCACCGCGACCACGTCCGGGGTGGTGACCAGGACCGCGACGTCCGCCATCTCCACGGCGGCCGCGTTGGCTCCGGTGACCTGGGTCCCGCAGTCGACGACGACGAGTTCGTAGCGGCTGCGCAGGGCTCCGAGGATGTGCCGGGCGGCCCGGTCGTCGACTTCCTCGCCGCGTTCGCCGTCCGCCGGGGCGAGCAGGAGTGCGAGGCCCGAGGCGTCGTCGTAGACCGCGTCCTGGAGGACCCGCGGCGAGATGTCCTGGATCCCGGCGAGGTCGGCGACCGAGCGCCGGAACTGCACGTCGAGGTACGAGCCCACGTCGCCCGCCTGGAGGTCCAGGTCGACCAGGGCGGTACGCCGTCCCGAGGCGGCCGCGGCCAGCGCGAACTGCACGGCGGTGAAGGTGGTGCCCACGCCGCCCTTGGCTCCGGTGACGGTGACGACCCGCCCGCCCGGGCCGGTGAAGACGTCGGCGGCGGCGCCCCCGCCCAGGTGGCGGCGTACGCCGACGGACCACTGGGCGGCGGCCTGGACGCGGGCGGCGAGTTCTTCGTAGGAGAGCGGGAGGCCGATCAGGCCGCGCGCGCCCGAGTCCATGGCGGCGGAGAAGAGTCCGGGGCCGGCGTCCGAGGAGACCAGGACGACGCCCACCGCCGGGAAGCGCAGGGCGACCTCCCGGATGAGCTCGAGGGCGGGCAGGGGGCCGATCCGCTCGTGGACCAGGACGACCTCGGGGAGTTCGTCGATGGATTCGGCGGCCAGGCGGCCGAGGGTGTCCAGGAGCGTGTGCGCGTCGGGGACGGGGGCGGCCGGCTCGGCGGCCGGGAGCTGGCTGAGCAGGGTCACGATGGCGCGTGCGGCGTCCGGGTCGCCGACCGCGGGGAGGATTCGGGTGGTCATCCGGGCCTCACCTGTCCCCGTCGAGGGTGTACGTGCGGTCGCCCGGGGCGGGCGCCGAGTCGGTGCCGGGGGCCACGAGGGCCAGGCGTACGTGCTCCGCGAAGGACTCGGCGTACGCGACGCGCTGGGTGTCCTTGGTGCTGAGGGCGAAGGTGATCGGGACGGCCTCGGCGGGGCCCTTGCGGTCGCTGTCCTTCTCCAGGGCGGTGAGTTTGCCGACGCCCAGGACCCGGGCGTTGGCGACGATGATCACCGAGCGGGAGGGGTCGGTGTCCTTGGCGCCCTTGAAGGTGGCGATGATGTTGACCTTCGCGCCGGAGGTGATCTTTCCGGCCACGCCCGTGGCGGCGTCGATCATGATGGCGATCTCCTGCTCACCGGGCTGCAGCTGCGGCCGGTCGACGAACATGTCCGCCTGGAGCAGCGAGCCCTTCTTCAGGGTGGTGAGCGCGATCTTGTCCTTCAGCGCGCCGAGGTCGGAGACGGCGGTCTCGGAGAGCCACCGCCGGGGGATCCTGACCTCCTCGAACTGCCCGGCCGACAGCGGGCTGTACGGGGCTATGTCGCCCTTGGCCCGGTACGCGACGACCTCGGCGCCGACCTTGGAATTGACGTCGCCTATCACCACGAGGACCCCGGCGAAGGCCCCCAGTGCGCACAGGACCGACAGGAGCAGCAGGATGACGCCGCGGCGCTGGCGTGAGTTCATGGGCCTTACCTACCTCGCCGTTCTTCATTCATTCGTGCGTTCGAGTGATCAGGGTCTGGAACGGGCGGTGCTCGCGGGCGGCGGCGGTGCGGTGAGCGGCGCCGCGCAGAAGCCGCATCGGTCGCCGATGAGTTCGAGGCCGCACCAGCGGCACTCCTCCCGGCGGACCGAGGCGACCAGCTGGTAGAGCACGGACAGGTCCGGGATGCCGGCGGCGAACTCGACGAGCTTCGGAGTGCCCCACCAGCCGGGGGACGCGGCGGGCAGCGGGCTCTCCATGACGCCCTGGACCTGCCAGGCGGGGGCCAGTTCGGCCGTGACCCAGTCGGAGGTGAGCTGGCCGCGGGCGAAGGTGAGGTGCGTGGCGAAGTCGGGGCCGGCCGGCAGCGCTGCGGCGCGGGGGCCGTGGGCGCCCTGGGCTCCGCCGCTCAGCTTGGCGAGGTGCGGCTTCGGGTGGGCCATGACGGCGAACTGCGCGCTCGGCGACCAGGATCTGGCGTGTGCGCCGAGGCCGACCGGGACGCGGACCCGGTCGAGTTTGGCGACGGAGCCGAGCAGGGCGCCCGCGTGGATGTAGTGGGAGAGCAGGCGAGCCGCGGAGGCGATGATTCCGGGGCTGAAGTCGCAGACGCTCAGCTGGCGCAGCTGACGCACCAGCAGGGCGGTTCCCAGGGGCGGCAGATCGATGCCGAGGAGCGCGATCCGGTCGGTTTCGAGGATGGCGCGTACGGTGTGCAGCCGCTGGACGGTGGAGCGCGGGAGCCACGGCGGTACGAGGGCGACGAGGTGGCCGTGCCGCTCCAGCAGGGCGCCCGTCTCGGCGAGCGCGGCCTCGAGGTCGAGCTGCTCGGGCGGGTGCAGTAACGCGGCCCCGGGTGTGTGCCGGTCAGGGGCCGGAAGTACCAGATCGGCGCTGGTGACAGCGATGGCGGTCGGCACGCGCATTCCCCCGTTCCCCCACGTTCACCCGTGCTGCGCCGGCAGTTCAGCTGCCGGGCGCGTGCGCCCCGCGCGGAACGCGGCGCCGACCCGACGCCGGACCGACAGCGGCCCGACGCCGACGCGACGCCGAACTCGACGCGGACTCGACACAGGGGATCGACGCGGAATCGTCGCGGGCCGTCACGTCCGCGCCCGCGGTGCGCGCCCGCACCCCGCGACCGCATCCGATCGACCCGCTCCCCCCTTGCCCCAGCACCATATCCGCGTCACCCCTGGCAGGGCAGGGCCTTGCGGATTCCCGTGCTGACGGCACGGGTCGCAGCCGGCGGAAACCCGGACAACAGGGATCGCATAGCGGGCCATTTCAAGCCACATCGCAAAGACTCTTGACACAGGGATTGGTCTGGACCAACTTGGCAGCGCACGCCTTGAGTCGGACCCACCCCACTCGGCCCGCCTCTCCCCACACCCCCTTTCTCCCCCCACCGGAGCCCACGTGAACCGCATACGCTCCCTCGCCCTCCCCATCGCCGCCACCCTCACCGCCGGCGCCCTGTCCGCCCTCGCCGCCGGCACCGCACAGGCCGCGGACGTGAACGTCGTCCGCAACGGCGGCTTCGAGTCGGGTCTCGCCAACTGGTCCTGCACCGGCGGAACCGGCGCCTCCGTCTCCTCGCCCGTCCACTCCGGATCGGGCGCCCTGAAGGCCACCCCGGCGGGCCAGGACAACGCCCGCTGCAGCCAGACCGTCACGGTCAAGCCGAACTCGACGTACACGCTGAGCACGCAGGTCCAGGGCAGCTACGTCTACCTGGGCGCGACCGGGACCGGCACCCAGGACGTCTCCACCTGGACGCCCGGGTCGGGCGCCGGCTGGCAGAAGCTCTCCACCACCTTCACCACCGGCCCCGGCACCACCCAGGTCACCGTCTACACGCACGGCTGGTACGGCCAGCCGGCCTACGTCGTCGACGAGTTCAGCGTCTTCGGCCCGGACGGCGGGGGCGGCACCGACCCCGGCCCGTCCGTCCCCGGCGCCCCGGCCGGAGCGGCCGTTTCCGGACAGAGCGCGAGCGCTCTCACCCTTTCGTGGAACGCGGTCGGCTCGGCCACCGGCTATTACGTGTATCAGGACGGCGTCCGCGTGAGGACCGTGACCGGCGGCGCCGCATCCACCCAGATCACCGGGCTCGCGGCCGCGACCTCGTACTCCTTCCAGGTGAGCGCCTACAACGCGGCGGGCGAGGGCCCGAAGTCCGCGCCCGTGACCGGCACGACCACCGGCACCGGCCCGGGTCCGGGCCCCGGCCCGGCCGTCCCCAAGCACGCCCTGACCGGCTACTGGCAGAACTTCAACAACGGCGCGACCGTCCAGCGGATCTCCGACGTCTCCGCGCAGTACGACATCATCGCCGTCTCCTTCGCGGACGCCACGACCACGCCCGGCGCCATCACCTTCAACCTCGACTCGGCCGGCCTCGGCGGCTACACGGTCGACCGGTTCAAGGCCGACATCGCCGCGAAGAAGGCGGCCGGCACATCGGTGATCCTGTCCATCGGCGGTGAGAAGGGGACCATCACGGTCAACGACTCGACCTCCGCGAACAACCTCGCGAACTCCGCGTACGCCCTGATGCAGGAGTACGGGTTCACCGGGATCGACATCGACCTGGAGAACGGCCTGAACCCCACCTACATGACGCAGGCGCTGCGCTCGCTGTCGTCGAAGGCGGGCCCCTCGCTGGTCATCACCATGGCCCCGCAGACCATCGACATGCAGTCCACGCAGGGCGGCTACTTCAGGACCGCGCTCAACATCAAGGACATCCTCACCGTCGTCAACATGCAGTACTACAACAGCGGCTCGATGAACGGCTGCGACGGCAAGGTCTACTCCCAGGGCTCCGTCGACTTCCTCACCGCGCTCGCCTGCATCCAGCTGGAGGGCGGCCTCGACCCCTCGCAGGTGGGCATCGGGGTCCCGGCCTCGCCCAGCGGCGCGGGCAGCGGCTACGTGTCCCCGACGATCGTCAACAACGCCCTCGACTGCCTGACCAGGGGCACCGGCTGCGGCTCCTTCAAGCCGTCGAAGACCTACCCGGGTCTGCGCGGTGCGATGACATGGTCGACCAACTGGGACGCCAAGGCGGGTAGTGCTTGGTCGAACGCGGTGGGTCCGAAGGTCCACGGCCTGCCGTAGGCGGTACGTGTGGGGGTGGCCGGATCGGTTCGGCCGACGCAGCGTGTCCTTGACCGGGACATGCCACGAGAGCACGCTGTGCGCGTCCGCACGGCTACCCCCACACTCCCCACCCAGGAGAACGCATGCGGCTCCATACCCGCCGGAGGGCCGCCGTCACGGCGGCCCTGCTGGCGCTCGCGCTGGGCGCACCCGCCTACGGCATGAGCGCGACGGCTTCCCCTCCGCCCACCCCTTCCACGGCCACCCAGGACGAGGCGATCGTCCAGTACCGGATCCACGGCCCCTCCACCGCCGCCGACCGCACCGCCCTGCTCCGCACGGGCGTCTCGATCGACGAGGTGGACGACCACACGGTCGTGGTCAGCGCCGACACCATGCAGGCCAAGAAGCTCAAGGAGCTGGGCTACCGGCTGACCGCCCTGCCCGGCCCCCCGGACCGCTCCCTGCCCGGTATCGCGGCGAGCCCGATGGACTTCCCCTCGGCGGACTCGAAGTACCACAACTACGCCGAGGCGACCGCCGAAATCAACCAGCTCGTCGCCCAGTACCCCGCGATCGCGAGCAAGCGCGTGATCGGAAAGTCGTACCAGGGCCGGGACATGTTCGCCATCAAGATCAGCGACAACGTCGCGACCGACGAGGCCGAGCCCGAGGTGCTCTTCACCGCCCACCAGCACGCGCGCGAGCACCTGACCGTCGAGATGGCGCTGTACCTGCTCAAGGAGTTCTCCTCCAAGTACGGCACCGACTCCCGGATCACCAACGCGGTCAACGGCCGCGAGATCTGGATCGTCCCGGACCTCAACCCGGACGGCGGCGAGTACGACATCGCCACCGGCTCCTACCGCTCCTGGCGCAAGAACCGGCAGCCGAACTCCGGCTCCTCCTACATCGGCACGGACGAGAACCGCAACTGGAACTACAAGTTCGGCTGCTGCGGCGGCTCCAGCAGCAGCAAGAGCTCCGAGACCTACCGGGGCGCCTCCGCCGAGTCCGCGCCCGAGGTGAAGGTCGTCGCGGACTTCGTCCGCAGCCGGGTGATCGGCGGCAAGCAGCAGATCAAGGCCGCCATCGACTTCCACACCTACAGCGAGCTCGTCCTGTGGCCCTTCGGCTACACCTACAACGACACCGCCCCGGGCCTGACCGCCGACGACCTCGCCGTCTACAAGAAGATCGGCACCAGCATGGCGGCGAGCAACGGCTACACGCCGGAGCAGTCCAGCGACCTGTACATCACGGACGGCACGATCGACGACTGGCTGTGGGGCAACCAGAAGATCTTCTCGTACACCTTCGAGATGTACCCGGAGAGCGGCGGCGGCGGCTTCTACCCGCCGGACGAGGTCATCGACCGCGAGACCGCGCGCAACAAGGACGCGGTGCTCCAGCTGCTGGAGAACGCGGACTGCATGTACCGCTCGATCGGCAAGGAGGCGCAGTACTGCGCCGCTCCGTGACCGTGTGAAGGGGGCGCCCCACCGCCAGGGGGGCGCCCCGCCCGCATGTCCGGGCGCCGCCTCAGCCGAGCACGGCGAGGGCGTCGATCTCGATGAGCAGCCCGGCCGGCAGACCCACGTACACGGTGGTGCGGGCGGCCGGGGCCTCCTTCAGCCCCTGCTCCTCGAAGTAGGCGTTGTAGATGCCGTTCATCTCGGCGAAGTGCCCGGTGTCCGTCAGGTAGACGCGGATCATCATCACGTCGTCCCAGCCCGCACCGCCGGCCTCCAGGACGGAGCGGACGTTCTCCAGCGTCTGGAGGGTCTGCTCGCGCAGCGCGGGCCCCGCGGGGGTGGGCGGCTGCCCCTCGACGTGCGGCAGGTAGCCGACCTGGCCGGCGACCTGGAGGATGTTCCCCTTCCGCACTCCGTGCGAGAACTTCGCGGGCGGTGCGGTGTGCGTGTCGGGCGTGATGGCGATCTTCTGGTCGGTCACGTGCTCTCCTGGGCTCCTGAATAGTCCTGGCTGATGGCATCGGCGGTACGCAGTACCTGCGGCAGCAGTGCGAGCAGCCCCTCGGCGGCGAGGACCACACCGGGCGCGGACACCGACAGGGCGGCGACGACCCGCCCGTCCGGGCCGTGCACGGGCGCCCCGAGGCAGTTGATGGACTCCTCGTGCCCGCCGAGATCGGTGGCCCAGCCCTGTTCCCGTACGAGGTCCAGCTCGCGCAGGAAGGCCGCCGCGTCCGGGGTCGACCGGGCGGTGTAGCGCGGGTACTCGATCCGGTCGGCCAGCGCCCGCCGTTCGGCGTCGGGCAGGTCCGCGAGGAGCAGCTTGGCGACGGCGGCGACCGTGAGGGGCACGGGCCTGCCGATGCGGGAGTACATGCGGACCGGGTAGCGGCTGTCGACCTTGTCGACGTAGACGACCTCGTCGTCCTGGTGCAGGGCGAGGTGCACGGTGTGCCCGGTGGCCCTGTTCAGCTCCATGAGGTGGGGGTGCGCGATGTCCCGCACGTCCAGGTTCTCGATGGCCTCGGCGGCGAGCGCGAAGAGCTGTGCGCCGAGGCGGTAGCGGCCGTCGGTCTGGCGGTAGACGAGGCCGTGCTCGTTCAGGGTGCGCAGGAGGCGCAGGGCGGTGCTCTTGTGCACGCCGAGCGCCTCGGCGACCGCCCCGAGGCCGGCGGGGCTCCCGGCCAGGACCGGGAGGATCCTGAGCGCGCGCTCCACGGACTGGCTCATGCCGCGTCCTTTCGTGACCGTCGCTTCGAACACCGGCTCCGCCGGCGCCCCGGACTCCGCCGCCGCAGCGGCGCCGCACGTTGACCCGCCGTCATGGCGGATGTTAGACAGCACGCAGCGGCACACGCAATGACCGTTGCACATCGCGCAACCCGGAGGTACCCGTATGGCCAGCGACAGCGACCCCGTCAAGGACCTCGCCGACGAACCCGTCGACCACCGGTTCAAGGGCCTCCCCCCGGACGCCCAGACGCACGGCCTCACCGTCGGGCAGCTCGCCGCCGAGCGCCGCGATCTGCACACCGGCGGCTTCACCACCCCCGTCCTGACCCTCGACGCGGACGCGTTGGAGCACAACCTCGCCGCCCTCGGCACCTACGCCGCCCGCCACGACCTGGCCTTCGCCCCGCACGGCAAGACGTGCATGTCCCCCCAGCTGTTCCGGCGTCAGCTGGAGCACGGCGCGTGGGGCATCACCGCCGCCGTCCCCCACCAGGCCCGCGTCTACCGCGCCTTCGGCATCCAGCGGATCTTCCTCGCCAACGAGCTCGTCGATCCAGCCGCCCTGCGCTGGGTCGCGGACGAGCTCGCCGCCGACCCCGGCTTCCGCTTCGTCTGCTACGTCGACTCCGTGCGCGGCGTCCAGCTCATGGACCGCGCCCTCCGGGGCCGGACGCCGGCCGCCCGCATCGACGTCGTCGTCGAGCTCGGCGCCGGCGAGGGGGCCCGCACGGGGGCCCGCACCGACGAGGACTGCCGCGCCGTCGCCGACGCCGTCGCCTCGGCCTCCACCCTGCGCCTGGTCGGCCTGGGCGGCTACGAGGCCGAGGTCCCGGGCGCCGACCCCGACTCCGTCCACGCGTACCTGCGCCGCCTCACCGCGCTGGCCGTCGAGTTCGACAAGGCCGGCCGCTTCCCGGCGGACCTCGACGAGATCGTGGTCAGCGCCGGCGGCTCCGCCTGGTTCGACGCGGTCGCCGACGTCTTCGCCGAGCTCCCGGAGCTCTCCCGCCCGGTCCTCAAGCTGCTGCGCTCCGGCGCGTACGTCTCCCACGACCACGGCTGGTACACCCGCCTGACCCCCTTCAACCGGCACCCCGAAGAGGGCGGCCTGCGCCCGGCGTTCCGGCTGTGGACCCAGGTCGTCTCCCGCCCCTCCCCCACCCAGGCCTTCGTCAACGCGGGCAAGCGCGACATCGCCTACGACCTGGGCCTGCCCGAGGCGGAGCTGGTCCGCGACGCCCTCACCGGCGAGGAGCGCCCCGCCGCCGGGGTCCGCGTGGTCAAACTGTCCGACCAGCACGCCTGGCTGGAGACCGACACGGCCGAGGACGTGCAGGTGGGCGACTGGGTGGCGCTCGGCATGTCCCACCCCTGCACGATCTTCGAGAAGTGGCCGCTGATCCCGGTGGTGGAGGCCGACGGCACCGTCACCGACTACGTCCGCACCTTCTTCTAGGCGCCGGCCGGTGGACCTGGTCATCCGGGGGGCCCGCGTCGTCGACGGCACGGGCGGGCCCTCGTACACCGCGGACGTCGCCGTCCACGAGGGCCGGATCGCCGGCATCGGCCGCATCCCGGGCGGTGCGCGCCGGACCCTCGACGCGCACGGCCTCGCCCTCGCCCCGGGCTTCGTCGACATGCACGCCCACAGCGATCTCGCGCTGCTGCGCGACCCGGACCACCGCGCGAAGGCCGCACAGGGGGTGACCCTCGAAGTCATCGGCCAGGACGGCCTGTCGTACGCGCCCGTCGACGAGCGCACGCTCGGCGAGGTGCGGGCCGCCATCGCCGGCTGGAACGGCCCCGGTGACGACGTGGACTTCGACTGGCGCACGGTCGGCGAGTACCTCGACCGGCTGGACCGCGGCTTCGACGGCGAGGGCATCGCGGTCAACGCCGCCTACCTCGTCCCGCAGGGCACGGTCCGCGCCCACGCCCTCGGCTGGGACGACCGCCCGGCGACCGCCGCCGAGCTGGACCGGATGCGGCAGCTGGTCGCCGACGGCCTGGCACAGGGCGCCGTCGGGCTGTCCTCCGGCCTCACCTACACCCCCGGCATGTACGCCACCGGCGCCGAACTGACCGAGCTGTGCCGGGTCGTGGCCCGCTACGGCGGCTACTACTGCCCGCACCACCGCAGTTACGGCCACGGCGCGCTGGCCGCCTACGCGGAGATGGTCGCGCTCGCCCGGGAGGCCGGCTGCGCCCTGCACCTCGCGCACGCCACCATGAACTTCGGCGAGAACCGGGGCCGGGCCCCCGAACTGCTCGCCCTGCTCGACGCGGCCCTGGCCGACGGCGCCGACATCACCCTCGACAGCTACCCGTACACCCCCGGCTGCACCACCCTCGTCGCGCTCCTGCCCGGCTGGGCGAACGAGGGCGGCCCGGAGGCCGTCCTGGCCCGGCTGCGCGACGACACCCAGTCCGAGCGGATCCGCCGCGCGCTGGAGGTCGAGGGCTCCGACGGCTGCCACGGCGTCCCCGTCGACTGGTCGACGATCGAGATCTCCGGCACCGCCGATCCCGCCCTCGCCCCGCACGTGGGCACGCGCGTGGCCGGCTGGGAGACCGCCCGCCGGCTGCTGCTCGACGACCGGCTCGCGCCGACGATCCTCCAGCACGTCGGCCACGAGGAGAACGTCCGGGCGATCATGCGTCACCGGGTCCACACCGGCGGCTCCGACGGCATCCTCCAGGGCGCCAAGCCGCACCCGCGCGCCTACGGCACCTTCCCCCACTACCTGGGCCACTACGTCCGCGAACTCGGCCTGCTCCCGCTGGAGGAGTGCGTGGCGCACCTGGCCGGGCGTCCCGCGGCGCGCCTGCGGCTGCCCGACCGGGGCCTGGTCCGCACGGGGTACCGGGCCGACCTCGTCCTCTTCGACCCGGACACGGTCGCCGCGGGGTCCACGTACGAGCGGCCCCGCGCGCTGCCCACCGGTATCCCGCACGTTCTGATCGACGGGCGCTTCGTGATGCGCGACGGACGCCGGACGGACGTGCTCGCCGGACGGTCGGTGCGCCGAACCGCCCACGATCTTCGGTAGTTCCGACATCTACGATGGGCGCCATGGTCGCCTTCGTCCTTGCCGCCCTGCTCTTCCTCTCCTTCTGCATAAGCGTCCGGCAGGACCGGCGGCGCTTCAGCAACGCCGTGCTCCTGGGGCTGACTTTCCTCACCGCGTTCTCCGCGCTGTTCCTCCAGGTCGGGAAGCTGCCCACCTGGGCGGCCGTGACGGTCGTCGCCCTCGCCTTCGCATCACCCGCGTTCGGCATCCTGGGGTTGGGCGTCTTCCTCGTCCGCAACGGCATCATCATGATCCGCAAGGAGGGCCTGCGGCCGGCCAACCTGCTGTCCATGCTCGCGGGCCTCGCGATCTTCGCGCTGATCGCGCTGCTGGTCCTCGTCGGCGTGGTCGGCTCGCCCCTCCTCGGCGGCATCGCCGGAACGCTCACCGTGGTCGCCGGCTACGTCTCCTTCGTCTTCTTCTGCTTCCTCGGCTACGCCTTCCTCTACGGCCGGATCAAGGTCCGCGGCGACGTCGACCACGTGGTCATGCTGGGCTCGGGCCTCGTCGGCGGGGACCGCGTGCCGCCGCTGCTGGCCTCCCGCCTGCGCAAGGGGCAGCAGATCTACGAGGCCCAGCTGGCCCGCGGCGGCCGGCCGCCGCTCCTCCTCGTGTCGGGCGGCAAGGGCTCGGACGAGAACGTCTCCGAGGCCAGGGCGATGGCCGACTGGCTGATCGCGCAGGGCGTGCCCGAGCAGCACGTCGTACTGGAGGAGCGCTCCACCACGACCGAGGAGAACATGCTCTTCAGCCGGGACATCATGACGGCGCACGACCCGGCCTACCGGTGCGTGGTGGTCACCAACAACTTCCACGCCTTCCGGGCGGCGATGCTGGCCCGCAAGACCGGCGTCAACGGCCAGGTCCTGGGCTCCCCCACCGCGAAGTACTACTGGCCGAGCGCCACCATCCGCGAGTTCGTCGCGATCTTCTGGGAGCACCGGGTCGTGAACCTGTCGATCTGCGCCCTGCTCACCGTGTTCGGGGCGCTCGGCACGCTGGCGGCGGTCCTCGTCTGACCCGCGCGCACGCGGAGGTGCCGTGACTCCCCCCTTGGCAGTCACGGCACCGGTTCCCGGCCCGGGGCCGGCCGATCAGACCCGCTGCCAGAGCGCCGGGACGTTCGGCGGCTCCCAGCCCGTCTGGGCCTGGTGCCCCTGGATGCAGCGGTAGCTCGCGCCGCCGTGGGTGACGGTGGCGCCGGCCGCGTAGACGGTGCCCGCCTTCCACGTGCCGCCGGGCTCGGGCTCGCCGGGCCCGGGGCCCGGGCCCGGGTCGCTGCCGCTGACCTTGAGGGTGAGGCCGTACGCCGACAGGATCGGGTTCAGCGGCTGGAAGAAGGTGGTGCCGCCGCTGGAGCAGTTGCCGGAGCCGCCCGAGGTGACGCCCTGCGCCTGGCTCCCGGAGATGTAGGAGCCGCCCGAGTCGCCGGGCTCGGCGCAGACCGTCGTGCGGGTCACGCCGGAGATGGTGCCCTCGGGGTAGGTGACGCTGGTGTTGTGCTGCTGGATCGTGCCGCAGTGCCATCCGGTGGTCGATCCGGAACGGCACACCGAGGCTCCGACGGGCTGCAGCACGGAACCGGTGACCTGGACGTTCGCCCCGCCGCTGCCCTTCACGTAGGGGGTGGCGGTCCACTGGGTGTTCGCGGCCACCCAGGCCATGTCGTTGCCGGGGAAGACCGAGGCCTGGAACGACCCCTGGGCGACCTGGTTGAAGCCGCTGGTGGTGGTCCCGGCGCGGCCGCAGTGCCCGGCGGTGGCGAAGCCGTTCGTGGCGCCCTTGGTCACGGGGAAGCCCACGGAGCAGCGGCCGCTGCCGTTCATGTAGTACGCGTCCCCGCCGCGCAGGTCGTACAGCGGGCGGGGGGCCTCGGCCGTACGGACCACCGTGACCCGGTCGGCGCCGGTCCCGGTGGCGGCCAGCAGCGCGGCCGCCGCCCCCGCCTCGGTCTCCTCGACGACCAGGGTGTTGGAGCGCGGGTCGACGTAGCGGACCGGGGTCGCGGGGCCGGCGGCCCGGTCCAGTGCGGCCCGGTCGGCATCCAGGTCGGCCAGGGTGCGGGTGACCAGCTTCGCCCGGGCGCCGGTGGCCCGTATCGCGGCGGTGTCGGCGGCCCGGGTGGTGGCCACGGTGAGGATGGCGGCGTCGGCGCCGTCCACCCACGCCCCGGCGAAGGCGGCGCCGAGCCGGTCCCGCAGCCGGGCGGCGGTGGCCCCCGCCTCGGCCTCGTGGGCGAGGCGCGCCTTGGCCTGCGTGGGGGTCAGGCCGAGGTCGCGCTGCATGGCGGCGAGCAGCTCGGGCGGGGCGTCCGCGGTACGCAGGGTGACCGCCGCGGAGGGTGCGGCGGGGGCGGAATCGGCGGTGGCGCCGCCGGTGGCGGCCAGCAGCAGCCCGGCCGCGGCCAGGGCGGTACACGCCGCGCGGGCGTGTCGCTTGGGCATGGGGGATCTCCTCGGTTTCCGGTGGGGGTCTGCGGAAACCGTAGAAATCCGAACCGCCGTGCGGGAGCTGCCGGTTGGCCCCTCCCCCGGTGTTATGCCCGGGACCGTCCGGCGGCCCGCCCGCGGTCGAGGTGCGTTCATGGGGCGGCGGTCGGAGGATGGGGCCAGGGGAAAACCGCAGGAGGTACGCGATGGTCAGTGAACCCGACGAGCAGCCCACACGGTCGGACCGGCTCTTCACGGGCGGGGAGCGACCGTACGACCCCGAGGACCTCGTGATGGCGACGGGCCACGACCCGACTCCGGAGCGGGTCGAGAAGGCCCGGATGCTGATCGAGAAGGAGGGCCCGCAGGTCATCGAGCGCTATCTGCCGTAGGTGCCCGGCCCTCGGGTACCCGGCGCCTTCATGCTCGGGCGCGCCGGTACCCGGGTGCGGCCCGCGGCTTCAGCGCGATACGGATGCTGCCGAAGCTCCGCCCCGGGGTCGCCCCCCGGGGCGGGGTCGTCCGCTGCCCGCCGCCCCGGCGGCGGCCCGCCGGCCGATCCCTCCAGGGCCTGCGCGTGCGCGGCCCGGGCGTGCTCCAGTACCTCCGCGGCCCGGGCCGCGGCACGCGCCGCGGGATGCCACCCCAGCAGGTGCCGCCACATCAGCGGTGTCCCGGCGAGCGGCCGGGTGACCACCCCGGGGGTCATCGGGAAGGTGGCCCGGCACAGCCCGACGGCCCGCCCCACCTGCACCAGGTGCACGCAGGAGGCGGTGTCGGTCTCGTAGACGCAGGCGGGCGTGAACCCGGCGCGCACGCAGGCCGCGGCGAAGCAGTCGCCGAAGCACCCGTCGCCGGGGACGTCCGTCCAGGCCTCGGCCGCCAGCTCGGCGAGCTCGATCTCCGCGCGCGGGGCCAGGGCGAGGGGATGGTCCTCGGCGAGCATCACGTGCACGGGATCGCGCGCCACCTCCATCCAGGCCAGCCGCCCCGGCTCGGGCGGTGCGCTCTCCCCGCAGACGCCGACCAGCGCGAAGTCCAGGCGCCCCTCGGCGACGCTCCCGGCGATGTCCTTCTCGGACCAGGAGGTGTACGTGGTGACGGGCACCCCCGGTTCCCGGTGCGCGAGCCGGTCCACGAGCCCGCCGAGCAGCGGCCCGTGCGTGCCGCCGAGGCGGTGGCCCGGCGTCCCCTGCCGGGCGAAGCGCTGGGCGTCCTCCTGCAGCTCGCACACGGCGGGCAGCAGCACCCGGGCCCGCTCCAGCACCAGCTCCCCGAGCGCGGTGGCCCGTACGCCCTCGCGGCCGCGCACGAACAGGGTCCCGCCCAGCGCGCGCTCGATGCGCTTCAGCTGTGTACTGAGCGCGGGCTGCGCGAGGCCGAGCGCGGTGGCGGCCCGGGTCAGGCTCCCGGCGTCGGCGACGGCCCGGACGATCTTGAGGTGTCTCAGCTCCAGATCCATGGGCCGAGCTTGGTCCAGACCTGTAGGCATGCGCTACGGGTCGGGCGCATCCAGAATCGTTAATGCTCGTTAGCCACAGGGGGGACACGACCCTAAGGACGGGAAAAATGCACGCACTCGACGTCGACTGGGAACACCCCACCGACCCGCGCCCCGGCCCCCGGCTCGACCACGTCCGCGCCTACGTGACCACCGCCGGAGCCGACGGGCACCTCTGGCACGGGGTACCCACCCTCCTGCTCACCACGCTCGACCGCGACAGCGGCCGCACCCTGCGCACCCCGCTGATCTACTGCGAGGACACCGGCCGCCACCTCGTCCTGGCCTCCGCCGACGGCGCCCCCGAGCACCCCCGCTGGTACCGGAACCTCACCGCCCACCCGGAGGTCCGCCTCCAGGTCGGCGCCGCGTCCTTCATGGCGCGGGCGCGCACCGCCACGCCCGGCGAGCGGGAGATGTACTGGGAGATGATGACGGCCCTGTGGCCCCCGTTCGAGGACGACCGCGCCGCGGCCCGGCCCCGTGAGATCCCGCTGGTGATCCTGGAGCACACGGACTGACCGCCCTCAGAACGTCGGCGCGGCCACCGCCCCGTACGTGCGCCCGCCCGCGACGAACTCGCCCAGCGGGACCATGCCGAAGCCGTCGACGTGCACCTTCCAGGACGGCACGTTCCCGGCCTCGATGAAGGCGACCACGACGTCGGCGCGCTCCGAGGCGGCCGCCACCGCCATGGTGAACAACGCCCGGGCCACGCCGCGACCCCGGTACGCGGAGTCGACCACGACCGGCCCGTAGAGCAGCCACCGCGCCTCGGCCAGGGGCCGCCCCTGCCACTCCAGGACGCCCTGCGCCCCGAGCAGGCCCGCGACCGGTGGCGGCGGATCGGCCAGGGCCGTGGGCACGGAGAGCGCGAGGAGGCCGGCGATCCGGCCCGCGTCGTCCGCGACCAGCAGCTCGCGCGCGCCGGCCATCGCCCGCAGCGCGCCGACGTCGAACCGGCCCTGCACGAACCCCTGCTCCGCCCGCTGCCGCTCGGTCAGCGCGTCGTGGTGGTTGGCGGCGAAGAGCTCCGCCATGGCGGGCGCATCGGCCTCGGTGGCGTACCGGTACTCCATCCCGCGATCGTGCCACGCCCCCGCCGCCGGGCCCTGCCGCCGACACCGGAGCCTCCGGGTGACAGCACCCTGCGTGAAGCGCGCACCGAGCGTGCACCGAGCGTGCGCCGGACGCGCATTGAACGTGTTCAAATCATCTGACAGGATGGCGTCGACGACCCCGCCGCACCGGCGGGGACGCACATCCGTCCGGAGGTCAGCGCGCCGTGCTCATCGCCTTCCTTCTCTTCGTGATCCTGGGCGTGATCGTGACCACCGCCCCGGGTGCGCTCCTGGGGTACGGGTGCGTCGCGGCGAGCGGCAGCATGTCGCTCGCCGCGAGGATCGGGCTGCTGCTGTTCATGGCCGGGGCCTCGGCAGCGACGTGGCTGACCCTCCCGGGGATCTCGCACATGTGGCGGCCGGCCGCCGCGGTCCTGTCGTTCGCCGCGACGGCCGCCTCGGGAGCCCTGTTCCTCACGATCGACACCCACAAGCACCGCGCCCCCCGCACCCCACACCCGGCATGGCAGGCCCGCACCCCGCACTGACCCGGGGCGAGGGGGCGGGGGCGGGGTCGGGCGGGGTCGGTTGGGTGGTGGGGGGCTTTGGTGAGCGGGAGCCACTGGGCCGGTAGTCAGAGATGTGTATGGGGGTTTCCCGTCAGTCTCATCGTCTCTCCGTGTCGGGCCGGTCCCTCAAGGGCGCTCGTTCCTCGCGTCGCTTCGCGATTTCGCTGCGCTCAACCCTTGACCGACCGTCCCGCCCCGGACATACGAAGACTGCCGGGAAACCCCCAAAGGAACGGGCCGGGCCAAGTCTTTAGAGACGGGGACATCAGAGACCCGCGAGCGGGCCGGGGCTGGGCACGCCCCGGAGGCGGGCCCACCCGAAGCCACCTCCCGGGTCGGGGGAAGCGCAGCAAATCGCTACGCGCTCCTCACCTCTCAGCGTCCGACGACCGTCTTGGGTTGGACATAGGCCGCCCACGACCCGTGGCGCTCCTCAGTCACGCGTCCGACGACGGTCCGGGGTTGGGCACAGGCCGCCCACGACGTCGGTTCGAGGCTCGACATGCGTCCGAGGACCGCCTTGGGCTGGGCATAGGCCGCCCACGGGCCGTTGGTGCTCCTCGATGACTGCGACTGCCGCCTGCTTGGGGTGGAAAGGCGTGGGACAGCGGCTATTTCGTCGTGGATGCGGGTCAGGGCACGTGGATGCCGCAAAAGGCCGACAGTTTGCCCCAATTGCCCCTGCCTGTGCCCCTGTTTGTGGGCTCGGTCCGGCGCTGACCCGGATCCACGACGAAATAGCCGAAGGATCGGCCGTCAGCCCCTCCCAACGACCCAAGACGGTCGCCGGACGCGTGACCGAAGAGCACCAAGGGTCCATGCACGGCTTGCATCCAGCGCCAGGTGGTCGTCGGACGCGTGCCCGAGGAGCGCAGCAGGTCGTGGGCGGCCTGTGCCCGGCTCAAGGCGGTCGTCGGGCGCATGGTCGAGGAGCGCCAGCGGGTCGTGGGCGGCTTATGCCCAACCCCAGACGGTCGCCAGGCGCGTGATCGAGGAGCGCCAGCGGGTCGTGGGCGGCTTATGCCCAACCCCAGACGGTCGCCAGGCGCGTGATCGAGGAGCGCCAGCGGGTCGTGGGCGGCTTATGCCCAACCCCAGACGGTCGTCGGACGCTGAGACGCGAGAAGCGCCAATCGTCCGTGGGCGGCCTATGTCCGGCTCAAGACGGGCTGGAGACGCTGAGGAGTGAGGAGCGCGTAGCGATTTGGTGCGCCCACCGACCCGGCAGGTGGCTTCGGGTGTGCCCGCCTCGGGGGCGTGCCCACGCCCGGCGTGCTCGCGGGTCTCTGATGTGCCCGTCCCTGGAAAGGAACGCCCGGCCCGTTCCTTTGGGGGTTTCCCGGCAGTCTTCGTATGTCCGGGGCGGGACGGTCGGTCAAGGGTGGCCGAAGGCCATCGCGAAGCGACGCGACGACGAAGGAGGAGCGCCCTTGAGGGACCGGCCCGACACGGAGAGACGATGAGACTGACGGGAAACCCCCATACGCGTCCCTGACTACCGGCCCAGCAGGTCCCGCCCCTGAAGCCCCGCCCCCGCATCCGGCCCCGCCCGACCACAACCCCGCTCACCAACGCCACCCCGCACCAACCGACCCCGCCCGGCCACACCCCCGCCCGCCAACGCCACCCCGCGCATCCCGACCCCGACCGACCGACCCCGACCGACCCCGCCCGCCCGACCCCGCCCCGCCCCTACCCCGCCCTCACAAGTACTCGCGGGCGAATTCCACCGCCCATTCCACCGCGGCCAGCGGGACGCTGCCCGAGTCGGGGGCTATCGCGAGGCGGGCCGACTCCCAGTCCTGGTCGTGGTCGCGGAAGATCGCGAAGTGGCCCTCCTCCACCACCCCTTCCGGCCTGACCAGGAACTCGATCGCCCGGTCGTCGCCATCCGTGCCGACCGTGGCGATCTCCATGTCACCGACTACGAAAACCACTGTCTCGCGCCCCTCAGTTGCCGCCGTTCAGGACCACCGGCAGGAGCAGGCCCGCAAGGACCGCCCCCGCCGCCACCGGGGGTCCGCCGCGGCGGCGATGACCGCGCCGCCCCGGCTTCCGCTCGCCCGGTGCATGCGCCCAGCCTCCACCGCGACACCGGCGCCCGCATGAGTGCGCGTACTCATCCCGCATACTCATGCGGATATCCATCGACGTACTCACCCCACGCACTCGGGCCCGCACTCGGGCCCGCACTCGGGCCCACACCCGCCCGCACCCGCGCCCCGCACCCGTGCGGCGTACCCGACGCCCCCGATCTTGGTCGGTACCCGGGGTGACGAGCGCAACACCATGCGCTGCCGGCCACCCCCGCTCCACCCATTCCGCAGGTCGGAGCGTGGGCGCGGCCCCGGATTCCAAGGAGGGACCGCGCTCCTGCCCACCCATTGCCCGAAGTGGGACAAATCGCCCCCGGACCTCTCTTCGAAAACGCACGTCACGCTCGCACCCGGGCCCGTAAGCTCCCGTCATGCAGGTGATCCAGTCAACCAAACTCGCCAATGTCTGTTACGAGATCCGCGGCCCCGTGCTCGAAGAGGCGATGCGGCTCGAAGCAGCAGGTCATCGCATCCTCAAGCTCAACACGGGCAACCCCGCGGCCTTCGGCTTCGAGTGCCCGCCGGAGATCCTTGAGGACATGCTCCGCAACCTGGGCTCCGCCCACGGTTACGGCGACGCGAAGGGGCTGCTCTCCGCGCGCCGCGCGGTCATGCAGCACTACCAGACCAAGGGCATCGACCTGGACGTCGAGGACATCTACCTCGGCAACGGCGTCTCCGAGCTGATCCAGATGTCGATGCAGGCGCTGCTCGACGACGGCGACGAGGTCCTGGTCCCCGCGCCGGACTACCCGCTGTGGACCGCCTCCGTCTCCCTCGCCGGCGGCACGGCCGTGCACTACCGCTGCGACGAGCAGTCCGACTGGATGCCCGACCTCGCCGACATCGAGCGCAAGGTCACCGATCGCACCAAGGCGATCGTCATCATCAACCCGAACAACCCGACCGGCGCCGTCTACGACGAAGAGATGCTGCGCGGGCTGACGGACATCGCGCGCCGCCACAACCTGGTCGTCTGCTCGGACGAGATCTACGACCGGATCCTGTACGACGGCGCCGTGCACCACAACACCGCCGCCATCGCCCCCGACCTGCTGACGCTGACCTTCAACGGGCTCTCGAAGAACTACCGCGTCGCCGGCTACCGGGCCGGCTGGATGGCGGTCTGCGGCCCCAAGAAGCACGCCTCCTGCTACATCGAGGGCCTCACGGTCCTGGCGAACATGCGCCTGTGCGCGAACATGCCCTCGCAGTACGCCGTGGCCACCGCGCTCGGCGGCCGGCAGTCCATCGAGGACCTGGTCCTGCCCGGCGGGCGGATCCTGGAGCAGCGCAACGTCGCGTACGACCTGCTCACCAAGATCCCGGGCGTCACGTGCGTGAAGCCGAAGGGCGCACTGTACGCGTTCCCCAAGCTGGACCCGTCCGTCTACAAGATCAAGGACGACCGGCAGATGGTCCTCGACCTGCTGCGGGCCGAGAAGATCATGGTGGTGCACGGTACGGGCTTCAACTGGCCCGAGCCCGACCACTTCCGGATCGTGACCCTGCCGAACGCCAAGGACCTGGCCGACGCGGTGACCCGGATCGGGAACTTCCTCGACGGTTACAGCCAGCTGTAGTCGCGTACGTGTGCGGTCTCGCCGGCGTCCACCCGGCGAGACGCGCCGCCCAGCAGCAGGATTCAGCTCAACTTTAGAACCGATCCAATGTAGGATGGTCTCCTGACCACGCAGGAGGCCACCTCATGTACGAGCCGATCCGCACGAAGCCGGTCGTCCACCGCATGGGCACCGCTCCGGCCGAGTACCCGCACAGCAGCCGCGCCGAAGCGCTGGACATCCAGCTCGCCGGCCACCTCGCCGCCCTTCTCGCCGTCACCGACGAGCTCGGGCTCGACGAGAGCGCGGCCGAGATCGCCGCGCAGGTCGCGCGACTGCGCGGGGCCCAGCCCGCCCGCGCGCCGCGGCACTCCGCCGAGGACGCCGCCGCGCTGCACCAGCGCGCCCACGACCTCGCCGCCCGCGCGCTCCTCGTCGCCGCGTCCCGCGCCGACACCACCGTCGCGATCCTCGCCGCGGAGCGCATGGACGCGCACGCCGCCGCCCTGAAGTCCACGGACCTGGCCGGCGCCCTCTAGACGGCCCCGGTCCGGGGCCGCGGAGGCTCCGGACCGGGTGCCACAGCCCGTGCCCGCGAGCCCGCGGCAGGGGCGGAAATTGGACAGATTCCGGTGCTCCGAACACGATGAGGGCTGAAAGATCGCGGCAGCACGGGGGAGGCCGCTCCACATGGTCAATCTCCTCCGCTCCGCTTCGTCCCCGTTCGAGCATTCTGGAGAGATTCGCCCATGAGCTTCGGCGATCCGAACAATCCCTACGGCCAGCAGCCCCCGCAGGGCCAGCCCGGCCACCCGCAGCAGGCCCCGCAGGGTGTCCCCCCGCAGTACGGCTACCCGCAGCAACCGCCGCAGGGCGCCGCCCCGCAGTACGGCTACCCCCAGCAGGCCCCGCCGCCGTACGGCGCCTACCCGCCGCCGGGGATGCACGCGCCGGGCATGCCGGGCTCGGGGATGCCGCCGCTGGCCCACTGGGGTCTGCGCGTCGGCGCGTACCTGCTCGACCTGCTGATCATCGCGGGTCCGATGTACGCGCTGGTCGGTCTCGCCGCGGCCCTCGGCGGCAACGAGTCGGGTCAGGCGATCGCCGGCATCTTCAGCATCCTCGGCTTCCTGTACCTCATCGGCATGGCCTTCTACCAGCTGTACCGGGAGGGCTCCACCGGCCAGTCCTTCGGCAAGAAGATCGTCGGCATCAGCCTGCACCGTGAGGCTGACGGGGCGACGATCGGCTTCGGCATGGCGTTCGTCCGCAAGCTGGCGCACTTCCTCGACGGCATCGCCTGCTACATCGGCTACCTGTGGCCGCTGTGGGACGAGAAGAAGCAGACCTTCGCGGACAAGGTGTGCAGCACCGTCGTCATCAAGGTGAACAACAACGGCTGACCCGCCGCACGGTGAGGACCGGTGGCGACGCCCTGCCCGCACGCCGCTCCGCGGCGCTTCAGGCCGCCCGCGCGAACTCCGCGCCGGCGATCCCGCACCAGGGCACCGTCGCCACCGGCCACACCGGGCCGACCGCCTCCCCGTACTCGGTCGCGCCCGGGGCCACGCCCGGGATCCTCACCAGTGCCTGCGCGGCCCGCCCGGCCGGGTCCGCCTCTGCGCGGTCGCGGAACTCGACCGTGACGACGTACGCGCCGGGGCCCTCGGCGCGCCCCGTCGCCTCCACCGCGGCCACCACCCGGCGGCTGGCCGGATCGATTCGGCACCCGGTGACCCGTACGTCCTCCACCGCCGCCCGCGGCGGTGCCTGCGGCGGATCGCCGCCGCTCGCCCACACGTACAGAGCCAGCGGGGCGAACACCAGCAGCCCGGCCACGGTCACCAGGCCGACCAGCCAGCCCTGCCACTTCAACGCGCTCACGACCATGCCCCGATCCTCCCGGGCCGCCGCCCCGCCCACCAGCACCCACGGGCCCACACAGCATTTCGAAGTGGGACCGCCTGGACACCTGACGTTCATTCGACTCGTCGCGGAATGTGGGTTTCCGCGAGCACGCTGCACCCGTGAGACGCATCCTAGGAATCGTCCTGGGCCTCCTCCTGATCGGCGGCGTGCTCTACGTCGTCGCGTTCCAGGGGAAGGGTCACCCAGAAACCACGGCAACGAAGACCGTGCGTGGCGTCATCGGCTCGGAGAAGTCCGAATTCTTCCGCGACCCCGACGTCGTCAAGACCCTTGCCGCCAAGGGTTACACCGTGAAGACGGAGACCTCCGGCTCCTGGGCGATGGACCAACTCGCCCTCAAGGAGTTCGACTTCGCCTTCCCCAGCAGCAGTGAACCCGCCAAGGAGGTCGCGGCCGCCGCCGGGCTCAAGGGAGCCCAGGAGACCAAGCCCTTCTTCTCCCCGCTCGTCGTCATCGCCCGGCCGGGCGCCGCCCGGGTGCTGGCCGACAACGGCCTCGCCCGGATGACCGGCAAGAACTCCGGGACCCTGCTCATGGGCCCCTACCTCAAGGCCGCCGGCGAGGACCGCACCTGGCAGCAGCTGCCGGGCTCCGCGGCGCACGCCGAGCTGACCGGCACGGTGTTCATCAAGACCACCGACCCGGCCTCCTCCAACTCCGGCGCCCTCTTCCTCGCCGCCACGTCCAATGTCGCGAACGGCAACACCGTGGTCGCCGACGAGGCCGGCATCGCCCGCACCGCGCCCCTGATGCGCAAGCTGATCTCCGTCCAGGGCGCGCTGGAGCCCAGCACCGACGACCCGTTCCGGGCCTTCATCAGCGGCAGCGGCGAACCGCTGATCCTGGTGTACGAGTCCCAGGTGGCCTCGCTGCTGATGCAGCACCAGGATCCGGGCGACATGGTCGTGCTCTACCCGGACACCACCGTCAACTCGGCGCACACCTTCGTGCCGCTGACCGAGCAGGCGAAGGAGCTGGGCTCCCTCCTCGCCACCGATCCCAAGCTGCGCGAGCTGGCCGTGCTCCACGGGTTCCGCCCGCAGGAGGGCGTGGCCGAGTTCACCGCGGCGACCGCACCGCACACCGCCTACCTCAACACGGGTCTGACCGGCATCCGCCAGGTCGGCACACCCACCGTCAAGATCCTGATGGCGCTGGCCCGGCGCGCCAAGGGCCAGGGGGACACGCCATGACACTGACACCGCCCGAGGACACGTCCTTCCACCTGAGCCCTCCGGAGCCCGTCGCCCCCGTACGCAGGGAACAGGCCGCCGGGCTGGTTCCGCTCCAGGACGGCGTCCGTGAGGAGATGGCCCGCCGGGCCGGGGAGTACGTGGGCTCGCTCGCCGCGATCGACGCCCGCTCCCCCGAGTTCGCCCAGCGCATCGGCGAGATAGCCGGACTCGGCTCGGCCGACATCCGTACCGCCGCCCAGCAGTCCAACCGGATGCTGGAGCGGACCGTGCGCTCGCTGGGCTCCGACGGCGGCGGCGACGCCCAGGCGCGCGTCGCCGGGTCGCTGGTCGAGCTGCGCCGCACCGTCGAGGACCTCGATCCGCGGGACACGCCGGGCAAGGGCTTCAAGGGGATCCTCTCGAAGCTGGGCGGCAACAGGTTCCGCGACCACGTCGCGAAGTACGCCTCCTCGCAGGCCACCCTCAACAGGATCGTGGGCGCGCTGCGCAGCGGCCAGGACGAGCTGCGCCGCGACAACGCGGCCCTGCACACCGAGCGTTCGCGCCTGTGGGAGACCATGGGCAAGCTCCAGGAGTACGCCGTCCTCACCGAGGCCCTGGACGGTGCTGTCGAGCAGCGGATCGCCGAGGCGGAACACACCGATCCGGGGGCGGCCGACGCGATGCGCGCGGACGTGCTCTTCCCGGTCCGGCAGAAGCACCAGGACCTGCTGACGCAGCTGGCCGTGTGCGCGCAGGGCTATCTGGCGATGGACGTGGTCCGGCGCAACAACGACGAGCTGATCAAGGGCGTCGACCGGGCCGCCACCACCACCGTGTCCGCGCTGCGGATCGCGGTGATGCTGGCTTCGGCCCTCGACAACCAGCGCAAGGTGATCGAGCAGGTCAACGCCCTGAAGGGGACCACCGAGGAGCTGATCCGGGGCAACGCGGAGATGCTGTCCACGCAGAGCGGTGAGATCCAGCGGATCGCGGCCGATCCGGCGGTGGGCGTGGAGACGCTGCGGACGGCTTTCGCGCAGATCTACCGGACGCTGGACGCGATCGACGCGTTCAAGGTGCAGGCGGCACAGAACATGGCGGCGACGGTGGAGTCGCTGGCCGGGGAGTTGCAGACGGCGTCGGCGCACCTCGCGAGGACGCGGACCGCCGATGCGCTCGAGGGGGGTTCCCGGTGAGGGCGGTGCGCCGCCCGCGCGGCTGGATCTGTTTCGCTCTCGCCGCCCTGATGGCCGCGACGGGCTGCACCGCCGACGGGTCCGCCGGGCCGGAGGAGTCGAAGTACAAGGAGGGGCGCCTGCGGGTGCTGGCCTCCAGCGAGCTCAGCGACATGGAGCCGGTGCTGAAGGCCGCCGAGGCGGCCACCGGCGTCGGTGTCGAGCTGACCTGGTCCGGGACGCTGGACGCCGCCGAGCAGGTCGCCTCGGGGACCGCGGACGGCACGTACGACGCGATCTGGCTCTCTTCCAACGACTACCTGCGGCTGCGGCCGGAGGCGGCCGGGAAGCTCTCCAGCGAGACCCCGGTGATGTCCTCGCCGGTCGCGCTCGGGGTGAAGCCGGAGGCGCTGGCGCGGCTCGGCTGGAAGCCCGGGGAGGTGACCTGGCCGGCGGTGCACGAGGCCGTCGCCGCGGGGAGGCTGACGTACGGGATGACGGACCCGGTGCGCTCCAACTCGGGTTTCTCGGCGCTGGTGTCGGTGGCCTCGGGGCTGTCGGGTGCGCAGGCGGCGCTGAGCGACGCGGACGTGAAGGCGGCCGCGCCGCGGCTGAAGGAGTTCTTCGCCGGGCAGAAGCTGACCTCGGGTTCCTCGGGCTGGCTCGTGAGCGCCTACGCCAAGCGCGGGGACGTGGACGCGCTGGTGAACTACGAGTCGGTGCTGTTGTCCATGAACCGGGACGTGAAGGGCGCCGGGGCTCCGCTGACGGTGATCCGGCCGCGCGACGGGGTGGTCACCGCCCACTATCCGCTGACGCTGCTGACCTCGGCCCCGGCCGGGGCCCGTGATGCGGGGCGGGCGCTCACGGAGTATCTGCGTGGTCCCGAGGCGCAGAAGGCGATCACCGAGCAGACCTTCCGCCGCCCGGTGGCGGCCGGGGTGGCGCCGGCCGCGGGGCTGGACGCCGAGAAGCGGCGCGAGCTGCCCTTCCCGGGGTCGCGGTCGGTCGCCGACGGGCTGCTGGCCTCGTACGAGAACGAGCTGCGCCGGCCCTCGCGGACGGTGTACGTCCTGGACACCTCGGGTTCGATGAGCGAGGAGGACCGGATCGGGCGGCTGAAGTCGGCGCTCACGGATCTGACGGGCTCGGGCAGTTCGGGTACCGGGCAGCGGTTCCGGGACCGGGAGGAGGTGACGCTGCTGCCCTTCGGGTCGAAGGTGAAGAAGGTGCGCACGCACGTCGTCGAGCCCGGTAATCCGGGTCCGGCCCTGGATGCGATCCGGGGGGACGTGAAGTCGCTGGAGCCGGAGGGGGGTACGGCGGTGTACGGGAGCCTGGAGGCGGCGTACCAGCACCTCGGCCAGGGCGCCGCGGACGCGTTCACCTCGATCGTGCTGATGACGGACGGCGAGAACACCGAGGGCGTCGGGGCGGGGCACTTCGGCTCCTTCTACGCGGCCCTGCCGCCGGCGCAGAAGCAGACGCCCGTCTTCGCGGTGCTGTTCGGCGACTCGGACCGCAAGGAGCTCACCCGCATCACGGAACTGACCGGCGGGCGGCTGTTCGACGCCACGGGCGGGACCGGTTCGCTGGCCGGAGCCTTCGAGGAGATCCGTGGCTACCAATAGGGCGCGCCGGGTTCTCGGTCAACTGGAGTCGAGGAAGAACCTGGCGGGCTCCGCCTGCGGCCTGGTCGGGCTGGGCCTGACCCTCGCCGGGGTGGCCGGCGCGTACTGGCCGGTGGTGATCGCCGGGCTGTACGGGGCGGGCGCGCTGATCGCCCCGCCGGAGCGGGTGGCGCCGCCGCCCTTCGACCCGAGCGAGGAGGTCGGCGCCCTGCGCGCGGACTTCACGCGGCTGCGGGAGTACCTGGGCGAGGTGGAGCTGCCGGCGACGGCCGCGGCCAGGTGGACGGGGCTGCTGGAGCTGTACGGGGCGCTGCTGGAGCCGGGGTGGGTGGCGCAGGTGCTGGCCACCGAGCCGGAGGCCGTGCACGCGCTGTCGCGGGCGATCCGGCGGGACGTGCCGGAGTGCGTGGACACGTACAACCGGACGCGCTGGTGGAACCGGCTCACGCCGGGCGGGGAGTCGCCGGAGCGCCATCTGGAGCGTCAGCTGGACCTGTTGTACGCGGAGGCGGAAAGCGTGACGGCGGACCTCCGCGAAGCAGAGGCCCGCCGTCAGCAGACGCACACGGCCTACCTGGAGGAGCGCGGACGCTCTTGAGGTCGGTCATGTGCTGCGGTGGGAACCGCTTGGTCGGGGGCTCCCACAGCGGTGGGCGCCGCTTGGTCGGGGGCTCCCACGTTCATCGGCCCTTCTTCAGGGCGTGTCCCGGCTCAGCCCAGGCGCTCCACGAGTGCGTGGTACTGGTCCCACAGCTCCTTGGGAGTGTGGTCGCCGTAGGTGTTCAGGTGCTCGGGGACCAGGGAGGCCTCGTCGCGCCAGACTTCCTTGTCGACGGTGAGGAGGAAGTCGAGGTCCTCGGCCGGGAGGTCCAGGCCGTCGAGGTCGAGGGACTCCTTGGTCGGCAGGATGCCGATGGGGGTGTCGACGCCGGCGGCGGTGCCGTCGAGGCGGCCGACGATCCACTTGAGGACGCGGCTGTTCTCGCCGAAGCCGGGCCACACGAACTTGCCCGCGTCGTTCTTGCGGAACCAGTTCACGTAGTAGATCTTCGGGAGCTTGGACTGGTCCTTGCCCTTGGCGACGTCGACCCAGTGGCCCATGTAGTCGCCCATGTTGTAGCCGCAGAACGGCAGCATGGCGAAGGGGTCGCGGCGCAGTTCGCCGACCTTGCCCTCGGCGGCGGCGGTCTTCTCGGAGGCGATGTTCGAGCCGATGAAGACGCCGTGGTTCCAGTCGAAGGACTCGGTGACCAGCGGGACGGCGGAGGCGCGGCGGCCGCCGAAGAGGATCGCGGAGATCGGGACGCCCTTGGGGTCCTCCCACTCGGGGGCGATCGTCGGGCACTGGGCGGCGGGGACGGCGAAGCGGGCGTTGGGGTGGGCGGCCGGGGTCTCCGACTCCGGGGTCCAGGCGTTGCCCTTCCAGTCGATCAGGTGGGCGGGCGCCTCTTCGGTCATGCCCTCCCACCACACGTCGGAGCCGTCGGGGGTGAGCGCGACGTTGGTGAAGACGGTGTTGGCGTACATGGTCTTCATGGCGTTGGCGTTGGTGTGCGCGCCGGTGCCGGGGGCGACGCCGAAGAAGCCGGCCTCGGGGTTGATCGCGTAGAGGCGGCCGTCCTCGCCGAAGCGCATCCAGGCGATGTCGTCACCGACGGTCTCGACGGTCCAGCCGGGGATCGTGGGCTCCAGCATGGCGAGGTTCGTCTTGCCGCAGGCGGAGGGGAAGGCGGCGGCGATGTACTTCGCCTCGCCCTCGCCGGCCGGCGGGGTGAGCTTGAGGATGAGCATGTGCTCGGCGAGCCAGCCCTCGTCGCGGGCCATGACGGACGCGATGCGCAGGGCGTAGCACTTCTTGCCGAGGAGGGCGTTGCCGCCGTAGCCGGATCCGTAGGACCAGATCTCGCGGGTCTCGGGGAAGTGCGAGATGTACTTGGTGGTGTTGCAGGGCCACGGCACGTCGGCCTCGCCCTCGGCGAGCGGAGCGCCGAGGGTGTGGACGGCCTTGACGAAGAACCCGTCGGTGCCGAGCTCGTCGAGGACGGGCTTGCCCATGCGGGTCATGGTGCGCATGGCGACGGCGACGTAGGCGGAGTCGGTGATCTCGACGCCGATCGCGGAGAGCTCGGAGCCGAGGGGGCCCATGCAGAACGGGACGACGTACATCGTCCGGCCCTTCATGGAGCCGCGGAAGATGCCCTCCTCCCCCGCGAAGATCTCCTTCATCTCGGAAGGGGCCTTCCAGTGGTTGGTCGGGCCCGCGTCCTCCTCCTTCTCGGAGCAGATGAAGGTGCGGTCTTCGACGCGCGCGACGTCGGAGGGGTCGGAGGCGGCGTAGTAGGAGTTCGGGCGCTTCGTCTCGTCGAGCTTCTTGAACGTTCCCTTGGCGACGAGCTCCTCGCACAGGCGCTCGTACTCGCCCTCGGAGCCGTCGCACCAGACGACGCGGTCCGGCTGGGTGAGGGCTGCGATCTCGTCCACCCAGGAGATCAGTTCCTGGTGAGTCGTCGGGATAGTGGGAGCCGCGTTGTCGCGCGCCACGATTGCTCCTTGTTGAGGGGTTTGTTTGGTGTAGGCCCCGTGGGGGCTGCGACCCGGATGCTTCGCGCTCCGCTCATCCGGTGTCGACCGCACTCATCTGATCATCCGGTGGATGTGCGCATATGTCCAGAGGGCCTCTCACGTGAGCATTGCCACGTCCGTCAATCTTCCGTAAAGAGGACTGAGGGAAACCTACGGGCCCGTAGGTAGCATGGCGCGCATGACTTCTGATGCCGCCGCCGTCCCGGCCAACGAGGCCACACCGGTCGTCGAGGCCCTGGAGGTGGCAGAGACCGCCCTGGAGGAGAAGCCGCTGCTGCGCGGCTGGCTGCACCTGGGGATGTTCCCCGCCGTGGTCGTCGCGGGCCTCGTGCTCATGGCGTTCACCGACTCCACCCGGGCGCGGGTCGCCTGCGGTGTGTACATCCTCACGGCCTGTCTGCTCTTCGGCGTGAGCGCGGTCTACCACCGCGGCACCTGGGGACCGCGGGGCGAAGCCATCCTGCGACGGCTCGACCACGCCAACATCTTCCTGATCATCGCGGGGACCTACACCCCGCTCACCGTCCTGCTGCTGCCGCCCTCGACCGGGCGGACCCTGCTGTGGGCGGTATGGATCGCGGCCGCCGCCGGTATCGCCTTCCGCGTCTTCTGGGTCGGCGCACCGCGCTGGCTCTACACCCCCTGCTACATCGCCATGGGCTGGGCGGCGGTCTTCTTCCTGCCCGACTTCATGCGCACCGGCGGGATCGCCGTCCTGGTCCTGGTGATCGTCGGCGGCCTGCTCTACAGCGTGGGCGGGGTCATCTACGGCATGAAGCGGCCCAACCCCTCCCCCCGCTTCTTCGGCTTCCACGAGGTCTTCCACTCGCTGACCCTCGCGGCCTTCGTGGCCCACTACGTCGGCATCTCGCTCGCCGCGTACCAGCACTGAGCCCGGGGAAGGGGCCCGGCCGCGCGCTCGCGGCCGGGCCCCTTCCCCGTGGGTTCAGCAGGCGTGGCCGTCGCGGTCGGGGTCGAGGCGCAGCGGATCGCTGCCGTTGACCTTCAGGCGCTTGGGGTACCTGTGGGCGGCCAGCCAGTCGCAGCGGGCCTTCGCCGTCTCCTTCACCCCGTCCGGGAAGCGGGTCGGCACGCACACGTTGGCCGTGCCGTAGTGCCGGTCGCAGCCGGCCACGCTCGGCGCGACCGGGGCGGAGTCCCGCTGGGCAGGGTTCTGCTTGGCCGGCCCCAGCCGGTTCGCGAAGGCGTGCTCGTGCGCGGAGGGCTGCTCCTGGGCGGCGGCCAGTGCGGACGGGCCGCCCAGGTGCACCCAGGTCGCGATGGACGGGACGCCGTTCGCGTCGACCGCGAAGAGCATGTACCAGCCGGGCGGCGCCAGGTTGGGGTTGCTGGTGACGTTGAGGTCGATGTTGTTGCCGTCGACGGTCATCGGCAGGTCCACGAACCGCTGGTTGGGGTCCGAGGAGTGGGTGACGGCCGCCGGACGGATCAGCTCCGCCTTGGCGATCGGCCGGTTGACGGTGATCCGCTGCGTGTCCCCGTACACCCACTGCGTATCGATCACCGAAGTGATCTGCGGGCGGGCGCCCTTGAACAGGTAGGGCGGGGTGTAGATCGACACGTTGTGGTTGTAGGTCCCGTTGCCCGGGTTGTCGCCGACCGACATGACCCGGCCGTCCGGCATCAGGACCGACGCCGAGTGGTAGGTCCGCGGGATCGGGTCGGTGGCCAGGCCCGCCTGGTAGGTGTTGGTCGCCGGGTCGAAGAAGGAGGCCTCGAAGACCGGGTCGGCCCGGTCGTGCAGCCCGCCGCCGGTCTCCAGCACCTTGCCGTCCGGCAGCAGCACCGCCGACACGAACATCTTGCCCTCGGCGCCGGTCTGCGGGCGCTTGCCCTGGCCCTGGTCGACCAGGCCCTGCGGGATCGGCGGGCCTGCCGTGTAGGCGGGGGCGGGCTGCTTGAGGTCGATGATGTCGGTGAGCCGGTTCGCCGCCGGGTTGCGTTCGTTGTTGCCGCCGCCGATGGTCAGCACCCGCTGGTCCTGGGCGGGGGGCAGCAGCACGCTCGCCGACTCGTCCCGCTCGTCCTTGTTCCGCAGGCCCGGTACGTCGGTGACGGTGTTGGCGGCGTAGTCGTAGATCGAGGCGCCGGTGCCCGGGGTGCCGTTGCCGAAGGTGTGGCTGCCCGAGTAGAAGAGCCGGCCGTCCTGCATCAGGATCATCGACGGGTACAGGCCCCAGTACGACCAGGTCTGGTTGACCTCGTTCATCGGCAGCCACTTGTTCTGCGCCGCGGAGAACCTCTCCGCGGTCACGTTGCCCGTCGAGTCCTCCTTCAGACCGCCGAAGGAGATCACGTCGCCGTTGCCGAGGATCGTCGCCGACGGGTACCAGTGCCCGCCGTTCATGTCGTTCGTCCTCGTGTACGTCTCGGTCGCCGGGTCGAAGGTGTACGAGTCCTTCAGCCCCTGGTAGCCGATCGAGCCGTCGGCCGACGGGTACCCCTTGTTGCCGCTCATCACCAGCACCCGGCCGTCCGCAAGCTGCACGTGGCCCGCGCAGAACATGTCGACCGGGGTCGGGATCGTCTTGAAGGACCCGTTCGCCGGGTCGTACACGGCGGAGGTGAAGGTGCCCGCGTTGAACTGGGCGACGTCGTTGCCCGAGCCGGCGATCAGCAGCACCTTGCCGTTCTTCAGGACGACGGCGTGCATGGAACGCACCGGGTTCTTGGCCCCGATCACCTCCCACTTGCCCTTGGCGCACTCCTGCGCCGTACCCGAGCAGACCGGCTGCGGCGGGGCGGCGCCCACCTCCTCCAGCGCGTAGTCGTCGGTGGTGAGCGTGCCCACCCCGTAGACCGACAGCCCCCACGCGATCTTGTCCGTGTTCGGCGGGACGGCCGGCGTACGGACCTCCGTACGCGCCCAGGCCGCGCTGACGGGCGGGTTCTGCAGGTCGGTCCAGTACTGCCAGCCCGCCGTCGTGTCGCGGCGGAACACGGTCACCGACACGTCCGGGGTGTTCGACTTGTACCAGGCGGACAGGTCGTACTGGCGGCCCGGCGTGACGCTCGGGGCGCAGGCGGTGTTCTCGGTGACCAGGGCCTTGCGGTCGCCGTCGGTGCGGCGGGTGAGCGAGACCCGCATCGCCTTGGTGCCGCTGTGGGTGTCGGTGACGGTGGCGAAGGTGAAGTCGTTGTCGCCCCAGCCGGACTTCGACCAGCAGGACGGCATGTCGGAGCCGGCGGCGCCGGCGGTCTCGAAACCGGGATTGGAGAGCAGATTGGGCGGACCGGCCGTGGCCTGCTGCGGTGCGGTGAGCAGCAGGCCCGCGGTCATCGCCCCGACGGCGAGCAGGGCGGCCCGCCGCCCGGCCCTCCGCCGGATCGTCAGACGCATGCGATGGTTCCCTTCTGTGCGGCTCAGCTCCTGGTGTGGCGCGGCAGATAGACGAGGGCCTCGGTGGCCGCGAAGCGCAGGACGAAGGTGGTCACCAGCGCGAGGGCGGTGGCCGGCATCGCCTCCATCCCGAAGCGGGCGACGAACAGCGCGATCAGCGGGATCCGCAGCAGCAGATCGGCGTTGGCGAGCAGCGCGAACCGGCCGATCCGGTCGGCCCAGTGGCGGTGGCGGCGGCGGTCGCGGAAGAGCAGGGCCTCGATGAGGAGGAAGTTCCACAGGACCCCCGCCTGGTTGGCGACGATCTCGGCGGGGAGGTAGTGCATCCCGGCGTGGGTGAGCAGCCAGAGTCCGGCCAGGTTCGGGACGAAGCCGGAGAGCCCGATCAGGCCGAAGCCGATCATGCGGGCCAGCGGGGTCGCGGAGCGCAGCGAGGCCAGGTGGGCGAGGAAGCGCAGGCCCTCGCGGGCGGTGGACTTGGACTCGCCCGAGTAGCGGTCCTGGAAGACGAAGGGCACCTCGGCGACCGTGCGGGGGCGGCAGCGCACGGCCAGTTCCAGCAGGATCTTGTAGCCGAGGGGCTTCAGGGTCTGCGCGGTCACTGCGCTGCGGCGTATCGCGAAGAACCCGCTCATCGGGTCGCTGATGCCGCGCAGCGCGCGCGGGAAGAGGCCTTTGGTCAACCAGGTCGCGCCGCGGGAGACGGCGATGCGGTAGCTGCCGGCGAGTCCGGCGCGGCTGCCGCCGCTGATGTAGCGGGAGGCGACGACGAGGTCGGCGCCGGTGCGCACCCCCTCGCCGACCAGTTCGGGCACCAGGTGGGGCGGGTGCTGGAGGTCGGCGTCCATGACGACGATCCAGTCGGTGTCCGCGCGCCGGATCCCTTCGACGACGGCGCCTCCGAGGCCGCCCTCGGCCGTCTGGCGGTGCAGGACGGCCACCGGGAAGGGGTGGTCGGCGGCGGCCTTCTCGATGACGGCCGGGGTGTCGTCCGTGGAGTCGTCCACGAACAGCACCTCGCAGGGCAGGTGTGCGGGGTCGGGCAGCGCGTCGCCGAGCCGGCGGAGCAACTCGGCGATGTTCCCGGCCTCGTTGAAGGTCGGGATGATGAGGGTGACGCTGCCGGCCACCGCCTGCGGAAGGGTGGGTTCCGGATCGATCGGGGCATGGAGGGACCGCATGTCCTCGCTCATGGTGAGTCAGCTCCCACTCGGGCGGTCGGCGCTGTCGCCGGGGGTCGCGGCGGCGGATCGGTCGGTGCGGCGGATCTCGATGCGGTCCTCGCCCGAACCGAAGACGGCCACCACCGCCGAATGCTCCAGCGCCGCCCGTACGTTGGGCAGGTCCACCGCGTCACGGCGCACGGTGGGCGAGGAGACGACGTAGTCGATGTCCTGCCAGCCCCGGGGCAGGGTCCTGGTCACGGCCGGGTCGAGGTCCGCCTTGTAGAACCAGATCGCGCCGAGGCCCGGCGCGAAGCCGTGGTGCACCGCGTCCAGCCACAGCGCGTCGTCCAGCAGCACCCGGGTGTTCGCCGGATCGGCGACCTCGCTGCCGAGCCAGGCCGCGGCCTGCCGGTACGGGGCGTTCGCGTCCACCGTGAGCGCGGTGCGGTTGCCCTCGTACCAGCGCGGCAGCACGTACACCGCGGCCGACGCGGCGAGGACGCCGAGCAGCGCCCACCGCGCCCACACCTGCGGCCGGCGCTCGCCCGGGCCGCGCCGGCGGCGCAGCACCGCGTGCGTGATGCCGGCCGCGCCGCCGGCCAGGACGAGGGCGAGGAAGGGCAGCGCCTGGATCACGTACATCGCCGGGAGGTAGCCGGAGGGCCGCAGGGCGACGACGGCGAGGATCACCGCGGCGAGCGCGGGGCCGGCCAGTGCGCGGGCGGTGACCGAGCGGAGAACGGTGGCCAGCAGCAGGACGGCGCCGGCCAGCCCGCCGAGCGGCAGCACGGTGTCGTAGTAGAGCCAGGACCGCAGGACGCCGTTCGAGCCGGAGCCGGGGGTGAGGATGAAACCGGAGCCCTCGCGGCCCATCTGGTAGGTGATGCCGTCGATGAGCGAGACGTGCCCGGCGCCGGGCAGCAGCTCGCCGTTGAGCAGGGCGTACAGCGGGTACGACAGCCCGATCAGCACGCAGGCGGTGATCGCTCCGGTGACGGCGAACTTGCGGGTGTCGCGGTGACTGTGACGCCACATCGTCACCAGCAGCGCCGGGAGCACCACCAGCATCGTCTCTTTGGTCAGGACGGCGGTGGCGGCCGCCAGCCCGGACCCGAAATGGTGCCACAGGTGGCGGCTCGGGGACGCGGCGAGGCAGAAGGCCAGCAGCATCCACATCACGGCGAGGTTGTCGAGGAAGATCTCCCGCTGGAGGACCACGGAGAGCGGCGACAGCCCGAAGAGGGCCATCGCGAGCCCGGCGGCCCAGCGCGGCAGCCACAGCCGGCGCGCGAGGACGTACAGCAGCACGGCGGAGGCGGCGGAGACGGCGAGCATCGCGCAACGCATCGACGCCACGGTCATCGACTCGGGCACGAAGAGGGACGGCAGGTACGTCAGGCCCGCCAACTGGATCCAGCCGAGCGGCGGATGGTCGTACCAGTACGTGTAGTGGGCGAGGCCGTCGCCCTGCTGGACGGCCCAGGCCTGGGCGAGGTAGGTGCCCTCGTCGTCGCTCAGGGTCGGGAAGTCGGTGATGTTCCAGCCCTGCACCAGCACGATCACGAGCAGCAGGGCGCCGCACAGCAGCAGGTCGGGGCGGGAGGAGCGGAAGCGCACGAGCGGGCGGGCGGGCGCGGGCGGGTGGCTGCCGGGGCGCCCGGTGGCGGCGGGTGTTCGCGGGGCCGGGGCGGTGCGGGTTCCGGGCTGGGGATCAGTGGCCGTGGGCAGGGTGGCGGTCACCGGCGGCTGTCCTCTCGGATCGCGGTGGCGGTGGCGGTGGCGGTGGCGGTGGCGGGCGCGGTGGACGGAGCGGTCGCGGTGGACGGAGCGGTCGGCGTCAGGTGGGCGCCGGTGTGGCGGGTCAGCTCCCACTCGCCCTGGCCGCGCTGCTCGCGCCAGACCGGCGCGGATCGCCGCCCCCGCGAGCATCACCTGGTAGAACGGGCCGCCGACGACGAGCTTGACGTAGTGCACGAAGCGGACGCGCAGACCGTACTGGCGGCCGAAGTCGTGCAGGCCGACGATCTCGAACACGAAGGTCACCATCGCCGTGACCAGGGGGAGGAAGGTGATGATCGCGATGCCGACCGGTACGTCGAGGAAGACGGCGACGGCGAAGTTGAGCGGGATGATCACACCCGAGGCGGCCTGCATGAAGGGCGTCATCAGCGTGTAGCGGGCCAGCCAGCGCTGGCCGCGCCCGGGCAGCTGCTGCCAGTCCTTCTTCCGGTACACCTGGAGGAACCCCTGGTTCCAGCGGGTGCGCTGCTTGAGCAGGCTGATCAGCGAGCCGGGCGTCTCCTCCCGGGTGACCATGTCGGAGTCGTAGGCGACGACCACCTTCTTGCCGACCGACGACAGCCGCACCCCGAGGTCGCAGTCCTCTGCGAGGCAGTCCTGGTCCCAGCCGCCGGCCTCGCGCAGCACCTCGGTGCGCAGGAAGACGGTGTTGCCGCCGAGCGGGATGAAGCCCTTCTCGGCGTGCAGGTGCAGCCGGGAGCGGAACCAGAAGAAGTACTCCAGGCAGTTGCGCAGGCTGTACCAGCTGGAGTGGAAGTTGATGAGCTGGACCCCGCCCTGGACCACGTCGGCGCCGGTGGAGCGGAAGGCGTGGTCGACGTGGGCGAGCAGTTCGGGGTGGACCTGGTCCTCGGCGGAAGACGCCGACGATGTCACCGCGGCAGGACGGGAGGGCGTGTTGAGGGCCTTCGGCTTGTTCTTCTTCTCGTGGTGGTCGACGACGACCCGGACGCGGTCGGGCCGGCGGCCGGCGGCCCGTTCGGCGACGGCGGCGGTCCCGGGGTCGTTCGTCGGGTCGGATCAGCGCCCACCATGAAGCACGCGGGAGATCGCGTGAGATAGCGCACGCGACCGACGCAGGAGCGCCCGGCGTTGCGTCGTCCACGCGCGAGACCCGATAGCGCACGTTTCCCAACTCATGCACGCGCAACCGGAATTGACGGTACTCCGCCGCTTTCAGGGGCGAACCGCACCCAACTGCTCGGCCAGCGTCGACCGGATCGGTCGTAGGCCGCGCGCAGACGAAATGTCGACACACATACGCCGTAGGAAGGTCGTGCACGAGTGTGCGCTCGGCAAGAAGGGGGAACTCGCCGCCGCTGCCGTCCGCCGCTCGCGGCAGTCCGGCCGCCACCACCGCCCCCGGAGCCGTCCCCAGCAACGCAGTCCGGTGCAGCAGCGCCAGCGCCGGATCCTCCGGATGGCCGACGACCGCCACCTCCCGGGGCCCGTCCAGCAGCGCCTCGGCCACCGAGAGCCCGTGCCCGATGAACCGCGGCACGCGCGGTCCGAGCGCGTGCACCACCCCGAGCGCCCGCTCCGCCGCCGTACGGTGGGCCTGCGACCCGGTGTGCGCCGCGTACGAGAGCAACGCGCCCGCGGCGGCCGTCCACCCCGACGGGGCCGCCGTGTCGGTCGGATCCTGCGGCCGGCGGATGAGCTTCTCCGCGTCGTGCGCCGTGTCGTAGAGCGACCCGTCCTCGGCGGTGAACCGGTCCAGGACCAGGTCGACGAGGAGCCCGGCGAACTCCAGCCAGACGCCCTCGCCCGTCACGGACGCCAGCGCGAGGAAGCCCTCCGCCACATGCCGTAGTCCTCCAGCACCCCGTCATTGGCGCCGACCCGGCCGTCCTTGCTGGTCCGCCGCGCCGGCCCGGCCGTCCATGTGCACGCGCACCAGCAGATCGGCCGCCTCGGTCGCCCGTTCCACCAGGTCGGGCCGGTCGAAGTACGCCCCGCACTCGGCGAGCGCGGCGATCGCCAGCCCGTTCCACGCGGCGACGACCTTGTCGTCCCGGCCGGGCGCGGGCCGCTGTGCCCGCGCGGCCAGCAGCCGCGCCGTGATGTCGGCGATCCGCTCCGCGTCCACCACGGGCCCGTCCTGGGGCAGCTGCAGCACGGACTTCCCGTGCTCGAAGGTCCCCTCCTCGGTCACCCCGAAGTACGCGACGGCCAGAGCCCCGTCGGCCTCCCCCAGCACCTGGCTCAACTCGGCGGGCGTCCAGGCGTAGTAGGCCCCCTCGACGTGCTCGCCGGTCGCCGGGTCCTCGCTGTCGGCATCGAGCGCGGACGCGAAGCCTCCCTGCTCGGTCCGCAGCTCCCGGACCATGAAGTCGGCGGTCTCCAGCGCGATGCGCCGTGCGAGATCGGAGCCGGTGGCCCGCCACAGGTGCGCGTACACGCGGCAGAGCAGCGCGTTGTCGTAGAGCATCTTCTCGAAGTGCGGAACCACCCACTCCCGGTCCACGGAGTAGCGGGCGAACCCGCCGCCGAGCTGGTCGTAGATCCCGCCGCGGGCCATCGCCTCGCACGTGTCGGCGGCCATCTGCAGCGCGCCCTCGGAGCCGGTCCGCCCGTGGTGGCGCAGCAGGAACTCCAGCACCATGGACGGCGGGAACTTCGGCGCCCCGCCGAATCCGCCGCGCGCGGCGTCGTACTCCCGCGTCAGCCCGAGCAGCGCCTGCGCGAGCTCGCCGGGGCCGGGTGTCCCGGACTTGCCGTAGTCCAACTCCCGCCCTGCCAGGTCCCGTACGATCCGCTGCGCGACCTCGGTGACCTCCTCGGGGCGCCCCACCCAGGCGGTCCGCACCCCTTCGAGCACCTGCATGAAGGAGGGCATCCCCTGCCGGGGCTCGGGCGGGAAGTACGTCCCGAAGTAGAAGGGTTCGGCGTCGGCGGTCATGAAGACGGTCATGGGCCAGCCGCCCTGCCCGGTGGCGGCCTGCACGGCCTCCATGTAGACGGCGTCGACGTCGGGGCGCTCCTCGCGGTCCACCTTGATGTTGACGAAGTGTTCGTTCATGTAGGCGGCGGTCAGTTCGTCCTCGAAGCTCTCGCCGGCGAGGACATGGCACCAGTGGCAGCTCGAATAGCCGACGCTGAGGTGCACGGGCACCCCGCGCTCACGCGCCTCCGCAAAGGCCTCGGGCGACCAGGGCCACCAGTCGACGGGGTTGTCGGCGTGCTGGAGCAGGTAGGGGGAGGTCTCGTTCGCGAGGCGGTTCGGCATGGCCCCATCCTGCCGCACGGGGTCGGATCACGGCCGCAGGAGCGGGGTCAGGTCGGCGGTCCAGGTCGTGCGGGTGCGGGTCCAGGTGGCCGGGCAGTCGGCGCGGGCCGCGGTGGCCAGGGAGGGGACCGCGCAGCGGTGGGATTCCGCTCGGGCCGCGTCCGGGGCGTGCTCGTCGTCGGGGTCCGGGGTGGGGTCGGCGGCCGCCGCGAGGTCGTACGCGCGGGCGGCGGTGAGCAGGGTGGTTCCGCCCTCCGGGGTGCGCAGGAGCATGAACTGAAGCGGTCGGCGGCGTCCGTCCTCGGCGCGGCCGTCGGTCGCGGACGGGGTGCTGACTCGCTCTGAAGGTCGGCGTCCTCGAACAGTTTCCGGTCCTCCGTCAGGTCGTCGTAGCAGAGCTCGATCCGGCGGGTCGCGGGGTCGTAGCCGCGTCACCCACTCGGTTGAGATTTCTCTGTCGCGGGATCATGCGGGAGCAGCAGTGCATCGCGGTGAGTCGCTGATGTGTCGTTCAACCCAGTTGCTGTTTTCCGACCGGACTGCTACGAGGAAGAGCACTTCCCTCTGAACTGGTGTGCCGTATTTTGCAGCGGGACCACCTGGGGGCGTGAGCCGGACCCTGCAGAGCCGGAGCCGGCGCCGGAGTACGACCCGAGGGGTAGGGCGCGGGCTGCGGCGGTTCGGCTGCGTGGGCCGCGGCCGACGGGGCGGTGGGCTGGGTCTACCGGCGCGCAGGAATCGCGGGGGGCGCGACGACGAGAGCGCCGGAGGCCCGCGCCGCGGCGCGCGCGCGGCGACGGGCGCCGTGTGACGGCGGTTGCCGCTGGCCGGGGGGCGGGCGTCGCTCTGCGGCAGCGGCCGCGGCGCCGACGTACCGGAGGCGGCGGGCGGACGCAGACGGCGGCGCGGTCGGCGGCGGACGTGGCCGCGCACGAGCGGCTGATCCGCACCTACGCGCAGCTCGCGGACTCGGTGATCCGGATGGTCGACGGGAAGATGTCGACGCGGGCGGACCAGTTCGGGGGCCACGGTTTCGCCTCGCTGGATGCGGCGCTGCGGTGGCTGGACGACGAGTCGAGCTTCATCACGGCGGCGCTGCGGCATTCGGAGGGGGTGGACCAGCAGGCGGTGCTCGACCTGCTGGGTGCGCTGTGCGACTTCTGCCTGCTGCGCGGGGACCTGTACCGGCTCGGTGAGATCGACGAGCTGACGCAGGCGGTGGCAGCGGGCCAGAACGGGGTGAAGGGACAGCAGGGGCGCCTGGTGCGGTCGGTGCAGTGGCGTACGGGTATCGCGGCGCGCCAGCTGGGCGAGCTGGACAAGGCCCGCACCACACTGGCCTCGGTGGTGGACCAGTACATGGAGGCCGATCAGGAGGCGGGGGCGGCGATGGCGCTGATCTCGCTCGGCATCACCCTGCACCACCAGGGCAATCTGCCGGAGGCTGCGGTGCGGATCCGGGAGGCGCTGGTCCTCCAGGAACCGCCGGAGCTGGCGGGTGACCGGGCGTGGGGGCTGCACGCGCTGGCGGCGGTGGAGCGGGACCGGGCGCACCTGGCGGAGGCGGCGCGGCTGCTGGAGACCTCGCTGGCGCTGCACCGGGAGAGCGAGAGCGTCCACGGCGAGGCGTGGGCGCATTTCCAGCTGGGCCAGGTGCACCTGCGGTTCGGGGACGTGGAGCGGGCGGAGGCGGAACTGCGGCGGGCGCTGGAGCTGTACGGGCGTACCCGCGACGACCGCGGTGAGGCCTGGGCGCTGACGCAGCTGGGCCGGGCCCGCGTGGTGGACGGGGATCCGGGGCCGGCGGCGGACGGGCTGCGGGAGGCGCTGGCCCGGCACCGGGAGGCGGAGGACGCGCGGGGCGAGGCGTGGACGCAGTACTACCTCGGGCAGGCGCTGGAGGAGGGCGGCTCGCGCGACGAGGCGGTACGGGAGCTGGAACGGGCCCGGACTATGTTCTCGCGGATGCGGGACGTGTACGGGCTGGCGTACGCCCGCCACCATTCGGGCCGGGTGACGCGGGACCAGCGGGCGGCGCAGACGGGAAACCTTCGGAACTCCGGGTTCGCCCGGCAGCTGCTGGTGGACGCGCGGGCGGATTTCCGGCGGATCGGGCTGGCCCACGGCGAGGCGTGGACCTGCCTGGAGCTGGCGGTGATCGACGCGGGCAACGGGCGGCTGTCGCAGGCGCTGGGCCTGTGCGAGGAGGCCGTGCGGCTGTTCATCTCGTACGGGGACCGGCGCGGGGAGGACTGGGCGCGGTTCCTGCGGTGCACGATGCTGCCGTACGCCGTGCCGGCGGCGCCGGAGGAGGCGCGGGCGGAGCTGGCCCGGCTGGCGGAGGCGCCGCATCCGGCGCGGGACGGCCGGCTGGAGGACTGCCTGGAGACGTACGGGGTGGTCCTGGGCCGCGGGGTGGACCCGGCGGAGGGCTGGCAGGCGTGGCGGCTCGGCCTGGTCCCGAACCTGCACGCGCGGGAGGTAATGGGAGTCCCCCGAACCTGACCGCGTCGGGCCCCGGCGGACCGGTCACGACACGCCCCGCGGATCTGACCCGGTCGGCCCGGCGGAGCGGTCACGACGGACCCGATGGGCGGGTCGGCGGACCTGACCGCGTCGGGCCCCGGCGGACCGGTCACGACACGCCCCGCGGATCTGACCCGGCCGGCTCCGCGGAGCGGTCACGGCGGGGCCGGGACGGCGGCCGCCGCGCGGGCACGATCAGGTGGACGGGGTCGTCCGGGGGACAGCGCGCGGCCGTCCCTCGTCGTGGCCCGGCCGTCCGGCGACGCGTACGCCGTACACCCGCGCGTGCCGGAACCGCCGCCCCACCGGTTGTCCCGGGCGGGGCGGCGCAACACGCGGCGGTCCCGGCCCGACAGGGCCTACGGGGCCCGGGTGCCGTCCGTGCCGGGGGCGGCCGGGGCGGCGGGCTCCGGGGCCTCCTGGAAGTCCACCCGGCCCATGTGCCGGTTCATCGACTTCATCAGGGCCCACACGCCGATGGCGAGGGCCGCGAACACGACGAATCCGAGGAGGCCGGGCGTCACCTTGTTCTTGTCGAAGGTGTCACCCGCCAGCGGAAGGAGCTGGGTCAGTGCTGCCTGCGTAGCGCTCATAGCTACGCATTCTCCCGGATGCCCGCGAAGAGGTCGGACTCGGGGAGGGAAGTGTCGACGAGCGACTTCGCCAGCTCGTACTCCTCGGTGGGCCAGACCTCCTTCTGGATGTCCATCGGGACGCGGAACCAGCCGCCGTCCGGGTCGATCTGCGTGGCGTGGGCGATGAGCGCCTTGTCACGGATCTCGAAGAAGTCGGCGCACGGCACGTGGGTGGTCAGGGTCCGCTCCTTGCGCTCGAACTCCTTCCACCGCTCCAGCCACTCCCCGTAGGGGGACTCCAGGCCGCGCGCGAGCAGCGCCTCGTGGAGGGCGACGGTGCGCGGCTTGTTGAAGCCCTGGTTGTAGTAGAGCTTCTGCGGCTGGTAGGCCGGGCCGTACTCGCTCTCCGGGTACTTCTCGGTGTCGGCCGCGCTCTCGAAGGCCAGCATGGAGATCTTGTGGGTCATGATGTGGTCGGGGTGCGGGTAGCCCCCGTTCTCGTCGTAGGTGGTGACGACCTGCGGCTTGAAGGCGCGGATCTTCTTCACCAGCTCGCCGGCGGCCTCGTGGACGTCCGCGAGCGCGAAGCAGCCCTCGGGCAGCGGGGGCAGCGGGTCGCCCTCCGGGAGGCCGGAGTCGACGTAGCCGAGCCATTCCTGGTCGATGCCGAGGATGTCGCGCGCCTCGTCCATCTCCTTGGCGCGGACCTCGTGGATGTTCTCCTCGATGTACTTGTCGCCCTGGAGCTTGGGGTTCAGGATCGAGCCGCGTTCGCCACCGGTGCAGGTGACGACCAGCACGGGGATCCCCTCGGACACGTACTTGGCCATGGTGGCCGCGCCCTTGCTCGACTCGTCGTCGGGGTGGGCGTGGACGGCCATCAGTCGAAGCTGCTCGGTCAAAACAGGATCCTCTGCGATTCGGCGCGACACTCAGCTCCTATAGTGACCGAACTGGGGGGCGGAAAATTCCAGGGGTGACCGAGCCGTCCCCGGCGAGAGGAACGATCATGAGCGCGGTGCGCGAGGGACTGCCCGAGGGCCGGTACGGCCGGTCGGCGGACGAGCGTACGGACCGAAAGCTCAAGATCATCGGATCGGTGCTGGGTGTCGCGCTACTGGGCGTGATCGGCTGGATCGGCTGGGACTACATCGCGGGCCAGAGCGTGAGCGCCGAAGTGATTAAATTCCAGGTGATTTCGGACACCGAGGTGAAGGTGCACCTGGAGGTCCGCAAGGAGTCCTCGGTCACCGGAGTCTGCTCCCTGAGCTCCCAGGACGAGGGGCACGGCGAGGTGGGCCGCGCGGACTTCACCTTCGCCCAGCCCGTGTCGCGGGTGGACGAGGTCGTCACCCTGAAGACCACCACGCGGGCCACCATGGTCGAGCTGGTCGGCTGCCAGCCGGCGGCCTCCTCCCACTGAGGCGCGCAGAGGGTTGAAGACGCGCCCCACGAGGCAATGAGCCTCTGGGGTCCTCCCCCTTTTCTTCCCGAATTGTTAGGCTCGTGGTTTCGTCCGCCGCTGGCGGCCAGTAGTCCCCTGTACCGACGAGGAGCACCCGTGACCCAGACGAGCGAAAGCGTCACCTGGCTGACCCAGGCGGCGTACGACCAGCTGAAGGCGGAGCTGGACTACCTCTCTGGTCCCGCCCGCACGGAGATCGCCACGAAGATCGCAGCCGCCCGCGAGGAGGGCGACCTGCGTGAGAACGGTGGCTACCACGCGGCGAAGGAGGAGCAGGGCAAGCAGGAGCTCCGGGTCCGCCAGCTCACGCAGCTCCTGGAGAACGCCAAGGTCGGCACCGCGCCGGCGTCCGACGGTGTCGTGGCCCCGGGCACGCTCGTCAAGATCGCCTTCGACGGCGACGAGGACGACACCATGGAGTTCCTGCTCGCCTCGCGCGAGTACGCGTCCTCGGACTTCGAGACGTACTCCCCCCAGTCCCCGCTGGGCAGCGGTGTCCTGGGCAAGGCGATCGGCGAGGACGCCGAGTACGAGCTGCCGAACGGCAAGAAGGCCTCGGTCAAGATCCTGGACGTCAAGCCCTTTACCGGCTGATCACCCTCGGTCACCCTTTGCTGCCCGACCCGTACTGATCCGTACGCCCGATGCCCGGCCGGTCTCCACCGGCCGGGCATCCGCGTTTCCCCCGCCTGCCCGCTGCGTTCCCTCAGCCGTCCGCGCCGCGGTACTTGCGGACCGCGAGGCTGCGGAAGACCACGATGATCAGGACCGACCAGATCAGCGAGGCCCAGATCGGGTGGACCATCGGCCAGGCGTCGGATTGGGAAACGCCCGGGTTGCCGAAGAGTTCGCGGCAGGCCTGGACGGTGGCGCTGAAGGGGTTCCATTCGGCGATGGGCTGGAGCCAGCTCGCCATGTTCTCGGTGGGGACGAAGGCGTTGGAGATGAAGGTGACGGGGAACAGCCAGATCAGGCCGCCCGAGGTGGCCGCCTCCGGCGTGCGGACCGACAGGCCGATCAGCGCGCCGATCCAGGAGAAGGCGTAGCCGAGGAGGAGCAGCAGGGCGAAGCCCGCGAGGACCTCGCCGGCGGTCGTGTGGGTGCGCCAGCCGACGAGGAGGGCGACGACCGCCAGCACCACCATGGTCAGCGTGGTCTGCATCAGGTCCGCCAGGGTGCGGCCGGTCAGCACCGCGCCGCGGGCCATGGGCAGCGAGCGGAAGCGGTCGATGAGGCCCTTGTGCATGTCGTCGGCGATGCCCGCGCCGGCGCCCGCGGTGGCGAAGGTGACGGTCTGGGCGAAGATGCCCGCCATCAGGAACTCCCGGTAGGCGCTGGCGCTGGTCGAGCCGCCGATCACCATCGAGCCGCCGAAGACGTAGCTGAACAGCACCACGAACATGATCGGCTGGATCAGCCCGAAGATCACCATCTCGGGGATCCGGGTGAGCCGGATGACGTTGCGCCGGGCGATGACCAGGGAGTCGCTCAGGCCGCTCACTTCGCCTCCTCCTTCCGGGCCGCCTTGTGGCCCTTGGCCTCGGGACCGGCCGCCGCCGCGTCGGCGTTCTCCTCCGCCTGCTGTTCGGCCGCGCGACCGGTCAGGGAGATGAACACGTCGTCGAGGGTGGGGCGGCGCAGCCCGATGTCGTCGATCTCGATGCCCCGGCCGTCCAGCTCGCGGATGACCTCGGCGAGCAGCTTGGCGCCGCCCGACACGGGCACCGTCAGCTTGCGGGTGTGCTCCTCGACCGTGGTCTCGCCCTTGCCGAAGCCGGCGAGGACCTCGCGCGCGGTGGCGATGTGGTCCCGCTCGTGGACGACGACCTCCACGCGCTCGCCGCCGGTACGGGCCTTGAGCTGGTCGGAGGTGCCGCGGGCGATGACCTTGCCGTGGTCGACCACGCAGATGTCGTGCGCGAGGTGGTCGGCCTCCTCCAGGTACTGGGTGGTGAGGAGCAGGGTGGTGCCGCCGGCGACCAGCTCCTGGATGATCCCCCACAGCTGCAGGCGGTTGCGGGGGTCCAGGCCGGTGGTCGGCTCGTCCATGAACATCACCGGCGGGCTGACGACGAGGGCGGCCGCGAGGTCGAGGCGCCTGCGCATACCGCCGGAGTACGTCTTGGCCGTGCGGTCGGCGGCGTCGCCGAGGTTGAAGCGTTCGAGGAGTTCCTCGGCCCGGACCTTGGCCGCCTTCGCCTTCATCTGGTAGAGCTGGCCGACCATCTGGAGGTTCTCACGGCCGGTCAGGTACTCGTCCACAGCCGCGAACTGGCCGGACAGGCCGATGGAGCGGCGGACTTCGTTGGGGTGCTTGAGCACGTCGATGCCGGCGACGACGGCCTTGCCGCTGTCGGGCCGGAGGAGGGTGGTCAGGACGCGTACGGTCGTGGTCTTGCCCGCGCCGTTCGGGCCGAGCAGACCCAGGACGGTGCCTTCGGGGACATCGAGGTCCACGCCGTCCAGAGCCCGTACATCGCCGAAGGTCTTGACCAGACCTTCGGCGTAGATAGCGCCTGGCATAGGGATTCTCCCAGTGAATCGGGCCAGTAGAATCAGTGCATTCAGGGCATTTCTCTGCAAATACTATGGGCGGGGGGCTGGTCCTGCTCGGCCGATCGGGGGATGTTCGCGGTCGGGGGTTTCAGACTTCAGACTGCCCCGGACTGCTGGCTCATCACCTTGTAGCCGGCGCCGTGCAGGGAGCGCGCGACTTCCGCGCAGTGCTCCGGGCCCTTGGTCTCCAGGTGCAGCTCCACCTCCACCTCCGTGAGCCCCAGCCGCGGATCCGTCCGCACATGGCTCACGTCCAACACGTTCGCATCCACCACTGACAACACCGCCAGGAGCCCGGCCAGCGCCCCGGGCCGGTCGGCCACGCGCAGCCGCAGGGACAGGTACCGGCCCGCCGCCGCCATACCGTGGCGCAGGATCCGCTGGAGCAGCAGCGGGTCGACGTTCCCACCGGACAGGACGGCCACCACCGGGCCGCCGCCGTACAGTTCGGGCTCGCTGAGCAGGGCCGCGACCGGGCTGCACCCGGCCGGTTCGACGACCAGCTTGGCCCGCTCCAGACACAGCAGCAGGGCGCTGGAGAGGGCGTCCTCGGAAACCGTACGCACGTCGTCGATGAGCTCACCAATGATTTTGAAGGGGACGTCGCCGGGGCGCCCGACCTTGATTCCGTCGGCCATCGTGATCGGGTCGTCGATCGAGACGGGGTGCCCGACCTTGAGCGAGGGCGGGTACGCGGCCGCGCCCGCCGCCTGCACCCCGATGATCCGGACGTCCGGTCGCAGCGCCTTCACGGCGACCGCGACCCCGGCCGCGAGCCCGCCGCCGCCGATCCCGACCAGGATGGTCCGCACCTCCGGGCACTGCTCCAGGATCTCCAGGCCGACCGTGCCCTGGCCCGCGATGATGTCGCGGTGGTCGAAGGGGTGGATGAACACCGCGCCGGTGCGGTCCGCGTACTCCTGGGCGGCCGCGAGGGTCTCGTCGACGACCTGCCCGTGCATGCGCACCTCGGCGCCGTACTCCTGGGTCGCGGCCACCTTCGGCAGCGGCGCCCCGACCGGCATGAACACGGTGGAGCGGACCCCGAGGAGGGAGGAGGCCAGGGCCACGCCCTGGGCGTGGTTGCCCGCGCTGGCGGCGACGACGCCGGCGGCCCGCTGCTCGGGGCGCAGGCCCGAGATGCGTACGTAGGCGCCGCGGAGCTTGAAGGAGCCGGTGCGCTGGAGGTTCTCGCACTTGAGGTGGACCGGCGAGCCGGTGAGGGCGGAGAGGTGCCGGCTGCCCTCCATCGCGGTGACCCGGGAGACACCGGAGAGCATCTTCTGGGCCCCCCGGATGTCGTCGAGGATGACCTGCGGAACGGGCTGGGGCACGCGGTAGTTCATGCCGCCAGTCTCGCAGCCCGGGCGGGGGCCGGCCCGGGGCAGCGGATGGGCCGCCGCGCGGAGGCGCTCGGGCCGCGGGCGGACGACGCGAGGGATGCGGGCGGACGGCGCGAGGGGCGCGGGCGGACGGTGCGAGGGGCGATATCGCGCCATCCGGGATGCCTGCGCGACGCGCCCGTGAACCGGCCGTACCAGTTCTCGTACGAGGCGTACGGGCCGCCGCACGGCCGCGTACTCTGTCCCCCAACCTTGTCGGACCCACGCGAAGAGAGCCCACGGCCATGCCTTCCATCCCGGCCAATTCCGATCTGCCCGCGGCGCCCGAGGCGCCCGCCGGAGCCGGTCTCCTCGACGCGCTCCAGCACCAGGTGGCGGTCTTCGCCCGCCGTGCCGAGCAGACCCGTCTGGGCGGCGTGGGCCAGGCCCGCAACTCGATGGACCGTGCCGCCTACCTGCTGCTGAACCGGCTCGACCTGGAAGGCCCGATGGGCGTCAAGGCGCTCGCAGGCGGCATGGGGATCGACTCCTCCACCGTGACCCGGCAGGTCGCGCCGCTGGTCGACAGCGGTCTGGTCAAGCGGACCTCGCACCCCGAGGACGGCCGGGCCGTGGTGCTCGCGCTCTCCCCGCGGGGGCTGGCCCGGCTGGAGGAGGTCCGTTCCTCGCGGCGCGAGCTGATGGCCCGGGTGACCGAGGACTGGAGCGAGGTCGAGCGCGAATCCTTCACCGGACTGCTGACCCGCTTCAACCTGTCGCTGTCGGAGCTCATGGCGGCCGTGGCCGAAGCCGGTCCCGCCTCCTGAGCGGAGTCCGTCCGTCCTCTTGACCTGGGCCGCCCCGCTGCCCGCACTATGTGGACTATGCGGGTGGTTGATCAACAGGCGGGCTCCTACGCGGAGTTCGAAGCCTTCGTCGCGGGCGCGGCAGGGCGGCTCCTGCATGTCGCGGTACTGCTCACCGGTGAACCGGAAGCGGCCCGCCGGCTGCTCGCGGGCGCGCTGGCCCGGACGTACGCGAACTGGCGCCGGCTGCGCGCGGACGATCCGTACGACTACACCCGCCAGGAACTGTGCACCGCCTTCGCCCGCACCGGCTGGCGCCACCACGGGGGCGCCGGGGTACTGGCGCGGCTGAGCCCGCCGGAACGGCTCGTCCTCGTCCTGCGGCTCTACGAAGGGGTCGCGGAGGAGGTCACGGCGGCGCAACTGGGAATGCCGGTCGAGCGGGTCCGGGTGCTGTGCAACCGGGCCGTGGCGGCGCTGCGATCCCGGGAGGCGGCGTGAGCGGGATTCCGGACCGGAAAGAAGCCCAGATCAGGCACCTGCTGGAGGGGCCGTACCCGGTGGTGCCGGCCGGGCTCGCGGCGGGTGCGGCGGCCCGGGGCGACCGGCTGCTGCGGCGCCGGCGGGCGCTGCGGAGGTTCGGCTGGGCGGTGCTCTTCGCTGCCGCGGTGGCCTTCGTGGTGTGGGCCTCGCTGACCCGCCCCTGGGCCGGCCCCCCGAGCGGCGTCTCCCCACCCCTGGAGGGCTGGTAGCCCCACCTTCAGCCTCGCCGGGGGCCATATCCAGCCCGCCGGGGCCATTCCAGCCTCGCCGGCGTTTGAGGCGCGGGGTCTGGGGCGGCGCCCCAGGAAACCCGGCTCCGCCGGGCACCGGGCTCCGCCCGGGCCCGCGCCTCAAACGCCGGCGAGGCTGGAATGGGCCGGCCAACCGGGATGGCGGGGCCCCCGCCGCGTGGGTGGGGCCCCGCCGCGACGGTCGCTCAGCCCAGGGCCTGGGTCAGGTCCGCCACGAGGTCGTCGGCGTTCTCGATGCCGACCGACAGGCGGATCAGGTCCGCCGGGACCTCCAGCGCCGAGCCGGCCACCGACGCGTGCGTCATGCGGCCCGGGTGCTCGATCAGGGACTCGACGCCGCCCAGGGACTCGGCCAGGGTGAAGATCTTGGTGCGGCCGCAGACCGCCACGGCCTCTTCCTCGCCGCCGGCGACCTGGAAGGAGATCATCCCGCCGAAGTTGCGCATCTGCTTGGCGGCAACCTCGTGGCCCGGGTGCTCGGGCAGGCCCGGGTAGAGGACCTTGGTGACCTTCGGGTGCCGCTTGAGCACCTCGACGATCTTGCCCGCGTTCTCCGCGTGCCGGTCCATGCGCACGGCCAGGGTCTTGATGCCCCGCAGCACGACCCAGGAGTCGAACGGGCCGGCGACCGCGCCCATCGCGTTCTGGTGGTAGGCCAGCTCCTCGCCCAGCGCCGCGTCCGCGGCGACCAGCGCGCCGCCGACCACGTCGGAGTGCCCGCCCATGTACTTGGTCAGCGAGTGCACGACCACGTCCGCACCCAGCGCCAGGGGCTGCTGGAGGTAGGGCGAGGCGAAGGTGTTGTCCACGACCAGCTTGGCGCCGGCCGACCGCGCGATGTCGGCGACCACGGCGATGTCGGTGATGCCGAGCAGCGGGTTGGAGGGGGTCTCGACCCAGATGACCTTCGTCTTCGGGGTGAGGGCCGCCCGCACGGACTCCGGGTCGGAGGTGTCGGCCACCGACCACTCCACGCCCCAGCGGGAGACGACCTTCGCGAAGAGGCGGAAGGTTCCGCCGTACGCGTCGTTCGGGATGACCACGTGGTCCCCCGGCGCGAGCAGCGTGCGCAGCAGGCAGTCCTCGGCGGCCAGGCCGGACGCGAAGGCGAGGCCGCGACGGCCGCCCTCCAGGGCCGCGAGGTTCTCCTCCAGCGCGGTCCGGGTCGGGTTCGCGCTGCGGCTGTACTCGTAGCCGCCGCGGAGTCCTCCGACGCCGTCCTGCTTATAGGTGGAAACCTGGTAGATCGGGGGTACCACCGCGCCGGTCTGCGGGTCCGCCGTGTTGCCCGCGTGGATCGCGCGGGTCTCGAAGCTCTGGTGCTCGTGGCTGTCGTCGCTCATGGTCCGATGCTATGCCCGCCCGCGGCCTGCACCCCTATTGGCCTGCTCCCCCCTCGGTCTGGTTCGCTGGAGGCATGGAGATTCTGTGGTTCGTGTTCGCGATGCTCATGATCGTGTTCATCGTCGGTCCGTACATCCGGCGCCGACGCGGCGGTATTCGCCTGGTCGCGCCGGGCAGCCCCGACGCCGCCGACCCGGCGAACTACGGATTCGACCGGCAGGAGGAGCTCGACATCCGGGTCCCCGGGCCCGACCAGGACCTGATGGACGCCCTCGACAACGTGCAGCGCACCGGACAGTGGCAGGCGGCCTCCCAACTGCTCGCCGGGACCCCGCGGGAGGGCGAGCGGCGCTGGCAGCGCGTACAGGCCTTCGGCGGTGCGGCGGCCCTGGAACTGTCGGCGCAGCCCGGTGTGGGCGCGCAGTGGCTGAAGGCGTGGCGGCTGGAGGCGGAGAAGGACCCGGGCGGCGCGCAGGTCCACGCGGAACTGCTGGTGCAGCAGGCGTGGCGGCACTCCGGCGGAGTCGGCTCCGAGGACCACCGGATCATCCTGGAGGAGGCGCGGGAGGCGTGCCGCAAGGCCGCGCTGCTCGCGCCGGGGGACCCGGTCCCGTACATCACGGAACTGGCGATCGCGCGGGGACTGGCCTACCCGGAGCCGGAGTTCGACCAGCTGTGGGCGAAGGTCATCGACCGGGCCCCGGAGCACATGGGCGCCCATCTCGCGGCGCTGCACTACTGGGGTGCGCAGTGGCACGGCTCGCGGGAGAAGGCCGACGCCTTCGCGCACGCGGCCGCGGCCCGGGCGCCGCAGGGCTCGCTGCTGGCGGCCCTGCCGCTGTTCGCGCTGCGCGAGAACCAGCCGGACATCGTGCTGAGCCCGAGCTTCTACCGGAGCGCGGTCGTCACGCGGGCGGTGGAGGGCGCGCTGTACGCGGTGCACACGGCGCGGCAGGACGACCCGATGGTGGCGCACGTGCGGCACCTGCTGATGATGTTCCTCGTCTGCATGGAGCGGTGGGCGGAGGCGATGGAGCAGGTCCGGCACGTGGACGGGTACGTGGGCGCGCTGCCGTGGTCGGAGGCGGAGGACCCGGCCGCGGTGTACGCGGTGTACCGGGCGATGGCGGTGGCGGGGTACGAGGCGAACGGAGGGTCGCCGGCGACCCTGCCGGGGTAGCCCTCCGGGCGGAAGCCCTCCGGGCCGGTCTGCGGTCCGCGGGGCGGGCCTGCGGGGCGGGGGCCGTGGCGCCGGCCCGCGAGGCGGTGGCCGTGGCGGCGGGGCCGGGCCGCGGGTCCGGGTGGCGATCGGGGCCCCGGCTGAGCGGGGGGAACCTCGGGGAATAAGGTTGCTGTAAGTAATTACAGGCCGCATGATGCGGCGGTGGCCGTGGCCTTCTGCCTGCCACCCTTCTCTTTTCGTTCCCGTGGGGGGATCTGTCCATATGGGCGCATCACTGCGCGCCTTGCGCGCTCTCGTCCTGCTCGCAGGCTTCTACCTGCTCGGCGTGTTCCTGCTGGCCGCCCTCGGCGGCATCGACTACGCCGTCGTGACCACGCTGCACGGCCCGATCGTGGCCAAGCTGCTCCTCGCCTCCGTGGTCCTCACCGTCCCGATCGTGCGCGGCATGTTCATGCTGCGCACCCCCAAGGGCGAGCCCCAGCCCGGCGTCACCGTCGGCGAGGCGCAGGAGCCCGAGCTGTGGGCGGTCGTGCGCGACATCGCGCAGCAGGTCGGCACCCGTGCCCCCGACGAGATCGTGCTGATCGACGAGGTGAACGCGGCCGTCGCCGAGGACGCGAAGCTGCTGGGTCTGCGGCCCGGCACCCGCCGCCTCTACCTCGGTCTGCCGCTGATGACGGGCCTGGACGAGATGCAGCTGCGCGCCGTGCTCGCCCACGAGATGGGTCACTACGCCAACTTCGACACCCGTCTCACGCCGCTGATCGCCCGCGGCCGCGCCCAGCTGATCCGCACCATCGGGTACTTCCACGAGCGCGCCGACAAGAAGGTCGCCAAGGAGCGCGCGAAGCAGGAGCGCAAGGACGAGAAGCGGATCGCCAAGGGCAAGAAGGCCAAGGGCGTCGACACCGCGGGCGAGGGCGCGATGTACCGCGCCATGGCCAAGATCTACATCGCGTACGGCAACTTCTACATGCGGGCCACCCGCTCCACCTCCCGCCGCCAGGAGCTCGCCGCCGACCTCGCGTCGGTCCGCGTCGCCGGCCGCGACTCCGCCGCCTCCGCGCTGCGCGAGCTGAACGCCCTCGACTCGGCGCACGACTTCTACATGGGCTCGTACGCCACCCTCGGCGTCGGCGCCGGTCTGCTGCCCCGCCCGGGCGAGGTCTTCGGCGGGCTGCGCCGGCTCCTGGACGCGCGCTCGGCCGATCTGGACGAGCTGCGCCGGGAACTGTCGACGGAGCCCACCTCCCCCTACGACTCCCACCCCGCGCTCGCCGAGCGCGTGGCCCGTATCGAGGCGCTGCCCGACGACGGCCGCGGCGGGCAGGCCGCCCGCCCGGCCCTGGAGCTGCTGGCCGACGCCGGTGCGGCGCTGGCCGCGCTGGAGCAGGTCGTCCTCACCCCGGAGGCGCTCGCGCTAAAGCGGGTCGACTGGGAGGACCTCGTCCACGAGTCCATGACGGTGTACGTCGGCCAGGGCGCGGAGGACATCCGCGAGGCCTTCGACGCCGAGGGCGCGGGCCCCGGGCTCGGCGCCGTGCTCGACGCGTTCGACGCCGACCCGGCGGTGCGCTGGCGGATCGCCGACCGCTTCCCGAAGTCCGAGGAGGCGGCGGCCGCCACCGGCCGCACGGCCCGTGAGTTCGCCCGCCCGGTGGTCCGGCGCGCGCTGAACCAGCTGGTCACCGTCGAGCTGACGGCCCGCGGCGCCGCCCGCTGGCAGCTGTCGTGGTCCGACTCGGCGTTCGTGCGCTACCCGGCCGACGACTTCGAGGAGCGCCTCGGCCAGGCCCTGGACGCGGCCGTCGCGGACCTGCCGGACACCGAACCCCTGAGAAAGCTGGTGCTTGCCCCGTGATCGGCCTCTACATCCTGGGCGCCGTGCTGCTGTTCGGCGCGTTCAAGTTCCTGCGCGGCGTCTACTACATCCGCAAGGCGAAGGCCCTGGAAGCCGAGATCGGCACGCTGAACGCCGGTACCGAGGCGGTCGAGGCCGAGCAGAAGTCGGAGAAGGCGGCCGCGGTCGTCGCGCTGGGCTTCGTGGCGGAGGCCGACCTCGACACCGAGAACCCGGCTCCGGTGCCGCCGGAGCGGACCGCCGTCCTGGACGCGGTCCGGGCGGGCGACTGGGAGGCGGGAGCCGCGTACATCGAGGCCGCGGGGAAGGACTGGCAGGAGCGCATGGAGCGGGTCCGCCCGCTGGCCGAGGCGGCCGCCGAGGACGATGCGTGGCTGCTGGCCTGGCGTGCGGCGCGGCCCTCGGACCCGACGGCCGCGCTGGTCGACGCCGACACCGCGATCATGGTGGCGTGGAACGTGCGCGGCAGCCAGTCCGGCAGCCGCACCACGCAGGAGCAGTTCCGGCTCTTCCGTGATCTGCTGGTCAAGGCACAGGAGGTCGCGCACGAGGCCCAGCGCCTCGCCGACCCGGCGGACCCGACCCCGTACATCGTGGAGCAGCCCATCGGTCAGGGCCTGGGCTACTCGCACGAGCGGTACGGCGAGCTGTGGGCGCAGATCGTCGAGCGCGACCCGAAGGTGCTGTGGTCGCACATCAGCGGTCTGCAGTACTGGTGCCGGAAGTGGCGCGGTTCGCACGAGCTGGCGCTCGCCTTCGCGCGGGAGTCGGCGGCTGCCGGCGCGCCCGGCGACCTGCTGTCGCTGCTGCCGCTGATCGCGTACTTCGAGCAGGAGACGGACGAGGACGACCTGGCGGCCGAGACCTTCTTCAAGGAGCCGGAGATCGTCGCCGCGGTGGACGCGGCGCTGCTGGACCTGGCGGCGGCGGGCGACGACCACCCCGGGACGGCGCGGATCCGGCACATGCTGGCGTACCTGCTGTTCTGGCAGGACCGGGACGAGCAGGCGGTCGAGCAGTTCCGCCACATCGACGGGTACATCGGCTGTGTGCCGTGGTCGTACGCGAGCTCGCCGAAGAGCCGGTACCTGTACGCCCGGGACTGGGCGGTGGGCGTGACCACGCCGGGTCTCTGACCGGTGGCGGCGGCGGAGGGCGGGTCGGGGAATCCCGGCCCGCCCTCCGCACGTTGTCACTGCCACAAGGAGGGAATCCATGTTCTCGTACCGCCGTACGCCCGAGCTGCCCACCCGCGAGGAGGCCCTGACGGGCCGCGCGGAACCGCTGTTCGCCGTTCCCGACCGGCACACCGTGCTGGGCAACCCGCTGTCCGGCCCCTACCCGGCGCACCTCGAGGTCGCCGACTTCGGCCTGGGCTGTTTCTGGGGCGCCGAGCGCAAGTTCTGGCAGACCCCCGGGGTGTGGACCACGCTGGCCGGCTATCAGGGCGGCTTCACGGAGAATCCGACCTACGAGGAGGTGTGCTCGGGGCTGACCGGCCACACCGAGGTCGTCCGGGTGGTCTTCGACCCGTCGCAGGTGTCCTACGCGGCGCTGCTGAAGCTGTTCTGGGAGTCCCACGACCCCACCCAGGGCTTCCGCCAGGGCAACGACGTGGGCACCCAGTACCGCTCGGCCGTATACACCCACTCCCCCGCCCAGCAGGCGACGGCGGAGGCCTCCCGGGCCGCCTACCAGCAGGTCCTGGCCTCCTCGGGCTACGGCCCGATCACCACGGCGGTCATGCCGGCGGCGGAGCGCCCCTTCTGGCCGGCGGAGGCCCACCACCAGCAGTACCTGGACAAGAACCCGGGCGGCTACTGCGGCATCGGCGGCACGGGCGTCTCCTGCCCGATCGGCGTGGCCGCCGCGGAGTGACCCGCCGGCCCGGGCACCGGCCGGCCGCGGTCAGCGGACCGTGACGTAGGGACGGGCCCAGGAGGTGTGGTCGAAGGAGGAGCGGGCGTTCGCGTCCTCGACCAGCAGGTGGAGGAGGCGGACGCCCGTCACGTCGAGGTCGATCGCGGTGGGGCCGGTGGCTCCGGTCAGGGTGGCCGTGGTCAGCAGGGTCCGGCCGTCCGCGCGGACGACGGCGCGGGTGGCCCCGGCCGGCGACTGGTTCGTGGAGAAGTCGTCGATGCCGACGAGGGCGGTGAAGCGGGACGCCCGGCCGCCCAGGTGGTAGACGATCTCCGAGGGGGCGTGGACGCCGAGGCCCTTGGGGTGCGTCACGCCGCCGAAGGCGATCGGGGTGCCGTCGCCCGCCGCCTGTTTGCCGTTGGAGCGGTCGATCTCCACCGGGCCCCAGCCGTTGGTGGCCGAGACCCACGGCAGGTCGCTCAGGTGGCTGTCCTTGGTGGGCGGCGCCGGGAGCGGGGTGAACCGCGTCGGCGCCGTGAAGCGCAGGGCCGACGAGGTGGTCGCCCGCGGTGTGAGCAGGGCCGGGGCCGTCGAGGGCGCGCTCAGCCGCCAGGTGGTGGTCAGGGACCGGCCCGGGGCGAGGGAGGCCGCGGTCGTCGGGCCGGTGGGCGTGGCCGTCCAGCCGGACGGGAGCGGGAGGGTGACGGCCGCGTCGGGCCAGGGGCGGGCGGTGCCGTTCGCGAGGGTGGTGGTGAGCGTCCCGGCCGAGACGTCCGCGACCGCGGTGAGGCCCCAGGGGCGGCGTACGTAGGTGTCGGTCCACGAGGCGCGCAGCAGGGTGGTCAGCGAGGCGACCACCGACGGGTTCGCGGCGGCCACGTCGTGCTGCTCGCCCGGGTCCGCGGCCAGGTCGTAGAGCTCGAAGGCCCACGCGGAGTCCGGTGCGGTGCGGTCCCGGCCGGGGGCGAACCGGACGGCCTTCCACCGGTCCTTGCGGACGGCCTCGGCGACCTGCTTGGCGCGGCCCGCGTCCTGGCTGTTCGCGCGGGAGGTGACGCCCTGCTCGTCGCGGTACCAGTACAGGTGGCCGTGGAGCGGGGCGAGGGCGGCCGTGCCGGTCAGCACCGGGGCGGCGGAGAGTCCGTCGATGTCGGCGGGGGCGGGGGCCGCGGCGAGCTCGGCGAGGGTGGGCAGGACGTCGTACAGCGGGGTGGGGCGGTCGCTGGTGGTGCCGGGGGCGATGCGGCCCGGGGACCAGGCGATCAGCGGCACCCGGACGCCGCCCTCGTAGAGGTTGCGCTTGTAGCCGCGCAGCGGTCCGTTGGCGTCGAACAGGTCGGGGTTGACGCCGCCCTCCTCGTGGGGGCCGTTGTCGGAGGTCACCAGGACCACGGTCCGCTCGGCGATCCCGCGGGCCCGCAGCCGCTCCACGACGGCGCCGACCTGCGCGTCGAGGAGGCTGATCTGCGCGGCGTGCGCCTTGTTCGACTGGGTCCACGACCGGCTTGCGTAGGCGCCGACGTCGGGGATCTCGCTGGGCGCGTGCGGCAGGTTGGGGGCGAGGAGGAGCAGGAAGGGGTCGGGTCCGGCCGCGTGGGTGTCGATGAAGTCGAGGGCGCGCGCCGCGATCACGTCGGGGGCGTAGGTGCCCGCGGGCAGGCTCTCCTTGGTGTCGTTGTGCCACAGGTGGTCGGGGCGGTACTCGTGGGCGTGGCTGTGGTCGATGTACCCGTAGAACTCCTCGAAGCCGCGTGCGGCCGGGTGGCTGGGCTGGTCCGCGGCCTGCGGTCCGAAGCCCCACTTGCCGAACAGGCCCGTACGGTAGCCCCGCGCGCGCAGCACCTCCGCGAAGGTGGTGTCCCCGGCGGCGAGGCCGCCTTGTCCGCCGGCGGCCGGGTTGGCGCGGACGGCGGAGTGGCCGGTGTGCAGGCCGGTGAGCAGTGCGGCCCGCGAGGGGGCGCAGACGGCGGCCGCGGAGTAGGCGTCGGTGAAGCGCAGTCCCTCGGCGGCGAGCCGGTCGATGTGCGGGGTGGTGATCAGCTTCTGGCCGTACGCGCCCAGGTCGCCGTATCCGAGGTCGTCGGCCAGCACGACCACCAGGTGGGGCGGCGGCGCCGCGCCCGGGTCGGCGGGCGCCGGCGCGGCGGCGGCCGCTCGGGGCAGGGCCGCGAGGCCGGCGGCGGCCGCCGCCGATCCGGCGAGGAAGTGGCGGCGGCTGGGCATGACGGACTCCTGCACGGTTGCGGTGGCTGCTGGCCGGTCGGCGTGTGGAGATCATCCGCGCCGGTGCGCCGCCGGGGCCATGCACGCGGCATGAAGAACGTGTGACAGCCGCCGCCGGGCGGCGGTGCCCCGGCTCAGATCGTCGACGCGTCGATCACGAAGCGGTAGCGCACGTCGCTGGCGAGCACCCGCTCGTACGCCTCGTTGATCTCGTCGGCGCGGATCAGTTCGATCTCCGCGCCCAGTCCGTGCTCGGCGCAGAAGTCGAGCATCTCCTGGGTCTCGGCGATCCCGCCGATCATCGACCCGGCGAGGGTCTTGCGGCCGCCGATGACGGAGAAGAGGTTGAGCGAGACCGGCTCCTCCGGGGCGCCGACGTTCACCAGGGCGCCGTCGACCTTGAGCAGGCCCAGGTACGCGTCCAGGCCGATCGGCGCCGAGACGGTGGACAGGATCAGGTCGAAGCGGCCGGCCAGCTGCTCGAAGGTGGCCTCGTCGGCGGTGGCGTAGTAGTGGGAGGCGCCCAGCTTCAGCCCGTCCTCCTGCTTGCGGAGGGTCTGCGACAGGACGGTGACCTCGGCGCCCAGCGCGTGCGCGATCTTCACGCCGATGTGGCCGAGGCCGCCGAGGCCGACGACCGCGACCTGCTTGCCGGGGCCGGCCTGCCAGTGCTTGAGGGGGGAGTAGAGGGTGATGCCGGCGCACAGCAGCGGGGCGGCGACGTCGAGGTCGAGGCCGTCGGGGATGCGGACGGTGTACTTCTCGTCGACGACGAGGTGGGTGGAGTAGCCGCCGTACGTGGGCTCGCCGTTGCGGTCGAGGGCGTTGTACGTGCCCGTCATGCCCTCGGTGCAGTACTGCTCCTGGCCCCGCAGGCAGTACGCGCAGGTGCGGCAGGAGTCGACGAAGCAGCCGACGCCCACCCGGTCCCCGACGGAGAAGCGGGTGACGGCCGCACCGGCCTCGGTGACGACACCGGCGATCTCGTGGCCGGGGACCATCGGGTAGATGCCCTCGCCCCACCCGTCGCGCACCTGGTGGATGTCGGAGTGGCAGATGCCGGAGTACTTGATGTCGATGAGCACGTCGTGCTCGCCGACCGGCCGGCGCGTGACGGTGGTGCGCTCCAGCGGCGCCTTGGCGGCGGGGGCTGCGTACGCGGCGACCTGCGTGGCCCGGGTGACGGACATGGGGGTGCTCCTTGGGAAACGGTGACACGGTGGTGCGGTGTCCCCCACGCTGCCGGTTCGTCCGGCGGGCAGCCATCCCCCTGTCCTGCCTACGTCCGGTGAACCTACCAATGGCGGGGTCAGGCTCACGCCTGCCCCGCGGCGTGCCGCCCGGGGATACTGGCGGGATGGACCAGCTTGATCAGCGAGCCTGCCTCGGCGAGTTCCTCCGCTCCCGCCGTGCGCGGCTGCGCCCCGAGGACGTGGGCCTGCCCGACCACGGGCGCCGCCGGCGCGTGCCGGGGCTGCGCCGTGAGGAGCTGGCGCAGCTGGCGGGGGTGTCCGTCGCGTACTACACGCGGCTGGAACAGCGCGACGGGCACAACGTGTCGGTGGAGGTGCTGGACGCGCTCGCGCGGGCCCTGCGGCTGGACGGGACCGAGCGGGCGCACCTGATGGACCTGGCGCGGCCGAAGGCGCACCGGCGCCGCCAGAGCCGGCGCCCGCAGCAGGTGCGGCCGGAGCTGCGCACGCTGATGGACGCGATGTGCGGGGTACCGGCGTACCTCGTGGGGCACCGGCAGGACGTCATCGGGTGGAACCGGCTGGCGGCCGCGGTCTTCGGGGACTTCGGGGCGCTGCCGGCGGCCGAGCGGAACCTGGTGCGGCTGGTTTTCCTGGACCCGGCGACGGCGGAGCTGTACGGGGAGTGGGAGTGCCGGGCGTGCGAGGTCGTGAGCAATCTGCGCGTGTACGCCGGTCAGCACCCGGACGACGAGCGGCTGTCGGCGCTGGTCGGTGAGCTGTCGGTGAAGAACGAGGAGTTCCGGCGGCTGTGGGCCGCGCACACGGTCGCGGACAAGACGCACGGGGAGAAGGTGCTGCGGCACCCGCTCGTGGGGGAGATGCGGCTGTCCTTCGAGACGCTGACGCTGCCGGACGACCCGGCGCAGTCCCTGGTGACCTTCCACGCGGCCCCCGGCTCCCCGTCGGCGGACGCCCTGCGTCTGCTGGCGGCGTGGTCGGCCCCGTCGGAGGAGGCCGGGGTACGGGAGTCGGCCTCAGGACGGCCTACAGGCTGAGCTGGTAGTACGCGGCGGGGCGGGCGGGGCGGTAGCCGAGGCGCTCGTTCACGGCCCGCATCGCGGTGTTCTCGTCGGCCACGGTGGTGGCGATCAGGCTCAGGTCGGGGTACCGGTCGCGGGCCAGGTCCAGCATGTGCAGCTTGACCGCGCGGCCCAGGCCGTGGCCGCGGTGGGCGGGGGCGACCACGGTGTCGTACTGGAGGGCGCGCGGGCCGGCCGGGTCGGGCAGGACCAGTTCCGTGTACGCGGCCACCTCGCCGGCGCCGGTGACGGCGGCGACGGTGGTGATCTCGCCGCCGCGGTCGAGGATCAGCTGGTGCGCGGCGTGCAGCCGCTGCGGCGTCCAGGTCTCGATCTTCTCGTCGATGTCGCCCATGGGCGCGTCCTCCATCGCCCCGTGGGCCGTGGCGAGCGGCCCGGCCCAGTCGTCGGGCACCAGGCCGTGCCAGGCGTGCAGTTCGTACCCGGGGGCGACGGGGGCCGGGGAGCCGGCCGCGGCCTGCGGCTGCCGGGTCACGTCCTGCTCGTACCAGGCCATGGGGAGGACGTTCTCGAACCCGAGCGCCTGGGCGAACCGCTCCCCGGGCCCGCCGAGGTCCACGAGCGTCAGGACGGAGGTCCGGCCCTGCGCGAGCAGCTCCGCCCGGACCTGCTCCCACAGGGCGCGGCCGAGGCCCCGGCGGCGGGCGTCCGGGCGTACGGCGAGCACGTCGAGGAAGGCGGTGTGCGCGTTGGCCTCGTCCGTGAACAGCAGGAGGGCGGCCACGCCGGCTCCCCCGTCCGCGGCCCAGAGCGCGGCGCGGCCGCGCGCGGGCGTCACGCTCAGCCGTCCGGCGACCTCCGTGCGGGCGGGCGGCGGCGCCGTGGGCAGGTCGACGGCCTGGGCGGCGGCGAGGACCGCGGTCCAGGCATCGATCTCGGCATCGGTCGGGGGCAGCGACAGCGCGCGAATGGTCATACCGGGGACCCTAGATGATCACGTACGAGCGGGTCCGGCGGATTTCACGACGAACGGCGGAGACCCCCGTGAAGGGGTCCCCGCCGTTCGTGGTGTGCGGTCGGGAGGGCGGCGATCAGGCGGCCGAGCCGGCCTTCCACTGCGCCCAGTCCATGTTCCAGCCGTTGAGGCCGTTGTCGGGCTTGATGGTCTTGTCCGGGGAGTTGACCACGGTGACCACGTCGCCGATGAGCGAGTTGTCGAAGAACCACGCGGCGGGCTGGTTCGGGTCGCCCGCGCCCTTGGCGTCGTTCAGGCCGACACAGCCGTGGCTGGTGTTCGCGCTGCCGAAGACCGAGTCCGCACCCCAGTAGTTGCCGTGGATGAAGGTGCCGGACTGGGACAGGCGCATGGCGTGCGGGACATCCTTGATGTCGTACTCGCCCTTGCCCTCGCTGTTCTTGAAGCCCACGGTGGAGCCGTCCATCCGGGTCTCCTTGAACTTCTCGGAGATCACCATCTGGCCGTTGTACGTCGGGTTCTCCGGGGAGCCCGCCGAGATCGGGATGGTCTTGATGACCGCGCCGTCACGGGTGACCGTCATCTTCTTGGTCTTCGTGTCGACCGTGGAGACCTGACTGCGGCCGATCTTGAAGGTGACGGTCTTGTTCTGGACGCCCTGGACGCCGGGAGCGCCCTGGACGCCCTCCAGCGCCAGCTTCATCGTGACGGTGGAGTTCGCCTGCCAGTACTGCTCGGGGCGGAAGTCCAGGCGCTGCGCGCCGAACCAGTGGCCGACGACTTCCTGGCCGCTGCTGGAGGTGACCGTGATCGCCGCCTGGACCGCCTTCTGGTCCTTGATCGGCTTGTTGAAGGAGATCGAGACCGGCATGCCCACGCCGACCGTCTGGCCCTCCTCCGGTACGAACGAGCCGACGAAGCTGTTCTCCGGGGAGACGGTGGTGAAGGAGACGTTCTCGTGCGCCTCCTTGCCGTCGGCGTCCTTGGCGGTCGCCGCCAGGGCGTACTTCATGGAGCGCTTCAGGGCGCCGTCGGGCTTCCAGCTCTTGCCGTCGGCGGCGATCTTGCCGGGTACGGCCGTGCCCTCGCTGTTCTTGAGCTCGACCAGGGTGAGGGTGCCGTCGGCCACGGCGACATTGGCCGCGTCGTTGAGGCCGACGTTGGTGGCGCCGTCCTTCGGCGTGATGGTTATTTTGGCCTTGGACGCGTCCTTGGCCGCCGCCGCGTCGACGTCCGCCTGGGCGCTGGCGGAGTCGCCCTTGCCCTTCGGCTTGTCGTCGTCCCCGCCGCCGCACGCCGAGAGCACCAGTACCCCACCGAGAACAGCGGATATGGCCACCAGGGACCTCTTCCGCCGCTTACTGTCCGTCCTCACACGCCACTCCATCGTTGCCGGATACCCCGGAGGCTGACGTCCCCGGGGTTGGCCGGGCAGGGGGACGGACCCCCTGCCTGGTCCTGACAACGCGTTAACGGCGCCGGCCGGTTCCACATTCCGTTCGGATGTGGTCCACCACACGGTCAGGCGTTGTCGGGTTCCTCGTCGAAGTCCCCATCTTCCTCGTCCAGGTCCCACTCCATCGACTCGGGGTCGTATTCGACGGGCTCGCTGCTCCAGGAGGCCTGCGCGAGCTCCACCCCGGGGATGTCCGCGACCAGGTCAGTGGGGTCGACGAGGTAGGCGAGGGCCTCCGACTCGTCCTCCCGGACGGCGGACTCGGCGTGACCGCGCTCCTCGTCCGGCATGAACTCGTCGGCCTTGATGTGAGCCAGCGCGGCTCCGGTGAGTGCCTGGACGTCCGGCACCTCCAGCACCAAATCCACCCGAAGCCGTACGTATCGTGATGTCTCAGAAGTGTTCATACGACGGAGCGTAAGCCCGCGGGAAGCCCCGACTTTCCCACGACCCGCCCCTTTCCGTAGCATCACCGCACACGGCCAATTCGCTGCTGCCACAAGGGGGATCGCACCGTGTCCGCACGCCGACCGCTGCTCACCGCTCTCGGAGCGACCACCCTCCTCGGCGCCCTGTGGTTCGTCCCCTCGGCGGGCGCCACCTCACCGGGCGCCGACGAGACCCGTTCCGCCGTGCCCACGGGCGCGAACACCCCGGGAACGGCCACCGGCGCCACCGATGCCGCCGGGGCCCGCGGGACGGTCACCGGGACCTCCGCCGGGCCGACCGCGCAGCCGCAGTCGCTGCTCGCCGACACCGGATCCGTCGACACCACCCCCTACCTGCTGGGCGGCACCCTCTTCCTCGGGGTCGGAGCCGCCGCGGTGACCTTCTCCGTACGCCGCTCGCACGCACCGTAGGCGGGCGGCTCGCGGCACCGGGCACCGGGCACCGAGCGCGAAAAAAGGGCCGCCCCGGGATCGGATCCCGGGGCGGCCCTTCGTACGGCGTGCGCGGCCCGCCGTCAGGCGAGCGGGCCCGTCACCGGCTCCACCGCCGCGACGAGGCCGCCGCTGCGGACGAACGCGTCGGCCGCGGCCAGGTCGGGGGCGAGGAAACGATCCGGCCCGGGACCCTCCACACCGGCCGCGCGGGTGGCCGCGATGGCCGCCCGGCTGGCCGGGGCCGGGGTCAGCCCGTGGCGCAGCTCGATGGCGCGGGTGGCGGCGTACAGCTCGATGGCGATGATCCGCGTCAGGTTGTCGACGGCGGTACGGAGCTTGCGCGCGGCCGACCAGCCCATCGAGACGTGGTCCTCCTGCATGGCGGAGGAGGGGATCGAGTCGGCCGAGGCCGGCACCGCGAGCCGCTTCATCTCGCTGACCAGGGCGGCCTGCGTGTACTGGGCGATCATCAGACCGGAGTCCACGCCGGCGTCGTCCGCGAGGAACGGCGGCAGGCCGTGCGAGCGGTTCTTGTCGAGCAGCCGGTCGGTGCGGCGCTCGGCGATGGAGCCGAGGTCGGCGGCCGCGATGGCGAGGAAGTCCAGCACGTACGCGACCGGGGCGCCGTGGAAGTTTCCGTTGGACTCCACGCGCCCGTCGGGCAGCACGACCGGGTTGTCGACGGCGGCGGCCAGCTCGCGGGAGGCGACCAGCGCGGCGTGCGCCATGGTGTCGCGGCCGGCGCCGGCGACCTGCGGGGCGCAGCGCACGGAGTACGCGTCCTGCACGCGCGGGGCGGTCTCCTCCTGGTAGTGGCGGACGAGGCCGGAGCCCTTCAGCACGGCGGCCATGTTCGCCGCGGCGGCGCCCTGACCGGGGTGCGGGCGGATGGCGTGCAGCTCGGGCTGGAGGACCTTCTCGGTGCCGAGCAGCGCCTCCAGGGTGAGGGCGGCGGTGATGTCGGCGGACTTGTAGAGCCTGTCGAGGTCGGCGAGGGCCATGACCAGCATGCCGAGCATGCCGTCGGTGCCGTTGAGGAGGGCCAGGCCCTCCTTCTCGCGGAGCTCGACGGGGGTGATGCCGGCCTCGGCGAGCAGCTCCCCGGCGGGGCGGACGGTGCCGTCCGGGCCCTCGGCGTCGCCCTCGCCCATCAGCGCGAGCGCGCAGTGGGACAGCGGCGCAAGGTCGCCGGAGCAGCCGAGGGAGCCGTACTCGTGGACGACGGGGGTGATCCCGGCGTTGAGGACGTCGGCCATGGTCTGCGCGACGGAGGGGCGTACGCCGGTGTGACCGGAGGCGACGGTCTTGAGGCGCAGGAACATCAGCGCGCGGACGACCTCGCGCTCGACGCGCGGGCCCATGCCGGCGGCGTGCGAGCGGACGATGTTGCGCTGGAGCTGGGCACGCAGCTCGGGGCTGATGTGCCGGGAGGCGAGGGCACCGAACCCGGTGGACACCCCGTAGACGGGCTCGGGCTTGGCGGCGAGGGCGTCGACGATCTCGCGGGCCCGGGCGAGGGCGGCCTGCGCCTCGGCGGAGAGCTCGACGCGGGCGTTGCCGCGGGCTACGGCGATGACGTCCTCGGCAGTGGTCCCGGACGTCCCCACCACGACAGTGTGCATATCCATATTCAGCACCCTACGGATTGAATCGCTTCATGTCACTAGCTGAAACTGTCACGATCGCGCCGCGGCTGGACCCCTTACGGTCCGCCACCGCGGGCGGGGGGTCACTGGCGGCCGCGGAAGCGGCGCCGCTCGCCCGGGGCCTCCTGTGCGGCGGCGTCCGCGAGCCGGACCACCGCCGTGTCCCGGCCCGCCACGACGGGCTTCGGCGAGCGCGCCGCCTTCGCCTTGTACTGGGCGGCGTCCGCCAGCCGGAACAGCCGCCGGGAGGACTTCACCGGCCCGATCGGGTCCCCGGTGGAGGCCACCCCGCAGGCCACCCCCTCGCCCAGCTCCAGCTCGGCGGCCCGGGTGCACACCTCCTCGGTGACGCGCACGATCTCGTCCGCCGTCGGACCGACGCCGACCAGGCAGAACTCGTCACCGCCGAGGCGGGCCACCAGCGACCCGGGCAGCATCGCCCCGCACAGGCTCAGGACCGACCCGAAGCGCTCCAGCAGCCGGTCGCCCATGGCGTGGCCGAGGGTGTCGTTGACCTTCTTCAGCCCGTTCAGATCGCAGACGACCAGGCTGACGACCACCCCGGTCCGCCGGTGCTCCTCCAGGGCCTCGTCGAGCCGCATGTCGACCGCCCGCCGGTTCGCGAGCCCGGTCAGCGGGTCGGTGAAGGCGAGCCGCCGGGCCTCCTCCAGCCGCTCGTTCTGCGCGAGGCCGGCGGCGACCACCGCGGCGAGCACGGTGGCGAACTCGGCGTCGTCCTCGTCGAAGTCGGGCAGCCCCTCGTCGCGGGCCACATACAGCTCGCCCCAGGCCCGCCCGCTGAGCACCACGGGCGCCACCACACAGGTCCCGCGGCCGCGCCGGCGCAGGGCCGCCCCGCGGCGGCCCGGCCGGTCGCCGACGGCGCTCTCGACCCAGGCGTGGGGGCCACCCCCGCCCACCCAGCGCTCGTGCAGGAACTCGGTGATCTCGGGGAAGTCGTGCACGGGATAGGACTCGTCCTCGGGGAACTCCTCCTCGCCGGGCCGCCGCTCCCCCTCGTTCACGAGCACCCGCAGGCGCCCCCGCTCGCGCTCCCACGCGGAGATCGCGGCGAACGAACCGTCGAGCGCCAGACGCGCCCCCCGTGCGGCCGCCCGCACACTGTCCCGCGGCGCGCACGCCGCGGCCATCGCCTGAGCGAGTCCCACCACGGCTCGTAGCCGCCCGTCAACTCCCATCACCCCAGGCTAGGGACTTTTGTCTGATTTGGAGATAATTGGCGCGGCTTTCGGCGCCACCAAGATCACCAGCGGGGGTTCCCGGGCAGCGTGACCCTGGCGCCGCCCGGGGCCTGCGGGGCCTGCGGGGCCTGCGGGATCGCTACTCCCCCGGCCAGTTCGGCCTGCGCTTCTCGTTGAACGCCGCGACGCCCTCCGCGCGGTCGCCCGAGAAGGCCACCGTCCGCCAGGCCGCGTCCTCGATCTCCAGACCGGCCGCCAGGTCCATCCCGTGGCCCAGTCGCAGCGCCCGCTTGGCCGCCCGCAGACCCACCGGGGAGTTCGCCGCCATCCGGGACGCCAGCGCCAGCGCCTCCGCCGTGTCCTGACCGGCCGGGACCACCGAGTCCACCATCCCCAGGGACAGCGCCTCGGCCGCCTCCACCCGGCGGGCCGTGAAGATCAGCTCGGCGGCCCGCGCCGCACCCACCCGGCGCGGCAGCAGCTGTGTGCCTCCGCCGCCGGGGATCACACCCACGGACACCTCGGGCAGGCCCACCACCGCGGTCTCGTCGGCGACGATCACGTCGCAGGCCAGGGCCAGCTCGAAGCCGCCGCCCAGCGCGAACCCGTGCACGGCCGCGACCGTCGGCATCGGCAGCTCCAGCACGCCGCCGTACGCCCCCCGCGTGGTCGGCCGCTGCCGCACCAGCTCGGCGTCGGAGAGCGAGTTGCGCTCCTTGAGGTCGGCTCCGACGCAGAAGGCCCGCTCGGCCGTGGAGGAGAGCACGACCACGCGGACGGACCGGTCGGCGGCCAGCGCGGCGCAGGCCGCGCCGATGTCACGGGCCATCGCGGTCGACACGGCGTTCATCGCCTTGGGGCGGTCCAGGACCAGCTCCGCGACCCCGCCCTCGTGGCGGCGCACCGCCACGAACTCAGACTCGAACGCTGCCACGGCCTCGGACACGGCCTCGGACGCCATAGGAACCCTCCCGGTTAACGAACGTTACCCCGGGATCCTAGGGGGTCCGGGCCGGAACGGGCAGGGCCTGCGGCGCCCGGTCCGCATCCGGCGCGGTCCGCGTTCCAGCCGGGTCCGCGTCCGGCCGTCGTGTATCCGGCCCGCGCGTCCCGCCCGCTACCCGGTGCCCGCCCGCTTCCGCCGCGTCAGCGACCAGGGCTCCACCACGCCGAGCCCGCGGACCGGCCGCTGCCACATCGGCTGCAGGGCGAAGCGGTAGGACGCGCCCTCGTCGGGCGCCGTCTCCGCCTCCTTCTCCGACACCGGGGCGGCCCCGGTCCGGGCGAGCTCCTCGGCCATCGCACCGTCCACCAGGACCGCGTCCTTGGGGGCTATCGACGTCAGCCGGCTGGCGAGGTTCACCGTGGTCCCGAAGACATCGCCCATCCGGGTGGTCACCGTGCCGAAGGCGATCCCGACCCGCAGCTCGGGCATCTGCGGGTCGAGCTCCATCGTCTCGATCAGCCGCAGTGCGATCTCCGCCGCCGTCGCCGCGTCGTCGGCGCAGTACAGCACCTCGTCGCCGAGGGTCTTGATCAGCCGGCCGCCGTGCGCGGCCACCAGGTCCGCCGCGGTCGTCTCGAAGGACTCGACCAGCTCGCCGAGCTCCTCCTCCTCCAGCCGCCGCGTCAGGCGCGTGAAGCCGACCAGGTCGGCGAAGCCCACCGCGAGCCGCCGGTCGACCATCTCGTCGTCGTCGGCCACCTGCACCACGCGCCCGGTCGCGGCCGCCAGCTGGCGCCGCCACACGTAGACGAGGAACTCCTCCAGCTCGGGCAGCAGCAGCTCCACCAGCGGGTACGTGACCTCGGTACGGGTCATCCCCGGCTCCGGCGGCTCGGTGAGCCCCTCCAGGAACGAGTCGATCTGCCACTCGGCGAGCCGGGCCGTGGTCTGCCCGGTGGACCGGGCCACCTGCACGGCCATCGGCTCGGACAGCAGTCCGGCCTCCACCAGGCCGGCGAGCCGGCGCAGGGCCAGTACGTCGGCCTCGGTCAGCGCCCGGGCCTGCCCGATGTCGGCGAAGCCCATGGCCCGCCAGAAGCGCGAGGCCAGCTCCATGGACACGCCCGCGCTGCGGGCGGCCTGGAACGGGGTGTACCGGCGCTCGGCACCGAGGATCAGCTGCTCCAGCCGGATGGCGAGCGGATCCGCCGTCGGCTGGGCCGTGTGATCGACCTCGTGGTGCGGGGTGTGCTGGTCGCGGCCGATCGGGGTACCCGGGCCGGATGCGGAGCCTCCGCCGGGGGCCGGGGACGCGCTGGACGCAGAGTCGTCGACGGTCAAGGGCCGCCTCCTGTCCATTCCGTGCGCACTGCCCTGCGAACCGGTTGATCACCACGAGCACCGGGATCGCCTAAACCATACGGCAGGTGTGCCGTAGCTCACTCCCCCTCCCCACTTCAGCTCACTCCCCCTCGCCGCTTCCGGCCACCCGCGACCGGGGTGCGGGGTCCGGGGTGCGGCCCCCGGTGCCGCGCCGCACCCACCGTCCGCGCCCGGTGCCCGGGCCCGCGTCAGTGCACGGAGCGCAGGTGGACGACGTCGCCCGCGCCCACCGCCTCGTGCCGGCCCTCGGCCGTACGGATCACCAGGCGGCCATCGGTGTCCACCGCTTCGGCCGTTCCGGTGAGGGTGCGCCCGCCGGGCAGCTCCGCGCGGACGTGCCGACCGAGGGTCGCGCAGCCCGCCGCGTAGGTCTCCTGGAGACCGCTGGCCGCCGGGTCTCCGCCGGCCGCGCGCCAGTTTCCGTACCACTCCTCCAGAGACCGCAGGACGGCCCGCAGCAGCGGGTCCCGGTCGGTCACGGAGGCCTTGGCCAGCGCCAGCGAGCCCGCGGTCGGTACCGGCAGCTCGTCCTCGGTCAGGGAGACGTTCAGCCCGATCCCGACGACCACCCCGTCGGCGACGCGCTCGGCGAGGATCCCGCCGGTCTTGCGCTCCTCGCCCTCGACCGTGACCAGCAGGTCGTTGGGCCACTTCAGGGCGGTGTCCACGCCGGCCGCCCGGGACAGCCCGGTGGCGGTGGCCACCCCCGCCAGCAGGGTCAGCCACCCCCACTGCTCCTGCGGCACCGCGTCGCCCGGCTTGAACAGGACGGAGAAGAACAGCCCCGACCGCGCGGGCGCGACCCAGCTCCGGTCGAGCCGCCCGCGCCCGGCGCTCTGCTCCTCGGCGACGAGCACGGCCCCCTCGGGCAGCTCGGCCGCCCGCGTGGCAAGGTCGGTATTGGTGGACCCGGTACGGGCGACGACCTCCAGGGAGGTCCACAGCCCGTCCCCGGTGACGAGGGCCCGCTGAAGGGCGGCGACGTTGAGCGGCGGCCGGTCCAGGCTCGACCAACGACCGGCGGAAGCTCCTGCTGAGGCATCTGATGGCGTCATGCAAGCCAGATTAGGTGTGTCAAACGCCGCACTGCCGAGCGCCATGCCCGCCGATACGCTACGCACCAGTAGCCAGCAGTAGTCAATCAATTGACCAGGCAGTTGACACCACGCAGGGAGCCGCGACCCCGATGTCACAACCGTCAGAGCCGATCGACATGCACACCACCGCGGGCAAGATCGCGGATCTGCAGCGCCGCATCGACGAAGCCACCCACGCCGGGTCCGCGCGTGCCGTGGAGAAGCAGCACGCCAAGGGCAAGCTGACGGCGCGTGAGCGGGTTGCCCTCCTGCTGGACGAGGGATCCTTCGTCGAGCTCGACGAGTTCGCCCGGCACCGTTCCACCAACTTCGGTCTCGAGAAGACCCGTCCCTACGGCGACGGCGTCGTCACCGGCTACGGCACGGTGGACGGCCGCCCGGTGGCCGTGTTCTCGCAGGACTTCACCGTCTTCGGCGGGGCCCTCGGCGAGGTCTACGGCCAGAAGATCATGAAGGTCATGGACTTCGCGCTGAAGACGGGCTGCCCGCTCGTCGGCATCAACGACTCCGGTGGCGCCCGTATCCAGGAGGGCGTCAGCGCGCTGGGCATGTACGGGGAGATCTTCCGCCGCAACGTCCACGCGTCCGGCGTGATCCCGCAGATCAGCCTGGTCGTCGGGCCGTGCGCGGGTGGCGCCGTGTACTCCCCGGCGATCACCGACTTCACGGTCATGGTCGACCAGACCTCGCACATGTTCATCACCGGCCCGGACGTCATCAAGACGGTCACCGGCGAGGACGTCGGCTTCGAGGAGCTGGGCGGGGCGCGCACGCACAACAGCACGTCCGGCGTCGCGCACCACATGGCGGGCGACGAGAAGGACGCCATCGAGTACGTGAAGTCACTGCTCGCGTACCTGCCGTCGAACAACCTCTCCGAGCCGCCGGCCTTCCCGGAGGATGCGGACACCGAGGTCTCCGACACCGACCGCGAGCTCGACGTACTGATCCCGGACAGCGCGAACCAGCCGTACGACATGCACACCGTGATCGAGCACGTGCTCGACGACGCGGAGTTCCTGGAGACGCAGGCCCTGTTCGCGCCGAACATCCTGACCGGCTTCGGCCGCGTCGAGGGCCACCCGGTGGGCGTCGTCGCCAACCAGCCGATGCAGTTCGCCGGCTGTCTGGACATCGACGCCTCCGAGAAGGCGGCGCGGTTCGTGCGGACCTGCGACGCCTTCAACATCCCGGTGCTGACCTTCGTGGACGTCCCGGGCTTCCTTCCGGGCACCGACCAGGAGTACAACGGAATCATCCGACGCGGCGCGAAGCTGATCTACGCGTACGCCGAGGCCACCGTTCCGCTGATCACCGTCATCACCCGCAAGGCCTTCGGCGGCGCGTACGACGTCATGGGCTCCAAGCACCTCGGCGCCGACCTGAACCTGGCCTGGCCGACCGCGCAGATCGCCGTCATGGGCGCGCAGGGCGCCGTGAACATCCTGCACCGCCGCACCATCGCGGAGGCCGCCCCCGAGGAGGTGGAGGAGACCCGGGCCCGGCTCATCACCGAGTACGAGGACGCGCTGCTCAACCCGTACACGGCGGCCGAGCGCGGCTACATCGACGCGGTGACCATGCCGTCCGAGACCCGGGCGCACGTGGTGAAGGGACTGCGGCAGCTGCGCACCAAGCGGGAGTCCCTGCCGCCGAAGAAGCACGGCAACATCCCGCTCTAGCCCCTCCAGGAGGACTCTGTGGTGATCAAGGTCGTCAAGGGCAACCCGACCCCGGAGGAGCTGGCCGCCGCTCTGGCGGTGGTCCAGGCGCGCGCGGCGGTGCTGGCCATGGCACCGTCGGGCGCTCCGCCGGTCGCGGACGAGTGGTCGACGCCGGCCCGCGTGGCCCGGCGGCGGGTGCCGCACCCGGGGCCGCGGGCCTGGGGACGTACGTACTGGCCCGCGTAGCCGAATTGATGTGAACGGGCGGTGGCGCCTGAGTACGGGTACTCAGGCGCCGCACCCCTTTCCGGGGCCAGGATCGGGGCATGCTCTGGTCCGACCCGAAGAACGAGCCGCCCAAGGACATGCGCGACGCGCAGGCGATGATCCGGCGGCTGAGCCTGGTGCTCGCCCTCGCCATGCTCGTGGTGGTCTACGTCCTGGGCGTGGGCCACTTCTAGGGGGTGCCGGCCACCCTGTGGGCCGCCCTGCCGGCCATCCTGTGAGCCGCCCCGTGGGCCGCCCCTACGATGGCCACCATGACTGCCACACCTGAGCCCGCGACCGGGCGCAAGCTCGTCCTCGCCTCCGCCTCCCCCGCCCGGCTGAACCTGCTGCGGCAGGCCGGGCTCGCCCCGCACGTGATCGTCAGCGGTTTCGACGAGGACACCCTGAACCACGACGAGCCGGCCGCCCTGGCGCTGGCCCTCGCCGAGGCGAAGGCGGCCGTCGTGGCGGGCCTGGACGAGGCCGCCGGCGCCCTGGTGATCGGCTGCGACTCGGTGCTGGAGCTGGACGGCGAGGCGCTGGGCAAGCCGGCCGACGCCGACGAGGCCACCGCGCGCTGGAAGTCGATGCGCGGGCGGGCCGGCGTGCTGCGCACCGGGCACTGCGTGATCGACACGGTGAGCGGCCGTCAGGTCTCGGCGACGGCGTCGACGACGGTGCGCTTCGGCGAGCCGACGGACGCGGAGGTAGCCGCGTACGTGGCGAGCGGGGAACCCCTGCACGTGGCGGGGGCGTTCACGCTGGACGGGCTGTCGGCGCCGTTCATCGACGGCATCGACGGGGATCACGGCAACGTCATCGGGCTCTCGCTGCCGCTGCTGCGCTCCCTGCTGGGCGAACTGGGCGTGTCCATCACGGACCTGTGGGCTTGAGCTCCCCGATCGGCGGCGCGGGCGGCAGCGGCGGGGCGTCCCCTTCCGGGCCGCCCTCGCCGCCGCCCGGCCGGGCGGCGTAGAGCGTCAGGGTCAGGACGAGCAGGCACAGGATAAGCGTCGTCGTCGCGAAGGCGAGCCAGCCGATCAGGGCGACGGAGAGGATGCCGAGCACGCCGTGGGCCACGGCGCCGCTGATGAGCACGATGCGGCCGAAGCGGTTCGGGGCGCGGTCGCGGATCGCGGCGACGGCGGCGAGCACGGCGCACAGGACGAGGAAGGCGCCGATGCCCGCCCCCATCGCATAGGTCGCCTTGGACATGACATCCGGATCGCTGCCCGCGATGGACATGGACTGGTTCGCCGTGGTCCGGCCGAGCACGATGTGGACGAGCACGAGGACCGCCGCTTCCACGACGAGCACGATCGCGGCCAGTCCGGCCACGAGTCTGCGCAGCACTACGCCCCACCCCCCACGTGTCACAAGCCTGTTCGACGCCTGGAGGCTACTAACGGGTAGCGCGGCGGGCAAGACATCCGCACACCCGGCTTGCGGGGCATGATCCCGGAGTCGGGGCCCTACGGTCGGCGTCGCAGGAGGTCCAGCCGGTAGCGGGTGTCGTAGCGGGTCGCCTCCCTGCCGTCGACCCGGTGCATGCCGGGGGCGGCGCGGAAGACCTCGTGCACGCCCCGGCCGGTCATGACGCCCGCCGGGCCCTCGTCCTCGTGGACCCAGTGCGCGAGGAGCAGGTGCCCGCCGGGGCGCAGCCGTGCGGAGATCCGCAGGGCCGCGAGTCGCAGGTCCGGGGCCGAAAGGTAGTAGCCCACCTCGGACATGACGACGAGGTCGAGGTCCGCGTCCCCGTCCACCAGGTCGTCGGGCACGCGGAGCGTGGCGAGGGAGACGTTCGCCAGGTCGGCGCAGTTGCTCCGGGCCTGCTCGATCGCGGCTGCGGAGCAGTCGGTGGCGAGGAGCTCGTCGCAGTGCGGTGCCAGCAGCCGGGTGAGGGCGCCGACGCCGCAGCCGATCTCCAGTGCGCGGGCGAAGCGGCCGGCGGGCAGCAGGGCGGCGGTGTCGGCGAACTTCTCGCGTTCGTAGGCCTTGTGGAGGGTCCCCCAGGGGTCGGACCGGGAGCGGTACGCCTTGTCGAAGTGCGCGGTGGACACCGAGGTGCGGCGGGTGGCGGGCATCAGTGCTGCTCCTGCTCCTGAGTGCGTGCGGGGGTGTCCGGGCGCGGCTCCAGTTCCCAGACGAGTTCGGCCCGGAGGGGGCCGGGCCGGCGCAGGAAGGGGCCGTGGCCGACGGCGACCGGGGCGAGTTGGGAGGCGTGGCACAGGACGGCCGCGCGCTTGGCGGCCCACTCGGCGTCGTCGAGCCGGACGTCGTACGCCACGCGCATCCGGTACCGGCTCGCCATCTCCCGCAGCGCGCCCCCGTACTGCGGGTCGCGCGCGAGGCGGTCGGGCGCGGCGTCGGTGCCCCAGCGGCGCACGGCTCCGGTGTAGGGGAGGTCCGCGTACGCGTACGTACGCCGGCGGGCGGCGTCGGCCGTCGTGGCGAGGGCGGCGAGTGCCTGGTCGCGGACGGCCGCGTGGTCCGGCTGGTCGGTGCCCAGCGGCACCAGGACCGCGGTGTCCGGGTGCAGTTCCCGCAGGAACGGCCCCAGCCCGGTGAGCTCGCCGCCCTGGCGGTACGGGCTGTCGGCGTTCGGCAGCGTCAGCTGGCGCACGCCCATCAGGGCGCAGGCGCGCGCGTCCTCCTCCCGACGCGCGCGGTACGCCTCCTGGGCCGTGGCGAACCCGCAGCCCGCGTCCCACCAGGAGACGCGGGCCGTGGCGGGCGGCGGGCCGCCGTGGACGGTCAGCACCGCGGTGGGGCCGGGCAGGCGGCCGAGCAGGCCGGCGACGGAGAGGGCCGCGTCGTCGAAGTGCGGGGAGAGGACGACCGTGTTCCAGCGCGGTCCGGCCGCATCGGACGGGGCCCGTTCCGCCGCCGGCGGGGTCACTGCGCGTCCTTGCCGGTGGCGGCGAGCAGGAGTCCGGACGAGGTCTTGCCGAACGGGCCGGCGATGTACTCGGCGAGGAGCCGGCGGGCCTCGGCCTTGTCCTCCTCGGGGATGGCGTCGGGGAGGGAGAAGGTGGGGTCGGTGCGCTTCAGCTCTTCGACGGCCGCGTAGTACTCGTGGCGCAGCAGTCCCCACACCGCGCCGTCGTGGTGGCGGCCGTCGAGGTAGAAGTACTCGCGCAGGATGCCTTCGAGGGTGAAGCCCACGCCGGTCACCAGGCGCAGCACGTTCTTGTTGTAGAGCGCGGTGGTGAACTGCACGCGGTGGGCGCCCCGCGCGTGGAAGAGGTGGTCGATGAGCAGGTCGAAGGCTTCGGCGCCGAGGCCGCGGCGCCACAGCTCACGGTCGCCGATCGCACCGCCGAGGACGTAGCCGCCGACCGGGCCCTGGGCCTTGAAGTGCACGGCTCCCACGGTCCGGTCGTCGGCGTCGCGGACGGCGAACTGACGCAGCCCGCCGTTCTGGTCGAGCCTGCGGAACTCCTCGGCGGTGACGACGTCGCCGTCGGTGGCGGCCATGACGGCGGCGGGGGCGTCGGGCCCGAACCACCGTGCCATCAGCTCGTAGTCCTCGTCCCTGGGCCGTTCGAGCCTGACGAGTTTGCCCTGCATGGTGACTCCCTGAGTGAAGGTGATGGGTGGGTGGGCGGACCGGTGAAGGGGCGGGGGGTCAGTTGCCGTCCGGGGCGGGCGCGACCAGCCGTTCGAGGCGGTCGGCGGCCTCGGGGGCGGCGCCCGCGGAGCGCAGTTCGTCGCGCATCCGGGCCGCGCCGGCGCGGATGCGGGGGTCGTCCATGACGCGGACGAGGGCTTCGCGCAGGGTCCGCGCGGTCAGCCGGTCGCGGTCGAGGCGGACGCCGAGGCCCAGTCGGTCGATGCGTTCGGCGACGGCGGTCTGTTCCTGGGTCTGCGGGACGGCCACCATCGGGGTGCCGTGGAGCAGGGCCTCCATGGTGCTGCCCATGCCCCCGTGGGTGACGAACGCGTCGGCGCGGCGCAGGACGGCGAGCTGGGGTACGTGCGGCCGGGCGTCGACGTGCTCCGGCAGCGGGCCGATGGCGTCGGGGTCGATCCCGGGCCCGTACGCCATGACGACCTGCCAGGGCAGGTCCGCGACGGCCTCGCCGCACATCCGGAAGAACTCGGGCCAGTCGTAGCAGGCGGTGCCCAGCGCGATCAGCAGCACCGGACGGTGGTCGTCGGCGGGCTGCCAGTCGCCCTGGAAGCCGCGGTCGCCGCCGCAGGGTCCGACGAAGGCGAAGCGGTCGTCGAAGGTCTCCCCGCAGTACTGGAAGGAGCGCGGCAGGAAGACCAGGCGCAGCGGCTCGGTGTGGCCGAGGAAGGCGGTGACGGAGTCGCCGTCCCCGGACAGGCCGTGGGCGGTGAGGAAGCGGGTCAGCTCGCGGACGAAGCGCAGGATGCCGGGGTGCAGCGGATGGTCCGCGAGGAACTCCGCCTCCAGGGAGAAGTGCTCGTTGGAGACGAAGGAGGGCCACATCTCGGCGGCCGGGATCCCCCACCGGGCGGCGAGGACCCGGCCGGCCCAGGCGATCCCGTCGTAGGCGATGACGTCGGGCCGGTCGTCGGCCCAGGCCTCGGTCAGTACGGGCAGGGCGGCCTCGGCCTCCCGGAGGAAGTCCGTCGGGGAGATGTCCAGGCCGTCGTCGGTCAGGGCGTCGTCGACCGGGTTGCGGTAGACGACGGGTTCCGCACCGACGGCCCGCACGGTCTCGGCGAACGCCTCGGTGACCGCGTAGGAGACGCGGTGGCCCCGGCGCACCAGCTCTTCGACCAGGCCGAGCGTGGGGTTCACATGACCGTGCCACGCGATCCCGACGAATCCGACGTGGAGCGGCATGACTCCCCTTTCACTTCATTGACAAAACTTGACTACAGGCTGAGCATATTCGACAGATCATGACTTGCGGTAGAGGGGTTGGGATGACGACAGGAACCAGAGCGCCCGTCGCGGTGCCGTGGCACCGCGCGCTCGCCGGGACCGACGAGGCCCGGTTGGCCGCGGCCCCGGTGCTCGCGGCGGCGCCCACGGTGCACCGCAAGCCGGTGGACGCGGCCTCCGCGGCGCTCGGCGCCGCCTTCGGCGCGCTGCCCGAGGAGCTGCGGGCGACGGCCCCGCTGTACGTCCTGTGCCGCGACTACGGCACCTGGGCGGCCCGTCGCTTCGTCGCCCGCTGCCACGACCCCGCGCGCCGGCTGCGGCCCTCGGACTCCGTAGGACTGGAGACCTCGGAACTGGTGCGCCCCTACCTGACCGCCGCGGAACACCGCGGGGACTGCTACCTGCTGGCGCAGCTCCCGGCGGCGCGGCTCCCGGTGGCGCAGGCGGAGTTCACCCCGCCCGTCACCGCCGCGCGCCCGGCCGCCGTCGTTCTGGACCTGATCGTGTTCCCCGGCGAGGACCCGCGCGACGCGGACTGTCTCGCCCTCGCCACCACGTGGAAGGCGTCCGGCCTGTGAGCGACATCGTCATCAGCGGACTCGGCCTGGTCACCCCCTTCGGCCGCGGTGTGGAGCCGTACTGGCAGGGTCTGCTCGGCGGGCGCTCCGCCCTGGGCGCCGCCCGGCGCTTCGCCGCGCCGCTCTACCGCGGGGAGCCGGTCGGTGAGGTGCCGTGGGACCCGGCGCCGGGCGACGCGCCCCGCAAGAGCGCCTACGCCCGCGCGGCGTTCGGCGAGGCGCTGCGCGCGGCCGGTCTGGCGGAGCTGCCGGACGGCGCCGTGGTGCTCGTCGTCGGCCAGGCCCCGGCCACTGCCCCGGCGCCGGCACCGGCACCGGCACCGGCACCGGCACCGGACGGTCGGCTCCTCGACGAGGAACGGGAGTTCCTCGGCCCGGATCCGGCGGGCGTGTTCGGCTCCGGCGGCGCCTCCGCGTCCCCCCGCGTCCTCCACCTCTCGCACGCCTGCGCCTCGGCCGTCTTCGCCGTCGGGTACGCCCGCGAACTGCTGCGCGCGGGCGCCACGCCCGTCGCCGTCGTGGTGGGCTCGTCGGTGCTCAACCAGTACGAGTACGCCAGCATGGACGTCGTCCGGGCCGTCGGCCGCACCGCCGCCCGGCCCTTCGACGCCGAGCGGGCGGGCATCTCCCTCGGCGAGGGCGGCGGGGCCGTCGTCCTGGAGCACGCCGAACGCGCCCGCGCCCGCGGCGCCCTTGCCGACATCGCCGTCGCGGGCGCGGCCTGCCGGGTCTCCGGCCCGAAGGCCGCGGCCTCCGATGCGGCCCAGGTCGCCCGGTGCATGCGCGACGCCCTCGCCGACGCCGCCGCGGACCGGCTGGACCACGTCCACGCGCACGCGACCGGAACGGGTCAGGGCGATGCGGCGGAGCTGACGGCCCTGGAGGCGGTGGCCGCGGAGAGCGGCGCCCGCGCCCTGCCCGTCAGCTCGCACAAGGGCGCCATCGGCCACCTGCTGCACATCTCGGGCGCCCCGGCGATCGCCGCGGCCGCCCTGACCCTGCGCACCGGCATCGCCCCGCCCACCGCGGGTCTCCGCGCCCCCGAGCCGACGGAGCGCCTCGTGCTGCCGACGGCCCCGCTGGAACTGACGGGCGCCCGCGCCGCGGCCGTGAACAGCTTCGGGTTCGGCGGGAACAACGCCTCGCTCCTCCTGCTCCGGCGCTGAACAGCGGGTCGCTCCGCCCGCGGGGGAACGGGCGGAGCGACCGGTACCGGGAGGGCCGGGCGGGCCGGCGTCAGCCCCCCACACCGACCATCCTGCGCAGCTCCGCCGTGTCGGTCTTCCCGTTGGCGCTCAGCGGGAACCGGTCCACCACGTGGACGGCATTGGGCTGTTCGTACGCGGCCAGGTGCGGGGCCATCCGCCGCCGCCAGTGGGCGGGCGAGGCACCCTCGGGGTCGGCCACGACGAAGTGCAGGGCCCAGCCGCGCCGCACGTCCTCGACGGGCAGGGCCTTCACCTGGCGGCCGCAGGCCTCCGCCTTGCGCTCCAGGCTCTCCGGGTACAGCGTGAAGCCCGACCGGTGCACCGCCTGGTTGCGGCCCACGACGTGCAGATTGCCGTCGGCGTCGACGTACCCGAGGTCGGCCGTCGCGTACCAGGAGTCCTGCGGCACGGGCGCGAGCGTGCCGTCGCCGAGCAGGTGGCCCTCCATCAGGCCGGGCGAGAGCACCTCGATCTCACCGAGCTCGCCGGGTGCGGCCTCCTCGCCGTCCGGGCGGATCACCCGTACCCCGATGCCGGGCAGCGGCCGGCCGCAGCCGGTGGGCGCGTCGGGCGTGGCCAGGGAGACGTTGCCGAGCTCGGTCAGCCCGTACCCGTCGAGCAGCGGGCGCCCCAGCGCCTGCGGGAAGGCGGCGGCGAGCGGGGCGGGCAGCGGCGCGCCGCCGACGCCCCACAGGCGTACGCGGCTCAGCGCGGCGCGCAGCTCAGGGCGGCGGCGCACCACGCCGAGCAGGGAGTGGTAGGTGGACGGGGCCGCGTCCACGGCGGTGACCCCGTGGTCGGCGGCTTGTGCGAGGGCCACGTCGAGCCGCTGGTAGGGCGTGACGACCAGGGTGCAGCGGGCCAGCCACCACAGCAGCACCACGGACAGGCCGTACTGGTGGGAGAAGGGCAGCAGCGGGGCGAGGACGTCGTCCGCGCGGTAGCCCATGGCCCGGACGGTGCGGAGGGTGTTGTCGTGGAGGGCGCGCCCGGACTTCACGATCCCCTTGGGGCGGCCGGTGGTTCCCGAGGACCACAGCACCACGGCGTCGGTGCGGGCGAACCAGGCGGCGAGGTCGACCTCGCCGTCCAGGGGGGCGGACCCGGCCCCGCAGCCGGGGTAGGCCAGTACGCCCTCGCCCGGGAAGTCGCCGGCACCGTCCTCGCCGGTCAGCAGCCAGCGGGCCCGCGCCCGGCGGGCGGCGAACCGTCCGTCGGCGGCGGACTGCCGGTGGTCCACCGGGACCAGGGAAGCGTCCAGGTGCATCAGGGCGAGCAGGGCCACGACGTAGTCGACGCAGTTGTCGCCCTTGACCAGGACCCGGTCGCCGGGAGCGACACCGCGGCCACGCAGCTCCCGTGCGGCGGCGAGCACCCGGCGGGTGAGCGCGGGCCCGGTGAGCGTGCCGGCCGCGTCGGCGAGTGCGGGGGCCGCGGCGGGAGCGGCGACCACCGGGTCCGGGGGCACCGTCCGTGCCGTCGGTTCCTGGGTCCTCGTCACGGTCACCGGTGTGTTCCTTCCTGCATGTCCCGTTCCAGCAGCGGTGTGCGCGGATCCCATCGCGTCGTGCCCGGGGCCAGGTCGCGGCGCCGCCGGGCGATGCCGGAGAGCGCCTCCAGGACGACGCGGTTGCCCAGGTAGGCGGTGATCTCGGCGTGGTCGTAGGGCGGAGCCACCTCGACGACCTCGACGCCGACCACCGGGAGCTCGTAGGCGATCCGGCGCACCGCGTCCAGGAGTTCGCGGGAGGTGAGGCCGCCCGGCTCCGGGGTGCCGGTGCCCGGCGCCTGGCCCGGGTCCACCACGTCCACGTCGACGGACAGGAACACCCCGTCGCAGTCGTCCGTGGCGATGGCGAAGGCCTCGGTGAGGCAGGCCGGCAGGCCGCGCGAGGTGATCTCGGACATCTCGTACGAGCGCATGCCCTGGCCGGCCATCCAGCGCAGGGTGTCGGGGCCGGGCCAGTAGCCGCGCAGCCCGATCTGCAGGAAGCGGTCGCCGCGCACCGCACCCGACTCGATGAGCTGGCGCATCGGCTTGCCGTGGCCGTAGAGCGGGCCGTCCTCCACTTCGCCGGTGTCGGCGTGCGCGTCGAAGTGCAGCATCGCGATCCGCCCGAAGCCGTGATGGCGGGCCAGCCCGCGCATGTCGGGAAGGGCGATGGTGTGGTCGCCGCCGAGGACGACCGGGACGGCGCCGAGCGCGGCCGTCATCCGGACCGCCTGCTCGATGTTCTTGATGCTCTGCTCGATGTCGCCGGAGTAGCAGGGGACGTCCCCGGCGTCGTACACCTTCAGTTCCGTGAGCGGGTCCACGCCCATGGCCAGGCTGCGGCGGGCGCCGTTCTGCGGCAGGTAGCAGGCCTGGCGCATGGCGGAGGGGCCGAAGCGGGCGCCGGGCCGGTGCGAGGTGCCGCCGTCGAAGGGGGCGCCGAGGATGACGACGTCGGCGTCCTCGGGCGGGTCGGACAGGTCGAGCCGCGGCACGCCGAGGAAGGTGATGTCGGGCCCGTGGGCGGATCCCAGGTGGTGCACGTCAGCTCCCGATGATGTGGTGGCCGCCGTCCGCGTGGACGATCTCGCCCGTGGTCGCGGGGAGCCAGTCCGACAGCAGGGCCAGGCAGGTTCGGGCGACGGGGGCCGGGTCGGCGGCGTCCCAGCCCAGCGGGGCCTTCGTCGCCCACCCGGCCTCGAAGGACGCTCCGTCGCCGCCGATGCCGCGCGCGGCCAGGGTGCGCAGGGGGCCGGCCGCGACCAGGTTGACCCTGATGCGGTCGGGTCCGAGCTCGCGTGCCAGGTAGCGGCTGCACGCCTCCAGCCCCGCCTTGGCCACGCCCATCCAGTCGTAGCCGGGCCAGGCCCGGGAGGCGTCGAAGTCCAGGCCCACGACGGACGCTCCGGGGCGCAGCAGGGGTCGGCAGGCCACTACGAGGGCCTGGAGCGAGTACGTGGAGGTGTGCAGGGCGGCCGAGACGTCGTTCCAGCCGGCGGTCATGAATCCGCCGTCGAGGCATGCGGCGGGGGCGTGCGCGACGGAGTGGAGCACGCCGTCGACGCCGTCGAGGTGCTCGCCGACGCGGTCGGCGAGCTGGGCGAGCTGGTCGGGCGCGGTGACGTCGAGTTCCACGACCGGGGGTGGGTGGGGCAGCCGGCGGGCGAGCCGCTGCACCAGCGAGGTGCGTCCGTACGCGGTGAGGACGATGTGCGCGCCCTCCTGCTGGGCGAGGCGCGCCACGGCGTAGGCGATCGAACTCTCGGTGATCACACCGGTGATGACGAGTCTCTTGCCGTCGAGCAGGCCGCTCATCCGGGTCTCTCCCTCAAGGTCCTTCGGGGGCGCCGGTGTCGGCCCGGCGCACAGAACGCGCGGAACGCGCGGAAAATGGACGAGCTCCGGTGCCGCCCCGAAGGGCGGGCACCGGAGCTGCTCAGCTCGTTCAGCAGTGGTTGCTGGCGGTGCTGGCGACGCGCGTGGTCTCCTCGGCGGGGACCTCAAGGCCCTGCAGGTCGAGAACGATCGACATGATGTTTCCTCCTCTCCGATGTATCGGGGTCAGTGGACGACCGGTCGGCGGATGCCGTCCGGAACTCAGGGGGCGTGGTGGTCCACGCCGGTGGGGTGCCGGTCCGTGCGCGGCGCGAGGAAGGGCAGGAAGTCCCGCCGTCCGTCCAGTGCCGCGGTGAGGGCCAGCAGGATGCCGGGGCCGCCGGTGGCCAGGTCCATCGAGATCCTGCGCAACTGCTCGCCGGGGAAGGCGAGGTGGCCGCGGTAGGACAGCGCGTGCCAGTGCAGTCGTGACAGGTGCCGCGCCACGGCCGGCCCGGGTGCCGCTCCCGCGGTGCGGGTGCGCAGCGAGGCGAGCGTGGCCAGCAGGCCGGCCCGGCCGCCGAACAGGTGCGGCTCGATGGTGAACTCCGGCTCGGCCGCCCGCACCAGGAGCGGAAGGGCCTGCTCCAGCCGGTCGTCCGGGCGGTGGGCGAGGACCTGGTCGGCGACCAGCGCGATCCCTGCACTGCCCACCTCCAGGTACGGCAGCGACCGGAATCCGCCGTCGACCTGGAGCGAGCCGTCCTCGGCCGTGGTGCACAGGTCGAGGTCGTGGTGCAGCGCCCGGACCGCCAGGTCGAGGTGGGCCGTGTCCGCCGTGTCCTCGTACAGCCGCAGGAAGAACAGGGCGGGTCCGGACCAGCCGCGCAGCAGCCCGGCCCGGCTGCCCCGGCCGGGGCCGGCGGCAATGCCCGGGGCGGTGCCCAGGGCGATCGCCTGCGCCGTCCGGTCCGCGAGGGCCAGGGCGTGGCGCAGATGGTCGCCGCCCGTCCGGGCCGCGGCGTCGAGCAGGTCGAGTCCGATGCCCGCCGTGCCGCGCTGCAGGCTCACGTCGCGCAGGGCCCCGACGGCGTCCGCACTGCGGGCCAGCAGTCCTTCGGCCGCTTCCAGGTGGCCGAACTCCCGCAGGACGTGGGCGACTCCGTGTGCCCCGTCGTAGAGGCCCGGCCGCGAGGGCGGTCGTCGGTCGGCCGTCTTCAGCAGCCACTCCTCGTGCTCGGGGAAGCGCCCCGCGCCGGAGGTGTGCAGCGCCCACAGGACGCCCGCCGCTCCGTGGGCGAGGCCCAGCCCGTCGGTGAGGAACTGCCGTACGTCGCCGGGGAAGAGCCGATCGGTGCGCTCGGGGGTGGCCGAGAGCAGGACGGCTTCCGCCAGTGACTTGCGTACGGCCGCCCAGTCGGGCCGCGCCTCGTCCAAGTCCACGCTCAGCGGCTCGCGGAGCACGGGCGGCACCCGGTCGCGGGCCTGCTCGCCGGGGGCCAGTTCGCGGCGTACGGCGTCCAGGCTGCCGGCGGGCAGGGCGAACCGTTGCTCGGCGATGTCCGCCTGGTGTACGCCGCGGCCCGGGTCGAGCTCGTTCAGCCCGGTGAGCGGGAACAGCAGCCACAGCCGCAGGGCGGCCAGGGCGTGCCGGTCGATGGCGAAGCCGGTGCGTCCGGTGCCGGCGAAACCGGGGTGGCCGAGGCCGAGCCGGTCCGCCTCCTCTACGGGTACGGCGAGTTCGAAGTCGACCAGTGAGACGCGGTCCTCGTCGTCGATGAGGATGTTCGCCGGGTGCAGGTCGCCGAAGATCATGCCGCGGGCGTGCACCTCGGCGACGAGTGCCTCGATGCGGTCGGCCACGGTCTGCGCCCGGCGGGCGTAGGCGGTGAGTTCGGTGTCGGTCGGTCCGGCCTTGGTCAGCGGGTAGTGCCGGGCCAGCCAGCCCTGCAGGGTGTCGCCCTCCAGGTGCTGCACGGCCAGGAAGTGGTGCTCCCACACGACGCGGTGCTCGTACAGGGCGGGGATGCCGGGGATGCCGGCGAGGTGTTCCATGGCCCGGCGCTCCCGCGCCAGCCTGGTCACCGCGTCCCGGCCGCGGCCGTCGAGGCCCGCGTGGGGGCGGCCCTCCTTCAGCACGACCTGGCGTCCTTCGGCGTCCTTCGCCAGGTAGACGCCGCCGCCGTTGGAGAAGTGCAGGGCGCGCTCGACCCGGTACGGGAAGTCCGCGGCCGAGCCGCTCGCCTCGCGGGCCGCCAGCTGCTCGGCCAGGAAGGCGGGCATCTCGACCCAGTCGGGCACCTCGAAGACGGGCCGGCGCCGGTCGGGGACCAGCGTGCCGTCGGGGCGTTCGATCGCCGCGACGGGCGTGCCGTCCTCGTCGGTGCACCAGCGGGCGATGAAGCCGCCGTAGCGCACGTGCAGCGGTCCGGCACCCCACCGCAGGTCGGTGAGGATGTACGGGCCCGCCTCGCCGTCGAGGAGCGCGCCCAGCTCTTCGAGGGCTCGGTGGAGCTGGCCCTCGTCGCTCGGGTAGATCGTCACCAGCTTGCCGCTGGAGGAGCGCGGTGCGTACTTGAGGCTGTGGGTCGTCAGGACGTCGACGCTGCGCAGGAACTTGAACGGCAGCCCCTCGCGGGTGCAGTACTCCCAGGCGGCGTCCACGATGCGGCGGGCGTTGTCCGGCAGACCGGAGATGTGGATCTTCCAGCCCTGCTGCGGCATGACGTGGCCGACCGGCGTGTGCACGATCCACACGTCCATCTCGCGGCGTTCCCAGCCCTCGGGGGCGGGGGCGGCGGTGCGGGTGAACCAGGAGGTGTCGTCCTCGTTGTGGCGGCCGGCGATGTCGTAGAAGACGCGGTCGGCCTGGCAGTACTCCTCGGGCTGCGGCCTCGTGCTGGTCATCGCTCTCCTCCCTGGGACCGGTGCTCCCCGGGGTGGGCCCGGAGGACGAGTACGGCGTTGTGCCCGCCGAATCCGAACGAGTTGCTGAGCACCGTGCGTACGGCGTGGGGCCGCGCGGTGTGCGGGACGTAGTCCAGCTCCGGGTCCTCGGGGTCGTCGCAGTTGACGGTCGGCGGCACGATGCCGTCGCGGATCGTGCCCACCGCGGCGATCAGCTCGACGGCTCCCGCGGCGCCGATCATGTGACCGGTCATCGACTTGAGGGAGCTGATGGGCACGCGCAGGGCGTGCCGGCCGAACACCGCGCGGATGGACGCGCTCTCGATGCGGTCGTTGAGCTGGGTGCCGGTTCCGTGGGCGGAGATGTGGTCGATCTCCTCGGGCCGCACCCCCGCGTCGTCCAGGGCGTCGGTCATGGCCTGGCGGGCGGCGAGGCCCTCGGGGTGCGGGTGGGTCGAGTGGTACGCGTCGGTGGTCGCGCCGTAGCCCGCCAGTTCGGCCAGGACGGTGGCGCCCCGGCGGCGTGCGTGCTCGGCGGACTCCAGGACGACGATGCCCGCGCCGGCGCCCATGACGAACCCGTCCCGGGCCCGGTCGAAGGGGCGGCTGGCCAGGGCCGGATCGTCGTCGCGGCGGGACAGGGCGCCCGCGTTGGCGGCGGCGGCGAGGTCGAGCGGGTTGACCGCGTCGTCCGCGCCGCCGGCGATGACGACGTCCGCGTATCCGTGCCGGATCATCCGCATCGCGTCACCGATGCAGGTGGCGCCGGTCGCACAGGCGGTGGCGGTGGCGCCGGAGGGGCCCCGTGCGCCGAGCCGGAAGGCGATCTCGCCCGCCGCGCTGTCCAGCGAACCGCTGGAGGCGAGGTACGGGGTCATCCGGCGGCGTCCGTGGTCGCGCAGGTCGTGGATGGCCGACTGCATGAGCTGGCCCGGTCCGTATCCGGAGCCCACGAGCACGGCGGTACGGGTGGCGAGTTCCTCGCCGATCTCCAGCCGGGCCTGCCGTACCGCCTGGAGGGCGGCGGCGAGCCCGAACTGTGCGTACCGGTCGAGCCGGCGGCCCTGCTTGTTGGGCATGTACGGCTTCGGGTCGAAGTCCACCACCTCGCCGGCGAACCGGGTCGGAAGGGTGTCGGCGTCGTAGCGGCCGATGGCCCGGATGCCGGTGCGGCCGGCGAGGGCCGAGGCCCAGAACTCCTCGGTGGTGCAGCCGATCGGGGAGACGACGCCGGTGCCGGTGATGACCACGCGGCAATCCGTGGCACGAGCCCGTGTCTGCGTCATGTCCGCCTCCCTTCCTGGTTGCCGTGAGCTTCAACAGCCTTGCGGGGAGGGCCTGTTGGGCCGCCCCGTCGGGCTGATGACCAAACATTGACACACTCTCGACTCGAGAGTCAAGAAACATGACTGAACAAATCTCGGAGGCAACCTCACAGGACCCGATCCGCGTTGACGATGCGCCGTGAGTGCTGTTCACTGTCGAATTCATGGATAGTCATGGACTTGACTCAACAGTCATGGAGAGTTGATATGCCGCGCTGGAGCACACTGCTGCTCGACGACGCCTCGCTCGCCGAGATGCCGAAACTCCCCTTGAAGGACGTCCTTCGGCACGCCGATCTCGTCACCGAACAGCAGCCACAGCCACAGGCTCTCTACGAGCGCTGGGAGAAGCAGCAGTGGTCGGCCCAGGCCATCGAACTGGGGCCGGACCGCGAGGACTTCGACAAGCGGCTGCCCAAGGCCGCCCGCAGGATGATCGAGGAGTCCATCGCCACCTTCATCATCGGCGAGTACACCGGACTCGACCTGCTGGGCCCGATCCTGACCGGGGCCCCGGAGGAACGCGACCACCTCTACCTCGGTACGCAGATCGCCGACGAGACGCGCCACACCCAGCTGATGCTGCGGCTGGGCGAGGAGCTCCTCGGTCTGGACCCCGACCCGAAGCGGATGCTGGTGCAGGCGTGGAACATGGTCACGCCGGCCCACCAGGAGCTCAGCCGCGTCGAGACCGAGATCATCCGGGAGCTGCAGGAGAACCCGTCGGACTACCGGCGGTGGCTGCGCGCCGTGGCCCTCTTCCACCTGATCACCGAAGGCGTCCTCGCCCTCGTCGGCCAGCGGGCCATCGTGAACTCCCTGCACGGCATTCCGCTGCTCGCCGGACTGAAGGCCGGCTTCACGGCCATGTGCCGCGACGAGTCACGGCACGTCAGCTTCGGTCTGCACGCCCTGCGCCAGGGCGTGCAGGAGGGCTACGGCGACGACATCCGCGAGGTCATCGAGCTCGCCGCGCCGATCGCCCTCAACATCGAGGAGGGCGGAGAGGCCGACTCGGCCCCGCAGGGGCTGACCATGAAGCAGCTCGGCATCGAGAGCCTGTACCGCCAACTGCGGCTCATCGGCATCGAGAAGAAGTTCGCCGACCACGTCGTCGACCTCTCCGCGCTGAAGCCGGTCCCCGAAGAGGACCGCTGAGCCGGCGCACCGGCACAGCATCCGCCACCGCACCCGTACGCACCTACGCACGCACGCACCCAAGAGAGGCAACCGCCATGACGCGTGAAGAGATCATCTCCGGACTCGCCGAGATCCTGAACGAGGTCGCCGACGTCGAACCGGCCGACGTGACCGAGGAGAAGCACTTCATCGACGACCTCGACGTCGACTCCCTCGCCATGGTCGAGGTCATCGTCGCAGCCGAGGAGCGCTTCGGGGTCACCCTCCCCGAGGAGGAGCTCAAGGAGCTCCAGCTCGTGTCCGACATCGTGATCCGCATCGAGAAGCAGCTGGCCGCCTGACCGGCCGGTCCCACTTCCCGCCGCTGCTCCGGACCGGCCCGACGCGGGGCCGGAGCAGCGGATCCACCGACTCCCGGACTCGGCCGTACGAGCGAGCCCGGGGCCAGGAGGCACCATGAGCGATCAGGCCCAGGTACGCCGCGCTCTCCGCGCCCTGTTCAGCCCTCTCGGCTGCCCCGACCCCTACCCCCTCTACGCGGTGCTCCGCGCGCGGGCCCCCGTGGCCCGGCTGCCCGACGGAACCGTCGTCGTCACCCGCTACGCCGACTGCGACCGTGTGCTGCGCGATCCCCTCTTCCGGGTCGAGGACGACGAATGGATCGCCCGTACCTGGCCCGAGGGTCCCGAGCACCTGGCCGTCCACTCGCTGATGGGCGAGATGGTCAACCAGAACTCGCCCCACCACGAACGGCTGCGCCGCCTGGTCAGCCGGGCCTTCACCCCGCGCCGCGTCGCAGCGCTGCGGCCCGCGGTGGAACGGCTGGCCGACGGGCTGCTCGACCGGCTCGCCGAGCGCGCCGCCGCCGGCCCGGTCGACCTGATGGAACACCTCGCCCTGCCGCTGCCCATCACCGTCATCGGCGAACTGCTCGGCATCCCCGAGGAGGACCGCGCCTGGTTCGGGCCGCGCGTGCGGGACATCACGGCGGCCATCGAGCAGAACCTCCTGGGCCCCGACCTGGAACGCGCCGACGCGGCCACCGCCGAACTCTGGGACCGGCTGGGCGCACTGGTCGCCGAGCGGCGGGCCGATCCGCGCGAGGACCTGGTCAGCACGCTGATCGCGGTCCGCGAGGCCGACGGCGACCGGCTCACCCGCCGCGAGCTGCTGGCCAATCTCGTCCTGCTCTACTCCGCGGGCTACGAGACCACCAGCAACCTCATCGGCAACGGCACCGCCACCCTCCTCGACCGGCCGGAGCTCTTGGCCCGGCTGCGCGGCGAGGGGGACGACATCGGCGCATGGGTCGACGAGATGCTGCGCTTCACCCCGCCCATCCAGATCGCCTCGCGCTGGACCGGCGAGGACACCGAACTGAACGGCGTGCGCATCGAGAAGGGGACCCAGGTCGTGGCCCTGCTCGCCGGAGCCAACCGCGACCCCGAGCGGTTCGAGTCCCCCGACACCTTCCTGCCGGGCCGGCCGGTGTCCGGCTCGCTCAGCTTCGGCGCCGGCGCGCACTACTGCCTGGGAGCGGCCCTGGCCAGGATGGAGGCCCAGGTCGTCTTCCCCCGGCTGCTGGCCCGGTTCCCGCACATCGCGCACGCCGGTCCGGCGGAGCCCCGTACGCGCGTCACTTCGCTGCGCGGCTACGACCGGCTACCGCTCGACCTGAAGTGACCCCGGACGGCCGCCGGCCCGGGGCGCACCGCCCCGGGCCGGCCTGCGCACCGCCGCGTGGCGCGCCTACGACGACTTGGACTTCTTCTCCCGCGGCCAGATGGTGTAGGACCAGGACCAGAGCGTGTCGATCACCCAGATGGTCAGCCAGATACGACCGAACCAGACCAGCGGTCCGCGCTGGTCGTCGGGCACGCTGCCGTCCGTGATCTGCCATACGAGCCAGCTGGAGTCCAGGGTCCACAGGACCAGCTGCCCCAGCGCGAACGCGACCGTGTGGATGTACCAGTCCCGGCGCTCCTTGCGGGCGTGCTCCTTGGGCCCGAGGGTGGTCTCCGCCGACGGCTGCGCCGGTTCCGGCTTGCTCATGTCCATGTCTTCTGTGTCCTCTCTCACGGGTACGGTCTCCGGCCCGGACCCGGACCCGGACCCGGCCGGGTTCGGGTCCGGGTTCGGGTCCGGGTTCGGGTTCGGGGTCTCGGGGTTCTTCTTCTCCTGCGGCAGGTGCAGGGTGCGGACCGCGTACGGGACCACGAGCGCCCCCACGGCCGAGGTGGCCGCGGCCGCCACACAGGCGGCGGTCCAGCCGAGCTGCTCGTAGAGCACGCCCATCATTAGCGGGCCCGCCACCACGCCGGCCAGCCGGGCGCTCTCGTAGAGCCCCATGCCCCGGCCGATCCGCCCTCCGGACGCGGCGGCCACCGTGGCCTGCTCCACCGGGATCTGCGCCGCGAAACAGGCGGCGGCCACGGTCCAGAAGGCGGCGATCGCCAGCGGTGTGGAGACCACCGCGAGCCCCGCGGCGAACAGCGCGCTCGCCGCGAACGAGGCGACCATGGTCGGCGTGCGGCCCAGCCGGTCGGTCAGGTGGTGCGTGTGCTCCGGCAGCAGGACGAACACCACGAAGCCGGGGGCGAAGACCAGCGCGATCTCGTTCGGGGACAGCTCCAGGTCGCCCTGGAGCCGCAGCAGCAGGAGCATCCACAGGCCGGCCTCGGCGGCGGCCGTCACCGCGGACACCACCATCAGCGGCAGCAGCCGGCGCCCGGCCGCCCCGAGCCGGTCCTCGCGGCCGGCTCCCGTGCGGTCCCGTTCCTCACGGGGTCCGCGCAGCAGCGAGGCGGTCGCCACCACGCATGCGGCGCTGCCCAGCCAGAACAGCAGCGGGTATCCGCCGCGTTCCAGCAGCGAGAAGGCCACCAGGTAGCCGATGAAGGCCCCTTGGCCCTCCGCCGACAGCAACTTGCCGTAGGCGGAGGTGCCGTCGCCGTCCTGGGAGCGCCGCCCGGTCCAGGCCCGGAGCGCGACCCAGAACAGGGCCCCGCCGGCGCCGCCCAGGCCGGCCGCCACGAAGGCCACCGCCAGCGAGTCGGCGAGCGCGTACCCCGCGAACGACAGGGCGTACAGCGCGGCACCGGCCGCGGCCACCCGCCGCTGGTCGAAGCGGTCGGCCAGCTCCCCGGCCAGCGGGCGCACGATCAGCGACAGCACCGCCTCGAAGGCGATGAGGGCGCCGACCGCGGAGGCTCCGGCGTGCAGCGTGGAGCCCGCCCACAGCGGGAGCAGGAAGTCGAGCACCTCCGCCGGGGCGCTCGCGAACAGCGCGGCCGACAGGACCCGGCGGCCGGCCGGGTCCGTCGGCGTCCTCGTCCCGGCGCTCACGGTTCGAGCGCCGTCTTCGGGGTGATCACCCGGGTGGGGATGGACTTGTTGGTGATCCGCGCGAACATGTTGCGCGGCCCCGGGATCCACACCTCGTCGACCGCCGCCGTCTGCAGTCCGCGCAGGATGGTCTGCCAGTGGACGGGCGTGGTCCACCCGTCCAGCAGGTCCTGCTTGATCTCCTCGGGGTCGGTCAGCAGCCGCCCGTCCACGTCGGACACGACGGGTATCCCGGGGGCGTTCCACGGCACGGTGCCGTAGACCTCGTCGTGAAGGCGCGTGCGCAGCCCGGAGACGGCGGAGCAGTGCTCGGCCCGGTTCATCGTGTAGAAGGGGAAACCGCCCTCCTCGCGGACCCGCTGCTCGAAGCGCTCCAGGGAGCGCAGCGACGCGGACACCGCGTGGACCTCCTCGTCGAGGACGACCGACAGCTCGATCCACTCGCCGCGGTCGCGCGTCTCCTCCACCAGCCGCTGCACCGTGTCGTGCGGGAGCCGGTAGAAGAAGTGGCAGCCCAGCGGCTCCTGGAGCGAGTCGAAGTAGTCCGTCTCCACGGCGACGCTGCGCCGGATCAGCTCCAGCGCGTCCGGGTAGGTCAGGGCCCCGGCCCACACGGCGGCCATGAAGGCGCCGAAGCTCTGCCCGCCGCACACGGCGGGCCGACCGCCGTGGCGGGCCTGCGCGCAGTCGGCGAGGGCGAGGGTGAGCGCCATGAACCCGGTCTCGAACACCTCCCAGTCGTAGATCGACGCCTCGCGGTAGGCATCGGCCAGGGAGTAGCCCAGCACCTCGTCCGCCTCGGCGAATCTGCGTTTGGCGTGGTCGTTCGTGGTGACGAACTCGCTGATCGCGTCGAACCGGGTGGGAATGAGCCCGGGGAAGAAGAGCGCTACGGCCATTGCCTCGTCCTTGTCTCGCAGTCGTTCATTCGTCCTCACGCAGTGGGAAGTCGCCGTTCGACCCGGAGGTTCCCGGGGGGCTGTCGGTGAGGGACACCCCCACCTCGACCACTCCTGCCGTGCCGTGTTCCGCGCAGTGTTCCCACGCCGTATGGAGGACGCCGTGGAGATCGTCCGGGTTGTCAACTCGCCAGTATCCAAGACCGTATGCGCGGGCGAGGCCCTCGGATCCGGTCGGGCGGTCGACGGTGAAGGCGAACCGCGATTCGGTCCCCGAGACCCGGTCCAGGTTGGTCTGGAGCCATCCGTAACCGCCGTTGTCGAGGACGACGTACAGCAGGGCGGCTCCCGCGTCGGCGACGGTGGGCAGTTCGGAGCGGAAGAGGTTGAAGGCGCCGTCGCCGACCACCGCCACCACGGGCCGGTCCGGTTCGGCGAGGGCGACGCCCACGGCGGCCGCGGCGCCGAAGCCGAGCGGGGTCTGCTCGCTGGGCACGACCGACCCGCCGAGAGCGCCGCAGCTCCAGTGGGGGTAGAAGTACGACCACATGTCCTGAAGGCCGTTCTCCTGTACGAGGATCCGCGTCGCGGGGACGGCGCCGTCGAGGGCGGACAGCACGCGCGCCACCGGAACGCCGCCCGCGCCCGGCCCCCCGGCGGCCGCGGCGGCATCGGCGGCCGCGGCCCGCTCGGTGGCCCGTACGGCGTGTGCCTGCCGTACCTCGTGGACCCGCTCGGTCCAGTCGGCGGCGGGTGCGTGCCCGGCCAGCAGTGCGGTCCACGCCGCGACGGTCCGCTCCACGTCGCCCAGCACCCCGGCGCCCGGCCGGTCGGTGACGATGCTCTCCTCCCCCGTCACCACCTGGATCACCGGGAGTCCGGCGGCGTCCGGCCAGCCGAAGGTCGCGGTCTCCTCCAGCCGGCTGCCGAGCGCGATCACCAGGTCGCTCTCGTGCCACAGCCGGTCGGCGGGGGCCACCGTGTAGAGCCCGGACACGCCGCAGAAGAGCGGGTGGTCCTCGGCGACCGTGCCCCGGCCGGACGCGGTGGTGAAGATCCCGGCGCCGAGCCGCTCGGCGAGGGCCTCCAGGACGCGGCCGGTGTTGCGGTGGCGCGCGCCGCCGCCCACCAGCAGCAGGGGCCGCCGGGCCGCGGCGATGGTGTCGGCGGTCGTCCGCAGCACCTCGGGGTCCGGGGTGGGCCGCTGCGGGCCGGCCGGCCGCCAGGGGCCGGTGCGGGTGACCGGTTCACCGGCGATCTGCTCCGCGATCTCCACGTAGACGGGGCCGGGGGTGCCGTTGACGGCGAGGGTGAGCGCCTTCTCCAGTACGCCCGCCAGCCGGTCGGCGTGGTCCACCCGCGCCGCCCATTTCACGTACGGGCGCACCGCGGTGAGCTGGTCCAGTTCCTGGAACGCGCCCGTGCCCAGCCGGTCCAGGGCGGTGCCCCCGGCGATGAGCACGACGGGCGCGGCGGCGGAGGCGGCTTCCAGTACGCCGGTGAGCGTGTTGGTCAGGGCGGGGCCCTTGCCCACCGCGGCGATGCCGGGGCGGCCGGAGGCGAGGGCGTAGCCGGTCGCCATGAAGAGGGCGTTGCGCTGGTCCCGGCACAGGACGAACCGGGTGTCGGTGCCCTCGAGGGCGCCCAGCAGGTCCATGTCGTCACCGGGCAGGCCGAAGACCGCGCCGGCGCCGAGGTGGCGCAGGTGATCGGCGACGGCGTGCCATGCGGTGGGGTACGTGTGTCCGCTCATCGGGCGGCTGCCGTGAAGTGCTCGGCGACGGCCTTGGAGACGAGGACCGGTTCGGTCCACATGTCCCGGCCGTCGGTGATGTAGTTCGCCATCCGTCCGTACCCGCCGAAGGGCGCGTTGCCGTCGTCGATGGACAGCAGGGTGGTGTCGACGGTGACGGTGGTGCGCCTGCGCAGCGCGGCGACCAGGTCGGGAGCGTCGCCGTACACGCTCGATCCGAGGGCGCGTTCGGTGAACACACTGGTGGTGAGGGTGGCCGCGAGGGCCTCGGGGTCGCGGTAGCCGACGACGTTGAAGACGGGTGCGAAGAACTCCGGCACCAGGGTGCGCGGTGTCACGTCCTCGCCGACGATGACGGTGGGTTCCATGCGGCGCTCGCGGAAGTCGACGTGGCCGCCGTGGACGATGTGCCGGCGGTTGCGGGCCAGGAACTGGGCGGCCTCCTCCAGCGCGCCGTCGTAGAAGACGGGACCGTAGTCGGCGCCGGGGTCGGTGTAGGGCCCGTAGCGCAGTCCCTTGAGTTCCGAGACGAGGGTGTCGAGGAACTCGTCGAGCAGGTCCTCGTGGACGCAGAACAGGTCCGGCCCGAGGCAGTCCTGGCCGGCGTTGTGCATGCGTATCTCCACGGCGTCCCGGGCGGCCTTCGCGATGTCGGCGCCGGGGGCGACGACGAAGGGGTTGACCCCGGAGCCGAGGAAGAGGAAGAGCTGTCCCGGGGAGAGCTGGGGACGGATCTGCTCGGCGTTGCGGTAGGCGCCGGTGAAGACGACGACGTCGGCCGGCTGGACGTGCTCGCGCAGGAACTCCCGCTGGCTGGCGTTGGTCAGCTCGATCGGCAGGCCGTGGTGCGCGGCGAGCAGCCGGTGCAGCCGGCCCATCTGCTCCTTGACCTGGCTGGAGGGGCGGAAGGCCAGCCGGTCCGCGTAGAGGGCCGGCACCAGCAGGTACAGGGCGTAGGAGTAGAGGACGACGTTCGACGGCATGTAGACCGCCAGTCGCGGGACCCGGCCCGGCCGGTACGTCTCGAACTCGGCGAGCGCACCGTCCAGCGTGGCGATGGTCGCCTCGATCTCGTATCCGGCGGCGCGGTGCGTGGAGATCTCGCACAGCAGGTCGTGGACGGCGCCGGGGTCGCGGGCCAGGTGGTCCCGGACGGCTCGGAGCGCCTCCGGGCGCCCGGCGTGCGGGGCGTGCACCGGCTGGTTGAGAGCAGTCGGCCAGGCGGGAGCGGAGCTCATGTATCCCTCCTCGGGGCGGAGTCCATGGAGGGTCAGCGTCAACCCCCAGTCATTCATTGTCAAGTTTAGTCATACTCGTCATGAGTGCTGATCGGCGTGCATCCCGCGGAGTGCGGGGGCCGCCCAGCAGCAGGCGACCACCAGCAGATAGCCGCAGGCGAGGGTCACGATCGCCGGGCGCAGGCCGACGGCCCCCACCATCACCACCGTCAAGGAGGCCCCCAGCGGTACGGCCACCAGCCCGGCGGTGTCGACCGCGGCCGTCACCCGCCCGTACTGCTCGCGGGGGACGCTCCGCTGCAGCACGCCGGTGCGCACCGGGCCCACCGGGGCGGCGAAGGCGCCGAGCAGTGCGAGCAGTGCGGCCCCCACCGGCAGGGAGGGCAGGGCGGCGAGGGCGCCGATCAGCAGGGCCACGGCGAGGCCGGAGCCGAGGTACACCCGGCGTGCGCCGAGCCGGTGGCCCACGACGGCGTAGCCCACGGTGCCCGCGACCGCCCCCAGTCCGAAGGCGGTGAGCAGGATGCCCAGGCTCGTCGCGCTGCCCAGGTGCTGGTAGGCGTAGGTCACGAGGACCACCCCCGCCAGCCCGCTGTCGAGCCCGTTGAAGGCCGTCCCGGAGGCGGCCACGGTGCGCAGCAGCCGGTGCTCGCGCAGGGTGCGCAGGCCCGAGCGCAGTTCGCTCAGGTACGGGGCGGCCGGCCGGCCGGCGGGCCGGGCGCGGCCCGCCGTCAGCCAGCCGAGGATGAGGGCCGCGGCCGCCAGGCAGGCCACCGCGTCGATGAGGAGCACGTCGGCGACGCCGAGCAGGGCGACCGCGGCGCCGCCCAGCGGCGGTCCGCACAGCTGGGCGACCTGATGGACCCCGCTGAGGAGCGCATTGCCGCGCTCCAGGGGCATGCCGGCGTCCTCGGCGAGTTCGGGCACCAGACCGGTGACGGCCGCCGAGGCGGGAATGTCCAGGACATTGGCGGCCACGACCAGTGCGGCGAGGGTGGGGAAATTCAGCATGTCCAGGGCGTGCATGACCGGGATGCAGGCCGCACCGATACCGCCGACCGCGTACGAGAGCACTGCCGTCGCCCGGAATCCCCAGCGGTCGACCAGGGGGCCGGAGACGAATCCGACGGCTCCCGAGGCAACGGCGCCGAGGGCGACGAGGATTCCGGTCTGCGCCACGCTCCCGGTCGTCTGCAGCACGAACCACGGGACGGCGACGACCATCATCGCCTCGCCGACCGAACTGACGGCCACCGCGCCCAACAGGACATAGATGCCCCACCGACGCCGTCGGCCGGGCCGCGGATCCATTGTCATGAGTATTGACTTTAACATGACTCGAATGTGACTACATGAATCCACCAAGAATCCGCAAAAATTGACACCAACCCACGACTCAGCCTCACCGAACGGGCCAAGTCGGGTAGAATCCTTTGTCACACTCCGTAAATATTCATCCGCCCCTTCAACCACACAGCGAGCCGAACCTTGACGATCGAACAGCCAGCATTCGGGAAACGTGTTCGGGAGAGACGTCGCGTACAGGGTCTGTCCCAGGGAGATCTCGCCGGAGAGGGCGTCTCTTCCAGCTACGTCTCGCTGGTGGAGAGCGGTCATCGGATCCCCAGCCTCAAGGCGGCCAAGGTCATCGCCGGGCGGCTCGGGGTGACGCTCGAGGAACTGTCCGAGCCCGAGGCCCAGGACAAGCAGCGCACCCACCGGCTCCAGCTCGTGGGCCTGCTGGTCGCCGCCCGCTCCAGCCAGCTGGCCGGGGACTGGTCCGCGGCCCGGAGCCAGCTGGAGACCGTCGTCCGGCAGGCCGGTGACGGCGGGTTCGACGAGGTGCGCTGGGAGGCCCGCTGGGAACTGGCCACCGTGCTCGACCGGCTCGGAGCCGACGCCGAGCGCGAGGCGACCCTGCTGGAGCTGCTCCACGACCCGATCACCGCCGCCGCGCCGCTCATGCGCACCCGGGCCGCGATCGAACTCGCCGACCTCTACCGGCGCACGGGGCGCCTCTCCGAGTCCGTCACCTTCGCGGAGGACGCCGCCGGCGCCGCCGACACCCTCGACGCGGCCAGGCCCGAACGGGTCCAGGCCCAGGTCGTGCTGCTGACGGCGTACGTGGAGAGCGGGGAGTGGCACCGGGCGAAGAGCCTCGGCGACGCGCTGCTCCAGGAGGTGCCGTCCGTTCCGGCCGAGCAGCAGCGGGCCTGCGCGCTCTGGGCCGCGGCCGGCGCCCGCCACCTGGGCGGCGGCAGCGAGGCCCTCGGCCTGCTGGCCGAGGCCGACGCGCTCCTCGGTCCGGCGGACGACGTCCGGCTGCGCATCCGCCTGGGCCGTGCCCGGGCCCTGCTGGCCGTCAGCACCGGTGACGACAGCGCCCCCGCCCTGCTGGACCGCGTACGCCTGGCCGGGGCGCTGGACTCCGCGCCCGCGGCCGCGGCCTGGCTCGCGGCCCTGGAGGCACTGGCCGCCGTGGCCGCCGTACGGTCCGAGGAGGCCCCCGCGGCCACCGCGGCCGCGGCCGCCGACGCGCTGGACCCCGCGGCGCTGCCGCCGCTCGACCGGGCCCGCTGCACCGTCGTACGGGCCCGTGCCCGGCGGGCGGCGGAGCAGGAGGCGGCCGCCGCGGAGGACTTCAAGGCGGCGGCCTCGGAGTACGAGAAGGCCGGCGCCGTCCGGCTGGCGATGGAGACGTGGCGGGAGCTCAGCACCCCCGGCCACGTCACCGGCATCGACCCTCACGCGGTTCTCATGCCGTAGCGGGCTCCGGACATCGCAATCTCCGGAACACCGCTCTGCGAACGGGGGCGGAGGCCGCCACGGCGGCCGCCGCTCCCGCTCCGGCGGACAGGTCCCGTACGTACGCGACCCCGCCCCCGCCGAACGGCCCGGACGCGGGGATCACCACCCTTCCGTCCGGCCCGGCGCCCAGCACGTCCACCTCGGCGGCGAGCGCGAAACCGCCCCGTCCGGCCAGTCGCAGCGCCGCCTCCTTGCGGGCCCACATCCGGGCCAGCAGGAAGGACCGTTGTCCGGCCGTCGCCTCCCCCGCGAAGGCGCGTTCCGAACGGCTGAAGGGCAGCAGGGCCTCGGCCTCGACCGAGCCGGGCACGGCGACGGCGCTGAGCGCCACCGACATCCCGCGGGCCAGCGCGACGAGCATCCCGCCCTCGTCACGGCAGATCGCCACCCCGAGCGATCCCGCCTCCCAGCGGAGCCGGCCCAGGTCGTCCCGGGCGAGCCGGATGTCGTCCGGCGGCCGCCTCGACAGGCAGGCCAGCAGGTCGCGGACGGCCCTGTCGTCGTCCCCCTCGGGAGCTCCCGGCGGCGCGGGCCGTGCGAGCGGGAATTCGCTCCTGCTCAGCACCGGGAAGACGTGGACCTCGCCCTCACCGACCTCGTACGGACCGCCCCGGTGCCACCATTCCTCTTCTAAAGCCGATCCCGCTGCATCCTTTTCTGATTGATGTATGTCATAGAGAAGATCATCCCCCGGCAATTTTCCCTCACATCTTTGTTTCCAGCCTTTCGCAACCGAAGCGAATCGGCGCCAATGACTGGAACGAGAACTCATAGAAGCAGCTTGGTCAGAGCGCTCTTTTGTCAACGACCCGGCACCGGAGCTCGAAGCGCCGAGGCAGGAAACCGCCTGCGGGGCGCTCAGTCGGCTCGACGGTGCGACCCCGCAGCCACTTGCCTCAGCGCGCCCAGCAGGGCGCACGGAGCACCAAACCTAACCTGGCGCGTTCACCCCAGTCAACATCGACAAGTGCGATCTGACTGTGGCTGACAAGCGGTCACATTTCCTTGAAAGATTAACCGCTGACGGCCCGTCCGGAGGCACGTGTCAACGCCCGGCGGCCGCCGGAAAGGCCGCCCACCGCCGCCGGCGACCGGCAAATCGCGCGGCACCGGACCCGGACCCTCCACCGGCATCGTGGACATGCCACGGACACGCCGGTCCGCGCACTGGCCGGAAATGTTCGCCCGCTTTACGCCGCCCCCCTGCTTTTGGCGCTCGCAGGACCCGGCCTTTGCTGCGGCGACGGGTGCCACAGCGGCCCGGACCGGACCGGGCGGCACCCGACCCGTGTCCCCCGTACGCAGGACACGCCCGGCGCGCTGCCGCCCGTCCGGGCCGCCGTGGGCTACATCGCTGTGGGTACGGTGTGGTGCCGGTCCGCCCTGCGGGACAACGGGGCTACCAATCAGTAAACAAGGGGACAACTCCTCTCACGACCGCAAAGAAACTGTGGGCCGTTCGTAGGGACTCGACAAAGAATCACCCGGGGCCGCTGACCGGAGGAACAGAGACCTCGGCTACGTGACGGGGTTACTGTGCAGTCGGGGATCCCCCTGACCTGGGGCGCCACAAGGGTTTTCCGGCGGATCGGGCCTCGCATCACACTCTGTGTGGGCAAGGTCACCACCGGGAAAGGGTCGAAAGGCCGTGTGGGCTGTCCCTAAACTCAGCTTGTTTCAAGGAGGGAGCCATCGTGCGCAAGGTGCTCATCGCCAACCGTGGCGAAATCGCTGTCCGCGTTGCTCGGGCCTGCCGGGACGCCGGGATCGCGAGCGTAGCCGTCTACGCCGATCCGGACCGGGACGCTCTGCACGTCCGCGCGGCCGACGAAGCTTTCGCGTTGGGCGGTGACACCCCGGCCGCCAGCTACCTGGACATCTCCAAGGTCCTCCAGGCCGCAGCCGACTCCGGTGCGGACGCCATCCACCCCGGATACGGCTTCCTCTCCGAGAACGCCGACTTCGCCCAGGCCGTGCTCGACGCCGGCCTGACCTGGATCGGTCCGCCGCCGCAGGCCATCCGTGACCTCGGTGACAAGGTCGCCGCCCGTCACATCGCCCAGCGCGCCGGGGCCCCGCTGGTCGCCGGCACGCCGGACCCGGTCTCCGGGGCGGACGAGGTCGTCGCCTTCGCCAAGGAGCACGGCCTGCCGATCGCCATCAAGGCCGCCTTCGGCGGTGGCGGTCGCGGTCTGAAGGTCGCCCGCACCCTCGAAGAGGTGCCGGAGCTCTACGACTCCGCCGTCCGCGAGGCCGTCGCCGCCTTCGGCCGCGGCGAGTGCTTCGTCGAGCGCTACCTCGATAAGCCGCGCCACGTCGAGACCCAGTGCCTGGCCGACTCGCACGGCAACGTCGTCGTCGTGTCGACCCGTGACTGCTCCCTCCAGCGCCGCCACCAGAAGCTCGTGGAGGAGGCTCCGGCCCCCTTCCTGACCGAGGCTCAGAACGCGGAGCTGTACGCCGCCTCCAAGGCCATCCTGAAGGAAGCCGGCTACGTCGGCGCCGGCACCGTGGAGTTCCTCGTCTCCGCCGACGGCCTGATCTCCTTCCTGGAGGTCAACACCCGGCTCCAGGTCGAGCACCCGGTCACCGAAGAGGTCGCCGGCATCGACCTGGTCCGCGAGATGTTCCGCATCGCCGACGGCGAGGAGCTCGGCTACGGCGACCCGGTCCTGCGCGGTCACTCCATCGAGTTCCGCATCAACGGCGAGGACCCGGGCCGCGGCTTCCTCCCGGCCCCCGGCACGGTCACCAAGTTCAACGCCCCCACCGGCCCGGGCGTCCGCCTCGACGCGGGCGTCGAATCCGGCTCCGTGATCGGCCCGGCCTGGGACTCGCTCCTGGCCAAGCTGATCGTCACCGGCGCCACCCGCGAGCAGGCCCTCCAGCGCGCGGCGCGCGCCCTGGCCGAGTTCGAGGTCGAGGGCATGGCCACCGCCATCCCCTTCCACCGTGCGGTCGTCGTCGACCCGGCGTTCGCCCCCACGGACGGCAGCCCCTTCACGGTCTTCACCCGCTGGATCGAGACCGAGTTCGTCAACGAGATCCCGGCGTTCACGGCCCCGGCCGCGGAGGACACCGAGGACGAGCCGGGCCGCGAGACCGTGGTCGTCGAGGTCGGCGGCAAGCGCCTGGAGGTCTCCCTCCCGTCCTCGCTGGGCATGACCCTGGCCCGTACGGCCGCTGCGGGCGGCGCGAAGCCGAAGCGCCGCGCGGCCAAGAAGTCCGGCCCCGCCGCCTCCGGCGACACCCTGGCCTCCCCGATGCAGGGCACGATCGTCAAGGTCGCGGTCGAGGAGGGCCAGCAGGTCAACGAGGGCGACCTGGTCGTCGTACTCGAAGCCATGAAGATGGAGCAGCCGCTGAACGCCCACCGCTCGGGCACGATCGTCGGCCTCACGGCCGAGGTCGGCGCGTCGGTCACCTCGGGCGCGACGATCTGCGAGATCAAGGACTGACGTCCCGTACGGGGTTCCCGGGGCCTCCGCCCCGGGGGCCCCGTTTCGCATGTGCGGCGCCGTACCGGGACGCTGCCCCCATACCTCGAACGCCGGCGGGGCTGAAGATCAGCCCCGCCGGCGTTCGAGGTATGGGACGGCCTAGGACGTCTCTTCCGGATCTTGTCGGGCCCGGCCCGCCCGGCACGGCACCTCGCCGCGTTGTCGGGGCGCCCGAGTACGTCCAGTACACGGGCGCCCCTCCGCCTTGCGCCGTACCGCACCGGACGACCCGGGCTCACCCGACAAGATCCGAAAGAGACGTCCTAGCGGCGGCGCATGTCGGCCACGCGGGCCCGCTCCGCCTGCGGCTCCGGCAGCATGCCCGCGGCCCGCAACTGCGCCGTCGGCCCACCCCGCCTCTGCACCGGCAGCGGCGACTCGCGGCGCGGCCGCCGCCCCTGCATCCCGTCCACACCGCCGGAGGGCACGGCTCCGCCCGCCACGGTGATCTGCACGCCCTGGTCCGCCAGCGCCTGCAGCTCCGTACCCGCCCGGTCGTCGTGCGGCGGCGGCTCGTCCGTCACCAGACGCGTCATCACGTCGGTCGGCACGGTCTGGAACATCGTGTCGGTACCGAGCTTCGTGTGGTCGGCCAGCACCACCACCTCCGCCGCCGCCTGCACCAGCGCCCGGTCCACGCTGGCGGACAGCATGTTGGACGTGGACAGCCCGCGCTCGGCGGTCAGACCGCTGCCCGAGAGGAAGGCCCGGGACACGCGCAGCCCCTGGAGGGACTGTTCCGCCCCGCTGCCCACGAGGGCGTAGTTGGACCCGCGCAGGGTGCCGCCGGTCATGACCACCTCCACCCGGTTGGCGTGGGCCAGGGCCTGGGCGACGAGCAGCGAGTTGGTGACGACGGTCAGTCCGGGCACACGGGCGAGCCGGCGGGCCAGCTCCTGCGTCGTGGTGCCCGCGCCGACGACGACGGCCTCGCCCTCTTCGACGAGGCCGGCCGCGACATCGGCAATGGCGGTCTTCTCCGCCGTCGCGAGATGGGACTTTTGCGGAAAGCCGGACTCCCGCGTGAAACCGCCCGGCAAGACCGCACCGCCGTGTCGGCGGTCGAGGAGTCCTTCTGCCTCCAGTGCCCGCACGTCCCGCCGTACGGTCACTTCGGAGGTCTGGACGACGCGGGCGAGCTCCCGGAGCGATACCGCTCCGTTGGCCCGCACCATTTCGAGGATCAATTGGCGACGTTCTGCAGCGAACACGAAACTGACAGTAACCCCAACGACCGTCTGCTTTCAGCTCTTTGCGCCGGAATACCGAAGTTGTCCATAAGGTGGGGCGACTAGTGGTATACGCAGCCCGAGAGTTGCGTGAACATCTCGCCACGAAACGACGCCCCGCCCCAAACCCCTTGCGGCATGCGGCGGTTAGGCCGGATCAGGCTTCCCCGGCGGCCTTCCGCGTGTGCAGCTGGCGGGCCACCTCGGCGATCGAGCCCGACAGCGAGGGGTACACGGTGAACGCGTTTGCGATCTGCTCGACCGTCAGGTTGTTGTCGACCGCGATCGAGATGGGGTGGATCAGCTCGCTCGCACGCGGGGAGACGACCACACCGCCGACGACGATGCCGGTGCCCGGGCGGCAGAACATCTTCACGAAGCCGTCCCGGATGCCCTGCATCTTGGCCCGCGGGTTGCGCAGCAGCGGGAGCTTCACCACACGGGCGTCGATCTTGCCGGCGTCCACGTCCGCCTGGGTGTAGCCGACGGTGGCGATCTCCGGGTCGGTGAAGACGTTCGAGGAGACCGTCTTCAGGTTCAGCGGGGCCACCGCGTCACCGAGGAAGTGGTACATCGCGATGCGTCCCTGCATCGCCGCGACCGACGCGAGCGCGAAGACGCCCGTGACGTCACCCGCGGCGTACACGCCGGGCGCGGAGGTGCGCGAGACCTTGTCGGTCCAGATGTGCCCGGAGTCCTTGAGCCGGACCCCGGACTCCTCCAGGTTCATGTTCTGGGTGTTCGGGATCGCGCCGACGGCCATCAGGCAGTGCGTACCGGTCAGCACGCGGCCGTCGGAGAGGGTCACCTCGACCCGGTCGCCCACCCGCTTGGCGGATTCGGCCCGGGAGCGCCCGACGACGTTCATGCCGCGGCGCCGGAAGACGTCCTCCAGCACGGCGGCCGCGTCCGGGTCCTCACCGGGCAGCACGCGGTCGCGGGAGGACACGAGCGTCACCCGGGAGCCGAGGGCCTGGTACGCACCGGCGAACTCGGCGCCGGTCACACCGGAGCCGACCACGATGAGCTCCTCGGGGAGCTCGTCGAGGTCGTAGACCTGGGTCCAGTTCAGGATCCGCTCGCCGTCGGGCATGGCGTCGGGGATCTCGCGGGGGGTGCCGCCGGTCGCGATCAGCACCGCGTCGGCGGTCAGGATCGTCTCGGACCCGTCGGCGGCGGTGACGATGACGTCCCGGGTGCCGTCGATGCCCTGCGGCCCGCCGAGCTTGCCGCGGCCGCGCACCACGCGGGCGCCGGCCCGGGTGACGGAGGCGGTGATGTCGTGGGACTGGGCGAGCGCGAGGCGCTTCACACGCCGGTTCACCTTGCCGAGGTCCACGCCCACGACGCGCGCGGCCTGCTCGATGTGCGGGGTGTCGTCCGCGACGACGATGCCGAGCTCCTCGTACGAGGAGTCGAAGGTCGTCATCACCTCGGCGGTCGCGATCAGAGTCTTGGAGGGTACGCAGTCGGTGAGGACCGAGGCCCCGCCCAGACCGTCGCAGTCGACGACGGTCACCTCCGCGCCGAGCTGGGCCCCCACCAGGGCTGCCTCATACCCGCCGGGTCCGCCGCCGATGATCACGATCCGGGTCACGAAAAGTCCGCCTCACGTCTACCCGGCCGGCTGCCGCCCCGGCCGGTGTTCCGGGGGGTCTCCCCGGGGGATGCATTCCGTGCTCCATTGTCCCGCACGCTTCAAGGTGCTTCGCGCCCGGTCCCTCCATCCGGGCACGCGTGCACCGGCACCCCTCCCGTACCCTCGACCTCATGTCGCTCTACGCCGCGTACGCCGGCAACCTCGACCCGCGGCTGATGACGCGCCGCGCACCCCATTCGCCGCTGCGCGGCACGGGCTGGATCAACGACTGGCGGCTGACCTTCGGCGGCGAGCAGATGGGCTGGGAGGGCGCTCTCGCCACGATCGTCGAAGCCCCGCGCCACCAGGTCTTCGTCGCCCTGTACGACATCGCGCCGCTGGACGAGGAGTCGATGGACCGCTGGGAGGGTGTCGGGCTCGACATCTACCGGCGCATGCGGGTGCGCGTCCACACGCTGGACGGCGAGGAAGCGGCCTGGGTGTACGTCCTGAACGGCTACGAGGGCGGCCTGCCCTCCGCGCGCTACCTCGGCGAGATCGCCGACGCCGCCGAATCCGCGGGCGCCCCCCACGACTACGTCATGGAAATCCGCAAGCGCCCCTGCTGACCCCCACCCCCAGCCCCGCCGGCGTTTGAGGCGCGGGGTGCGGGGCGGAGCCCCGGGGTTTCGGGCCGGCCACCCCCGCGGGGACGATTCGGCGGAAACGACAAGGCAACGATCCGAACACCGTGAGCTGTGCCATCTACGCGCGTAGGCCGGAAGCAGCTACGCTCGTCCGCGTGAACGCATCTGTTACCGACCCCTTCGCCGCCGCCGACGCCGCAGCCGCCCGCCTGCGGGAGCTGACCGGCGTGGACTCCCACGATGTCGCCCTCGTGATGGGCTCCGGCTGGGCCCCCGCCGCAGAGGCGCTCGGCGCCCCCGAGGCCGAGTTCCTCGTCACCGAGCTGCCCGGCTTCCCGCCCGCCGCCGTGGAGGGCCACGGCGGCAAGATCCGCTCGTACAAGATCGGCGACAAGCGCGCCCTGGTCTTCCTCGGCCGGACCCACTACTACGAGGGCCGCGGCGTCGCCGCCGTCGCCCACGGTGTGCGCACCGCCGTCGCCGCCGGCTGCAAGACCGTCGTGCTGACCAACGGCTGCGGCGGTCTGCGCGAGGGCATGAAGCCCGGCCAGCCCGTCCTGATCAGTGACCACCTCAACCTGACGGCCACCTCGCCGATCGTCGGCGCGAACTTCGTCGACCTCACCGACCTGTACTCGCCGCGCCTGCGCGCGATGTGCAAGGAGATCGACGCGACCCTCGAAGAGGGCGTCTACGTGCAGTTCCCCGGCCCGCACTACGAGACCCCGGCCGAGATCAACATGATCCGCGTCATGGGCGCCGACCTGGTCGGCATGTCCACCGTGCTGGAGGCCATCGCCGCCCGTGAGGCCGGCGCCGAGGTGCTCGGCATCTCGCTGGTCACCAACCTGGCGGCGGGCCTGTCCGGCGAGCCGCTGAACCACGAAGAGGTCCTCCAGGCCGGCCGCGACTCGGCTGCCCGCATGGGCACGCTGCTGACGCAGGTCCTCGCCCGCATCTGATCGACGTACGAGAGGTAAGGCGGAAGCAGTGCAGGAACAGGCACAGGACGACCTGATCACCCGGGCGCAGGCCTGGCTGGCCGAGGACCCGGACCCGGAGACGGCCGCGGAGCTGGCCGCGCTCATCGAGTCCGCGGACACCGCGGAGCTCGCGGACCGTTTCTCGGGCACCCTGCAGTTCGGCACCGCCGGACTGCGCGGTGAGATCGGCGCCGGTCCGATGCGGATGAACCGCAGCGTGGTCATCCGGGCCGCGGCGGGCCTGGCGGCCTATCTGAAGGCCCAGGGCCACGACGGCGGCCTGGTCGTCGTCGGCTACGACGCCCGCTACAAGTCCGCGGACTTCGCCCGCGACACCGCGGCCGTCATGACCGGCGCCGGGCTGCGCGCGGCCCTCCTGCCCCGCCCGCTGCCGACGCCCGTCCTCGCGTACGCGATAAGGCACCTCGGCGCCGTCGCCGGCGTCGAGGTGACCGCGAGCCACAACCCTCCCCGGGACAACGGCTACAAGGTCTACCTCGGCGACGGCTCGCAGATCGTCTCCCCGGCCGACAGCGAGATCGCGGCGCAGATCGCGGCGGTGGCGAAGCTGGCCGACGTACCGCGCCCGGAGTCGGGCTGGCAGGAGCTCGGCGACGAGGTCCTGGAGGCCTACCTGGCGCGCACGGACGCCGTCCTGACCCCCGGGTCCCCGCGGGGCGTGCGGACCGTCTACACGGCCATGCACGGCGTCGGCAAGGACGTCGTCCTGGCGGCCTTCGCCCGGCACGGCTTCCCGGAGCCGGTGCTCGTCGCCGAGCAGGCCGAGCCGGACCCGGCCTTCCCGACCGTGGCGTTCCCCAACCCGGAGGAGCCGGGCGCGATGGACCTGGCCTTCGCGAAGGCCGCCGAGGTCCAGCCCGACATCGTGATCGCCAACGACCCGGACGCGGACCGCTGCGCCGTGGCCGTCCCCACCGGGGACGGCTGGCGGATGCTGCGCGGCGACGAGGTCGGCGCGCTGCTGGCGGCGCACCTCGTCCACAAGGGGGTCTCGGGCGGTGACAAAGTCTTCGCGGAGTCCATCGTCTCCTCCAGCCTGCTGGGCCGGATCGCGGAGGCGGCGGGTGTCGGCCACGAGGAGACCCTGACCGGCTTCAAGTGGATCGCCCGCGTCAAGGGCCTGCGCTACGGCTACGAGGAGGCGCTCGGCTACTGCGTGGACCCCGAGGGCGTCCGCGACAAGGACGGCGTCACCGCCGCCCTGCTGGTGGCGGAGCTGGCCTCGGTGCTCAAGGAGCAGGGCCGCACCCTGACCGACCTGCTGGACGACCTGGCGATGGCCCACGGCCTGCACGCCACCGACCAGCTGTCCGTGCGCGTCTCGGACCTGTCGATCATCGCCGACGCGATGGCGGCGCTGCGCGCGCAGCCGCCGGTGTCCCTGGCGGGCCTGCGGGTGGTCTCGGCGGAGGACCTGTCCCGGGGCACGGAGACCCTCCCGCCCACGGACGGCCTGCGCTACTACCTGGACGGCGCGTACAAGGCCCGGGTCATCGCCCGCCCGTCGGGCACCGAGCCCAAGCTGAAGTGCTACCTGGAGGTCGTGGTCCCGGTGGCCGAGGCCTCCGACCTGGCGCCGGCCCGCGTCCGCGGCCAGGAGGTCCTGGACGCGATCAAGAAGGACCTCTCCGCGGCCATGGGCATCTGACCCCTCGCCCCGGGGTTTCGGCCCCTCGACCGGCCCGGTCCCGCCCCGTCCGGCGGGACCGGGCCTTCGCGCATCCGGCCCCGGCGGCGTTCGAGGTACGGGGGTCCGGGGGCGGGGCCCCCGGCGACGGGGGCGCCGCGTCAGGACGGCGAGGCGGAAGGCGTCGGGCGGGCGATCTCGCCCAGCGTCGGCACCGATTCCGGCCGCGAACGCACCGCGTCCGTGCACTCCCACGCCCGCGGCGGATCCAGGTCCGGGCCGCCGAGGACCACCGGGCCCGGGGTCCCCTTCAGCGCCTCGCTGCCCGCCAGCGTGCACACGATCTGCGAGAGCGCCACCGGCGGCAGGTCCTCGGGCTTGCGGCTGAGCCGCACGGTGCCCGCCGGGTCCCCCGGCCTCGGGGCGCCGGCCGAGAGCCCGACCGGGACCTCGCTCGTGAAGCCGGCGTCCCGCTCCTCCGTGGTCGGCGTCCGCTCCAGCGCCTCCAGCAGCGCCTGCGCGACGAGCGCCAGGGGGTCCCGTACCGGCTTCTTCTCAGGTACCGGAACCACGCGCTCCACACCCACCAGCTGCGATCCGCAGACCAGCTCCACCGTGGCCCGGAAGCCCTGCACCCCGCTGGGCTGCGGCTGCGTGTCGCACGACACGCGCGACGGCGCCGCGCCCACGTCCACCGGCACGGTCGTCGCCCGGATCCCGCAGGCCGACGTCGCGAGCAGCGCGACCGCGACGAACGGGACCAGCACCACCGGAACCACCGGCAGAGCCCTACGCATCCGCGTCACCCGCGATCACCTTTCCCACGTCCACCGGCAGCCGCAGCGTGAACAGCGCCCCGCCGCCCGCCACGTTGGCGGCCGTGATGTCGCCGCCATGGATGTGCGCGTTCTCCATGGCGATCGACAGGCCGAGCCCGCTGCCGTCCGACTTCGGCCGCGACGCGCTCGCCTTGTAGAACCGGTCGAAGACGTGCGGCAGGACCTCCTCGGGAATGCCCGGACCGTTGTCCTGCACCGCGATCACCAGCCATTCCCCCTCTACCGTCACCGACACCCGCACCGGCGACCCGCCGTGCTTGAGCGCGTTGCCGATCAGGTTGGCGAGGATGACGTCCAGGCGGCGCGGGTCGAGGCGGGCCACGATGCCCCGCTCGGCGTCGAGTTCGACCGCGTCGAGCCAGGCCCGGGCGTCGATGCAGGCGGTGACCTGGTCGGCGACGTTCACGTCGTCCAGCACCAGCCTGGCCGTACCCGCGTCGAAGCGGGTGACCTCCATCAGGTTCTCCACGAGGTCGTTGAGGCGGCGCGTCTCGCTGACGACCAGCGCCACGGCCGGTGCGATCATCGGATCGAGGTCGTCGACCTCCTCCTCCAGCACCTCCGCCACCGCCGTCAGCGCGGTCAGCGGCGTCCGCAGCTCGTGCGACATGTCCGCGACGAAGCGCCGGCTCGACTCCTCCCGCGCGCTCATGTCGGCGACCTTCTTCTCCAGCGCCTCGGCCGTCTTGTTGAAGGTGTGCGACAGGTCGGCGAGTTCGTCGGTGCCCGACACGTCGAGGCGGTGGTCCAGCTCTCCCTCGCCGAGCCGCCGCGCCGCGTCCCCGAGCCGCTGCACGGGCTTGAGCACGGTACGGGCCGCGGCCTGCGCCAGCAGCGCGGAGCCGAGCAGCGCGAGACCGGTGGCGATGGTCAGCGACCAGCCGAGCGCGTTCAGGTCGTCCCGCTCCTGCGCGAGCGACTTGTACATGTAGCCGGTGGGCCCGCCGCCCACGATCCGCGTGCCGCCGACCAGGTACGGGTTGCCGTTCGGCTTCGTCCGCTGCCAGTACATGTGGTATTCGGAGTCGTTCGCGGCGGTCGTCTTCTGCCGGTCGTTCACCGCGTTCTGGAGGGACTTCGGTACGTTGGCCAGCCCGAAGGAGTCGGGCCCCGCGGCGCCGAAGATCTGCCGGTTGTCCTTCCCGACCTGCACCAGCAGCACGCTGTAGCCCGGGCTGCTGCCCGCCATCAGCTCGGCGGTGCGCTGCAGCTCCTCCGCGGTGGGATCGGCGGGCAGCGCGGCGGCCCGGTTCTGCATCTCCTGCCGGAAGTCGCCGAGGGCGGCGTCCTGGACGCGGGTGAGGACCGCCTCGCGGTTGAGCCAGTACGCGATGCCCGAGGCCGAGACCGCGGCCGTCAGCGCGACCAGGCAGAACACCATGAGGAGCCGCAGCCGCAGGCTGGTCCAGCGCCGGCCCGCGAGCAACGCGCGGATCACTGCGGGGAGTCCAGGCGGTAGCCCACACCTCGGACGGTACGGATCAGGGTGGGCGAGGACGGCACGTCCTCGACCTTGGCGCGCAGCCGCTGCACGCAGGCGTCGACGAGCCGCGAGTCACCGAGGTAGTCGTGCTCCCAGACCAGCCGCAGCAGCTGCTGGCGCGACAGCGCCTGCCCCGGACGGCGGCTCAGTTCGAGCAGCAGCCGCAGCTCGGTCGGGGTGAGCTGGAGGTCCTCGCCGTTCTTCGTGACCGTCATCGCGGCCCGGTCGATGACCAGGGAGCCGAAGCTCGCCGAATCGCTCGACTCGCGCTCGCCGCGGCGCAGTACGGCCCGGATCCGGGCGTCGAGGACCCGGCCCTGGACGGGCTTGACGACATAGTCGTCGGCCCCGGACTCCAGGCCCACCACCACGTCGATGTCATCGCTGCGCGCGGTGAGCAGGATGATCGGCAGCTGGTCGGTGCGGCGGATCCTCCGGCACACCTCGAAACCGTCGATCCCGGGCAGCATCACGTCCAGCACGATCAGATCCGGCCGCTGCTCGCGCAGCAGTTTCAGGCCGTCCTCGCCCGTCGCCGCGGTGGCCACACGGTGGCCCTGGCGAGACAGGGAGAGTTCGAGGGCCGTGCGGATGGCGTCGTCGTCCTCGATCAGCAACAGGAAAGGCACGGGCTCATTCTGTCCCATCGGTAGTCGGGAGTTCGACCGTCGCGCGACGTGATCCTGTCGCGGCCCTGTCAGAAGTCGCTGTGACAGGGCTGTGACAGTCGACGGACACCCCGGTTAAGTCGGCGGGGCAATCTTCTATCAACGCACAACGGACCGAAGCAGACACACTCCACGACGGGGGGCGCGAGATGAACACGCTGCACAGCACCACGACCAGCGCGGTTGTCACGCGGCTGCACGATGTGAACCGCCGGGCGGGTGTCCGTACGGTGGCGGTCGCCCGTCCCCGGCCGGCCCACGTCGTAGCCATTGACGCAAACCAGTACCAGGCGGTTCCCGCCGCCGAGCAGACGCCCTCCTCCACCTCGGAGGCGGAGTTCACCGCGTACGTCCAGGAGCGGCGGGCCGCCCTGTACGCGACGGCCTTCCACCTCACCGGCGACCGGTACGAGGCCGAGGACCTGCTGCAGAGCGCGCTGTTCTCCACGTACCGCGCCTGGGACCGGATCAGCGACAAGGCGGCCGTCGGCGGCTACCTGCGCCGGACGATGACGAACCTGCACATCAGCGCGTGGCGCCGGCGGAAGCTGAACGAGTACCCGACCGAGGAGCTGCCGGAGACGGCCTCCGACACGGACGCGATGCGCGGTACGGAGCTGCGCGCGGTCCTGTGGCAGGCACTGACCCGCATCCCGGAGCCGCAGCGCACCATGCTGGTGCTCCGCTACTACGAGGGCCGCACGGACCCGGAGATCGCGGAGATCCTCGGCATCAGCGTCGGCACGGTGAAGTCGAGCATCTGGCGCTCGCTGCGCCGCCTGCGGGAGGACGAGGCGCTGAGCTTCGGCCGTGACGAGGCGGAGTCCTTCGAGGAGCTCGTCGCGTAACGCGGCACACACAAAAGCCATCGGGCCAGGGGGCCCGTCCTACGGGGGTGGGACGGGGGTCGCGGGGGGAAAAGGCGGGATCGGGCGGACGGGGGTCCGCGCGATCCCGCCTTTTCGCATGCCCGGTGCGCCCGCGGGCCGCCCGGACGGCCGGGTCACAGGCGCTTGGCGCTGCGCAGGGCTGCGGCGTAGTAGCCGTTGCCGTCGAGTCGGGAGGCGCCGCCCTTGTCACCGATGGTGGGGCCGTTGGCCTCTTCACGGCTCGAGATGAAGATCTTGTGCCCGTCCGCGTCGTTGCCGAGGTACATGCCGGTGTGGTCCAGGCGGTCGCCGGTGCGCGAGTCGAGCTTGAAGAACACCAGGTCGCCCGGCTGGAGGACGTCGACGGCGGCCGGCCGGTCCTGCGGGCCGACGCCCTTGAGGGCCAGGATGTCCACCCCGACCTTGGAGCGGGCCATTCCGTTGGCGGTGCGCGGGAGGCCGTTGCCGCCGGTGTCGGAGGCCATCAGGGGGAAGCGGCCGCGGTAGCCGAAGACCGTGCGGATGAAGCCGGAGCAGTCCAGGGACCGGTGCTTGGCCTTCTCGGGCTGTTCGGTGGTGCCGTTGCGGAAGGTGTACGGGATGCCGAGGTAGTCGTAGAAGTCGGACTGCTCCAGGCGCAGGTCATTGCCCTCGGAGCCCTTCGGGTTGAGCGGCCCGAAGGCCGCGTCGCCCACGTACTGGACGCCGGCCGCGTCCTTCTTGACCGGTGCCTGGTCCCCGTACTGGAAGGCGATGGCGAAGAGGTCGTCCTCCTCGCTCCCGTAGTACTTCTTGAACCAGTCCTGGAACCACTGCTCGCGCTCCGCGCCGCTGCGCCAGCTCTCCGGCAGCAGGCGGACCCAGTTGTCGGTGACGACGCGGGTCCTGGTGGTGGCCGGCTCGGTGAAGGTGCGGCTCTTGCCGGTGAGGGACGCGGTGCGCGCGCCGTCCGTGAAGGTGGCGAGGACGGCTCCGTCGGCGCCCCGGAGAACGGAGCGCTCCGGGTTCTTCAGCCGCTCCCACTTCTGGGCGCCCTCCTGGGCGCCGCCCCGGTGCGCCTGGTCGGTGACGCGCAGCACCTCGGGGGCCTTGGCCTGTTCCTCCTTGCGCAGCTCGTAGGTGAAGTACGCGCTGCCGGCCAGCAGGAGCCCCACGACGGCGGCGTGCAGGACGGGGCGGGTGCGGCGGGCGGGCTTGGCGGTCATCGGTGTGCTCCGGGCGGTGCGGGTGGTCGGGCCGGCGTCGGTCAGGCGTGCGGCATGAAGCCGAGCAGGATGCCCGAGGTCAGGACGACGTACGTCATGAGGGTCGCGGAGCCGGTGGCGAGCAGCGTGGCGCCCTTGGGCTGGCGGACGAGCTGGTAGGCGATCAGTCCGGGGACGATGAAGCCGAGGGTCTGGTTCGCGTACAGCAGGGGGAACTTCATCTGGAGCACGATCACCACCGTGGCCTGGAGGAGCACTCCGATGAGGACGACGGCCGCGAACAGGCGCTTCCCGTAGAGGATGACGAACTTCTGGGTGACGAGGGTGAGCGCGTACGTCAGGGCGGTGATGCCGACGACGAGCGCGGCGCGCTGGAGGTCCTCGATGAGGGTGAGCGCGAGCCAGCCGGGGGTGATCATGCCGCCGGGCGAGAGGTTCGTCGTCAGGTAGCAGAGCAGGGAGAACAGCAGGCCCAGCGCGATGCCGATCGCGGCGATCTCGGGGGTGAGGACTGCGGGGATCAACGGGGGTCTCCTGGGCTCTGCCACTGCGGGTTCGGGTCGGGCTCGTACGGCTGCGGCTCGTACGGGTGGGGCGGCCAGGGCTGTCCGTGCGGCGGGTGCTGGTGCTGATGCTGCGGGTGGACGTACTGCCGCGGCACGGGGGGCTGCGCGTACCGGGCTTCCTGGGCGGCGGTGAGGTCGGCGTACGGATCGAGGTGCGGCACGTACAGCGGCGGCGCGGGGGCGGCCCGGCCGGGTACGGCGGGCCCGCGGTCCGGGGCGGCCGCGCGGGGCTCGTCCCGGTAGGGCTCGTCGCGGTCGGGCCCGTCCCGGTCGGGTTCGTCCTCGAAGCCGGGGAGTTCCGCCAGGTGTTCCAGGAGGATCTCGCCCTGGCCGTGGATGTTGCCGATGGCGACCAGTGAGGAGCTTTCGCCCAGGTGGCCGATCAGCTCGTTCATGAACTCCTCGCCGTCGCGCTGGTCGCCGCCGAGGTCGACGGCGCGCCCACGCCACTCGGCCGGGATCGCGTCGATGGCGCTCTTGGCCGGGTGCCCGATCACGAAGACCTTGTCGGGCATCAGGTCGGGGACGATCGCGCCCATCTGGCCGTTGCGCTCGACGCGGTCCGGGCGGCAGTTGATCACGACGTTGAGGGGGCGGTCGACGGCGCCCAGGTCGAGCAGCTGGTTGATGTTCATCAGCGTCGACTCGGGGTCGTTGGCGGCGAACACGTTGGCGAAGCGCACCCGCTTGCCGCCGGGGGCCACGTACCGCTCGACGGAGAGCACGCCCGGGTCCGGCGGGGCGTCGTACATCCCCTGGAGGGCGGTCTCGCGGTCGACGCCGAGGAGCTCGGCGACGGTGAGCGCGATGGCGACGTTCTCCTTGAAGGTGAACCAGCTGAAGCCGCGCAGCTCGTCGTCGCTGACCGTGTCGGGGTCGGCGTAGAGGAGCGTGCAGTTCCTCGCGTCGGCCTCCTCCTGGAGCACGTGGAAGCGCTCCTTCTCGGCGGTGACGCAGATTCCGCCGTGCGGCATCGAGCGCGACAGGGATCGCGCGATGTCGTCGAGGGTGGGTCCCATCTCGGCGACGTGGTCCTCGCGGACGTTGCACAGCACGCCGATGGTCGACTGGATCAGCTTCGACTGGTTGATCTCCTGGAGTGCCGGCATGACCGCCATGCACTCCATGACCAGTGCGTGCGGCCGGTAGGCGGCGGCGCGCCGGACGATGCCGATCTGTTCGACGACGTTGGCGATGCCGAACTTCCGGTAGACGGGCTCCTCGGTGGCGTCCGGGTGGATGAAGCGGGCCGCGGTGCCGGTGGTCTTGGCGACGGTCAGCAGCCCGCCGCCGCGCAGGGCTCCCGCGCACAGCCGGGTGATGGAGCTCTTGCCGCGGATGCCGTTGACCAGCACCCGGTTCGGTATCTGCGCGAGGTTGGCGTAGTGCCGGCGCTGCTCGACGACGCCCGCGACGAGCATGACCAGGCAGCAGAAGAGCAGCACGCAGTAGAGGAAGAGCACGGTGGATCAGTTCCTTCCGGCCGGGGTGGCACGGCCGGGCGTCCGGCCGCCGGTACCGACGCCGGCGGCGTCCCGTTTGCGCTGCTCCAGCAGCTGCAGGCGGATGACTTCGAGGCTGCGGGTGACGGCGCCGACCTCGTCGTGGTGGGTCGGGTAGACGACGGTGCGGCGGTCGCCGTCGGCGAGGTCCTCCGCACGCCCGGCGAGGTCGCGCAGCGGCCGCACGATGATGATGTGGATCCAGCCGAGGCAGGCCACGGCGCCCGTGAGGCCGAGCAGTCCGGCCAGGACGGTGCGGTTCTGCGCGGTGTACGCGGGGATCTCCAGGCCCTTGGCCGGCTGCCGGGTGACGACGGTCCACTCCAGGGGCTGGGCCACGCCCCCGCCGGTCATCGGCGCCGCGGCGGCGACGAAGACGCCGCCGTCGCGGAGCAGGGTGCTCCTGGCGCGCGGGCCCTTCTCCGCCTTCTCGTCCGTGCCGCTCTTCCCGGCGGCGCCGGCCTTCTCGTTGGCGGCGTTCACCAGGGCGTCCAGCCCGGGGTCCGAGAGCGGCGCGAAGGCCAGGTAGCCGTTGTTGCCGCCGATCACCCGGTGCCCGGCGTCGACGACGTGGACCTCGCCCAGGCCGGGTCGCTTGAGCAGGGCGTTGAGGAAGTCGATGCGCAGCTCGCCGACCACGGAGGCGCCGGGCAGGCCGGGTGCCTCGGCGTACTCGGTGATGACCGGCCGGTTGCCGCTGTCGACCAGGGTCACGGGCTGCTTCGAGGGGGCCGTGCCGGCGGGGTGGTGGGGCTTGGCGCCGGTGCGGGCCATGACGGTGCCGTCGGCGCTCAGGACGTAGAGGGACTCGTAGCGTCCGTGCTGGTTCCGGGTGCGCTCGAGCAGCTTGGTGAGCTCGGCGGGGGTGGTGCGGTCGCTGATGGCGGAGGCGACGGAGGTGAGGTCGGCGTGTCCTTCGTTGAGGGCCCGGCGCACCCGGTCGGCCAGGGTGTCGGTGCGTTCGCGCTGGTCGTCGACGATGGTCCTGGGTACGTCGACGGAGGCCCCGGCGCGGTTGAGCGTCAGCAGCAGCGGCGCCGACCACACCAGGAGCAGGATCCCGCTCACCGCGAGGAGGGCGCGGGTGCCGATCCGGGAGCGGCGGCCGCCGCGGGGGCCGGCGGCTTCCGCTCCGGGCTCGCCGAGCAGTTGGCGGCGCAGCCGGTCCAGGGCGGCGCCGATGCGGGCGGCCTCGCCGTACTTCGGCACGGTGACCGGCCGGTTCAGGTCGCCTCGGCCGATCCGTCGGCTCTCCAGGAACAGCCGGAGCAGCGGGCGCTGGACGGTGGTCACGAGCAGGGTAACGGCCAGTGCTCCGAGCACCAGCAGGGCGGCGGACGCGGCGATCCAGAAGAAGGAGTCGACGGCGGCGGAGCGTTCCTCGGCGACGCCGACGAAGGAGACGACGGTGAGGCCGAGGGCGGTCGCGTCGGTGCCCACACCGGGCTGCGAACCGGTGAGCTTCGCGTAGCCGGCCACGGATCGGTGTCCGTTCCTGGAGTCCCCGAGCAGGCTGCCGCTGACGCCCGCGAAGCCGCCGGAGCCGGGCTCCTTGGCCTGGAGGGGGTGCCGGGCGGCCTTCTGGGCGACGGTCTTCGCGAACTTCCCGAGCTGCCGCTGCTCCGGTCCGGAACTGCCGACGCCGTCGCTGCCGAGGATCTGGCCGGAGGAGTCGAGGACGGCGATGGCGCGGGACCGGCCCAGGCTGATGCCCGGGACCTTCAGGCTGCTGGAGGCGACCAGGAGCTGCTGGGGGCGGTCGGGCCAGGACAGCAGGGCGAGGGTGAGCAGGCGGGTCTCGCCGTTCTCCAGCCGGACCATGCGGGGGGCGAGGCCGTCCTCCTCGTCGAGCGCGGTCAGGTCGAGGGCGGTCAGCGGGAGGTTCTCGCCGCGCTGCGCCTCGAGACGGCCCGACTTGATCTCGATCACGGCCGTGCCGCGCCACTTCTGGTAGACGCTGCCGAGCTTGTCGAGCACGGAGTCGGGCGAGACCGGTTCGCCGGAGCTGAACAGGGAGGCGGTCCGGCCGATGTCCGTGATGCTCTCGTCCAGGGAGGCGCGCAGGGCGATGGCGCCGTCCTCCGCGAAGTACTGCTGGGAGGTGAGAACGGCCGGCGGTACGGTCTCCCTGCCCACGTGGCCGAGTTGGAACGCGGTGAGGGCGGCGAGGGCCAGCAGCAGGGCGGACAGGGCCGCGATGGGCGGGCGGATACCGCCCAGCAGCGACATGTCGGCCCGACGGCGGCTCCGGTGCCGCCGCCTCGATCGCGACGCGGCCAACGCGGGCTCCTCTTCGTTCTGTCCTGGAGCCGGTGCGGCCTGGGAAAGTGTGATGATCTGGTCGTAGGGGGTGTGCGGAGCGTGCCGCGAGGCCCGGGGGCGTTCGGTCAGCGCGGGCCGGTGGGCCGGCGGGAGCCGGTGGCGGACGGGCCGGGACGAAGGGCGGAGGGACGAGGACCGGAGTGCATCACTCCGTTATTTTCGTATGACTATGAGCGCTCCACTGACCAGGCGAATAACGATTGCGGTTCTGTGCGGCGCTTTCATCGCCCTTTGTGCCGTTTTCGCACTTCGGACGACGGGCCCGGACAGCACGCCGCCGGCCGGCCCCGCGCCCCGGCGCTCCGCCGACATCGGCCTGGAGCAGCGGATCGCCCGCCTCACCGCCGGCTTCAGCGAACGCGGGGGCTACCGCACCCCCACGGACCAGGAACGGCAGGCGTTCACCAGGGCGTTCGCCCACCTGCTCGACGGCGACACGGAAGCGGCGCGGACCGGCTTCTCCGAGATCGACTTCACCCTGCGCACCGTCACGGACGGCGCCGACGGGCGCCGGTACGCCGAGGTGGCGGACGAGGTGAGTGAATCGGGCCACACCGGCCGCGGCTGGGGCCGGGTCTACGTGGACCTGGACCGGCCCGCACGCTGGTCGGTCCAGGTCCCCCACCCCGTCGCCGACGCCCGCACCGAACTGCTGGGGGCGCGGGTGCTGCGCGGCGCACCCGGCGGAGTACTGGTGCTCGCGGGCGCCCACCGCGACGCGGGCGAGGGCGGGGCGGCGGACGTGGCCCACCGCGACGACTCGGTCTTCCACGGCGTGGTGGAGGAGCTGGCCCGGCGCAACCTGCCGGGGGTCCAGCTGCACGGGTTCGCCGACGAGTCGTTCCGCGGGCGCGACGCGGTGGTCTCCACGGGGGCCGGCGACAGCGCCGTGGCGGACGCGGAGCAGCTGACCGCCGCGCTGCGGCGCGACGGCCTGGAGGTCTGCACGGCGTACTCCGCCCGCTGCAAGCTCGCCGGCCGGGAGAACGAACAGGGCCGGACCGCCGCCGACCGTCAGTCCCGCTTCCTCCACGTCGAGCTGAACAAGACGCTCCGCGGCGACGACCGCGGCCTCGACCGGGCCGCGGCCGCGATCACCACCTTGACGGAGCGCTGGTCCCGCCGCTGAGGATCCCCGGCTGCTACGCCGGGGTCGCCGTGCGGTGGCGGCCGGCCGCGGCCGCGGCCAGCCGGCCGAGGGCCTCGTCGCCGGCGCAGGCGTGTGCTCCCAGGGCGACGTGCCGGGCCACGATGCCCCGCTCGGCACGCATCAGCCGCAGGCCCCTGCGCAGCAGGAACGGCACGGACTTGCGGCCCTCCCGCAGGTCGCGGGCCAGCCGGCGGCGGAAGGTCGTGGAGGGGCGCCCCCGCAGGCAGATGGCGTCCGCGAGGAGGCCGAGCTCCTGGCAGCGGGCGGCCACGTCCGCGGCGAAGATGCCCTCCGCGATGAACAGCGGGGTACGGGCTATGTCGAGGCTCTCGGCACCCGTGCGGGAGCTCGTCGCGATGTCGTACACCGGGACGTCGGTCCGCCCCGCCGCGCACAGTTCGGCGATCGCGGCGACCGCCGCGTCCGCGTCCCAGGACAGCGGGGAGTCCCAGTCGATGTCGGAACTGCCGTCGACGAGCGGGAGGGAGGGGTCGTCACCCTCCTTGTAGAAGTCGTCGAGGCGCAGCACGGGCAGACCCGATCGGGCGGCCAGCGAGGATTTTCCGGAGCCCGACGGACCGGTCAGCAGGACGACTCGGGTCGGCGAAGGAGAGGAGGAGCTCACGGGACACCAGTCTGAACCATTCCCCCGGGTAGGGGATCCTCCCGGTGGCCGGTTGGTGTCCAGGAACACACCTCAACTACGCTGCGTGCGCACGCGACTACGACCTCAGGCGGGATCTCCATGGCACGTCACGCAGCCCCTTCCCTACCCCACCGGCTCCGCAGCGCCGGACTGACCGTCTCGATGGCCGGTGCGGCCCTGGCGATGGCCGCGGGCGGCGCCCAGGCCGGCGAACTCGACGTCCCGGCGGCCCTGGCCGGGGTCACCGACCCGATCGCGAACCTCAAGGTGAACCCGCTCGCGCACACCGGTGTGGACCCGCTGGACAACGGCGTCGCCACGAAGGTCGCCGACTTCCCGTCCGTCGGGACCGGCATGGTCACCGGGATCCTGACCCAGGGGCCCTCGGTCGGTGAACTGCCCACCGCCGCCGCCTCCTCGCTGCTCGGGCCGGTGCTCCCGAAGGCGTAGGCGCGGACAGCGGGCCCAGGAAGGTACGAGAAGGCCCCGGCAGCGCGGGGGACGCTGCCGGGGCCGGTCTCGTGCGGGGGCCTGTCCCAGGAGGACTAGTAGGACGAGCCGCCCGCGCCCAGCGACCCGGTCGGGTGCCAGACGGTCTTGGTCTCCAGGAACGCCGTCATGCGCGACGTGCCCGGGTCGGCGCTCCAGTCGTCCACAGGCTGTGGACGCAGGACGCGCTTGAGGTTGTCGGCCGCCGCGATCTCCAGCTCCTTGGCCAGCGCCGCGTCGGCGCCCGCCAGGTCGATCGCGTTGACGTCCTGGTGGGACGCCAGGTGCGGGCCCATCTCGCCGGCCTTGCCGGACAGGATGTTGACCACGCCGCCGGGCAGGTCGGAGGTGGCGAGCACCTCGCCCAGGGAGAGGGCCGGCAGCGGGGAGCTCTCGCTGGCGATGACGACGACCGTGTTGCCCGTCGCGATCACCGGGGCGATCACCGAGACCAGGCCCAGGAAGGACGAGTCCTGCGGGGCGAGGACCGTGACCACACCGGTCGGCTCCGGGGTGGAGAGGTTGAAGAACGGGCCCGCGACCGGGTTGGCCCCGCCCACGATCTGGCCGATCTTGTCGGTCCAGCCCGCGTACCAGACCCAGCGGTCGATGGCCGCGTCGACGACCGCGGCCGCCTTCGACTTGGACAGGCCCTCGGCCTCGCCGACCTCGCGGACGAACTGCTCGCGGCGGCCCTCCAGCATCTCGGCGATGCGGTAGAGGATCTGCCCGCGGTTGTACGCGGTCGCGCCCGACCAGCCGCCGAAGGCCTTGCGGGCGGCGACGACGGCGTCACGCGCGTCCTTGCGGGAGGACAGCGGGGCGTTGGCCAGCCACTTGCCCTTCGAGTCCGTCACTTCGTACACCCGGCCGCTCTCGGAGCGGGGGAACTTGCCCCCGACGTACAGCTTGTAGGTCTTGAAGACGTTCAAACGGGTCACAGAAGACTCAGCGGTTCCCATTAGCGCTCACCCTTCGGGTTCGACGGGGCGAGGTAGCCCTCCAGGCCGTGGCGGCCGCCCTCGCGGCCGAAGCCCGACTCCTTGTAGCCGCCGAAGGGCGACGTCGGGTCGAACTTGTTGAACGTGTTGGCCCAGACGACCCCGGCGCGGAGCTGGCCGGCGACCGCGAGGATGCGCGAGCCCTTCTCCGTCCAGATGCCGGCGGAGAGGCCGTACTGGCTGTTGTTGGCCTTGGCGACGGCCTCGTCGGGCGTACGGAAGGTCAGCACGGACAGCACCGGGCCGAAGATCTCGTCGCGGGCGACGGTGTGCGCCTGGGTGACGTTCGTGAAGAGCGTCGGGGCGAACCAGTAGCCGGAGGACGGCAGCTCGCACGCCGGGGACCAGCGCTCGGCGCCCTCGGCCTCGCCGGTCTCCGCGAGCGCGGTGATCCGGGCGAGCTGCTCGGCGGAGTTGATCGCGCCGATGTCGGTGTTCTTGTCGAGCGGGTCGCCCAGGCGCAGCGTGGAGAGGCGGCGCTTGAGGGAGTCCAGCAGCTCGTCGTGGATCGACTCCTGGACCAGCAGGCGGGAGCCCGCGCAGCAGACCTGGCCCTGGTTGAAGAAGATGCCGTTGACGATGCCCTCGACGGCCTGGTCGATGGGGGCGTCGTCGAAGACGATGTTGGCGCCCTTGCCGCCCAGCTCCAGGGTGACCTTCTTGTCCGTACCGGCGATCTGACGGGCGATGGCCTTGCCGACCGCGGTCGAGCCGGTGAAGGCGACCTTGTCGACGTCCGGGTGCGCGACCAGCTCGGCGCCCGCGTCCCCGTACCCGGGGATGATGTTGACGACGCCCTTGGGCAGACCGGCCTGGCGGCAGATGTCCGCGAAGAACAGCGCGGAGAGCGGGGTGGTCTCGGCGGGCTTCAGGACGACCGTGTTGCCGGCCGCGAGGGCCGGGGCGATCTTCCACGCGAGCATCAGCAGCGGGAAGTTCCACGGGATGACCTGGCCGGCCACGCCGAGCGGGCGCGGGTTCGCGCCGTAGCCCGCGTGGTCGAGCTTGTCGGCCCAGCCCGCGTAGTAGAAGAAGTGCGCGGCGACCAGCGGGAGGTCCGCGTCGCGGGTCTCCCTGATCGGCTTGCCGTTGTCCAGGGTCTCCAGGACGGCGAGCTCGCGGCTGCGCTCCTGGATGATCCGGGCGATGCGGAAGAGGTACTTGGCGCGCTCGGAGCCGGGCAGCGCGGACCACTTCTCGAACGCCCTGCGCGCGGCCTTCACGGCGCGGTCCACGTCGGCGGTACCCGCCTGGGCGACCTCGGCGAGGACTTCCTCGCTGCTCGGCGAGACGGTCTTGAAGACCTTGCCGTCGGCGGCGTCGGTGAACTCACCGTCGATGAAGAGCCCGTAGGAGGGGGCGATGTCGACGACCGAGCGGGACTCGGGAGCCGGTGCGTACTCGAATGCAGATGCCATGGTGATCAGTCCACCGTCACGTAGTCGGGACCGGAGTAACGGCCGGTGCTCAGCTTCTGGCGCTGCATCAACAGGTCGTTGAGCAGGCTGGAGGCGCCGAAGCGGAACCAGTGGTTGCTCAGCCAGTCCTCGCCCACGGTCTCGTTGACCAGGACCAGGAACTTGATCGCGTCCTTGGTGGTGCGGATGCCGCCGGCCGGCTTCACGCCGATCTGGATTCCAGTCTGCGCGCGGAAGTCGCGGACGGCCTCGAGCATGAGCAGGGTGTTCGCCGGAGTGGCGTTGACCCCGACCTTGCCGGTCGACGTCTTGATGAAGTCGGCGCCCGCCAGCATGCCGATCCAGGAGGCGCGGCGGATGTTGTCGTAGGTCGACAGCTCACCGGTCTCGAAGATGACCTTCAGGCGCGCGGCGCTGCCGTCCTCGCGGACGCAGGCCTCCTTGATGGCCCTGATCAGCTCGTACGTCTCCAGGTAGCGGCCGGCGAGGAAGGCGCCACGGTCGATGACCATGTCGATCTCGTCGGCGCCGGCGGCAACGGCGTCACGGGTGTCCGCGAGCTTCACGGGCAGGGCGGCACGACCGGCCGGGAAGGCGGTGGCGACGGAGGCGATCTTGACATCGGCCCCGTTCAGCGCGGCCTTCGCGGTGGCCACCATGTCGGGATAGACACAGACGGCGGCCGTCATCGGGGTCGTGCGGTCGGTCGGATCGGGATTGACGGCCTTGGCGGAGAGCGCCCGGACCTTGCCCGGGGTGTCCGCGCCTTCCAGCGTCGTCAGGTCGATCATCGAGATGGCCAGGTCGATGGCGTACGCCTTGGCCGTCGTCTTGATCGAACGGGTGCCGAGGGAGGCCGCGCGGGCCTCCAGGCCGACAGCGTCGACGCCGGGCAGCCCGTGCAGGAAGCGGCGCAGCGCACTGTCGGACGTCGTCACGTCAGCGAATGCGGTGAGGGTGGTGGGCATGGTCACCAGATGAGCATATCTACGCGCGTAGCGACCTGTCACCCCCGCCCCCGAATCCGCTATGGAATCGACACCTCCACTCTCCGTTACGGGCTCATGACAGGAGCCGGATCGTCCGCTCGCACTGGATCCGCAACTCTGTTCTCAGCAGCCCGCCAGACACTCACCCGGCTCTCACGGCCAGAGAAAACCGCGGCATGCGACTCTCCTCCATTTTCCGGGACCACGCTCCAAGGAGTCGTTATGCGTACCGCCCTCCGTACTTCCCTCGCCACCGCGGTCCTCGCCGGTGCCCTCCTCGCGCCGGTCGCGGGCACGGCGTACGCCGCCACCGCCCCGCAGACCGGTCCGGCCGCGTCCGTCTCGGACAGCGGCCACGGGGGCACGCGCATCGACATCGCTCCCGGGTTCGCCGCGATGGTGCGCCACACCGCCGACGGCCCGGAGGTGGAGATCCTGGCCCTCGGCAAGGGCGAGCCGGACACCTTCCCGACCCGCTCCCTGGGGGTGCTGACCCCGGGCAGCTCCTCCATTTGGGCCAACGGGCTGGAGCTGAAGCTGGTCAAGAGCGGCAACGCCTACGTCCTCACCGGGACCAAGGACGGCACGACCACGTCCTGGCCGCTGCCGAAGGGCCAGGGACCCCAGTGCACGAGCGAGCCCGTGTCGCACGACATGGGGGCGGGCATGTTGGCCCGGCTGAAGACGTCCCCGAACGGCCCGACCGCCCAGCTGGAGTCGATCCCCTCGACCCCGGAGAACATCAAGATCCTGGACCGCGAGACCCCCTCGCTGCCGGCGGGCGCCGGGATCGTCGCCCGCATCCTGAACGCGAGCTCCGCCGAGCCGGTCTTCGAGTGGAAGACCCAGGGCGGCAACGACTGGTACGGCCACGCGACCTTCCCGAAGCTGCCCGAGGGCTGCACCTTCGACTACACCTTCCGGGCGCCGACCGAGAAGCCGCAGCCGGACCCCGCCCCGAAGCCGAAGCCCGAGCCGTCGGCCGAGCCGTCCACGAAGCCGTCCGCCACCGCCCCTGCCGCCGCCATGCCGCAGACCGCCGGCCAGACCACCGTCGTCCCCGAGGGCGGCGTGGCCGCGGGCGCCGAGCGCACCGCGCAGGACACGGACGACTCCACGACTGCCTACGCCGGCGCGGGCCTCGCCGCCGTCGTCGCGGGCCTCGGCGTCACCTTCCTGGCCCGCCGCCGCGCCCGCACCCAGCGCTGACGGACCCGCCCCACCTCCTCGTCCCTCCGTGCGGCGGGCCACCCACCCCGGTGGCCCGCCGCACGCGTCCCCGGAGCACCGCCCTCATGCCCCACCGCGTACGCCTCCCGCTCGCCGCCGTCCTGCTCTGCCTCGCCCTCACCGGCTGCGGCGCGTCCACCGGTGCTCCCCACCGCGCACCCGCGGCCACCGCGGGCGCGCCGTCCGTCGCACCCGCCGCCGATCCGGCGCCGTCCGCGACGGCCTCACCATTGCCCGCCTCCGCACCCGTCCGCGTACGGATCCCCGCGGCCGGGGTGGACACCTCGCCCGTGCTGGAGCTGGGCCTCGCCGCGGACGGCACCGTCGAAGTGCCCTCCGTGGCCGACGGCGACAAGATCGGCTGGTACACCAAGGGCGTCACCCCGGGCGAGACCGGGCCCGCCGTGCTCATCGGCCACTTCGACACCGCACGCGGCCCGGCGGTGCTGGCGGACGTCTCGCGCGTGCGCACCGGCGAGGAGATCACCGTCTCCCGGGCCGACGGCACCACCGCCGTCTTCCGCGTCCGGGAGCTGGAGCAGGTCGGCAAGAAGCAGTTCCCGACCGCCAAGGTGTACGGGAACACCGCCCGCCCGGAGCTGCGCGTCATCACCTGCGGCGGCGAGCTGACCGACGGCCACCGGCCCGACAACATCATCCTGTACGCCGATCTCGTGGGCTGAGATGCCGTGGGGCAGAATCGACCCCATGAGCAGCCAGCAGCCGACCGACGAGCCGGTGTACGCAGACCGGGTCTACCGATCCTCCATGGGCGTCGTCTCGGGGGTACTGCTGCTCGCGCTGACCGCATGGCTCTGCGGCGACGCCGTGGTGCGGGGCTCGGGCAACACCCCGTGGATCGCGCTGGCGGTGGCGCTGTGCGTCGTACCGCTGATCGTCGCCTTCACGATCCGCCCGGCCGTCTTCGCCAATGCCGACCGGCTGCGCGTCCGCAACCCGTTCCGGATCATCGAGCTGCCCTGGGCGGCCGTGGACGCGGTGCGTGCCGGGTACTCGGCCGAGGTGCTGGCCGAGGGGTCGAAGTACCAGCTCTGGTCGGTGCCGGTCTCGCTGCGGGAGCGGAAGAAGGCCAACCGGCAGCAGCTGCGCCACAGCGCCCTGGACCGCCGCGACCCGGGCGCCTCTGCCGATCCGGGCGCGCGGGCCCGTACCGCCCCGTCCGAACCGATGCGGGCCAGCGCCGACAAGATCGTCGACGAGCTCCAGGGCTTGGCCGAGAACAACGCCGCGCGGCCCGGCGCCCAGGGCAGTGTCCAGGTGCACTGGTCGTACGAGATCATCGCGCCCGCCCTCGCCGGCGCGCTGCTCCTGATCGTCCTCGTCGCCACCCGCTGACCGGCCGGGGTGCCGGTTGCGCCCCGTTTCGCGTGCTCCCCGCCACACCCCCCTCCTGGCCGGAACCGGTGCTACCGGGTGGTGCGTCCTCGCAGGTGTGCAGCGTCATGAGGGCAGCGAAAGCGCCGCCACCGCCACCGCGATCAACCTCCGTCTCCGCCTGCTGGCCGGGGCCCTGCTCGCCGCCCATTTCGTGGTCGTCGGCTGGCTGACCCTGCGGCCGCTGGACGTGCCCTGGGCCGCGGCGGCCAATCTGAGCCCGCTGGAGGGGATCTCGGCCGATCTGGCCCTCGGGCCCCTGGAGGCCGCCCGGCGGATCGGTGAGGGACTCGCGCTGCTGGCCCCGCTCGGGGTGCTGCTGCCGCTGATCAGCGGCCGGCTCGCGCCGTCGGCCCTGTCCGCGTGGTCCTCGCTGGCCCGGACGGCCGCCGCGGGCGCGCTGGCCTCGGTGTGCATCGAGATGCTCCAGACCGCGGTCCCGGGCCAGGTCGTCGACGTGGACTCGGTGCTGCTGAACACCCTGGGCGTGGTGCTCGCGCACGTGGCCGTCGTACCGGCGCTGCGGGCCCGGATGAGGCGCTCACACACCGTTTATCAGGGGGATACCCCGAAGATTTCCAGGGTCGGGCTCGGTCCCTGGACCGACGTTCTGTCGGCGGTCCAGCGGGAGTATTGAGGCATCGCAAGAAAGCGATCCCGACGAAGGAGAACCTCATGAGCGCCCTGGTCCGCCCCCGTGACGGCCGCTGGATCGGCGGAGTGTGCGCCGGACTGGCGCGGCGTTTCGGAATTTCCGCGAACGCGATGCGCGCCATATTCGTGGTCTCGTGCCTGCTGCCCGGCCCGCAGTTCCTGGTCTACATCGCACTGTGGGTGCTGCTGCCGAACGAGAAGTCCACTTCCGCCGCCTGGTAGGCGGGCGGCGGCCGGTCCGGCCGCCGCTGCACCGGCCGGCCGCTCGACGGGCCGGCCGCCCGCGCCCACGCGGCGGGCCGGTCGTCAGCCGGCCTTCTGCACCTTCTCCAGCTGCTTGTCGGCCACTTCCTGCGGCACCTGGGCCTTCTGCTGGGCAGCGGCCACATTGAGGGCCATCAGCCGCACGACGGTGTCGCCCTCGCGCACCACCACCAGGTGGACCTGCGCCGAGACGCCCTCGGCGGCCGCGGTCATGGTCCAGCTGACGCTCTCGTCGCCGCCCGTGCGGTAGTCGGCGGCCTTCACGTCGCGGTAACTGCCGCTCTGCTTCTCGACCTTGGCGGAGAAGCCCGACCCGCAGGCGGCGACGGCCGCCTTGAGCCGGGAGATCAGCGCCTTGGCGTCGCTCTCGGAGTAGGAGCTGACCGAGGCGGACACGGCGAGCCCGATCTGCTTCTGGGAGCCGATGCCGCGGCTGACGGTCTCGCGCGCGGACGGGTCCGGCTTGTCGCCCATGATGTCGGCCAGCGGCTGGCAGGCCTTCTTGTCGGCCTGCGGCTGGCCGTCCGGGGCGTTGGGGTTCTTGCCCTGGGCGGAGACCTGGTAGCCGGGCAGGTCGCCCTGTGCCAGCGCGGACCGCTCAAGGGCGCTGCCACCGGTCTTCGGCGCGCCCGATCCGCTCGCCGCGGTGGACGGCGCCGGGGCTCCGGACGTACCGGAGGTGCTGCCGGCGGAGCCCTTCGGATCGGGGGCCTTGCCCGTCGCGGGGGTGTTGGTGCTGCTGCACCCCACGGCGGCGAGGAGCAGGGCGGGGACCAGCGCGACCATCGTCGCTCGTGCCTTCATGCGCATGACCGAGAACCTCATACCCAAAGCGTCGGCGGGCAGTTGGTGGCGATCGTGGCACACGGTGCGGCGGGACACATACCCGATCGAATGGGCATCCACCCACCGCACACGTGTACGCGTCGCGGCGGGGCCGGTCTCAGCCGCCGAGGCCGTTCAGACCGTTGGTGAGCGGGGTCAGCACACCGGTGACCTGAGAGGTGGGGTCGCTCGACTGCTGGCCTTCCGGGCTCACGTGCTGCTGGCTGGTGACGCCCTGGAGCGCGCCGGTGGCGGTGCCCAGCGCGTCGGTGAGGCCGACCGCGGGGACGGCGGCGGAGGCGGTACCGGCGGCAACCGCGGCGAAGGCGACACCGAGAGCGGCGGTACCGAGGGTCTTGGCAGCTGACTTCTTCATGAAAAGTTGTCCTTGCGACGGGGAATTGAGCGGCTCCGCAAACTAGTCACTTCAAACCCTCGCCCGCAAACATCCTTAAATACGAGAAAGCGCCCGGGAATTCCGCTTCCCGGGCGCTTCCGTTACGTCATGCCATGGCCTAGGCCGAGAGAGAACCGCTGGTGGAAGCGGTCTGCTTGAACAGCCACTCCGACTTCAGCTCCGCATAGCCGGGCTTGATCACTTCATTGATCATGGCCAGTCGTTCATCGAAAGGAATGAACGCGGACTTCATCGCATTGACGGTGAACCACTGCATGTCGTCGAGCGTGTAACCGAAGGTGTCGACCAGGTGCTCGAACTCGCGGCTCATGCTGGTGCCGCTCATCAGACGGTTGTCCGTGTTGACCGTCAGGCGGAAGTGCAGCTTGCGCAGCAGGCCGATCGGGTGCTCGGCGTACGAGGCGGCCGCGGCGGTCTGCAGGTTCGAGGTCGGGCACATCTCCAGGGGGATGCGCTTGTCCCGGACGTACGAGGCCAGGCGGCCCAGGGTCACGGAACCGTCCTCGGCGACCTCGATGTCATCGATGATCTTCACACCGTGACCGAGACGGTCGGCGCCGCACCACTGCAGGGCCTGCCAGATCGACGGCAGGCCGAAGGCCTCGCCCGCGTGGATGGTGAAGTGGTTGTTCTCGCGCTTGAGGTACTCGAAGGCGTCGAGGTGGCGGGTGGGAGGGAACCCGGCCTCGGCACCGGCGATGTCGAAGCCGACCACACCGTTGTCCCGGTAGCGGTTCGCCAGCTCGGCGATCTCCAGCGCACGCGCGGCGTGGCGCATCGCGGTCAGCAGGGCACCGACGCGGATGCGGTGGCCGGCCGCCTTCGCGCGGCGCTCGCCCTCGCGGAAGCCGTCGTTCACGGCCTCGACGACCTCTTCGAGGGTCAGGCCGGCTTCCAGGTGCTGCTCGGGCGCGTAGCGGATCTCGGCGTACACGACGCCGTCCTCGGCCAGGTCCTCGGCGCACTCCGCGGCGACCCGGAAGAGGGCGGCCTTCGTCTGCATGACCGCGCAGGTGTGCGCGAAGGTCTCCAGGTAGCGCGGGAGGGAGCCCGAGTCGGCGGCTTCACGGAACCAGATGCCGAGCTTGTCGGCGTCGGTCTCGGGGAGGTTCTCGTAGCCGACCTCGCGGGCCAGCTCGATGATGGTCCCGGGGCGCAGTCCACCGTCGAGGTGATCGTGCAGCAGCACCTTCGGGGAACGGCGGATCTGATCCGCGGTCGGCAGGTTGGGGGTCTCGCTCGTCATCTGCGCACTCTACTCCTACGCGCGTAGAGCGGGGCCCCGACGGCAGGCGTCGATATGTAACAGAGACCGTGCGGACGGATGGCGTACACCCGAAGGTCTGAGACTGTTCCGCCATGGCATTGCATGCGCCGCCGGCGCGCGGGGCCCGTCTGGGGCGGGCGGCCGGCGCGAGAACCGGCTCGGGTTCGACGGAAAGTGCGGTCAACGGGGTGGTGCTCCTGCTTCCCGGGGCGTCCAGATTCTCCCCCGGTCCCATGCGCCCGCTCGCGCGGGCGCTGGCCCGGGCGGGCGGGGCGGAGGGGCTGGTCACGCACACGGTCATCCACGGCGGGGACTCCGCCCGGGAGGAGCAGGCGCGGTGGGCGGCGGACGAGGTGGTGCGGCGCTACGGGGACGTACCGGTCTGCCTGGCCGGCTATGACGCGGGCGGCCTGGCCGCGCTGCGGGCGGCGGGCCACGGGGCCGTCAACTCGGTCGTGGCGATGGCCCCTTGCTTAACCCCCGGGACCCGGGCGGACTCCCCTGAACCGGTGAAACAGCTGTCGGGGCGGCAGGTGCTGATCGTGCACGGCACCGACGACGCGCGCAGCGACCCGGAGAGCTCCTTCCGGCTGGCGGCGCGCGCGAAGAAGGCGAACCGGGCGACGTGCCGCTTCGAGGTGCACTCGGACGGACACGGGTTGCGCGAGCACCAGCCCGAAGTCGTGGCACTGGCCGTGGACTTCGTGCTGGGCGCGATGTTCTCGGGGCGGTACTCGCGGCCCGTGACGGACGCGCTCGCCGCGCCGCCGCCGCTGGGCCTGCGGATGCCGCTGGCCTCGGGCTTCGGGAGATCGCTGAGAAAGTGAACCGCGCCCTGCGTGCGCGTACCGTGGGAAGTGGACTCGGGGAACCGTTCCGCTACCGGAGGCGACCGGCCATGGGTGGATTGGTCCACAAGAACTTCGACCAGCCGGACGAGACGCGGCCCTTCGAGGCCGGGACGGGCAGGCTGGACCTGTTCAACACCGAGGGCGGGGCGGTGGGGCGCGCCGTCTTCGAGCCGGGCTGGCGCTGGTCGCTGCACGTCAAGCCGCTGGCGGGCACGGACAGCTGCGAGTCCGCGCACACCGGGTACGTCGTGAGCGGCCGGATGAAGCTGGTCATGGACGACGGGGAGAGCGCCGACCTCGGCCCGGGCGAGTTCATCAAGATCGCGCCCGGGCACGACGCCTGGGTGCTGGGTGACGAGCCGTGCGTCGTACTGGACTGGACCGGCTACAGCGACTACGCGAAGCCGGCCGACAGCTGACGGCTGCGGCGGCGGACGACGACTGACGGCTGACGGCTGACGGCTGACGGCTGACGGCTGACGGCTGACGGGCGGGCGGTCCCCCACGGCCGGTCGCAGCCGTCGGGGCCGCTCCGGCCCTCCCGTCGTTCGGGGCCGCGCCGGTCCACCCGTACCCGCCGCTCCGCCCCCTCACGGTCGGATGGCACCGAATGGACCCGGCGCGACCACCACGGCCGGCGCGGGCACAGCAGGACACGGGCCCCCGTCCTCGCCTGGGTGTCCGCCGCGCGCACCGCGCTCCCCCTCGCGCCGCGCAACCACTGTGCCTCTTCGGAATATGCAGACGGCGACATTCCAGGCGTCGTCTTGCCGCCTTGCGGGAATACGAGGGGTTTATAAATCCACCTAACTCGGGACGCATACGCATATGCCTGCCGAGGAGCTGAGCCCCGCCGCCCGGCGCCTGTACGCGTACGCCGTGGAGCGGCACGCCTTCGACGCGTGCGAGGCCACCGGCGCCCTGGGCGTGCGTGCTGCCGCCGCCATCACCGAGCTGGCCGCCGCGCACCTGCTCCAGCGGGCCCCGGGCGACGACCCGGACCGCTGGAGCGCGGTGGCCCCCCGGGCCGCGGCGGCCCGGGCCCTGGCCCCGCTGGCCCTGCTCGTACGGGAGACCCACGACGAGATGGACCGGCTGCGCGGCCGGCTGGAGGCGCTGGTACCCGCGTACGAGGCGGGGACCGCGCACCGGGACCTGAGCGAGTCGGGCCGCCTGGAGCTGGTCACGGACCTCGGCGCGGTGCGCGCACTGATCGCGGAGCTGGTCGCCGCGTGCGAGCGGGAGCTGCTGACCTCGCAGCCCGGCGGGGGCCGCCCGCTGGAGACGCTGGAGGAGTCGATCGGGCGGGACGAGTCGCTGCTGACGCGCGGGGTCTCGATGCGGACGATCTACCAGCACACGGCCCGCTACTCACGGCCCACGGCGGCCTACGTCGAGCGGGTGACGGCACTGGGGGCGCAGGTACGGACGCTGGGCGACGGGCTGATGCGCATGCTGATCTTCGACGACCACACGGGGCTGATGGCGGTACCGGACCGCAGCGGGGCGGCGCTGGTGGTGCGGGAGCCGAGCGTCGTGCACTTCATGACGGCGACCTTCGAGCGCTCCTGGCTGGGCGCGGATCCCTTCCCCACGTCGGTGGGCCCCGAGGCGGCCCGGTCCATCTCGGACGAGCTGCGGCAGACGATCGTGCGGCTTCTGTCGGAGGGCCTGGAGGACAAGGTGATCGCGCGCCGTCTGGGCATGTCGGAACGGACCTGCCAGCGGCACATCGCCGAAATCATGCGCGCGGTGGGTGCCAAGTCCCGCTTCCAGGCGGGCTACTTGCTCTCGGTCACCCCGCCCCCGCCGCCGCCGTAACGGCGGTCCCTTCCAGGCCACCTCCAGCCTCGCCGGCCCACTTCCAGCCTCGCCGGCCCACTTCCAGCCTCGCCGGCGTTTGAGGCGCGGGTCCGGGCAGAGCCCGGTGCCCGGCGGAGCCGGGTTCCCTGGGGCTCCGCCCCAGACCCCGCTCCTCAAACGCCGGAGGGGCTGAAAGGCGGGCCGGAGGGGCTGGACTGGGCCGGCGAGGCTGGAAGGGGCGGCTTGCGGCCTTCGTGGGGCGGGGTGGGGTTAAATCGCCAGTACATGACGATCTGTCATGATTTGCCGTTCCAGCCCTCGGGCGAAAGGGGGCTTCGTGCCGGCCTACCAACGTTCCCGCACGGACAAGGTGGTCTTCGGGGTCACCGCGGGCCTGACCCTCGCGTTCGTCCTGTGGGGCGCCGTGGCAACGGACTCGCTGGAGAGCGTGTCGAGCGGCCTGCTCGAAGGGCTCATCCACAACGGCGGCTGGGCCTTCATGCTCGCCGCCACCGGCTTCGTCGTCTTCGCCCTCTGGCTGGCGATCAGCCGCTACGGCCGGATCCGCCTCGGCCGCGAGGACGAGGTCCCGGAGTTCCGCACCGTCTCCTGGGTCGCCATGATGTTCAGTGCCGGCATGGGCATCGGGCTCATGTTCTACGGCGTGAGCGAACCCCTGGCCCACTACGGCACGCCCCCGCCCGGCACACACCCCGTCGACTCCGCCGAGCGGATGCAGACGGCGATGGCCACCACGCTGTTCCACTGGACGCTTCATCCGTGGGCGATCTACGCGGTGGTCGGGCTCGCCATCGCCTACAGCACCTTCCGCCGCAACCGCCGCCAGACGATCAGCGCCGTGTTCGAGCCGCTGATCGGCGCCCGGCACGCGCACGGTGGGGCCGGGCGGGTCATCGACATCGTGGCGATCTTCGCCACCCTCTTCGGGTCCGCGGCGTCGCTCGGACTCGGGGCCCTCCAGATCGGCAGCGGGTTCCGTGAGCTGGGGTGGATGGACACCGTCAGCACGGCGCTCCTCGTGGGCATCATCGCCGTCCTGACCGTCGCCTTCGTCGCCTCGGCGGTCTCCGGCGTGGAGCGGGGCATCCAATGGCTGTCGAACATCAACATGGTGCTCGCGCTCGTGCTCGTCGTGTTCGTGTTCATCGCCGGGCCGACCATCATCGTGCTCGACCTCCTGCCCACGTCCCTGGGCGCCTACCTCGGCGACCTCCCCCAGCTCATCGGCCGTACCGAGGCCACCGGCGCCGGCGAGGTCGCCGAGTGGCTGGGCAGCTGGACGGTCTTCTACTGGGCGTGGTGGATCTCCTGGACCCCCTTCGTCGGCATGTTCATCGCCCGGATCAGCCGCGGCCGCACCATCCGGCAGTTCATCGGCGGCGTCATCCTCGTACCGAGCACGGTCAGCCTGCTGTGGTTCTCCGTCTTCGGCGGCACGGCCATGAAGCTGCGGGAGAGCGGCGAACTCGCCCGGGAGAGCACCCCCGAGGGCCAGCTCTTCGGGCTGCTCCAGCAGTTCCCCCTCGCCACCGTGATGAGCCTGCTGGTCATGGTCCTCGTCGGCATCTTCTTCGTCTCCGGCGCCGACGCCGCCTCCATCGTGATGGGCACGCTCTCGCAGAAGGGCGTCCTCGAACCGTCCCGGCCGGTGGTCGTCTTCTGGGGCGTGGTGACCGGCGCCGTCGCGGCGATCATGCTGCTGATCGGCAACGGCGAGGGCGATGCGCTCGCCGGACTGCAGAACCTGACGATCCTCGTGGCGGCGCCGTTCACCGTGGTCATGATCGGTATGTGCGTGGCCCTCATGCGCGACCTGCGCCGGGACCCGCTCATCATCCAGGGCGAACAGGGCGAGGAGGCCGTGGCCGTGGCGGTGGCCGCGGGCCACGAGGAGTACGGCGGCAACTTCGAACTCCGCATCGGCCCCTCCGGCGAACCCCAACCGGACGACGCACAACTCCCCTCCGCCTCCCCGCCCCCGGGCGGCCCGAAGTAACGCCGTCTTCCGCTCCGCCGCCCGATCGGCCGTCCGATCAGCCGACGGACGGGTCCAGTTCGGGGATCAGGCGGCCGCGGCGGGAGAGGAGGAAGCGCTTGAACTCCGCCACCGGCGGGGTGTCGGGGTGGCCGTCGAGCCAGGCGAGGCCGATCTCGCGGACGGCGCGCGGGGCGGTGACCGTCAGTTCGACCACGCCGGGGCGGGCCACGGCCGGGGGTGGCAGGAGGGCCACGCCGAGGCCGGCGGCGACCAGGCCGCGCAGGGTCTCGGCCTCCTCCCCCTCGAAGGCGATCTTCGGGGTGAACCCGGCCTCCGCGCACAGGTCGTCGGTGATGCGGCGCATCCCGTAGCCGGGCTCCAGGGTGACGAAGGTTTCCTCGGCGGCCTCGGCGAGGCGGATGCGCTTGCGGGTCGCGAGGCGGTGGTCGTCCGGGACCACCAGCCGCAGCCGCTGTTCGTCCAGGCGCCGGGCGACCAGGTCGGGGGCGTCCGGCAGCGGGGAGGTCAGGCACAGGTCGAGTTCGCCGGCCCGGAGCTTCTCCAGCATGGCCTCGCCGTAGTTCTGGACGAGGGAGAACCGGATCCGCGGGTGGTCGGCGCGGAAGGCGCGGATGAGGCCGGGCACGGTCTCCGAGCCCAGGGTGTGCAGGAAGCCGAAGGCCACCTTGCCGGCCGCCGGATCGGCGTCCTGCTGTACGGATTCGGCGGCGCGGCCGATCTCCGTCAGGGCCTGCTCGGCCGAGGCCAGGAAGGTGCGGCCGGCCGTGGTGAGGGCGACCGTACGGCCCTTGCGGGCGAACAGCGTGACGCCGAGGTCCTGTTCGAGCCGGACCATGGCGCGGGACAGGGTCGACTGCGGGACGCCCAGCTCGTGGGCGGCGCGGGTGACGTGCTCGTGGCGGGCGACCGCGACGAAGTAGGCCAGCCGCGGGGCCAGCAAAGTTGTCACGGCCATGTCTTCTACGTAACGGTTCATCGACATCCACGCTTCTGAGCTGGGTTGATGCATCAGTGGATCGATTATCGCGATTCTGTGCATTGGACGCATGAAAAAGACGGGCCTACCGTCGAAGCATGCCTCCCGTTCATACCGGGGCACCCGTCATCCCGGGTGCCTCCACCCCGTCGTCCCCCGCACCGCAGCCCCTCTCCCCCGGCCGCCCCGGCTACCGCCGGATGAGCCTCGCGCTCTTCGCCGCCGGACTCGCGACCTTCGCCCTCCTCTACTCCACCCAGGCGCTGTTGCCCGCGATCTCCGCCGGCCTCGGGGTGACCGCGGGGCAGGCCAGCTGGACGGTGTCCGCGGCCACCGGCGCGCTCGCCCTGTTCGTCCTGCCGCTGAGCGCGCTGTCCGAGCGGTTCGGCCGCACCCGGATGATGACCTGCTCGATGGTGATCGCCGTCGGGGTGGGCCTGCTGGTGCCGTTCGCGCCGAACGTGGAGTGGCTGGTGGCGCTGCGCGCCGTCCAGGGCGCAGCGATCGCCGGGGTTCCGGCCTCCGCGATGGCGTACCTGGCGGAGGAGGTCAAGCCGAAGGCCCTGGTCGCCGCGATCGGCCTGTTCGTGGCGGGCAATTCCATCGGCGGCATGAGCGGCCGCCTGGTCACCGGCTGGGCCGCGCAGCTGTGGGGCTGGCGGGCGGGCCTGCTGGCCGTCGCCCTGATGGCGCTGGCGTGCGCGGTGGCCTTCCTGGTGCTGCTGCCCCGGGCGCGGTTCTTCCGGCCCGCGTCGCTGAACCCGCGCGCGGTGGGCCGTACCGTCGCCGGCCACCTGCGCGATCCGCTGCTGCTGCGGCTGTACGGGATCGGCGCACTGTTCATGACGGTCTTCGGCGCGGTCTACACCGTGATCGGCTACCGGCTGGTGGACGAGCCGTTCTCGCTCGGCCAGGGCGTGATCGGGTCGATCTTCCTGATCTACCTGGTCGGTACGGTCTCCTCCGCCGCCGCCGGCAAGCTGGTGGCCCGCGCGGGGCGGCGCGGCGCGCTGTACCTGGCCGTGACCACCACGGCGCTGGGACTGCTGGCGTCGCTGTCCGAGTCGCTCCCGGTGATCGTGCTCGGGCTGGTGCTGATCACCGCGGGCTTCTTCGCGGGGCACGCGGTGGCGTCCGCCGCGGTGAGCCGGACGGCGAAGACGGGCCGGGCGCAGGCCTCCGCGCTCTACCAGTCGGCGTACTACCTCGGCTCCAGCGCGGGCGGCACCCTGGGCGCCCTCGCCTACCACTCGGCGGGCTGGGCGGCCACGGTCGGCATCGCGCTGCTGGCGGTGCTCGGCGTCGTGTCGATCACCCTGTACGGGTCGCACGCGGCGCGCGCGCAGCGCCGTGTGCCGGCCTCGGCCGTGGGCGCGCGCTGAGGAAATCTACGCTCTTCGCATGAGCAACCCCTGCTGGTTTTCCGGGCATTCAACACGGAGAACGACGCTGTGCGAGCAGGGGAGGACCGGATGGGTACGCGGATCGGGACACGGGCGGCGGTGCTGGGCGGGGCGGCCGCGCTGGCACTGCCGTGGGTGGTGGCGGGCGGCGGGCCGGCGCAGGCCGCCGCCTCCTGCACCCTCACGACGGGGCCGTACCAGCGGCAGGTCGAGCAGTTCCTCGGGCGGCCGGTGGACGGGAAGCAGTCGGCGGCCGACTGCACGGCGATCCGGTCCTTCCAGGCGAGCCACGGGATCACCCCGACCCAGGGCTATGCCGGACCGCTGACCTGGCAGACGATGAGCACGATGCTGGCCCAGCGGGCGGCCGGCAGCACCCCGAACAGGGCGGGCGACTGCCCGGTGAACCGGGGGCGGATCGCCTGCGTGGACCTGACGCGGCAGCTGAGCTGGGTCCAGGACGGCGCCACCCTGAAGTACGGGCCCGTTCCGGTCCGCACCGGCAAGGACGGCACGGAGACCCGGACCGGCCTGAAGAAGATCTACTACCGCAGCATCGACCACTGGTCGACGCTCTACAACGTCTCGATGCCGTACGCGCAGTTCTTCGACGGGGGCATCGCCTTCCACTCGACGACCAAGAGCATGTGGAACCCGCCCGGTTCGGGCGGCTGCGTGAACATGCGGCCCGCCGACGCCAAGGCGTACTGGACCCTGCTGGGGAATGGCGAGGACGTCTACGTGTACGGCCGCAAGCCCGGCACCTAGGCGGTGTCCTGCCGGCGCGCGGCGGCCGCGGCGGCGGGCGGGGGCGGGGTGCCGAGCCGCTCCAGCCGCCGCAGGCTGGCCCGGCGTTGGACGAGGGACAGTCCCGCCACCCCCGCCCCGAGGGCCAGCCAGCCTGCCGGGCCGGCCACCATCACCGCGCCGGTGAGCAGCAGCGGGCCCGCGGACTTCTGGACGGACTGGGCCATGCCGGCCACCCCGAGGTAGGAGGCGCGCGCCCGCCGCGGCGCGAGGGAGACGGCCAGTTCCCAGGAGCTCACCGAGCGCATCAGTTCCGCCGCGGTGGCCAGTACCGCCGCGGCGAGCAGGGCGGCCGAGGCGGCCAGGACCCCGCCGCCGGGTGCGGCGGCGAGGAAGACGCAGCAGGCGAGGGTCATCAGGCCGTACAGGGCGACCGCGTCCGCCGCACCGCGGGGGCCCTGGACCCGCGCCGAGACCCGTAGCTGCAGGACGACGACGAGCACGGTGTTGATGACCAGGAAGGCCGGGATCAGCGCGTGCGGGGCGGCGGTGTGGGCGACCAGCCACAGCGGCAGGCCGACGCCGAGGATCGAGTCGTCCAGGTGCATCGGGATGTCCAGCAGGACGAACCGCAGGTAGCCGCGGTCCCGCCAGGGGCCCGGGCCGCCCGGACCGCCCGCACCGCCCGGTCCGGTCTCCGCGGCCGCCGGGTCCGGGTCCGCGTCCTCGGGCCGTGCGGCGGTCACCGACCCGTGGCCGGCCGGCTCCCGGGTGCGCCACACCAGGGCGGCGGCCACCAGGAACGACAGCGCGTCGGCCAGGATCAGCACGTGGTAGGCGCCCCGGGTGCCGACGGCGAGTCCGATGGCGGCGAGTCCCGCACCGAGGGCGTAGCCGGCGTTCGCCGAGCTGCGCGACAGCGCCTGGTAGGTGGCGCGGCGCTCGCCCGCGACCCGGGTGGCGAAGAGCATCTCCAGCGTCTTGGCGCCCCGGTCTCCCAGGTGGGTGACGGCGAACAGGAGCAGCAGCACGCGGAAGTCGGTGACCGCCAGCAGGGCGCACAGGGCGCCCAGGCGGATCAGGTGGCAGCCGATCAGCAGGGTGCGGACCTGGAAGCGGTCGGCGAGGTGGCCCGCCAGCGGCGATCCGGCGATGCCCGCCACCCCGGCCGCGCCGAGCAGCAGGCCCAGCTGTCCGGCGTCGAGTCCGACGACGAAGGTGAAGTAGAGGACGGAGGACGCGGCCCACACGCCGGTGCCCGCGCGGTCCAGCGCCTGGGTGAGCAGCATGATCCGCGCGTCACGGCCGCCCGGCGGCCGGCGCAGTTGCGCCAGCAGCCCGGGCTCCCCCCGTCGTGGCTTGCGGATCTCCCCACCGCGCCGCATCCCAGTCCCCGTATCGACCGCGTCCACCCGTCCATGTATCTCGATGTCGAGATACATGGGGAGCCTGCCGCAGATTAATCTTGACGTCAAGAAACTTGACGACGACATATATGGTTCGCCGGACGCGCGCCCGGCGCTTCCGGCTGCCGTTGTCAGACCCCTCGGGTAGGTTCCGAAGGAGCGGAACTACCTGGGGGACAGACGGACATGAGCGATCTCGCCACCACCGATATGGACCTCGACACGGCCATGGACCGGTACCGGGTCGAGCTCACCGGCTACTGCTACCGGATGCTCGGCTCGTCCTTCGACGCCGAGGACGCGGTGCAGGACACCTACATCCGCGCCTGGCGCAGCTACGACAAGTTCGAGGGCCGGTCCTCGCTGCGGTCGTGGCTCTACCGGATCGCCACCAACGTCTGCCTGGACCTGCTGAACGCGGGGAAGAAGCGGGCCCGCCCGATGGACCTCACCGCCCCCCAGCACCAGGCCTCCGCCGTGCTCAACGAGCGCCCCGAGGTGACCTGGCTGGAGCCGGTCCCGGACGGCAGGGTGCTGCCGCAGACCGCCGACCCGGCGGAGATGGCGCTGGCGAAGGAGTCCGTCCGCCTGGCCTTCGTCGCGGCGCTCCAGCACCTGCCCGCCAAGCAGCGTGCCGTGCTGATCCTGCGCGAGGTGCTGGCCTGGAAGGCCGACGAGGTGGCCCGGCTCCTGGAGACCACCACGGCCTCGGTGAACAGCGCCCTCCAGCGGGCACGGGCCACCCTGGCCGGACAGGCGCTGCGCGACAGCGAGCCGGCGGACCCGCTGGACGCGGACCAGGCGCAGCTGCTGGCCCGGTACCTCTCCGCCTTCGAGGCCTACGACATCTCGCGGCTCACCGCGCTGCTGCACGAGGACGCCGTGCTGTCGATGCCGCCGTTCGACCTGTGGCTCCAGGGCCACGAGGACATCGCGGCCTGGCACCTGAACCAGGGCATCGGCTGCAAGGGTTCCCGTCTCGTCCCGACGACGGCGAACGGCATGCCGGCCTTCGGCCAGTACCGTCCGCGCGAGGACGGGCGGCCGGGCCACACCCCGTGGGCGCTCCAGGTGCTGGAGATCTCAGACGGCAAGATCGTCGGGCTCAACGCCTTCCTGGACACCGCACGGTGGTTCCCGCTGTTCGGCCTCCCCGAGCAGCTCGACGAGGCCTACGAGGTCCAGTAGGGCCCGTAGGCCGGGCGCGGCCCCGGTCACCCGCAGCGGCCGCCCCCGGGCGGCCAGCCGGAGCCGGGCCAGCACCTCGACGGCGCCCAGCCCCGGCGCGGTGACGGCCCGCGCATCGCACTCCACCGCGCGCGCCCCGTCCTCGTAGAGCCGGGCCAGGCGCTCGCACAGCCCCGCCGCGTCGTGGGCGGTCGGTGCGGGTCCGGGCAGCACGAGTCTTTGGATCTCCACGAGAGGGTGACTGCCCCGGCCGCCGGAAGTCATCGCAGGCCCCGCACAATGGCGCGATGACGCACGCGAACCGGCCTGCCTACTGGGACCCGATGCCCACCGCACGGCGGCTGATGGAGAGCACCGCCCACTTCGAGCCCCGGATACTCAGGGGCCGCTGGGAGGACCGGAACTGGCGCAACGTGCCCGGCCCGTTCTACGCCGGTGCAACCGACGAGATGGCACTCGGTCGCTTGGACGCCCCCCACCACATCTGTTACGACGACGATCACGGCGGCGGCTTCGGCACGGTGTTCGTCTACCGCCAGCCGACCGACGAGGGTCAGGTCTTCGACGTGCTGTGCGGGGCCTCGCTGGACCTGTACGAGGGCTACAACTGGGACGGCGACGACCACTGGACCGTGGAGGCCGTCCGCGCCTGGTGGGCGGACCGGGGCCGGGTGCGCGCATGGGCCGTCGACATCGCCGCCGACTGGGGCGCCGACACCCACCCCCACTGGGGCAGCAACAACGACCCCCGGTTCCTGGGCCACTACCACGACGCCGCGCAGGGCCACCGGGACTTCATCGCCCACATCGACGACGGCCTGGAGTCCTACCTGCGCGGCTACCTGTTCTGGCTGGAACAGCGCCGGGAGCCGAGACCGGGCGAGGCCCTGCCGCGGCTCTGATCCGGATCAGGGGCGGGGGAAGGTGGAGGTGTCGATCGCAAGGTTGAAGGGCTCGGGAAGTTTGACGGCCTCGCCGAACTTGCCCGACCACAGCAGTCGGTACGTTCCGTTTCCGGGCTCGCCGTACAAATGGATCGCGGGCTCACCGGACGAGTGCGGGTCGATGAGCAGATACAGCGGGATACCGGCGGTGGCGTATCCGTGAAGCTTGGCGACGCGGTCGTTGACCGCGTTCGACTTCGAGGTGATCTCGACAACGAGTTCGGCGGCGGCTGCAGGAATGTAGTTGGCGTCCTCCAGGACTACCTGATCGTGGACCACGACCAGGTCCGGGATGAACAACCCACTACGGGAGGGGACGGCGACGTTCAGCGTCTGGTAGATCCCGCTGTCGTCCGGGACGACGGCCAACAGGGCCCGATGCACCTGGTGGGCGATGTAGTTGTGGTGGTTGACGGGCGGTGGTGCCACGGTGACGATCCCCTCGATGATCTCCACCTTGCAGCCCTCGGGCCAGTCCGTCTCCTCCCAGAGACGGACTAGGCCCTCCCAGCTGTCGCCGCCCCGCGGCTCCTGCTGGACGGTGAGTGCGCTCATGGTGTGCTCCTCAATCGGTTCGTCACCGATCCCAGCATGCCGAACGGGACCGGCGGGGGTCCACCGATCCCGTTCGCCCGAAAGGGAAGCCGCAGGTCAGGCGATGCGGTCCAGGACGATCGGCGTGGCGGAGAAGGCCGTGCCCGCCGGGGCGATGTCGTACGTGCCCGCCAGGGAGGCGAGGGCGTAGTCGAACTTCTCCGGGGTGTCCGTGTGCAGGGTCATCAGCGGCTGGCCCGCCGTGACCGTGTCGCCCGGCTTCGCGTGCAGCTCGACGCCCGCGCCCGCCTGCACCGGGTCCTCCTTGCGCGCGCGGCCGGCGCCCAGGCGCCAGGCGGCGACGCCGACCCCGTACGCGTCCAGGCGGGTCAGGACGCCCGACGCGGGGGCCGTGACCACGTGCTGCTCGCGGGCCACCGGGAGGGTCGCGTCCGGGTCGCCGCCCTGGGCCGCGATCATCCGGCGCCAGTGGTCCATCGCGGAGCCGTCGGCCAGCGCCTTCGCCGGGTCGGCGTCCTTGATGCCCGCGGCGTCCAGCATCTCCTTGGCCAGCGCGATGGTCAGCTCCACGACGTCCGAGGGGCCGCCGCCGGCCAGGACCTCGACCGACTCGCGGACCTCGAGGGCGTTGCCGGCGGTCAGGCCGAGCGGGGTGGACATGTCGGTGATCAGCGCGACCGTCTTCACCCCGCTGTCCGTGCCGAGGCTGACCATCGTGTGGGCCAGCTCCTGCGCGTCCGCGAGGTTCTTCATGAAGGCGCCGCTGCCGACCTTGACGTCCAGGACGAGCGAGCCCGTACCCTCGGCGATCTTCTTGGACATGATCGAGGAGGCGATCAGCGGGATGGCCTCGACCGTGCCGGTGACGTCGCGCAGCGCGTAGAGCTTCTTGTCCGCGGGGGCCAGACCGTCGCCCGCCGCGCAGATGACCGCGCCGGTGGTGTCCAGGACGTGCATCATCTCCTCGTTGGAGAGCAGCGCGCGCCAGCCGGGGATGGACTCCAGCTTGTCGAGGGTGCCACCGGTGTGGCCGAGGCCGCGGCCCGAGAGCTGCGGGACGGCCGCGCCGCACGCGGCGACGAGCGGGGCGAGCGGGAGGGTGATCTTGTCGCCGACGCCGCCCGTGGAGTGCTTGTCCGAGGTCGGGCGGGAGAGGGAGTCGAAGTTCATGCGCTCGCCGGAGGCGATCATCGCCGCGGTCCAGCGGGCGATCTCGGTCCGGTTCATGCCGTTGAGCAGGATGGCCATCGCCAGCGCCGACATCTGCTCGTCGGCCACGACACCGCGGGTGTACGCGTCGATGACCCAGTCGATCTGCTCGGGGCTCAGCTCACCGCGGTCCCGCTTGGTCCGGATGACGGAGATGACGTCCATGAGGTGCTTCCTTCTACGCGCATAGAGAGAGGGAGGAGAGGGGATCAGGGAACGGAAGTACGACGGCCCTCCGCCCCGGCAGGGGCGAAGGGCCGTCGGCACGGCTATCTCAGGTGGTCGGGCCCGAAGGCCTGCGGCAGCATCGCCGCCAGCGGGAGGATCCCGTCGGGGGTCTCCACCAGCAGCTCGTCGCCGCCGAATTCGTACAGCAGCTGGCGACAGCGGCCGCACGGGACGAGGATCTCGCCCTTGCCGTCCACGCACGTGAAGTGCGTGAGGCGGCCACCGCCGGTGGCCTGGAGGGAGGAGACCAGCCCGCACTCGGCGCACAGGCCCAGCCCGTAGCTGGCGTTCTCGACGTTGCAGCCGGTCACGACGCGGCCGTCGTCCACCAGGGCGGCGACCCCGACCGGGAAGCCCGAGTACGGGGCGTACGCCCGGGTCATCGCGTCCCGGGCGGCCGTCCGCAGGGCTTCCCAGTCCACCGCCTGGCCGGAGGTCACTTGCCCTGGCCCTTGCGGTACGGCATGCCGTCCGCCTTGGGCATCCGCAGGCGCTGCGCCGACAGGGCGAGCACGAGCAGGGTGGTGACGTACGGAGCGGCGTCCACGAACTGGCTGGGCACCGAGTCGGTCGTCGCGTACCAGACGAACAGCAGCGCGGCGAAGACCGCCGAGATGCCGGCCTGGAGGTACTTCTTCCTGTAGAGCTGCCAGACGCAGACGAGCACCAGCACGATGGCGATCAGCAGCAGCAGCGCGTGGACGTTGGTGGCGCCACCGCGCAGCTTGAGGCTGTCGATGAAGCCGAAGAGGCCCGCACCCAGTGCCATGCCGCCCGGCATCCAGTTACCGAAGATCATCGCGGCGAGACCGATGTAACCGCGGCCGCCGGTCTGGCCCTCCTGGTAGATCGGGCTGGCGACGATCGACAGGAACGCGCCGCCGAGGCCGGCGAGGCCGCCCGAGACGATCACGGCGATGTACTTGTACTTGTAGACGTTGACGCCGAGCGACTCCGCGGCGATCGGGTTCTCACCGCAGGAGCGCAGCCGCAGACCGAAGGTGGTCCGCCACAGCACCCACCAGGTGGCCGGGATAAGCAGCAGGGCGACGACGGTCAGCAGCGACAGCTCGGTGACCAGGCCGCCGATGACGCCGGCGAGGTCGGAGACGAAGAACCAGTGCTTGGCCTGGAGCTCGGCCATCCAGTCGGACAGCCCCGGGATCGTGATCTTGTAGATCGGTTCGACCTGCGGCGACTGCTTGGAGGAGCCGCCCGGCGCGTCCGCGAAGGTGAAGTTCGACAGGTACTGGGTGAAGCCCAGGGCCAGGATGTTGACCGCCACACCGGAAACGATGTGGTTGACGTTGAAGGTGATCGTGATGATCGCGTGCAGCAGGCCGCCGATGGCGCCGCCGATGATGCCGGCCATGACGCCGGTCCACGGACCCCACTGGTAACCGGCCCAGGCACCGAACCAGGTGCCGAGGATCATCATGCCCTCGAGGCCGATGTTGACGACGCCCGCGCGCTCGGCCCACAGGCCGCCGAGACCGGCCAGGCCGATCGGCACGGCGAGCGAGAGGGCGCCGGAGACCTGGCCGACGGAGGTCAGGTCGTTGGCGCCGCTGATCAGGCGGACCAGCGAGACCAGCGCGAGGCCGGCCGCGATGATCAGCATGATCCAGGGCAGGGTCAGCTTCTTGCGGCCACGCGTCGCGGGTGCCGCTTTCTTCGTGGAAACGGTGCTGGCGCTCACGCCGCGACCTCCTTCTCGGTCTTCATGGCGTGGCCCGCGGCCAGCTCCTCGCCGACCTTCTGCTGCTGCCGGCGGATGCCGTAGCGGCGGACGAGCTCGTACGAGACGACGACTGCGATCACGATCAGGCCCTTCATGATCGTGCCGATCTCCTTCGCGTACCCGTTCTGGTCGAGCGAGGCCGAGGCCTTGTCGATGAACGCCATCAGGAACGCGGCGAAGAGCATGCCGACCGGGCTGTTGCGGCCGAGCAGCGCGATGGTGATGCCGGTGAAGCCGACACCGACCGGGAAGGCCAGGTTGTAGGTGTGCGTCTCGCCCAGCAGCTGCGGCATACCGGCGAGGCCGGCGACCGCACCGGAGATGAGCATCGAGGTGATGATCATCTTCTTGGCGTCGACGCCGGAGGCCTGCGCGGCGGACTCGCTGGCACCGGTGGCGCGCAGGTCGAAGCCGAAGCGGGTCCGGTTGAGCGTGAACCAGTAGACGATGCCGAGCGCGAAGGCCACGAAGGTGAAGCCGTAGAGCTCCAGCCCGTCGCCGAGGGACACGGCCGGGAACCAGCCCGACTCGGCGATGTCGCCGGTGGTCAGGTCGTTGGAGCCCTCGATCTGGACGCCGAGGTTCTTCGTCAGCATCAGCCAGGCGATGAGGCTGGTCGCGATGGCGTTGAGCATGATCGTGGAGACGACCTCGCTCACCCCGCGCTTGGCCTTGAGGACACCGGCGATACCGGACCAGAAGGCACCGACGAGCATCGCCACGAGGACGATCAGCAGCAGGTGCAGCGGACCCGGCAGGGTCACCGCCGCACCGACCACGGCGGAGAGCATCGCCGCGAGGCGGTACTGGCCGTCGACGCCGATGTTGAAGAGGTTCATCCGGAAGCCGATGGCCACGGCCAGGGCCGCCAGGTAGTACGTACCGGCCTGGTTCACGATGAGGATCTGGACGTCCTCGTAGCCGGCGTTCTCCACCATCAGGCGCAGCGGCTCGATCGGGTCGATGCCCGTCGCGGCCAGCACGATCATGGTCAGCAGGAAGGCGCTGACCAGCGCGAGGACGGGCCCGGCGAAGCCGAGGATCAGCCGGTCCTTGTCGAATTTCTTCATCGGGCCTCGTCCTCCGTCGTGTCACCGTCGGCAGCGGCGGAGTGGTTGTCGGTTGATTCCAGGTGCCCGGAGGCGGCGCCCGTCATGGCGGTGCCGAGCTCCTCGGGAGTGACGGTCGCCGGGTCGGCGTCCGCGACCAGGCGGCCGCGGTAGATCACCCGCAGGGTGTCGGACAGGCCGATGAGCTCGTCCAGGTCCGCGGAGATGAGCAGGACGGCCAGGCCGTCGCGGCGGGCCTCGCGGATCGCGTCCCAGATCTGTGCCTGCGCGCCGACGTCCACACCGCGGGTGGGGTGGGCGGCGATCAGGAACTTCGGGTTGTGGCTCATCTCGCGGCCGACGATCAGCTTCTGCTGGTTGCCGCCGGAGAGCGAGGCCGCGGTGACCTCGATGCCGGGCGTGCGGACGTCGTACTCGCGCACGATCCGCTCGGTGTCCTTGCGGGCCGCCTTCAGGTCGAGGATGCCCTTCTTGGAGTTGGGCGCCTCGGTGACGTGGCCGAGGATGCGGTTCTCCCAGAGCGGGGACTCCAGCAGCAGGCCGTGGCGGTGGCGGTCCTCGGGGATGTAGCCGATGCCGCCCTCGCGGCGCTTGCGCACCGACATCCGGGTGATGTCCGCGCCGTCCAGGGTGATGACGCCCGCGTCGGGGGCCATCATGCCCATCAGCGCCTCGATCAGCTCCGTCTGGCCGTTGCCCTCGACACCGGCAATGCCGAGGATCTCGCCCTTGTGGATGGTCAGGCTGATGTCGTCCAGCAGCAGCCGGCCGGCCTCGGCCTTCTCCACGGTGGACGAGTCCGGGGCGCCCGCAGGGACCATGACCTCCGGCTCGGCGACGACGGCCTCGGCCGCGGCGACGGTCAGGCCCGTGACCTTGAGCATCGGCGTGGTGGTCACGGTGGACTCGCGGGTCTCCGGCGAGGGCAGCTCCGCACCGACCATCAGCTCGGCGAGCTGCTTGGGGGTGGCGGTCTTCGGGTCGGCGGTGCCGACCGTGGTGCCGCGGCGGATGACCGTGATGTCGTCGGCGACCTTCAGCACCTCGCCCAGCTTGTGCGAGATGAAGATGACGGTCAGGCCCTCGGCCTTGAGCTCGCGCAGGTTGTCGAAGAGCGCGTCCACCTCCTGCGGCACGAGCACGGCGGTCGGCTCGTCGAGGATGAGGATCTTCGCGCCGCGGTAGAGGACCTTGAGGATCTCCACGCGCTGGCGGTCGGCGACACCGAGGTCCTCGACCAGGGCGTCGGGGCGCACGCCGAGGCCGTACGCGTCCGAGATCTCCTTGATCTTCTTACGGGCCTTGGCGCCGATGCCGTACAACTTCTCGCCGCCGAGAACCACGTTCTCCAGGACGGTGAGGTTGTCGGCGAGCATGAAGTGCTGGTGCACCATGCCGATGCCGCGGGCGATGGCGTCGCCGGGGGTGCTGAAGGAGACCTGCTCCCCGTCGATGGCGATGGTGCCCTCGTCCGGCTTCTGCATGCCGTAGAGGATCTTCATCAGAGTCGACTTGCCGGCGCCGTTCTCACCGATCAGGGCATGGACCGTGCCCTTGCGGACGGTGATCGCAATGTCCTTGTTGGCGACGACGCCGGGGAAGCGCTTGGTGATGCCGTGCAGTTCTACGGCGGGGGGCGGGCTGGACGCGTTGATGACGCACTCTCCTTGGCGCAAAAGGAGCGGAGGCAGGGAGGACAGGGCGGGGAGAGAAAGTATCGCGTCCACGATGCTTCTACGCGCGTAGCACTGTCGGAAGTGAAAACTCGCGGCCAGAAGGCCACTTGGTCACAGACTAGTGATCACAGAACGTGGCTCGGGGCCCGGGAGGCGATCGTGACCGCTTCCCGGACCCCGGAGACCAGGACTACATGTCAGGAACGGCCTTACGGCGCGGTCTTGACGGTGATCTTCTTGGCGATGATGTCGGCCTTGGCCTTCTCCACCGCGGCGATGACGTCAGCCATCTCCTTGTACTTCGGGTTGGAGTCGGCCAGGCCGACGCCGTCCTTGTCCAGGCCGTAGCGGATCTCACCGGTGGTGGGCTTGCCGTCCTCGACCGACTTGATCAGGTTGAAGACGGAGTCCGAGACGTCCTTGGTGACCGAGGTCAGGATGGAGTCCTTGTACTTCGCCAGACCCGCCTGGTTGTACTGGTCGGAGTCGACGCCGATGGCCCACTTGCCCTTGGCCGAAGCGGCCTCGATGGCACCGGAACCGGCGAGACCGGCGGCGGCGTAGACCACGTCGGCGCCCGCGTCGAGCTGGCCCTGCGCGGCGGCCTTGCCGAGGTCGGGCTTGGCGAAACCGTCGAAGTTCGGCGGCTGGGTCAGGTACTGGGAGAGCACCTTGGCGTTCGGGTTGGTGTCCTTGACGCCCTGGGTGAAGCCCGCCTCGAACTTCTTGATCAGCGGAACCTCGACACCGCCGATGAAGCCGACCGTGCCGGTCTTCGACGCCTTGGCGGCGGCGACGCCGGCCAGGTAGGAGCCCTGCTCCTCGTTGAAGACCAGGTTGGCGATGTTGTCACCGGTGACGGAGGTGTCGTCGATGATGCCGAACGTGGTGTTCGGGAACTTCGGCGCGACCTTCTTGATGGCCGGGGCGTAGGCGAAGCCGACACCGATGACCGGGTTGTTGCCCTTGCGGGCAAGCTCGGTGAGACGCTGGACCTTGTCGGCCTCGCCCTCACCGTCGGTGGGCTCCGCCTCGGCGCCCTTGATCTTCAGATCGGTTTCGGCCTTCTTCAGACCGGCGTAGGCGGCGTCGTTGAACGACTGGTCGCCGCGGCCACCGATGTCGTACGCGATGGCTGCGGACTTCTGACCCGACTCCGAGGGGGAGGCCGAGGCGTCCGACGACTTCTTTCCGCCACAGGCGGTGGCCGAGAGGGCCAGCGCCGCGGACGCGATGCCCACGGTGGCGATCCTGGTGATCCGGCGCAAGGGGAGGCTCCTTCAAAACCTGACCGAAGCGCCACGACCGGCGCTGGTTTCGCGGCGATCGTAACGCGCGTAGATGTCAGTTAAAGGCCCGTTCATGAGTCGTTATCGGATCGTCGTGAACCGGACAGTGACCGATTGGTAACTCCTTACGGGTCCAGCCCTTGCGTACCAAGGGCTGGACACGCCCGCCGCGAGATCGGCGGATGTTGTAAGGAAGTCCGGCCTGCTATCGACAGACGGCCTCCCGGAGGCTAACGGCCGGCAGCCGCACGGCGCCCGTCGATCAGTGCCGCGGCCGTGAAGAACTCCACGCCGACGCCGATCGCGGACTCGTCCACGTCGAAGTCGCCCCGGTGCAGATCGCGCTTGGCGGTGTCGCCGGGCGTACGGACCCCCAGGCGGGCCATCGCGCCCGGCACGTGCTCCAGGTACCAGGAGAAGTCCTCCCCGCCCAGGCTCTGCTCGGTGTCCTCGACCGACTCCGCGCCCAGGCGGACCCCCATCGCCTCGCGCAGCAGTTCGGTGATCACCGGGTCGTTGACCACCGGGGGCACCCCGCGCACGTGGTTGATCTCGAACTTGGCCCCGTGCATGGTCGCGATCTCGTCGATCGCGGCGTGGATCATGTCCGGTGCCTCGTGCCAGGCGTTCAGGTCCAGGCAGCGCACCGTTCCGGACAGCTCGGCGTGCATCGGGATGACGTTGCAGGCGTGCCCGGCCTCGATCCGGCCCCAGGTGACGGACATGCCCGAGCGGGCGTCCATCCGGCGGGCCAGCAGCGCCGGGGTGTCGACGGCCACCCGGGCGGCGGCCGTCACCAGGTCGGTGGTCAGGTGCGGGCGGGCGGTGTGCCCGCCGGAGCCGGAGAGGCTGACCTCCAGCCGGTCGCAGGCGGAGGTGATGGGGCCGGGCCGCAGCCCGATGCGCCCCGCGTCGACCCGGGGGTCGCAGTGCACGGCGACGATCCGGCCCACGCCGTCCAGGACCCCGGACTCGATGGCATCGGTGGCCCCGCCCGGGAGCACTTCCTCGGCGGGCTGGAAGAGCAGCCGTACGGGGCGGGGCAGCAGCCCCTGCCGGTCCAGCTCGGCGAGGACCAGGCCGGCGCCGAGGACCACCGCGGTGTGCACGTCGTGCCCGCAGGCGTGGGCGCGGTCCGGGAAGGTCGAGCGGTACGGGACGTGCGTCTTCGCGTCCGGGATGGGCAGGGCGTCGATGTCCGCGCGCAGGGCCAGCATCGGCCGGCCCCCGTCCCAGGTGCCGACGTCACAGATCAGGCCCGTGCCGGACTTCAGCACCCGTGGTCGCAGGCCGGCTTTCTCCAACCGGGCCTTGATCGCCGCGGTGGTACGGAATTCCTGGTGTCCGAGCTCCGGGTGCATGTGCAAGTCCCGGCGGAAAGCAATCAGTTCGGTACGCAGGTGGTCCGGAAGCTTGCCGGGCAGCTCGGGCCGGTCGGACGCGGCGGGCTGGGCGGTCTGGGACTCGCGGGACATCAACTGGTTCACCCGTTGAAGGGTAGGCCCACGGACGGGTCAACTGGCCGGGGATCACAAAAAGTTCATGCCGTTAGGGGAAAGAAACCCGGCCTCTGGACGCATGACCGGATGCGCCCGGGGGTAAACTCGCGCGCTCATCCGGCCGTGGGAGCCGCCTGGGCAGGCAGTCTGCGCACATCGCGGGCGGTGTCCGTGACCCCGGCGAGGAAGCTGCGGGCGCGCGGGGAGGCGGACCCGGTGAGCCAGGCGGGGTCCACATCGCATACGGCCACGGTGACACCCGTACCGGTCAGGGCGTACGGCAGCGTGTGGACGACGGTGGACGGAAAGCTGACGATCGTCCGGCCGACGGGACCGCGCCGGGCGATCAGCTCCAGCGGCAGGTCCGGACGCACGATCTCCAGCCCGGTCGCCCGGCTCAGCGCGCGCAGCTTCTCCGGCGACTCCCGGCGGTGCGCGAAGTAGCGGGTGGCACCGTGCTCCAGGGTCAGGGCCCGCACCGCGTCCAGATAGCGGTCCGGGTCCACCACACCGGTCTCCACCAGCGAGGTGCCGACCAGGTCGGTGCCCTTGGTCAGGCGGGGCGGGCCGAAGCGGGCCCGGGTCCACGCGAAGTCGTTGATCCGCAGGGTCATCCCGCTGTGCGCGGTGACGGGCATCGAGCTGAACACCTCGACGCGGTGGCCGGGGCGGCCGGCCGGGGTGAAGCGGCGGCGCGCGGTCACCGAGACGGGTGCGTAGGCCAGCTCGCGGATCCGGCCGGGCAGTCCGCCGCCGCCGACCCGGTGCCACCGTACGAGGCGTTCGCCGCGGGCGGTCTGGGACATGAACTCCATGGTGGCGGTGCCGTCGTCGACCACCACCAGTTCCTCGGCGCGCACGAGGGTGAGCAGCAGCTGCACGTACCGCGAGAAGGGGTCTCCGACCACGACCGTGCGCGCGGCGCGTACGTCGCGCGCCAGCGCGGCCAGCGCCTTCAGCGGGGCGAACCGGCTGCCGCGGGCCTCCTGCCACTGGACCTCGTGCCCCTCGTCCCGGGCCAGTGCGGCCACCCGGCGCAGCTGGCCGCGGGACATCGGGTCGGTGGGCGGCAGGACGACGATCCGCAGCCGGGACGCCCCGGCCGCCGGGCGGGCGGCGACGCTGGAACCGGAACCGGAACCGGGGCCGGTCCCGGCGTCGGGGCGGCGCCCCCGCTGACGCGGGACGCCGTCCAGCTGCGGCTGCTCTGCGGCGCGCGCGTACGCCCACTCCAGCACGTTCAGGAGCTGGACCGGACTCTCGACGAACGCCAGGGTGGAGGCGGAGGGGGCGGAGGGGGTCACCACGTGCTCCTTGTCGGGGGACGGAACGCGTACGCGCCGGGGGGTCAGACGGCTGCCAGCCGGCCCTGTACGCGGCGGAGCTTCTTCATGGGGCCGAGCTCGGACTCGTAGACCCGCTTGATCCCGTCGCCGAGGGCGGTCTCGATGGTGCGGATGTCGCGCACGAGACGGGTGAGGCCGCCGGGCTCGACGGAGGCGGCCTGGTCGGAGCCCCACATCGCGCGGTCGAGGGTGATGTGGCGCTCGACGAAGGCGGCGCCGAGGGCGACGGCGGCGAGGGTGGTCTGCAGGCCCGTCTCGTGGCCGGAGTAGCCGATCGGGACGTTCGGGTACTCCTCGCGGAGGGTGTTGATCACCCGCAGGTTGAGCTCCTCGGCCTTGGCCGGGTACGTCGAAGTGGCGTGGCAGAGCAGGATGTTGGCGCTGCCGAGCACCTCCACCGCGTGGCGGATCTGCTGCGGGGTGGACATGCCGGTGGACAGCACCACGGTGCGGCCGGTGGCGCGCAGGGCGCGCAGCAGCTCGTCGTCGGTGAGGGAGGCGGAGGCCACCTTGTGGGCGGGGACGTCGAACTTCTCCAGGAAGGCGACGGCCTCGGTGTCCCACGGGGAGGCGAACCAGTCGATGCCGCGCTTGGCGCAGTGGTCGTCGATGGCGCGGTACTCGTCCTCGCCGAACTCGACCTTGTGGCGGTAGTCGATGTAGGTCATCCGGCCCCAGGGGGTGTCGCGCTCGATGTCCCACTGGTCGCGCGGGGTGCAGATCTCCGGGGTGCGCTTTTGGAACTTGACGGCGTCGCAGCCCGCTTCGGCGGCGGCGTCGATGAGGGCGAAGGCGTTGCCGAGGTCGCCGTTGTGGTTGATGCCGATCTCGCCGACGACGTAGACGGGGCGGCCGGGGCCCGCGGTGCGGGAGCCGAAGGTGCGCAGGCGGGCGTCGGGCGTGGAGGTCATGGCAGGGGGCGTCCTTCGGTGCGGGGATGTGCGGGGTACGGGCTGCGGATCGGGGTGCGAGGAGGAGGGCGCGTCGGGTTCCGGGGCGGGCTGTGCGGGGTGTGCCCCGGGACGCGGGTCGAGCAGGGGTGCGAGCAGGCGGGCGCGGGCGAGGTCGTGCGGGTCGTCGATCTCCAGGACCCGCGCGGGGTCGGTGGCGACGGGCAGGGTGCGGCCGAAGAACCGGTGCCGGGCGGTGCGGAAGCCCGCGGCGTCCATGGCGTAGGCGGCGCCCGTCTCCAGCAGGTCCTGCGGCCGGTCCTGGCGCCGGGGGCGGTACGCCGCGTCGTGGTTGACCCCGGTCCCGGAGCCGTCGGCCGCGTCCCGCCACAGGAACCCGTGGAAGGGGGCCACGGTCAGGGCCGAGTCGGCCGCGCCGGAGGCGACGGCCACGGCGACCGACTCGACGTCGGAGGTGGCGAGGAAGGGGCTGGTGCACTGGACGAGGAGGACCACGTCCACGGTGAGGGAGTGCAGCTCCTCGAAGGCGGCGAGCGCGTGCAGTACGGCGGCCTCGCTGCTCGCGGTGTCCCCGGAGATCGCGGTGGGGCGGGCGATCACGTCGGCTCCGGCGGCGCGGGCCGCGGCGGCGATCGCCTCGGAGTCGGTGGAGACGACCACGTCGGTGACGGTCGGCGCGCTGCGGCAGGCCAGGACGGCGCGGGCGACGAGCGGGAGGCCGGCGACCTCGGCGAGGTTCTTGCCCGGGACCCCCTTGGAGCCGCCGCGGGCCGGGACGACGGCGAGGACCCTCACAGCTCCCCCAGTCTGCGGATCACCGGGGCCACGCGCTGGACCCCGTGCCGGTAGGCCCCGCGGGCGGCCTCGCGCAGGTGGGCGCGGAGTCTGCGGCGCAGCCGGGACTCCCCCGCCTGCGGGCGCACCGCGCCGGGCAGCGGGGTGCCGTCGGGTGCGAGGTGGTGCCGGGCGAGGATGCCGGGGAGGTATCCGGGGGCGGTGGTGCGCGTGTAGTACGGGGCGGGCGCGGGCAGCCGGGTCGCGGCCATCAGGGCGGCCACCTTGGCCCGGGCCACGGCGTAGGCGTCCGCGCCCTTCTCCGGGTCGGCGCCCTGCGCGGGCAGGACGCCCTGGGCGGCCAGCCAGACCGGGTCCCCCTCCGGGAGGAGCCCCGAGTCGATCTGGTCCCAGGAGGCCATGCAGCCGGAGCCCAGGAAGTGGTGGTTGCCGAGGGCCTCGCGGATGCCGAGGTCGGTGAGGATCGCCGTCGGGATGGAGCGGTGCAGGGATTCCAGGGCGGCCGTGGAGGAGACGGTGACCAGCAGGTCGGTGCCGTCCAGGACCTCGCCCATGTTTCCGTACACGAGGCGGCAGTTGGCGGGCAGTCCGCCCGGGATCTTCTCGGCGAGCCGCTGGTACGGCTGCTCCTCCAGGTGCGTGGTGTGCTCCCCCGGCTTGCTGCGCAGCTTGATCAGCACCTCCCGGTCGGGGTGCAGCCGGGCGTGTCCGGCGGCCCGTTCCAGCAGGTAGGCGCGGTCGGCGCGGCTGTCGGGCACGGAGGGCTGGACGGCGAAGACCACCGTGTGGGCCCGGCTCCCGGCCGGCTCGTACGGCGCCCCGCCCAGGAACGGCAGCGCGGTCTCGGTGACGGCGGCGGCGTCCGCGCCGACGCCCTCGTACACGGCGCGGAAGCGTTCGGCGTCGTGGCGGGAGTTGGCGAGGACGAGGTCGGCGCCGTGCCGCAGCAGCAGCCCGTCGGCGAGCTTCTCGTACACGACGCCCACGTAGCCGGTGACGAGTACGGGGCGACCGGCCGGGGCGGGCCACAGGGCGCGCGCCCCGTGCAGGACGGCCTGGACGGCCCCGCCGACGAGCGCGAGGACGACCACGTCGTAGCGCTCGCGTTCGATCTCGGCGAGGAACTCGGCACAGGTCACCTCGGACAGCCGGTCGGCCCGCACCCCCACCTCACCGAGCTGGCGCGCGGTGGGTGTGGCACGGCCGCGCAGCAGGAATCCGGTGAGCTGGTGGTCGGGCACGAGACGGCGGGCGGTGAGTGCGCCCCATTTCCATCGCGTATCGGAATCGGCGAGTACGGCGACGCGTTTGCGTTCTGGCACGCGGCAGAAGCTATTCCGCAATTTCGGTGATCGGCCCAACGAGCGCACAACAGCGGGTTAACAACGCGTCGACGAAATGCGAAAGCGCACGGGTTAACTCGCCCGCCCCGCGCCGTTCACATGGAATCCGCATCCGGGCCACAGTGAATGGCGGGCGGCGCCCTAATGTCTCGCAGGTGCCCAAGCTCTCTGTTGTCGTGCCGTTCTACAACGTGCAGACATATGCACCGGATGCCCTGAAGAGTCTCGAACTCAACGCCCGGGACGATTTCGAGTTCCTGCTCGTCGACGACTGCTCGACGGACGGGACGCCCGACCTGCTGGAACGGGCGGCGCGCGAGCTGCCGAGGGCGGTGCACCTCAGACACGGGCGCAACGGCGGCCTGGCAACCGCCCGGAACACCGGTCTGGACGCGGCCCGCGGCGAGTACCTGGCCTTCCTGGACGGGGACGACTGGCTGGCGCCCGGCCACCTGGCCCGAACCCTGGCCGCCATAGAGGCGCTGAACTGCGATTTCGTCCGTACCGACCATGTCCGCTGCACGGGCCGGTCGCGGAGCGTGCAGCGCGTCCCCTACGGCCCGGAGTCGGTGGTCGCCGATCCCCGCACCGCGATCCTGCCCGCCGACCGGGCCACCTCGGTGGACTATCCGTACGCGTGGGCCGGCATGTACCACCGGCGGCTGCTGGACCGCGGGCTGCTGCACTTCACCGACGGGCTGCGGACCGCGGAGGACCGGCCGTGGATCTGGCGGCTGCACCGGGAGGCGGCATCCTTCGCCGCGGTGGGACTGCCCGGTGTCTTCTACCGGCGCGGGGTTTCCACCTCATTGACGCAGGTGGGCGACGAACGGCAGCTCGATTTCATTCGCGCATTCGATCAAGTACTCGCGGACGTGCACGAGGACCGGGAATCGGGCCGACTGCTTCCGAAAGCCGTCCGGACCTATTGTGCAATTATCGCCCATCATTTCGGATCCATCGAAAGGTTCGAGCCGGACGTGGCCAAGAAACTCCGCATCATGAGTACGGCCGCACTCGGCCGCATGCCGCAGGACGTACTGGAACACGTCCTGGACTCGATGGACGTCGAACGCTCCACCGTGCTGCGCCGGCTGCGCGGCGGCCGCCGTGCCCCGTCGGGAGCGAACGCCTGATGCCCACCCAGATCTTCCTGGCCTCCACCCTCTACGGTGCGGCCACCCTCGCGGCGGGTATCGACGCGGGCCGCTTCCCGCCCGGCCGGCGCATCCTGCTGACCAGCAACCACGCCGTCACCGCCGAGGTCACCCCGGGAATCGCGGACATGCCGGGCTTCGGCGCCCTGCGCTCCCGCTTCGACGAGGTCCTCGACTGGAACCGCGTCATCGAGCCGCAGCACCCGAGCACCTGGGCCCCCCGCGCGGAGGACGTCCCGATCTGGGAACGGCAGCTGCGCGCCCTGTGGAACCTCGGCGAGGACCGGGTCGAGCTGATCGTGGAGTCCCTCCAGGTCCCACCCGCCCAGACCCTGTGCCGGCTCTTCCCGGGAGCGGCCGTCGACGTCTACGCCGACGGCCTCATGAGCTACGGGCCCACCCGCTTCCGCCTCGACCCGCAGCTGGGGATGCGGGTGCGGCGGGTGCTCCACCTGGACCTGGTGCCCGGACTGGAGCCCCTGCTGCTGACCGAGTTCGGGGTGCGGGTCGAACTGGTGCCGACGGAGCCGTTCCTCAAGGTCCTCGCCGAGCTCGCCGAAGCCACCGAAGCCGCCGAGGGGGCGGCGGCCACCGCGGGAGGGGCGGGCGGGCCCACCGAGCCCCCGGCCCTCCTCCTGGGCCAGTACCTCTCGGCCCTCGACCTGATGAGCCCGGCCGAGGAGGAGGAGCTGCACGTCTCGATGGTCCGCGGCGCCCACGCCCTCGGCCACCGCGAGCTGGTCTTCAAACCGCACCCCGGCGCCCCGGCCGCGTACTGCCGCCGGGCGCAGGAGGAGGCCGAACGGCTCGGCGCCCGGCTGACGGTGATCGCCGCCCCGGTCCTGGCCGAGACCCTCTACCAGCGGCTGCGCCCCGCGCTGGTCGTCGGCTGCTTCTCCACCGGGCTGCTGACCGCCGCCACCCTGTACGGGCTCCCCGTGGCCCGGACCGGCACCGACGCGGTACTGGCCGCGCTGACCCCGTACCCGAACAGCAACCGCGTCCCGCTGGCCCTGGTGGACGCCCTGCTCCCGGACCTCGCCGACGCCGAGGCGGTCCGCACCTGGACGCCCCCGACCCCCGAGGAGGTCCGGGCGGAACCGGCCGCACTGCTCACCGCCGTCGGGTTCACGATGCAGCCGCAGATCCTGGCCGCGCGCCGGCCGGCGGCCGAGGCCTACCTGGCCGGGCACCTGACCGCGCGCACGTGGCGGTACTTCACCCGCCGCCGGCTGACCTCCCTGGGCCTGCCGGGCGGCATCCCGGCGCAGCTGTCCTTCCTGCCGCGCAGCCGGACGGTGCGCCGGGCCGTACGGCGGATGGCGTGGCTGCGCCGGGCGCTCAGCTGACGGCGAGCTTGGCCGCGAAGCCGAGGAACAGCACGCCCGCCGCCGAGGTGGCCCCGGCCGACAGCCGCTTGCGGCGGCGGAAGGCCGCCGCGAGGCGGGTCCCGCCGAAGATCAGCAGCGTCAGGTACAGGAAGCTGCCCGTCTGGAGCAGGCCGCCCAGGAGCAGGAACGAGAGCGCCGGGTAGGCGTAGGACGGGTCCACGAACTGCACGAAGAAGGACATCAGGAAGAGGATGGCCTTCGGGTTGAGCAGGCTGATCAGCAGCGCCCGCCGGTAGGGCCGTTCGTTCTCCGCCGGGTCGGCGGGTACGGCGGAGGCCTCGGCCGCGTCCCGCTCCATGCGCGTGCGCCACAGCGCCCAGGCGCCCCGCATCATCCCCACGGCCAGCCACGCCAGGTAGCCGGCACCGAGGAACTTCACCACGGTGAACACCAGCGGACTCGCCCGCAGCAGCGCCCCGGCGCCCACGGCGGTCGCCAGCATGAGCACGGCGTCGCCGGTGAACACCCCGGCGGCGGCCTTGTACCCGGTGCGCACTCCGCGGCGGGCGGCCACGGAGAGCACGTAGAGGGAGTTCGGCCCCGGCAGCAGAATGATCAGCACCAGGCCGGCGAGATAGGTCGGTAGATCGGTCACACCCAGCATGCGCAGGAGTGTCGCATAAGGACGCACCTGTCGCGCCAGTCTGTTTCACCAGGTGGAACCGCTCGGTTCGTACGTCCCCCAGACCTCCCGCAGCGCACCGCACACCTCCCCCACCGTGGCCCGGGCCCGCAGTGCCTCTTTCATCGGGTACAGCACGTTGGCCGTGCCCGCCGCCGCCTCCTTCAGTGCCTCGAGCGCCGCCGTCACCGCCGCCCCGCCCCGCTCCGCCCGCAGCCGGGCCAGCGCCGCGCACTGCCGTGCCTCGATCGCCGGGTCCACGCGCAGCGGCTCGTAGGCGTCCTCGCGCTCCAGCGCGAAGCGGTTGACCCCGACCACCACCCGCTCCCCGCTCTCGGTCTCCTGCGCGATGCGGTAGGCGTTCCGCTCGATCTCGGCCTTCTGGAAGCCGGCCTCGATCGCGGCCACCGCCCCGCCCTGGTCCTCGACCCGGCGCATCAGCGCGAGCGCCGCCGCCTCCAGTTCGTCCGTCATCCGCTCCACCGCGTAGGACCCGGCGAAGGGGTCGACGGTGTGCGGTACGTCCGTCTCGTGCGCGAGGACCTGCTGGGTGCGCAGGGCGAGGCGGGCGGACTTCTCCGTCGGCAGTGCGATCGCCTCGTCGAAGGAGTTGGTGTGCAGCGACTGCGTGCCGCCCAGGACGGCGGCCAGGGCCTGCACGGCCACCCGTACGAGGTTCAGTTCCGGCTGCTGCGCGGTCAGCTGGACCCCGGCCGTCTGGGTGTGGAAGCGCAGCATCAGCGACTTCGGATCGCGCGCCCCGAACTCCTCCCGCATGACGCGGGCCCAGATCCGCCGGGCCGCGCGGAACTTCGCCACCTCCTCCAGCAGGGTGGTGCGGGCGACGAAGAAGAAGGAGAGCCGGGGCGCGAACTCGTCGACCACCATGCCCGCCGCGAGGGCGGTACGGACGTAGGCGATGCCGTCGGCGAGGGTGAAGGCCACCTCCTGCGCGGGCGAGGCGCCGGCTTCGGCCATGTGGTAGCCGGAGATGGAGATGGTGTTCCACCGGGGGATCTCGGCGCGGCAGTAGCGGAAGGTGTCGGCCGTCAGGCGCAGGGAGGGGCCGGGCGGAAAGATGTACGTTCCGCGCGCGATGTACTCCTTGAGCACGTCGTTCTGGACCGTCCCCGTCAGTTGTGTGCCCGAGATGCCCTGTTCCTCCGCCACCAGTTGATAGAGCAGCAGGAGCAGGGCGGCGGGCGCGTTGATCGTCATCGAGGTGGAGACCCGGTCGAGGGGGATCCCGTCGAACAGCGTCCGCATGTCGTCGAGCGAGTCGACGGCGACGCCGACCTTGCCGACCTCGCCCTGGGCGAGGGGGGCGTCGGAGTCGTGCCCCATCTGCGTGGGCAGGTCGAATGCGACCGACAGCCCGGTGCCGCCGCCCTCGATGAGCTGCCGGTAACGGGCGTTGGACTCGGCGGCCGTGCCGAAGCCGGCGTACTGCCGCATGGTCCACGGCCGGCCGGTGTACATGTTCGGATAAATCCCCCGAGTGTAGGGGAAGTCGCCCGGCTCCCCCAGCTCGGCCGCCGGGTCCCACCCCGTCAGGTCGCCGGGCCCGTAGACGGGTTCGATGGGGAATCCGCTCTCGGTGAGTGCCATGTGACGTAGTCCTCCGTAGAGCAACCGGGCCCGGGACTGATAAAACCTCCCCGAGCCAACGCTGGGGTGCCCCAGCCGAATCGCTTCGTAAGGCTGCGGACGACTGCCGGTCACAATGGCGCAACATCCCGGAGCCGTGTGCAACTGTCCACGCGTGCGGAGCATCACCTAGATACACGACGTAGAAACCGGGGGACTGCAATGCAGCGCCAGAGAGTCATAATCCGCACGATCGGGGTGGCAACCGCCGTCGCGCTCGCCGCGACCGCCTGTGGACCGCAGAAGACCGAGTCCGTCGGCTCCGTCTCCTCGGCCCCGTCCTCGCCCACGGCGGGCGCCTCCCCCGAAACCTCCCCCTCCACCGACGACAAGCCCTCGGGCTCGCCGTCGCCGTCCGCCTCCGCGTCGGCCTCCCCGTCGGCCTCTCCTTCGCCCTCGGTGAAGCAGATCATGGCCAACGGCGACGAGAGCGAGCAGATCCGCGAGCTCCAGGCCCGCCTGAAGCAGCTCAAGCTGATGTCGGTCGCGCCGACCGGCTTCTACGGCTCGAAGACGACGGCCGCGGTCAAGGCCTTCCAGGCGAAGAACGGCCTGAACGCGACCGGTTCGGTCGACGAGGCCACCTGGAAGAAGATCCAGAGCTCCAGCAAGAAGCCCACCGCCGACGAGCTGCGCCCGCCGACCGTCAACGAGGTCGACGCGCCGGACCCGCGCTGCATGCAGGGCCGCGTCATGTGCATCAGCAAGGAGAGCCGCACCCTCGCCTGGATGATCGACGGCAAGGTCGTCTCGACGATGGACGTGCGCTTCGGCTCCGAGAACACCCCGACCCGCGAGGGCGTGTTCAACGTGGGCTGGAAGGCCAAGGACTGGACGTCGACGATCTACCACACGCCGATGCCGTACGCGATGTTCTTCAGCGGCGGCCAGGCCGTGCACTACTCCGCCGACTTCGCGGCCCGCGGCTACAACGGCGCCTCGCACGGCTGCGTGAACGTCCGGGACAAGGGCAAGCTGTCGGCCCTGTTCGACCAGGTGCAGGTCGGCGACAAGGTCGTCGTCTACTGGTGATGCCGCCGGGTCGGGACACGGGACCGGACCCCCGGTCCCGCGAAGCCCCCGCCCGAGGCAGCCGGGAAGCACCAGGCAAGAAGCAAGAAGCCCGAGGCGATGCCTCGGGCTTTTTCGGTCCGACGTAATGGGCGCGGGCAGGGCCGGGGGAACGTGCCCCGCCCGCGCCGGTTGCGCAGAGCCCAGGGGTACGGGGGGAACCCCGGCTCATGCGCGGCCGATGACCAGTCGGCTCGATATGTACTGCGCCACCGGTTCGAAAAGTGTTACAGGCAGGTCAGCACACGTATCAGCGGTCGACGCGCAGGCCGATCGAAGCCTGCGGGAGCGACGGTGAAAGGGTCGGCGCGCGGAGCGTCCCGCCCAGCGCCGGGGCGTCGCTGCGCTTGCCCCCGCCGGAGCCGTCGCCGTCCTGGAGGGACTTGCAGTAGGCCGGAATCCGGGTGAGGCCGTTGGCCTGGCGCGAGAGCCACTCACGGCGGTCGTCATTGATCCGGCCCGACTTGAACTGCTCGCAGAGGTCCGCGGCCTTGAGCCGGAGCTCCCGGTCGCCTTCCTGGCCGTCCTTGCCGGCGTCCCCGCCGCCGAGGGTGTCGCGGTCCCGGTCCCTGCCGCCTGTGCCGGTCTGCCCGTCCTGGGAGTCCTTGCCCGAGCCGCCGCTCGCCGTCGCACCCGAGGACGCTCCGGCGGACGCCCCGATCCCGGGTGTCATCCGCCCGTCCGCGTCCGGCGTGCGCGCCGCGTCCGGGAGGACCGGCACAGTCGAGCCGTTCGGCAGCGGGGTGGGCGTCGGCCTCGGGCGCGAGGTCGGGGCTCCGCTGCCGATGCCCCGGGCCGCGTCCTCGCCGGCGCTGACGGACATCGCCGGAGCCGGTCCCGCGCTGTCGTGCCGGGCCCGGTCGAGCAGCCCGGCGCCGGCCGCGGCGGCCAGCCCGCCCACGGCGACACTGGCCAGGGCGGCCGCCAGGCCGAAGCTCACGGTCCGCCCACGACGGCCCGCGGACGCGGGCGCAGGGATGATGCGGCCGAGGTCGATCACGGGTTCGAGGTCCAGGCCGGACGCCTCGGGCACGGCAGACGGCCGCGCGGCGCCGCGCGCCGAACGGAAGGCGGCCACCGCGGCGGCCTCGCCGGGAAGCTCCCCGGGCAGCGGCTCGGTCACGGCGCCCAGGGCGTCCAGGGCGGCACGCAGCCGGGCGGCCTCGGTCCGGGCACGCTGATCGGCGGCCGGCCCCACAGGTTCCACCGGTTCGCCGCGCAGCAGTTTTTCCGCTGCGGCTTTGTCCAGCCACCTGTTGCGCTCGTCGGCCATCACATGTCCTTCTGCGTCCGCCAACGTGAATCCGTCACACCGGTTTGCTCTACGAAGCCCCCGCCCCGGCCACGCTGTGCGGGTACGGCGTCGAGATCCCTCCCGCCCCCGCCGTCCCACACCTGGCCACGGGCATTATGGCCGACCGCCGCGCCGGGGCCCGAGGCGGTGTCCGGGTCCGGCTCGAAGCCGCCCTCCGCGCCGAGCAGCTCGGCCAGCTTCTTCAGGCCCCGATGGGCCGCGGTCCGTACGGCGCCGGGCCGCTTGCCCAGGGTCTCGGCGGCGCTCTTGGCGTCCAGCCCGACCACGACCCGCAGGACGACGGCCTCGGCCTGGTCCTGCGGGAGCTGGGCTATGAGCGCCATGGTCCGGCCGGTGGAGAGGGACTCCATCGCCGCGCCCGCGGTGTCGCACTCGGCGGCCCAGCCGGTCAGCTCGGTGTCGTCGCCGCCGATGGCGGGGCGCCGGCCGCGCATGCGGATGTGGTCGAGGGCGCGGTTGCGGGCGATGCGGGCGGCCCAGCCCCGGAAGCGGTCGGCGTCGCCCGTGAAGGAATCGAGGTCGCGGGCGATCTGCAGCCAGGCTTCGGAGGTCACGTCCTCGGCATCGCCGTCACCGACGAGCGTGCGTACGTAACCGAGCAGCCGTGGGTGCACGGCGCGGTACACAGCACGGAACGCGTTCTCGTCGCCGTCCTGTGCCGCGAGCACCGCGGCGGTCAGCTCCGCGTCGTCCCCCAGCAAAGTCCCCAACCCGTTCACTGTCCTGTACGTGTGGCGCAAATCAGCACGTTACGGCTTTCAAGTACCTCGCGTCCACGAGTGATACAACGCGCAACCAACCCTGTGCGGAGCGAGGTGTGACACAAAACGCACTTGCGGCGCTGACAGGGGTACGGGCTTGTCGCACGAGCCCGTGACGGATGGCGGCCGGGGCCTCTCCTGTGGGGGGTGGCGGCCTCGGTCGCCCTCCCCTTCCCGGGGCCCTCACCATGCCTGCCCGTGGCGCTCACGTCATCCTTTCGGCTCACTTCCGGGTGAAATCCCCGAATCGGTACGACACACCCTGCCCTGCGTCGATAGCGTGGCGGTACACCCCCGCCGCGCCCCGAGGAGCCCCCTGCTGTCCAGCCACCTTCCGGCACAGGCCCCAGGGGGCATTTCCCGGACCGAACGCGGGGGAAGCTCCGATCCTTCTCACGGCTGCGGGCTGGGAAGGTTCAACACCCTGTCTCCCGAAGCCGCCCGGGCCGTCCTGCTGCACTGCTGCGGAAGCCGGCGCTGGGCGCACCGGGTGGCGGCCCACCGCCCCTACCCCGATGCCGGGGCCCTGATCGCCGCCGCGGACGAGGCCTCGTACGACCTCTCGCAGGGCGATCTGACCGAGGCGCTGGCCGCGGAGTCCTCGGCGGAGCTGGCCCACGGGGCTTCGTACGCCGCACTGCTGGCCCTCGACGCGGCCCACGCGGAGTACGAACGAAAGTTCGGCCACGCCTTCGTGATCTGCCTCGACGGACACCCTCCGGAGGAGCAGGCGGACCAGCTGCTGGGCGCGATCCGCCGCCGGATGGGGCACGAGGTGGACGAGGAGCGCTCGATCTCCGCAGACGAGCTGCGTCGGGTCGCGCAGTCCCGGCTCCGCGATCTGACACGCTGGCTGACCTCACCCGATGGGCCGACTGCCACGGAAATCGGCCTATTCGCCCCTGTGGGATAGTCCGTACGTGCCTGTTTGATCACACCGATGACCCCCGCGCAAGGGAACCGACAAAGCGTCGCTACGATGTCCGGGGCCGGAGGACCGTACCCGGCCGGGCCCGACCGACAAAGAAGCCGGCTGGCCCCCGCCCCGCTTCCGGAGGGTTTTCCGTGCCGGCTGGAACGTTGTACCGCGGCCGGGAAGGAATGTGGTCCTGGGTGGCTCATCGAGTCACCGGCGTCCTCATTTTCTTCTTCCTGTTCGTACACGTCCTCGACACCGCTCTCGTTCGCGTCTCCCCCGAGGCGTACGACGATGTCGTGGCTACCTACAAGACTCCGATCGTCGCGCTGCTGGAGTACGGCCTCGTCGCCGCCATCCTGTTCCACGCGCTCAACGGTCTCCGTGTCATCGCCGTGGACTTCTGGTCCAAGGGCCCGCGCTACCAGAAGCAGATGCTCTGGACCGTCGTGGGCATCTGGATCGTTCTGATGTTCGGGGCCCTGTACCCCGTCCTGGGCCACGCCTACCTTGAACTGTTCGGGAAGTGACACGCATGTCTTCTGACACTTCTTCCGCCAAGGCCATCGGCGACGTGGAGGGCGTTTCCCTCTACGACGCCGAGAACCCGGCGCCTTACATCGAGGCCCCGCGCAAGCGGACCGGCAAGACCCCGCGCTCGACCCGCGGCAACTTCGAGATGGTCGCGTGGCTCTTCATGCGCCTCTCGGGCATCGTGCTCGTCGTCCTGGTCATCGGCCACCTGCTGATCCAGCTGGTGCTCGACGGCGGCGTGTCCAAGATCGGTTTCGCCTTCGTGGCCGGCCGCTGGGCCTCCCCGTTCTGGCAGGTCTGGGACCTGCTGATGCTGTGGCTGGCCATGCTGCACGGCGCCAACGGTCTGCGTACCGTCATCAACGACTACGCGGAGCGCGCCAACACGCGGCTGTGGCTGAAGGGCCTGCTCTACACCGCCACGGTGTTCACCATCCTTCTGGGCACGCTGGTGATCTTCACCTTCGACCCGAACATCCGCTAGGCAACGGGGCTGAGGCGAAACCAATGAAGATCCACAAGTACGACACCGTCATCGTCGGCGCAGGTGGCGCAGGTATGCGCGCCGCCATCGAGTCGACGAAGCGCAGCCGCACCGCGGTGCTGACGAAGCTCTACCCGACCCGCTCCCACACGGGCGCCGCGCAGGGCGGCATGGCCGCCGCGCTGGCCAACGTGGAAGAGGACAACTGGGAGTGGCACACCTTCGACACGGTCAAGGGCGGTGACTACCTGGTCGACCAGGACGCCGCCGAGATCCTGGCGAAGGAGGCCATCGACGCGGTCCTCGACCTGGAGAAGATGGGCCTGCCGTTCAACCGCACCCCGGACGGCACCATCGACCAGCGCCGCTTCGGCGGCCACTCGCGCAACCACGGCGAGGCCCCGGTCCGCCGGTCCTGCTACGCCGCGGACCGCACCGGTCACATGATCCTCCAGACGCTCTACCAGAACTGCGTCAAGGAGGGCGTGGAGTTCTTCAACGAGTTCTACGTCCTGGACCAGCTCCTGGTCGAGGAGGACGGCGTCAAGAAGTCGGCCGGTGTGGTCGCGTACGAGCTCGCCACCGGCGAGATCCACGTGTTCCAGGCCAAGGCCGTCATCTACGCCTCCGGCGGCACCGGCAAGTTCTTCAAGGTGACCTCCAACGCGCACACCCTCACGGGTGACGGCCAGGCGGCCTGCTACCGCCGCGGCCTGCCGCTGGAGGACATGGAGTTCTTCCAGTTCCACCCGACGGGCATCTGGCGCATGGGCATCCTGCTGACGGAGGGCGCCCGCGGTGAGGGCGGCATCCTCCGCAACAAGGACGGCGAGCGCTTCATGGAGAAGTACGCGCCGGTCATGAAGGACCTCGCGTCCCGTGACGTCGTCTCGCGCTCCATCTACACCGAGATCCGTGAGGGCCGCGGCTGCGGTCCGGCCGGTGACCACGTGTACCTGGACCTGACGCACCTGCCGCCGGAGCAGCTCGACGCGAAGCTCCCGGACATCACCGAGTTCGCGCGCACCTACCTGGGCATCGAGCCGTACACGGACCCGATCCCGATCCAGCCCACCGCGCACTACGCCATGGGCGGCATCCCGACCAACGTCGAGGGTGAGGTCCTGGCGGACAACACCACCGTCGTCCCGGGCCTGTACGCGGCCGGCGAGGTCGCGTGCGTATCGGTGCACGGCGCGAACCGCCTGGGCACCAACTCGCTGCTGGACATCAACGTCTTCGGCAAGCGCTCCGGCATCGCCGCGGCCAAGTACTCGCAGGAGAACGACTACGTCGAGCTCCCCGAGAACCCGGCGCAGCAGGTGGCCGACCTCGTCGAGCGCCTGCGCAACTCCACGGGCAACGAGCGGGTCGCCGACCTGCGTCTGGAGCTCCAGGAGACGATGGACGCGTGCGTGATGGTGTTCCGTACGGAGCAGACCATCAAGACCGCGGTCGACAAGATCGCGGAGCTGCGCGAGCGCTACAAGAACGTGTCCGTCCAGGACAAGGGCAAGCGCTTCAACACGGACCTGCTGGAGGCCATCGAGCTGGGCAACCTGCTCGACCTGGCCGAGGTCATGGCCGTGTCCGCGCTGGCGCGCAAGGAGTCCCGCGGCGGTCACTACCGCGAGGACTACCCGAACCGCGACGACGTCAACTTCATGCGCCACACCATGGCGTACCGCGAGGTCGGCGATGACGGCAAGGACTCCGTCCGGCTGGACTACAAGCCTGTCGTCGTCACCCGCTACCAGCCGATGGAGCGTAAGTACTGATGGGCACCCCGACCCTGAGCAAGACGGACCAGATGGAGGCCGCGGCCGCGGCCTCGCCCTTCATCACGGTCACCTTCCGGATCCGCCGCTTCAACCCGGAGGTCTCCGACGAGTCCCAGTGGCAGGACTTCCAGGTCGAGATCGACCCGAAGGAGCGCGTGCTCGACGGTCTCCACAAGATCAAGTGGGACCTCGACGGCACGCTGACCTTCCGCCGCTCGTGCGCGCACGGCATCTGCGGCTCCGACGCGATGCGGATCAACGGCAAGAACAGGCTCGCCTGCAAGACGCTGATCAAGGACATCAACCCGGAGAAGCCGATCACCGTCGAGGCCATCAAGGGCCTCACGGTGATGAAGGACCTTGTCGTCGACATGGAGCCCTTCTTCCAGGCGTACCGCGACGTCATGCCGTTCCTCGTCACCAAGGGCAACGAGCCGACGCGCGAGCGTCTGCAGTCCGCCGAGGACCGCGAGCGCTTCGACGACACCACCAAGTGCATCCTGTGCGCCGCGTGCACGTCCTCGTGCCCGGTGTTCTGGAACGACGGCCAGTACTTCGGCCCGGCGGCGATCGTCAACGCGCACCGCTTCATCTTCGACTCGCGCGACGAGGCCGGCGAGCAGCGGCTGGAGATCCTGAACGACAAGGACGGCGTGTGGCGCTGCCGCACGACCTTCAACTGCACCGACGCGTGCCCGCGTGGCATCGAGGTCACGAAGGCCATCCAGGAAGTCAAGCGCGCACTGATCACGCGCCGTTTCTGACCTTCCGGTCCGTGTGCACGAGGGCCCCGTCCCCGGTTCGTCCGGGGGCGGGGCCCTCGCCGTTCCCCCACGGCATCAGCGCCGGATCTGGCTGGTGATCGTCGGGTCGGTGATCTCGGTGTCCTTCGCGAGGAGCATCGCCTTGGAGAGGATGACCGCGAGGGTGCGGTCCCCCTCGAAGGGCAGGTAGCCGGGGTCGGCGCCCGCGGTGCCCGCCGACCCGCCGGGCACGATGCACAGGTACTGGTCATTGGGCGTCATCAGGATGTTCCCCGAGCCCAAATGGATCCGGTACGTGCGCAGCTCACCCCGCACGTGCAGGAAACGGCCCTCGACGGTGCACCGGTCGGCGACGGCCAGCCGCGGCACCAGCCGCTCCAGCAGCACCCGCCGGGTCTCGGCGCTCTGGTTCAGCTCCCCGAAGCCGTACGAGGCCCAGTACTCGCGGAAGCGGCCCTCCGGCCCGCCGTCGGACCACGTCGGATCGTTGCCGACACTGGCCACGCCGACGAACAGGTCGACGTCCCGCAGCACCTCGCTCAGCACCAGCGCCGGTATCTCCGCGAGCGGCAGCGGGTCGACGGGCTCCCGGCCGGCCGGCAGCCCCATCGTGTACTCGCCGCCGTACGTGCTCGCCTCGTTGTGCGGGGCGTCGATCGGGTAGAAGCGCACCTGGTCGGTCCGCAGCCGCAGGTAGCTGCCCGACTCGGTGGTGTCGACCCCGTACGCGCTCCCCTCGCCCTCGATCCAGTACTCGGCGCGCAGCCCCCACCGCGGCAGCTCGCGGACGGCCGGCGGGGCGCAGTCGTCCACGCACAGGCGCAGCCTGTTGCGCCAGCCCCGGGCCGCGGCCAGCGAGTGGAACTGGTGCTGACGCAGGACGTGCGCGGCGAACCGGTTGGAGTACGTCCCCGTGTTCCGCTCGGCGTCCGTCAGCAGATACACCTCGCGGTGGGCCTGCTTGAAGGGCTGCGTCACCGCATTCCGCTCCAGCCACTCCCGCCAGGCGACCACCTCGGCCGGCTCCCTGCCGACCGGGTGCCACAGCTCGACGGCCGCCTCCTCCCCGGCGCTGCGGGCCAGGGGCTCGCCCGTCAGCGTGCGCAGCTGCCCGTCCGCGAAGCCGACGGCCGTACCGTCCACGGTCCAGATCAGCCGCCGGGCCAGGGTCCCGACCAGCGGATGGTCCAGGTACCGGGCACGCCACTGCCCGTACGCCCACCGCCGACGGGCCAGGAACTGGCCGTCCAGCCGCTCCGCCTGCGCGGACAGCGCCTTGTCGATGTCCTTGACCGCCGCCTTGAGCTCCTTCAGCTCCTCGGCGTGGTCCCGTCGCACGGTGGCGGGCACGCTCTTGACCGGCCGGCCCGCGGCGTTGTGCCAGCCGAGCACGGCCCGCGTCCCGCGCACCTCCAGCAGCGCGACGGCCTCGCCCAGGCGGAACCGGGCACGTCCCACCTCCGTCAACCCGTGCGCGGGCACCGCCAGTTCCTCTATCTCCTCACGGCTCATCCCCACGGCCGCGGCGCGTGCCTCCAGGGCCGCGTCGACGATCTTGGCGGTGCCCTTGAACGTCACCCGGGTTCCCAGTCGCGCCAGTTCGGCGAGGGCGGCCCCACCCTCCATGCGGGCCAGGGAGTTGACGGCCGCGTTGGCCACCTTCGGATTGCGCGGACCGACTCCGGCGACCTTGCGCAGCGCGCTCTCCACCAGCGCGCCGAGCGCGCGGACCGTACCGGCGTGCGGCGGCAGGAACGACAGCAGCCAGGTCAGTCCGCGCAGGGCGTTGGCGTTGAACGGGTCGAAGACGTTGTTGACGTCCGACTCGTACTCATTGGGCACCAGCTCGATGGTCCGGGGCCGCCCGACGAGGGCCAGCCAGCCGGTGACGGCCTCGCGCACCGCATCGCCGCCGAGGCCGTCGAGGAGCGCCCGGCCGCCCTTCTCCCACGCGGCGGACGGCTTGGCGGCCTTGGCGGTCAGCGCGTACGCGAGCAGATCCCGCCACCGCTCGTCCGCCATCGCCCGCTCCGCCCACTCCTCCCCCGCATTCAGCACCGGCCCGGTCAGCCGCGCGGCGAACTCGACCAGACCGGTGTCGCCGTACGCGTTCATCGCGCTGCGCCGGACGGTCGCGACGACGGCCGGGGAGAGCGGGCGCCCGGCGGCGACCTCGGCCTCGGCCAGGGCCTCGTACCGGTCGGCGTACCAGAACGTGTAGGAGCGGGAGACGGCCTCCAGCCGGGCGGCCCGCTCCTCCTCCAGCGGAAGGCCGTCCAGGCCCCGGCCGACGAGCACGATGAGGGTCAGCAGCTTCACCCGCACCGGCTCGGTGTGGGAGTCCCGCCCGTACTGCTCCGCGAACTCCTCGACCAGCCGGCGCCGGTCCTGCTCCGGCTGCGCCAGTATCCCGTCGAGCTGCGCCTGGAAGGCCGGATTGTGGCTCATGGAGTGCACGGCCTTGCGCAGGAGCGCCTTGGCCATCGTCTCGGTACTCTGCTCCGCCATCAGCCACCCACCAGGGCGACGAGCTTCAGGAAGGTGACCTCGACACCGAGCGGCAGGACGATCTCCTCGTCCAGCCCGACGACCTGACGGTCCCCCACCAGCACCAGGAAGCCGTTCCGCTCGAACGCCTTCAGCGCCAGCTCCGTCTGCTTCTCCGGGTCGATGCGGCGCGGCGTCCGCAGCGCGTACCCGTTCAGGGCGCGCTCGGCCCCCTCGGGCTGCACCAGCCCCTGGAAGACCTCCGGCCGCTTCGCGTGGTACTCCGCGACCTCCTGGAAGACCCGGCGCCGGATCAGCTCGCGCAGCGCGAGCCGCTCCTCGGCTATCTCGAGTACCCAGCCGTCACCACGGCCTCCGGCGGTCGTCTCGTCGACGAAGGTCACCATTCCCATGCAGTCGACAGTAGGGGCGACCACTGACAGCGGGCGGTACGGGCCGTACGGGCCTCCGGCGCCGTCCCCGTGGCGAGCGGCACCATGGTCCGGGTGGGCGGGACCGCGGCGCGGACGCCCACTCCCTCCTTCCGGCGGGCGGCGAACGGGAGTTGATGCGTACGCACATCACGGCTCCGGTGGGCGCGGCGCTCTGACCTGGCTTGGGGACCCGGGGTACAGGGTGGGAGTCCCTGTGGAAGGATCGTCGGCATGAGCGAGCAGCAGCCGAATCCGTACACGAGCGACCCCGCCGGCCAGGGCGGTCAGCCCGGCGTGCCCGGCCAGGGGGACTACAGGTGGGGCCCGGGCGAGGCCAGTTACGGTTACCCGCAGCCCTACCCCGCGGCCCCGGCCTACCAGCCGACCATCGGCGCCGGCATGGCGACCCCCGCCTACCCGATGGCCGCCCCGACCGGCGGAGCCGGCATGTCCCTGGGCGACATCACCATCGCCGGGGACCAGATCATCACCCCGTCGGGCAACATGCCGCTCAGGGGCGCGATGTGGAACGCGACCGACTTCTCGCGCACCGAGGAGAAGATCCCGCCGCACGCGATCGTGCTCGCGATCGTCTTCTTCCTCTTCTGCCTGCTCGGTCTGCTCTTCCTGCTGATGAAGCAGAAGACCACCACGGGCTACATCCAGGTCACGGTCGCCAGCGGCGGCCGCCACCACTCCACGATGATCCCGGCAGTGGACGCCTACACCTACCAGTGGGTGATGTCGCAGCTCAACCACGCCCGGTCGCTGAGCATGTAGAGGCGGGGTGGCTTCGGGGGGCGGGGTTTCGCTCGGGCGGCAGCCAGAGATGCGTATGGGGGTTTCCCGTCAGTCTCATCGTCTCTCCGTGTCGGGCCGGTCCCTCAAGGGCGCTCCCTTCGGTCGCGTCGCTTCGCGATGGCCTTCGGCCACCCTTGACCGACCGTCCCGCCCCGGACATACGAAGACTGCCGGGAAACCCCCAAAGGAACGGGCCGGGGGATCCTTTTCAGGGACGGGGTGGTCGGAGATGCGCGAGCAGGCCGGGCGCAGGCACGCCCCGAGGCGGGCCCACCCGAAGCCACCTCCCGGGCCGGGGGGCGCAGCAAATCGCTACGCGCTCCTCACCCCTCAGCGTCTCCAGCCCGTCCTGGGCTGAACATAGGCCGCCCACGACCGTTGGCTCTTCTCACGTCTCAGCGTCCGACGACCGCCTGGGACTGGGCATAAGCCGCCCACGACCCGCTGGCGCTCCTCGGCCACGCGTCCGGCGACCGTCTCGTGTCGTTGGGAGGGTCTGACGGCCGATCCTTCGGCTATTTCGTCGTGGATCCGGGTCAGCGCCGGACCGAGCCCACAAACAGGGGAACATACAGGGGCAATTGGGGCAAACTGTCGGCCTTTTGCGGCATCCACGTGCCCTGACCCGCATCCACGACGAAATAGCCGCTGTCCCACGCCTTTCCACCCCGGACAGGCGGCAGTCGCAGTCGTCGAGGAGCATCAACGGCCCGTGGGCGGCCTATGCCCAGCCCAAGGCGGTCTTCGGGCGCATGTCGAGCCTCGAACCGAGCTCGTGGGCGGCCTATGCCCAGCCCAAGGCGGTCGTCGGGCGCGTGATCGAGGAGCGCCAACGGTCTTGGGCGGCTTATGTTCAACCCAAGACGGGCTGGAGACGCTGAGAGATGAGGAGCGCGTAGCGATTGGCTGCGCTTCCCCCGACCCGGCAGGCCGCTCGGGATGGGCCCGCCTCGGGGGCGTGCCTGCGCCCGGCCTGCTTGGGCATCTCCGACGTCCCCGTCCCTGAAGGCTGGGACCGGCCCGTTCCTTTGGGGGTTTCCCGGCAGTCTTCGTATGTCCGGGGCGGGACGGTCGGTCAAGGGTTGAGCGCAGCGAAATCGCGAAGCGACGCGACCGAAGGGAGCGCCCTTGAGGGACCGGCCCGACACGGAGAGACGATGAGACTGACGGGAAACCCCCATACGCATCTCTGACTACCGGCCCAGTGGCTCCCGCCCACCAACGCCACCCCGCACCATCCGACCCCGCCCGGCCACACCCCCGCCCCCCGAAGCCCCCACCCCCGCCCCCGCAAAAAGGCGCTGGCGCGTACGCGTTGGCGCCGCGAGGATCAGCGGATGATCGTTTCTCATGATGTGGACGGGCCCGTCGATGGGCCCGTCGTTGTCCTGCTGCACTCCTCCGTGTGCGACCGGCGGATGTGGGAGCCGCAGTGGCGACCCCTGATCGAGGCCGGCTTCCGGGTGGTCCGGCCCGACTTCCGGACCTGCGGGGACTCCCCCGCCGGCACCGTCCCGTACAGCGATGCGGGTGACGTGCTGGACCTCCTGGACCACCTCGGCGCACCGCGCGCGGCCCTCGTCGGGAGCTCGTACGGCGGCCGGATCGCCCTGCAGATCGCCGCGCTGCATCCGGAGCGCGCCTCCTCGCTGCTCCTGCTCTGTCCCGCGCGGCCCGGCCACGAACCGAGTGCGGAGCTCCGCAAGTTCGGGGCGGCCGAGGACGTCTTCCTGGATGCGGGCGATCTGGCCGGCGCCGCCGAGTTCAATGCCCGCACCTGGCTCGGCCCGGACGCCGACGCCGACACGCACGCCCTCGTACGGGCCATGCAGCTGCGGAACTTCGAGAACGGACTGGCCGTCACCGAGAGCCACGAGCTGCCCGAGCCCGAGGTGGACCTGGCCGCGATCACCGCTGCGACGCTGGTCGTCGGTGGGGCGCACGACCTCCTGGACTTCCGCGACATCGCCGCCGAGCTGCCCGACGTGATCCCGGGCGCCGACCGCCTCGAACTGTCCTGGGCGGGCCACTTCCCCTCGCTGGAGCGCCCCGCGGAAACCACCCGTCTGATGCTGGAGTTCCTGGCGCGCCCCTGACCGTCACCCGAAGCCCCCGGGCGTGTCCGCACGCGGACTCCCGGGGGCTTCGCGCTGCCGTCGACGGTTCGCTTGAACTTGTTCAAAAAGAGGCCTACAGTCATCCCCGTCAGCAAGTTTGAACACGTTCAAGGGGGCTGGGGTTCATGGACCTCACCGTAGTCACGTACGTCATCTACCTGCTCATCAGCATCGCGCTCACCGTCTGGGTGGCCCGCACCCTCAGCCGTAACGGGCGCGTCTTCATCGGCGACGTCCTGCACGGCAACGAGAAGCTCGCGGACGCCGTCAACCAGCTCCTCGTGGTCGGCTTCTACCTCGTGAACATCGGCTTCGTGACCCTCTACCTCCGGTCGAGCGAGGAGATCGAAACCCCCCGCGCCCTCTTCGAGGCCCTCTCGGTCAAGCTCGGCGTCGTCCTGCTGGTGCTCGGGGTCATGCACCTCGGGAACGTGTGGGCGCTGAACAGGATGCGCCGCCGCGGGATCATGGAGCGCCAGCAGACCCCGCCCGTCGCCCCGCAGGGGTGGACCGCGCCGGTCGGGGCCTGAGAGTGTCGACCGACGCCGCCACGGCCACCACCACCAGCACCACCGCACCCCCGCCCCCGCCCCCGCCGGCGCCGGTATCCGCGCCCGTGCGGAGACTGACCGTCCTCTACGACGCCGCCTGCCCGCTCTGCGTGCACATCCGGCACTGGCTGCTCGCGCAGCGGTGGCTGGTCCCGCTCGCCCTGGTCCCCGCCGCCTCCTGGGAGGCGCAGCGCCGGTTCCCCCGCCTCGACCACGCGTCGACGCTGCGGGAGATCACCGTCATCGGGGACTCGGGGCAGATCTGGACGGGGACCGACGCCTTCATCGTCTGCCTGTGGGCGCTGGCCGAACACCGGCCGCGGGCGAACTGGCTGGCCACCGCCGCCGGGCGGCCCTTCGCCCGGGCGGCGATGTACACGGCCTCCGCCTGGCGGCAGGCCGTGCGTACCGAGGGTCACCCCGAGGCAGTGGAGGGACCGGCCTGTGACGACCAGTGCTCCGTCCCCCGATAGGCTCATCCACCGTGACTGATCAGAAGGCTCCCAAGAGCGAGCAGACCCGCACGCTCATTCTCGAGACCGCGCTCCGCCTCTTCCAGGAGCGCGGCTTCGACAAGACGACGATGCGGGGTATCGCGAAGGAGGCCGGCGTCTCGGTCGGCAACGCCTACTACTACTTCGAGTCGAAGGAACACCTGGTCCAGGGGTTCTACGACCGGATCGGCGCCGCCCACCAGGCGGCGGTGCGGCCCATTCTGGACAGCGAGACCGATCTGCAGAAGCGGCTCGCGGGCGTACTGACGAGCTGGCTGGACATCGCCGCCCCGTACCACGAGTTCGCCTCGCAGTTCTTCAAGAACGCGGCGGACCCCGAGAGCCCGCTCAGCCCGTTCTCGCCGGAATCGGAGCCGGCGCGTCAGGCCGCGATCGACATCCACCGCGAGGTGCTGGCGGGCGCGAAGACCAAGGTGCCGGCCGAGCTGGCCGACGTACTGCCGGAGCTGATGTGGCTCTCGCAGATGGGCCTGGTCCTGTACTGGGTCTTCGACCGCTCCCCGAACAGCGAGAAGACGCGCGGGCTCGCCGAGCGCGGTGCGCAGCTGACGACGCGGGGCATCGTCCTGGCCCGGTTCCGGGTGCTGCGGCCGCTGGTGCGGGAGGTGCACGAGCTGTTCGCGGACTTCCTGCCGGGCATGGCGCAGACGGCCACCGCGGGGGCCCGGCGCAAGGCCTCGGCCCCGGACCCGGACCCGGACTCCGCCACCTGATCCGGTCTGATCGGCCAGAAACCCCTACAGCCAGTCGAGCTGCCACAGGCGCCAGACGCCGGTGCCGTCGGAGAGGAACTGGGCTCCGGTGACGTCCTCGCGGGACATCACGTAGTCCTTCTTCTGCCAGATCGGCACCATCGGCGCCTGCTGGGCGACCAGCTTCTGGAGGTCACGGAAGTCGGAGGCCGCGTCGGACCGTTCCGAGTGGGACTGGGTGCGGGTGATGAGTTCGTCGACGCGCTTGTCCAAGAAGCCGTTGTTCATGGACGAGTCGGCGCCGACGAGCGGGGCGAGGAAGTTGTCGGCGTCCGGGAAGTCGGCGATCCAGCCGATGGTGTAGGCGTCGAACTCGCCGGCCGCGTAGGCCTTCTGGAAGTCGCTCCACTGCTCGACGGGCTTGATCGTCACCTGGAAGAGCCCGGTGGATTCCAGCTGCCGCTTGAGCTCCTCGGCCTCGGGCATGTTCGCGCCGCGCACGTTCACGCCGAGGCCCAGGTGGACGGGGGCGGTGATGCCGGCGTCCTTGAAGAGCTTCTTGGCGGTGGCTCCGTTGGGCGTCGGGTAGGCGTCGAAGAAGGGCGTGCTGTGTCCGGCGATGCCTGCCGGGACCAGGGAGTACAGCGGGGTGACGGTGCCCAGGTGGACCTCGGCGGCCACCTTGGGGCGGTCGAGCACGGCGGCGACGGCCTGCCGGACGGCGAGCGGGGCGGCGGTGGAGCCGGGGCGGACGTTGAAGACGACGGAACGGATCTCGCTGCCGCCGGACGCCTGGTAGCGGGTGTCCTTCATGCCGGGGTTGAGGCCGGCGAGCACGGTGGGCGGCATGTCCCGGTGGGCGACCTCGATCTTGTGGGCCTTCCAGGCCTGGTCGAGCTGCTGCGAGTCCTTGAAGTACTTGACGGTGACGGGCGTGTGGGCGGGCTTGCCCTGGCCCTTGTAGGAGCCGTTGGGCTTGAGCTCGACGCTGGTGCCGGCCTTGTACCCGGCCAGTGTGTACGGGCCGGAGCCGTCGGCCCTGCCGTCCTCGCGCAGGGCCTTCGCCGGGTACTTGTCCTTGTCGACGATCGAGGCCGCACCCGTCGCGATCTTGAAGGGGAAGGTGGCGTCGCCGGCGGAGAGGTTGAAGGTGACCGTGCGCCCTTCGGCCTTGACCGACTCCAGGGTGTTGAAGAGGGGGGCCGGACCCTGGTCGGAGTTGATGGCCTTGATCCGGTCGAAGGAGTGCTTGACGTCCTCGGCGGTGATGGTGCGGCCGCCGGTGAACTTCAGGTCGGAGCGGAGCTCGCACCGGTAGGTGGTGAGCTTCTGGCCGACGAAGCCGCAGGAGGCGGCGGCGTCCGGTACGGGGGCGTCGGAGCCGGGCTTGATGGTCAGCAGCGACTGGTAGATGTTGCTGAACAGGGCCCAGGAGCCCGCGTCGTACGCCCCGGCGGGGTCCAGCGAGGAGACGACGTCACTCGTACCGACCCGGACGGCTCCGCGGCCGTTGCCGTCCTCGGGCAGCAACTGCCAGGCGCCGACACCGGCCACGCCGAGGACCAGCCCGGCCGCGATTACCTTCGAGCGGACAGACCGCATCCCCTGAACCCCACCCCATGACCCGGTGACAGCGACGTGCTGTCCGATTAACGGTCATCCCATCACGGAATATTGGCGTCCGGAAGGTCGGTCGGAGAGGGCGCTGCGACGCGTGGGGAGGGTCAGGCCTGAAACGAGGCGAGTTCGACGACGGTGATGTCGGACGGCGCGCCCACCCGGACCGGCGGCCCCCAGGCCCCGGCTCCGCGGGACACGTAGAGCTGGGTGTCGCCGTAGCGCTCCAGCCCGGCGACGGTGGGGTTGGCGAGCTCGGCGAGGTAGTTGCCGGGCCAGAGCTGGCCGCCGTGGGTGTGGCCGGACAGCTGGAGGTCGACGCCGTGGCGGACGGCGTCATGGATGACGACGGGCTGGTGCGCGAGGAGTACGGCGGCCCGCGCGCGGTCCCGGTCACCGAGGGCCGCGCCGAAGTCGGGGCCCTTCCCCTCCCGCTCGCCCTGGATGTCGTTGACCCCGGCGAGGTCGAAGTGCGCCAGCTCGCGGCGGGCGTTCTCCAGCGGGGTCAGCCCCAGCTCGCGGACGTGGTCGATCCACTGCTGGGCCCCGGAGAAGTACTCGTGGTTGCCGGTCACGAAGTACGAGCCGTGGCGGGCGGCGAGCCGGCGCAGCGGCTCCGCGGCGTGCCCGAGGTCGGGGACGCTGCCGTCGACGAGGTCGCCGACGATGGCGATGAGGTCGGGCTGGGTGCGGTTGACGGTGTCGACGATGCGCTGGGTGTGGGCGCGGCCGAGCACCGGGCCGAGGTGGACGTCGCTGACGACGGCGATCCGGAAGCCGTGCGCGGCGCGCGGCAATTTGGCGAGGGGGACCTGGACCCGCTTCACGCGCGGCCCGCGCAGGACCCCGTGGGCCCCGGCGCCGACCGTCCCGACGGCCACGGCGGCGGCCGCCCCGCCGACCGTCCGGGCGACGAACCGGCGGCGGGTGAGGCCCCCACCGGTGCCGGACTGCTCGGCGGTGGCGGACTGCTCCTCGGTGGTGGGCTGCTCCTCGGTGGTGGGCAGCTCGGCGGTGACGGTGGCGGCCGAGGAGGCCCCGGCGGTCGGCACCTCCACGGGCCGGGGCGCGTCGACTTCCGCCCCGGAGGGATCGCGGTGGGCCAGACGGCGGAGCAACAGCGCGCGGATCGGCTCCGCGACCAGCATCGTCAGGGTCAGGTACAGGAGTACCGCGAGCCAGAGGTACCCGGGCCAGGCGACCGTCTGCTGGAGCCAGAACGGCGCGCCGGCGCGGCCCGTGGTCAGCGCGGCCACAGAGAGGAGGGGCAGGGCGATGGTCAAGGCCGTGCCGATGCGCCGGGGCAGCCGGCCGGGGGCCGTGGTGTCGCGGACCAGGCGGATCCAGAGCCAGCGGTGCACCAGGACGAGCAGGGCGCAGACGGCCAGTGCGACGAGGGCGAAGATCAGGATCGTCATGACCGGACATCCGTTCCGGCGTCGGCGCGGTCCGCACGTGATTCACGACGCAGGGCCCGGACTCCGCGCAACCCGATCACACCGACCACCGTCCCCAGGAGAAAGGACGACACCGCGAGCGTCAGGTGCACCCAGAAGTAGGAAGTGGGATCGCCTGCCGCATCGAAGGCAAGACCACTGCCGTTCTTCCACAGGTTCCGGACGAAAGACACCCAGATGAACCAGCTCCACACTCCGAACGCGAGCAGGAACCAGGAGGCGGTACGGCTGAGTCTCATGGCTTCAGTATCGGATTCGTCCCCAGGACGGACGCGCCGGGGTGGGCTGTCCCGGGGGTGGTTGCCGCGAATGGGCCGGTCCGCGAAGCCATCCAGCTCATCGGGAGGTACTTTCACCTGCGTGTCTGCCAAGACGACCGCGCTGACGGTCCTATCCGCCGCGTTGCTGGTCCCCACCGTGCTGGTGGCTCCCGCACACGCCGCGCCGAGCCCCCCGGCCGACGGAAAGGGCCGGCCTGCCAAGGCCCCGGCGGCGCCCGCGCCGCCCGTCACGATGTCCACGGTCGGCGGGTCGCTGCTCGGCCAGCCGGGGACCCAGGTGAACCTGCTGCCGGGCGCGCCCCAGCTCCCGGCGAACCTGACCGGCCGGTCGTGGATCGTGGCGGACGCCGAGTCCGGCGAGGTGCTGGCCTCGCACAACGCGCACTGGCGGCTGCCCCCGGCCTCGACCATGAAGATGCTCTTCGCGGACACCGTGCTGCCGAGCCTGCCCAAGGACCAGGTCCACCGGGTCACCGACGCGGACATGGAGGGCGTGGGCCAGGGCAGCAGCCTGGTCGGCGTGAAGGAGGACCACGAGTACTCCGTCCACGACCTGTGGCTGGGGGTCTTCCTGCGGTCGGGGAACGACGCCGTGCACGTGCTGGCGGCCATGAACGGCGGCGTCGAGAAGACCGTCAAGGACATGCAGGCCCACGCCGAGGAGTTGCAGGCCCTCGACACGCACGTGGTGTCCCCGGACGGGTACGACGCGCCGGAGCAGGTGTCGAGCGCCTACGACCTGACGCTGATCGCCCGCTCCGGACTGCAGAAGCAGGACTTCAGGGAGTACTGCGGCACGGTGAGCGCGAAGTTCCCCGGCCTCCAGGAGGTGGGGAAGCCGCGCGACTACTTCGAGATCCAGAACACCAACCGGCTGATGACCGGCGCGGGCGGCATCTCCCCCTACAAGGGCATCGCCGGGGTGAAGAACGGCAACACCACCATGGCCGGCTCCACCTTCACCGGCGCCGCGCAGCAGGGCGCCAGGAAGCTGCTGGTCACGGTGATGAACCCGGACGCGGGCGGTGCGAATTCGGTCTACGAGGAGACCGCCGCGCTCTTCGACTGGGGTTTCTCGGCGGCCGGCAAGGTCAAGCCGGTGGGTGAGCTGGTGCCGCCGAAGAGCGAGGACACCTCCTCGCACGGCTCGCCGGCCCAGTCGCACGAGAACAACTCGGCGGCCGGCAAGGGTGCGGGTGGCGGTGCGGGCACCGCGCTGGGCGTGGCGGGTGGCGCGCTGGCCGTGCTGGCGGGCGGTGCGTTCGTGGTCAACCGTCGCTGGCCCCGCGGTCGCCGCAGTCGGGGCGAGGAGCTGATCTGAGTCCGCTCGCCCGCCGAGCCGCCCCCCTCTCGCCGTCACCACCGCCCCCGGGCCGCACCAGCGGCCGGGGGCGGTCGTGTGCCGTGGCGCGGTGGGTCCCGGACGGCCGGACGGCCTAGCCGGGTTCGCGGGCCCGCGCCACCTATCAACTCACAGGTTCTGCACAGGACTTCGGCACGGTTTGCTCATTCCCGTCGGCAAGGAGCCTTCGGGAAGGGGGTCCTCCCATGCGGAGGAGATGGTCGGCCGTCGTCATGGTGGCCGCCGAGCAGAGCAACGTCATCCGCACGGGGGTCGGGTCGACGCTGGCGCACGGCGGGCCGGCCGGGCAGCGCCGCACCGCTGCGGCGGGTGGGCACGGCACGTACACCGCGCCGGGGATGTCCGCCGGACGGTGGGTGTCGGCGGTGCGGGTGGAGGCCCGCGCCGGCACCCGGGCGGAGGCCCACGCCGGCACCCCGACGGGCACGGCCGCCCCGACCGGCGGTGTGAGGACCCCGTGCTGAGCTCCGCCCGGCGGGGCTGGATCGGCGCCTCCCTCGTGGCCTGCGGCGCACTGCTCGCGGTGGCGGCCTGGACCGGTGTCCCGGAGGGCGACACCGGGGAACGGGCCCCGGCGCGCGCGGTGGACGCCGCCGAGCTGGACCTGCTGCACCGGGCCGGAGAACTCCTCGTCCAGGACTGCATGCGGGCGCGGGGATTCTCGTACTGGCCGGTCCCGCGCGTGCCGCACCCGGACTTCCGGGACTTCCCGTACGGGGTGGACGACGTGGACTGGGCCCGTGGCCACGGCTTCGGGCGCGCTATCGAGCGGCAGCTGGACGAGCAGGCGGCCTCGGGCCCGGCCGGGCAGTACGCACGCGGCCTCTCCGACGGGCAGCGGGACGCCATGGGCGCGGCCCTCCTGGGGCCGGAGCCGACGGGGCTGGAGGTCGAGAGCCCGCTCGGCGGCACCCTGAGCCACAGCGACCGCGGCTGCGTCACCGAGTCCTGGCGGACTCTCTACGGGGACGTGAAGGCCTGGTACCGCTCCAGTGAGACGGCGAACCAGCTGGCCGCGGTGCGCACCGGCCGGGTCAACCAGGACCCCGCTTTCGGGAAGGCCCTGGCGGCCTGGAGCGCATGTGTGGCGGGGCGCGGATTCCCGGCCGGGCACCCGGTCCGCCAGCGCGAGGAACAGCTGGCGCGGACCGGCCCGCAGGCCGAGGCGCAGGACGTGCCGATGGCGGTCGCCCAGGCCGAGTGCGCCCGCTCGACCGGATTCGCCGACACCGCGCAGGAACTGCACGAACGCCTCTCGGACAGGATCCGCGCCGAGAACCGGGCCGCCTTCGACGCCATGCGGCGGATGCAGGTGGCGGCCCTGCCCACAGCTCGCGATGTGGTCGCCCGGCATTCCGGGGGCTGACATCGCGTACCGCCGACCGGCGGTGAACCACGCACGGTACAACCGGTACAACTGGGAGGGAACCCCATGAACAGGCTCAGGACGCTCCTCGCTGGTCTCGCGATCGCCGGTGCGGCGGTGGTGGCCGTTCCGACCGCGGCCCAGGCCGACGGCGGCTGTGGCTCCGGCAACTTCTGCGCGTATTCGGACGACGCCAACTACCTCTACCAGGAGGGCGGCAACTCGTCCTCGTGGCCGGGCCAGGTCAAGAACAAGGTCGACTGGGTCCGCAACTCCGGCGTCGCCGTCGGCCGCCACCACGTCAACATCTACTGGGGTGACAACAACTCCGGGGCGTACGCCTGCATCGGCTACGGCACGGAGTGGAACCTGCGCAACAACGCGAACACCTTCAACTGGACGCGCAACGGTGACAACCGCGGGGTGGGCGAGAAGGTCCACGACAACGCCGCCTCGCACCGCTGGGTGTACGGCTGCGGCAACGGCACCTGGTAGCAGCCCCCTTCAGCGGTACTCCCGTGGCGCACCGGGCCCCACACCGGTGCGCCACCGGCGCCGTTCAGGCGGCGGGTGAGGGGGAGGGGGACGGGGTCGCCGGGGCCGCGGGGGCGGCCGGCGGGTCCTCGGCGCCGTCGCCGTCCTCGTCGCCGTCCTCGTCGTCGCGGGTGGCCGTCCAGGAGGCGACGAACAGCAGCAGTTTCGCCGTGAAGTTGATCCACAGCAGCAGGGCGATCGGCACACCGAAGGCCCCGTACATGCTCTTTGCGGCGACCTCCCGCATATAGCCGCTGAGCAGCAGTTTCAGCAGTTCGAAGCCGGCCGCGCCGATCAGGGCCGCCTGGATCAGCCGGCCGCGCGGCGGTTCGACGCCCGGGAGCAGGGTCAGTACGTAGAGCAGCAGCAGGAAGGCGGCCACGACGCCGACGAGGAAGGCGAAGGTGCGCAGCAGTGCGCCGCCCGCGCCGTCGCGCGGGATGCCGAGCCAGTCGGCGGACTTGCCGACCGCGCTGGATCCGAGGATGGAGGCGGCGGCGGAGGCCAGGCCGACCCCGCCGAGGCCGAGGAGGACGAGCGTGTCCTTGCCCTTGCGGGCGACGGGGTTCCCGTCGTCCTCGTCGTCCTTCTCCCAGACCGCGCGCAGGCAGTCCCGCATGGAGCCGACCCAGCCGATGCCGGTGAACAGCAGGAGGGCGCCGGCGACGAGGCCGACCGTTGCCGCGTTGGCGACGAGTCCCTCGATGTTGAGCTGGTCGGAGATGCCGGGTACCTGTTCGGAGAGGTTCTTCTCCAGCCGGTCGAGCTGCTGCGGGCTGAGCAGCGCCGCGCCGACCGCGGCGGCGACGGTGATCAGCGGGAAGAGCGCGAGGAAGCTGATGAAGGTGATCGCGGCGGCGAGGCGGGTCCAGTGCACCCGGTCGAGGCGCTCGTAGGAACGCCACGCGTGCGTCTGCATCAGACGGGACGCGAGCGGCCCGATCACCGGGAGTTTCGTCAGCCAGTCCATGGGGTCACCGTAATTCAGCTGCCGGAAATAGCCGGGATTGTCGGTTCCGGCCGCTACGGTCGTCGATTGTGACTTTTCCCGATACGCGCCCCACGGGTCGCCCGTTCCACACCCTGGTCCTGCGAAGGCTGAGATTCCGCGCCCGGCGCATCGCCCGGCTTCCCCTGCCCCTGGCCCTGCGCCCGCTGCGTCAGGATCCGGCGGCGCCGGCCGCCCCGGCCGCCTGGTCGGCGGGTGAGCCCGCCTGCGCCGGGACGCAGGTCGGACCGGTCCCGAACGGGTACTCGCACAGCTTGCGCCAGACCCCGTCCGAGCCCTGCTCGTAGAGCGCGAAGCCCTCGCAGATCCACTCGGCGGCGTACTCGGCGAGGGTCGTGAACGCCAGGTCCATCGCCTCCTCGGAGATCCCGTGGGCGACCGTGACGTGCGGGTGGTACGGGAACGCCAGCTCGCGGCTGAGCGGCCCGCCGGTGTCGCGGACCTCGCTCTGGAGGCGGTTGCAGCCGCCGGCCCCGTCGACGATCTTGACGAAGACGACCGGCGAGACGGGACGGAAGGTCCCCGTGCCGCCCAGCCTCATCCGGAAGGACCGGAAGGCGGCGGCGACCTCGGCCAGGTGGGCCCTGATCGCGGGGAGGCGGTCCGCCTCCACCTCGGTCGGCGGGACGAGGGTGACATGCGTGGGGATGCCGTGCGCGGCGGCGTCCCCGAAGCCCGCGCGCAGCTCCTGGAGCTGGCTGCCGTACGGCTCCGGGACCGCGATCGAAACGCCGAGCGTTACGGTCCCCACGTATCTCTCCTCCGCTTGTCGCTGTGGACTGCTGCCGCCCCAGTGTGGCGGCAGCACCCCCGTTCGTGCCAGGGCTCTCTGTCCGTAGTTGCGTTCGTCAGTGCTTGGCGGGCAGCAGACCGAGGCGGTCGTAGGCCTGCGCGAGGGTCTCCGCGGCGACCGCACGGGCCTTCTCCGCGCCCTTGGCCAGAAGGGAATCCAGCGTCTCGGGGTCGTCGAGGTACTCCTGGGTGCGCTGCTTGAAAGGTGTGACGAAATCGACCATCACACCGGCCAGGTCGGTCTTCAGCGCGCCGTATCCCTTGCCCTCGTACTTCGCCTCCAGCTCGGGGATCGTCTCGCCCGTGAGGGTGGAGTAGATCGTGAGCAGGTTGCTGACGCCGGGCTTCTTCTCGGAGTCGAAGCGGATCTCCGAGCCGGTGTCGGTGACCGCGCTCTTGATCTTCTTCTCGGTGACCTTGGGCTCGTCGAGGAGGTTGATCAGGCCCTTGGGGGACGACGCGGACTTCGACATCTTGATCGCCGGGTCCTGGAGGTCGTAGATCTTCGCGACCTCCTTGACGATGTGCGCGGCGGGCAGGGTGAAGGTCCGGCCGTAGCGCTGGTTGAAGCGCTCCGCCAGGTCGCGGGTCAGCTCGATGTGCTGGCGCTGGTCCTCGCCGACGGGGACCGCGTTCGCCTGGTACAGCAGGATGTCGGCGACCTGGAGGATCGGGTACGTGAACAGGCCGACGCTGGCGCTGTTGACGCCGCCCTTGGCGGACTTGTCCTTGAACTGGGTCATGCGGCTGGCCTCACCGAAACCGGTGATGCAGTTCATGACCCAGCCGAGCTGCGCGTGCTCGGGCACGTGGCTCTGGACGAAGAGCGTGCAGCGCTCGGGGTCCAGGCCGGCGGCGAGCAGCTGGGCGGCGGACAGCCGGGTGTTCGCGCGCAGGTCCTTCGGATCCTGCGGCATGGTGATCGCGTGCAGGTCGACCACCATGTAGAAGGCGTCGTGCGTCTCCTGCAGGGCGACGTACTGGCGGATGGCTCCGAGGTAGTTCCCGAGGTGGAACGAGCCGGAGGTGGGCTGGATGCCGGAGAGCGCGCGAGGACGATCAGAAGCCATGGCTTCATTCTCTCAGGTGCGGGGAGGGGCCCGTGCCCGCCGCAGGCCCGATCCCGCCCCGGCCGAGCGGCCGGTTTCCGCCGGTCCGCTCCGGGGGCGGCGCTCCGGGGGCGGCGCCCCCGGAGCGGTGCCGCGGGCTACGCGAGCGGCAGGCCCGGGGCCGGGAAGGCGGCCATCAGGTCCGTGACCTCCGCGCGGATCGCGGCGAGGGCCTGCTCGTCCCCCTTCGCGGCGGCGTCGACGGCGCGCGAGATCCAGTCGGCCACCACCGGCATGTGCTCGGTGGACAGGCCGCGGGACGTCAGCGACGGCGTGCCGATCCGCACCCCCGAGGGGTCGAACGGCTTGCGCGGGTCGAACGGCACCGTGTTGTAGTTCACGACGATGCCCGCCCGGTCCAGGGCCTTGGCGGCGATCTTGCCCGGTACGTCCTTGCCGGTCAGGTCGATCAGGATCAGGTGGTTGTCCGTACCGCCCGAGACCAGGTCGAAGCCCTTCTGCAGCAGCGCCGCGGCCAGCGCCTTGGCGTTGGCGACGACCGCGTGCGCGTACGAGACGAACGACGGCTGCGCGGCCTCGTGCAGCGCCACCGCGATACCGGCCGTCGTCTGGTTGTGCGGGCCGCCCTGGAGGCCCGGGAAGACCGCCTTGTCGATGGCCTTCGCGTGCTCCTCCCGGCACATCAGCATCGCGCCCCGCGGACCGCGCAGGGTCTTGTGGGTGGTGGTCGAGATGACGTCGACGTGGTCCGCCGGGGACGGGTGCGCGCCGCCCGCGATCAGGCCGGCGATGTGCGCCACGTCCGCGACCAGGATCGAGCCCGCCTCGCGCGCGATCTCGGCGAAGGCGGCGAAGTCGATGGTCCTCGGCAGGGCGGTGCCGCCGCAGAAGATCAGCTTGGGCCGCTCGGCGAGGGCCAGGTCGCGCACCGCGTCGTAGTCGATCAGGCCGGTGTCCGCGCGGACGCCGTACTGGACGCCCCGGAACCAGGAACCGGTCGCCGAGACGCCCCAGCCGTGCGTCAGGTGCCCGCCCATCGGCAGGGCCATGCCCATCACGGTGTCGCCGGGCTTCGCGAAGGCCAGGTACACGGCCAGGTTGGCGGGCGAGCCGGAGTACGGCTGCACGTTGGCGTGGTCCACGCCGAACAGGCCCTTGGCCCGCTCGACGGCCAGCGCCTCGACGCGGTCGATGTTCTGCTGGCCCTCGTAGTAGCGGCGGCCCGGGTAGCCCTCGCTGTACTTGTTCTGCAGCACGGTGCCGGAGGCTTCGAGGACGGCCGCGGACACGTAGTTCTCGCTGGGGATCAGGCGCAGGGTCTGCGCCTGCAGTACTTCTTCCGCCGCGACGAACGAGGCCAGCTCGGGGTCGGCGGCGAACAGGGCGGGATGGCGGCTCGCGGACATGGCGGGCTCCTCCGGGGTCGATGTGATCGGTACCCCGCGAGGCCCAGGCGAGCGGCCCTGTATGCGGTCGAGCGCGCACGACTCCCCCGGAGTTGGTTCTCCGTACGCCAGTCGCCGTGCGTACCCGACACCTTAGCGGGCGCGCCGGAAGAGAGGTTTCTGCGTCCGGTATTCGAGCGACGATAAGAAGGTGACGCCACCCTCGTCACCGCTTCACCCGGCGCTTCACCCCGCCGGACGGACGATCGGAGACCCCGTGTCGACAACTGCTGATGCCATCCGCTCCGCAGACGCGCACAGCGCGCACAATTACCATCCGCTGCCCCTGGTCGTCGCGTCCGCGGAAGGCGCCTGGATGACCGATGTCGAGGGCCGCAGATACCTCGACATGCTCGCCGGGTACTCGGCCCTCAACTTCGGGCACGGCAACCGCCGTCTGATCGACGCCGCCCGTGCCCAGCTGGAACGGGTCACGCTCACCTCGCGCGCCTTCCACCACGACCGCTTCGCCGAGTTCTGTACCGAGCTGGCCGCACTGTGCGGCAAGGAGATGGTGCTCCCCATGAACACGGGGGCGGAGGCCGTGGAGACGGCGGTGAAGACCGCCCGCAAGTGGGGCTACGAGGTCAAGGGCGTCCCGGACGGGCACGCCAAGATCGTGGTCGCCGCCGACAACTTCCACGGGCGGACCACGACCGTCGTCTCCTTCTCCACGGACCACGACGCCCGCGACCACTTCGGGCCGTACACGCCGGGCTTCGAGATCGTCCCGTACGGGGACCTCACCGCGCTGGCGCACGCCGTCACCGAGAACACGGTGGCCGTGCTGCTGGAGCCGATCCAGGGCGAGGCGGGGGTGCTGGTGCCGCCCGCCGGGTACCTGCGCGGCGTAAGGGAGCTGACCCGCGAGCGGAACGTCCTGTTCATGGCGGACGAGATCCAGTCGGGGCTGGGGCGGACGGGCCGGACCTTCGCGTGCGAGCACGAGGGCGTCGTCCCGGACGTGTACATCCTCGGCAAGGCGCTCGGCGGCGGCGTGGTGCCGGTGTCGGCCGTCGTCGCCGACCGGGACGTGCTGGGGGTGTTCCGGCCCGGTCAGCACGGGTCCACCTTCGGCGGGAACCCGCTCGCCTGCGCCGTCGCCCTGGAGGTGATCGCGATGCTCCGGACCGGAGAGTTCCAGGGCCGCGCCACCGAGCTGGGCGAGCACCTGCACCGTGAGCTGAACCTGCTGGTCGGCGGGGGCGCGGTGACCGCCGTACGCGGCCGCGGGCTGTGGGCGGGCGTCGACATCGACCCGTCGCGGGGCACGGGCCGGGAGATCTCCGAGAAGCTGATGGAGCTCGGGGTGCTCGTGAAGGACACCCACGGGTCGACGATCCGGATCGCCCCGCCGCTGGTGATCAGCAAGGAGGACCTGGACTGGGGCCTGTCCCAGCTCCGGTCGGTGCTCGGCGCGTAGGACGTCCCCGATCCGGGTCCGCACCGGGGCCCGGATCGATCGGGCCCCGGATCGGGATCGGGATCGGCTAGAGGATGACGTGGGGCAGGAAGCGGGCGTACTCGTCCGTGACCGGCCCCGCCGATTCGCGGATGCCGAGCCCCGCCGCCTCGTCCTCGACGACCCACGCGCCGAGCACCACCCGGTTGCCGTCGAAGTCGGGCAGCGGGGCCAGGCCCTGGAAGCAGTACCGCTCCCCCTCCTCCGGTACGAAGGGCTCGCCGCCCCCGCCCGCCTCGTGGAGGGTGACCCCCGCGCCCTCACGGCCGAGGAGCGGCTTGGCCACGTAGCCGGTGGAGCCGGGCTCGGCCAGTTCGCGCGGGCCGTCGAGGTAGGCGGGCAGCAGGTTGGGGTGCTCCGGGAAGAGCTCCCACAGGATCGCGAGCAGCGCCTTGTTGGACAGCAGCATCTTCCACAGGGGCTCGATCCAGCAGGTGGTGCCGGAGCCGCCGCCGTGGTCGTACGTGCCGAGCACCTGCGGGCCGAAGGTGTCCGTCGCCAGCCACTCCCACGGGTAGAGCTTGAAGCAGGAGCGGATGAAGCGGAGCTTCTCGTCCACGAACCGCCCGGACAGGCTGTCCCAGCCGATCTGCTCGACGGAGAGCGCCTGGGTGTCCAGGCCGGCCTGCTCGGCGGTCTCCTGGAGGTAGGCGACCGTCATCAGGTCCTCGCCCAGCTCGTCGGTCTCGGAGTGCGCGAAGTGCAGCGGGCCGGGCGGGAGCAGCTCGGCCTGGCGCCGCCAGGCGTCGACGAGGCGCTCGTGGAGCGAGTTCCACTGGTCGGCGCCCGGGAAGCGCTCCTCCATCCAGAACCACTGGGGGCTGGCGGCCTCCACGAGGGAGGTGGGGGTGTCGGCGTTGTACTCCAGCATCTTGGCCGGGCTGCCGGTGCCGTCGTAGCGCAGGTCGAAACGGCCGTAGAGGGAGGGCTGTTCGGCGCGGCGCCGCCAGGACTCGGCGATCAGCGCGGCCAGCTTCGGGTCGGTGATGCCGAGGTCGTCGAAGCGGTCGTGCTCGACGATGTGCGCGGCCGCGGCGAGGCACATGGCGTGCAGCTCCTCGACGACGTTCTCCAGGGCCTCGACCTCGGGGAGCGAGAAGGAGTAGTACGCGCTCTCGTCCCAGTAGGGCCGCAGGGAGTCATCGGGGTAGCGGGTGAGGGGGTAGATCACCCCCTGCTCCTCGACCGTCTTCTGCCAGCCGGGGCGGGGCTCGATGGTGTGCCGCTCCATGATGGCGGTCAGCCGCCGCTGGAGCCGGAGCTCTTGTGGCCGCCGATGCCGCCGCGGGTGACGGCGGACTTGTCGAAGCTGCCGCCGGAGACCTTGCCGGCGCTGACGTTGCCGCCGTAGTAGTAGGCGCCGGTGCCGCCGCTCTTGCACTCCTTGTTGTTCAGGTGCTGCAAGGTGGAGCGGGAGGCACAGCGCTTGTCCGGTTCGTCGCTGCTGCCGCAGGCCACGAGCGTGGCCGCGAGCAGGCCCATTCCGCCGAGTGCGACCGCGCCGGAGCGCATCCGGCGCTGATTGGTGCTGCTGTTGTCCATGTCTGCTGCTCCCCCTGGGGCCTCGCGTGCTGCCGACAGACTAGAGCGGGGCCCCCGGCCGATGGAATCCGGCCGCCGTGAGATCCGTGACCTAGAGTCAGTTCGTGCTTATTGGGATGATTTGCGCGCTCGGTGCGGCGGTCTGCTTCGGTACGGCGTCGGTTCTGCAGGCGGTCGCGGCGCGGTCGGCGGAGCCGGGCACGGGGTCCGGAGTGGACACGGCGCTGTTCCTGCGGTCCGTGCGGCAGTGGCGCTACCTGGCGGGCCTCGGCCTGGACGGGGTCGGTTTCGTGCTCCAGATCATCGCGCTGCGGCACGTCCCGATCTACGCGGTGGGGGCCGCGCTGGCGGCCAGCCTGGCGGTGACGGCGGTGGTCGCGGCGCGGCTGCTGAAGGTGCGGCTGTCCCGGACCGAGTGGGGCGCGGTGGCGGTGGTGTGCGCGGGGCTGGTGATGCTCGGGCTCGCTGCCGGGGAGGAGGGCACGGGGACCGGATCGCTGGCGCTGAAGCTGGGGCTGCTGGCGGTGGCGGGGCTGGTGCTGCTGGTCGGCGTGGTCGCGGGACGGTTGCCGGACGGGCCGCGGGCGCTGGTGCTCGGTTTGGCGGCGGGGACCGGCTTCGGGGTGGTGGAGGTCTCGGTCCGGCTGATCGACTCGCCCTGGGACCTGCGCAACCCCGCCCTGTACGCCCTCCTGCTGGGCGGAGGCGCGGCCTTCCTGCTCCTCACCTCGGCGCTGGCGCGCGGCTCGGTGACGGTGGCGACGGCGGGCCTGGTGCTCGGCGAGACCGTCGGCCCGGCGGTGGTGGGCGTGGCCTGGCTCGGCGACAGCACCCGCGAGGGCCTGGCCTGGCTGGCGGTGACGGGCTTCGCGGTGGCGGTGGCCGGTTCCCTGGCCCTGGCCCGCTTCGGCGAACCCCCGGCCACCCCGGCCGACCCCGCCGACTGAACGGCGCCGACCGCCCCGCCGCACGTTTCAGCCCCGCCGGCGTTTGAGGCGACCTCTCTCAGCCCCGCCGGCGTTTGAGGCGCGGGGGTCCGGGGGCAGCGCCCCCGGCAACGGCGCCGCAGGTCACGGCAGGGCCGCCGCCAGGGCCGCCAGCGTCGGCGCCCACGCACTGTCCGACGGCGTCCCGTACCCCACGACCACCGCATCCCGCGCGGGCAGCGCACCCGCCTCCGGATGCCGGAACCGCCCCAGCCCGTGCAGGGCCAGGTCCTGCCAGGCCGCCGACTGCAGGACCGACCGTTCCAGCCCCTCCGGGAGGTCCAGCACCGCGTGCAGCCCCGCCGCGATCCCCGACACGCCCACCCGGTCCCCCACCGCCGCCACCAGCGCGTCCCGGCGCCGCCGGTACCGCAGGCGCATCCCGCGCACGTGCCGGTCGTAGGCCCCGGAGGTGATGAACTCCGCCAGCGTCAGCTGGTCCAGCGCGCCGCACGCCCAGTCCGTGGGCCGCTTGGCGGCGAGCACCTCCTCCAGCAGCCCCGGCGGGACCACCATCCAGCCCATCCGCAGCCCCGGGGCCAGTGACTTGCTGGCCGTGCCCAGGTACACCACCCGGTCCGGGTCCAGGCCCTGGAGCGCGCCGACCGACTGGCGGTCGTAGCGGAACTCCCCGTCGTAGTCGTCCTCCAGGATCAGCCCGCCCGTGGTCCGGGCCCAGTCGACCGCGGCCGCGCGCCGCGCCGGAGTCAGGGCCACGCCCGTCGGGAACTGGTGCGCCGGGGTCAGCAGCACCGCGCCCGCCGCCGCGGTCAGCTCCCCCGTCCGGGCCCCTTCCCCGTCCACGCCCAGCGGGCGCGTCCGCAGGCCCGCCCGCGCCAGCAGGTCGCGGTGGAAGTCCAGGCCGTACCCCTCCACGGCCACCTCCCGCACCCGCCGCGCCCGCAGCACGCCCGCCAGCAGGGTCAGCCCGTGCAGGAAGCCGGCGCAGAGCACGATGCGTTCGGGGTCCGCGTACACCCCGCGCGCCCGCGCCAGGTAGCCGGCCAGTGCCTGCCGCAGCTCGACTCGGCCGCGCGGGTCGGCCGCGTAGCCGAAGGCCTCGTTCGGCGCGGCGGTCAGGGCCCGGCGGGCGGCCGACAGCCAGGCCGCGCGCGGGAAGCCGCCCAGGTCCGGGGAGCCGGGCACCAGGCTGTACGCGGGCCCCCTGCGCGCGGGGCGCCGTACGGGTCCGGCCGCGGCGGGCCGGCGCGGCCTGGCCCGTTCGGCGACGCGGGTGCCGGAGCCCTGGCGGGCCGTCAGCCAGCCCTCGGCGACGAGCTCGGCGTACGCCTCGGCGACCGTGTTCCGGGCGATGCCCAGGTCTGCGGCGAGGGTGCGCGAGGACGGGAGCCGGGTCCCGGCCGCGAGCCGCCCGCTGCGCGCGGCCTCGCGCAGCGCCTCGGTGAGCCCGGCCCGCAGCCGGCGTCCGGCGGTGAGGTCCAGGTGCAGGTCGGCGCCGAAAGTGGCCCACGATTCCGTCATGAATATGGACCATATCGGTGGGCCGCCCGGCTCCTAGGGTGGATCACATGACGACCACACACGAACACGCCCCCGAGCACACCCCGCGCCTGCAGATGGCGAAGCTCGCCCCGGAGGTCTACAAGGCCGTCCTGGCCCTGGAGATCGCCTCCAAGAAGGGTCTGGACCCCTCCCTGGTCGAGCTCGTCAAGATCCGCGCCTCCCAGCTCAACCACTGCGCCTTCTGCCTCGACATGCACACCAAGGACGCGATCGCCGCAGGTGAGAGCGTCGAGCGCATCGTCCAGCTGGGTGCCTGGGAGGAGTCGCGGCACTTCTACACCGAGAAGGAGCTCGCCGCGATCGAGTTCACCGAGGCGGTCACCGTCCTGACGGACGGCTTCGTGCCGGACGAGGTCTACGAGAAGGCCGCCAAGCAGTTCGAGGAGCGCGAGCTCGCCCAGCTGATCGCCGTGATCGCGACGATCAACGTCTGGAACCGCATCGGCGTCACCACCCGCCTGGTTCCGGGCCACTACACCCCGGGCATGTACAAGTAGCCCGATCGGACGGTTGCGCCGGGCCGGTCAGTCCGGCCTGAAGGACTCCACGGCCGCCGTCAGGTTCGCGCGCACCGCCGCGCCGTCGGCGGCCGGGCCGGCCGCCAGCAGCGCCCACCGCCGGCCGTCCGGGGAGACGGCGATCCGTTCGATCCCGCGGCGGCGGCCCTGCGACTCCGCGCTGTCGTACTCGTAGACCAGCTCGCAGGACTTGCCGGGGGCCGCCTCGACGGAGACCTCGCGGTAGCCGGGGTTGGAGCCGAGGGTGTTCGAGGAGATCCGCAGCAGCTCGCACGCGCCGACGCTGTCGGGCTCGGTGACCCGGAAGATCTGGACGAGCGCGCTCCGGTCCCCGGGCCGGCGGTAGAAGGACCCGCTGCCGTTCTCGTCGTGGCTGCGCTCCCAGCCCGTGGGGACGGCCACCGAGAAGCCGGCGTCGTCGCGGACCACCGTGTACGGCGGAGCGGCCGACGGGGAGGGCGAGGCGGAGGAGGACGCGGCGGTGGGCTCCGGGTCCGGCTCCGTGCCGGTCGATGGATCCGGGGCGCCCGAAGCCGACGGCGCCGCGGCGGGTGCCTTCGGCTCCTCGTCGCCGAGGAGGAGCCACCCGGCCATGGCGCAGCCGCCGGCCACCGCGGCTCCGAGGGCCACCCACAGGAGGACCTTCCGGTTGCGCAGCGCATCGGGGCCGCGACCGCCACGGCCGCCACGACCCCCAAAGCCGCCACCGCCGCCCGTCGGCGGTGGCGACGTCGGCTGGTCCGCCCACTCCCAGCGCTGCGACTGCGGATTCCAGTGGGCGCCGCCGCCGGTGGCCACCGGTCAGCTCCCCAGCGCGGCGAGCAGCCCGCCGAGGGCGGCGGCCGCGTTCACCGACTCCACCAGCGGGGCCCAGCGCTGGAGCGCGCCCCTCAGCCGGGCGGGCAGGCCGGGCCGGATCTCCCCGGCCTCCTCCAGCTCGCCGACGGCCTCGTCCAGTTCGGTGTCGAGCGCCGCCCGGTCGGCACTGCGGGGCAGTCGGGCGAGGGCGGCGCGCAGCTCCCGTACGGCCTCCAGCAGTTCCTCCGCGCCCGGGGCGCCCGCTCCCGTGCCGTCGTGGTGGACGCTGGTGTTGGTGATGTGCTCGCCGCCGATGCTGAACGCCGCGTTGTGGACGCTGTTGATCTGCACCTGCCCGGTGCCGGCTCCCGAGCCCGCTCCGGTTCCGGCTCCCCCGTCATGCGTCACTGCCGCTCCCCCCGCTGGTGTGGTGGCTCGTGTGGTGGCTCGTCCGGTTGCTGTGCCCGCTGCCGCCCACGCTGAACGCGCTGTGGCTCACGGACTGGATGAAGACCCCGCCCTCCGCCACCGTGACCGCCCGCTGTGCGAACTCCTCCGTGTGCCAGCCCGCTTCGTGCAGGGCGAGGGTCACGCCGGCGACGATCCGGTCCTGGATGGTCTTCAGGTACCGGTCCAGGTCCATCAGCTGGAACAGCGAGGCGTCCTCCCGCGCCGCGAGTTCGCGTACGGACACGGCCGGGCCGGCCGGGAGGGCGCCGCCGTGGCCTTCCGTGGCGATCTGCCACGGGCCGCGGCTGCCGCCCGACAGGGTGGTGAGGGCCTTGCCGAGCGAGCGCGGGGCGTTGCGCAGCGCCCAGACGGCCTTGGCGAAGGGGTTGTTGCGCAGATGGCGCCGGGCCACGTCGTCGGCCTCCTGGAACTCCTGCCGTATGGGCAGCAGCACGTGCGGCGCCACCTCCAGCATCAGCATCCCGCCCTGTGTGTGGACGCGTACGAAGACGGTGACGACGAGGTTCTCGTCCCAGCCGCCGACCCGTACCCGCAGGAAGTGCCGGCGGCGCTCACCGCCCTCCTCCACGGCTCCGGCCCGGTGCGCCTCGAACGCGCCGTCCGAGAGGTCCGGCCGGAACGCGGCCGGCAGCCCGGAGGCCGGCAGGAACACGCACTCGTCGACGACCAGTTCCCGCAGCCGGTCCAGTACGGCCTGCTCGGCCTCGGGCGAGCCGTGCGGCGACGGGACGCGCAGGGCCTCCAGCCGCGGCCGGATGCGGGCCACGATCCGCGCGTTGTCCAGCGGTTCGGGTTCGACGCCGTCCGTGCGCGGGCGCAGTTCGACCGACAGGTGCCAGGGTCGGTACGCGGTGCCCGCGCCGCAGAACGGGTCCTCGACGCTGTAGATGACCAGGCGGCTGTGCTGGGTCCGCAGGATCCGGTCGCGGGCCAGCGCGAAGCGGCTGCCGGAGGCGGGATCGGCGCTCGGGTCGGCGTAGCGGTCGCGGCTGAGCGAGGTGCTGATGACGCGGGCGAAGTGGCCCCGCTGGAGGCCGACGACCAGGGCCAGCAGGGCGAAGACGATCAGGGCCGTCCAGGCGTAGGAGACGGCGAGCGCGTAGCCGAGTGCGGGCAGCGCCAGGACGAAGCCGAGAGCGAAGGGCTCTCCCTCGAACTCGTGCAGGAAGGACTCGAAAACCAGGAGCGATTCGTCGGTGCCGCCGACGCTCGTACGGCCTTCGACCGCGCCGACCAGCACGCCCAGCACGACGCCGATGAGCAGGACGGAGCCGCATGCGCGCAGCAGGAGTTCCAGGAAGCGGCCGCCGCGTTCCCGCTTCAGCCGGCGGCGCTCGAGCCGTCCGGCCCCGCTCAGGAACGCGGCCGGGATCAGCAGGAAGATGACGAGTGCCTGGGCCAGTACCAGCCCGAGGCCCCACACCGCCAGGACGGCCGAGGCCCAGGCCGCTTCGGCGCGGCGGGCCTGGAGTGCGTGGGCGAGGACGCGTGCGGCGTCGAAACCGTAGGAGGGCGCCACGAAGCGCTCCTCGTGGACATAGAGCTCCTGGATCACCCGGTCGCGGTACGCGGCGTCGAGATAGCTGCCGGCGCACAGCAGCCGGCCGGCTTCGCTGAGCGAAGGGTGCACAGGAGTTCTGTCGTCCGCAGTGCCTGTCACCGAATCCCCCTTTCGGTGTGCGGAGGGAAACCATAAATCTGCGATCAGGCACATGACAGGCGCGTTCGCGCCAAAAAGCCCCGGCGCGATGCGCCGGGGCTTTTCGGAAGAACGGATCGATCGGGTCGGGCGACCGGATCAGATCAGGCCGAGCTCGCGGACCGCGTCGCGCTCCTCCGCCAGCTCCTGGACGGAGGCGTCGATGCGGGTGCGGGAGAACTCGTTGATGTCCAGGCCCTGGACGATCTCGTACTTGCCGTCCTTGCAGGTGACGGGGAAGGAGGAGATCAGACCGGCCGGGACGCCGTAGGAGCCGTCCGACGGGATGCCCATCGAGGTCCAGTCGCCCTCGGCGGTGCCGTTGACCCACGTGTGGACGTGGTCGATGGCGGCGTTGGCGGCCGAGGCGGCCGAGGACGCGCCACGGGCCTCGATGATCGCGGCGCCGCGCTTGGCGACGGTCGGGATGAAGGTGTCGGCCAGCCACAGCTCGTCGTTGACGACCTCGGCGGCGTTCTTGCCGGCGATCTCCGCGTGGAAGATGTCCGGGTACTGGGTCGCCGAGTGGTTGCCCCAGATGGTCAGGCGCTTGATGTCGGAGACGGCGGCACCGGTCTTGGCGGCCAGCTGCGAGATCGCGCGGTTGTGGTCCAGGCGGGTCATCGCGGTGAAGCGCTCGGCCGGTACGTCCGGGGCGGAGGCCTGCGCGATGAGCGCGTTGGTGTTGGCCGGGTTGCCCACGACGAGGACCTTGATGTCGTCCGCGGCGTGCGCGTTGATGGCCTGGCCCTGCGGCTTGAAGATGCCGCCGTTGGCGGCGAGCAGGTCGCCGCGCTCCATGCCCTTGGTACGCGGGCGGGCGCCCACGAGCAGCGCGACGTTCGCACCGTCGAAGCCCTGGTTCGGGTCGTCGAAGATGTCGATGCCGGCGAGCAGCGGGAAGGCGCAGTCGTCGAGCTCCATGGCGGTGCCCTCAGCGGCCTTCATGCCCTGGGGGATCTCCAGAAGACGGAGCTTGACCGGCACGTCCGCGCCGAGCAGGTGACCGGAAGCGATGCGGAAGAGCAGCGCGTAGCCGATCTGGCCGGCGGCGCCGGTGACGGTGACATTCACGGGAGTGCGGGTCATGGCCTTCTCCGTTAGACAGCTGGCGGTGGGGCGTCCCTGCCCCATGTGCTGGAGGACGCCGCTCCCCAGTAAATCTTGACGTGAAGAGACATCCGCCGTCAGGCTATCCGACCCGGGAGCGGGCTAACCCCCGGGTCCCTGTGGTGCGCGGCACACGGACCCCGGAGTTCGAAGGTGCGGCCGGTCCCCGGACCGCTATTCGACCAGGAAGATCTGGCCCGTCCGGTGCCCCTCCACGGACTTGACGTAGGCGTTCGCCGCGCGGGCGACCGGGACGGCGTCGAATCCCGCGAAGGTGTCCCCGTACGCGTCGAGGGACTCCTCGAAGACGGTCGGGCTGACGGCGTTGATGCGCTGCCGGCCCGGCAGTTCGATGGCGGCGGCGCGCACGAAGGCCTCGACGGCGCCGTTGACCAGGGCGGCCACCGAGCCGGTGAGCAGGGGCTCGCGGGCCAGGATGCCGGTGACCAGCGTGTACGAGGCGTGCGCGGGCAGGTGCCGGGCGCCCTGGCGGACCAGCTCGATCTGGCTGACGGCCTTGCCTTCGAGGCCGCCGCGGATGTCGTCCGTACTCAGCTCGGCGAGCGGGCGCCACGGCACGCTGCCGGCCGCGCACGCCACGGCGTCGATGTCCCCCACCCGCTGCGCCACCTGCTCGTACATGGCGCGGACGGAGTCGGGGTCGGTGATGTCGACGTGGACGTCGGCGCCCTTGCGGGAGGCGGTGACGACCCGGTGGCCGCGGTCGCGCAGGGCCGTGTGGACCGCCCGGCCCAGGGTTCCGTGTGCGCCGATCAGGAGGACCTTCTGCGTCTTCGCGTTCATGGCACGAGCATCACCGCCCGGCCATCGTGAAGTCCAGCTACCTGCGCTTCAGCAATCATTAAGCTGAACTCATGCTTGATGTGAAGCGCATGGTCATCCTGCGGGACCTGGCGGAACACTCCCGGGTGACCGCCGTCGCCGACCTGCACGGGGTCACCCCCTCCGCCGTCTCCCAGCAACTGCGCGCCCTGGAGGCCGAGGCCGGAGCCGTCCTCGTCGAGAAGGACGGGCGCGGGCTGCGGCTGACCCCCGCCGGCGCCGCGCTGGCCGCAGCGTGCGAACCGGTGCTCGCCGCCCTGGAACGGGCCGAGGGAGCCGTGCGCGCCCTCGACACCGAGCCGATCGGGGACCTCGCCGTCGGCTGCGCCCCCAGCGCGCTGGCCACGGTGGCCGCCCCGCTCGTCGCCGAGCTGGCCGTACGCCACCCCCGGCTGCGCCCGCGCATCGTGCAGGCGGACCCGGAGGAGGCGCTGCCGCTGCTGCGCGGGCGCCGCCTGGACCTGGCGGTGACCTACGCCTACCCGCTGCTCGGCGCTCCGCCCGCGGCCGGGACCACCGCGGTGCCGCTCTTCGCGGACCCGCTGTGCCTGGCACTGCCGCGGGCCCTGCTCCCCGCGTACGAGCGGGAGGGGCTCGCCGCGCTGGGCGCGTGCGCGTGGGTCGCGGCGCCGGCCCCGAGCAGCTGTCGCGAGATGCTGCTGCACGCCTGCCGGAACGCCGGATTCACCCCGCGCATCGCCCACGAGTGCGGGGACCTGCGGTCCGGGCTGTGGCTCGTGGCCACCGGGCAGGCCGTGTCGATCCTGCCGAAGCTGCTGTGCGACGCCCCGCCGGCCGGCGTCGCCGTACGGGAGCTGCCGGGGCCGGGGCGGACGCTGGACGCGCTGGTCCGGGCGGGCACCGAGACCCAGCCGGCCGTCGCGGCCGCCCTGGCGGCACTCACCGCACTCACGTCGGCGGGCGCACCGGCCGGGTCGGGCGCGCCCACCGCCGCTAGCGGACGGTGAAGCGCACCACGTCCTCCATGAACGGGATCTGCAGCCACGGCTTGGGCATGACCAGTGCCAGCAGGGTGATCGCCACACCCAGCAGCCCGTACGTGATCATGTCCGTGAAGCGGGAGCGGACCGCGAGCATGCCCACCGAGGGCAGCAGGCGCCGCATCACCGAGGCCGCGATCAGGGCGACGCCGATGATCAGGCAGCCGACCCGCGGGTGCCCCAGCGCGGTGGTCAGCAGCCCGACCGCGGTCGCGGTGAGCACGCTGAGCATCGGCCACTGACGGGCCGGCGTGGACACGGCCCCGGGCACGGCACGGCCGCTGCCCTCGGGGCGGGCGGTGTCCCGGGTGATGGAGGGGAAGCGGCGGGAGCGGGCCGCCTCGGCCCCGGACCCGTCGGGACCGGCCTGGGCGCCGGGACCGCCCTGGGCGCCGGGGCCCGCCCCGACGGCGGGGACGACCGGCGTGGCGGGTGCGACCGGTGCGACGGGGGTGCCGTTCGCCCGGGCCGCGCCGCCGCCCGCCGCGTTCTCCGCGTCCGATTCAGCCTGCACTGGTGGTCCGTTCCGCCGCCTCGACGACATTGACGAGCAGCTGGGCCCGGGTCATCGGGCCGACGCCGCCCGGGTTCGGCGAGATCCACGCGGCCACCTCGGCCACGCCGGGGTGCACATCGCCGACGATCTTCCCGTTCCCGTCGCGGCTGACGCCCACATCGAGGACGGCCGCGCCCGGACGCACGTCCTCCGGCTTGACCAGGTGCGGGACACCGGCCGCCGCGACGATGATGTCCGCCTGGCGCAGCAGCCCGGAGAGGTCGCGGGTACCGGTGTGGCACAGCGTCACGGTGGCGTTCTCGGACTTGCGGGTCAGCAGCAGGCCGATGGAGCGCCCGACGGTGATCCCGCGGCCGAGGACGACGACGTGCGCGCCGTTGATGCCGACGCCGTGGTGGCGCAGCAGTTCGACGATCCCGTACGGGGTACAGGGCAGCGGGCCCGGCTCATTGAGGACCAGCCGGCCCAGCGACATGGGGTGCAGGCCGTCGGCGTCCTTGAGCGGATCCATCAGCTCCAGGACCCGGTTGGTGTCGATGCCCTTGGGGAGCGGGAGTTGGACGATGTAGCCGGTGCACTCCGGGTTCGCGTTGAGCTCCCGTACGACCGCCTCGATCTCCTCCTGGGAGGCCGTATCGGGCAGTTCGCGCTGGATGGAGGCGATGCCGACCTCGGCGCAGTCCTTGTGCTTGCCGTTGACGTACCAGCGGCTGCCCGGATCGTCACCGACCAGCAGGGTGCCGAGGCCGGGGGTGATGCCCCGGGCCTTCAGGGCCGCCACGCGGGCGGTCAGTTCGGACTTGATCGCGGCGGCGGTGGCCTTGCCATCGAGAATCTGGGCGGTCATGCCCCCATCCTCCCGGATGAGGCGGCCCCGGTTCCAGTCAAGGCGCTCGCAGGGGCACAGCGTTCATTGCACTTGCACAACAAGTCACCGCCCGTAGCGCAACCCGCTGGACAAGTAACGGCCGGTCGGACCACGATGAAACGACTGAGTGCCGCGGGCAGTGCCGGGGGGCGGGACCGCACCGTGCAGGACTCCTCCGTGCTCGTGCCGTGCGTCCCTGCACTTCCACGGAGGAACACCCCACCATGAGCTTCGGCGAACCGCACAATCCGTACGGACAGCAGCCGCCCCAGGCCCCGCAGGGCCAGCCCGGCTACGGCTACCCCCAGCAGGCCCCCCAGGGCGTCCCGCCGCAGGGCGGCTACGCCTACCCGCAGCAGGCCCCGCAGGCGTACCCGGGCGGGCCGGCCGGCTACCCGGGCGGGCCCGGCGGCTATCCGGGCGGGCCGGGCGGATACCCCGGGGCCCACATGGAGATGCCGGGCGGCGCCAAGGCCGCCCGCGTCATCCTCTTCATCCTGGGCAGCCTGCAGGCGCTGGCCGGCCTGTTCGTCATCATCGGCGGCGCCGTCTTCGCCGCGGCCCTCTCCGGTTCCTCCAGCTCCTCGGCGGACGAGGCGGGCACCGCCGTCGGCGTCGGCTTCGTCATCGGCGGTCTCGTCGTGATCGGCCTGGCCCTGTGGCCGTTCCTGACGGCGGCCAAGATGGGCAAGGGCCGCAACGGGGTCCGTGTCTCCGGCATCGTCTACGGCTCGATCCAGACCTTCTTCGCCGTCATGAGCGTGCTCGTCAACCTGGCGGCAGCGGGAGCCAGCGAGCACTCGGCCGGCCCGACCGCCATCACCGTGCTGCCCGCCCTGGTCTCCCTCGCCCTCGGCCTCACCATCGTCATCGGCCTCGCGAAGGCCGGCGACTACTTCAAGCGCCCGGCCTACTGACGGCGCCCGCTCCCGGAACCGGCGAAGGCCGCGCCCCGCACTGCGGGACGCGGCCTTCGCCGTCGTTCGGGGCCGTTCGGACGGCTCAGTGGAAGAAGTGCCGGGTGCCGGTGAAGTACATCGTCACACCGGCCTTCTGCGCGGCCTCGACGACCTGCTCGTCACGGACCGAACCACCCGGCTGGACCACGGCCTTGATGCCCGCGGCCGTCAGGATCTCCAGCCCGTCCGGGAAGGGGAAGAAGGCGTCGGACGCGGCGTACGAGCCCTGCGCGCGCTCGGCACCCGCCCGCTCGACCGCCAGCTTCGCCGAGTCCACACGGTTGACCTGGCCCATGCCGACGCCGACCGAGGCGCCGTCCTTGGCGAGCAGGATCGCGTTGGACTTGACGGCCCGGCAGGCCTTCCACGCGAAGGCCAGCTCGGCGAGTTCCGCCGGGGACAGGGCGTCACCGGTGGCCAGCGTCCAGTTGGCCGGGTCGTCGCCCTCGGCCTGGAAGAGGTCGCTCTGCTGGAGCAGCGCACCGCCGCTGATGGGCTTGAGGTCGCCCGGCTGGTGCGGGGTGCCGTCCACCTTCAGGACACGGATGTTCTTCTTCTTGGCCAGGACCTCGACCGCGCCGTCCTCGTAGGCGGGGGCGGCGATGACCTCGGTGAAGATCTCCGCGACCTGCTCGGCGAGCTCGACGGTCACCGGGCGGTTGACGGCGATGACGCCGCCGAAGGCCGACAGCGGGTCGCAGGCGTGCGCCTTGCGGTGGGCCGCGGCGACGTCGTCGCCGATCGCGATGCCGCACGGGTTGGCGTGCTTGATGATCGCGACGCACGGCTCTTCGTGGTCGTAGGCGGCGCGGCGCGCGGCCTCGGTGTCCACGTAGTTGTTGAAGGACATCTCCTTGCCGTGGAGCTGCTCCGCGTTGGCCAGTCCACCGGGCTGCCCGTCGGTGTAGAGGGCGGCGGCCTGGTGCGGGTTCTCGCCGTAGCGCAGGGTCGACTTGCGCTCCCAGGCGCCGGCCAGGAACTCGGGCAGCGCCGCGGCGTCGTCCGCGGGGGCTTCCGGGGCGTACGCGTTCGTGAACCAGGAGGCCACGGCCACGTCGTAGGAGGCGGTGTGCTGGAAGGCCTCGGCCGCGAGCCGCTTGCGGGCGGTGAGGTCGAAGCCACCGCCCTGGGCCGCCGCGATGACGTCGGCGTAGCGGGCCGGGCTGGTGACGACCGCGACGGAGGGGTGGTTCTTGGCGGCGGCGCGGACCATCGACGGGCCGCCGATGTCGATCTGCTCCACGCACTCGTCGGGGGTGGCACCCGACTGGACGGTCGCGAGGAAGGGGTACAGGTTGACGATCACCAGGTCGAAGGGCTCGACGCCCAGCTCGGCGAGCTGGTTGCGGTGGTCCTCCAGGCGCAGGTCGGCGAGGATGCCGGCGTGCACGCGCGGGTGCAGGGTCTTGACCCGGCCGTCCAGGCACTCGGGGAAGCCGGTCAGCTCCTCCACCTTGGTGACGGGCACCCCGGCCGCGGCGATCCTCGACGCGGTGGAGCCGGTGGAGACGAGCGCGACGCCCGCCCCGTGCAGGCCGCGGGCCAGCTCTTCCAGTCCCGTCTTGTCGTAGACGCTGATGAGCGCACGCCGGATCGGCCGCTGGTTCGTGGTCGGGTCGTTGCTCGCTGCGATGTCTGCGGCGGTCACTGGATTGTTACCTTTCGTCCCTCAATGCGGTAGCCGTGCCGGGCCAGACGCCCCACGACATCGACGAGCAGCTGGCGCTCGACTTCCTTGATGCGCTCATGGAGAGCGGCTTCGTCGTCCTCGTCCCGGACCTCGACCACACCCTGGGCGATGATCGGACCGGTGTCCACGCCGCTGTCCACGAAGTGGACGGTGCAGCCGGTCACCCTCGCGCCGTAGGCGAGGGCGTCCCGTACGCCGTGCGCACCCGGGAAGGCGGGGAGGAGGGCGGGGTGGGTATTGATGAACCGGCCGCCGAAGCGGTCGATGAACACCTTGCCCACGATCTTCATGAATCCGGCGGACACGACGAGGTCCGGCGCGTACGCGTCGGTCGCCTCGGTGAGGGCGACATCCCACTCCGCGCGGCTCCCGTACCCCTTGACCGGGCAGACGAAGGTCGGGATCCCGGCCTTCTCCGCCCGCTCGAGGCCGGCGATGTTCTCGCGGTCGGCCCCCACGGCGACGACTTCGGCACCGAAACCCTCGGCACCGCCGGGGTGGGCGTCGATGGCATCGAGGAGGGCCTGGAGGTTGGTGCCGGAACCGGAGACCAGCACGACCAGGCGGGAGGCGGCCATGGGAGGCCCTTTCTCGCGGGATTGCGGTGTTCGTCTTGTGTGGTCATACGAAACTTCGGGGTACCGGTATATGGGCAACCGTACGAAGCCACCGACCGCCTGCAACGATACCGGTACACCGGACAGCCCCCGAGGGACGGGGGGACGACCGGGCGGTAGCGTCTGGCGTACAAGCCGCAAACTGGGCCCACCTCGCCACGACGTCCTCAGGGCGTCCATGACACAGGGGAAGAAACACACCCGATGCCGGACCGCCGTCAGCCCGACTCCCCCACCGACGACAACCCCTTCGCAGCTCCGCCGGAAGGCCGGCCCGACCAGCCGTGGCAGCCGCGCGACGGTGGGGGCGGCGGGAACGGCGAGAGCCCGAAGGACTCGGACGGGCAGCGGGGTCCGGCGCGCTGGGACCCGACGGACCCGATCCAGCGCCGCGCCCGGTACGCGCTGCTGGCCGGCATGTGGGGCTTCTTCTTCGGGATCTTCGGGATCCCGTCGGTGGGACTGCTGCTCGGGGCGCTCGCCCTCTACTGGGGGATCAGCGCGCTGCGCGGCAAGCCCGTACCGGCGACGGCGGACGGCGCCCCGGCCGCCGCACCGGCGGGCCTGGACGCCCTGGGCCCCGCGGCCCGCCCCCAGCGCACGGCGGCGGTGAGCGGCCTGGTCACGGCCTCACTGGCGATCCTGCTGGCGATGAGCTCGTACGCCCTGCAGCTGGCGTACAAGGACTTCTACGTCTGCCGCGACGACGCCCTCACCAAGTCGGCGGAACTCCAGTGCAACACCCTCCTCCCCAACAACCTGGTAGGCGACGTCCTGAAGGTCCGCCCCTAACCCGCCCCTCAAGCCCCGCTTCCAGCCCGGCCGACGCTTGAGGCGCCGTTTCAGCCCCGCCGGCGATTGAGGCGCTCTTTCAGCCCCGCCGGCGATTGAGGCGCTCTTTCAGCCCCGCCGGCGATTGAGGCGCTCTTTCAGCCCCGCCGGCGATTGAGGCGCGGGGTCCGGGGCGGAGCCCCGGCAGCGGCGCCGCACCCGAACGGCCTACTCGGGCGGCGGCGGCTTCCGCCGGGCCAGCACCCGCGCCCCGACCACCGGCGGAGCCAACGGCGCCGGCGCGACCGGCTCCGCCGACCTCCCCGCGAGCAGTCCCGGATCCAGATCCAGCCCCGACGCCACGGTCACGGCCCGCCGCACGCGCACCTGCCCCCGCACCCGTTCCTCGGGCACAGCAGAAACCTCAGGAACCGCCGGCACCGCCGGAGGCAGCGGCGCGGCGACCCCGATCTCGGGAATCAGCGCCCCCGCCGCCTTCCTCATCGCGGCCCACCGAACCTCCCGCACCCCGCTGTCGTGCCACCCGTCGTCCACCGCGTCATCGGCATCCGCCCCGACCGGCCCCATCGCCGGGCGGTTGCGCCACGCATGCACCGCCACCGCGACCGGCACGGCCAGCACCGCCGTCCACGCCAGGGCCGCCGCCCCCGTGGCCCACCACACCGGCCCGAACTCGGCCAGCCGCCGCGACCCCAGCGGCCCCTCCGACGCCGCCGCGAGCCCGGCCATCAGCAGGCCGCACACCACCGAACCCAGGGCCGCCGTGAGCGCGGTCTCCCCGTACGAGACCTCGCGCGCCCGGCGTACCGCGAACCAGCCCACCGCCAGTCCGGCAACCACCGGCACCACGAAGGCCGCCCAGGTCAGCGGGGTTCCGGGGCCCGCGGTCGGAAGCGCGGCCAGCAGCGGGAAGCGGGGCAACCCGGGCGCGCCCGGGAAGCCCAGCGGCGCGGCCGTCACATCGGCGCCGAGGGCGAAGCCGGGCCCGAGGGCGTAGGCCGCGCCCCAGACCATGGCGTTCGGGATCAGCGTGAGTGCGAGCAGCAGGACCGCGAAGCGGCCGGACCACACCCCGGTCAGCGACAGGAAGGAGGACTGCACCTCGGCTCCGTGCCACGCGAGCGAGGCGCCGACCACCAGCGCGCCACCGCCCAGGAGCACCAGGGCCCCGCCCGCGCCCGCCCGGAGCGCCAGCGCGTACCGGGGGCGCACGACGGCCCTACGTACGCCCCCCGGCAGCCAGGTCGGCAGCGGCCCGAGCGGACGCCCCCGGGCCGCCCACACCCCGCCGGCCGCGGCGAGCACCGCGACCAGCGGGATGTGCCAGGCCGCGCTGATGGGGTCGGCCGACATGGGGCCGCCCGCGGCGTACACCGTGGCGACGGCTCCGACGGCGAGGTAGCCGCAGAGCACGGCGGAGAACACGGCCCCGGCGGGCAGCACCTCCTCGTCCTCCTCGGCGGCGCTGCCCAGCCGGGCGGCCCGCCGCACGAGCAGCACGGGCAGTGCGACGAGGAGCAGCGGCGTCACCCCGACGGGCGCGGGAACGCCGGACAGGGTGTCGTAGCGCACCAGCTCGGTCCCGTGGGCGAGCAGCCAGAGCCCGGCGGCGAGGTGCAGGGCCCCGCCGGGGCCGCTGTCGGGGTAGGGGGAGCTGATCCACAGCACGATGACGAGCACGGCGAGGAAGCCGAGCCCGAGTCCGGCCGCCACGGCGCCGCCCACGACGCATGCGGCGGCGGCCGGCGAACGGCGCCGCACGCCGGCTCGCGGGGCCGCTGACAACGGGGTCCCGCGTTCGGTCACTTGGGTCACCCCGCCATGGTGCCAACGACACGCGCTATGGGCGGGTAACAGGCGAATGCCCGTGGTGTCGCTCAATATACGTTTATGTACTTTTTCGCCCAGGGCTGCCGGTTCGCGGGGAGTGCGGCATGACACGAAGCGTCGATACTGCCTCCTCAGCGGACCCGGAGCTGAGCCTGCCCGCCCCGAAGGAGCGCCGCAGACTGCGCGAGGCGGCGGAACTGACACACGATGAGGTCGCCGCGGCGGTGGGCGTCACCGCGGCGACCGTCCGCTCCTGGGAATCGGGCCGCACGGCCCCCCGCGGGCGCAAGCGCGAGGCGTACACGCAGTTCCTGGCGCGCCTCGCCGACCCCGCGGAAGCCGCAGCGCCCACCGGCGCGCCCGGGGAGGCGAAGCCCGCGCGGGCGGCGGAGGACCCCGCCGCCGACCCACCCTCCTCCTCGCACGCGCCGGCCGAACCCGCCGCCGCGACCGCCGAGGCGACCGCCGCGACCGCCGGAACCGGCGGGGCAGCCACCGGGCCCGCCGCGGCCGACGGGACCGCCACCGGTTCCGTCGACGCGACCGGCGGGCCCGCCGAGCAGCCCCCGGCGCTCCCGGTACAGGGCCCGGCCGAGGCCTTCGACGCCCTCTACACCCGTGCCGCACGCGACCTCGCCCGGCAGGCCTACCTGCTCACCGGCCGCGGAGCCCTCGCCCTGGAGGCGGTGGAGAAAGCTTTCACCCAGGCGTGGGACCGGTGGCCCGAAGTGGCCACCGACCCGGACCCGGTGGGCTGGGTGCGGGCGATCGCGTACGACTACGCCCTCTCCCCCTGGCACCGGTTCCGGCGCGCCCACCGCCACCCCGACAAGCCCCCCGCCGAGCCGTCGGACCGGATCCTGCTCGACGCGCTGCTGTCACTGCCCCCCGTCCACCGCCGTACCGTGCTGCTCTACGACGGCGTCGGCCTCGACCTGCCCGACACCGCCGCCGAGACCGAGGCCACCACCCCCACCGCCGGGAACCGGCTCGTGCACGCACACGCCGACCTCACCGAGCTGATCCCCGAACTCGCCGAGGTCCCGCCCGAGAAGCAGTCCGCACTGCTGCGCGACCTGTTCACCGCGCTGCAACCGGCCGTCGACCTCCACCCCCGCCCGGCCTCGGCCGTCCGCGGCGGCGGCGAGCGGCGCACCCGGCTGTGGACCCGCGCGACCCTCAGCCTGACGGCGATGATCGCCGTCTCGACCGCCTACACGTTGATGACCGCGCCCACCCACTACGAGCCCCCGCTGGCACCCGGCGCGAGCGTCTCGGGCGTACCCCCGCTGGCCGGCCCCCAGCAGCTCACCGAGCGCAGCAGACAGCTGCACGACAAGCTGCGCGCCGACCCGGAGGCCGGACCGGCGCGGATCGCCCCGGGGATCGAATGAGAAACGGGCGTGGCCCGCACCCCCGAGGGGTGCGGGCCACGCCCGTGCAGAGTCGCTCTTACTTGGCGTTGAGGATCTCGCGCGCAAGCTTCGCGGTCTCGGTGGGGGTCTTGCCGACCTTCACACCGGCGGCCTCGAGGGCCTCCTTCTTGGCCTGCGCGGTGCCGGAGGAGCCGGAGACGATGGCGCCGGCGTGGCCCATGGTCTTGCCCTCGGGGGCGGTGAAGCCCGCGACGTAGCCGACGACCGGCTTGGTGACGTTCTTCGCGATGAAGTCCGCCGCACGCTCCTCGGCGTCGCCGCCGATCTCGCCGATCATGACGATGAGCTCGGTCTCCGGGTCGGCCTCGAAGGCCTCCAGGGCGTCGATGTGCGTGGTGCCGATGACCGGGTCGCCACCGATGCCGACGGCAGAGGTGAAGCCGATGTCACGGAGCTCGTACATCATCTGGTAGGTCAGCGTGCCCGACTTGGACACGAGACCGATCTTGCCGGGCTTGGTGATGTCGCCCGGGATGATGCCGGCGTTGGACTGGCCGGGGGTGATCAGACCCGGGCAGTTCGGGCCGATGATCCGGGTCTTGTTGCCCTTGGCGGTCGCGTACGCCCAGAAGGCGGCGGAGTCGTGCACCGCGATGCCCTCGGTGATGACGACGGCCAGCGGGATCTCGGCGTCGATCGCCTCGACGACGGCGGCCTTGGCGAAGGCCGGCGGGACGAAGAGGACGGAGACGTTGGCGCCCGTCTTCTCCATCGCCTCGGCGACGGAGCCGAAGACCGGGACCTCGGTGCCGTCGAAGTCGACGGTGGTGCCGGCCTTGCGCGGGTTCACGCCGCCGACGATGTTGGTGCCGTCAGCCAGCATCAGCTTGGTGTGCTTCATGCCCGTGGCACCGGTCATGCCCTGGACGATGACCTTGCTGTCCTTGTTGAGGAAGATAGCCATGTGAGTCTGTGACCTCTGCCCTTACTTCGCAGCCGCGAGCTCGGCGGCCTTGTCGGCCGCGCCGTCCATGGTGTCCACGCGCTGGACCAGCGGGTGGTTGGCGTCCGAGAGGATCTTGCGACCCAGCTCGGCGTTGTTGCCGTCGAGACGGACGACCAGCGGCTTGGTGACCGCCTCGCCCTTGTCCGCGAGCAGCTGCAGCGCCTGGACGATGCCGTTGGCGACCTCGTCACAGGCGGTGATGCCACCGAAGACGTTGACGAAGACGGACTTGACGTCCGGGTCGCCGAGGATGATCTCGAGACCGTTGGCCATCACGGCGGCGGAGGCGCCACCGCCGATGTCCAGGAAGTTGGCGGGCTTGACGCCGCCGTGGTTCTCGCCGGCGTACGCGACGACGTCGAGGGTGCTCATGACGAGACCCGCGCCGTTGCCGATGATGCCGACCTCACCGTCGAGCTTGACGTAGTTGAGGTTCTTCGCCTTGGCGGCGGCCTCGAGCGGGTTCGCGGCCGCGTGGTCCACGAACTCCTCGTGACCCGGCTGGCGGAACTCGGCGTTCTCGTCGAGCGAGACCTTGCCGTCGAGCGCGATGACGTCGCCGTTGGCGACCTTCGCGAGCGGGTTGACCTCGACGAGGAGCGCGTCCTCGGCGATGAAGGTCGCCCACAGGGTCACGAGGACCTCGGCGACCTTCTCGGCGACCTCGGCCGGGAACTGCGCCAGCGCGACGATCTCGCGGGCCTTCTCGATGGTCACGCCCTCGTTGGCGTTCACCGGGACCTTGGCGAGCTTCTCCGGGGTCTCCTCGGCGACCTGCTCGATGTCCATGCCGCCCGCGACGGACGCCATGGCGAGGAAGGTGCGGTTGGTCCGGTCGAGGAGGTACGAGACGTAGTACTCCTCGAGGATCTCCGGGGCCGTCTCGGCGATCATCACCTTGTGGACCGTGTGGCCCTTGATGTCCATGCCGAGGATGTCCGTCGCCCGGGCGACGGCCTCGTCCGGGGTGGCGGCCAGCTTCACGCCACCGGCCTTGCCGCGGCCGCCGACCTTCACCTGCGCCTTGACGACCGACTTGCCGCCCAGCCGCTCGGTGGCCTCGCGAGCCGCCTCAGGCGTGTCGATGACTTCACCGGCCAGCACCGGTACACCGTGCTTGGCGAAGAGGTCCCTCGCCTGGTACTCGAACAGGTCCACGCGCGTCCGTCCCTTGTCTTTTTAAAGATTCGCAGTGATTCGCGGTTGTCTGCTATCTGCGTGGGCGTGCCGCGGAGGGCAACGTGACGGCGCTGTCACAAGGAAGGCGCACACGGTGACCGTGGACGCGGCATGTCCGTCCCGCAGGTTATCCCCGAGGGACGTGGGACCCTAAATCGCAGATCACACCTGAGCGGTGATACCTGTCACAGATCGCCTCACGGTTGAACTGGAAGTTCGTGTGATTCACCGATTCACAGCAAAGACCGGGACACGGCCGTCAGGGCGTCGGCAGCGGGCGTTTCTCCAGTGCCGCGGCCATTACCTCCGGGAACAGGTCGGGGGTGCAGGCGAAGGCCGGCGCCCCGAGCGCCGCAAGGGCTGCGGCGTGCTCGCGGTCGTAGGCCGGGGCGCCCTCGTCGGACAGGGCGAGCAGGGTCACGAACTCGACACCCGCCCCCTTCATCGCGGCGACCCGCTTGAGCATCTCATTGCGGATACCGCCCTCGTAGAGGTCGCTGATCAGGACGACCACGGTGTCGGCGGGCCGGGTGATCTTCGACTGGCAGTAGGCGAGGGCGCGGTTGATGTCGGTGCCACCGCCCAATTGGGTGCCGAAGAGGACGTCGACCGGGTCGTCGAGCTGGTCGGTGAGGTCGACGACCGCCGTGTCGAAGACGACCAGCCGGGTGGCGATCGAGCGCATGGAGGCGAGGACCGCACCGAAGACGGAGGCGTAGACGACGGAGGCCGCCATCGAACCCGACTGGTCGATGCAGAGGATCACCTCCTTCTTCACCGATTGCGCCGCCCGGCCGTAGCCGATCAGGCGCTCGGGGACGACGGTGCGGTACTCGGGCAGGTAGTTCTTGAGGTTGGCCCGGATGGTGCGGTTCCAGTCGATGTCGTGGTGGCGGGGACGGCTGATCCGGGCGGAGCGGTCGAGGGCGCCGGTGAGGGTGGCCCGGGTGCGGGTCGCGAGCTTCTTCTCCAGCTGCTCGACCACCTTGCGGACCACGGCCCGCGCCGTCTCCTTCGTCGTCTCGGGCATCGCCTTGTTGAGCGAGAGCAGGGTGCCGACGAGGTGCACGTCCGGTTCGACGGCCTCCAGCATCTCCGGCTCCAGCAGCAGCGCGGCAAGGCCCAGCCGCTCGATGGCGTCGCGCTGCATGACCTGGACCACGGAGCTCGGGAAGTACGTACGGATGTCCCCGAGCCAGCGGGCCACATTCGGCGCAGAGCCGCCGAGCCCGGCCGAGCGCGCCCCGGACGGCCGGCGCGACCCGGCCTCGCCGCCCCCGCCGTACAGCGCGCCCAGCGCGGCGTCCATCGCCGCGTCCCGCCCGGTCAGTGCGCGGCCGGTGCCGTCGGCATCTCCCCCGCCGAGCACCATCCGCCACCGCCGCAACCGCTCGCCTCCGGCGGGGTCCGCGGTGTACTGCTCTCCCGCACCCGCACCCGCGTCCGTACCGTTCATGCTCCAGTCCCCCTGCACTCGTCGTTTCCGCGTTCTTTCGGCCCGCCGCCCCTCACCCGGCGAGCAGCATCCGTACCAGCCCCACCACCGCGTCGGCGCGGACCGGATCCAGCTCCGGGGCGAAGCCCTCGGGGGCCGCACCCGCCGCCACCGCGGCGGCGGAACCGCCCGGGCCGCGGCGGACCAGCTCGCCCAGGGTCCGCTTCACGCCCGGCTCGTACGCCCCGAACGTCCGCCGCAGCAGCGGCAGTACGTCGGTGAACGCGCGCTCCGGCACCCCCACCAGCCAGGCGTCGATCAGGCCCAGCAGCCGCTCGTCGTGGACCAGCAGCGTGCCCCCGCCCGAACTCCCGCCCGCGAAGCCCTCGATCCAGCCGGCCGCGTCGGCCGGGGAGGAGGCCGGGGACAGGGCGAGCCCCATCAGCCGGGCCGTCTCCTCGGCCGGCTGCCGCCCGTCGTCGAGGAGCAGCCGGGCCGCCCGGCCGCGGATCAGGCCGGGCACGGTGTCCCGGTCGGCCAGTACTGCGAGCACCGCGGACCAGCGCACCGCCAGCCCCGCGTCCGTGTCCGCCAGCAGGCCGACGGCCCCGTGCACCCCGTCCACGTGGGCGCGCATCTCCGCCGCCGCGTCGGCGTCCAGTCCGGCCGTGCAGGCCGGCGGCAGCGCCACGCATATCCGCTCGGCGAGCCCGGCCGCCACGGCGCCGAGCGCCGTGGCGTCGGTGCCGCGCACATCGCCGTAGCGCAGCGAACGGGCCAGCGCCGGCAGGGCCTTGGCGAGCTTCGCCACGTCGGTGTCGAGCGCGGCCCGGTCGGCCAGGGCCCGCAGTACGGCGGGCAGCGCCTGCGCGAGGCCGGCCAGCAGGCACTGCTCGGCCAGCGCCGTTATGTCGCCGAGCTCCTCGGCCGCGGCCGCGTCGGCCTCGGCCTTGGCGGTGGCCGCCCCGAGGACGGTGGTGCCCCATATCCCGGCCTCGGCGATGCGCACCGACAGCTCCGGTTCCCAGCGCAGACGCCAGGTCTCCCGGAAGGTTCCGGTGCCGGACCGGGAGGCGACCGGGGTGCCCCAGCCGATGCCGAGCAGCCGCAGCCGGTGCAGGAGCAGGGACTTCGCCGTGTCGGTGTCCTTGCGCAGGTCGAGTTCCAGCTCGCGGTCCTGGGCCTCGGCCTTGAGCCGCAGCGTGCGCTGCTGCCGTGTCAGGTCCCGCTGCAGGGGTACGACGGGCGCCCCGTCCGGGACCTCGCCGAGTACGTCGCCGACCACGAGGCGGTCCTCGATCAGCGCGAGCGGGACGTCGGAGCCGTCGCACATGACCGCCCGGACCGCTTCCAGGGTCTCCGTCAGGCCGGGCAGCGGCCTTCCGCGCATCGCGGCGAGGGTCTCGGCCAGCCGGACCGCCTCGATGACGTGGGCCGAGGAGACCTGCCGGTCCTCCTCCCGCAGCAGTCCGGCGACCTTGGTCAGCCACCGCTCGACGGGCCGGTCCCGGGCCGTGAAGAGGTGGGCGTACCAGCCGGGCGAGGTGATCCCCGCGCCGTACCCGCCGGCCCGGGCGAGCCTGCGGTGCGTCCAGGGCACCCAGGTGGTCTCGACCTTGACCTTGGGCAGTCCGCTCAGCAGCGCCTTGTCCGCGGCCACGGTGGTCCTGGCCCGCAGCGCCGGGACGTGCCAGGCCCCGCACACCACGGCGTAGGCGTCGCCCAACTCCCGGCGGGCGGCGCGCATCCGCTGCCGCATGTACGCCTCGCGCACCAGGTCGCGGTGGTGGCCGCCGTCGCCGTACGCCTCGCGCAGGGCTCCCATGGCCTCCCCGAGCGCCTCGAAGGCGCCGAGCACGTCCTCGCCCGCGCCCCGGGCGCCTCGGTGCTCCACGACGTCCTCCCACCAGCCCTCGGGGTCGTCGTACCCGGCGGTCTCGGCCAGCACGGCGAGCGGGTCCAGCCGGACGGCGTCGGACTCGCCACCCTCCAGCTGCTCCCCGTCCGGCCGGTCCCCGTCGGCGGCGAGCGAGTGCGCTGCCGGGAGGTCGATGAACCGGACCGGGACCTCGTGCTCCTGGGCCCAGCGGATGGCGACCCACTCGGGCGAGAATCCGGCCAGCGGCCAGAACGCCGCCCGGCCCGGGTCGTCGGCCGCGTGCGCGAGGAGCGCCACGGGCGGCCGCATCCCCGGCTCGGCGGCGAGCGCCAGCAGCGCGTCCCCCTCGGGCGGGCCCTCGATCAGCACCGCCGCGGGCCGGGCCGCGTCCAGGGCCGCCCGGACGGCGCGGGCGGAGCCGGGCCCGTGGTGCCGCACGCCCAGCAACAGCGGCCCCCCGCCCCGTGCGGTGGCCGGGCTCATACGGTCACCTCCCGGCAGGCCCGGTAGAAGTCCTTCCAGCCGTCGCGCTCGCGGACCACGGCCTCCAGGTACTCCTGCCAGACCACCTTGTCGGCCGCCGGGTCGCGGACCACGGCGCCGAGGATGCCGGCGGCCACGTCGGAGGGGCGCAGCACGCCGTCGCCGAAGTGGGCGGCCAGGGCCAGGCCGCCGGTGACGACGGAGATCGCCTCGGCGGTGGACAGGGTGCCGCTGGGGGACTTCACCTTCGTACGGCCGTCGTCGGTGATGCCGTCGCGCAGCTCGCGGAAGACGGTGACGACCCGGCGGATCTCCTCCAGGCCCTCGGGTGCGGCCGGCAGGTCGAGGGCGCGGCCCATCTGGTCGACGCGGCGGGCGACGATGTCGACCTCGGCGTCGGCGGTGGCGGGCAGCGGCAGCACCACGGTGTTGAAGCGGCGGCGCAGCGCGCTGGAGAGCTCATTGACCCCGCGGTCGCGGTCGTTGGCGGTGGCGATGAGGTTGAAGCCGCGCACGGCCTGCACCTCTTGGCCCAGTTCCGGTATGGGCAGGGTCTTCTCGGACAGGACGGTGATGAGGGTGTCCTGGACGTCGGCGGGGATGCGGGTGAGTTCCTCGACGCGGGCGGTCATGCCGTCGGCCATGGCCCGCATGACGGGGCTGGGGACGAGCGCCTCGCGGCTGGGGCCGTGGGCGAGCAGCCGGGCGTAGTTCCAGCCGTACCGGATGGCTTCCTCGGGGGTGCCGGCGGTGCCCTGCACGAGGAGGGTGGAGTCTCCGCTGACGGCGGCCGCGAGGTGTTCGGACACCCAGGTCTTGGCGGTTCCGGGGACGCCGAGCAGGAGCAGGGCGCGGTCGGTGGCCAGGGTGGTGACGGCGACTTCGACGATGCGGCGCGGCCCCACGTACTTGGGTGTGATCACCGTTCCGTCGTCGAGCGTGCCGCCGAGCAGGTAGGTGGCGACGGCCCACGGGGAGAGCTTCCAGCGGGTCGGGCGGGGCCGGTCGTCGGCGGCCGCCAGGGCTTTCAGTTCGTGTGCGAAGGCGTCTTCGGCGTGCGGTCGCAGAGCTTCTGCTCGCTGCTCGTTCTCGGGCGTGGTCATGGTCCCCCTCCAATGCTCGGCAGCCGCTTCCGACTGCTGCATCCAAGGTGCACCACGCCACTGACAACGGGCCCTGCTCATAGCATCGTTGCAGGTCAGAGCGATTGTCAGTGGCGGTCTCTACGGTAGTTCCATGACTGAGCAGGGGGACCGCTGGACAGCGGAACAGGTACTGGCTCTGGCTCCTGACGATGCCTCACGCAAGGCGGGCGGCAGACTCGGCGGCGCAGGGCCGTGGTTGCAGATCGGAGGTTCCGCTTCCGGTTCTGTATGGGGGTTGTGCAAGGGCAGCGGGAGCAAGCCGTACCGCACGGTCGTGGACCTGACGGGCCCGGCCTACAAGTGCTCCTGTCCGAGCCGGAAGTTCCCCTGCAAGCACGCGCTCGGGCTGCTGCTGCTCTGGTCGGCGGAGGGGGTCGGCGAGCCGGCCGAGGCGCCCGACTGGGCCGCGCAGTGGCTGGCGGACCGGGCGGCCAAGGCCGAGCGGCCGGCCGGCGGGAGGGCCGCGCCGGTCGACGAGGAGGGGGCCCGGCGGCGGGCCGAGCGGCGGGCGGCCCGGATCGGGGCGGGCGTCACCGAGCTGGAGCAGCGGCTGGCCGATCTGCTGCGCGGCGGACTCGCGGGCCAGGAGCAGTCGGGATACGCGGGGTGGGAGGAGACGGCGGCCCGCATGGTCGACGCGCAGGCACCCGGACTGGCGGCTCGGGTAAGGGAGTTGGGGACGATACCCAGTTGCGGCCCCGGCTGGCCCGCCCGGATGCTGGAGGAGGCGGCGCTGCTGCACCTGCTCGACCGGGCGTGGTGCGGGGTGGCCGGGCTGCCGGAAGAGCTGGCGGCGACGGTGCGCAGCCGCGTGGGACTGCCGGCCTCCGGGGAGGGGGAGGCCGTACGGGACCGCTGGCTGGTGCTCGCCCAGTACGACACGGTGTCGCCGGACGGCCGGCTCACCACCCGCCGGATATGGCTGCGCGGGCTGGCGGGCGGGCGGCCCGCTCTGGTGCTGGACTTCGGCCCGCCCGGGCGGCCGCCGGGGCTGGCGCTGCCGGTGGGGCTGGTGCTGGAGGCGGAAATGCGCTTCCGGCCCGGGTCGGCGGGGCTGCGGGCGGACCTCGGTGAGCGGTTCGCGGCGGCCGTGCCGTGCGCGGAGGTGCCCGCCGGGGTGAGTGCGGGGGCGGCGCTGGAGGCGTACGGGGCGGCGCTGCGGGAGGACCCGTGGCTGGAGTCCTGGCCGGTGGTGCTCGGTCCGGTGATTCCGATACCGGGAGAGCTCGGCTGGCAGTTGGCGGACGCGGAGGGCACCTCCGCCCTGCCGGTGCCCCTCACCGGGGGCGGCAGCCGCTCACGCGGGGGACTGTGGCAGCTGGCCGCGTTGTCGGGCGGGGGCCCGGTGACGGTGTTCGGCGAATGCGGCCACCGCGGCTTCAGCCCGTTGACGGCCTGGCAGCCGGACTCGACCGAGCCCGTCGCCCTGGCCTGATCGGGAGCAGGAAACACACACCACATCGCAGGGGGCCTGGGGGGTCCTGTGCCGTCTCTCTCTGGGGGCGGTGAGGAGATGTGCGGCGCCGGGGGGCGCCGTGCACCGAACGACAACGAGCCGGGGGGCTTGCATGAACGACAACCACGCCAGCTGAACGCGGGCAGACGGGGACATCGACCGCTCCGGTCCCGTGGATGGGGACGGGACCGGAGCACAGCACGCTACGCACGACGAGCGATGAGGGAGGGGCCCGATGGAGAAGGGTGACGAAGGGTACGGGGAGTGGGAGGAGCTGGTCGCCGCCGCGCTGCTGGGCACCGACCGGCGCCGGGGCGGGGGCCCGGCGGGCTCGCCGGAGGCACTGCTGGACGCGGCGGCCGTGCACGCCGTACGACGCCGGGCCGGGCTGCGACCGGCCGCGGCGGGACCGCGCCCGGAGCCCGCGCCCCGGGATCCACGGCCCGCGCCACCGCGGGCGGCGGGCCGGCGGCTCGCCCAGCTGCTGGCCGGCCGCAGCGGAGCGGTGAACGGCGGCGGGCGGCGCGGGACCGCCCCGGACCTGACGGAGCTGCTCCCGCAGTGGCTGGCCGCGGCCGCACGGCACGGCTACCGCGCGCCGAACGCACTCGTACCGGCGCTGCTGGACGCCGCCCGGGCCCGTACGGACCTGCGCCCGCAGGCCCTGGCGCTGGCCGGGACCCGGGGGTTGTGGCTGGCCCGGCTGAATCCGGACTGGCGGTTCGCCCTGCGCGGCGGGGCGGGCGCCGCCGGGGAACTGCCGGACGTGACGGACCGGGCCGGGGTGGAACGACTGTGGCAGGAGGGGCTGTTCGCGGAGCGGGTCGCCCTGCTCGGGGCGGTCCGGGCCCACGAGGCGGCGGCCGCGCCGCGGCTGCTGTCGACGACCTGGGCCACCGAACGGGCCGAGGACCGGCTGATGTTCCTCGATTCACTGAGGGTGGGGCTGTCCGCGGAGGACGAGCCCTTCCTGGAGGCGGCACTGGGCGATCGCAGCCGCAACGTCCGCGCCACGGCCGCCGAGCTGCTGTCGGCCCTGCCGACTTCGGCGCTGGCGGGGCGGATGGCGGAGCGCGCGCTGGCCTGCGTCGGCCCGGAGGGAGTGACCCCGCCGGCCGAGTGCGATGCGGGCATGCTCCGCGACGGGGTGGTCAAGCGGCCGCCCGCCGGACGCGGGGAGCGGGCCTGGTGGCTCGGGCAGTTGGTGGAGGCGGCTCCGCTGTCGTGCTGGCGGGAGCGGTTCGGGGGGCTCGGTCCGGCCGAAATAGTGGCGCTGCCGGTGGCCGCGGGCGACGGCTGGACGGAGGAGCTGCACGCGGCGTGGTGCCGGGCGGCGGTCCGCCAGCGCGACGCCCCGTGGTCGCGGGCCCTGCTCGGCCCGGCCTCCGCGCCGCCCGCGGCGGGGCCGGGCACGGCCTCGCTCGCGGAGCGGGCCAAGCTGCTGGAGACCCTGCCGGATGAGGAACGGGCGCAGTGGGTCGCGGAGTTCATACGGGCCCACGGCCTGTCGGAGGCCTTCCAGCTGCTCGGGGTGTGCGTGGTCCCATGGGCGGGGGCACTGGGCCGGGCGGTCGTGGACGCACTGGACACGGCCCGGGACGCGGGCAGCTACCCGTGGAGCTTCAGCGGGGTGATGGGGCTGGCGGAGCGCTGCCTCGACCCTGCGGAGGCGGACCGGCTGGAAGCCCTGACCGCGGCCGCGCAGGATCTGCCGGACGCGGCGCCCGGCGCGGCGGCGTACTGGGCCGAGGCCTTCCAGCGACTGGTGGCCACGCTCCGCCTCCGCGCGGCGATGCTGGCCGAACTGGCCTAGGCCCAGCCTCCGCCGCAGGGGCCGGGCCGGGGTCCTGCTCCGCAGGGCCCGAGAGCCGGGGGCTCCGCCCCGAACCCCGCGCCTCAAACGCCGGCGAGGCTGGGGTCGGGCACCCCGCCGGGCTCAAGCCGGCGGGGCTGGGGCCGGGCTGGGGCTACTGGCGGACGTGGCCGCGGACCCAGTCGACGATCGCGGTCGTCGTCGCGCCCGGGGTGAAGATCTCGGCCACGCCCTTCTCCTTCAGGGGGGCGATGTCGTCCTCCGGGATGATGCCGCCGCCGAAGACCTTGATGTCCTCCGCGTCGCGCTCCTTGAGGAGCTCCAGCACGCGCGCGAACAGCGTGTTGTGGGCGCCGGAGAGGATCGAGAGGCCGATCGCGTCGGCGTCCTCCTGGATGGCGGTGTCCACGATCTGCTCGGGGGTCTGGTGGAGGCCGGTGTAGATGACCTCCATGCCCGCGTCCCGCAGCGCCCGCGCGATCACCTTGGCCCCGCGGTCGTGGCCGTCGAGACCCGGCTTGGCCACCACCACACGGATCGGACCGGTCACACCCATCGCACTGCCTCCCGAGTGAACGAACGTTAAGTACAGCATCGCGCACGCCGCCGTTTCGCGGTCAACCACGAGGGGGAAATCACACGTGGGACGGCATTGCGCCACCGTGCCGACAGCCGCACGGCACGGTGGCGCGACGGCCGGCGTCCCACAAAGGCTCAGGGGAGGCCGTCGATGGGGCTGTCCATACCCATGTCCGTACCCTTGTCCGGCGCCGCGCTGCGGGCCGGCGTCCTCGAGGTGATGGTGCTCGGCGGGCACCTCCTGCTGTACCCCACCGGAGTGTGTCAGGAGAAGGTCACCGCCCGCCCGCCCGCGACACGGCCGCCCGTGCTCCTCCTGCACGGATTCACGGACAACCGGTCCGTCTTCGTCGTGCTGCGCCGCGCCCTCGGGGCGGGAGGCCGGCACGTGGAGGCGTACAACTACTCACCGTTCACCCTCGATCTGCGCGTCACCGCCCGCCGACTCGCCCGGCGTGTCGAGGAACTGTGCGAACGCACCGGACAGGACCGGGTCGATCTGATCGGGCACAGCCTCGGCGGGCTGGTCGGCCGGTACTACGTGCAGCGACTCGGCGGCGACACCCGCGTCCGCACCCTCGTCACCCTCGGGACACCGCACTCCGGCACGCTGGTCGCCCCCTTCATGGACGCGCACCCCCTGGTACGGCAGATGCGCCCCGACTCCGAGGTCCTGGCGGAGCTGGCCGAGCCCGCGCCCGGCTGCGCCACCCGGTGCGTGGCGTTCTGGAGCGAGTTCGACACGCTGATGTCCCCGGTCGGCACGGCACGGATCGAACATCCGGATCTGTGTGTGGAGAACGTGCAGGTCACCGGTATCGGACATCTCGCGCTGCCCTCCCATCCCGCCGTCATCTCGGCGGTCCGACGGGCCCTCGACGGGCCCGGCCCGACCGCCGTCGTGGGCTCGGACACCGCTTCCGTCGCCTGACAGAAAAGCGGCCGACAGTCGAACGGATTTCGAACTCAAGGCCAAGGGTGCGTCTTTCGGCGACCGAAAGACGGCCGAATGCCCGGTTCCGGAGATCTGGGGACCCGGCGAAGATTGTCGTTGCGAGTAACCGCCGGGTACAGTCACGCCACTGCTCTCCTCCGGTGAACTTCGAGTTCCCGGCCACCCAGGCCCCCACTGCCGAGGCGAAAGAGAAGTTGGTGAACGACCGCCCCTCGTCGGGCCAGTACCCGGATGCCGGGTACGACGGCCTTTCCACCACCGCTTTCGCTGGTGACTCGGCCTACGTTTCCTATGAAACGCAGGGTCAGGGAGTCAATTACGCCGCCTACGGCTCCTACGAGACCGGCGCGTACGACACCACGGCATGGACTGCGCAGGACCCTTACCTGTCCACGATCCCGACCCAGGCCGCCCCCGAGGACACCACCGGAACCTGGGACGCGAGCGCCTGGACCACTCCGAGCGCGGACTACTCCGGCTACACCGGCTACCAGCAGCAGCCCTCCTTCGGCTACGACACCACCGGCGAGCAGACCGGCCACTGGGCGATGCCGGGCTACGGCACCACCGGTACCGAGACCGGCGCCTACGACGCCACCGCCTGGAACACCGTCGCCGAGACCCCGGCCCAGCCCGAGGCGGCCTACGCCTACGAGTACCAGCCCGCGCCCGCAGCGGCGCAGCAGGAGTACGCCTACGAGGCGACCTCCGTCGGCTACGCCTACGGGACCACGGCCGACTCCGGGACCGGATCCGACACCTACAGCGAGACCGCCGTCTTCGAGGTGCTCTCCGACGAGACGCAGACGCCCCGGGTCGACGAGACCTACGAGGCGCAGGCGCACCACGAAGTCAGCGACCTGCCCGAGGTGCACGCCCTCCACGAGGTCCATGACCTCCCCACCCAGGCCATGCCCGTGACCACGGCTCCGCGCACCGCGCGCCGGAGCGCCCCCAAGGCCGGCGGCGGCGCCAGCAGCCGTCGCCGCAGCCCGGCGAAGCGTTCCGCCCTGCTGACCGTGGCCGTGCCCTCCGCCTGTGTGATGGGCGTCGCGGGCGTCGCGGCCGCCTCCGTCGGCGGCCTCACCGGCACGGACCGGCCCGCGGAGGACACCACCACGATGGCCGCGCCCGACCCGGCCTCGGTGAAGCCGGTCGCGGCGAACACCAAGCTCGACACCCAACTGGTCGCGCTCAGCGCCGACGCGGGCGACTTCGCGGACCGCGCGAGCCGCACGCAGGAGCGCATCGACCTGCGCGAGCGCCAGGAAGAGGAAAAGAAGAAGAAGGCGGAGGAGGCCGCGGCCAAGGAGGCCGCCCGCCCCAAGTTCGCCATCCCCGTGAACCAGCACGGCCTGAGCGCCAACTTCGGCCAGGCCGGCGGCATGTGGATGTCGGTGCACACCGGCATCGACTTCCCGGTCTCCTACGGGACCCCGGTCATGGCGGCCACCGACGGCACCGTGCGCACCCAGTACAACAGCGCCTACGGGAACATGGCGATAGTGACCGCGCCCGACGGAACCGAGACCTGGTACTGCCACCTCAGCTCCACCAAGATCCGCGGCGGCAAGGTGAAGGCGGGCGACGTGATCGCCTACTCGGGCAACTCGGGCAACTCCACCGGTCCGCACCTGCACTTCGAGGTCCGGCCCGGCGGCGGCTCGGCGATCGACCCCCTGGCGTGGCTCCGCAGCAAGGGCCTGGACCCGACGTAACCGCCGCGCGGCCCGAAGGCCGCGCGGTCGCCCGCCCTCATCCCTGCGCGCCTCATTTCTGTGACGCGCTGACGCGCTGACGCGCTAGAGCTTCTGCACCGGCGCGTAACGCAGCAGCAGCCGCTTGGGCTTGTCGTCCCCGAAGTCGATGGTGGCCTGCGCGTCCGCGCCCGCCCCCTTGACCTCCATGACGGTGCCGAGCCCGAACTGGTCGTGCGTGACCCGGTCCCCGACCACCAGGGCGATGACCGGCTTGTCGGCGGCCCGCCGCGTCGCGAATCCGGACGGCCCCGACTTCGTGCGCGACGAGGACAGGAACGCCTCGGGCGAGGTGCCGAAGGGCGCCTTCCCCGAACCGGACGAGGACGACCCGTAGCCCGAACTCCGCATCGGACCGGCCGGCTTCTGCGTGGCTCCGGTCCGCTTCCACTGGAGGTACTCCGCCGGAATCTCCTCCAGGAACCGCGACGGCGGGTTGTACGAGGGCGTGCCCCACGCGCTGCGCATGCCGGAGCGGGTCAGGTACAGCCGCTCGCGCGCCCGGGTGATCCCCACGTAGGCGAGACGGCGCTCCTCCTCCAGCTCCTTGGTCTGGCCCAGCGCCCGCATGTGCGGGAAGACCCCGTCCTCCATGCCGGTCAGGAAGACCACCGGGAATTCGAGGCCCTTGGCGGTGTGCAGCGTCATCAGCGTGATGACGCCCGAGCCGTCGGTGTCCTCGTCCGGGATCTGGTCGGAGTCGGCGACGAGCGCGACCTGCTCCAGGAACTCGGCAAGGGTCCCGGACCCGGGGGCCGGGGCACCCGTCTCGGCGGCCTCCGCCGCCGCGGCCTCCCTGGCCTGCTCGAACTCGAGCGCCACCGCCGCGAGTTCCTGGAGGTTCTCGATCCGGGTCTCGTCCTGCGGGTCGGTCGACGCCTGGAGCTCGGCGAGGTAGCCCGTACGCTCCAGCACCGCTTCCAGCACCACCGCCGGGCCCGCGCCCGAGTCGACGATCGTGCGGAGCTCCTCCATCAGCACGTTGAACCGCTTCACCGCGTTGGTGGAGCGCGCGGCCATGCCGAAGGCCTCGTCCACGCGCCGCAGCGCCTGCGGGAAGGTGATCTTCTCGCGCAGTGCGAGGGCGTCGATCATCGCCTCGGCGCGCTCGCCGATTCCGCGCTTGGGGACGTTCAGGATGCGCCGCAGCGGGACGTTGTCCTCCGGGTTCGCCAGCACGCGCAGGTACGCGAGGACGTCGCGGACCTCCTTGCGCTCGTAGAAGCGGACGCCGCCGACGACCTTGTAGGGCAGTCCGACCCGGATGAAGATCTCCTCGAACACGCGCGACTGCGCGTTGGTCCGGTAGAAGATCGCGACGTCGCCCGCCTTGGCGTCGCCCGCGTCCGTCAGCCGGTCGATCTCGTCGGCGACGAACTGCGCCTCGTCGTGCTCGGTGTCCGCGACGTAGCCGGTGATGACGGCGCCGGTGCCGGCCTCGGTCCACAGGTTCTTCGCTCGGCGGTTCTCGTTCCGCTCGATGACCGCGTTGGCCGCGGAGAGGATCGTCTGCGTGGAGCGGTAGTTCTGCTCCAGCAGGATCGTCGTCGCGTCCTTGTAGTCCTCCTCGAACTGGAGGATGTTGCGGATGGTCGCGCCGCGGAAGGCGTAGATCGACTGGTCGGCGTCACCCACCACGCACAGCTCGGCCGGCGGCAGGTCCGGGTAGCCGGTGCCCACCAGCTCGCGCACCAGCGTGTACTGCGCGTGGTTGGTGTCCTGGTACTCGTCGACCAGGACATGCCGGAAGCGGCGCCGGTAGTGCTCGGCCACGTCCGGGAAGGCCTGGAGCAGGTGGACGGTGGTCATGATGATGTCGTCGAAGTCGAGGGCGTTGGCCTCGCGCAGCCGCCCCTGGTACATCGCGTACGCCTGGGCCAGGGTCTTCTCGAACCCGTCCGCGGCCTGGTCGGCGAAGGCTTCCTCGTCGATCAGCTCGTTCTTCAGGTTCGAGATCTTGGCGTTGAAGGCCTTCGGCGGGAACTTCTTCGGGTCGAGGTCCAGGTCGCGGCAGACGAGCGCCATCAGGCGCTTCGAGTCGGCCGCGTCGTAGATCGAGAACGAGGAGGTGAAGCCGAGCCGCTTGGACTCGCGGCGCAGGATGCGCACGCACGCGCTGTGGAAGGTGGAGACCCACATGGCGTTGGCGCGCGGGCCGACCAGGCCCTCGACGCGCTCCTTCATCTCGCCGGCGGCCTTGTTGGTGAAGGTGATCGCCAGGATCTGCCCCGGGTGGACGTTCCGCGCGGCCAGCAGGTGGCCGATGCGGTGGGTCAGCACCCTGGTCTTGCCGGAGCCGGCGCCGGCCACGATGAGCAGCGGGGAGCCCGCGTGCACCACGGCCGCGGCCTGCTCGGTGTTCAGGCCGTCCAGGAGCGCCGCCGGGTCGATGACGGGCCTGGGGGCGCCGTCCCGGTAGTACGCGTCCCCGCTCATGGGCACGTCGAACCGCCCCCCGAAGAGGTCGTCCGCGCCCGCTTCCGGGGCGGGGTGGTCCTCGGGCGGCGGCGGGACCTCGTCGGAGGGGGTGAGGTCCGCCAGGAAACTGTCGTCAAAGAGGCTGCTCATCGCCATCCGAGTCTAGGGTGCGGGACCGACAGCCGGTTCCGCAGCGGGAAATTCCCCTGCCGCGAGGGCTTCGCCCAGCACGATCGCCAGCAGGCCGGGGAAGCTGCGTTCGAGGTCGTCGCGGCGCAGCGCGAGGTAGAGCCTGCGGCCCTGGGGGCGCTGGCAGATCACACCGCTCTCGCGCAGCGTCTTGAGGTGGTGCGTGACGCTGGACCTGGGCAGGTCCGGGACGACCTCGCCGCAGAAGGCCTCCTGCCCGGAGGCGAGCCTGCGGACGATCTCCAGGCGGACGGGGTGTCCGAGCGCGGCAAGGACGTCGACCAGTTCGATGCGGTCGGCGGCGGGGTGGGTCAGCTCGGCTGCGGCAGGCATGCCCTCACTGTACGCAGATCTCGTACGGACACCCCCGAACCGTTCGAAGATCTCGTACATCCGGGCGGAACCGGCCCGGCTCTTCGGTCGATTCTGCCGATTCGGCCGCCCGAACGCCCTGCGGTGACCGGTGGAAATCCGCCGGAGGGCACCCCGTACGCTCGACGCCATGGACGTACTCATCAATGTCTTCGTGGGCCTGCACATCATCGGGATCGCCTCGCTCCTCGGCGGGTTCCTGACGCAGATGAAGGCGATGAGCGCGGGCACCGCCCGCTTCACGCCCGCCATGCTGCACGGTGCGCTCACCATGCTCGTGACCGGTGTGGTGCTCGTCGGCCTCAACCAGATGGACGGGGACCCCGTCAACAACATCAAGGTCGGCGTGAAGCTCGCGATCCTCTTCGTGATCCTGTGCCTCGTCTACGTCAAGCGCGACGAGGAGCACGTGGACAAGGCGCTGTTCGGCGCGGTCGGCGGGCTGACCGTGATCAACATCTTCATCGCCGTTCTCTGGCACTGACCCACACCGGAACGATCCGTTCCAGTCCTGGGCAGCCAGCTCCGGTCATATCGAGCCACTTACTATCATCTCGTCATCCGCCCGTTACCTGCGGGTCTAGCGTCCTCCTCCAAGCCCCGACGGAGGAAGGACGTGAGGCCCTCGTGGCCAGTCATCGAAAGCCCAGGCAGCGCCCGCTCTCCGGCGGCCCGGCACGGGCCACCGCCGCCACCCTCGCCCTCGCGGGCGCTGCCACCGCCACCGCCTTCGAAGGCACCTCCCAGGCCGACCCCCGGCTCACACCCGCCCAGGTCAAGTCCGAGGTGGACCGGCTCTACGAAGAGGCCGAGGCGGCGACCGAGCAGTACAACGGGGCGAAGGAGCAGGCGGACGAGGCCGAGCGCGCGCTGGCCGGACTGCGCGAGGAGACCGCCCGCAAGACCGACCAGCTGAACACCGCCCGCAGCGCGCTCGGAACGCTCGCCGCCTCCCAGTACCGCAGCGGCTCCCTGGGCACCGCCGTACGGCTCGCGCTGGCGTCCGACCCGCAGGAGTACCTCTCCCAGGCCTCCTTCATCGCCCGCGCCGGGGACCGCAACGCCGCCGGGATCACCACCGTGCGCCGCCGGCTCGACGAGGTCGGCAAGCTGCGGGACCAGGCCGCCGGACGGCTCGCCGACCTCCGCTCCCGGCAGGACGAAATCGCCGGGCACAAGGCCGTGATCGAGGAGAAGCTCACCGCCGCAAAGAACCTGCTGGCCCGGCTCACCGCCGAGGAGCGGGCCGCCTACGAGGCCCGGTCACCCGGCGGCCCGGCCGCCGCCGCACCGGCCGCCGCCAAGGGCAGTACGCCCCCGCCCCCGTCCGACGGCTCGCGCGCGGCCCGCGCCGTGGCCTTCGCGTACACCGCGATCGGGAAGCCGTACGTCTGGGGCGCGACCGGCCCGGGGTCCTTCGACTGCTCCGGCCTCACCCAGGCGGCCTGGCGCTCGGCCGGGGTCTCGCTGCCCCGCACCACCTACACCCAGATCAACGTCGGCCGGCGCGTCTCCCGCGACCAGCTGGCCCCCGGCGACCTGGTGTTCTTCTACTCCGGGGTCACCCACGTCGGCCTCTACGTCGGCAACGGCCAGATGATCCACGCCCCGCGGCCCGGCTCGACGGTCCGGCTGGCACCGATCGACTCGATGCCCTGGGCCGGCGCCTCCCGCCCCGCCTGATCCGCCCGCCGTTCCCCCGCACGACCCCGTGACCCTTCACGACCGCGCGGCCTCTACGGCGCCTTGACGATCCCGCTCAGCCAGCCGAAGGTCTGCGGCAGCTGCTTGGACCACGATTCGAGGTTGTGCCCGCCGACGACCTTCTCCGCGTGCACCACGGTCGGGGTCTTCGCGATCGCCTTGAGGTCCGTGCCGGACAGGTAGCCGTCGTGCTCGGCCCCCGACATCCACAGCGAGACCGCGGGCGGTGCGGGCGCGGCCTTGAGCAGGTTCTTCAGGTTGTGCGTGGTCCGCAGCGTCGGGTCCTGGGCGACCAGCGAGGAGGGCTCCTGGCCGGGGTCGTTGTAGCCCGACAGGGAGACGGCCGCGCTGTAGCGGTCGGGGTGCAGGATCGCCAGCTTGGCGGCGCAGTAGGCGCCGGCCGAGTACCCGGCCACACCCCAGCTGCGGGGGTCGTCCGAAGCACGGAAGTTGTCGACGACCATCTTGCGGACGTCGACGCTGAACCAGCTGTCCGCGTTGACCTTGCCGGGGATGTTCGCGCAGCCGGTGTCACCGTTGCCGACCAGCATGGCGCGCGGCGAGACCAGGATGAACGGCTGCACCTTGCCGCTCTTCATCAGCGGCTCCAGCACCTCGTGGGCCTTGACCCCCTGGAACCAGGACTTGCCCGTCCCCGGTATGCCCGGGATCAGCTCCACCACGGGGAACTTCTTGTCCTTGTGGGCCGGGTCGTCGTACTGCGGCGGCAGCCACACCATGACGTCGCCCTTGACGCCGGAGATCTTGCCGTCGAGCTCGGTCTTCCTGACCCGGCCGCCCAGCCCCTCGACCGGCTGGAACTCCTGCTTGACCTTCGGCGCCTCCTCGACCTTCTTGCCGCCGAGCCCGTCCGGGCCGAGGTCGGGGGCGGCCGTGACGTACCTGCCGGTGCCGAACAGATCACCCCACGAGGCATAGAAGTGCTCGGCCCGATTGACGGCGACGAACACCACGGCGACGGCTGTGACCTGGGCGAACACCACCATCAGCGCGCGCAGGACGGTGCGTACGACGGCAGGGCCGCGCACCTTGCTCCACACGGCCAGCGGAAGGACGACGGCGATCGCGGTCAGGGCGATCACCGCCACGAAGAAGGGGGTCCCCGTCAAGCTCATCACGCCACCGTAGAGGGCGGCGTGCCCGCTCCCGGTTGCCCCCTCGGCCTGCGGTGTCGGTCACACCGCAGGTCGGACGGGGTGCATCAGACCAGGCGGCGGGCCGTCGCCCAGCGGGTCAGCTCGTGCCGGTTGGACAGCTGGAGCTTGCGCAGGACGGCGGAGACGTGCGACTCGACCGTCTTCACCGAGATGAAGAGCTGCTTGGCGATCTCCTTGTACGCGTACCCGCGCGCGATCAGCCGCAGCACCTCGCGCTCGCGCTGGGTGAGCCGGTCCAGGTCCTCGTCGACCGGCGGCGCGTCCGTAGAGGCGAACGCGTCGAGCACGAAGCCCGCCAGCCGCGGCGAGAACACCGCGTCCCCGTCCTGCACGCGAAAGACCGAGTCCACCAGGTCGGTGCCGGTGATGGTCTTGGTGACGTACCCCCGCGCACCGCCCCGGATGACCCCGATGACGTCCTCGGCCGCGTCCGACACCGACAGCGCCAGGAACCGCACCGGGTTCACGGCCGCCGCCATCAGCGGGGCGCAGCGCCGCAGCACCTCGACGCCACCGCCGCCGGGCAGGTGCACGTCGAGCAGGACCACCTCGGGGCGGGTGGCGGTGATGACCGTGACGGCCTGGTCGACGTCGGCGGCCTCGCCGACGACCTCGACCCCCGTGCGCTCGGTCTCGCCGATCTCGGCCTGCACTCCCGTACGGAACATCCTGTGGTCGTCGACGAGCACCACCCGGACGCGCCTGGTCTCCCCCGCGCCTGCGTTCTCTCCGGCCTCGGTCATGCTGCGTTCGCCGCCCTCTCCATCTCCAGCTCGACTTCCGTGCCGCCGTCGGGCGCGGACCGCAGCCGTGCGGTCCCGCCGTTGCGCTGCATCCGGCCGATGATCGATTCTCGTACGCCCATGCGGTCGCTCGGTACCGCGTCGATGTCGAAGCCCGGTCCCCGGTCCCGTACGGACACGAACACCGTCCGCCCCTCCACCTCCGCGTACACCTGCACCGGCCCGCCCTCGCCACCGTACTTGGCGGCGTTGACCATCGCTTCGCGCGCGGCCTGGATCTGCGCCGCCAGGCCCTCGTCGAGCGGGCAGTCGCCGACGACGACGACCTCGATCGGGACGCCGTGGTGGTCCTCGACGTCGGCGGCGGTCTTCTTCACGGCCTCCGCGAGGGTGGCCGGCTCCTCCGCCTCGTCCTTGCCGGTGCCCTCCGGCTTGTAGAGCCAGTTCCGCAGCTCACGTTCCTGGGCCCGGGCCAGGCGGCGCACCTCGGAGACGTCCTCCGCGTTGCGCTGGATCAGGGTGAGGGTGTGCAGCACCGAGTCGTGCACGTGGGCCGCGACCTCGGCGCGTTCCTGGGCGCGGATGCGCATCAGGCGTTCCTCGGAGAGGTCCTGGGTCATCCGGATCAGCCAGGGCCCGGCGAGCAGGGCCACGCCGACGAGGACGGCGAGGGTCGCGGTGAGGACGTTGCCGAGCTGCGCCGCGGAGCCCCGTACGACGATGAAGACGGTCAGGCCCACCCCCACCAGGGCCACGCCGGCCAGTGCCCGGGCGGCCTGCAGCAGGCGTCCGTGCCGTCCCACGGCCTCGGACCAGTGCGCGCGGCGGGCGTTGTCGGCCTGCCGCCATACGAGCACCACCCCGGCCCCGACCAGCAGCGTCGGCCACACGTACCGGCCGGAGGCGCCGCCGAGCTGGACCTTGGAGATGAAGATGCCCGCGCCGATGAACAGGGCGACCAGCGCGGTGATCTGCCCGCGGTCGGGTTTGCGCAGCCGCCGGCTGCCGTCGGGGAGGGTCTCGAAGAAGGAACGGTGCCCGGTCCGGCCGCCGACGCCCAGCGGTACGAAGACCCAGAAAGCCGCGTACAGCAGCACGCCCAGCCCGTCCCCCCACATGAACAGCAGCAGGAAGGCCAGGCGGACCCATCCCACGGGCAGCCCGAGGTGCCCTGCGAGACCGCGTGCGACACCGCCGAGCATCCGGCCGTCGGCGCTGCGGTAGAGCTTGCGCTGCGGGACCTCGTCGGCGTCCGGTGCGTGCGGGGTACGGGGGGCGGCGGCTACGGGCATGTCACCAAGGGTCACACGCCCGGCGGGGGCCGGTCATCAGGGCATCCCCCCACTTGTACCGGGGGGATATCAGGGTTGCACCAGGGTAGGGCCCGATGCCCTCCGCTTCCGCGGGCCGTCACCATGGACCCATGACCGAAGTACACGACGCCCCACCGGCCGAGCCAGGGGCCCCTCGGGCCGCCGATGCGCGGCCGCCCCTGCGCCGCAGCAAGCGCGACAAGGTCCTCGCGGGCGTGTGCGGCGGCCTCGGCCGGTACTTCGACCTGGACCCGGTGGTCTTCCGGATCGTCCTCGGCGTCCTCGCGGTCACCGGCGGCGTGGGTCTGATCTTCTACGGCTTCGCGTGGCTGCTGCTCCCCCAGGAGGGCGAGGAGGACAGCGAGGCGAAGAAGCTGCTGACCGGCCGGGTCGAGGGCGCGACGCTGGCGGCGGTGTTCGCCGCGCTGGTGGGCTGCGCGCTGTTCCTGTCGATGCTGGACAACGGCGGGCTGGCGGCCTTCTCCGTCCTGGTCGTCCTGGCGCTGGGCGGGGCCTCGTACTGGTCGCAGCGGCAGCGGCACCTCTGCCAGCCCGAGGCGCAGACGCCCGAGCCGGGCGGCGGCGCGCACCGCACCGCGCACTCGCCGGCCCCGCCGGAGACGCAGGCCCCGCCCGCCCCCGGCGGCCCGTCCTGGTGGCGGGATCCGCTGGTCAAGGACGGTACGACCGGCCCGGTCGGCGGGACGGGCTACCTGTGGGGGCCCGATGACACCGTGGACCCCGTCGTGAGCGGCCGTACCCCGAAGGCGTCCGCGAAGGCGCCCGCCGCCCCGGCCCGCCCGCGCGGCGGCATCGGGGGCCGGGTCTTCGTCCTGGCGCTGCTGGCCGGGATCGCGGGGACCGGCTCCGCGTGGGAGGGCAATCCGCTCGGCGAGGCGCTGCAGACCGGGCTCGCCGCCGCGCTGATCGTCTTCGGTGTGGGTCTCGCGGTCAGCTCCCTGCTGGGACGGACCGGCTTCGGCACGATCGTGCTCGCCGTGTTCACCTCGGGCCTGCTGGCGGGAGCGGCCGTACTGCCCCGCGAGGTCGGTACCGACTGGCGCAGCGTCGAGTGGCGGCCGGCCGCGGTGGCCGACGTACGGCCCGTGTACGAGGCGGGCACCGGGCTCGCCACGCTGGACCTGAGCCGGCTGGACGTGCCGAAGGGAACCACGGTGGCCGTCGAGGCCTCGATCGACGCGGGCCGGCTCAAGGTGGTCCTGCCGCGGGAGGCCACCGCGCAGGCCGATGTGACCATCCGGCGGGCGGGCGACATCCAGCTGCCGGGGGACGACGCGGGCCGCATCGAGCGGGTCGGCGAGCAGAACCGGACGCAAACCCTCGCGCCGGCGGCCGGCACCGAGGCCGGCGGAACGATCGACCTGCACCTCAGTGCGGGTCTGGGACTGGTGGAGGTGGCTCGTGCGGCGTCATGAGTTCCAGCCCGGGCGGCTGATCGCGGGGCTCGTCCTGGTGGTGGCGGGCGTGCTCTACCTGCTCGACAGCACCGGCCGGGCCGACCTGCCCTGGTTCGCGATCATCCCGATGGCCCTGGGCGGGCTCTCGCTGGCCGCGCTGGTGGGGCTGGTGACCTACGCCGTACGCCGCGACAGGCGCGACCGGATCACCGAGTCCAGCGACAGGTAGGGCGCCCCGGCGAGGATCAGCGGGGTCCACGCCATCATGTAGATCAGGTCGTTGCCGTAGTAGTACGGGGTCACCGCCCACGACACCGTGAGCCAGAGGCTGAGCGCGATGAGCGCCCCGCCGACGGCCGCGATACGGGTCAGCAGGCCGACCAGGGCCCCGAGGCCGACCAGGATCTCCCCGATGGCCAGGGCGACGGCGAAGCCGACGGGCGAGTTCAGCGACAGGTCCACGAGGCCGGGGATCGCGGAGGTGTCGCGCACCCCGCGCATCAGGTCGCCGATGGAGCCGTCTCCGGAGGCGGAGAGGAACGCCGGGTCGGTCAGCTTGTCGATCCCCGCGTACACGAAGGTCACGCCGAGGAAGAGCCGCAGGGGCAGCAGTGCGTGCCGGGAGGCCAGCTCGCGCAGGCCCACCGCGTCGCGAGGGGCGTCGGTTTCAAGAACATCGGTTCGGTTCACGGGACATGTGTACCCCGATCACTCGGCAACATCGATGGTGCAGCGGTTGGATTCCACCCCTGCGGCGGTGACCACCTGGACCTCGACGCGCCCCGGCTCCACCTCCGCCGGGACCGGCACGGTCAGCACGGCGTCGGAGGGGTTGGTGAATCCGCCCGCCACCGGGACCAGCGGCACGTGCACGTGCACCGCCCCCACCCGTACGACCAGACGGGCCAGCATCTCCGGCGTCTGGGCCCCCGGCGGCACGAAGCCCACGCCCCGGATCTCGATGTCGTCCCCGGGGCGGACGGCCGCGTCCAGATCCCCGGGCTCCCGTCTGCGCACCACCGACAGCACCAGCGGACGGCTGCCCTCCGCGTACTTCGCCGCCAGGTACACCGCGGCGGACAGCGCCACCAGCAGGGCCAGCGCCCAGGGCAGCTGCGGCAGCCGGTCCGGGAAGCGCGCCAGGCAGACCGCGGCGTAGCCGAGCACCACCGTCGAGACGAGCACGTACTGGGCGTCCGGGAAGCTGCCGCGGCCCGCGTCGTCCGTCAGCAGGTCCGCCCCGCGCGGGCGGTCCGCCGGCAGCTTCTGCAACCGCTGGCCCATGATCCGTACGGACACCACCCGGCGGACCAGCACCGCCACACCGGAGGTCAGCGAGACCACCGCCAGCAGCGGCAGCGCCCGGTCCAGCGCGAGGCCCGCGTACAGCGCCTGCCGCTCGGGCCCGGGCGCCGAGGCGGCCAGCCGCAGCGCGGGCAGCAGGGTGGCGAAGGCCGTCAGCACCACCCAGGCGCTGGGCACCGCCTTGGAGGTGGACAGCCGGTTGTCCTCACCGACCAGCGGGGCCAGCAGCCCGCCGCGCACCGACTGGGCGCGGGCCGCGACCGTGAGCAGCCCGGCCAGCGCCAGGGCGGCCAGCAGCCCGGCGGTGCGCGCCGTGGACCAGCCGGTGCCGAGCGCGGCGGCGACCTGCACCAGCAGCAGGACCCCTGCGGCGATCCAGACGGCGAGGACGGCCCGCCGGGAGAACAGGTACAGCCAGGAGCTCCCGGCCTCCCGGCCCCGGTCGGCGACCGTGCGGGCGGACAGGGTCAGCTCGTCGGAGACCCACTGCCGCGAGGCGCCGAGCGAGTGGGCCACGGCGGCCGGCACGCCCCGGCCGGAGGCGAACTCGTCGCGCTTCTCCAGGAACGCGGCCACGGCACGGCGGTGGCCCTCCCGTGCGCACTCCTCGCAGGCGCAGGCGGTGGTGTGGGTACCTCGGGACATCTCTTGGACAGCCACGTACGTGCCGCCTCTCTGAACTACGGTGCAATGCCAGCGAATTGTGCACCACTGCGGCAGTGCTCCGGATTGCGCACGATGTCAGAGCAGGTGATTAACGGTTCATGATGTTGACGCCACCCGTTCCCTGAGCGGCTGGTAGCTCACCCAGGCCGCCAGATCGGACCCGAACCGCTGGCGCGTCAGGGCCGCGGCACGGTGGTCGGCGGGCACCGGCTTCCCGGCGGCCCGGGCGATCAGCTGCACCTGAGCCGCCCGCTCCGCCTCGATGAACCACCAGACGGCGGCGTCCACCGAGTCCCCCACCGTCAGCAGCCCGCGGTTGCGCAGGATCAGCGCCTTGTACGGGCCCAGCGCGAGCGCGGTCCGCTCCGGCTCGTCGGCCCCGGAGTACTCGTCGAGCAGCGCGTGGTCCTCGTAGAAGGCGCAGGCCTCCTCGGTGATCGGGGCCAGCAGCTCGCCCAGGGCCGCGAGCGCCCTGCCGTACGGACCCTGCGCGCGGACGACGGCGACCACCTCGGGCCGCCTGCGGTGCACGGCCGCGTGGACGGCGAAGGCGAGCTGGTTGACCCGGCGCGCGCCCCGCACCACCCGGCCGTCCCCGTCGACCAGCAGCAGGTCGTCCGCGGTGAGCGCGCCGAGGGCCCGTCCGAAAGGGTTCACCCAGAAGCAGTCCTCGAACTCCGGGTCCCGTGCGGTGATCTGCCCCGCGACCCCGTCCCCGTACCCGAGGCACTCCAGCAGCCGCAGCGCCTCGGCGAGCCGTTCCTTGCGGTGGGCGCGGGCCGCCTCGACGGTGTCGTGCACGGGCGGCATCTCGAAGCCCAGCCGCTCCACGGGCACGGGTACGGGCTGATCGGGCATGGGCGCTCCCTCGGACGGCTCGGTTCGCCGCGCAAGGTACCCGGGGCCCTGCCAACTGGCCAGAGAAACGGCGAAGCCGCCGCCCGCGGGTGCGGGCGGCGGCTTCACTGCGATCCGGTGGGACCGGTGGATCCGGTGGGACCTGGTGGGACTACTCCCACTCGATGGTGCCCGGGGGCTTGCTCGTGCAGTCGAGGACCACCCGGTTCACGTCCGGCACCTCGTTGGTGATGCGGGTCGAGATCCGCGCGAGCACCTCGTACGGCATGCGCGTCCAGTCCGCGGTCATCGCGTCCTCGGAGGACACGGGGCGCAGCACGATCGGGTGGCCGTAGGTGCGGCCGTCGCCCTGGACGCCGACGCTGCGGACGTCCGCGAGCAGGACGACCGGGCACTGCCAGATCTCGCGGTCCAGGCCGGCCGCGGTGAGCTCGTGGCGGGCGATGGCGTCGGCCTCGCGGAGCAGGTCCAGGCGCTCCTTGGTCACCTCGCCGACGATGCGGATGCCCAGGCCGGGGCCGGGGAAGGGCTGGCGCTGGACGATCTCGTCCGGCAGGCCGAGCTCCTGGCCGACCATCCGGACCTCGTCCTTGAACAGCTGGCGCAGCGGCTCGACGAGCTCGAACTCGATGTCGTCGGGGAGCCCGCCCACGTTGTGGTGGGACTTGATGTTGGCGGTGCCGGTGCCGCCGCCGGACTCGACGACGTCCGGGTACAGGGTGCCCTGGACGAGGAAGGCCACCGCCGGGCCGTCCTCCTGGAGGATCTCCAGCTGGGCCTGCTCGAAGACGCGGATGAACTCGCGGCCGATGATCTTGCGCTTGGTCTCCGGGTCGGAGACCCCCGCCAGCGCGGTCAGGAAGCGCTCCTGCGCGTCGACGACCTTCAGCTGCACGCCGGTCGCGGCGACGAAGTCCTTCTCGACCTGCTCGGTCTCGCCCTTGCGCATCAGACCGTGGTCGACGTAGACGCAGGTCAGCTGCGAGCCGATGGCCTTCTGCACGAGGGCCGCGGCGACGGCGGAGTCCACGCCGCCGGAGAGGCCGCAGATGGCGCGCTTGTCGCCGACCTGCTCGCGGATGGCCGCGATCTGCTCCTCGACGATGTTGCCGGTGGTCCAGGTCGGGGCGAGGCCGGCGCCGCGGTAGAGGAAGTGCTCGAGGATCTGCTGGCCGTGCGTGGAGTGCATCACCTCGGGGTGGTACTGCACGCCGTACAGCTTCTTCTCGTCGTTCTCGAAGGCCGCGACCGGGACGACGTCGGTCGACGCTGTGACGGCGAAGCCCTCGGGGGCGGCGGAGCAGGCGTCACCGTGGGACATCCACACCGACTGGTTCGCGGGGGTGCCCTCGAACAGGGTGGAGCCGTTCTTGGAGACGGCCAGCGGCGTACGGCCGTACTCGCGGGCGCCGGTGTTGTCGACCTGGCCTCCGAGGGTGACGGCCATCAGCTGGAAGCCGTAGCACATGCCGAAGACGGGGATGCCGGCCTCGAACAGGGCCCGGTCGATCCGCGGGGCGCCCTCCTCGTACACGGAGGACGGGCCGCCGGAGAGGATGATCGCCTTGGGCTGCTTGGCCAGCATCTCGTCGACGGGCATCGAGCTCGGCACGATCTCGCTGTAGACCCGTGCCTCGCGGACGCGGCGGGCGATGAGCTGGGCGTACTGGGCGCCGAAGTCGACGACGAGAACCGTGTCCGGGGCGCTGTCGTGGGCGGCGGAGGGTGCTTCTGGCACGGGGCGGCCTTCCGGCGGAAGAGGTGGCTGTTTTGTCGATTCTAACGGGGGACGCCGGGCCCTCTTCGTCTCACCATCCGAATCCGCTTGGCCCCGGGGCCCGCGGGAGGTAATAATCCGTCCCGTGCGCAAGCAGCTGAGCTTCCTCTTTACCTATGGCACCGGTCGGTCCGGTCGCCATGGGTCCTCGTGATGCTCGCCTGAGCCACTGAACTTCCCAGAGCGCCCCGGTCCGACAGGACCGGGGCGCTCTGCGTTTCCGCTCCTGTCGGCACACACCCCGCAGGAGAGACCATGACCACGATCACCACCACCCCCGAGCAGCTGATCGCCGACTCCCGTGGGCGCATCGACGCCCTCGACGACCGGATCATCGGACTGATCCAGGAGCGGATGGCCGTCTCCACGGTCATCCAGGACGCCCGGATCGCGTCCGGCGGGCGCCGGGTGCACCTGTCGCGCGAGATGGAGGTGCTCTCGCACTGGAGCGACGCCCTCGGCAAGCCCGGCACCGCACTCGCCATGACCCTGCTGGAGCTGTGCCGCGGCCGCGTGTGACGGCTGTTCGTCACTCGTCCGGCCCGTGACCGGCCCCGGGCCCCTTCGTTGGTGAGGATGTCCGCGTCAGCCAGCCGCGGAACCGCAACACCACGCGTGGCTCCGCTGGAGCGATGAGACGCACGCCCCGTGGAGCGTGCGTCGTGGGACCTCGCTCCTTCGCGTGACCGGACGGCAGGGGACAGCAGGCCGGTCACCCCGTAAAGGACGGCTGGCCCCGGGGACGCCCGGGGCCGGCCGTTCTGTGCGCTCGCGCGGTCCTGCGCGCCCGCGTCGTTACGCGTGCCCGCCCGCCTTGCGGCGGAACGCCAGGAACAGCCCGCCGCCCGCAGCCACGAGCACCGCGCCGCCGAGCGCGATCGCCGCGGCGGAGCTGCCGGTGGAGGCGAGACCGCCGTTGGCCGTGGTGCCGCTGCCGGTGCCGGTGGCCGAGGCGCTCGCCGTCGCGGTCGCGGTGGCCGTCGCCGAGGCGGTCGGGGTCGGGCCGACCGACGTGGTCGGGGTCGGGGCCGGGCCGCCGTCCTTCGCGTTGATCACGAAGGCCCCCTTGTTGTTGGCCGCGTTCGGGTCCCAGCGGTGGGGCGTGGTGCCCTCGGCCGTCCACTCGCCGACCGTGACGGAGCCCTTGGCGTCGGCGACGACCGTCTCGATCTTCAGCTCGAACGGGTAGGAGAACGTCGCGGCCTCCCCCACCACGTGACCGGTGGAGCAGAAGTAGCGCGGCGCCCCCAGGGCCTGCTCGCGGGGCGTGCCGTTCGCATTGACGCCCGTGCAGCCGGCCGGGACCCGGGTGGCCTTCGCGCCCGCCGGGATCACGATGTCCGTCCGGGCGACGCTCTCGCCGGAGCGCAGGTACGCGACCCACGCGGGGCCGTTGTTGCGGAAGCCGAAGTCGGCGCGGACCGTCTCGCCGGCCTTGCCCTTGAGGGAGACGCCCGCGGCCACCAGGTCGGCGGTGTTGCGCGTCGCGAAGTCGAACTCCTGGATGTTGTCCCGGGGGTCGAGGTCGCCGGTCTGCTGCGCGGACTGCGCGGAGGCCTTGCCGGCCTGCTTCGCCACGGCCAGCTTCTTGCCGCCCGCGGGCGTGCGGTGCTTGCCCGACTTCGGCTGGTCGCCGGCGGCGTACACCGCGTAGGTCAGTCCGTCGACGAAGGCGTGCGGGGCGGCCTTGAGGGTCAGCGGGCCGTCGACGCCGTAGAGCGCGCCCGGCTCGTACTCGCCCTCCAGCAGGCACTGCACCGTGCTCCAGCCCGTGTTCCACGGCTGGCCCGCGGCGCTGTCCTCGGAGTACGAGCAGTTGTCGTACTGCTCGACGAGGCCGATGCCGTGCGTGGTGCGCACTTCGAGGACGACACCGTTGACCGGGTCGGTGCCCTCGTTGGCGAAGATGATCGGCAGGTTCTGCTTGTCGCCCGGCTTCAGCTGCGCCTTCAGGTCGGCGCGGTCCAGGACCAGGTCGGGGCCGCCGACGCGGACCTTGGTGGTGGCGGACTTGAAGGTGGCGCCCTCCGCCCGGCCGGTGACGGTCAGGTCCGCGGTCCGGCCGACCTTGCTGTCCTTGGCCGCCCTGACGTCCAGGCCCACGACGGTGGTCTCGCCCGTCCACAGGGCCCAGCGCGTGCAGGTCACGGCCGTGGCGGCGAGCGTGCAGTTCGCGCCCTGCTGCTCCTTGGCGAGCGTCACGTCGGCGATCCCCTTGAGCGGGGTCAGGTCGATCGTGAAGGTGCTCTGGCGGTCGAAGGTCTTGGTGGAGTCGTTGAGGATCCGGAACTCCACCGAGGTCTTCTGCGGCTCACCGCTCTGCCCGGGGTGCGGGCGCAGGCCGATCCCGGCCGGTCCGGCCAGGGTGAAGACGGGGTCCGCGGCGTGTGCGGGGGTGGTGGCCAGACCCAGGGCCACCAGAGCGCCGGCGGCCAGCAAAGACATGCGCTTTCTCATGCAGCCGTTGACTGTCGAACATCAATCGCAGTTGCACACTTCGCTGTGTGATCGACACCACAGCCCGCCTCGCGGGATTCCGGTACAACCATCAAGGCTGAACATCTGTCACGTATGTACCGCGGTGGGTACCGCGCTCGGAGGGGGAGCGCGGTACCCACCGCAGTCACACGCCAGGTTCCGGATCGCTCAGGGTTGCCGCGGCGGAACCTCCGGGACCGCGAGGAACGGCAGCCGCAGCGCGCCGAAGGCCTCCTTGGGCACCGCCGGACGGACCGGTTCCACCGCGTCCAGGCGCACGTACGCCGTCCCCTGCTCGGGCCGCGGGTCGCGCTCGCCCTTGTTCGGCCAGTACGACATCGCCCGTTCCGCCTGCGCCGTGATCGTCAGCGACGGGTTCACGCCGAGGTTCGCGGACACGGCCGAGCCGTCCACCACCGAGATGCCCGGGTGCCCGTAGAGCCGGTGGTACGGGTCCACCACGCCCTCCTCGGGCGAGGCACCGATCGGGCAGCCGCCCAGGAAGTGCGCGGTCAGCGGGGTCCCCATCAGCTCGCCGATGTTGCTGCCCGGGAAGCCGTTGATCTCCTCGGCCAGCAGGGTCGCGGCCTGCGTGGCCTCCGCGATCTGGACCGGGTTCGGGGCGCCGTGCCCCTGGCGGGCGGTGAGCAGGCCCTTCCCGATGCCGCCGGGCTTGCGGTACGTGGTCAGCGAGTTGTCCAGCGACTGCATGACCAGGCCGATGATGGTCCGCTCCGACCAGCGCCGGTTGGACAGCGACCGCGCCAGCTGCAGCGGGTGCCGCACGGTCCGGCCGAGCCAGGCACGGACCCGGTGCTTGCTGTGGGGGACCTGGAGGACGGTCATGAACCCCATGGCGTTGGAGCCGCGGCCGTAGCGCACGGGCTCGATGTGGGTGTCGGCGTTGGGGTGCACCGAGGAGGTGATCGCCACGCCGCGGGTGAAGTCGGCCCGCTGCGCCCTGCCGGAGCCGTCGCCGTGGCGCTTGCGGTAGCGGCGGTCGTCGGTCTGCGCGCCGACCAGTCCCTCGGAGTTGGTCCGGGTCAGCTCGCCGAGCCGCTGCGACAGGCGCGGGAGTTCGCCGCGGTCCTTCATCGTGTGCAGCAGGGTCTGCGTGCCGTAGGTGCCGGCCGCGACGACGACGTACCGGGCGCGCAGCACCTTGGCGCGGCCCCGGCGGCGGCCGTCGGTGGGGACGGTGCGGATGCGGTAGCCGCCCTCGGGGTGGTCGGAGAGCGCGGTGACGGTGGTCATCGGGTGGATGACGGCGCCGGCGCGCTCGGCGAGGTGCAGGTAGTTCTCGTTCAGGGTGTTCTTCGCGCCGTGCCGGCAGCCCGTCATGCACTCGCCGCATTCGGTGCAGGCCCGGCGGGTGGGGCCGGCGCCGCCGAAGTACGGGTCGGGGACCTCCTGGCCGGGCCGCACCTTCGGCTGTCCTTCGGCGTCGTCGCCGTCGCCGAAGAAGACGCCGACCGGGGCCATGTGGAAGGAGTCCGCGACGCCCATCTTCTCGGCGGCCGCCTTCAGGTGGACGTCGGAGGGGGTCATGGTCGGGTTGAGGCGCACCCCGAGCATCCGCTTGGCCTGCTCGTAGTAGGGGGCGAGCTCGCTCCGCCAGTCGGTGATGGACGCCCACTGCCGGTCCTCGAAGAAGGCGGTGGGCGGCACGTACAGGGTGTTGGCGTAGTTGAGCGAGCCGCCGCCCACACCGGCGCCCGCGAGCACCATCACGTTGCCGAGCAGGTGGATCCGCTGGATCCCGTACAGCCCGAGGGCCGGGGCCCACAAGTAGTTGCGCAGGTCCCAGCTGTTCTTCGGCAGGCTCTCGCGGGTGAACCGGCGGCCGGCCTCCAGGACGCCGACCCGGTAGCCCTTCTCGGTCAGTCGCAGCGCCGAGACCGACCCGCCGAAGCCCGATCCGATGACGATGACGTCGTAGTCGTACGACTCAGACACGGTGCTGCCCCTTTAACGGAGTCGGAGGATCAACGGAGTCGCAGGGCCTTCATGACCTGGAGGCTGCGGGTCATGAACGCCGCGTACTTCTCGTCGTCCATGCCCAGCGAGGGCGCCATCGGGAGCAGTCGCTGGTGGGCGACGGTCTGGGCCTCGGTGTACTTGAGGATGCCCTCGGAGCCGTGGCGGCGGCCGAGGCCGGAGTCCTTCATGCCGCCCATGGGCGCCTGGGCGCTGCCGTAGGCGGGGGCGTAGCCCTCGTTGATGTTGACGGTGCCGGTGCGCAGGCGGGCGGCGACGGCGTGGCCGCGGCGGGAGTCCTTGGTCCAGACGCTGGAGTTCAGGCCGTAGGCGGTGGCGTTGGCCTCGTCGATCGCCCGGTCCTCGTCGGTGAAGCGGTAGATCGAGACGACCGGGCCGAAGGTCTCCTCGCCGCACACCGCCATGGGCGCCTCGACGCCGTCGAGGATGGTGGGCTCGTAGAAGAGCGGTCCGATGTCGGGGCGGGCGGTGCCGCCGGCCACGAGGGTGGCGCCCTTGGCCACGGCTTCGTCCACGTGCCGCTGTACGGTCTCCAGCTGGCGCGTCCCCACCAGTGAGCCCATGTCCGCCCCGTACGCGAGGGAGGCGCCGAGCCGCATGGCCTTCGTGCGGGCGGCGAACCGTTCGACGAAGGCGTCGGCGATCGAGGCGTGGACGTAGAGCCGCTCGATGGAGATGCACAGTTGCCCGGCGGAGGAGAAGCAGGCGCGGACGGCGCCCGCGGCGGCCTTCTCGATGTCGGCGTCGTGCAGCACGAGCATGGCGTTCTTGCCGCCGAGTTCGAGGGAGACCCCGACGAGGCGGTCGGCGGCGCCCCGGGCGACCTCGCGACCGGTGCGGGTGGAGCCCGTGAAGGAGACGTAGTCCGCGTGCCGGACCACCTCGGGGCCGACGACGGGGCCCTCGCCGAGGACGATCTGGAAGACCTCGGCGGGCAGGCCGGCCTCGATCAGCAGGTCGCGGGCCCACAGGGCGGTCAGGGCGGTCTCGGTGTCGGGCTTCATGACGAGCGCGTTGCCGGAGACGAAGGCGGGCAGGGCGTCGCCGACCGACAGCTCGAGCGGGTAGTTCCAGGGGGCGATCTGACCGACGACGCCGCGCGGCTGGCGCAGCTCGGTGACCTTGGTGAGGGTGGGCATGGCGCCGGTGTGGCCCTTGGGGCGCAGGTACCCGGGGGCCTTGCGCCCGTAGTGGCGGGCCGAGACGGCGACCGCCTGGACCTCCTCGTGGGCGTGCAGGCGGGCCTTGCCGGTCTCCAGCTGGATCAGGTCGAGGACCTCGGCCTGCCGGGCGAGGACCAGGTCGTGGAAGCGCAGCAGGACCGCGGCCCGCTTGCGTACGGGGACCGCCGCCCAGGCGGGCTGGGCGGCGCGGGCCCGGTCGAAGGCCTCGGCCACGTCCTCGGGGGTGGCCTCGGGAAGCTCCGCCAGCCGGTCCCCGGTGAAGGGGGTGTGGTTGGCGGTGCGACCGGATCCGATCACGCCGCGGGTCAGCCGGGCGACCAGGTCGGGAGTGACCACATCGGCGGCGGTGCGGGCACCGGCCGGCGCCGGGGCGACCGGGTTGGTGGGCTGCGGTGCGGTCCGGAGGGGGGCGTCGGGGGCCTGCGAGTCCGTCATGCCGGTGAGCGTATTGCTCCGGACAGCCTTTGGGTACCCGCCGGTAACCGGATTTTGCCATTTCCGCCAGTGATCGCTGGCAGGATGACGGGATCGGGGCCGATCAGGGCTGCTTGGCGGGCGGCTCCCAGCCGGTGAGCACGACGTCGAACTGCTGCTCGGTCGTGGCCCAGCTCGCGACCGGGCTCGACATGTAGATCGCGTACTCCGTGCCGTCCGGGGCGATGTACATCTGCTCCTTGGCCCGGCGGGGGCCCGGGTGGTTCTGCTTCTCCGTATAGGTGAAGTCCCAGAGCGCGGCCCGGGTGCTGTCCCGGAAGGTGTTCTGGTTCAGCCGCACCTTCTTGTAGTCGGTCCGCTTCGCCACCTGCGTCTCCAGGTCGAGCAGGTGCGCGAGCGGATCCCTGTAGTCCGGGGTGGGGTCGGCGGCGATCCGGATGAAGTGCTTGCCGTCGTCCGGGGTGTAGTCGATCTGGTCGCCGTTCGCCTTGCGCGTCCAGCCCTCCGGGACGAACAGCGTGAAACCGGCGAGGGGGTCGACGACCTTCTTGTAGCCGGCCGGCGGGGTCGCCGCCTGCGGTTTCCCGGAGTCGCCCGACTGCCCTCCCGTCGAGCTCACGATCCGGTCCGGATCGCTCTCCTGGCCGTCGTCCCCGGTGTACTTGAGGATCCCGAAGACACCGCCGCCGCCGAGCAGCGCGGCCACCAGCGCCACCACCGCGGCGCGCTTGATCCAGCCGCCGTCCCGGTCGGCGGGCGCGGCAGCGGCCGCGGACACCGTCCCGGAGATCGCGGGCTCCGGCAGCGCGGCCGTCTGCGCGACGTCCCGCTGCGGGGCCGGCCGCGGCTCCTCGGGCCGGTCCTGCGCCGGGGCGAGCTCCTCCGGACTCACCGCGCGCGTGGGCACGTACGCCTGCGCCGCCTTCGGCTCCCGGCCCTCCATCGCCTCCAGCAGCATCCGCTCGGCCTCCGCCGCCGAGGGGCGCTCCGCCGGGTCCTTGCGCAGCAGGGCGGTGATGATCGGCCCGAGCGCCCCGGCCTGGCGCAGCGCCGGCGGCTCGTCGTTGACCACGGCCTGGAGGCTGGAGATGGGCGAGGTGCGGCGGAACGGGGAACGGGCCTCCACCGCCGTGTACAGGGTGGCGCCCAGCGACCACAGGTCCGAGGACGGGTCGGGCGAGCCCCCGGTGACCCGCTCGGGAGCCAGGTAGTCGATGGAGCCGACGATCTCGCCGGTGCGCGTGATGGACGAGTCGCCCTCGATCGCCGCGATCCCGAAGTCCGTGAGCAGCACCCGGCCGTCCTTGGCGAGCAGCACGTTGCCCGGCTTCACGTCCCGGTGCAGCACGCCGACCGCGTGCGCGGCGCGCAGCGCGCCCAGCACGTGCAGCCCGATCCGGGCCGCCTCGCGGGGCTCGATCCGCCCCGCCGCCTTGGCCGCCTCCGCCAGGGAGGGGCCGTCGATGTACTCCATGACGATCCACGGCCGGTCGTCGTGCTCCAGCACGTCGTGGACGGTGACGACCGCCGGGTGCTGGATCCGGGCCGCGGCCCGGGCCTCCTTCTGGGTCCGGGCGTGCATGACGTCCCGGTCGGCCTGGGCGACGTACAGACCCGCCGTCAGTTCCTTGACGGCGACGGTCCTGTGGAGCAGCTCGTCATGCGCGCGCCACACCTTGCCCATGCCGCCCCGGCCGATCGGCTCGACGAGCCGGTACCGGCCCGCCAGCACATCGCCCCCACCTGTCTGCTGTTCCACGAAATCCCGCCGCTCTCTGCACTTCAGGCCAGATTACGGAGCCCGGAGGGGCTGCCGGAACCGCCCGGGCGCCGAAAGACGGCACTGTGACGCAATCGCCGTACTGATCAGTCGTCAGTATCCGTTCAACCGCCCGCCTTGTAACTCGCCGTGGCCTTTTCGAAGACCTCGGTGACCTTGGACTGCTCGTCCTCCGGACCGGTGACCAGAACGACGTGGTAGCTCCCGCCCAGCGCGACGACGAAGTTGCGGGCGAACACGTTGCGACCGGTCCCGTCGATCCACGTGTACCGGCCCGAGGCGCGCAGTTGCTGGCCCACCTTCGTGGTCTTCACGTCCCCCACGGTGGACCAGGTGGACGTCCGGTACGGGGTCAGCTCCGGCTCCTTGTCCTTCTGGTACGCCGCCGGATCCGGATTGCCCTGGACCTTGTCACGGCCGGGGACGACCGTCAGCACGAACTGCCCGTCGGTGTAACGCACCTGACCGGACTCATTGATTCCGCGGCGCTCCCAGCCGTCGGGCACGGCGATCTCGAAGTGCTCCGGATCCTGCTGGGTGGTGTAACCGGCCGGAGCCGGGGCCGGGGCGGGCTGCGATGCGGCGGGCTCGGTCGTCTGGGGCGCCGGCTTGGACTCGGGCGTGCCGGAGGGCACCTGGGAGGGGCTCGGCTTCGCCGGGGCCTGGCCGGTGCTGCCCCGGGCGTCGCCCGCGGCCTCCGGATCCGCGGCACGCGGCATGAACAGCAGCGCGTACGCCACCGCGCCGGCGAGGAGGACCAGGATCCCGACGAGCAGGGTCCGGCCGAGGGCGCGCGGCTTGCGGGGGGCGCTGGGGTTGCGGTGCCGCCCGTGGACCTCGCCGCGACGGCGTACGACGGGCAGCCGCGCCGGATCCGGCTCCGGCATCGGGAGCACCCCGAATCCGGCGTCCGGCTCGGGCGCGGACCGCACGAGCGAGCGCAGCCAGCCCCGCAGCTCCTCGAAGTCCGGCCGCTCCGTGGGGTCCTGGCGCAGCAGCGACTCGACGATCGGGCGCAGCGCCCCGCACTCCTCCGCGAAGGCCGGCGGTTCCGCGCAGACCATCTCGACCAGCTCGGCGACGCTGTCCTCCGGGTACGGGGCGTGCCCCTGCACCGCGCGGTAGAGCAGCGCGCCGAGCGCCCACAGGTCGGTGGCGGGCCCGACGGGGGCCGCGAGCTGCCAGTGCCCGTGCACGGGACCGGCCTGCTCGGGGGCCCACCGCTCGGTGACCGCCCCGACGACGGCCATCCGGGTCTGCCGGGCCCGCTCGGCGTCCAGGCCGGTGCGCGGCCCGGTCCAGCCGCTCGACTGCGGCTGGCCGGGCGTGGGCGTGGCCGGGGCCTCGGCCTCGGCCTGCCGGTAGCCCTGGGGCAGGGCGAGGCGGGCGGGCAGGGCGGGGCGCTCGGGCTGGAGGTCGGGCGCCGGCGCCTGTTCCGGCCGGGGTTCGGGCCAGGGTTCCGGTTGTGGTCGGGGTTGCGGTAAGGCCTCCCGCACGGGCCCTTCCAGCAGCGGTTCCGGATCCGATTCCGTTTCCCGTTCCCGTTCCCGTTCCGGTTCGGGTTCCGGGGTGGCCGCGGGGAGTTCCGCCCGGCGGGGGGTCGCACCGTGCCAGGAGGCGGTGCCCGTCTCCGGGCCGCCGTAGGGGTACGAGTACCCGTGCGGGAGGGTCGACCCCTCGGGCCGACGCTCCGGCGGTGGCGAACCGGCCTCGATCTCGGTCCCGGCTCCGGCCCTGCGCTCCTCGATGACCCGGGCGGCGGCGGCCCGCGCCCCGGCCCGGTAGGCCGCGATGGCCCCGGCCCGCGCGGCGGCCTGGAGGTCGGGGCGCTCCTGCGGACGGCCGGGGGTGATGTGGTCGTTGTACCGCGGCCCGGTGTCGTAGCCGGGGGCCACGAGGGGCGCGTACGCGGCGGGGGGCTCCGTACGGAGGTCCACCGGACCGGCAGCGGGAGCCGGATCCGGGTCCGGGTCCGGGAGCACGACCGGAGCGGGAGCGGGAACCTGCATCGGAGCCGGAGTCGGAGCCGGAGCGGACGCCTGCGCCGGGAGCGGAACGGCGCCGGTGCCGGGTGCGGGAGCCGGGCCGGTACCCCACCCCGTCGCGACGCCGGTGTCCTCGGCGCTCGGCACGGGGTCGTACCCGCACAGGGCCTCCTCCGCCGCGCCGGCCGCCAGGCCGGTCAGCACGACCCGCCCGTCCTCGCACACCAACACCGTCCGGACGGTGATGTTCCGGTGCGTCCAGCCGTGCGCGTGCAGCACCCGCAGCGCGGTGAGCACGTCCGACGCCACCTCGGCCGCCCGGTAGGGGCTCAGCGGTTCATCGGCTATCAGCGCGGCCAGCGGCCTGGCCGGCACCAGTTCGCTCACTATCCACAGCGACTCGCCCTCGGCGAACACGTCGAAGACCTGGTCCAGCCGGGGATGGTCCGGGATCGAAGCCGCCGCCTGCGCCGCCTCGATGGCGCGGCGGACGGCCGGCAGATCGGCGGGCGAGCGGCGCGCGGCCGGCACGGCGCGGTGCCCGTCCAGCAGCTCCGCGTCCACGATCTCCGGCAACGGCACCTGGCGTACCAGGACTTCTTGCCCGCTGCGCGTGTCAAAGGCGCGCGTCTCGACCAGTTCGTACTCGTCGGACGGCGGCAGGGGCAGGCGGTAGCGGCCGGCCAGGATCCGGCCCGCGTACTCCTCCACATCGCCTCCCCCGAGTGCGGCGGGTCCCCATGGCCCCTCCGACACGATACGTCGCCGGGGCCGCCCGCGTCCCGAGGTCAGCCGAGCGGCTGGAACGTCTCGAAGGCGACGTTGCGCATCTGGGTGCACTCGGCGCCGTCCCACTGGTCGGCGGCGCAGCTGATCATGATGGCGTAGCCGTGCGTCGCGTCCAGCTTGAAGCCGCGGTTGAGCACCCGGACCTTGATCCCCTTCTGCTCCCGCTCGAACTCCCAGTCCGCGACGGTCGGGTAGCCCCGGTAGTCCACCGCGTCGATGCGGATCTGCCGGTAGCTGGTGCTGCTGCCCGCCACCGCCGGGGCGGCCTTGGCCCAGGCGAGGCGCGCGTCGTTGCCCGGCTTGTCGGTGTAGTCGACCTGGATCCGCGGGAATCCGCCGTCACGGCTGTATATGCCGCCGGAGTTCTCGCCCGCGGTGCCCGTCTGCTTGAAGCCCTCGGGCATGGCCATCGAGAAGTGGAACCCGAAGTCCTGCACCGGGACGAATCCCGCCGGGAGCGCGCCGCCGGCGCCGCCGCCGGACGTGGCGCCCTGGCCCTGGTTCGCGGCCGGGGACTGCTGCCCGCCGGTACCGGCACCCGTACCCGCGCTGCCGTTGGCGTTGCCGCCCGTGTCGCCGGTGTTCCCCGAGGGCTTCGGGGAGGTGTTCCCCGTCCCGCCGCCCGGGTCCTTCGGGGCCGAGGCCGCCGGGGTGGGCTTGCCCCCGCCCTTGCTCTCGTCCTTGGGGTCCTTGTCGTCGGTGCTGAAGGCGTAGGCGATGAGCGAGCCGACGACGGCCAGCACCACGACCACGGCCGCCGCCGCGAGCACGATGGTGCGGCGCTGCATGACGTCCGTGAGCGGCGCCTTGACGGGGGACGGCTTGGACTTCGGCGGCTCCGCGGCGGTGACGGCCGTGGTGGCGGCCGCGGCCGTCGCCGCCTTGCGGGCCGCCTTCAGCGCGGCGCGGGCCCGCTCGCGCTGCTCGCGGTCGCGGCGCTCGCGTTCCTTCTTCGCCGCCTTCTCGGCAGCCTTCTCCGCCTTCTCCGCGGCGGCCTTGTCCGCGGCCTCCTTGGCGTCCGCCAGCGAAATCTGCCGGGTCTCCTCGGCCGCCGCGGCCACTACGGGGGCGGGCTCGGGCTCGGGCGCCGCGAGGACGGCGCTGAGCATCGCCCGGGCGCGGCTGTCGTCGAGCCGGTGCGCGGGGTCCTTGGCGAGCAGGCCGTAGATGACCTCGATCAGCGGGCCCGCGTTCTTCGGCGGCTCCACCGGCTCGGTCATCACGGCGGTGAGGGTGGCGAGCGCGGACCCCTTGTCGTACGGGGGCACTCCCTCGACGGAGGCGTACAGCAGGCCGCCGAGCGACCACATGTCGGCGGGCGGGCCGGGCTTGTGGCCGCGGGCGCGCTCGGGGGAGATGTAGGACGGGGCGCCGACGAGCATGCCGGTGGAGGTGACGGAGGGGTCGCCCTCGACCTGCGCGATGCCGAAGTCGGTGAGGACGACCCGGCCGTTGCCGGCGATGAGCACGTTGGACGGCTTCACGTCGCGGTGCAGGATGCCCTGGCCGTGCGCGGCGCGCAGCACGTCGAGCACCGCGAGGCCGACCTCGGCGGCGCGGTGCGGGGTGAGCGGGCCGTTCTCACGTATGAACTCGGCGAGCGAGGGGCCCTCGATGAGCTCCATGACGATCCACGGCCGGGCGTCCTCGTCGACGACGTCGTAGACGGTGACGGCGCCGCCGCTGCGGATCCGCGCAATCGCCTTGGCCTCGCGGAGGGTACGGGTGATGAGGCGTCGCTTCTCGTCCTCGTCGACCCCGCTGCTGAAGCGGAGTTCCTTGACGGCGACGGTCCGGCCCAGGGTCTCGTCCTGGGCGCGCCAGACGGTACCCATCCCGCCCTTGCCGAGCACGGCACCGAGCCGGTACCGCCCGGCCAGCAACCGCCCCTCGTCCTTGCCGTCCCCGGCGGCCTTCGCGGCGGCCTTGACGGCGGCGGCCATGGCATCCGCCTTCTCGACGACGGGATTGCTCCCCGGCTTCGCCACCACCGGCTTCGCCGCAGACGACCCCGCAGCCTTGCTCAGCCCTGGCTTCGCAGCCGCAGGCACAGCGTCAGCCGGATCGGCAGCCGCAGCCTTCTCCCGGCCCGGCTTCGCCGCAGGCGACCCGTCGGTCTTGCTCAACCCAGGCTTCGCAACCGCAGGCTCGGCATCAGCCGGTTCCGCATCCGCGGCACCAGCCGCAGGCCCGGCCTCCACGGCCTCCGCCGCAGCCTTGCTCAACCCGGGCTTCCCAACCACAGGCTCGGCCTCCGGCGCAGCGTCAGCCGGCTCGGCAGCCGCAGGCGCAGCCTTCTCACTGCCCGGCTTCGCCGCAGGCGACCCCGCAGGCGACCCCGCAGGATCGGCGTCGGACGCAGCGTCCGCCGGCTCGGCAGACACAGGCGCGGCTGCCTCACCGCCGGGCTTCGCCGCAGGCGACCCGGCATCCGAAGCCGCGGCGCCAGCCTCGGACTTCTCACTGCTGGGCTTCGCCGCAGGCGACTCGGTGTGCTCCGGCTTCGACATGCGTCCCCTCTGCGATCGTGCCGCTGCTCCGCCTGCCCCAGCGGCTGAGCGACCCGGCGGCCGGGGCCCGCGATAACCCGCCCCGGCAGAACCCTCATTGTTCCTCACTCCGCAACGGACGGGCGCCCCGGGTCTGCGGTTCCCCCCTCCGGATCCCGGAGTTACAACGGAACGATGTCGGGCGCCCCCAGCCGCGCCGCGTCCGCCGTCTGGTCGTCGGGCTGGCGCTGCGATTCCCTTTCCGCCTGGACCCGCTTCTCGTAGTGCTCCACTTCCTTCTCGATCTGCTGCTTGTCCCACCCCAGGACCGGGGCCATCAACTCCGCGCATTCCCGCGCCGACCGCGTCCCCCGGTCGAAGGTCTCGATCGAGATCCGGGTGCGCCGCGTCAGGACGTCGTCCAGGTGCCGCGCCCCTTCGTGCGAGGCCGCGTAGACGATTTCCGCCCGGAGGTAGTCGTCCGCCCCGGACAGCGGCTCCCGCAGCCCCGGGTCGGCGGCCATCAGGTCCAGCAGTTCCTCCGTCAGGGATCCGAAGCGGTTCAACAGGTGTTCCACCCGCACCACATGAAGACCCGTCCGGGCGGCGATCCGGGCCCGGCCGTTCCACAGTGCCCGGTAGCCCTCCGCCCCCACCAGCGGGACGTCCTCCGTCACGCAGTCCGCCACCCGCTGGTCCAGCCCGTGCACGGCCTCGTCGACCGCGTCCTTCGCCATGACCCGGTACGTCGTGTACTTGCCCCCGGCGACCACCACCAGCCCCGGCACCGGGTGCGCGACCGTGTGCTCGCGCGACAGCTTGCTCGTCGCGTCCGACTCCCCGGCCAGCAGCGGCCGCAGGCCCGCGTACACGCCCTGGACGTCGTCGCGCGTGAGCGGCACCGCCAGCACCGAGTTCACGTGCTCCAGCAGGTAGTCGATGTCCGCGCTCGACGCCGCCGGGTGGGCCTTGTCCAGGTCCCAGTCGGTGTCCGTGGTCCCCACGATCCAGTGCCGGCCCCAGGGGATGACGAACAGCACCGACTTCTCGGTCCGCAGGATCAGCCCGGTGCTCGAATGGATCCGGTCCTTCGGTACGACCAGGTGGATGCCCTTCGAGGCCCGTACGTGGAACTGGCCACGCTCCCCGATCAGCGCCTGGGTGTCGTCCGTCCACACCCCCGTCGCATTCACGACCTGCTTCGCGCGGATCTCGTACTCGCCGCCGGCTTCCACGTCCCGCACCCGCGCGCCGACGACCCGTTCGCCCTCACGCAGGAAGCCGACGACCCTCGCCCGATTGGCGCAGTGCGCCCCGTACGCGGCGGCCGTCCGCACCAGCGTGGTGACGTACCGGGCGTCGTCCATCTGGGCGTCGTAGTACTGGAGGGCTCCCACCAGCGCGTCCTTGCGCAGCGCCGGCGCCACCCGCAGCGCGCGCGCCCGCGACAGGTGCCGGTGCACGGGCAGGCCCCGGCCGTGGCCGCTGGAGACCGACATCGCGTCGTACAGTGCGACGCCCGAGCCGGCGTACAGCCGCTCCCAGCCCTTGTGCTGGAGCGGGTACAGGAAGGGCACCGGCTTCACCAGGTGCGGGGCGAGGCGCTCCAGCAGCAGGCCGCGCTCCTTCAGGGCCTCGCGCACGAGGGCGAAGTCGAGCATTTCCAGGTACCGCAGGCCGCCGTGGATCAGCTTGCTGGAGCGGCTGGACGTGCCCGATGCCCAGTCCCGGGCCTCCACCAGGCCGGTCGACAGGCCCCGGGTCACGGCGTCCAGTGCGGTGCCGGCGCCCACCACGCCCGCGCCCACCACCAGCACGTCCAGTTCCCGCTCGGCCATCCGGCTGAGAGCCTCGGCCCGCTGCGTCGGCCCCAGTGTCGCTGTCCTCACGGCTGCCTCCCGTTGGTGCGGATGAGATTCCGCTCACATGCCCCCGTTCCTTGATTCTGACCGCCCGCACCCACATCAGCCACCGCCTGTGGACAACACAACGGTGGCGTTCACCCCGGAATGCGACATATCTGTCATATATACGCCTAGTCTGACATTGCGCCAGCTTCCCCCGTGCCCCCGGAGGCCTTGCGCCGCAGCCCCCTCATGTCAGGGAAGGGACGGCACCCCCATGCCCGCAGATCTCGCCGTCATCGGACTCGGCCATCTCGGCCTCCCACTCGCCCAGGCGGCCGTCGCCGCCGGAATCGAGACGGTCGGCTACGACAGCGGTCCGGTCACGGACTCCACCCTCACCGCCGCCGAGATCCGCCGCATGTCGGCGGCCGGCTTCCGGGTCACCACCAACCCCGCCGAGCTCGGCCGGGTCCGCACGGCCGTCATCTGCGCCCCCACCCAGCTCGGCGCCGACCGCGCACTGGACCTCTCCGCCGTCGGTGAGGCCGGCCGCGCGCTCGCCGCCCGGCTGCGCCCCCACACCACCGTGATCCTCGAATCGGCCGCCCACCCCGGGGTCACCGAGGACTACCTCCGCCCGATCCTCGAAGCCGGCTCCGGGCTGCGGGCGGGCCGGGACTTCCACCTGGCCTACTCCCCCAGCCGCCACGACCCGGGCAACCGCACGCACGGCATCTCCAACACCCCCAAGGTGATCGGCGGCCTCACCCCCGCCTGCACGGAATCCGCGCACGCCTTCTACGCACGCCTCACCGAGAAGGTGGTCCGCGCCCGCGGCCTGCGCGAGGCCGAGACCGTACAGCTGCTCGAGACGAACTACCGCCACGTCAACATCGCCCTCATGAACGAGATGGCGGTGCTCTGCCACGACCTCGGCGTCGACCTGTGGGACGTCATCCGCTGCGCCGAGACCAAGCCGTACGGATTCCAGGCCTTCCGCCCCGGCCCCGGGGTCGGCGGCCACGGCGTCCCCCTCGACCCGAACTACCTCCCCCACACCACGCGCACCCCCGGCCACCCCCTGCGCATGGTCGGCCTGGCCCAGGAGATCAACAACCGGATGCCGCAGTACGTCATCCAGCGTTCGGCCACCCTGCTGAACGAGCACGGCAAATCCGCCCGCGGAGCCCGCGTCCTGCTCCTCGGCGTCACCTACAAGCCCGACCTGGCCGACCAGGAGGGCTCCCCGGCCTGCGAGATCGCCAGCCGCCTCCTCGACCTGGGCGCGCTGATCAGCTACCACGACCCGTACATCACGGGGTGGCGGGTGCGGGACCAGCCGGTCCCCCGCGCCGAATCGCTGTACGAGGCCGCCGCGAACGCGGACCTGACCATCCTGCTCCAGCACCACCGCACCTACGACCTGCAAGGACTCGCCGTGAAGGCCCAGCTGCTCCTGGACACCCGCGGCGCCAGCCCGGTGGGCGCGGCCCACCGGCTCTGAGCCCGGGAAAACCCCCAGGTGGATGTCCGACACGGCTGCTAGCCTGCGGCGTCACTTATCTCGCACATACGTCCCCCTGGACCTCTGTGCGTCTGCGTCCCTGGGGGGATTTCCGATGAGCCAGAACTTCACGCCGCCCGCGCCCGACTCCTACACGGCGGCTCCCGCCCCGGCCCCGGCCCGCACCGGCAACATCGGCCTGGCGATCCTCGGGGCGCTGGCCGCCGCCCTGGCCGCGGGGGCCGCCTACGGCGGCCTCATGGGCGCGATCGAGTACCAGATCGGCTACGCCGCGGCCGGTGTCGGGTTCCTGGTGGGCCTCGTCGCCGTCCGCCTCGGCGGCAGCAACCCCGTCCTCCCGGTCCTGAGCGCCCTGCTGACGCTCGCCGGCGTCTACGCCGGCTACCTGCTGACCGAGGCCATGTTCATCGCGAAGGCCAACCCCCCGCTCACGGCGACCGAGCTGCTCACGAGCCACCTCGCCGACGTCCACCAGTCCTACCTGGACAACTTCGACCCGATCTCGGTCCTGTTCTTCGCGATCGGCGCGTACGCCGCCTTCCAGACGGCCCGCAAGGCCGCCTGACCGGCGCCCCGCACACGCCGGAGGGCCGGCACCCCGCTCGGGGTGCCGGCCCTCCGGCGTACTGGTGGAGCGATCAGCGGCTGTGCTGCGAGTCCGCGATCGTGACCTCGACCCGCTGGAACTCCTTGAGCTCGCTGTAGCCGGTGGTGGCCATCGAGCGGCGCAGCGCGCCGAAGATGTTCATGGAGCCGTCCGGGGTGTGCGAGGGACCGGTGAGGATCTCCTCGGTGGTGCCCACGGTGCCCAGGTCGACCTTCTTGCCGCGCGGCACGTCCTCGTGGACGGCCTCCATGCCCCAGTGGTTGCCGCGGCCGGGCGCGTCGGTGGCACGGGCCAGCGGGGAGCCCATCATCACGGCGTCCGCGCCGCAGGCGACGGCCTTCGGGATGTCGCCCGACCAGCCCACGCCGCCGTCGGCGATGACGTGCACGTAGCGGCCGCCGGACTCGTCCATGTAGTCGCGGCGGGCCGCGGCCACGTCCGCGACGGCGGTCGCCATCGGGACCTGGATGCCGAGCACGTTGCGCGTGGTGTGCGCGGCGCCGCCGCCGAAGCCGACGAGGACACCGGCCGCGCCGGTGCGCATCAGGTGCAGGGCCGCCGTGTAGGTGGCGCAGCCGCCGACGATGACCGGGACGTCGAGCTCGTAGATGAACTGCTTGAGGTTCAGCGGCTCGGCGGCGCCCGACACGTGCTCGGCCGACACCGTGGTGCCGCGGATCACGAAGATGTCCACGCCCGCGTCGACGACGGCCTTGGAGAACTCGGCGGTGCGCTGCGGGGAGAGCGCGGCGGCGGTGACGACGCCCGAGTCGCGCACCTCCTTGATCCGCTGCCGGATCAGGTCCGCCTGGATCGGCGCGGAGTAGATCTCCTGGAGACGGCGGGTCGCGGCCTCCTCGTCCAGCTCCCTGATCTCGTCGAGCAGCGGCTGCGGGTCCTCGTACCGGGTCCACAGGCCTTCGAGGTTCAGCACGCCGAGGCCGCCGAGCTCGCCGATGCGGATCGCGGTCTGCGGGGAGACGACCGAGTCCATGGGAGCGGCCAGGAAGGGGAGCTCGAAGCGGTACGCGTCGATCTGCCAGGCGATCGAGACCTCCTTCGGGTCCCGGGTACGCCGGCTCGGGACGATGGCGATGTCGTCGAACGCGTACGCCCTGCGGCCGCGCTTGCCGCGCCCGATCTCGATCTCAGTCACGTGTGGTGGCCTTTCCTCTGGGTCTGCCCGTCCAGTATCCCCGAACGCCGGGGGCCCGCGTTCCGGTGACCGCTGTGCGGACGACCGGCCCCCACGCCGAAGGGGCGGGCCCGGTCGTCCGGGCCCGCCCCTTCGGCGTGGCTGCTACCCCTTGCGGGAGTAGTTCGGTGCTTCCACCGTCATCTGGATGTCGTGCGGGTGGCTCTCCTTGAGGCCCGCCGAGGTGATCCGGACGAACCGGCCGCGGTCCTGGAGCTCGGGGACCGTGCGGCCGCCGACGTAGAACATCGACTGGCGAAGGCCGCCGACGAGCTGGTGCACGACCGCGGAGAGCGGGCCGCGGTAGGGGACCTGACCCTCGATGCCCTCGGGGATGAGCTTGTCGTCGCCGCCCACGCCCTCCTGGAAGTAGCGGTCCTTGGAGAAGGAGCGCTGGTCGCCGCGGGACTGCATCGCGCCGAGCGAACCCATGCCGCGGTAGGACTTGAACTGCTTGCCGTTGATGAAGAGCAGCTCGCCCGGGGACTCCTCGCAGCCCGCGAGCAGCGAGCCGAGCATCACCGTGTCGGCGCCCGCGACCAGGGCCTTCGCGATGTCGCCGGAGTACTGGAGGCCACCGTCGCCGATGACCGGGACGCCGGCCGCCTTGGCGGCGAGCGAGGCCTCGTAGATCGCGGTGACCTGCGGGACGCCGATGCCGGCGACGACGCGGGTGGTGCAGATGGAGCCCGGGCCGACGCCGACCTTGATGCCGTCGCAGCCGGCGTCGATGAGCGCCTGGGCGCCGTCGCGGGTGGCGACGTTGCCGCCGATGACGTCGACGGTGGAGTTCGACTTGATCTTGGCGACCATGTCGCCGACCAGGCGGGAGTGGCCGTGCGCGGTGTCGACGACGATGAAGTCGGCGCCCGCCTCGATCAGGGCCTGGGCGCGCTCGTACGCGTCACCGGCGACGCCGACGGCGGCGCCGACGAGGAGCCGGCCGTCCTTGTCCTTGGCGGCGTTCGGGTACTTCTCGGCCTTGACGAAGTCCTTGACCGTGATGAGGCCCTTGAGGATGCCCGCGTCGTCGACCAGCGGAAGCTTCTCGATCTTGTGGCGGCGCAGCAGCTCCATGGCGTCCACGCCGGAGATGCCGACCTTGCCGGTGACCAGCGGCATCGGGGTCATGACCTCGCGCACCTGGCGGCTGCGGTCCGACTCGAAGGCCATGTCGCGGTTGGTGACGATGCCGAGGAGCTTGCCTCCGGCGTCGGTGACCGGGACGCCCGAGATGCGGAACTTCGCGCAGAGCTGGTCGGCCTCGCCCAGCGTCGCGTCCGGGTGCACGGTGATCGGGTCGGTGACCATGCCGGACTCGGAGCGCTTGACCAGGTCGACCTGGTTGGCCTGGTCGGCGATGGAGAGGTTGCGGTGCAGCACGCCGACGCCGCCCTGGCGGGCCATGGCGATGGCCATGCGGGCCTCGGTGACCTTGTCCATGGCCGCGGACAGCAGCGGAACGTTGACGCGCACGTTCCGGGAGATGAGGGAGGAGGTGTCGATCGCGTCCGGAGACATGTCCGACGCGCCCGGCAGCAGCAGCACGTCGTCGTAGGTCAGTCCGAGCGTGGCGAATTTGTCGGGCACTCCGTCGGCAGTCATGACACCTTCCCAAATGGTCTTGCTCAGCGCGGATGTCCATGCTAACGGGATCCCGACGCGTCTCATTCCACGACCAAGGTCAAGCAGAAGTTTCGTCGTTTCCTACGACCGGCACCCGCGGGCGGGCTCCGCACACAGGGCCGCGACCGGTGCCACGGGACCGGACGGAGCGCAGGGCCCGCACGGGCCGCGAGGCCCGCACAGCCGCCCTCCCGCGTGGGGCAGCGCCCCTACTGCTCGGCCAGTGCCCGCAGCCGGCTGAGCGCCCGGTGCTGGGCCACGCGGACGGCCCCGGGGGACATTCCGAGCATCTGCCCGGTCTCCTCCGCGGTCAGCCCGACGGCGACCCGCAGCACGAGGAGCTCGCGCTGGTTCTCCGGAAGGTTGGCCAGGAGCTTCTTGGCCCAGGCCGCGTCGCTGCTGAGCAGCGCACGCTCCTCCGGGCCCAGCGAGTCGTCGGGCCGCTCCGGCATCTCGTCGGAGGGCACGGCCGTGCTGCCCGGGTGCCGCATGGCGGCCCTTTGCAGGTCGGCGACCTTGTGCGCGGCGATCGCGAAGACGAAGGCCTCGAAGGGCCGCCCGGTGTCCCGGTAGCGCGGCAGCGCCATCAGGACGGCGACGCAGACCTCCTGCGCCAGGTCCTCCACGAAGTGACGAGCGTCACCGGGCAGCCGCGAGAGCCGGGTGCGGCAATAGCGGATCGCGAGGGGGTGCACGAAGGCGAGCAGGTCGTGCGTGGCCTGCTCGTCGCCTTCCACCGCCCGGCGTACGAGCGCGCTGACACCCCCGGCACTGCCGCCTTTGGCGGCGCCGGTCGGGCCTGTGGCCGCGGGTGACCCCAGGGCCTCGTCGTCGCGCATCAATCCATGGTGCCTTGGCGCCGGAGCATCCGCGGCACCGTGGCCCTTGTTGTGCATCGAAGCGTTATGAGCAGGCGCGCCGGAACCCATCGTCTGCGCCCTCCCCTCCCGCTCGGCCGAATAGTCCCCGAGAGACTCCACACCCTCAAGGATGCGGCATCGCGCACGAAGCGAGACGTCCCCCGGATTGTGCCCCGCCAACCCCCGTGTGCGCACCGGGTACGGCGGGGACAGGGCTGCCCCCGAGAACAGGAGATCACGAGGGCGGCGCGCCGCCCCGTCCGCGGGTGGCGGACGGGACCGCTCGCGACGATCCACGGCCTGCGGCGGACCGGGCCGCTCCCGGCCCGGACCGAGGGGTCAGCGGACCAGACCCCAGCGGAATCCGAGCGCCACGGCGTGCGCCCGGTCCGAGGCACCGAGCTTCTTGAACAGCCGGCGGGCGTGCGTCTTGACCGTGTCCTCGGAGAGGAAGAGCTCGCGCCCGATCTCCGCATTGGACCGGCCGTGGCTCATGCCCTCCAGGACCTGGATCTCGCGCGCGGTGAGCGTGGGCGCGGCGCCCATCTCGGCCGAGCGGAGCCGGCGCGGGGCCAGTCGCCAGGTCGGGTCGGCGAGGGCCTGGGTGACCGTGGCCCGCAGTTCGGCGCGCGAGGCGTCCTTGTGCAGGTAGCCACGGGCGCCGGCGGCGACCGCGAGGGCCACGCCGTCCAGGTCCTCGGCGACCGTCAGCATGATGATGCGGGCGCCGGGGTCGGCCGAGAGCAGCCGACGGACCGTCTCCACACCGCCCAGCCCGGGCATCCGTACATCCATCAGAATCAGGTCGGAGCGGTCGGCGCCCCAGCGGCGGAGGACTTCCTCGCCGTTGGCAGCCGTCGTCACACGCTCGACGCCGGGCACGGTGGCAACCGCGCGACGGAGCGCCTCTCGGGCAAGCGGGGAGTCGTCGCAGACGAGGACGGATGTCATGACCGCCCTCCGCAGCTGCTGATGCGCGTCACCTTGAGCCTCCAGGCTGGTACGTATCGTCACCTGTGCGGTCGATGCTCCCGGACACCTGTCCGAGAACTTGTTGGTTCAACCGCCTTCGCACTCTCAACGATGGTCACTCGAAAGAGTTACGGGTCGGACGGACACCTTCAGCACTCTACGTGAGGAAGCGATCACGGCGTTGGAGGCGCGGGCCGGCTGTCCTCCATCTGGAGCTATGCCCTATTTGGCGGCTTTCCTTCCGTTTGGCACGTGTCTGAGGCTAGATTCCCAATGAGTCATATTTACATCTACTCCGACAGTAGGTGTGGAGACATGGACCGTATCCGCCTCAGTACCGGCACCAAGAGGACTACCAATGGCAGATTTCTCCCGCCTCCCCGGACCGAACGCCGACCTCTGGGACTGGCAGCTCCTCGCTGCCTGCCGCGGGGTCGACAGCTCCCTCTTCTTCCATCCGGAAGGCGAGCGGGGCGCGGCCAGGAGCGCGCGCGAGGCCTCGGCTAAAGAGGTCTGCATGCGCTGCCCGGTGCGTTCGGAATGCGCCGCGCACGCACTCGCCGTCCGAGAGCCCTACGGGGTGTGGGGCGGCCTCACCGAGGACGAGCGCGAGGAACTGATGGGCCGCGCCCGGCACCGCCTGATCCCCGCGTCGAGTGCGATCGGACCGATCGCGCCGAACTGAGCGCCGACGAAACGTCAGAAGGAACGTTTCCTCGAATCACCGGCACCACCGGGCGTGTCGCCGCCCGGCCCGCGTTTCACTCGTTCGGCCCCACCGGGCCGTCCGATGTGCGCCCCCGGCCGCCGCCGGGGGCGGACGCGGGTCAGCGCGCGGCCGCCCGTTCCAGCTCCGCCAGGGTCGCGGCCACGGCCGGCACCCGGGCCAGGTCGGGCAGGGTCAGCGCGACGACCTCCCGCTCGACCGCCGGCTCCACGGCCACCGTGCTCACGCCCTTGGCCCGTACGGACTCCACCGCGAGCTCCGGCAGCACCGCCACGCCCAGCCCGGCGCCGACCAGACCGACCACCGCCGGATAGTCGTCGGTGGCGAAGTCGATGCGCGGGGTGAAGCCCACGCCCTCGCACACCTCCACCAAGTGGCGGCGGCAGCGCGGACAGCCCGCGATCCAGGGTTCGTCCGCCAGTTCCGCCATGCCCACGCGCTCCGCGCCGGCCAGCCGGTGCCCCTGCGGAACCAGCCCGACGAGCCGGTCCGTCAGCAGCGGCCGCACCACGAGGTCGTCCCACTCCGCGGCGGAATGGGCGGCGCCGCCGTAGCGGAAGGCCAGCGCCAGGTCGCAGTCCCCCTCGCGCAGCATCTCCACCGAACGCGGCGGCTCGGCCTCGACCAGCGAGATACGGGTCCCGGGGTGCTCGGCGCGCATCGCCGCGAGCGCGGTCGGCACCAGCGTGGAGCTGCCGCTGGGGAAGGACACGAGCCGCACCCGTCCCGCGCGCAGCCCGGCGATGGCCGCGACCTCCTCCTCGGCCGCGGTCAGCCCGGCCAGGATCCCCGCGGCATGGCGCACCAGGGCCTCACCGGCCTGGGTCAGCCGCATCTCGCGGCCGGTGCGGATGAGCAGCGGGGTGCCGGCGGACTGCTCCAGCGCCTTCATCTGCTGGGAGACGGCGGGCTGGGTGCAGCCGAGCTCGCGGGCGGCTGCGGAGAAGGACCCGGTCCCGGCGACAGCGCGCAGAACCCGGAGATGACGTGCCTCGATCACCACCCGAGCATAAGCCCTGCTTTGACTGCTGCGCGAATATCCCGGTGACGCTTTGGGATTGCTCGGCTAGCGTGTGGTCCCATGGGCTCCATGCATCTGATCTCCGTGAACCTCGGCCGCGCCACGGCCGTCGACTACTCCGACGCGGAGGGAGGGGTGACGGGCATAGGCAAGCGCCCCGTCCCCGGACCGGTCCGCGTCGTCGCCCCGGGCCCCAAGGCCACCGGCCTCGGCAGCGGACTGGAGGGCGACGCCGTCTGCGACCGCCGGCACCACGGCGGCGACCACCAGGCCGTCTACGCGTACGCCCGCGAGGACCTCGACCTGTGGGAGCGCAGCCTGGACCGGGAGCTGCCGGCCGGGATCTTCGGCGAGAACTTCACCACCTCCGGCATCGACCTGAACACCGCGCGGCTCGGCGACCGCTGGCGGGTCGGCGCGGACCTCGTCCTCGAGGTGGCCTCGGCCCGCATCCCGTGCCGGACCTTCCAGGGCGCCCTGGGTGAGGCCGGCTGGGTCAAGCGGTTCACGAAGGAGGCCCGGCCGGGTGCGTACCTCCGGGTGATCGAGGAGGGTTCGGTCTCCCCCGGCGACGCGATCGAGGTCATCCACCGGCCGGACCACGAGGTGACGGTGGAACTCTGGTTCCGCGCCTTCACCACCGAGCGGGCCCTGCTGCCGCTCACCCTGGCGGCGGGCGGGGCGATGGAGCCGGAGGCCCACGAGCGGGTTCGCCTGTACGTGGAGAAGTACGGGGCCGGGGCCGGGGCGAAGTAGCGCCGTCAGCGGGGGAAGCTAGGTTGCGCCTATGACGACTGCGTTGATTACGGGATCCACGGCGGGCATCGGCGCCGCTTTCGCCCGGCGGCTGGCCGCCCAGGGGCACAACCTGGTGCTGGTGGCGCGCGACACCAAGCGACTCGGCGAACAGGCCACCGAACTGCACGACCGGCACGGCATCGAGGCGGAGGTACTGGCCGCCGACCTCTCCACGGAGGAGGGCATCGCGGCGGTCGAGCGGCGCCTCGACGACCGCACGCACCCGGTGGACCTGCTGGTCAACAACGCGGGCTTCGGCAACAAAGGCCGCTACCTGGAAGTCTCCATGGCCGACGAGCTGACCATGCTGAAGGTGCACATCGAGGCGGTCCTGCGGCTGACCTCGGCGGCCACCGCGTCGATGCGCTCGCGCGGCCGCGGCGGCGTGATCAACGTGGCCTCGGTGGCCGCCTTCGTACCCCGCGGTACGTACGGGGCGAGCAAGGCCTGGGTCGTGCAGTTCACCCAGGGCGCGGCGCGGGACCTGGGCGGGTCCGGGGTGCGGCTGATGGCGCTGTGCCCCGGCTTCGTCCGGACGGAGTTCCACGAGCGGGCCGGAATGGGCACGGACAACATCCCGAGCTGGATGTGGCTGGACGCCGACAAGCTGGTGGCTTCGGCCCTGGCCGACCTGGCGCGGGGGAAAACGGTGTCGATCCCGGACCCGCGGTACAAGGCGCTGATGGGCGTGGTGAAGCTGACGCCGCGCGGACTGCTGGGCGGGGTGTCCTCGCGCACGGGCCGCAAGTACGGCCCCCAGTAGCCCCGGAGGCCACCCGGACGGGCCTCGTCACAAGCAGCCGATCGGGTGAAATCTCCCTAAACTGGACCTGTCCCATCCAGCGCGGGAGGCGACGCCATGACATTCGTACAAGTGATCGATTATGAGACCAGGCGGTTCGACGAGATGAACGCGCTCATCGACCGCTGGGCGGAGCAGAGCAGCGGCAGGCGCACGGCGACGCACACGATGATCGGCCAGGACCGCGAGGCCCGGAACCACTACGTGGACATGGTGGAGTTCCCCTCGTACGAGGAGGCCATGAAGAACTCCCATCTCCCCGAGACGGACCGCATGTTCCAGGAGATGGTGGCCCTCTGTGAGGGAATGCCGAAGTTCATGAACCTCGACGTCGTCCGCGACGAGCACCTCAACAAGCAGCTCGCCCGGCGGGTGTTCGAGGAAGCGGCCATGGGCGGCAACATGGGCGTCCTCGACGAGTGCTTCGCGACGAACTACATCGACCACGACGTCAGCAAGGCGGAGTCCACCGTCATCGGACGCGACGCCATGCGGTCGGACATGGAGACGTGGCGCGCCGCCTTCGACATGACCTTCGAGCCGCAGGCCATGCTGGCCGAGGGCGACATGGTCACGACGGTGTGGAACTGGCGCGGCACCCACAAGGGCACCTTCATGGGAGTCCCACCGACCGGGAAGACGTACGAGATGTCCGGGAGCACCACCTTCAGGTGCCTGGAGGGAGAGATCGTCGAGGGCTGGTGGCACTACAACACCGCGGCCCTGCAACGGCAGATGGGCGGATCGGGTTCCCCGTACGGAACCTGAGGCCCCATCACGGGGAAGGCCCCGCCCCGCGGCTGCGGAACGGGGCCTTCTCGGCGTGGTGCGTGCGATCAGTGGCTGTGGCCGTGACCGCCGTGGCCGTGACCGGCGTCGCCCTCGTCCTCCGCCGGCTTCTCGACGACCAGGGTCTCGGTCGTGAGCAGCAGGGAGGCGATGGAGGCGGCGTTCTCCAGCGCGGAACGGGTGACCTTCACCGGGTCGATGACGCCGGCCTTGACCAGGTCGCCGTACTCGCCGGTGGCGGCGTTGAAGCCCTGGCCCTTGTCGAGCTCGGCGACCTTCGAGGTGATGACGTAACCCTCGAGACCGGCGTTCTCGGCGATCCAGCGCAGCGGCTCGACGGCGGCGCGGCGCACGACCGCGACACCGGTGGCCTCGTCGCCCGACAGGCCGAGGTTGCCCTCGAGGACCTTCACGGCGTGGACGAGAGCGGAGCCACCGCCGGAGACGATGCCCTCCTCGACCGCGGCGCGGGTCGCCGAGATGGCGTCCTCGAGACGGTGCTTCTTCTCCTTGAGCTCCACCTCGGTGGCGGCGCCGACCTTGATGACGCAGACGCCACCGGCGAGCTTCGCCAGGCGCTCCTGCAGCTTCTCGCGGTCCCAGTCCGAGTCGGTCGACTCGATCTCGGCCTTGATCTGGTTGACGCGGCCGAGGACCTCTTCGTGGCTGCCGCCACCATCGACGATGGTGGTGTCGTCCTTGGAGATGGTCACGCGGCGGGCGGAGCCCAGTACGTCCAGACCGGCCTGGTCGAGCTTGAGGCCGACCTCCTCGGCGATGACGGTGGCACCGGTGAGGGTGGCCATGTCCTGGAGCATCGCCTTGCGGCGGTCACCGAAGCCGGGGGCCTTGACGGCCACCGCGTTGAAGGTGCCACGGATCTTGTTGACGACGAGGGTGGAGAGCGCCTCGCCCTCGACGTCCTCGGCGATGATCAGCAGCGGCTTCGAGGCGCCGGCCTGGATGACCTTCTCCAGCAGCGGCAGGAGGTCCTGGATCGAGGAGATCTTGCCCTGGTTGATCAGGATGTACGGGTCGTCGAGGACGGCCTCCATACGCTCCTGGTCCGAGACCATGTACGGCGAGAGGTAGCCCTTGTCGAAGGCCATGCCCTCGGTGAACTCCAGCTCCAGGCCGAAGGTGTTGGACTCCTCGACGGTGATGACACCGTCCTTGCCGACCTTGTCCATCGCCTCGGCGATGAGCTCGCCGACCTGCTGGTCCTGCGCGGAGAGCGCGGCCACGGCGGCGATGTCGGACTTGTCCTCGATCGGGCGGGCGGTCGCGAGGAGCTCCTCGGACACGGCCTTGACCGCGGCGTCGATGCCCTTCTTCAGGGCGGCCGGGGAAGCACCCGCGGCGACGTTGCGCAGACCCTCGCGGACCAGCGCCTGGGCCAGCACCGTGGCGGTGGTGGTGCCGTCACCCGCGATGTCGTTGGTCTTGGTCGCCACCTCCTTCACGAGCTGCGCGCCCAGGTTCTCGTACGGGTCGTCCAGCTCGACCTCGCGAGCGATGGTGACACCGTCGTTGGTGATGGTGGGGGCGCCGAACTTCTTGTCGATGACGACGTTGCGGCCCTTGGGGCCGATCGTCACCTTGACCGTGTCGGCAAGCTTGTTGACGCCGCGCTCGAGGGCGCGACGGGCGTCCTCGTCGAACTTCAGGATCTTCGCCATGGGAGCGGTTCAGCCCTCTCGAAAACTCGGGTTTAACGAGCTGCGCCCCTCGCCGCCCGGCAATCAGCGGGGTGACCAGGGGCGCAGCTCAAAGCAGTACTGATGAAGAGAATTACTTCTCGACGATCGCGAGCACGTCGCGAGCCGAGAGGACGAGGTACTCCTCGCCGCTGTACTTCACTTCGGTGCCGCCGTACTTGCTGTAGAGCACGATGTCGCCGACGGTGACGTCCAGCGGGAGACGCTGGCCGTCCTCGAAGCGACCCGGGCCCACCGCGAGGACGACGCCCTCCTGGGGCTTCTCCTTCGCGGTGTCCGGGATGACCAGGCCGGAAGCCGTGGTCTGCTCGGCGTCCAGCGGCTGGACCACAATGCGGTCCTCAAGCGGCTTGATGGCAACCTTGGAGCTGGTGGTCGTCACGATCCGACCTCCCCCTTCGGAGATCCGGGGTTAACTGTCTGAGGTGGCGACCAGGTCGATCCGTCGTCGCGGGTGCCGGATCTGCCTGTCGCTGTGTTGGCACTCACCAGGGGCGAGTGCCAGGTGCGAGACTATTCCGGCGATTAGCACTCGGTCAAGCGGAGTGCCAATTCCCGCCCCTCGGGCGTTGCGCGGCCCCCCTGCGGTACGCCGCCCCGCCGCTGCCCGGGGCTCCGCCCCGGCCCCCGCGCGGGTTGCCCTGCGGGCGGCTTGGCGGTGCCCCGCCCCGCCGTTGCACGGGGCTCCGCCCCGGACCCCGCGCCTCAAACGCCGGCGGGGCTTGATTTGGCGGATCTCGGGTGGGGCGGTGCCCCGCACGAGGATCTCCTCGGCTCGGCGCGCGCGGCGGCGTCATGGCCGTACGGCGGGGGTCGCGCCTCGTCCTGCGGGGACCCTCCTGCGTGTCCCCGCCCCACGGCAGGCTTCGGCTGTACGCGGGACCCGATTGGGGGGCAGGGCTTTCCCGGGGGTGTGTCGGCGGAGGGGAGTGGGGACGGGGCGGGGTGTCCCCGCAGGACGAGGCGCGACCCCCGCGTACGGCCGAGACATGCCCGCGCGCGCCGAGCCGAGGAGACACCCCGCCCCGGCCCCACGCACCGGCCCAGGCCGACCACCCCGCACCACCATCCCGGCCCGGCCACCCCGCTCACGAAGGCGCCGGCCCGCACCGTCCCGGCCATGCCGCTCACGAAGGCACGGGCCCGCACCACTCAGCCTCGCCGGCGTTTGAGGCGCGGGTCCGGGCAGAGCCCGGCACACGGCGCCGAGCCGGACATCGCACGGGCCGCCCGCAGGGCACCCGGCAGAGCCCGGCACACCGCCGCGAGCCGCACACCGCCGAGCCGCCCGCAGGGCACCCGGCACACCACCGCAAGCCGCACACCCGGCCGCGCCCCGGACGGGCGATATGTGAGGCTTGGGCCGTGCGCATTCTCGTAGTCGAAGACGAAGAAGGCCTCGCCGAGTCCCTGCGGCGCGGCCTCTCCGCCGACGGCCACCGCGTGGACATCGCCCACGACGGCCACCTCGGCATGGACCTCGCCCTCGCCGGCGGCCCGTACGACGTCGTCCTCCTCGACCTGATGCTCCCGGGTCCCAGCGGCCACGCGATCTGCACGAGGATGCGCGCCCACGGCGACACCACCCCCGTCCTGATGCTCACCGCCCGCGACGGCGAGTACGACGAGGCCGAGGGCCTGGATTCCGGCGCCGACGACTACCTCACCAAGCCGTTCTCCTTCGTCGTCCTGGCCGCCCGAATACGCGCACTGGCCCGCCGCGCCGGCGCTCCCGACCGCGGCACGCTCCAGGCCGGCGACCTCGTCCTGGATCCGCAGGGCCGCCGGTGCCGCCGCGGCGACCGGGACATCGAGCTCACCGCCCGCGAACTGGGCGTGCTCGCCTGCCTGATGGAGCAGCCGGGCCGGGCCGTCGCCAAGCAGGACATTCTGGACGAGGTCTGGGACTCCCCGCACGGTATCGACCCGAACATCGTCGAGGTGTACGTCTCCTCGCTGCGCAAGAAGATCGACGCCCCCTTCGGCCGCCGCTCGATCCGCACCGTCCACGGAACCGGCTACCGGCTGGCCCCCGACGGTGGTTAGCAGCATCCGGGCGCGCACCGCCGCCGCGGCGGCCCTGGCGATGGCCGCTGTCCTCGCCGCCGGGGGGCTGTGGCTGCACGCCCTGTTGCGGGCGAACCTCCTCGACAACACCACCGGCCGTGCCGAGCTCGCCGCCCGCAAGGTCGCCGCGCAGCTCGACAGCCGGACCCTGCCGCCCGGTGGACGGCTGCCCGCGCCCGAGAGCGGGGTGGACCTGGTCCTCGTACGGGACGAGGCCGGCCGGACGGTCGCCAGCACCGGTAGCGGCACCGGCGATCCGAAGCACACCCCCGACCTGGCCGGCGCCCCTCGCCCCGGGCCCGGGGAGGACTCCCGGTCGGCCGTGCTCCCTCCCGCCCGCCCCGGCGGGGAACGGCGCGCGGTGGTCGTCGTCAACGCGCCGGGCGCGCACACCGTGTACGCGATGACCGTGCTCGGCGACGTCGACGACGCCACCCGGGCCGTCGCGATCGGACTCCTGGCGGGCGGTCCCCCGCTCGCCGGTTTCGCCGCGGCCCTGGCCTGGTGGGTGACGGGCCGCGCACTGCGCCCGGTGAACGCGATCCGCCGCGAGCTGGCGGCCGTCACGGCGAGCGAGTTGGACCGGCGGGTCCCGGACCCGGGCGGGGCGGACGAGATCGCGCGGCTGGCCCGGACCGTGAACGACACCCTCGACCGGCTGGAGCGCTCCGACGCCCGGCAGCGGCAGTTCACCGCGGACGCCTCGCACGAGCTGCGCAATCCGCTGGCCGCCGTACGGTCCCGGCTGGAGGTGGCGCTGGCCATGGACCGCCCCGACCGGGAGTCGGTCGGGGCCGCGCTGGCGGACACCGAGCGGCTTCAGCGCATCGCGGCGGACCTCCTGCTGCTGGCCCGGCTGGACGGCGGCCCGGCGCCCCGGAGCGAGCCGGTGGATTTGGCGCTGCTGGCCGCGGAGGACGCGGCGCGCCGGGGCGGCCCGCGGGGTGACGCCCGGGTCTCGCTACGGCTGGATGCGCGGGCGCCCGTACCGGCGTCCGGTGATCCGGCGCGGCTGGAGCGGGCGCTGGCCAATCTGGTGGACAACGCGCTGCGGTACGCCCGCGCCGAGGTGGTCGTGCGGGCCGCGGAGCACGACGGCTGGAGGCTGCTGGAGGTCACGGACGACGGCCCGGGCATCCCGGAGGCGGACCGGGACCGGGTGTTCGAGCGGTTCGTACGCCTGGACGCGGACCGCGGTCGGGCCAGCGGCGGCACCGGGCTCGGTCTGGCCATCGCCCGGGAGATTGCGCGGGCTCACGGGGGCGACGTACGCGCGCTGCCGGCGCCCGGTGGGGGCGCGCGGCTGGTGCTGCGCATCCGGTAGCGCTCCGCGGGCGCCCTCAGGATTCCTTCAGCGGACCTCCGTCAGCATCGGCAGGTATGAGCGCGCACCGGAGGAAGCCGACGACACGATCCCGCCGCCCGTCCCGCCGACGGCGCGCGGTCCGCACGCTGCTGGTCACCGGGTGCGCGCTGGGAGCCCTGGCGGGAGGGGGCGCCTGGTACCTGTACCGCGACCTCGCGGCCGGTATCGGCAGTTCCAAGGCTCTCGAAGGCGCGGAGAAGTCGAAGTCCGGCGACAGCAACATCCTGCTGGTGGGGCTGGACAGCCGGCGGGACCGGAACGGCGAGAAACTGCCGGAGGAGGTCCTCGACAAGCTGCACGCCGGCAGCTCGGACATCGGCGGCTACAACGCGAACACCCTGATCCTGCTGCACGTGCCCGGGGACGGGAGCCGGGCGAAGGCCTTCTCGGTCCCGCGCGACGACTTCGTCGACATACCCGGCCACGGCAAGGACAAGATCAAGAAGGCGTACGGGCTGGCGAAGGAGAAGAAGCAGGAGCAGCTCGCCGCGCAGGGGGTCACGGACGTACGGCAGTTGGAGCGGGACGGCCGGGAGGCGGGACGCGCCGCGCAGATCGAGACGGTGCGGAACTTCCTGGGGGTCCCGATCGATCACTTCGCCGAGCTGAACCTGGCCGGTTTCTACCACCTCGCGGACGCGCTGGGCGGCGTACCGGTGTGCCTGAACAGGGCGGTGAAGGACTCGTACTCGGGCGCCGACTTCCCGGCGGGGCCGCAGACGCTCGACGGCCGGCAGTCGCTCGCCTTCGTACGGCAGCGGCACGGCCTGGAGAGGGGTGACCTGGACCGGACGAAGCGGCAGCAGGCCTTCCTGGCGGGGGCGACGAAGAAGCTGAACTCGGCCGGGACCTTCACCGATCCGGCGAAGCTGATCAAGCTGATCGATGCCGCGAAACAGGACGTGGTGACGGACGAGGGCTGGGATCTGCTGGCGTTCGTGAAGCAGGCCAAGAACCTGTCCGGGGGGAAGGTCCAATTCACGACACTTCCCATCGAAGGCTTCGGAAGGAACCATGGGGAGGACATCAACGTCGTAGATGATATGAAGATAAAGCGCCTCATTACCGAGCAGATCGGACCGAAGGCCTCCCCCGGCCCCGGCGCACCGTCCTCACCGGCGGCGCCGTCGCCGTCGTCGCCACCCTCACCGTCCTCACCGCCCTCGCCGCCCGCTTCCAGGGACGGTGGCGGCATCCCGTGCGTGGACTGAAACCCCTGACGACGGCGGTCGCCCGCCGGCGCACCGAGGCGCTGCTCCTGCTCTTCGTCATCGCCATCGCCGTCTTCGGCCACGCCGCCGCAGGCCTCGCCATGAACGACGAGCTGCCGCCCAACCTCGCCGGGTTCACCATCAGCATGACCTTGCTGTCCCTGGTGGGGCACCTGGGCGTGCGCCGCTTCGCGGCCTACGCGGATCCGCTGATCCTCCCGCTCGCGATGCTGCTGACCGGCCTCGGCCTGGTGCTGCTGCACCGCCTCGACCAGGGCTACATCGAGCGCTACAACTCGGACGCGAACGCCCCCGGCCAGCTGATGTGGACGGTGGTCGGGGTCGCCGCCTGCCTGCTCGTACTGGCGCTGCTGCGCGACCACCGGCTGCTGCAACGCTTCATCTACATCACGATGGCCGTCGCGCTGGTGCTGCTGATCGCGCCGGCCTTCTTCGGCGCGGACACCTACGGCGCGAAGCGCTGGATCAAACTCTTCGGCTTCTCGCTCCAGCCCGGCGAGTTCGTCAAGATCATGATCGCGATCTTCTTCGCCGGATACCTGGTCGTCCACCGCGACTCCCTCGCCCTGACGGGCCGCCGGTTCCTGGGCATGCGACTGCCCCCGATGCGTCAGCTCGGTCCGATCGTCACGGTGTGGATCGTCTCGATGCTGGTCCTGGTCTTCGAACGCGACCTCGGCACCTCGCTGATCTTCTTCGGTGTCTTCGTGGTGATGCTGTACGTCGCCACCGAACGCACCAGCTGGATCGTCTGCGGCCTGCTCATGGCCGCGGCGGGCGCCTTCGTGGTCGGCTCGACGGAGCCGCACGTGAAGGCGCGCGTGGCCGCCTGGCTCAACCCGTTGTCCTACTACTGGGAGAACCGCCCGGCCGGGGTCACCTCCGACCAGTCGGCGCAGGCCCTGTTCAGCTTCGGCACGGGCGGCATCTCGGGCACGGGCCTCGGCATGGGCCACCCCGAGCTGATCGCGTTCGCCGGACGCAGCGACTTCATCCTGACCACGGTGGGCGAGGAGCTGGGCCTGGCCGGGGTCATGGCCGTACTGATCCTCTACGCACTCCTCGTGCAGCGGGGACTCCGCATGGCGCTCGGGGCCCGCGACCCGTTCGGCAAACTGCTCGCCGTGGGCCTGGCCGCGGCGCTGGCCCTCCAGGTCTTCGTGGTCGCGGGCGGCGTGACGGGCCTGATCCCCCTGACGGGCAAGGCCCTCCCCTTCCTGGCCAAGGGCGGCTCCTCACTCCTGGCCAACTGGATCATGATCGCCCTGCTCCTCCGCATCAGCGACAGCGCAGAACGCCAACGCGAGGCGGACACCCACGGCCCGGCAGAAACCACCATCACCCCACTGGTGAGCGCGGAAGCGAGGCCGGGCGGCAGTGAGCGGGAGCCACTGGGGCGGTAGCCAGAGACCCGCGAGCAGGCCCGGGGCGCGCCAGATCGCTACGCGCTTCGCACGTCTCAGCGTCCGGCGGTCGTCCGGGGCGGGTATCTCCCTGTCAGGCGGCAGGGAGTGCAGGCGTCAGGCCGAGGCAACCACCTCGCCCGCCGTGACCTGCGGCGGGTTGGGCAGGAACTGGGCCAGGTTGTCGCGTACGAATTGCGCCGCCCTGGCGATCGATTCGTCGATCCCTGCCCGGTCCCGGAAGACGCTGGTGGACACCATCACCCCGCCACCGGCATCGACCCAGTAGTACGCCACGAATCCCGGAACCTGGCGCATGATCGGCACGAACCCCTCGTCGACGAGGCGTCCGGCCTCGGCCGGGTCGGTCACGCCTTCGTACCGCCGCACTGCTGCGTACATGGTTGATCTCCTGAATGGGCTCGGCATGGTCGGTGCGGAGAGGCGTACCCGGTGCGGCCCGTGGTCGGCTCGCGGGGCGCCCGGCAATCACCGGAAGGGGGTCGGACGAGCGCCCTTTAGGGTGCGGCTATGGACGCCGCCGTACTCCACCGCAGAACCAACATGCACGACGAGTGCGTGCCCCCGGACCTCGTCGACCGCCTCCTCGCCCTCGGGCACGCCGAAGTGGTCCGCAGGCAGGCCGTGGCGGAGGACGGCGACTGGTTCTGCGCCCGCGCCTGGGCGCGTCTCCTGGCCGGCCGCGGAGAGTTGGACGAGGCCCTTGAGGTACTGGCCCCGTACGTCGCCACCGGCTGGTGGACGGCGGCCGCGGAGGCCGCGCGGCTGCTGGACGCCGGGGGCCGGGGCGAGGAGGCCGTCGCCCTCGTCCGCCCCTTCGCGTCGCAGGGCGAGCTGTCGGCCCTGCACGACCTGGCGCTGCTGCTGGCCCGCCACGGGCAGGGGGAGGAGGCGTACGAGCTGCTCCTGCCGCACGTCACCGACTGGATGCTCGCCGAGGCACTGGTCGAGGTGGGCGTCGGGCTGGGGCGCGGCGACGAGGTCGCGGAGCTGCTGGAGGCCTGCAGAGCGCCTGGTATGCCGTGCGCCCATTGCGGAAGTCCGGAGTGCGGCAGGCCGTACATGGAGCCGTTCAACGCGGTGAACCTCCTGGCGCTCGTGCGCGAGAAGCAGGGCCGTACGGACGAGGCGATCGCGGTGCTGCACTCGCCCGGCGCCACGGTCGTCAACAACCGCGACCCGCTGGCCGAACTGCTGGTCCGGCACGACCGGATCGACGAACTGCGCGCCTACGTGGCCGGTCCGGGCACGCACGAGGCGCTCCGCCGGCTCGCAGAGCTGCTGGAGGAGCGCGGCGACGTGGCGGGCGCGGTCGACGTGTACCGGAAGCATGGGGAGGAGGACCGCCTGAACACGGCGGTACTCCTCGCGGAGCTCTTGGCCCGGCACGGGCGGGGCGCCGAGGCCATCGAGGTCATGCGCGCCCCGGACAGCGCCGAGGACTGGGTCGTCGACCTGCTGTGCAAGCTGTTCGCGGCCGAGGGGCGAGCCGAGGAGGGCCTCGCCCACCTGGACGCGCTCAAGGCCCGTCGGGGCGAGGAGGAATGGGAACTGTTCCGGCTGCGCGGGCCGCTGATGGCCGCCTGCGGCCGGCTCGACGAAGCGCTGGCGGAGGCCCGCGCCCACCCCGAGGGCGGCAGCTGGTACGCAACGGAGAGCCTGGCCTGCCTGCTGATCGACGCCGGGCACCCGGAGGAGGCCATCGCCCTGCTGGACACGGACCGCCTGGACCACCGGTGGCCCCTCGGCCCGGCCCTGGTGGAGCTGGGCCGCGTCGAGGAGGCGGTGACCCTCCTTCGCACACCCCGCCCCCGCACCCCACCACCCCGGCCGACGGCTTACAGCGACACTCCGCCCTTCTAGGCGTCGAAGCCGTACTCCAGCACGTAGGAAGCGGAGTCGAGAGTCATCTCGTTGACCTCGACGACCCGCCCGCCCTCGGCGAACGCCGTGCGGACGATCCGGACGACCGGCGTGCCGATGGAGAGTGACAGCCGCTCGGCCTCGTCCGCCGAAGGCATCCGGCAGCGGATCTCCTCCCGGAAGTGGACGGGCGCGTGCCCCAGCTCCGCCAGACGTGCGTACGTCCCGCCGGGACCGGTGTCGACCTGGGTGACGGCCGAGTCCGCAACGATGTCCGACGGCAGGTGCGACACCGCGAAGAGCACCGGTTTGCCGTCCAGCACGAAGCGGCGGCTGCGGGCCCACACACGAGTCCCTTGGCCGCACAGAGCACCGGGTGGAACTCGCCTGCATCCGCGGCGCGTCCGGGCGTGAATTCTCCACCTCCGTCGCCAACGTCGAGCCCGTCGACCGGGCCGCACCTTCCGAAGCCCGTGATCAGCCCAGGGCAAGCGTCGGAGGCGGTCATGGAGGAGCGCGTAGCGATTGATGGCGGTTTATGTCCAGCCCCGGACGGTCGTCGGACGCTGATACGTGCGAAGCGCGTAGCGATCTGGCGCGCCCCGGGCCCGCTCGCGGTTCTCTGGCGTGCCCGTCCCTGAAAAGAATCCCCCGGCCCGTTCCTTTGGGGGTTTCCCGGCAGTCTTCGTATGTCCGGGGCGGGACGGTCGGTCAAGGGTGGCCGAAGGCCATCGCGAAGCGACGCGACGACGAAGGAGGAGCGCCCTTGAGGGACCGGCCCGACACGGAGAGACGATGAGACTGACGGGAAACCCCCATACGCGTCCCTGACTACCGGTCGAGTGGCTCCCGCCCGCCAACGCCGCCCCAGTGGATCCCGCCCGCCCTACAGGTAGTCCTCCAGGCGGCCTATGCGGTAGCCCTGTTCCTGGATGCGCTGGAGCATGCGGGTCGTCATCTGGGTTTCCGTCGTGCCCTTGAGTTCGCCGGGGCCGCGGAAGTGGGCGAGGACGATGTCGCCCGGTTTGAGGGCGGAGCCCTCGGCGTACTGGAAGTTGTTGATCTGCATCGACACGCGCCACAGGACCAGGGACGAGACTCCGCACTCCGAGGCTGCCCGGAGGGTGTCGTCGTTGTAGTTGCCGAAGGGCGGGCGGAACAGCGGCGGGCGCTGGCCGAAGCGCTTCTCCAGGCGGTCCTGCTGGCCGCATATCTCCTTCTTCTGCCCTTCGAAGGACAGGGTGCGAAGGTTCGGGTGCGACAGCGTGTGGTTGTTTATCGTGCTCGCCGAGCCGTTGTCGCGGAGCTTCTCGAAGTGTCCGTAGTCCGACGAGGCCACGTTGTCCGTGAGGAACATGCTGATCGGCAGCTTGAGGTCGGCCGCCATCTTCAGGAACTCGGGGTCCTTCTCGGCTCCGTCGTCGAAGGTCAGGAAGACGACCTTGTCGTCCGGCGCGACGGGTATTCGGTCTATCACCGGGACCTTGCCCGCGGTCGGCTTCGGGATCTGGGGCTTCCGGGCCGGCTTGGGCGCGTACTGGAGGGGGGCCGTCAGGCCCCACTTCTTGTACGCCTCGTCGGATGCGCCCCCGGGCGCCGGCGTAGCGCCGGACGGGGCCGCGGACGGCGTGGCGCCACCGGCGTCCGGTGTCGCCTCCGCCGTCTTGCGGCCCAGTCGTTCGGTGGTGTCGACGTTGTCCCCGCACCCCGTCAGGGACAGCGCGAGCGCGCCGGCCGCCAGCGTTCCGGCTACCAACCGGCGCGCGTGCTTCACAGATAGTCCTCCAGGCGAGCCACGGCGTATCCCTTGTCCGTGACGGTCTTCATGACATGACGGATCATGTCAGGCATCGTGCCCTTCCAGTCCTCCTTGCCGCGGAAGTGCGTGAGGATGATGTCACCGGGGTGCAGGTCGCGGTCCCACTCCCGGTAGTCCATCCGGTTGGTGAACGCCTCCGCGTTCCACAGCGGGACCGCCTTGATGCCGCAGGACTTCGCCGCGCGCAGCGTGTCCTGGTTGTAGTTGCCGTACGGCGGCCGGAAGAGGGTCGGCCGCTTGCCGAACTGCTTCTGGATGGTGTCCTGCTGGCCGCAGATCTCCTCGCGCTGCTGCTCGTACGACAGGCCCGGCATGTAGCGGTGGTTGAGCGTGTGGTTGTTCAGGGTGACGCCCGCGGCCTGCATCTTCTTGAAGTACGGGTAGTTGTCCCGTACGACGTAGTCGCTGAGGAAGGCCGTGTACGGGATCTTGAGCTCCTGCATCATCTTCAGGAACTCGGGGTCCTTCTCCGAGCCGTCGTCGATCGTCAGGAAGACGACCTTGTCCTCGGTCGGGACGGTGGTGAAGACGTGGGGGTACTCCTCCTGGTCCTCCACCTCGAAGCCGTCGCGCGTGGTGATCTCCGGCTTCTCCTTCGGCGCCGGCGGGGCGGCGAGCGGGGTCTTGCGCAGACCCCACTTCTTCGCCGCGACGACGCGCGCCTGCTGGGCCGCCTTGGCCTTCTCGGCGGCGCTGAGCGCGCCCGCCGCGCCCGCTTCCGCAGCCTTGGCGGCCTTCTCCTTCGCGGCCTTGTCCGGACCGGAGTCCCCGGATCCGCAGGCCGTTCCGAGGGCGGCGACGAGCAGGGCTGCGACGGCCACCCCGAACCGGCCGCGCGGACCCGCCGCGTACCGGTGACCTTGTTGCGACTTATTTCCCTTTTGTCGTACTAGCTGCATAGCTGCGCATCCTGGCACCCGACACACGGGCTCCCGGGAAGACACCGCGAACGCGGTCCCACCTTCCTTCGACTGGCCCACACCGTCCGGGTCCCGCCCGTCGCCGACAATGGAGCCGTGACCCCCGAAGACTTCGCCGCGCTCCTCGCCCCCGAGGGCCGCGCCCTCCTCGACTCGCTCCGCGACTACGACCCCGCCCAGGAGCTGGCCGTCGCCACCCGGCTGCGCCGCGAGCACCCCGCCGGGCTGGTCTCCGCCGCGCTCGGTCAGGCCCGGCTGCGGCAGCGCGCGGTGGCGAAGTTCGGCGCGGAGGACGCCTTCCGGATGTACTTCACGCCCGGCGGCGGCGAGATGGCCACCCGCGCGTCCGTGGCCTCGTACCGGGCCGAACGGCTCGCGGCCCTCGGCGTACGCAGCCTCGCGGACCTGTGCTGCGGGATCGGCGGGGACGCCCTCGCGCTGGCCCGGCTCGGCATCCGGGTGCTCGCGGTGGACCACGACCCCCTCACCGTCGCCGTCGCCCGGGCCAATGCCGAGGCACTGGGGCTGGCGGACCTGATCGAGGTCCGGGAGGCGGACGTGACGGAGGTGGACACCTCCGGCTACGACGCCGTCTTCATCGACCCGGCCCGGCGCGGGGGGCGCGGCCGGATCTTCGACCCCGAGTCGTACTCGCCGCCGCTGTCGTGGGCGGTGGAGACGGCCCGGGCGGCGAAGTACGCCGCCATCAAGATCGCACCGGGGATCCCGCACGAGGCCGTGCCGGCGGAGGCCGAGGCCGAGTGGATCTCCGACCAGGGGGACGTCAAGGAGGCCGTGCTCTGGTTCGGGACCGCGCCGGGAACCGTGCGCGCCACCCTGCTCCCCGGGCCGCGCGGGCTGCACACCGCCGATCCGCTGCCCGACCCGGCGGCCGGGCCGGTCGGCCGCTGGCTCTACGAGCCCGACGGCGCCGTCATCCGCGCCCACCTGGTCGCCGAGGTCGCCGAGCAGCTGGACGGCCGGCTGATCGACCCGACCATCGCCTACGTCACCGCCGACGAGCTGCGCGCGACGCCGTACGCGACGGCGTACGAGATCACCGACGTGCTGCCCTTCGGCCTGAAGAAGCTGAAGGCGCTGCTGCGCGAGCGCGGGGTCGGGATCCTGACCGTGAAGAAGCGCGGCTCGGCGATCGAGCCCGAGGAACTGCGCCGGAAGGTCAAGCCGCAGGGGCCGAACTCGGCGACCGTCTTCCTGACCCGGGTGGCGGGGGCTCCGTCGATGCTGATCGGCGCCCCGGCGGTCCCGCCTGCCGGCCCGCCTGCGGCGACGCTCGACGGTTGAAACGCGGGCCCGGCGCCACCCGGGCCGGGCGGGCGGGCGTCCCCGGGGCGGTGGCTTCGGTCAGGCTTGGTCCACCTGCACCGACTCGAAACGCCAGCGGTGCACCGCACGCGTGATCAGGTCGGCCGCGGGCTCGGGCAGTTCGGGGAGGTCCGCCGCCACGCCCTCGGCGGCCTCCCACCAGGTGATCACGAGGACCCGGTCCTGCGGGGCCCGGAACACCTCGCGGCGCACCGGCTCCCGGGCCAGGACCTGGGCGCGGGCCCACTCCAGCAGTTCGTTGCCCCGGCCGTCGGCGGCCCGGGCCTCCCACATCAGCGCGACGGTGCTCACGAGTACAGGTTGTCCTTGCTCAGTTCGTGCTCGTGCACGTGGTCGTGGGACGTGCCCGGCACGTGCGGGTCCGTCACCGGGAGCGAGGAGTCCGCCGACAGGTCCCAGTCCGAGGCGGGCCGGTTCCGCTTGACCATCTCGGCGCCCAGCGCCGCCACCATCGCGCCGTTGTCCGTGCACAGCTTCGGCCGCGGTACGCGCAGCACGATCCCCGCCGCGTCGCACCGCTCCTGCGCCAGCGAGCGCAGCCGGGAGTTGGCCGCGACGCCGCCGCCGATCATCAGGTGGTCGACGCCCTCGTCCTTGCACGCCCGGATCGCCTTGCGCGTCAGCACGTCCACCACGGCCTCCTGGAAGGACGCGGCCACATCGCGCACCGGGACGTCCTCGCCCGCCTTGCGCTTGGCCTCGATCCAGCGGGCGACGGCCGTCTTCAGTCCGGAGAACGAGAAGTCGTACGCGGCGTCGCGCGGGCCCGTCAGCCCGCGCGGGAAGTTGATCGCCTTCGGGTCGCCCTCGCGCGCGAGCCGGTCGATGACCGGACCGCCGGGGAAGCCCAGCTGGAGCACGCGCGCGATCTTGTCGAAGGCCTCGCCCGCCGCGTCGTCGATGGTCGCGCCGAGCGGCCGTACGTCGGAGGTGATGTCCGGGGCCAGCAGCAGCGAGGAATGGCCGCCGGACACCAGCAGGGCCATCGTGGGCTCCGGCAGCGGGCCGTGCTCCAGCTGGTCGACGCAGATGTGGGAGGCCAGGTGGTTGACCCCGTACAGCGGCTTGCCCAGCGCGTACGCGTAGGCCTTGGCCGCCGAGACGCCCACGAGCAGCGCGCCCGCGAGGCCGGGGCCGGCGGTGACGGCGATGCCGTCGAGGTCGCGGGCGCTGACGCCGGCTTCCTTGAGGGCGCGTTCGATGGTGGGGACCATCGCCTCCAGGTGGGCCCGCGAGGCCACCTCGGGCACGACGCCGCCGAAGCGCGCGTGCTCGTCGACGCTCGACGCGATGGCGTCCGCGAGCAGGGTGGTGCCGCGGACGACGCCGACGCCGGTCTCGTCGCAGGAGGTCTCGATGCCGAGGACGAGCGGTTCGTCAGCCATTGCTCTCACTGCTCTCAGTTCGTGCTTGTGCGGGGTCGGTCAGTCGCATGACGAGCGCGTCGACGTTGCCGGGCTGGTAGTAGCCGCGGCGGAAGCCGATGGGCTCGAAGCCGAAGCGCTCGTAGAGCTTCTGGGCGCGTGTGTTGTCCACCCGTACCTCCAGCAGCACCTCGGCGCATTCGAATGCGGTGGCCGCGCGCAGCAGGTCGGTCAGGAGCCGGGCGCCGAGCCCGGTCCCCCACTGGTCGCGCGCGGCCGCGATGGTCTGTACGTCGGCCAGGTCGCCGGCGGCGGCCAGTCCGGCGTAGCCGACCAGGCGGCCCGTCCCGTCCTCGGCGACGATGTAGCGGCGCGTGGCCTGCGGGCCTCGGGCGTGGGCGAGTTCGGACCAGAACATCCCGGCGGACCAGGCGTCCTCGGGGAACAGCTCGTGCTCCAGTTCCAGCACGGGTCCGATGTCCCACCAGCGCATCTCACGCAGCGTGTGGGACGTCACTGCGGGGTGACCACCTTGTAGTTCTTCGGGACCTGCGCGTCGGGCCGGCGCAGGTAGAGCGGGGTCGGAGGCAGGAACTCCAGGCCGGCCGCCAGTCGTTCCGCGGCCAGCGAGGCCAGTGCGGCGGCGGACTGGTGCTCGGGGCCGCGGGCGTCCCGGAAGACCTCGGGATAGAGGAGTGCGCCCTGGCCGACCGCGGGCATGCCCGCGACCTGCTCGGCGATGTCGGCCGGGCGGTCCACGGCGGGCTCGCCGGCGCGCGTGCGCGGGTCCTCGTACCGGGCCCAGTAGACCTCCTTGCGCCGTGCGTCGGTGGCGACGGTGAAGGGGCCTTCGATGCCGGCGGCCCCGGCGGCGTACGCGAGGCCGTCGAGGGTGCACAGCCCGTGCACGGGCACGCCGAGCACGGCGGCGAAGGTGGAGGCGGTGACGAGGCCCACGCGCAGCCCGGTGTAGGGGCCGGGCCCGACGCCGACGACGACGCCGGTGACGGCTTCGAGCGTGGTGCCGGCCTCGGCGAGGACCTTGTCCACGGAGGGCAGCAGGAGCTCCCCGTGGCGGCGGGCGTCGACCTGGTTCGACTCGGCGACGACGGACTCACCGTCGTGCAGGGCGACGGTGACGGCGGGCGTGGCGGTATCTACGGCGAGCAAGAGCACGCGAACAGCCTACGACTCCGGGGGCCGCGCCCCTTGCGGCCGGTCTGGGAGCAGGGTGGCTGCTACCTTTCGACCGGGGTATCGAACGTGGTACCAGTCGGCGCGGAGAGGTGGAGCAAGGTGGCACGCAGCAGCTCGGGAATCGTGGCCGGGCTCACCGCCGCGGCGGTGGCCGTCGTCGGCTTCCTCGGCTACCAGGCCTCCGCCACGGCGCCCGCGCATCCCCCGAAGGCGGCCGCGCAGGAGCCGGCTCCCGCCGCGAGTCAGGCCGCCAAGCAGGACCCGGCGAAGCCGGTGGCCGTGCCGGAGGGTTCCGGCACCGGGGTGCGGGTGGTGTATTCGGTGGGCCAGAAGCGGGTGTGGCTGGTGGGCGACCCCGCGCAGGAGCCGAAGTCGTTCGCGGTGATGCCGAGCACGGTGCACCCGAAGGCCGGCACCTACCTGGTCGGTTCGCGCTCGGGTTCCGTGACCGGCTCGGACGGGGTGCCGATCGAGCACGTCGTCCGGTTCGCCACCGCGGAGGGCGTGGCGGTCGGTTTCAGTGCCCGGACGGACGGCGCGATGCCGGAGCCCGACCCGAACAAGAAGACCGGCGGTATCCGGATGACCCGTGCCGACGGCGATGCGATGTGGGCTTTCGCGACGATCGCGTCGAAGGTCGTCGTCGTTCCTTGACGGACGGCCCGCCCTTCACCCGACCGGGTGAACGCGGCAGCCTCCCCAAGGTTCCCCCGGGAGCCCTCTAGGCCGCTTCGGACTCCGGAGCGGCCTCTTCGTGTGCGGGGTCGTCCGGCCCGCCGGTGCCCGTGGCGCACTCCCGGGCGGGCGGTGTGGAGACGGCGGTGGCGGCCACGCCGGCGGCGAGGAGCGTCCACATGGAGACGGCGGACGGGCGGGGTTCGCGATGTGCTCCTGCTGGTGCCGACATGGCTGCCCTCCTGGACCCGGGACACCGTACTTAGGCATACCTAAGAAACTCTCGGTACCATGTCACCACGAGCGCTGCCGACAGCGCAATATCTTGCCGACGAGTTGTCGGTACGTTTACTCCGAGAGGGCGCCCGCCAGCGCGTCCAGCCCGGCTCCGGAACCCCAGCGCGCCCCGATCCCGCGCACCGAGACCTCGCGCACGTCGTCCAGGACCTCCTCGTGGCCGACCGCGCGGGCGATGACCACGTGCAGCCGGTCGTCGGAGAGCTCCTCCACCTTGCCGTCGCCCCATTCCACGACGACCACGGACTCGGGCAGCGAGACGTCGAGGTCGAGGTCCTCCATCTCCTCCAGCCCGCCGCCCAGCCGGTACGCGTCCACGTGCACCAGCGCCGGTCCACCGGTCAGCGAGGGGTGCACGCGGGCGATGACGAAGGTCGGCGAGGTAACGGCCCCGCGCACGCCCAGGCCCTCGCCGAGGCCGCGGGTGAGCGTGGTCTTGCCCGCGCCCAGCTCGCCGGTCAGCAGGACGAGGTCGCCGGGGCGCAGCAGGGCGGCGATCCTGCGGCCCAACTCCTGCATCGCGTCCGGGGAATCGACGGTGATCCGGGTCTGCGAGCCGGCCGCGGCCTCAGCTGCCGGCGCCTGGCTGCGCTGTGCTTCCAGCGGTACTTCTTCCATGCCCGCCAACGTTAGTCGCTGCGGGGACCGCCACCGCCCCGGTGCGCGCCAGCAGCTCGGTGAGCAGCCGCGTCACGGTTTCCGGGCGTTCCAGCATCATCAGGTGCCCGGTGGACTCCAGGACCACGAGGTCGGCGCCGGGCAGCGCCTCCTTGATGGCGACGCTGTGCGCGGGCGGGGTGATCATGTCCCGGTCCCCGGCGATGACGGTGACCGGCAGGTCCGCGAACTGCTGGAGCGCGCCGGACTTGTCGTGGGTCTGGAAGGCCGGGTAGAACTCGGCGACCACGTCGATGGGCGTGGCCTCGATCAGCCGCTCGGCGAACCGCGCGACGCCCGGATCCACGTCCCGGGAGCCGAACGAGTACATCTTGATCATGCCGGCGAAGAGGTCGGCGGTGGCCCGGCGGCCCTTCTCCACCAGCTCCACCTGGGAGCCGAGCGCCTTGAGCACGCCCGGCAGGATCCGGCGCACCGCGCCCATGCCGACCGCGGGCAGCCCGTACGTCACCTCGTCGAGGCGGCCGCTGGAGGTGCCGACCAGGGCCACGCCGACGACGCGGTCGCGCACGAGCTCGGGGTACTGCTCGGCGAATCCCATGATGGTCATTCCGCCCATCGAGTGACCCACCAGGATCAGCGGCCCCTCGGGGGCGGCGGCGTCGATGACGGTCTTCAGGTCCCGGCCGAGCTGGTCGATGCCCAGCGGCTCGCCGTCCGCCTGGGCGAGGCCGCGGGCGCTGCGCCCGTGGCTGCGCTGGTCCCAGTAGACCGCGCGGACCACACCGCGCAGGGCGGCGCGCTGGAAGTGCCAGGAGTCCTGGGCGAGGCAGTAGCCGTGGCAGAAGATGACGGTGGCGGGGGGCTCGGGCTTGCGCCGCAGCCGGCGCCGCTTGCCGTCGTCGGGGAGCTCGTCGACCTCGTAGTAGAGCTCGGTGGCGTCCTCGGCCCGGCAGATTCCCTGGGTGCCGCGCAGGGAGCCGTAGTCCCCGGCCGCGTCGAGTGCCAGGCGCGCCTTCATGCGCATGCCGCGCCCCACGGTGATCCGTTCGACCGCGACACCGGCCGCCGCACCCGCGGCTATCACGCCGATCGCGGCGCCGGCCCAGCCGGCCTTGCGCCAGTTCTCGCTCACGCCGCCGCCCTCACTCCGCTCAGCCGCCCAGGTACACCCGGGGCACACGTCCACCGATACGGGTGACGATCTCATACGCGATCGTGTGCGCCGCCCTGGCCCAGTCCTCGGCGGTGGGTTCACCGCGCTCCGCGTCCCCGAAGATGACGGCCTCGTCACCTGCGCGGGCGTGGTCTCCGTCCAAGTCGACCACGAACTGGTCCATCGCGATGCGTCCGGCGACGTGGCGGATCTTGCCGGCGACGAGCACGGGGCCGAGGCCGGAGGCCTGCCGCGGGATGCCGTCGGCGTAGCCCGCCGGGATCAGCGCGAGGTTCGCCGCGGCGTCGGTGACGTAGTGGTGGCCGTAGCTCACGCCGTGCCCGGCGGGGACCGTCTTGACCAGGGCGAGGGAGGCCTTGAGGGTCATCGCCGGCCGCAGACCCAGCTGGGCCGGGGTGCCGAGCTCGGGTGCGGGCGAGACGCCGTAGACGGCCAGCCCGCAGCGCACCAGGTCGAAGTGGGACTCGGGCAGGGTGAGGGTGGCCGGCGAGTTGGCGATGTGCCGGACCTCGGGCTCGATGCCCTCCTTCTCGGCGTACGCCAGCATGTCGCGGAAGGCGGCCAGCTGGAGCTGGATGGAGGGGTGCCCGGGCTCGTCGGCGCAGGCGAGGTGCGACCAGACGCCGGTGACCCGGACGGTGCCCTCGGCCTGGGCGGCGACGGCCGCGCCGACGAGGGCCTCCCAGTCGGCGGGCTGGCAGCCGTTGCGGCCGAGGCCGGTGTCGGCCTTGAGCTGGATGCGCGCGGTGCGGCCGGCCGCGCGGGCGGCCTCGCGCACCTCGTCGAGGGCCCACATGGCGCTGACGGAGACGTCCAGGTCGGCCTCGACGGCCTCCCGCCAGGGCCCGCCGGGGGTCCAGAGCCAGCACATGAGGCGGCCCTCGATGCCGGCGGCGCGCAGGGCCAGGGCCTCGTCGGGGGTGGCCGTACCGAGCCAGGTGGCACCGGCCTGCCGGGCGGCTCTGGCGCACTCGATGGCGCCGTGCCCGTAGGCATTCGCCTTGACCACGGCCATCAACTCGGCCCGGGGCGCCCGCTCGCGCAGTGCGCGCACGTTCTCCCGTACAGCGTCAAGATCGATCTCGGCGTACACGCGCGTCGCTGTCTCGTTCATCGCCCCCAGTCTCTCAGAATCCCCGCCCGGCCCTGCGGGGGCCGGGCCAAGTGGCCATCGCGTCTCCGCTTCGTTCCGCGGGAGGGCGCGGCGGGTGGGTGCGGGCGGGCGGGTGCGGTCGCCGCCGCGCGGGCCCCTCCCCGCGCCGCCCGCCTCAGGGGTGGCGGGTGTCGCGCCAGGCCGCCGGGAGGGCTTCGGCCACCTGGTGGGCCAGGAGGGGGCCCCCGACCCGGCGGGCCGCCAGGCCGTGGAGGTACGCGCCCACCGCGCCCGCGTCCGCACCGGACAGGCCGCCCGCCAGCAGGGACCCGGCCAGCCCGGAGAGCACGTCGCCGCTGCCGGCGGTGGCCAGCCACGGGGTGCCCGTCGGGTTCACCCGGACGGCGCCGGCGCCGGAGGCGACCAGGGTCGTCGAGCCCTTCAGCAGCACCGACGCCCCGTACTGCTGCGCCAGCACCCGTACGGCATCCAGCCGGCCCGCCTCCACCGACTCCCGCGACACCCCGAGCAGCGCCGCCGCCTCCCCCGCGTGCGGGGTCAGCAGCGTGGGGGCGCTCCGGGCCCGCAGCGCCGCCGGGTCCAGCCCGCGCAGCCCGTCCGCGTCGACCAGCACCGCCGCGTCCCCGGCCAGCAGCTCCGCCACCTCCCCGGCACGCCCCTCGCCCAGCCCCGGGCCGACCACCCAGGCCTGCACCCGGCCGGGCCCGATCAGCGTCTCCGGGTAGCGGGCGAGGACCGCGTCCGCCGCCGGCCCCACGTACCGCACCGCGCCCGCACCGCCGCGCAGTGCTCCCGCCACGGCCAGCACGGCCGCACCGGGGTACTGCGCGGACCCGGCGACGATCCCGACCACGCCCCGCCGGTACTTGTCGCTCGACGCCGTCGGCTCCGGGAGCAGCCCCGCGACGTCCGCGTGCTGCAGGGCCTCCACCTCCGGGGGCGGCAGTTCCAGCCCGATGTCCACGAGGTGCACCGCGCCCGCCCGGGAGGCCCCGGGGTCGATCAGCAGGCCGGGTTTGTACGCCCCGAAGGCCACCGTCACGTCGGCCGCGACGGCCGGGCCCGCCACTTCCCCGGTGTCCGCGTCCACGCCGCTCGGCAGGTCCACCGCGACCACGGGGGCCCCCGGCGGGATCCGCTCCACCAGGTCGGCGGCCGCCGGGCGCAGTCCGCCCCTGCCGCCGATCCCGAGCAGCCCGTCCAGTACGAGGTCCGCCCGCTGGGGTACGGCCTGTGCCACCCGTCCCCCGGCGGCCAGCAGCGCGGCCAGGGCGGCCGGGTGCATCCGCTCGGGGTCCATCGGCACCGCGGTGACCCCGGCGCCGCGCCGGGCCAGCCGGGCGCCCGCGTACAGGGCGTCGCCGCCGTTGTCGCCGGGGCCGACGAGCAGCACGACCCGCGCCCCGTACACGCCGCCGCGCCTTCGTCGCAGGAGCCCCGCGCAGGCGGCGGCCAGTCCGGCCGCCGCCCGTTGCATCAGGGCGCCCTCGGGCAGCCGCGCCATCAGCTCGCGCTCGGCGCCCCGTACGGTCTCCACGCTGTAAGCAGTGCGCACGGACTGCCCCCTACCCTTCTGCGATCACCACGGCCGAGGCGACCCCGGCGTCGTGGCTGAGCGAGATGTGCCAGGACTTCACGCCGAGGGCCCGCGCCCGCGCCTCCACCGTCCCGCAGACGCGCAGCCGGGGCCGCCCGCTCTCCTCGACGTACACCTCGGCGTCGGTCCACAGCAGGCCGGCGGGCGCACCGAGGGCCTTGGCCAGGGCTTCTTTGGCGGCGAACCGCGCGGCGAGCGAGGCGGTTCCGCGCCGCTCGCCGCTCGGCAGCGTCAACTCGGCGTCGACGAAGAGCCGTCCGGCCAGGTTCGGCGTGCGCTCCAGCGCCGCGCCGAACCGATCGATCTCCGCGACGTCGATCCCCACACCGATAATCACCCAGGCCGCCCTACTGCTCCGCTACTCCACGGTCACCGACTTGGCGAGGTTACGCGGCTGGTCGACCTCGTTGCCGCGCGCCGTCGCCAGCTCGCACGCGAACACCTGGAGGGGGACGGTCGCCACCAGCGGCTGGAGCAGCGTCGGCGTGGCCGGGATCCGGATCAGGTGGTCGGCGTAGGGGACGACCGTCTCGTCGCCCTCCTCCGCGATCACGATGGTCCGCGCCCCGCGGGCCCTGATCTCCTGGATGTTCGACACGATCTTGTCGTGGAGCACCGACCGGCCGCGCGGCGACGGGACGACGACGACCACCGGCAGGTCCTTCTCGATGAGCGCGATCGGCCCGTGCTTGAGCTCGCCCGCCGCGAAGCCCTCGGCGTGCATGTACGCCAGCTCCTTGAGCTTGAGCGCGCCCTCCAGCGCCACCGGGTAGCCGACGTGGCGGCCGAGGAAGAGCACGGTGTTCTTGTCGGCGAGGGAGCGCGCGAGTTGCCGTACCGGCTCCATGGTCTCCAGTACGGTGTCGACCGCCGCGGCGATGTCCGACAGCTCGCGGATCACGGCCTCGATCTCGTCGCCCCACTTGGTGCCGCGGACCTGGCCGAGGTAGAGGGCGACCAGGTAGCAGGCCACCAGTTGCGTCAGGAAGGCCTTGGTCGAGGCGACGGCCACCTCGGGGCCGGCGTGCGTGTAGAGCACGGCGTCCGATTCGCGCGGGATCGTCGACCCGTTCGTGTTGCAGATGGCCAGCACCTTGGCGCCCTGTTCGCGCGCGTGCCGCAGCGCCATCAGGGTGTCCATGGTCTCGCCGGACTGGGAGATCGCGACGACGAGCGTGCGCTGGTCCAGGATCGGGTCGCGGTAGCGGAACTCGCTCGCGAGTTCCGTCTCGCACGGGATGCGGGTCCAGTGCTCGATGGCCAGCTTCGCGATCATGCCCGCGTGGTAGGCCGTACCGCAGGCCACGATCACGACCTTGTCGACCTCGCGGAGCACCGAGACGGGGATGCGCACCTCGTCCAGGGTCAGGGAGCCGCTCGCGTCGATCCTGCCCAGGAGGGTGTCGGCGACGGCCTTCGGCTGCTCGGCGATCTCCTTGAGCATGAAGTAGTCGTAGCCCCCCTTCTCGGCCGCCGAGGCGTCCCAGTCCACGTGGTACGCCCGCACGGTCGCGGCCGTGCCGTCGAAGTTGGTCACCGTGACCCCCTCGCGGCGCAGCTCGACGACCTGGTCCTGGCCCAGCTCGATCGCGGAGCGGGTGTGGGCGATGAATGCGGCCACGTCCGAGGCGAGGAAGTTCTCGCCCTCTCCGACGCCCACCACCAGGGGCGAGTTCCGGCGCGCGCCGACCACCACGTCCGGCTCGTCGGCGTGCACCGCGACCAGCGTGAACGCACCTTCCAGGCGCCGGCAGACCTGCCGCATGGCCTCCGCGAGGTCGCCGGTCGCCGAGAACTGCTCCGCCAGCAGGTGCGCGACGACCTCGGTGTCCGTCTCGGACTCCAGCCGGTGCCCGCGCTCGGCCAGTTCGGCCCGCAGCGCGGCGAAGTTCTCGATGATGCCGTTGTGTACGACGGCCACGCGCCCCGAATTGTCGAGGTGCGGGTGGGCGTTGGCGTCGGTGGGCCCGCCGTGGGTCGCCCACCGGGTGTGCCCCAGCCCCGTGGAGCCGGCCGGCAGCGGGTGCCCGACCAGCTCCTTCTCCAGATTGACGAGTTTGCCGGCCTTCTTGGCGGCCGCGAGGCTGCCGTCCGCGAGCACGGCGACCCCGGCCGAGTCGTAGCCGCGGTACTCCAGCCGCTTGAGTCCGGCAATGACCACATCGAGCGCCGACTGCGCTCCCACGTAACCCACAATTCCGCACATACGGCGCAGCGTACGCCGTGGTCGGCCGTCTGCCCCGTAGCCGAACAAGACGAAAACCCCGCCCCGGCGAATGCGCCGGAGCGGGGTTGACGGCCTGTTCGGCGGCCGGACTCAGCCGAGCTTCTTGACCTGGGCGTCGATCACGGTCTTGGGCTGCTCCGCCGTCACGCCGAAGGCGTAGAAGGTGGCCAGCGCGTTGCCCTTGCGCACGACGACGAAGTGGTTGGCGGACTTCTCGCCGTCGTCCAGGTCCATGGTCAGGGTGAAGGCCGCGGCCTCGTCCCCGGCGGTGACGGCGGCACCCGGCTTGACGTCGAGGTACTTCACCTTCTCGCCGCTCTCGGTGACCGTGTAGCCGCCGGAGCAGGCCGCGGCAGCGGTCTTGAGGGCGGCGAACGCCTCCTCGGCGCCCTTCGCGTCGTACGAGCCGACGCTGACCAGCGTCTGGGTGGCGCCGAGCGCCTCCAGGCCCGCCTTCAGCTTGTCCTCGGGCGAGGCGTCGGCGGCCGCCTCCTTCGGCTTGGCCTTGGTGGCCGTGCGGCCGATACCGGTCGCGGTGCCCACCTTCTGGCCCGACTGGGCCTGCATCAGCGGCTTGCACTCGGCCTTGTCGACCGTGGCCCCGGCCGATTCGGTGGCGGCCTTCGCCGCGCCCTCGGCGGAGACGATCTGGTCCGGCAGATCGGCCTGGGTGACGACCAGGGCCGTGGCCTCGGCGTCCGTCTTGCCCTTGGCCGCGGCCGGGGCCGGCGAGGAGGCGGGGGCCGACGGCTTGGCGTCCGCCTTGGTGTCGGCCTTGTCGGAGCCGCAGGCGGTGGCCAGCAGGGCCAGGGAGACCGCGGAGGCGGCCAGGACGGTACGACGGACAAGAGCGTTGCGCACGAAAAAACTCCCCCATGGAAAAGACAGGTACAGGGCAGCCCGAACCGCGCCCCTCGGAGCGGGGCGTGGAGATGACTGCGGTGATCAACAATGTACGGGGCGATGGATCACCGGGGCGCCACGGACGGCGATCGCGGCCAATCGTGACCCGGGCGAGACACCAAGAATTTCCAATCGAAACCACCGGCCGTGCAACCCTCCCGGTTCCGGCCGGGCCCCGACCGTCACGCGCCTCTCCCGTTGCACACGTGACCGACCACACCACCCACAACCGCCCCGGAGCCCCGACAATGGCGGTGTGATCACTTCGCCGCCACGAAGCAGCACGCCGGACGACGCAACGGAGCGCACCGGGCGGGACGGGCACCCCACGCGCCCCGCACACCGCCGCGGCCCCGACGCCTCGCCGTACGTCGACCTCACCCGCGCCGAGTGGAGCGCGCTGCGGGAGCGGACCCCGCTGCCGCTGACCGCCGAGGAGGTGGAGCAGCTCCGGGGCCTCGGCGACGTCATCGACCTCGACGAGGTCCGCGACGTCTACCTGCCGCTGTCCCGGCTCCTGAACCTCTACGTGGGCGCCACCAGCAACCTCCGCGGCACCCTCAACACCTTCCTCGGCGACGCGGGCAACGGGCACGGCGCCCAGCAGGGCACCCCCTTCGTCATAGGGGTCGCCGGCTCGGTCGCCGTGGGCAAGTCCACCGTAGCCCGCCTGCTCCAGGCCCTGCTCGCCCGCTGGCCCGAGCACCCGCGCGTGGAGCTGGTGACCACCGACGGGTTCCTGTACCCGATGAAGGAGCTCCAGCGGCGCGGGCTCACCTCCCGCAAGGGCTTCCCGGAGTCCTACGACCGGCGCGCGCTCACCCGCTTCGTCGCCGACATCAAGGCCGGCAAGGACGAGGTACGGGCCCCGGTCTACTCACACCTGATCTACGACATCGTGCCCGGCGAGGAGCTCGTCGTGCGCCGCCCGGACATCCTGATCGTCGAGGGCCTCAACGTGCTCCAGCCGGCCCTGCCCGGCACCGACGGCCGCACCCGCGTCGCCCTCGCCGACTACTTCGACTTCAGCGTGTACGTGGACGCGCGTGCCGAGGACATCGAGCGCTGGTACCTGGGCCGCTTCCGGAAGCTGCGCGCAACCGCCTTCCAGAACCCCTTCTCCTACTTCCGCAAGTACACCCAGGTCTCCGAGGAGGAGGCCATGGAGTACGCGCAGACGATGTGGCGGACGATCAACCGGCCCAATCTGCTGGAGAACGTGGCACCCACCCGCGGCCGGGCCACCCTCGTCGTCCGCAAGGGGCCGGACCACAAGGTGCAGAAGCTGAGCCTCCGCAAGCTCTAGGCCGTCCCCTCCGGAGAGACGGGCCCGGCCGCCAGTGGCTAGGGTGCGGGGATGCTGCATCTGCGGATGATCACCCCGCACCACCTCACCGAGCGGGTGGTGGCGCTGATCGACGGAACGGTCGGAACCACCCACCTGGTCGTGCTGCCGGGCGCCGCCCGCGACCCCGAGGGCGACCTCGTCCTGTGCGACGTCGCCCGCGAGGCGGCGGACGAACTGCTCCAGGAGATGCGCGCGCTCGGCATCGGCGAAAGCGGTTCGATCGCCGTCGAGAACATCGACCTGTCGATCTCCAGGCGCGCCGACGACGCCGAGGAGGAGGCGCCCGGCGAGGCCGCCGACGCGGTGGTCTGGGAGCAGCTCGCCGAATCGACGCACGAGGAGTCGACCCTCACGATCACCTACGCCGCATTCATGGTCATCGCGACGATGATCGCGGCCTGCGGTGTGGTCCTGGACAACGCGATCCTGATCGTGGGCGCCATGGCGGTGGGCCCGGAGTTCGGCCCGCTCGCCGGCGTCTGCACCGGTCTGGTGCAGCGCCGGTACAAGTTCGCCCTGCGCTCGCTCATCGCCCTGGCCGTCGGTTTCACCGTGGCGATCGCGGCGACGACGCTCTTCAGCCTGGTGATGACCGCGTTCGGCCTGTTCCAGGAGGGGATGCTCGAGAACCCCCGGCCGAACACCAGCTTCATCTGGCAGCCGGACCCGTTCTCCTTCGTCGTCGCGCTGCTCGCCGGGGTCGCCGGCATGCTGTCGCTGACCTCGGCGAAGGCCGGCGCCCTGGTGGGCGTGGCGATCTCCGTCACCACCGTCCCGGCGGGTGCCAACGCCGCGGTGGCCCTCAGCTACGGCGACTTCGCGCAGATGTGGGGATCGGGCATCCAGCTGGCCGTGAACCTGGGCGGCATCATCCTCGCCGGAACGCTCACCCTCCTGTGCTGGAAACTGCTGTGGCGCACCCAGGAGAGCCGGATGATCCGGAAACCGGGTGCGCCACGGAGGCCTGGCAGCGGCTTTTAGGGCCTGAGGTCTAGCCGAGCGCGGACTTCACGACGTCCGCGAGCCGGCCGGCGACCGCGCGGGCCTGCTCGATGTCCGCGGCCTCGACCATCACCCGTACGAGCGGCTCCGTACCGGAGGGACGCAGCAGCACCCGTCCGGTGGTGCCGAGCTCGCGCTCGGCGTCGGCCACGGCCGCGGCGAGCTCGGCGGAGGTGGTCACGCGGGACTTGTCCACGTCGGGAACGTTGATCAGCACCTGCGGCAGTCGCTGCATGACGCCCGCGAGCTCGGCGAGGGACTTGCCGGTGGCCGCGACGCGCGCGGCGAGCAGCAGGCCGGTCAGCGTGCCGTCGCCGGTGGTCGCGTGGTCGAGGATGATCACGTGGCCGGACTGCTCGCCGCCGAGCGCGTAGCCGTGCTCCTTCATCGACTCCAGCACGTACCGGTCACCGACCCCGGTCTGCACGACCTGGATGCCCTCGGCCTCCATGGCCAGCTTGAAGCCCAGGTTGGACATCACGGTGCCGACCACGGTGTTCTCGCGCAGCTGGCCGGCCTCGCGCATGGCCAGCGCCAGCACCGCGAGGATCTGGTCGCCGTCGACCTCCGCGCCGGAGCCGTCCACGGCCAGGCAGCGGTCCGCGTCGCCGTCGTGCGCGATGCCGAAGTCGGCGCCGTGCTCGACCACGGCGGCCTTGAGCAGACCGAGGTGGGTGGAGCCGCAACCGTCGTTGATGTTGAGGCCGTTGGGCTCGGCGCCGATCGTGATGATCTCCGCGCCGGCCCGGGCGAAGGCCTCGGGCGAGACGTACGCGGCCGCGCCGTGCGCCTCGTCGAGGACGACCTTCAGGCCTTCGAGGCGGTTGGGGAGGACCCCGATGAGGTGGGCGACGTACTTGTCGAAGCCCTCGGTGTAGTCGGACACGCGGCCCACGCCGGAGCCGGTGGGCCGGTCCCAGGGGGCGCCGGTGCGGTGCTGCTCGTAGGTCGACTCGATGCGGTCCTCCAGCTCGTCGGCCAGCTTGTGGCCGCCGCGCGCGAAGAACTTGATGCCGTTGTCGGGCATGGCGTTGTGGCTGGCGGAGAGCATCACGCCGAGGTCGGCGCCCAGCGCACCGGTGAGATACGCCACCGCCGGGGTGGGCAGCACACCGACGCGCAGGACGTCCACGCCCGCGCTCGCGAGGCCCGCCACGACCGCGGCCTCCAGGAATTCGCCGGAGGCACGGGGGTCCCGGCCGACCACGGCGGTGGCCCGGTGGCCCTCGAAGGTGCCCGCCTCGGCGAGTACGTGGGCAGCCGCCACGGAGAGGCCGAGCGCGAGCTCCGCCGTCAGATCCGCGTTGGCAACGCCGCGTACACCGTCCGTCCCGAAGAGTCGTCCCACTGTTGTCCTCCCGAGTTTCCGCTTCGCGTATGACCGCTTGTGACAGGTATTTGCCGCTTGTGGCGGTAAACGAACCGCCCCGGCAGCACAGAGAGTGCTGCCGGGGCGGTTTCGTTGCAGAACAGCAGGCGCAGATTAACGCTTGCTGTACTGCGGAGCCTTACGGGCCTTCTTGAGACCGGCCTTCTTGCGCTCGACCGCACGGTCGTCGCGGGAAAGGAAGCCGGCCTTCTTCAGCGCCGGGCGGTTGTTGTCCACGTCCGCCTCGTTCAGCGCACGGGCCACACCCAGGCGCAGGGCGCCGGCCTGGCCGGAGACGCCGCCACCCGAGATGCGGGCGATGACGTCGTAGCGGCCGTCAAGCTCGAGGAGCTTGAAGGGCTCGTTGACTTCCTGCTGGTGCACCTTGTTGGGGAAGTAGTCCTCAAGGGTGCGACCGTTGATCTTCCACTTGCCGGTGCCCGGAACGATCCGGACGCGGGCGATGGCGTTCTTGCGACGGCCCAGGCCGGCGGCCGGCTGGGGGTCGCCGAAGCGGCCGGCAAGGGACTCGGAGGTGTAGTCGCCCTCGACGACGACCTCAGACTCGCTGGTGTACTCCTCGACGTTGCCCTCGAACTCTTCGACGGTCGTCTCGGCGGTGGTCTCGGCCACGATGCTCCTCAGAATTTTCTACGTCTTAGGGGGTGGCCGGAACTACTGCGCGACCTGGGTGATCTCGAACGGCACCGGCTGCTGGGCAGCGTGGGGGTGCTGGTCGCCCGAGTAGACCTTCAGCTTCGAGAGCATCTGACGGCCCAGGGTGTTCTTGGGGAGCATGCCCTTGATGGCCTTCTCGACGGCCTTCTCCGGGTTGTTCGCCAGGAGGTCGTCGTAGCGCACCGAGCGGAGACCACCCGGGTAGCCGGAGTGGCGGTAGGCCATCTTCTGCGACGCCTTGTTGCCGGACAGGTGAACCTTGTCGGCGTTGACGATGATGACGAAGTCGCCCATGTCCATGTGGGGGGCGTAAGTCGGCTTGTGCTTACCCCGCAGGAGGGCAGCGGCCTGGGTCGCCAGACGGCCGAGGACAACGTCCTGGGCGTCGATGACGAGCCACTGGCGCGAGATGTCGCCGGGCTTGGGGCTGAACGTACGCACGCGTATGCCTTCGCTTCTTCGGTGGTGGTTATCCCAAGGGCGCAAGCCCCACGGGAAGGTCCTGACAGGGTCACCACGGACGATCACGACAGCCCTCATTCGCAGCGGGGACGCACCCGCGCGAACTGCTGGTCATCGGTCCGGTGGACCGGCGCAAGGCCCTTTCACGTGAGAATGAGAAAGCCAATACGCATAACAAACCAGCAGGATACCCAAGCAGACCCGTACGGGTCAAAACGCGGTCCGCGATGCCGATTCTGCTGGCGTCGCGGCGCACTCCGGTTCGGTCCTGGGTGGGGACCCCGCAGTTGTTACGGGCTCCAGAGTAACCCGCCCGGAGCGCAGTGCACGACGCGCCATCATGATCGCGAGCCCGCAGAGGGTGGCGCAGTCCTTGAACGCCCGCCGCTTGTGGGCCAGCTCCGACGGCCACGGGACCAGGGCCACCTGGGGCGTCAGGGCCAGCCAGAACCAGGGCGAGCGGGGCATCGAGCCGGCCCGCACCCCCGAGGCCAGCAGCAGCGGGAGCACCACCAGGAGGTAGTGGTCGAAGGAGGGACGGGAGACCAGAAATGCGGCGAGCATCACCATGCAGGCCGTCTCCACGAGCCGCAGCTCCCCCTGGTCCGCATCGTCCGGCCGCCGCCAGCGCCGCCAGGCGCCCCACAGCCCGGCCGCGGCACCCGCGAAGGCCACCACCACCGCCACCGGCTCCGGCACCCCCAGCCGCGGCAGCACGGCGATCGGAGAGGCGTCCCACGGCAGGGCGTAGGAGTCCTGCCCCTGCAACAGGAAGGGCAGCGTCTTGGTGAAGAACAGCGACGGACTGGGCATCATCAGCGCGCCGGCGAGCGAGACCCCCACCGGTACCAGCACGGCCACGGCCAGCGCCCGCCACTGCCGGGCGAACAGGAACAGCAGCCCGATCGGCACCAGCATCGGCTTGCAGGCGATCGCCAGCCCGATCACCAGGCCGGCCGCCCCCCACGACCGCCGCCGCGCGAGCAGCAGGGCCACCGGCAGCGCGGCCGCCGAGATGGCCGTCCAGTTGCCGATCAGCACGAGGTTCACGTACGGCTTGTAGGCGAGGGCGAAGACCGCGAGACCGCAGACCGCGAACCGCGAGCGCAGCGGCACCGCGAAAAGCCGCAGCGCGGCCAGCCAGCCGATGCCCAGCAGCCCCGACATCCCGACGGGCAGCACCCACCGCAGCACCGTGTGCGGCAGCAGCGCCTCCGGAACCGCCATGATCACGGCGCTGGGCAGGTAGAGGAACCGCTTGTCCTCGTAGGGGGACCCGCCGGCCAGCAGCGTCTCGGCGGCCTTGACCACGAAGGCGTTGTCCGAGCCCCAGTTCTCCCGCAGGCTCGTGGAGACCGCGATCCCGAGGAGCACCGCGAGCGAGGCGAACTGCCAGAACCGGGAAGCCGGCCGCAGCAGCCAGTCGACCAGCCGGTTCCCGGACGTCTGGTTCTCCCACTTCATCAGCCAGATGCTCGGCCGCAGCCCCACGACGCCTGCCCCTCACTCCACCGGAGGGGGCGACGGTCTCCCCCTAGCGCTTGCGTTCGACTCTACGTTCGTCCCAGACGGGTTCCTGAGTCTCCCGCACAACACCGTCCGAACCGAAGACCAGGTAACGGTCAAATGTGCGCGCGAACCACCGGTCGTGCGTGACGCACAGCACAGTGCCGTCGTAGGACTCCAGGCCGTCCTGGAGCGCCTCCGCGGACTCCAGGTCCAGGTTGTCCGTCGGCTCGTCCAGCAGCAGCGCCGTGGTGCCCGCCAGCTCCAGCAGCAGGATCTGGAAACGTGCCTGCTGGCCGCCGGAGAGCTTCTCGAAGGGCTGCTCGCCCTGGCGCTCCAGCTCGTAGCGGCGCAGGGCCCCCATCGCCTGGCCCAGGGGCTTGGCCGCCTCCGTCCACAGGATGTCGACGAGGGTGCGGCCGAAGAGCTCCGGGTGCGCGTGCGTCTGCGCGAAATGGCCGGGAACCACCCGTGCGCCCAGCTTCCAGGCGCCCGTGTGCTTGACGTCCTCGCCCGCCAGCAGCCGCAGGAAGTGCGACTTGCCCGAGCCGTTCGAGCCGAGCACCGCGACCCGCTCCCCGTAGAAGACCTCCAGGGAGAACGGCTTCATCAGCCCCGTGAGCTCCAGGTTCTCCACGGTCAGCGCCCGCACGCCGGTCCGGCCGCCCTTGAGCCGCATCTTGATGTCCTGCTCGCGCGGCGGCTCCGGCGGCGGGCCGGCCTCCTCGAACTTCTGGAAGCGGGTCTGCATCGCCCGGTAGCGCGAGGCCATGTCGGGGCTGGAGGCGGCCTGATTGCGCAGGCGCAGCACCAGGGCCCTCAGACGGGCGTGCTCCTCGTCCCAGCGCCGCTTGAGCTCCTCGAAGCGCGCGAAGCGCTCCTTGCGGGCCTCGTGGTACGTGGCGAAGCCGGAGCCGTGCACCCACACGTCGCTGCCCGTCGGGCTCGCCTCCAGGCTGATGATCTTCTCCGCGGCCTGGGTGAGCAGTTCCCGGTCGTGGCTGACGAAGAGCACCGTCTTGCGGGTGGCCTTCAGCTGCTCCTCCAGCCAGCGCTTGCCCGGGACGTCGAGGTAGTTGTCCGGCTCGTCGAGCAGCAATACCTCGTCGGGCCCGCGCAGCAGCGCCTCCAGCACGAGCCGCTTCTGCTCACCGCCCGACAGCGTGCGCACCTCGCGGAACTGCGCGGAGTCGTACGGGATGGCCAGCGCGGCCATCGTGCAGACGTCCCACAGGGTCTCCGCCTCGTAGCCCTGGACATCGGCCCAGTCGCTGAGCGCCTGGGCGTACGCCATCTGCGCGGCCTCGTCGTCGACCGTGAGGATCAGCTGCTCGGCGTGGTCCACGGCCTTCGCGGCCTCCCGGATCCGCGGCTGGGCCACGGAGACCAGCAGGTCCCGCACGGTCGTCTCGTCCCGTACGGAGCCCACGAACTGCGACATCACGCCGAGCCCACCGCTGATGGTGACCCCGCCGCCGTGCGGCTGGAGCTCCCCGGAGATCAGCTTGAGCAGGGTGGTCTTGCCGGCGCCGTTCGCCCCCACCAGGGCCGCCACCGACCCCTCCCCGACCCGGAAGGAGACGTCGGGGAGCAGGACCCGCCCGTCGGGAAGGTAGTACTCCAGGTGGCTGGCTTCGAGATGTCCCATGCCGCGCATTGTCCAGGCCGGGCCCCGATCCGCCCAAACGGATTAGGCGGGCACGCGCTCAGCAGCAGCCGGCGCCCGGCAGGGTCCGCATGTTGCGCGCTTCCTTGCTGCGGGCGGCCAGCAGCTCGTCCGCCGGGTAGCCGACCTCCTCCAGGGTCAGCCCGTGCGGCTTGACCACGTGCACCGAGGAGTCCCGTACGCCGGCCGCCAGCACCTTGCCGGGCCAGTCGGTGGGCCGGTGCCCGTCCCCGACGTGCAGCAGGGCGCCGACCAGCGAGCGGACCATGTTGTGGCAGAAGGCGTCCGCGCGGACGGTCGCGGTGATGATCCCGTCCTCGGCGCGCTCCCAGCTGAGCTGCTGGAGCGTACGGATGGTCGTGGCGCCCTCGCGCTTCTTGCAGTACGCGGCGAAGTCGTGCTCGCCGAGCAGCGGGGCGGCGGCCTCGTTCATGGCGTCCACGTCGAGCGGCCACTGGTGCCACAGCACGTGCCCGCGGCGCAGCGGGTCGACGCCGCCCCGGTGGTCGCCCACGCGGTACGCGTAGCGGCGCCAGATGGCCGAGAAGCGCGCGTTGAAGCCCTCGGGGGCCTCGGCGACCTTCCACACCCGTACGTCGTGGGGCAGCCTGCCCGCGAGGCGCCGCAGCAGCAGACCGCCGTGCTCGGCCCACACCTCCTCGGCGAGGTCGAACTGCGCGACCTGACCGCGGGCGTGCACCCCCGCGTCGGTCCGCCCGGCCACGGTCAGCTCGACCGGCTCGGACAGCCGCATCACGGTCTGCAGGGCCGACTCCAGCTCGCCCTGGACGGTCCGCAGCACGCGCTGCTTCGCCCAGCCGGAGAAGTCCTTGCCGTCGTAGCTCAGGTCCAGCCGCACCCGGACATGCCCGGGCTCCACCTCGTCACTCACGTGACCGATCCTCTCAGAATCACCCATATGCAGAACGGGCCCGCCCCGGAAGGGGGCGGGCCCGTTCAGAGCCGTTCAAGCAAGCGTGATCCCGGGGGATCAGGCCTCCTTGGTCTCCTCGGCGGGGGTCTCGACAGCCTCCGCCTCCTTGACCGCGCGCTTGGTGGCGGCCTCGGCCTCACCGGTGGCCTGCTGGGCGACCGTAAGGGCCTCGACCAGCTCGATCACGGCCATCGGGGCGTTGTCGCCACGACGGTTGCCGATCTTGGTGATGCGCGTGTAACCACCGGGGCGGTTCTCGTAGCGCGGGGCGATCTCGGTGAACAGCGTGTGCACGATGCTCTTGTCCGTGATCGTCTGCAGCACCAGGCGACGGTTGTGGATGTCGCCCTTCTTGGCCTTGGTGACCAGACGCTCGGCGTAGGGACGCAGGCGACGGGCCTTGGCCTCGGTGGTGGTGATGCGGCCGTGCTCGAAGAGCGCCTTCGCGAGGTTCGCGAGGAGGTGCTTCTCGTGCGCGGCGGAGCCGCCCAGGCGGGCACCCTTTGCGGGACGCGGCATTGTTACTCCTTCAAATCTGCACCGGCCGTGTCAGGTACCGGAGTCAGTTCCCTCAAGCGGTCGCGAGAGGGGGTGTGGGGGGCGCGAGCCCCCCACAAGCTTTTCTAGTACTGCTCGGTCTCGACGAAACCGGCGTCCGCGTCGTCGTCGGCGCCGAAGGCGTCGGCGGCGGCGGTCGGGTCGAATCCGGGCGGGCTGTCCTTGAGGGCCAGGCCCATGCCGGCCAGCTTCGCCTTGACCTCGTCGATCGACTTCGCACCGAAGTTGCGGATGTCGAGCAGGTCGGCCTCGGAGCGGGCGACGAGCTCACCCACGGAGTGGATGCCCTCGCGCTTGAGGCAGTTGTACGACCGAACGGTGAGCTCGAGCTCCTCGATCGGCAGCGCCAGGTCGGCGGCCAGGGCGGCGTCCGTCGGGGACGGGCCCATGTCGATGCCCTCGGCGTCGATGTTGAGCTCGCGCGCCAGACCGAACAGCTCGACCAGGGTCTTACCGGCGGACGCCATGGCGTCGCGCGGGCGCATGGCCTGCTTGGTCTCGACGTCGACGATCAGCTTGTCGAAGTCGGTGCGCTGCTCGACTCGGGTCGCCTCGACCTTGTAGGTGACCTTGAGGACCGGGCTGTAGATGGAGTCGACCGGGATACGGCCGATCTCCTGGCCCAGCTGCTTGTTCTGGACGGCGGAGACGTAGCCGCGACCGCGCTCGACGGTCAGCTCCATCTCCAGCTTGCCCTTGCCGTTGAGCGTGGCGAGGACCAGGTCCGGGTTGTGCACCTCGACACCGGCCGGGGGCGCGATGTCAGCAGCGGTGACCAGGCCGGGACCCTGCTTGCGCAGGTACATCACGACCGGCTCGTCGTGCTCCGAGGAGACGACCAGCTGCTTGATGTTGAGGATGATGTCGGTGACGTCTTCCTTGACGCCCGGCACGGTGGTGAACTCGTGCAGGACGCCGTCCACGCGGATGCTGGTGACAGCGGCACCCGGGATGGAGGACAGGAGGGTACGGCGCAGGGAGTTGCCGAGGGTGTAACCGAAGCCCGGCTCCAGGGGCTCGATCACGAACCGCGAGCGGTACTCGTCGACGACCTCTTCGGTCAGCGAAGGACGCTGAGCGATAAGCATGTCTGTGTTCCTTCATTCGTGGACGCCCACTATTTGACGCCCGACGGAGTGCAGCACGGGGCTGCGGACTACAAGGGTACGGGCGGCACGTCCCCCGCGAGGGGTTCGTACCGCCCGGACACTCAAGAACGCACAGGTGCGTCCGCTGCTTCAGACGCCGTTTCCCGCTTCGGTGAAGCGAGAAGTCCGGCAGTCGTCAGACGCGGCGGCGCTTCGGCGGGCGGCAGCCGTTGTGCGGGGTGGGGGTGACGTCCTGGATCGAGCCGACCTCGAGGCCGGTGGCCTGGAGGGAGCGGATCGCGGTCTCGCGGCCGGAGCCCGGACCCTTCACGAAGACGTCGACCTTGCGCATGCCGTGCTCCTGCGCGCGGCGGGCGGCCGACTCGGCAGCCATCTGCGCGGCGAAGGGGGTGGACTTGCGCGAGCCCTTGAAGCCGACGTGGCCGGCGGAGGCCCAGGAGATCACGTTGCCCGAGGGGTCCGTGATCGAAACGATGGTGTTGTTGAACGTGCTCTTGATGTGGGCGTGCCCGTGAGCGACGTTCTTCTTTTCCTTGCGGCGCACCTTCTTGGCAGCGCCCTGACGACCCTTGGGGGGCATCTAAATCTCCTACGGGAGGTGGTCGGTCCTACAGCGCAAGACCGCTGAACAGGACTACTTCTTGCCCGGCTTCTTCTTACCGGCGATCGCGCGACGCGGGCCCTTGCGGGTACGCGCGTTGGTGCTGGTGCGCTGACCGTGCACCGGCAGGCCACGACGGTGGCGGATGCCCTGGTAGCACTGGATCTCGATCTTGCGGCGGATGTCGCCCTGGATCTCGCGGCGGAGGTCACCCTCGGTACGGAGGTTGGCGTCCACGTACTCGCGGATCTTGACGAGGTCCTCTTCGGCCAGGTCACGAACGCGGGTGTTCGGGTTCACGCCGGTGGAGGCGAGGATCTCCTTGGACCGGGTGCGCCCGATACCGAAGACGTAGGTGAGTGCGATCTCCACGCGCTTTTCGCGCGGGATGTCAACACCGGAAACGCGTGCCATTCAATGGCTCCTGTGTGTTCGGGGGTCTTCAGCAGAACCGACCCCGACCGCCGACCACCCGAAAGTGGGTGATGGTACGCCCGGGTCCCCGGCCCCCGCCGGAGGTACCGCCGGCCCCGTACAGGGCTGGGCGGGTTCTGCGTATGTACGTTTTCTTACGTCGCGCGAAGAACTGCGGAAGGCAGGTCGGTCGGCGTGCGTCAGCCCTGGCGCTGCTTGTGGCGCAGGTTGTCGCAGATGACCATGACCCGACCGTGACGGCGGATCACCTTGCACTTGTCGCAGATCTTCTTGACGCTCGGCTTGACCTTCATGTTGGTGAGGTTCTCCGGGTCAGTGCCACCACCCGCACCGGGACGGATGCCCAGGCAGGAGTGAGAGCAAGATCTACTTGTATCGGTAGACGATCCGGCCACGCGTCAGGTCGTACGGAGAGAGCTCCACAACGACCCGGTCATCGGGGAGGATGCGGATGTAGTGCATGCGCATCTTGCCGCTGATGTGCGCGAGGACCTTGTGACCGTTCTGGAGTTCCACCTTGAACATCGCGTTCGGGAGGGACTCGATCACGGTGCCCTCGATTTCGATGGCACCTTGCTTCTTGGCCACGCTTCGCCTTTCGAATCGGCTACCTTGATCGACTCCGTGCGCCATGCAGACATGGAAGTGCACGAGAGCCGACGAGTCAGTCTACGTCAGGGCACCCAGAAAGACGAATCCGGAAAGTTTGCCCCAGAGTCTAGATCATTAACCGAGGGGGTCCGGAGCCGTCGTGACTCCGTACTCCGCCAGCTTCGCCTTGCCGCAGTCCGGGCTGGTCAGGACGATGGGCCCGGCTTCCGTCAGCGCGATGGAGTGCTCCCAGTGCGAGGACCAGGTGCCGTCCGTCGTGATGACCGTCCAGTCGTCCGAAAGGACCTCCGTCTGGGCGGTTCCCAGGGAGACCATGGGCTCGATCGCCAGGCAGACGCCCGGAACGAGCTTGATCCCCTTGCCCCGCTTGCGCGAGACGTAGTTCAGCAGGTGCGGGTCCATGTGCATCTCGGACCCGATGCCGTGGCCGCCGTAGTCCTCGATGATCCCGAACTTGCCGAGGCTGTGCTCACCGGTGGTCGGACGGGGCTGGCGCTTGATGTACGTCTCGATCGCCTTGGAGATGTCCACGAGGCGGTTGCCGAGCTTCATGGCGGCGATACCGGCCCACATGGACTCCTCGGTCACCCGGGACAGCTCCACGAGCTCAGGGGCGTGCCCGGTGCCGACGAAGGCGGTGTACGCGGCGTCGCCGTGCCAGCCGTCCACGATCGCGCCGGCGTCGATCGAGATGATGTCGCCGTCCTTGAGGACGGTCTTGTCGTCCGGGATGCCGTGGACGACGACCTCGTTCACCGAGGTGCAGATCGTCGCGGGGAAGCCGCCGTAGCCGAGGAAGTTCGACTTGGCACCGGCGTCCGCGATGACCTTGCGGGCCACCATGTCCAGATCCCGCGTCGTGGCGCCCGGCACGGCCGCCTCACGGGTCGCAGCGTGGATCGCGGCGACGACCAGCCCTGCCTCGCGCATCTTCGCGATCTGCTCGGGGGTCTTGATCTGGACCATGGGAAGTGCCTTCCACCTTCGGATCTGCGTTGTTCGGGTCTTTTCAACAGTACGGCCGCGATGTCCTGGGGACACCGCGGCCGTACCTGCACAAGAAAGGGCTACTACTTCTTGAGGGCGTCCATCGCGCGCTTGGTGACGTCCGCGACCTCACCGAGGGCCGGGATGGTCACCAGCAGGCCCTGGGCCTTGTAGTAGTCGATGATCGGCTCGGTCTGCGTGTGGTAGACCTCCAGCCGGTTGCGGACCGTGGCCTCGGAGTCGTCACCGCGCTGGTAGAGCTCGCCGCCGCAGGTGTCGCAGACGCCCTCGGCCTTCGGCGGGGCGTACGTCACGTGGAAGACGTGCGAGGAGTCGTTGCGGCAGATCCGCCGGCCGGCGATCCGCTTGACGACCTCGTCCTCCTCGACCTCCAGGTCGAGGACGGCGTCGAGCTTCATGCCCGCGGCCTGGAGCATCTCGTCGAGGGCCTCGGCCTGCGAGACGTTGCGCGGGAAGCCGTCGAGCAGGAAGCCGTTCACGGCGTCCGGCTGCTCCATACGGTCCTTCGCCATGCCGATGGTCACCTCGTCGGGGACCAGGTCGCCGGCGTCCATGAACGCCTTCGCCTGCTTGCCCAGCTCGGTGCCCTGGCTGATGTTGGCCCGGAACAGGTCGCCCGTGGAGATGTGCGGAATCGACAGGTTCTTGGCAAGGAACGCGGCCTGCGTTCCCTTGCCCGCACCGGGCGGTCCAACGAGGACGATTCGCATCAGCGGAGGAACCCTTCGTAATTACGCTGCTGGAGCTGGCTCTCGATCTGCTTCACGGTTTCCAGACCCACACCCACGATGATCAGGATGCTCGTCCCGCCGAACGGGAAGTTCTGGTTCGCTCCGAAGCCGGCCAACGCCATCGTCGGCACAAGAGCGATGAGACCCAGGTACAGCGACCCCGGCCAGGTGATCCGGTTGAGTACGTAGCTGAGGTACTCGGCGGTGGGTCGACCGGCGCGGATGCCCGGGATGAACCCACCATACTTCTTCATGTTGTCTGCAACTTCCTCGGGGTTGAACGAGATCGCCACGTAGAAGAACGCGAAGAAGACGATCAGGAGGAAGTACACCGCGATGTAGTACGGGTGGTCGCCCTTGACGAAGTGCTTCTGGATCCAGACGGCCCAGCCCGCGGTGGACCCGCTGAACTGCACGACCAGTGCCGGGATGTAGAGCAGCGACGAGGCGAAGATGACGGGGATGATGCCCGCCTGGTTCACCTTGAGCGGGATGTAGGTCGACGTACCGCCGTAGGCACGACGGCCGATCATGCGCTTCGCGTACTGGACCGGGATCCGGCGCTGCGCCTGCTCGACGAAGACCACCAGGCCGACCATCGCGAGGCCGACGAGCATGACGACGCCGAACTCGACCCAGCCGTCGGCGATCTTGCCCTGGAGCTTGATCTGCCAGAGGGCGCCGATGAAGCCGGCGGCGATCGAGATGAACATGAGGATCGACATACCGTTGCCGATGCCGCGGTCGGTGATGAGCTCACCGAGCCACATGACGACACAGGTACCGGCGGTCATGGTGACGACCATGACGACGGTGGTGAAGATCGACCGGTCGGGGACGATATCGCGAGCGGCCGAGCAGCCCTGGAACAGGGCGCCCGTGCGGGCCGTGGCGACGAGGCCCGTGCCCTGCAGGATCGCCAGCGCGACCGTCAGATAGCGCGTGTACTGAGTGATCTTCGCCGTGCCGGACTGGCCCTCTTTCTTGAGGGTCTCCAGCTTCGGGATGACCACGGTCAGCAGCTGCAGGATGATGCTCGCCGTGATGTAGGGCATGATGCCGAGCGCGAAGATCGTGATCTGCAGCAGCGCACCGCCGCTGAACATGTTGACCAGACCGAACAGCCCGTTGCTGCTGCCTGCCTGGTCGACACAGATCTGAACGTTCTTGTAGCTCACGCCGGGAACCGGGATGTGGGACCCGAGCCGGAACAGCACGATGATGCCGAGCGTGAAGAGCAGCTTCTTGCGCAGGTCGGGCGTCTTGAACGCCCGGGCGAACGCGGTGAGCACGGTGCCTCCTGCGACCCCCGCGCTACTGCGTCAGAGGTGACGGTCTGAGGGATCGACGAATACGACAAAGCAAAGGTGCACGCCACCTTACCGGCGAGTGTGCCTCCCGTGGAACGACCGACCGGGGATGCCCCATATGTGAGGCATCCCCGGTCGGGTTTCGAGCTATTCAGCCACTGAAATCGTCTTAGACGAGCTCGGTGACGGTGCCGCCGGCAGCGGCAATCTTCTCCTTGGCGGAGGCGGAAACGGCGTCAACCGAAACCTGCAGCGCCACGGAGATCTCGCCCTGGCCCAGGACCTTGACGAGGCTGTTCTTGCGAACCGCGCCCTTGGCGACCAGGTCGGCCACCGTGACTTCTCCACCCTCGGGGTAGAGAGCGCCGAGCTTGTCCAGGTTCACGACCTGGAACTCGGTGCGGAACGGGTTCTTGAAGCCCTTGAGCTTCGGCAGGCGCATGTGGAGGGGCATCTGCCCACCCTCGAAGCGCTGCGGGATCTGGTAACGGGCCTTCTGGCCCTTCGTACCACGACCGGCCGTCTTACCCTTCGACGCCTCACCACGACCGACACGGGTCTTCGCGGTCTTGGCGCCGGGGGCGGGACGGAGGTTGTGGGCCTTCAGCGGGCTGTTCTCAGCCATGTTAGTCAACCTCCTCAACCGTCACGAGGTGGCGGACGGTGTGCACCATTCCGCGGAACTCGGGGCGGTCCTCCTTGACGACCACGTCGTTCAGGCGCTTGAGCCCGAGCGAACGCAGAGTGTCGCGGTGGTTCTGCTTGCTGCCGATGTACGACTTCGTCTGCGTGATCTTGAGGCGAGCCATTACGCACCCGCCCCAGCACGTGCACGAAGCAGAGCCGCGGGGGCGACGTCCTCGAGGGGCAGACCACGGCGAGCCGCGATCTCCTCGGGACGCTGCAGGCCCTGGAGGGCCGCCACGGTCGCGTGCACGATGTTGATCGCGTTGTCGGAGCCCAGGGACTTCGACAGGATGTCGTGAACGCCGGCGCACTCCAGAACGGCGCGCACCGGGCCACCGGCGATAACACCGGTACCGGGGGAAGCAGGCTTCAGCAGGACGACGCCCGCAGCCTTCTCGCCCTGGATCGGGTGAGGGATGGTGCCCTGGATGCGCGGAACCTTGAAGAAGTTCTTCTTCGCTTCCTCGACACCCTTGGCGATGGCCGCGGGAACTTCCTTGGCCTTGCCGTAACCGACACCTACAGTGCCGTCACCGTCGCCCACCACGACCAGCGCGGTGAAGCTGAAGCGGCGACCACCCTTGACAACCTTGGCGACGCGGTTGATCGCGACAACGCGCTCAACGTAAGCGGTCTTCTCGGCGGCAGGGCCACCGTCGCGACCCTTCCGGTCCCGCCGCTCGCCGCCACCGGCACCGCTTCCGCGGCGCTGGGGTCCAGCCATTGGATTACCTCTCTCTGTTACGTCCGTGAGTCCCGGAACCGGGGCTTAGAACTTCAGCCCGGCTTCGCGGGCGGCGTCAGCCAGAGCGGCAATGCGCCCGGCGTATCGGTTGCCACCGCGGTCGAACACAACGGTCTCGACACCCGCAGCCTTGGCACGCTCGGCGACGAGCGCGCCGACAGCCTGGGCCTGCGAGCTCTTGTCGCCTTCGCCACCGCGGATCGAAGCGTCCAGGGTCGACGCGGACGCCAGGGTGTGACCCTGGAGGTCGTCGATGACCTGAGCAACGATGTTGCGGTTGGAACGCGTCACGACGAGGCGCGGACGCTCCGCCGTACCCGAGACGTTCTTGCGGATGCGGATGTGGCGGCGAGCCTTGGCAGCGCGCTTGTACGCGTCGCCCTTGGCGATCTTCACACCGTATGCCATGGCTACTTACCAGCCTTTCCGACCTTGCGGCGGATGACTTCGCCGGCGTACTTGACACCCTTGGCCTTGTACGGGTCGGGCTTCCGCAGCTTGCGGATGTTGGCGGCGACCTCGCCGACCTTCTGCTTGTCGATGCCCTCGACCGTGAACTTGGTCGGCGACTCGACCTTGAAGGAGATGCCCTCGGGCGCCTCCACCAGGATCGGGTGGCTGTAACCCAGCTGGAACTCCAGGTTGGAGCCCTTCGCCAGGACACGGTAACCGACACCGCTGATCTCGAGAGCCTTGACGTATCCCGTGGTCACACCGGTGATCATGTTCGCCACCAGCGTGCGGGACAGGCCGTGCAGGGCCTTGTTCTGACGCTCGTCGTTCGGACGGGTGACGTTCAGAACGCCGTCCTCGCCCTTAACAACGGCGATGGGAGCCTTGACGGTGTGGGAGAGGGAACCCTTGGGGCCCTTCACCGCGACCGTGCTGCCATCGATGGTGACGTCCACACCGGCGGGAACCTGGATGGGGAGCTTGCCGATTCGCGACATTGCTTTTCCTCCGTTCCCGACTACCAGACGTAGGCGAGGACTTCCCCACCTACGCCCTTCTTGCCTGCCTGCTGGCCGGTGAGCAGACCGTGCGACGTGGAGATGATCGCCACGCCCAGGCCGCCGAGCACCTTCGGCAGGTTGGTGGACTTCGCGTACACGCGCAGACCGGGCTTCGAGATCCGCTTGATGCCCGCGATGGAGCGCTCACGGTTCGGCCCGAACTTCAGCTCGAGGACGAGGTTCTTGCCGACCTCGGCGTCCTCGACCTTCCAGCCGGTGATGAAACCCTCCTGCTTGAGGATCTCTGCGATGTGCGACTTGATCTTGCTGTGCGGCATCACGACGGTGTCGTGGTACGCCGAGTTAGCGTTACGCAGACGGGTCAGCATGTCTGCGATCGGGTCAGTCATGGTCATGAAGTGGCCTTCGGCCTCTCTCGCCGGGGTTTCCTGTATGCGCCATCCCTCTCCCCACTCAGTGGCGGGACGGGTGCGGTGCGGGGACCTACGGCGTAGTAAGTCGATAGGGCGGTGGACGCCCAACCCCACAAGCCTACGGCATGCGGTGCTGGGCACCCACCGACCAGATGCTTACCGAGAGTCTCTGGTACTTCCCAAGTCCTTACGGACGGGAGGGAATTACCAGGAGCTCTTGGTCACGCCCGGCAGCTCGCCACGGTGAGCCATCTCACGAAGGCAGACGCGGCACAGGCCGAACTTGCGGTACACGGAGTGAGGGCGACCGCAGCGCTGGCAGCGGGTGTACGCACGCACACCGAACTTGGGCTTGCGGGCAGCCTTCGCGATGAGAGCCTTCTTCGCCATCTCGCTTACGCCTCCTTGAAGGGGAAGCCGAGGTGACGAAGGAGGGCACGGCCCTCGTCGTCGTTGGTCGCCGTGGTGACCACGGTGATGTCCATACCCCGGGTACGGTCGATCTTGTCCTGGTCGATCTCGTGGAACATGACCTGCTCCGTGAGACCGAACGTGTAGTTACCACGGCCGTCGAACTGCTTCGGCGACAGACCACGGAAGTCACGGATACGCGGCAGCGCGAGCGACAGCGTACGGTCCAGGAACTCCCACATGCGGTCACCACGGAGGGTGACGTGGCAGCCGATCGGCTGACCCTCGCGCAGCTTGAACTGCGCGATGGACTTGCGGGCCTTCGTGACGGCCGGCTTCTGACCGGTGATCGTCGTCAGGTCCTTGATGGCGCCGTCGATCAGCTTGGAGTCGCGGGCGGCGTCGCCCACACCCATGTTGACCACGATCTTCACGAGGCCGGGAATCTGCATGACGTTCTCGTAGGAGAACTCCTCACGCAGCTTGCCCGCGATGTCCTCGCGGTACTTCGTCTTGAGACGCGGAGTGGTAGCCATCAGATGTCCTCACCCGTCCGCTTGGCAACGCGGATCTTGTTGCCCTCGTCGTCGAAGCGGTAGCCGACGCGGGTGACGACCTTCTTGCCGTCCTTCTCCACAACCAGCTGAACGTTGCTGACGTGGACCGGGGCCTCGGTGATCACAATGCCACCGGCCTGGTTCTGCGCAGCCTTGGTGTGCTTCTTGACCCGGTTGACACCCTCGACCAGGACGCGGTTGTCGGCGGGGAAGGCGACGATGACCTTGCCCTGCTTGCCCTTGTCCTTACCGGTGATGACCTGAACCAGGTCGCCCTTCTTGATCTTCATGCTTACAGCACCTCCGGCGCGAGCGAGATGATCTTCATGAACTTCTTCTCGCGCAGCTCACGGCCCACCGGGCCGAAGATACGGGTGCCGCGAGGGTCGCCGTCGTTCTTCAGAATGACGGCGGCGTTCTCGTCGAAGCGGATGTACGAGCCGTCCTGGCGGCGACGCTCCTTGACGGTGCGAACGATGACCGCCTTGACGACGTCACCCTTCTTCACGTTGCCACCGGGGATCGCGTCCTTGACGGTGGCGACGATGACGTCACCGATGCCCGCGTAGCGGCGACCGGAACCACCGAGAACACGGATGCAAAGGATCTCCTTTGCACCAGTGTTGTCGGCGATACGCAGTCGCGACTCCTGCTGGATCACGTGTATCTCCTGTTTGTCTGCCGGTTCCCGGCGGGGGCTTCACTCCGGAGAGCGTCGCCCCCACCGAGCCTGGCGGAACGAATCTGAGGGAAACCCCTCAGACTGTGTCTGTTTGGAATTCGCTTGCGCGAATTGCCTTACTTGGCCTTCTCGAGGATCTCGACGATGCGCCAGCGCTTGCTCGCCGACAGCGGACGCGTCTCCATGATGAGGACGCGGTCGCCGACGCCGGCAGCGTTCTGCTCGTCGTGCGCCTTGAGCTTGTTCGTACGGCGGATGACCTTGCCGTACAGGGCGTGCTTGACGCGGTCCTCGACGGCGACGACGACGGTCTTGTCCATCTTGTCGCTGACGACCAGACCCTCACGGGTCTTGCGGAAACCGCGCTCGGTCTTCTCAGTCACGTTGTTCTCGCTCATCAGGCGCTCTCCACCGTCTCGATACCGAGCTCACGCTCGTGCATCAGGGTGTAGATGCGAGCGATGTCCTTACGGACGGACTTGAGCCGGCCGTTGTTCTCCAGCTGACCCGTGGCCGCCTGGAAGCGGAGCTTGAACAGCTCCTCCTTGGCCTCGCGCAGCTTGCCAACGAGCTCCTCGTTGCCGAGCTCACGAAGCTCGGACGCCTTGGTTCCCGTCGCCATCACGACTCACCTGCCTCGCGCCGAACAATCCGGCACTTCATCGGAAGCTTGTGAGCAGCGCGGGTGAGCGCCTCACGAGCAATCTTCTCGTTCGGGTAGGACAGCTCGAACATGACCCGACCCGGGTGCACGTTGGCGATCCACCACTCGGGAGAACCCTTACCGGAACCCATGCGGGTTTCGGCCGGCTTCTTCGTCAGCGGGCGGTCCGGGTAGATGTTGATCCAGACCTTGCCGCCACGCTTGATGTGGCGGGTCATCGCAATACGAGCCGCCTCGATCTGGCGGTTCGTCACGTAAGCCGGGGTCAGCGCCTGGATGCCGTACTCGCCGAACGTGACCTCAGTACCGCCCTTGGCCATACCGCTGCGCTTCGGGTGGTGCTGCTTGCGGTGCTTGACCCTACGAGGGATCAGCATGTCGGTCAGGCCTCCGTTCCGGTGCTCTCGGCCGGAGCGGCGGCGGGAGCGTCGGCCTTGGGGGCCTCGGCACCAGCAGCCTGCTGCGGCTTGCGGCCACCACGGCCGCCGCGCTCGCCACCACGGCCACCACGGCCGGCGGGACGGTCGCCAGCGCCCTGCGCGCCACGGGCCGGGCGGTTACCCGCACGGGCTGCAGCGTTCTCGGCGCGAACCTCGGCGATGTTCTTGACGTCGCCCTTGTAGATCCAGACCTTCACACCGATACGGCCGAAGGTGGTCTTGGCCTCGAAGAAGCCGTAGTCCACGTTCGCGCGCAGCGTGTGCAGCGGCACACGACCCTCGCGGTAGAACTCGGAGCGGGACATCTCGGCGCCGCCGAGACGGCCGCCACACTGGATCTTGATGCCCTTGGCGCCGGCCTTCATCGTGCCCTGCATGCTCTTACGCATGGCGCGACGGAAGGAGACGCGGGAGGAGAGCTGCTCGGCAACGGCCTGGGCAACCAGCTGTGCATCCAGCTCGGGGTTCTTGACCTCGAGGATGTTCAGCTGGACCTGCTTGCCCGTGAGCTTCTCGAGGTCACCGCGGATGCGGTCGGCCTCGGCGCCACGGCGGCCGATGACGATGCCCGGACGAGCGGTGTGGATGTCCACACGCACGCGGTCACGGGTGCGCTCGATCTCAACCTTCGAGATGCCGGCGCGCTCCATGCCGGACGTCATCATCCGACGGATGGCGACGTCTTCCTTGACGTAGTCCTTGTACAGCTTGTCGGCGTACCAACGCGACTTGAAGTCGGTGGTGATGCCGAGCCGGAACCCGTGCGGGTTTACCTTCTGGCCCATTACCGGGAACCTTCCTTGCTGCTGACGACCACGGTGATGTGGCTGGTCCGCTTGCGGATCCGGTAGGCACGGCCCTGCGCACGCGGACGGAACCGCTTCAGGGTCGGGCCCTCGTCCACGTACGCCTCGCTGATGACCAGCGTGGAGGCGTCCGGGTGGTTGTAGTTGTGTGCGGCGTTGGCGATGGCGCTGTCAAGCACCTTGCCAACCGGCACGCTCGCGGCCTGCGGGGCGAAACGCAGGACCGCCTGAGCCTCCGTGGCATCCATGCCACGGATAAGGTCCACCACTCGGCGGGCCTTCATGGGCGTGACGCGGATGTACCGCGCCTGGGCCCTGGCTTCCATGGTTGTCCCTTCGGTGTAAGTCATAGTCATAACCACCCCGCCTTTAGCGGCGCTTCGACTTCCGGTCGTCCTTGACGTGGCCGCGGAAGGTGCGAGTCGGCGAGAACTCGCCGAGCTTGTGGCCGACCATCGACTCGGTGACGAACACCGGGACGTGGGTCTTGCCGTTGTGCACCGCGATGGTGTGACCCAGCATGCTGGGGATGATCATCGAGCGACGGGACCAGGTCTTGATGACGTTCTTGGTGCCGGCTTCGTTCTGGACGTCCACCTTCTTTACGAGGTGGTCGTCGACGAAGGGCCCCTTCTTGAGACTGCGCGGCATCTAAACCCGCTCCTAGCGCTTCTTGTTCGTCTTGCGGCGGCGGACGATGTACTTGCTCGAAGCCTTCTTCGGCGAGCGAGTACGACCCTCCTTCTGACCCCACGGGGAGACCGGGTGGCGACCACCACTGGTCTTGCCCTCACCACCACCGTGCGGGTGGTCAACCGGGTTCATCGCGACACCGCGGACGGACGGGCGAACGCCCTTCCAGCGCATGCGGCCGGCCTTGCCCCAGTTGATGTTCGACTGCTCGGCGTTGCCGACCTCGCCGACCGTGGCGCGGCAGCGGGCGTCGACGAGACGGATCTCGCCCGACGGCATGCGGAGGTGGGCCATGACGCCCTCCTTCGCCAGCAGCTGCACGGAGGCACCGGCCGAACGCGCGAACTTGGCGCCGCCACCGGGGCGGAGCTCGATCGCGTGGATCGTGGTACCGACCGGGATGTTGCGGAGCGCCAGGTTGTTACCGGGCTTGATGTCGGCCGTCGGGCCGTTCTCAATCCGGTCACCCTGCTGCAGGCCGCGCGGCGCGATGATGTAGCGCTTCTCGCCGTCGGCGTAGTGCAGCAGCGCGATGCGCGCGGTGCGGTTGGGGTCGTACTCGATGTGCGCGACCTTGGCCGGCACGCCGTCCTTGTCGTGACGACGGAAGTCGATCACGCGGTAGGCGCGCTTGTGTCCACCACCCTGGTGGCGAACGGTGATCCGACCGGTGTTGTTACGGCCGCCCTTGCTGTGCAGGGGGCGAACCAGCGACTTCTCCGGCGTGGACCGCGTGATCTCGACAAAGTCGGCGACGCTGGAGCCACGACGGCCCGGGGTCGTCGGCTTGTACTTGCGGATACCCATTTCTCAGTCCTCGTCCGATTCCGGACGACTAGACCTCCGTTAGGAGGCCTGGCCGCCGAAGATGTCGATACGGTTGCCCTCGGCAAGGGTCACGATGGCGCGCTTGGTGTTCGCACGCTTGCCGAAACCGGTCTTGGTCCGCTTGCGCTTACCCTGACGGTTGATCGTGTTGACCCCGGTGACCTTGACCGAGAAGACCGCCTCGACGGCCTGCTTGATCTGGGTCTTGTTGGCGCCGGGCGCGACGATGAACGTGTACTTGTTCTCGTCCAGCAGCGCGTAGCTCTTCTCCGAAACCACCGGCTTGATCAGCAGATCGCGCGGGTCGGTGAAGGTCTTGCTGGTAACGGTCGCCTCAGACATCAGGCGTCGCTCCCTTCGGTCTCATCGGCCTTGGGGCCAGACACGAAGGACTCGAAAGCGGCCTGAGTGAAGACCACGTCGTCAGAGACGATCACGTCGTACGTGTTCAGCTGGCCCGGCTCCAGGATGTGAACCTGGGGCAGGTTGCGGGCGGACAGCCACGCGGCCTCTTCGGCGCGGTCGACGACCAGGAGCAGGTTCTTGCGCTCCGAGATCTTGCCGAACAGCGTCTTGGCGGCCTTCGTGGAGGCGGCACCCTCGACCACGCCGGTGACGACGTGGATGCGGGAGTGACGCGCGCGGTCCGAGAGGGCACCGCGGAGAGCGGCGGCCTTCATCTTCTTCGGGGTCCGCTGGGAGTAGTCACGCGGCTGCGGGCCGTGGACCACGCCACCGCCGACGAACTGCGGCGCACGGGTCGAACCCTGGCGCGCGCGGCCGGTGCCCTTCTGGCGGTACGGCTTGCGGCCACCACCACGGACTTCGCCACGACGCTTGGTCTTGTGCGTGCCCTGACGGGCAGCAGCCAGCTGAGCGACAACGACCTGGTGGATCAGCGGAACGCTGGTCTTCGCGTCGAAGATCTCCGCGGGGAGCTCGACGGTACCGGCCTTGTCGCCTGCCGGCGAAAGGATGTCAATGGTGCTCATTACCTCAAGCCCCCTTGGCCGCGGTACGGACCAGGACGAGGCCGCCGTTCGGACCGGGGACCGCACCCTTGATGAGGAGCAGACCCTTCTCCGCGTCAACCGCGTGGATGGTCAGGTTCTGGGTGGTGACACGCTCGTTACCCATGCGACCGGCCATGCGCATGCCCTTGAAGACACGCCCAGGGGTGGCACAGCCACCGATCGAACCGGGGGAGCGGTGCTTGCGCTGCACACCGTGACCGGCGCCGAGGCCCCGGAAGTTGTGCCGCTTCATGACACCGGCGAAGCCCTTGCCCTTGCTGTTGCCCGTGACGTCAACCTTGACGCCGGACTCGAACACCTCAGCAGTGATCTCCTGGCCGAGCGTGTACTCGCTGGCGTCGGAGGTGCGGAGCTCCACCAGGTGGCGGCGGGGGGTCACGTCGGCCTTGGCGAAGTGGCCCTTGAGGGGCTTGTTCACCTTGCGCGGGTCGATCTCGCCGAAGGCGATCTGGACCGACTCGTAGCCGTCGATGTCGTTCGTACGGACCTGGGTAACGACGCAGGGTCCGGCCTTGACCACGGTCACCGGGACGACACGGTTGTTCTCGTCCCAGACCTGGGTCATGCCGAGCTTCTCGCCCAGGACGCCCTTGATCTGCTTTGCCATCTTCTCGACGCCTCTCAGAGCTTGATCTCGATGTCAACGCCGGCCGGAAGGTCCAGGCGCATCAGCGAGTCAACGGTCTTGGGGGTCGGGTCGAGGATGTCGATCAGGCGCTTGTGCGTGCGCATCTCGAAGTGCTCGCGCGAGTCCTTGTACTTGTGCGGCGACTTGATGACGCAGTACACGTTCTTCTCAGTGGGCAGCGGCACCGGGCCCGCGACCGACGCACCAGTGCGCGTCACCGTCTCGACGATCTTCTTCGCCGAGGAATCGATGACCTCGTGGTCGTAGGCCTTGAGCCGGATGCGGATCTTCTGTCCCGCCATGGCTACTCCGTAGTCCTGTCTGTATGTGGAAACGCTCTGGCCCTCGGTCGGCTGCGGGACGGATCCCGCGGCTTCTCTCCGACCCACGCGGTCGGGCGTGTCGCACTCCCTCTACAGAAAATTCCCATACGGAAATTCCCTCGTCCAAGGGGGTGCGGTCCCTGTGACCGCGTTTCGGGGGAGAAACACCCACCGAGCGCCTGGTGGGCACCGTGCTGACGCTTCCCAGAAGATTCCCGTACGTCCGTCCCCATTGCTGCCCCGAGAGGCAGATTAAGGACGACGAGTACTGTGGGACTCGCTTCCGGTCCTCCCGGCGGGAGGCGCGCAGCATCGGCACTCAGCCGAGCAACTTGAGTAGTCTGCCATACGAGGCACGTACCTGGCCAATCGGGCCGAAGAGAATACCCCGCCACGCTGAGTGGTCAAACCGCACCACGCCCAGCACCCGGCGGGGCCCCTCCCCCGGTCAGGAACGGGTGATCGTGCCGCATCCGTCGCCCCGGACCCCGCCGGCACTGCGGTCGTACGGGTCCACCGCGGGCCCGGTCGCCGCCGGCCCGGTCGCCAGGTCCTGCGGGAACTGCGGGTGCAGGAAGCCGTCGGCCGCACTGCACTCCACGTTCGACCATTCCGCGTGGTACTCGCGCAGCTGGAGCCGCCCGCGGGTGGTCTCCCAGCGCACCGGGTCGAGCAGCGCCAGGGTGATCTGCCGGCGCACGATGGTGCGCTGCACGCTCGTGCCCCCCTTGGTCAGCGGGTGCACGAAGGTGTAGTCCGTCACCACGAGCACCTCCCCCGGCTCCCCCTTCTCCACGCGCATGCTGCCGCGCACCTTGACGACGTCGCCGACCGGCTTGGCCTCGGCCGGATCGAAGCGGGTGAAGACCGTCACCGGGGTGTCCTGCTCCGTGGGCTTCGTCAGGTACTGCTCCAGCCGCTGCGGGATCTCCGGCTGCTGCGGGTCCAGCAGCGCCAGTGCGTCGGCGGGCCGCTCCCCGCGCAGGGTCGCCGGGTCCAGGTTGGCCGCGACGAGGAACCGCTTCGTCTTCTCCAGCGCGTCCGCGACCGCCTCCTTCGACATCCAGCCCGTGGCCGCGGCCTCGGGGACCTCGATGCCGGCCGCGCCGTCGGCCCACTGGAGGGCCGGGGAGCCGCGGAAGGGCTCCTGCAGCGTCGGCTCGTCGGGGGCCATCGGCGGCGGCGCGGTCGGCCGTACGGATTCCACCGCCAGGGGCGGTGCGCCCGCCGTGTGGCGCAGGGCCTCGGCCTTGCCGGCGAGCCGGTCGATCAGCAGCTCGGGGCGCAGGGCGAGCAGGGCGAGCCCGGCTATGCACGCGACGGCCAGGGCGATCCCCAGCCGCCTCGGCCCCCGGCGCCGCTCCTGCCACGCGGGCCCGGTGCGCCAATGCGGCGGCTCGGCCCAGGGGTTCGGTCTGCCGTCGTTGTCGTTGTTCCTCATGTCCCCACCCTGCGACGTCCTTTGTGTGCTTCCCCCGGAGCTTCTCATTACCCGGCACGGAGGCGACCCCGCCGGGTGCCGGAGTGGTACGGGGCAGTAGCATCCGCCCGACCAGGGCTGTCACCTGGTGGGTTCACAAAAGGGGTTGGGGAAACAACTTGAGACTAGGTCGCGCGCGCGGGACGGCTCTGGCTGCCGCGCTCGGTGTCGTAGCAGTACTCGGCTTCCAGGGGGCGGCCAACGGGTTCGGCACGGACTCCCCGGACGAGAACGGACTGGCGCGCTACAGCGCCGCCGGCAAGGTGCGGGGCCCGGTACCGGGCAAGGTCCACAAGCTCGCGCTGAAGCCCAAGGGGACCGGCAAGGCCGTCCTCGCGCAGCAGGACACGAAGCCCTTCGGCCTCCTGGGTGTCACCTGGACCGACCCCGGTGCCGAGGTGAAGGGGTCCATCGAGGCCCGCACCCGTAACGCCAAGACCGGCAAGTGGTCGCAGTGGATCACCCTGGAGCAGGCCAAGGCGAACCTCGACGGCAAGCGCCCCGGTATGCGCGGCGCCACCGAGCCCGTCTGGGTCGGTCTCTCGGACGGCGCCGAGGTCCGGGTGGGCGGCGACGCCGCCGCGCTCCCCGCCGGTATGGAGCTGGCGCTCGTGGACCCGGGTTCCGCCGGTGACGCCAAGAAGCCCGGTGACATCAAGGCCGAGCCGGCGGCCTTCGCCGCCCCGGCCGATGACCCCGTTCCGCCCACGCCCGCGGAGCCGCCGACGACCCCGGGACCGGCCTCCACGGCTCCGAAGCCCGAGATCGTCTCGCGCGTCCAGTGGGGTGCCGACGAGAGCCTGAACAACGAGGGCCCGATCTACCTCCCCGGAGCGAAGATCAAGGCGGTCTTCGTCCACCACACCGCGGCCTCCGCGCCGTACGAGTGCTCCGAGTCCGCGGCCATCGTCCGCGGCCTGCACGTGTACCACGTGAAGGAGAACAAGTGGCGGGACCTCGGCTACAACTTCCTCACCGACAAGTGCGGCACGATCTTCGAGGGTCGCCAGGGCGGCGTCGACCAGCCCGTGATGGGCGCGCACTCCTACGGCTGGAACTCCGAGTCGACGAGCGTTTCCGTCCTCGGTGACTACACGGGCGCCGGCGCCTCGGCGGCCGCGCTCGACGCCATCTCGAAGGTCGCGGCCTACAAGCTGGGCCAGTACGACGGCGACATGAGCGGCACGACCACGCTGACCGCGGGCGCCACCCAGACCAACTTCTTCGGCAAGACCTTCACCGAGAAGCAGACGTACGAGTTCAAGACGCTCTCGGGCCACCGCGACGGCTTCAACACCCAGTGCCCGGGCAACTCGCTGTACCCGCAGCTGGAGCAGCTGCGCACGTCCGGCCCCGCGGCCCGGCTGAAGGTCACCACCGTGAACGGTGACGCCGCCCAGCCGGGCGCCTCGTTCCAGACCTCCGGTCCCCTGACCGTCGGCTTCGACACCAGCACGGCGAGCTCCCTGGTGACGAAGTTCGAGCTGCTGGTCGACGACCAGCCGGTCGCCACCGCCGCGGGCACCGCCCGCAGCGCGTCGACGTCGCTGACCTCGGGCAGCCACCAGGTCCAGGTCCGTGCGACCACGAAGAACGGCAAGGTGTCCACCAGCCTGGCGGTCACCGTCGTCGCCGAGGTCAAGGACGTCAAGTTCGTCCCGGTCGCCCCCAAGCGGCTGATGGACACCCGTGAGGGCCTGGGCGTGCCGAAGGCGAAGGTCGCCGGCGGCACCTCGGTCACCCTCCAGGTCGCGGGCGGTGCCACCGGTATCCCGGCGAACGGGGTGACCGCGGCCGTCCTGAACGTGACCGCGACGGAGCCGACGCAGTCCAGCTTCGTGTCGGTCCACCCGGCCGGTACGGCCCGCCCCAGTGCGTCGAACCTGAACTTCACCGCCGGCCAGACGATCCCCAACCTGGTGGTCGTTCCCGTGGTCGACGGCAAGGTCAGCTTCTACAACCACTCGGGAGCGGTCCACCTGATCGCCGACATCACCGGCTACTTCACCTCCAGCGGTGAGGGCGCCACGCACACCAACGCCGGTCCGACCCGGCTGATGGACACCCGTGAGGGTCTGGGCGTGCCGAAGGCGAAGGTCGCCGGCGGCACCTCGGTCACCCTCCAGGTCGCGGGCGTCGAGGGCATCCCGGCCACCGGGGTCAAGGCCGTGGTGCTGAACGTGACCGCGACCAGCCCGACGCAGTCCAGCTTCGTGTCGGTCTACCCGAGCGGCACCGACCGCCCCGGCGCGTCGAACCTGAACTTCACCGCCGGCCAGACGATCCCCAACCTGGTGGTCGTCCCCGTGGTCGACGGCAAGGTCAGCTTCTACAACCACTCCGGCACCGTCGACCTCATCGCCGACGTCACCGGCTACTTCTCGGACAGCGCCGCCGGCTCGACGCACACGAACGTCGGCCCGACCCGGCTGATGGACACCCGTGAGGGCCTGGGCGTACCGCAGGCGAAGGTCGCAGGCGGCACCTCGGTCACCCTCCAGGTCGCCGGCGTCGAGGGCATCCCGGCCACCGGCGTCAAGGCGGTCGTCCTGAACGTGACCGCGACCAACCCGACGCAGTCCAGCTTCGTGTCGGTCTACCCCAGCGGCACCACCCGCCCCGGCGCCTCGAACCTGAACTTCACCGCCGGCCAGACGATCCCCAACCTGGTGATCCTCCCGGTCGTCGACGGCAAGGTCAGCTTCTACAACCACTCCGGCACCGTCGACCTCATCGCCGACGTCACCGGCTACTTCACCAAGTAGCGAAGAGCGGTACGAAGAAACGGGTGGACCCCCGGCCGATCCGGCCGGGGGGCCACCCGTTCTTCGTGTCCGGCGGCGCGGATCAGTCGCGGCGCCAGATCACGTAGTTGTCCTCGCGGACGTCCCGGTCGATGTGCCAGCCGGCCGGGACGCCCGGCCAGCTGTCGGCGGCCGGGGACTTGTCGTCGAACCTGTTCAGCACGGCGACATTGGCTCCGGCGGGCACGGCCTCGCCCTTGATCAGGGACCGGGTCCAGGTCCGGCCGTCGATCACCTCGTAGCCGAGGGTCACCCGGGTCTCCCAGCGGAAGGCCCGGTCCATGACCAGCCGGTCGCCGGGCCGCAGGCCCGACTTCTCGAGGAAGCCGGTGGCGTCGCTGTAGCGCGACTTCGTGCTGGGCTCGGTGACGCGATCGGTGATGGTCACGGTCGCCCAGCCCGCGAAGAGCGCCACCACCACGGCGACAGCACCGGTGGCGAGCCCGGCCCGGCGGTTGCCTCCGATCAGGCGCACCGCCATCAGGACGAGGAAGACGATGAGGGCGACCGCCGCCGTGCGTCCCCCGTGGAAGCGGCTCCAGTCCTCCTTCCAGAGGCTGGAGAGGAAGGTCGAATCGGGCAGGCCCCAGATGACGAAGTGGGACTTGGCCCACTGCTTTCCTGCCATGTGGAGCAGCGCCGCGGTCAGCGCCAGCACGACGCCCGCGCTCGCCGCACCGAGCGCGGCGATCTTCTTCCAGCCGCGGACGTGGTACAGCACCGCCAGCGCGACCAGCACGTACACGGGGACCAGCAGGGACAGGTACCGGGCGTAGACGATGGTGTCGATGCGGTGGTCGTTGGGCAGGCCCGCGGCCGCCGCCAGGGCGATGCCTCCGAGCAGCGCCACCATCAGGAACGCCACCACTCGGTTCGCCCGGGTGAAGCGCGGGCTGAGCACCGCGCACACGCAGACCACCACGGCCAGCGCGCCGAGCCCCCAGGTGCTGGTCATGAAGTACCAGATGTGCCCGATCATCCGCATGATCGTGCGGCGCAGCAGCCGGGTGTTCTCGAGCGTCTCGAACACGGCGTTGCCGACCTCGCTCGGCTTGGCTCCATCGATGTTCGACATCATCCAGGCCGTCATGACCTGCTTGACGGCGAACATCGCGCCCAGCATGGCCAGCCCCAGCGCGGCGGCGATCCGGGGGGCCCAGCCCAGGACCAGCGCCACCAGCAGCACCAGACCGGTCAGCGCGATGATCACACCGCCGCGGTCATGGGTGAGCAGGCAGTACCCGGCGGCGAAGGCGCCCAGGAGGGCGAACCAGATCCGGCGGCGCCGGCTGCCCTCGGAGAACATGCCGTGCACGCCGATCAGCCAGGCCAGCACCAGGACCGGCAGCGGGGTGTCGGCCATCCCGAACTGCGAGTAGAAGACCACCGGCGGCAGCAGCACCGTGGCGAAGGCGGCGACGTAGGACACCGCCCTGGACACGTCGAGCCGGCGCAGCGCCCAGTAGGCCAGGGGCAGCACCAGGCAGCTGATCAGGGCGTTGATGCCCATGATCAGGTGGTAGGCGTACACCGGGTCCGTCGTGATCCGCAGCGCGGGCGAGATGAGCAGGGAGTAGCCCGCCGGTATCACCTGGTCGTTGGGTATCTCGGTGCTGGACCGGCCCGCCAGGATCCTGGCCATCACCAGGTACATCGGCTCGTCCGGGCTGACCGTCGGGTAGTCCTGCTGCCTGACGAGGGCCAGCCGGAAGAGCACGTTGAGTACGTATCCGAGTGCCAGCGCCAACGGCATCACCCACCGGGCGTGCCACCACCCGGCCGGGGTGGGGCCGTCCGCCGGGGAGTCCCCGGCGGGCCGGTCGCTCTCCGGGTCGGCGGGAGACAGGGGGGCCAGTCGCGTCATGACAGGTCAGACTTCCGTGAGATGTCCGTCGGGTATCAGTGCGGTGGTGCGGCGGCGCTCCACGGCGCCGCGGAGGGTCAGGAGCATCGCGGCGGCGGTGGCCAGCGAACCGATCGCGTAGGCCAGGCCCACGCGCAGCGCGATGTCGCCGGGGACCAGCGTGATGCCGAGCAGTACGGCGGTGCCGAACACCCAGCAGACCAGCTGGGCGCGGTGCTTGTGCAGGACCATCTGGGCCTGGCCGAGGACCATCGCCAGCATGTAGCAGGTGGTCCCGATGGCGAACCACAGGAAGTCGAGGCGGCCGAGCTGGCCGGGCGTGGCGCCGAAGAGGACCTCGATCAGCCAGGGGCCGATCAGCACGGCCGGTACACCGCCGACCACGCCGAGGCCGAGCACCACCAGGCAGGCCTTGCGGAGCATCCGGGCGAAGCCCTGGTGGTCCCCGGCGGCCACCACGGTGGACAGTCCGGAGAGCAGCGAGGCCTGGAGCGAGCCGAAGACGAACAGCGGCACCCGGGCCAGCACCAGTGCGCTGAGCAGGCCCGCGATCAGCTCGGTGCGGGTCGGCTCCAGCAGCTGGGTGCTCATCACCGCCGCGTTGACGACCACCTGGGCCAGCAGGGTGGAGGCGGTGAGCGGGCCGAGGCCGCGGACCAGCTCGCGGGTGGCAATGGGCCCGCCGGGCCGCGCCGCGCCCCGGGTCGGGGCCAGCGTGACCAGCAGGGCGACGAACGGTGCCACGACGAGGATCAGGCTGAAGGCGAGCGCCGAGTGCAGTCCGGCGAGGGCGCAGGCGAAGGCCAGGGCGATCCGCAGGCCACCGTCGACCGCGAGCTGGGAGCCGTACGCGGTGAAGCGGCCGGTGCCGGCCAGGACGCCCCGGGTGAGGTAGCACAGGGCCATCCCGGCGAAGGCGGCGCCGAGCACGGCGACCAGCTGCCGGTCTCCCTGGAACAGCCGGTCGGCGATCGGTCCGCCGAAGAGGGCGAGCGCGCCGATGACGACGGCGAGGATGCCGGCGGTCAGCAGCCCCGCCTTCCGGAGAACGGGCGCGGCTCCCTCACCGCGCACCGCTCGGGCCGCGACGATCCGGGTGAGCTCCTGCTCGATCGGGAAGAACAGGCCTATTCCGACGGACATCACCAGGGTCCACAGCACCGAGACCCCGGCCATGTCGGCCTTGGAGAGGCTGTGCCCGGCCACCGCGAGGTGGATGTAGGAGGCGGCGCCGAGCACAGCGGTGCCCCCCGCGACCATGGCGGTCCCGGGGGGCAGGGCCTTGAGCAGTTTCGATATCGGGTTCATCCAGGAACTTTCATAGGCCGCACGCTCAGCGCGTGGCGTGGCGGAGCATGGCGCTGACGCCGGGTCGGCCGGCCTTCCTGGCGGCGCCGGGCAGCAGGGTGAGCGCGTGCAGCCGGGAGGAGAGGTGCAGCCGGGAGACCTTGGCGGCGCGCGGCCAGCCGTGCCGGTCCAGACGGTCGGCGGTCTCCACGAAGAAGCGCTTGGCCTCCTCGAAGCGGTGGCCGGTGTAGGCCTTGGCCGAGGACTCGCTCTCGGCGTGCCGGCGGTAGCTGAAGCAGACCTCCGGCGTGGTCGCCAGGGTCTCCCCCGCCACCAGCAGGTCCACGACCAGGGCGAGGTCCTGGATCACGCCGAGGTCGGTGCGGAAGCCGAAGCGCTTGACTGCCTCGGTGCGCCAGCAGATCGAGGGGAAGTACAGCCAGTTGCCGCGGAGCAGGCTGGTGGCCAGCTCCTCGCCGCCGAGCAGGGCCCGGCCCGGTCCCTTGGGCGCGTAGATCTTGCGCTTGGTCCGGTCGCCGAGGGTGTCGAAGGGCAGGCCGTCGGTGCCGATGACCTGGACGCCCGGCTGGATCATCGCCGCGGTCGGCTCGCGGTCGGCGGTGGCCCGTACGACCTGGAGGTAGTTCGGGTGCATGAGGTCGTCGCAGCCCATGAGCACCAGGTACTCGTACTCGGCGAGCTCGACGCAGCGGTTGAAGTTGCCGGTCACGCCGAGGTTGCGCTCGTTGCGCAGGTAGCGGACGCGGGGGTCCGCCAGCTGCTCGAACCATTCGGGGACGCCCGGCTCGCGGCCGTCGTCGACCACGGTGAGCCGCCAGTCGTCCCCGTCCTGAGCCAGGACGCTGCGGACGGCGTCCTGCATGAGCGTGACGTCGCCGTAGTACGGCAGCAGGATCTCGAAACGTGACATGTTCTCCGCCTAGGCCTTGGTCAGCTCGCGGCGGACCAGCTCGGCGGTGCGCTGCTGGAACGCGATGTACGCCGGGGTGCCGGGGGTGAAGGTCTTGAGCTCCTTGGGCATCCGGCGGATCATCGCGAGCAGCAGCACGAGGCCGGCCCGGGTGAGGTAGACCATAGCCTTGAGCGGCGAGGCGCTCGGGCGGCCGGTGGTGCGCTCCCGCATCGCCACGGGGATCTGGCGCACGGTGAAGCCGGAGCGGGCGGCGCCCACCATGGACTCGATGGTGTCGCCGAGGTACTCGACCGGGTACCAGCGGGCGAAGAACTCGATGAGCGGCCGGTTGCAGGCGCGGAAGCCCGAGGTGGTGTCGGTGAGCTTGGTCCGGGTGATGCGCGAGAGGACCACGGACAGCAGGGACATCGCCCACTTGCGGGGGCCGCGCACCGTGTAGTCGCCGTCGCCGGCGAAGCGGGCGCCTATGACGAGGTCGGCGTCGCCGGCCGCGAGGCGCTCCAGCAGGGCCGGTACGTACGCCGGGTCGTGCTGGCCGTCGGCGTCCACCTGGATCGCCACGTCGTAGCCGTGCTGTTGCGCGTAGCGGTAGCCGAGCCGCATCGCGCCGCCGACACCGAGGTTGAAGGGCAGCTGGGCGACGGCCGAGCCGGCCGCCCGGGCCACCTCGGCGGTGTTGTCCGCCGAACCGTCGTCGACGACGAGGGTGTCGACGTAGGGCAGTTGCTGCTGGATCTCGCGCAGGACGGAGGGCAGGCCGTCCTCCTCGTTCCAGGCGGGAAGAATGATCAGAACGCGACGACCGTCGTTCACGAGTTCACCTGTGCCTCGATGGCGCCGGAATCCTCCGTGCGCGGCGACGTGCTGGGGTATCCGCCCTGCTGGACGAGATGCGCGCGGATCAGCGCGACGTCCTCCGCGAGGGTGCGGGTCTCCGCCTCCAGCCGGCTGGTCTCCCAGCTGAGGTGCAGGCTGACCAGCAGGACCAGGACGAAGCCGACGAACAGCACCAGGCTCACACCGGACGCGACGCCCAGCGCTCTGGCGACGGGGTCCAGGAGGTCGGGCACGAATCCGAGCGGGGCCACGAGCAGCCCGATCGCGAGCCATATCGCCGCGTACTTCTCCCGCAGTTGCTGGCGGCGCAGCAGCTCGAGGATGTACCCCAGCACCAGAAGACCGGTGATGGAAGTCAGAACGGAGAGTTGCACAGCGGACGGCGCCTTTCGCGCGAAGGGGCCAACATCTTTAGTAGGAGAAGCATATGGCACCCATGAGGACGCCAATGGGGCCCGGAAGGTTTCGTCCCGGGCCCCGCCGACGGTGTGCACATGAATACGGGAGGACCCGTTCGATCAGCTCTTCGGGGGGAGTCCCAGCAGATCAGTGAAGGCGGGTCGGGTGATCGCCTCGGCGAGCTGGGCCTGCCAGTCCGCCAGTGGTTCCATCCCTGCGGCCGACCAGCGGTCGTGACCAAGGACACTGAAAGCGGGCCGGACGGCGGGGCGGACGAACGCCTCGGAGGTGGTCGGCCGGATCCGCTCGGGGTCGAGGCCGCCGAGCCGGTAGGCCTCGCGGGCCAGGCCCATCCACGTGGTCCGGCCGCTCGCGGTGCCGTGGTAGACCCCGGCGGGGGCGGTACCGGCCAGCGCGGCGAGGCCGAGCCCGACCAGGTGGCGGGCCAGCGCGTAGGACCACGTGGGCTGGCCGTGCTGGTCGTCGACGACGTCGAGGGTGTCCCGCTGGGCGGCCAGCTTCAGCATGGTGGCGACGAAGTTCGCCCCGTGCTCGCCGTACAGCCAGGCGGTCCGCACGATGTAGCCGCTCTGCGGAAGCAGTTCGGCGACGGCCTGCTCGCCGACCAGCTTGGAGCGCCCGTAGGCGTTGACCGGGCCGGTCTGCGCGTCCTCGGCGTACGGCTGCGTGGCGTTGCCGGGCAGCACGTAGTCGGTGGAGACGTGGAGCAGGCGCGCACCGGCGTCGGCGCAGGCCGCGGCGAGGACGCGTACGCCGGTGCCGTTGACGGCGGTGGCGGCATCCTCGGCGGTCTCGGCGCCGTCCACATCGGTCCATGCCGCGCAGTTGACGACGACGGCGGCACCCTCGACGGCGGCGCGGACGGCCGCCGGGTCGGTGATGTCCAGGTCGGCGCGGCGCAGGCCCGCGGCCTCGATGCCGGCGTCCTTCAGGGCGGCCAGGACGTCCTGGCCGAGCATGCCGGCCGCACCGGTGACGAGCCAGCGTCCGGCTCGCGGGTTCGCGCTCACTTCTGCAGGGCCGCCTTCACCTTGAGCGGCTCCCACCAGGCGCGGTTCTCGCGGTACCAGTCGATGGTGGCCTTGATGCCGTCCTCGAAGGTGACCTGCGGGGCGTAGCCCAGCTCGGCGCCGATCTTGCTGATGTCGATGGAGTAGCGGAGGTCGTGGCCCTTGCGGTCCTCGACCTGCTCGACCATCTCCCAGCCGAGGCCGGCGGCCTCCAGCAGGACACCGGTGAGCTCCTTGTTGGTGAGCTCGGTGCCGCCGCCGATGTTGTAGACCTCGCCGGCCCGGCCCCGCCGCATGGCCAGGTCGATGCCGCGGCAGTGGTCGGAGACGTGCAGCCAGTCGCGGACGTTGCCGCCGTTGCCGTACAGCGGGACCTTCTTGCCGTCCATCAGGTTCGAGACGAACAGCGGGATGACCTTCTCCGGGAACTGGTAGTGCCCGTAGTTGTTGGAGCAGCGGGTGACCACCACGTCCATGCCGTGCGTGCGGTGGTAGGCCAGCGCCAGCAGGTCGGAGGACGCCTTCGAGGCGGAGTACGGGGAGTTCGGCACCAGCGGCCACTCCTCGGTCCAGGAGCCCTCGCTGATCGAGCCGTAGACCTCGTCGGTGGAGATGTGGACGAAGCGGCCGACGCCGTGCTTGCGGGCGGAGTCGAGCAGCACCTGGGTGCCGACGACGTTGGTCAGCACGAAGGGGCCCGCGCCGGCGATCGAGCGGTCCACGTGGGACTCGGCCGCGAAGTGCACGACGACGTCGTGACCGGGCATGACCTGGTCGACGGCCTCGGCGTCGCAGATGTCGCCCTTGACGAAGGTGTAGCCGGGGTGGTCCGCGACCGGGGCGAGGTTGGCCTCCACACCCGAGTACGTCAGCTTGTCGAAGACAGTGATCTGCGCCGTGGCATCTGCACCGAGCTGCTGGCGGACGAATTCTGAACCGATGAAGCCGGCGCCGCCGGTCACGAGGATGCGCATAATACGAAGAGTCTAGCGGCCTGCCGAACGTCACACGGCCTGAGCTCGGCGCCCCCACGCGCTCTCGCATAGGGTTCTCCCCATGCGTGGAATCCTCTTGGCCGGTGGCACCGGATCTCGTCTCTGGCCGCTGACCCGGGCAGTCTCGAAGCAGCTGCTGCCCGTCTTCGACAAGCCGATGATCTACTACCCCCTCTCCACCCTCGTGATGGCGGGGATCAGCGAGATCCTGATCATCACCACCCCGGACGACCGCGACCAGTTCGAGCGACTGCTCGGCGACGGCTCGCAGTTCGGCCTGCGGCTGGAGTACGCCGTCCAGGAGCGCCCGGAGGGCATCGCCCAGGCATTCGTCCTCGGCGCCGACTTCATCGGCGACGAGTCCGTCGCCCTGATCCTCGGCGACAACATCTTCCACGGCAGTGGCCTCGGCACCCGCCTCGCCCAGCACACGGACGCCAAGGGCGGCCGCGTGTTCGCGTACCCGGTGGCGGACCCCACCGCGTACGGCGTGGTCGAGTTCGACGAGAACGGCCAGGCCATCTCCATCGAGGAGAAGCCCGAGAAGCCCAAGTCCCGCTACGCGGTGCCGGGTCTGTACTTCTACGACAACCGGGTCGTCGAGATCGCCCGCGGCCTGAAGCCCAGCGCCCGCGGCGAGCTGGAGATCACCGCCGTCAACGACGCGTACCTCCAGGCCGGCGAGCTCAACGTGACCATCCTCGACCGCGGTACCGCGTGGCTGGACACCGGCACCTTCGTCTCGATGGTGCAGGCCTCCGAGTTCGTCCGCGTCATCGAGGAGCGCCAGGGCTTCAAGATAGGTTGCATCGAGGAGGCGGCCTGGCGGGCCGGCCTGATCGACTCCGCGCAGCTGCGCGCGCTCGCCGAGCCGCTGACCAAGAGCGGCTACGGCGACTACCTGCTGATGCTGCTCGCCGAGGAGGACGCCCGATGAAGTTCCGCGAACTCTCCATAGCCGGCGCCTTCGAGGTCACCCCGCAGCTGCACGGCGACCCCCGCGGCCTGTTCACCGAGTGGTACCGCTTCGACCGCCTCGCCGAGGTCGTCGGCCACCCGCTGAACCTGGCGCAGGCCAACCTGTCGGTCTCCGCCGCGGGCGTGGTCCGCGGCATCCACTTCGCGGACGTGCCGCGCGGCCAGGCCAAGTACGTGACCTGCGTGCGCGGCGCCGTGCTCGACGTCATCGTCGACCTCCGGGTCGGCTCCCCCACCTTCGGCCAGTGGGAGGGCGTCCGCCTCGACGACGTGGACCGCCGCGCGGTCTACATCCCCGAGGGCCTCGGCCACGGCTTCTGCGCCCTGTCCGACGACGCGACGCTGTCGTACCTCTGCTCGGAGACGTACAACCCGACCGGCGAGCACTCGGTGCACCCGCTCGACCCCGACCTCGGCATCGAGTGGCCGGCCGACGTCCCGCAGCTGTCCGCCCGCGACGAGGCCGCGCCCTCGCTGGCCGACGCGCTCGCGACCGGTCTGCTCCCGGACCACGCCGCCTGCGTGGAGTTCACCGAGTCCCTGCGCGTGAACTGACCCACCGCCGATACGAGTGAGGGCCGCACCCCGGACGGGGTGCGGCCCTCACTCGTATCCGCCCGGGGCATCCGGTCCGGACATGCCGAAGGGCCCCGTCCCACCGCCGAGGCGATGGGCCGGGGCCCTTCAGTGCAACTTGGTGCCCGGTGAACGGGCTACCAGGTCAGAGCACGAAATTACTTCGTGATCTTGGTGACCTGGCCGGCGCCCACGGTACGACCACCCTCACGGATGGCGAACTTCAGGCCCTCCTCCATGGCGACCGGCTGGATCAGCGCGACCGTCATCTCGGTGTTGTCGCCCGGCATGACCATCTCCGTGCCGGCCGGCAGGGTGACGACACCCGTGACGTCCGTGGTACGGAAGTAGAACTGCGGACGGTAGTTGTTGAAGAACGGGGTGTGACGGCCACCCTCGTCCTTCGACAGGATGTAGGCCTGGGCCTCGAACTCGGTGTGCGGGGTGACCGAACCGGGCTTGATGATGACCTGGCCGCGCTCGACGTCCTCGCGCTTGATGCCGCGGAGGAGCAGACCGACGTTCTCGCCCGCCTGGCCCTCGTCGAGGAGCTTGCGGAACATCTCGATACCGGTGACCGTGGTGGTGGTCTTGGTCTCCTTGATACCGATGATGTCGACGGTCTCGTTGACCTTCAGGACACCACGCTCGATACGGCCGGTGACGACGGTACCGCGACCGGTGATCGTGAAGACGTCCTCGACGGGCATGAGGAACGGCTTCTCGGTGTCACGCGGCGGGGTCGGGATGGCCTCGTCGACGGCGGACATGAGGCCGAGGAGCTTCTCGCCCCACTCCTTGTCGCCCTCGAGCGCCTTCAGCGCGGAGACGCGGACGACCGGCAGGTCGTCGCCCGGGAACTCGTACTCGGAGAGGAGCTCGCGGACCTCGAGCTCGACGAGCTCCAGGATCTCCTCGTCGTCCACCATGTCGGCCTTGTTCAGGGCGACGACGATGTAGGGGACGCCGACCTGGCGGGCCAGGAGCACGTGCTCCTTGGTCTGCGGCATCGGGCCGTCGGTGGCGGCGACCACGAGGATCGCGCCGTCCATCTGCGCGGCACCGGTGATCATGTTCTTGATGTAGTCGGCGTGACCCGGGCAGTCGACGTGGGCGTAGTGACGCGCCTCGGTCTGGTACTCGACGTGCGCGATGGAGATGGTGATACCGCGCTGGCGCTCCTCAGGAGCCTTGTCGATCTGGTCGAAGGCCGAGGCCTCGTTCAGGTCCGGGTACGCGTCGTGCAGCACCTTGGTAATGGCGGCCGTGAGGGTCGTCTTACCGTGGTCAATGTGACCGATGGTGCCGATGTTGACGTGCGGCTTAGTCCGCTCGAACTTCGCCTTCGCCACGGGGTCCTCCTGGAGAGTGGTTCTGTACGCCTTACAGATCGGCGCCAGGTGATCTTTGCTGGAAAGCCGGTCCCCCGGGGCAACGGAGGGTTACTCCTGTTGCCCCAGAGGCTCCGGTGACAAGCCTAAAGCGTGTACTCGGAAGAGTTACTCGCCCTTGGCCTTCGCGATGATCTCCTCAGCGACGTTCCGGGGAACCTCGGCGTAGGAGTCGAACTGCATCGAGTAGCTGGCGCGACCCGAGGTCTTGCTGCGGAGGTCTCCGACGTAGCCGAACATCTCCGAAAGGGGCACGAGGCCCTTCACGACGCGAGCACCGTGACGCTCCTCCATGGCCTGGATCTGGCCACGGCGGGAGTTGATGTCACCGATGACGTCACCCATGTAGTCCTCGGGCGTGGTGACCTCGACGGCCATCATCGGCTCAAGGAGCACGGGAGAAGCCTTGCGCGCGGCCTCCTTGAAGGCCTGCGAACCGGCGATCTTGAAGGCGAGCTCCGAGGAGTCGACCTCGTGGTAGCCACCGTCGAGAAGCGTGACGCGAACGCCCGTCATCTCGTAGCCGGCCAGGATGCCGAACTGCATGGCCTCCTGCGCACCGGCGTCGACCGAAGGGATGTACTCCTTCGGGACGCGTCCACCGGTGACCTTGTTCACGAACTCGTACGCCGGACCGTCGGTCTCGGTGATGGGCTCGATCGCGATCTGCACCTTGGCGAACTGACCGGTACCACCGGTCTGCTTCTTGTGCGTGTAGTCGTGGCGCTCGACGGCCTTGCGGATCGTCTCGCGGTACGCGACCTGCGGCTTGCCGACGTTGGCCTCGACCTTGAACTCGCGCTTCATACGGTCGACCAGCACCTCGAGGTGCAGCTCGCCCATACCGCCGAGGATGGTCTGGCCCGTCTCCTCGTCCGAGTGAACGTGGAAGGAGGGGTCCTCCTCCGCGAGACGCTGGATGGCAACACCCAGCTTCTCCTGGTCACCCTTGGACTTGGGCTCGATGGCGACCTGGATGACCGGAGCCGGGAAGTCCATGGACTCCAGGATCACGGGCTGCTTGTCGTCACACAGCGTCTCACCGGTGGTGGTCTGCTTCAGGCCCATGACGGCGACGATGTCACCGGCGCCCACCGCGTCGATCTCTTCACGCTTGTTGGCGTGCATGCGGTAGATCTTGCCGATGCGCTCCTTCTTGCCCTTGACGGAGTTCAGCACCGCAGTGCCGGCCTCCAGGCGGCCCGAGTAAACCCGGACGAAGGTGAGCTTGCCGAGGTGCGGGTCGCTCATGATCTTGAACGCCAGCGCCGCGAGCGGCTCCTCGTCGGAAGGCTTGCGCTTCACGACGACCTCGGCGTCGCGGACGTCGTGGCCTTCGATGGCCTCGATGTCCAGCGGCGACGGCAGGTAGCGGACGACGGCGTCGAGCAGGGGCTGAACACCCTTGTTCTTGAACGCCGTGCCACAGAACACCGCAGTGATCGTGGGCTCGCCCTTGCCCTTGCCGGAGCCGAGGATGATGCGACGGACGGCGGCGTGCAGCTGCTCCACGGACGGCTCGTCGCCGTTCAGGAAGAGCTCCATGATCTCGTCGTCGTTCTCGGCGACGGTCTCGACCAGCTTGCCGCGCCACTCTTCAGCAGCCTCGGTGTGCGTGGCCGGGATGTCGACGATGTCGTACATCTCGCCCTTGGTCGCCTCGGCGGACCAGACGAACGCCTTCATCGTGACGAGGTCGACGACACCCTGGAAGTCGGCCTCGGCACCGATGGGGAGCTGCATGACGATCGGGATCGCGCCGAGGCGGCTCTCGATCATGTCGACGCAGCGGTGGAACTCGGCGCCGGTGCGGTCGAGCTTGTTGACGAAGCAGATGCGCGGCACGCCGTAACGGTCGGCCTGACGCCAAACGGTCTCGGACTGCGGCTCCACACCGGCGACACCGTCGAACACGGTGACGGCACCGTCGAGGACGCGGAGCGAACGCTCCACCTCGACCGTGAAGTCAACGTGACCCGGGGTGTCGATGATGTTGATGGTGTGGTCGACGTCTTCGAGCGGCCAGTGGCAGGTCGTCGCGGCAGACGTGATCGTGATGCCGCGCTCCTGCTCCTGCTCCATCCAGTCCATCGTGGCAGCGCCGTCGTGGACTTCACCGATCTTGTAAGACACACCGGTGTAGAACAGGATGCGCTCGGTGGTGGTCGTCTTGCCCGCGTCGATGTGGGCCATGATGCCGATGTTGCGCACCTTGGCCAGGTCAAGCGAAGTGGTAGCCATATCGGCTCAGTCTTCTCTCGGTCTCGATGTGGGTTGGGACTACCAGCGGTAGTGCGCGAAGGCCTTGTTGGACTCGGCCATCTTGTGCGTGTCCTCGCGCTTCTTGACGGCCGCACCGAGGCCGTTCGAGGCGTCGAGAAGCTCGTTCATCAGGCGCTCGGTCATGGTCTTCTCACGACGGGCGCGGGAGTAACCCACGAGCCAGCGGAGGGCCAGGGTCGACTGGCGACCCGGCTTGACCTCGACGGGAACCTGGTAGGTCGCGCCACCGACACGGCGGGACTTGACCTCGAGGGACGGCTTGACGTTCTCCAGCGCGCGCTTCAGCGTGATGACCGGGTCGTTGCCGGTCTTCTCGCGGAGGCCTTCCATGGCGCCGTAGACGATGCGCTCGGCGGTGGAGCGCTTGCCGTTCAGGAGGATCTTGTTGATGAGCGACGTCACCAGAGGAGATGCGTAGACCGGGTCGATGATGACCGGGCGCTTCGGGGCGGGGCCCTTACGAGGCATTCTTACTTCTCCTTCTTGGCGCCGTAGCGGCTGCGGGCCTGCTTGCGGTTCTTGACAGCCTGGGTGTCAAGCGCACCGCGGATGATCTTGTAACGAACACCCGGCAGGTCCTTCACACGGCCACCACGCACGAGCACGATCGAGTGCTCCTGCAGGTTGTGTCCCTCACCCGGAATGTAAGCGGTGACCTCGATGCCGGAGGTCAGACGCACACGCGCGACCTTACGGAGCGCCGAGTTCGGCTTCTTCGGGGTGGTCGTGAACACTCGCGTGCAGACGCCGCGACGCTGGGGCGAGGCCTCGAGCGCGGGAGTCTTTGTCTTCTCGACCTTGTCCTGCCGGCCCTTACGGACCAGCTGCTGGATCGTAGGCACTACTTCTCCGGTTTCTGTGTGCCGTGTAGTGAAACTAACCTGGAACTCCCCCGACCCACGCGGTCGGGTGTGTCGAACACTGCACGCTTTCACCGAAGTGAGTCGGGCGCAGATTGCGGTGTGGTCTTCTCGGCTCTCCGCGGGGTCTTACGCACACGCGGGAGCCCAGGGCACACCCCAGGCACAAGGTCAGAGCGTACCTACCTCACAGAGGTAGGTCAAAACAAATGCCCAGCACGAAAACCCGCCGCGCGCAAGCGGGGAGCGGCCCGATCGGCCCCGTGCCCCGCCCTGCGCCCTAAACTGACACCTTGCCCGGGGGCGGGACGCCCGCGAGTCGATCAGCAGGGAGCAGGACATTGGGGACCGTGGCACCCGAGCCGACCACAGTCGACGCCCGTCCATCCGCCCCCGACCGACCGGCCCCGCGCCGCCCGGCCACCCGCCGGACCAGGGGCCTTCGCGGCCCCCTGCTGGCCTTACTGCTCACCGCGGGCGCATTCTGCGCCGCCTGGGTGGCCCGTGGCACCTTCCCCTTCGGGAACACCGGCCGGGCCCTGAACGACCAGGCCAACCAGTACGTGCCCTTCCACCGGGCGCTCTGGGACCTGGTCCACGGACAGGCCGCCGGCGACGTGCTCTTCACCTGGCGCGGCGGCTTCGGACAGCAGTTCCTCGCCGACTACCACACCTACCTCGGCAACCCGCTCTCCTGGCTGGCCGTGCTCGTCCCCCGCGCCCACGTCGACCTCGCCGTCTTCGCGATCACCCCGCTCACCATGGGAGCCGCGGCGGCCGCCATGACGGTGTACCTCGGCAAGCTGCACGCCGGCCCGTGGTGGCAGCGGGGCGTGCTGGGAGCCACGTACGGCTTGTGCGGCTGGGCGCTCAGCGACGCCTCGTACATCCCGATGTGGCTGTGGGGCCTGGTCGCGCTCCCCCTGCTCGGCATCGCCGTCGAGTGGTGCCTGGAGGAGCGCCGCTGGCCGGCCGTGACCCTGCTGGTCGCGCTCGCCTGGTTCGGGAACTTCTACACCGCGATGATGGCCACGATGGCCGCCTGCATCCTGCTGGCCATCCGCATGGCCACCCGCGAGATGACGGCCCGCGACCGGCTGCGCGCCCTGTGGCGGGCCGCCACGGCCACCGGGACCGGGATCCTGCTCACCCTGCCCCTCCTGCTGCCCTCGTTCCTGTCCAGCGGGGCCGCGCAGCCCACGAAGGCGGCCGCCTTCGACCCCGTACGGATCGAGATCTTCCTCTCGGGCATGCTCCCGGCCACGCACCTGTGGGGCGGCCGCCCGCGGCTGTACGTCGCCTCGCTCGGGCTGATCCTGGCCGGCTCGTTCGTCCTGAACACCGCCGTGGCCAAGCGCACCCGGCTGGTGTGGGCGGCCGCGATCCTGCTCGTGGCCGCCTCCTTCCAGTTCCCGCCCACGCAGTACCTGTGGCACGGGCTGGCCGTCCCGAACGGCAATCCGTACCGCGAGGCCTTCGTCTTCAGCGGCATGGTCGTGATCGTGGCCTGGCTGGCGCTGGCCAACCGGCCGCGCCCGCTGCACCTGGCCCTGGTCGCGGCGCTCCTGGTGGCCGCCACCTTCGTCCTGCGCCGCACCGACGACTTCGGGGGCTGGACCTGGCCGGCCGTGCTCGGCGGCGGGGCGCTCTCCCTGCTGGCCCTGGTCCTGCTGCGGCTCGGCGAGAAGCGCCGGTACCTGATCCCGGTGGCCGCCGCCCTGATGATCGGCGTCGTCTTCGCCGAGTCCACGGTCGCCGCCGCGAACGCGGACGCCCGCCGGGCCCGCGAGCGCTGGGCCAAGCCCGTCGCCACCTCGAACGCGTCCATCGGCAACCACTTCGACGCCGTACGGGACGTCGCCGGCTGGCCCGCGTACCGGACCGACTCGGGCGCGCCGCAGAGCGCGTACAACGACGCCCTGGCGCTGCGCGCGGAGGGGCCGCAGTACTACAGCAGCTACCTCCCCGAGGCGACCTACCGCGCCCTGGAGCCCCTGGGATACGGCTTCAAGAACGACGGCCGGACCTTCTTCGGCGCGGACAACCCGGTCCTCGACGCGATCTTCTCCATCGGCGCCCGGGTCCGCCCGGGCACCGCCACGGACACCTGGACGGCCGCGAAGTTCCCCGCGCCCCCGCTCGTCACCGTCCGCACCGGCCCCTACACCTCCCCCAACGCGGCGCAGAGCGTCTACGCCCACCAGGAGAACGTCCTGGGCGCCACCGTCTACCAGGTCCCGCCGGTCACCCGCGGCGGCACCGACACCGAGCAGACCTACGCCGCCCGCTGCACCCCCGGCTCCGAGGCCTTCTGGTACTCCCCCGCCCTCTACGGCACGGTCCGCGCCGGCGGCACCCAGCGGCCCCTGGAGGACCGGATGACCGGCGTGACCCCGCTGGGCACCGTCCCCGCCTCGGGCCGCGTCGACGTCACCGTGCAGACCCGTACCCAGGGCGCGGACGCGGGCGAGCACCCGCTCGGCTGCCTGGACCGGGCGGCGCTCGACACGGTCGTCCGGCACCTGACCACCACCGGCGCCACCTCGGTCCGCCCGGGCGGCCACACCGTCGAGGCCACCCTGCCCACCCCCGCCGGCGGGACGGCGGTCATCGCCACGACCGCCGTACCGGGCTGGCAGTGCTCGGCCCCGACGAAGCCCTTCCACGGCCTGCTGGCGGTGGAGCTCCCGGCGGGCACCGACGCGTTCTCCTGCACCTTCACCCCGAAGGGCCTCACCCCGGGCCTGGCGGGCGCCACCCTGGCCCTGATGGTCCTCATCGGCGTCAAGGTGACCTCCCTCCGCCGCCGCCGGCGCGACTGAGCTCCCCCGCGCGGCTGCGGGGTCCGCCCCGCGGCCGCCGGATCCCCCACGGCAACGAAGAAGCCCCCCGCCGCTCCTCTCGGAGCAGCGGGGGGCTTCTTCTTACGAGCTCTTAGCCGTTGTACGGGCCGTAGTCGTAGTCCTCCAGCGGGACAGCCTGGCCGGAGCCGGAGCCGAAGGGCGAGTAGTCGATGTCGTCGTAACCGACGGCCGAGTACATCGCGGCCTTGGCCTCTTCGGTGGGCTCCACCCGGATGTTGCGGTAGCGGGCGAGGCCCGTACCGGCCGGGATGAGCTTACCGATGATGACGTTCTCCTTGAGGCCGATCAGGGAGTCGGACTTGGCGTTGATCGCCGCGTCCGTCAGAACCCTGGTCGTCTCCTGGAAGGACGCCGCCGACAGCCACGACTCGGTGGCGAGCGAGGCCTTGGTGATACCCATCAGCTGCGGACGGCCGGAGGCGGGGTGACCGCCCTCGGTGACCACACGACGGTTCTCGGTCTCGAACTTCGACCGCTCGACCAGCTCGCCCGGCAGGAGCTCCGCGTCGCCGGACTCGATGATCGTCACGCGGCGCAGCATCTGCCGGATGATGATCTCGATGTGCTTGTCGTGGATCGACACGCCCTGCGAGTTGTAGACCTTCTGGACTTCGCCGACCAGGTGGACCTGGACGGCACGCTGACCGAGGATGCGCAGCACGTCGTGCGGGTTGGTGGCACCCATGGTGAGCTTCTGGCCCACCTCGACGTGGTCGCCCTCGTGCACGATGACCTTGGCGCGCTTCGAGATCGGGAACGCCGTCTCGTCGCTGCCGTCGTCGGGCGTGATGACGATCTTCTTCGTCTTCTCGGTCTCCTCGATCCGCACGCGGCCGGCGGCCTCGGAGATCGGGGCGACACCCTTCGGGGTACGGGCCTCGAAGAGCTCGACGACACGCGGCAGACCCTGCGTGATGTCGTCACCGGCCACACCACCGGTGTGGAAGGTACGCATCGTCAGCTGGGTACCGGGCTCACCGATGGACTGGGCGGCGATGATGCCGACCGCCTCACCGATGTCGACCAGCTTGCCGGTGGCGAGCGAGCGTCCGTAGCAGAAGGCACAGGTGCCGACCGCGGACTCACAGGTCAGGACCGAGCGGGTCTTGACCTCCTCGACGCCGTTGGCGACCAGGGCGTCGATGAGCACGTCACCGAGGTCGACGTTGGCCGGCGCGATGACCTTGCCGTCGATGACGACGTCCTCGGCCAGCATGCGGGCGTAGATCGAGGTCTCGACGTCGTCGGCCTTGCGCAGCACGCCGTCCTCGCCGCGAACGGCGATCTTCAGCTTCAGGCCGCGCTCGGTGCCGCAGTCCTCCTCGCGGATGATCACGTCCTGCGAGACGTCCACCAGACGACGGGTCAGGTAACCCGAGTCGGCGGTACGCAGGGCGGTGTCCGCCAGACCCTTACGGGCACCGTGCGTGGAGATGAAGTACTCCAGAACGGTGAGGCCCTCACGGAAGGACGCCTTGATCGGACGCGGGATGGTCTCGTTCTTCGCGTTCGACACCAGACCACGCATACCGGCGATCTGTCGCATCTGCATCATGTTTCCTCGGGCACCCGAGTCAACCATCATGAAGATGGGGTTCGTCTTGGGGAAGTTCGCGTTCATCGCCTCGGCAACCTCGTTGGTCGCCTTGGTCCAGATCGCGATGAGCTCCTGCGTGCGCTCGTCCTTGGTGATCAGACCGCGCTCGTACTGCTTCTGGACCTTCTCGTCCATCGCCTCGTAGCCCGCGACGATGGCCTTCTTGGCCTCGGGCACGACGACGTCGGAGATGGCGACGGTGACGCCCGAACGGGTCGCCCAGTGGAAGCCGGCCGCCTTCAGGTTGTCGAGCGTCGCCGCCACGATGACCTTGGGGTAGCGCTCCGCCAGGTCGTTGACGATCTCGGAGAGCTGCTTCTTGCCCACCGAGTAGTCGACGAACGGGTAGTCCTCGGGCAGCAGCTCGTTGAAGAGCGCGCGACCCAGGGTCGTCTTCAGACGGAAGCTGTCGCCCGGCTGGAACTCCTGCTCGCCCTCCTCGGCGACCGGCGGCACCCAGCCACGCGGCGGGATGGTGCCCACCGGGAAGCGGATGTCGACGGACGACTGGAGCGCGAGCTCGCCGTTGTCGAACGCCATGGTCGCCTCGGCCGTGGAGCCGAACGCGCGGCCCTCGCCCTTGGTGTCACGGAGCTCACCGTCGGTGGTCAGGAAGAACAGACCGAGGACCATGTCCTGGGTCGGCATCGTGACCGGACGGCCGTCGGCCGGCTTGAGGATGTTGTTCGAGGACAGCATCAGGATGCGGGCCTCGGCCTGCGCCTCCGCGGAGAGCGGCAGGTGCACGGCCATCTGGTCACCGTCGAAGTCCGCGTTGAACGCGGTGCAGACGAGCGGGTGGATCTGGATGGCCTTGCCTTCGACCAGCTGGGGCTCGAAGGCCTGGATGCCGAGGCGGTGCAGCGTGGGCGCACGGTTCAGCAGGACCGGGTGCTCGGCGATGACCTCTTCGAGGACGTCGTAGACGACCGTGCGGCCGCGCTCGACCATCCGCTTGGCGCTCTTGATGTTCTGCGCGTGGTTCAGGTCGACCAGGCGCTTCATCACGAACGGCTTGAAGAGCTCCAGCGCCATGGCCTTGGGCAGACCGCACTGGTGCAGCTTCAGCTGCGGACCGACGACGATCACGGAACGCGCGGAGTAGTCCACACGCTTACCGAGAAGGTTCTGACGGAATCGACCCTGCTTGCCCTTCAGCATGTCGCTGAGGGACTTCAGGGGACGGTTGCCGGGACCGGTCACCGGACGACCACGACGACCGTTGTCGAAGAGGGCGTCGACGGCCTCCTGAAGCATGCGCTTCTCGTTGTTCACGATGATCTCGGGGGCACCGAGGTCGAGGAGGCGCTTCAGACGGTTGTTGCGGTTGATCACGCGGCGGTACAGGTCGTTCAGGTCGGAGGTCGCGAAGCGGCCACCGTCCAGCTGCACCATCGGACGCAGGTCCGGCGGGATCACCGGCACGCAGTCCAGAACCATGCCCTTGGGCTTGTTGCTGGTCTGCAGGAACGCGGAGACGACCTTGAGGCGCTTGAGCGCACGGGTCTTCTTCTGGCCCTTGCCGGTACGGATGATCTCGCGGAGGCGCTCGGCCTCCTCCTCGAGGTCGAAGGACTCCAGGCGCTTCTGCAGCGCGGCGGCGCCCATGCAGCCGTCGAAGTACGTGCCGAAGCGGTCACGCAGCTCGCGGTAGAGGAGCTCGTCGCCCTCCAGGTCCTGGACCTTGAGGTTCTTGAAGCGGGCCCACACCTCGTCGAGGCGGTCGATCTCGCGCTGGGCGCGGTCACGGAGCTGCTTCATCTCGCGCTCGGCACCTTCGCGCACCTTGCGGCGTACGTCGGCCTTCGCGCCCTCGGCCTCGAGCTCGCCGAGGTCGGTCTCGAGCTTCTTGGCCCGGCCTTCGAGGTCCGCGTCACGGCGGTTCTCGATCTGCTGGCGCTCGACGGAGACGTGCGCCTCCAGCGACGGGAGGTCGCGGGTGCGACGCTCGTCGTCGACGAACGTGATCATGTACGCGGCGAAGTAGATGACCTTCTCGAGGTCCTTCGGCGCGAGGTCCAGCAGGTATCCGAGGCGCGACGGGACGCCCTTGAAGTACCAGATGTGGGTGACGGGAGCGGCAAGCTCGATGTGGCCCATCCGCTCACGGCGCACCTTGGCGCGCGTGACCTCGACGCCACAACGCTCACAGATGATGCCCTTGAAGCGGACACGCTTGTACTTACCGCAGTAGCACTCCCAGTCCCGGGTAGGACCGAAGATCTTCTCGCAGAAGAGTCCGTCCTTCTCGGGCTTGAGGGTGCGGTAGTTGATGGTCTCCGGCTTCTTGACCTCGCCGTGCGACCAGGTTCGGATGTCGTCCGCGGTGGCAAGGCCGATCCGCAGCTCGTCGAAGAAGTTGACGTCGAGCACTGTGCGTCAATCCCTCTTTCGGGGTCGAGTCTCAATCATGGTCTGAACGGTCCCGGGGATGACGGGGGGCTCTTGAGCGAGCCCCCCGTCAGGCCCGTCAGACCTCTTCGACGCTGCTCGGCTCACGCCGGGACAGGTCGATACCGAGCTCCTCCGCCGCGCGGAAGACGTCCTCGTCGGTGTCGCGCATCTCGATGGACATGCCGTCCGAGGACAGCACCTCCACGTTGAGGCAGAGCGACTGCATTTCCTTGATGAGCACCTTGAAGGACTCGGGAATGCCCGGCTCGGGGATGTTCTCGCCCTTGACGATGGCCTCGTAGACCTTCACGCGGCCGGTGACGTCGTCGGACTTGATGGTCAGCAGCTCCTGGAGGGCGTAAGCGGCGCCATAAGCCTCGAGCGCCCACACCTCCATCTCACCGAAGCGCTGGCCACCGAACTGTGCCTTACCACCCAGCGGCTGCTGCGTGATCATCGAGTACGGACCGGTCGACCGGGCGTGGAGCTTGTCGTCGACCAGGTGGTGGAGCTTGAGGATGTACATGTACCCGATCGAGATCGGGTCCGGGAACGGCTCGCCGGAGCGGCCGTCGAACAGGCGCGCCTTGCCGGACGGCAGGACCAGGCGGTCGCCGTCGCGGTTCGGGATGGTGTGCTCGAAGAGGCCGGCGAGCTCATCCTCGCGGGCACCGTCGAACACCGGGGTGGCGACGTTGGTACCGGGCTCGACACGGTCGGCCCCGATGACCTTCAGACGCTCGGCCCAGTCCTCGGCCAGGCCGGAGACGTCCCAGCCGCGGCTGGCGAGCCAGCCGAGGTGGATCTCCAGGACCTGTCCCGGGTTCATTCGGGACGGGACACCCAGCGGGTTCAGGATGATGTCGACCGGCGTGCCGTCTTCCAGGAAGGGCATGTCCTCGATCGGAAGGATCTTGGAGATAACACCCTTGTTGCCGTGGCGGCCGGCGAGCTTGTCGCCGTCGGTGATCTTGCGCTTCTGGGCGACGTAGACGCGGACCAGCTGGTTCACGCCCGGAGGAAGCTCGTCGCCCTCCTCGCGGTCGAAGACGCGGACACCGATGACCTTGCCGATCTCACCGTGAGGGACCTTGAGCGAGGTGTCACGCACCTCGCGGGCCTTCTCACCGAAGATCGCGCGGAGCAGGCGCTCCTCCGGGGTCAGCTCGGTCTCACCCTTGGGCGTGACCTTGCCGACCAGGATGTCGCCGGCGACGACGTCCGCACCGATGCGGATGATGCCGCGCTCGTCGAGGTCCGCGAGGACCTCCTCGGAGACGTTCGGGATGTCCCGGGTGATCTCCTCGGGGCCGAGCTTGGTGTCACGGGCGTCGACCTCGTGCTCCTCGATGTGGATCGAGGAGAGGACGTCGTCCTGCACGAGGCGCTGCGACAGGATGATCGCGTCCTCGTAGTTGTGACCTTCCCACGGCATGAACGCGACGAGCAGGTTCTTGCCGAGGGCCATCTCGCCCTCTTCGGTCGCCGGTCCGTCGGCGAGGACCTGGGACTCGATGATCCGGTCACCCTCGTTGACGATGACCTTCTGGTTGACCGAGGTGCCCTGGTTCGAGCGGGAGAACTTGGCGACGCGGTACGTGGTGTACGTGCCGTCGTCGTTGGCGACGGTGATGTAGTCGGCCGAGACCTCCTGGACGACACCGTCCTTCTCCGCACGGATCGAGTCACCGGCGTCGACCGCACAGCGGTACTCCATGCCGGTGCCGACGAGCGGGGCCTCCGCCTTGATGAGCGGAACGGCCTGGCGCATCATGTTCGCGCCCATGAGGGCACGGTTGGCGTCGTCGTGCTCCAGGAAGGGGATCATCGCGGTCGCGACGGACACCATCTGGCGCGGGGAGACGTCCATGTAGTCGACGTCGTCGCCGGCGATGTAGTCGATCTCGCCGCCACGACGGCGCACCAGCACGCGGTTCTCGGTGAAGCGCATGTCCTCGGACAGGCCGGCGTTGGCCTGGGCGATGACGAAGCGGTCTTCCTCGTCGGCCGTGAGGTAGTCGACCTCGTCGGTGACGACACCGTCGATGACCTTGCGGTACGGGGTCTCGACGAAACCGAACGCGTTGACGCGGCCGTAGGAGGCGAGCGAGCCGATCAGACCGATGTTCGGGCCTTCAGGGGTCTCGATCGGGCACATGCGGCCGTAGTGCGACGGGTGAACGTCACGGACCTCGAAGCCGGCCCGCTCACGGGACAGACCGCCGGGGCCCAGCGCCGACAGGCGGCGCTTGTGGGTCAGGCCCGAGAGCGGGTTGTTCTGGTCCATGAACTGCGACAGCTGGCTGGTGCCGAAGAACTCCTTGATGGAGGCGACGACCGGCCGGATGTTGATCAGGGTCTGCGGCGTGATGGCCTCGACGTCCTGGGTCGTCATGCGCTCGCGGACGACGCGCTCCATACGAGCCAGACCCGTGCGGACCTGGTTCTGGATGAGCTCGCCGACGTTGCGCAGACGACGGTTGCCGAAGTGGTCGATGTCATCGGTCTCGACCACGATCGAACGGCCGGACTCGCCGGTCGTCTCGGTCTCGCCGGCGTGCAGCTTGACCAGGTACTTGATCGTCGCGATGACGTCGTCCGTGGTGAGCACGCCGGCGTCCAGCGGCTCGTCGGCGCCGAGCTTCTTGTTCACCTTGTAGCGGCCGACCTTGGCGAGGTCGTAGCGCTTCGGGTTGAAGTAGAGGTTCTCGAGCAGCGTCTGAGCGGCCTCACGGGTCGGCGGCTCGCCCGGACGCAGCTTGCGGTAGATGTCGAGCAGCGCGTCGTCCTGCCCCTGGGTGTGGTCCTTCTCCAGGGTGGCGCGCATGGACTCGTACTCGCCGAACTCCTCCAGGATCTGCTCGGTGGTCCAGCCGAGAGCCTTCAGGAGAACGGTGACGGACTGCTTGCGCTTGCGGTCGATGCGGACACCGACCATGTCGCGCTTGTCGATCTCCATCTCCAGCCAGGCACCCCGGGACGGGATGATCTTGGCGGAGAAGATGTCCTTGTCGGACGTCTTGTCGATCGAGGAGTCGAAGTAGACACCGGGGGAACGGACAAGCTGCGACACGACGACACGCTCGGTGCCGTTGATGACGAAGGTGCCCTTGTTGGTCATGAGCGGGAAGTCGCCCATGAAGACCGTCTGAGACTTGATCTCTCCGGTCTCGTTGTTCGTGAACTCGGCAGTGACGAACAGCGGAGCCGCGTACGTGAAGTCGCGCTCCTTGCACTCGTCGACAGAGTTCTTCGCCGGCTCGAAACGGTGGTCGCGGAAGGTCAGCGACATCGACCCGGAGAAGTCCTCGATCGGCGAGATCTCCTCGAAGATCTCTTCCAGACCGGACTTGGTGGGGACGTCCTGTCCACTCTCAAGCGCCGACTCGACGCGAGACTTCCAGGCGGCATTGCCGAGAAGCCAGTCAAAGCTCTCGGTCTGCAGCGCCAGGAGGTTCGGAACCTCGAGGGGCTCCTTGATCTTTGCAAAGGAGATGCGCAGCGGGGCGGTGCTGGCACCGTTGTTCGTATTGGTCGAGGCGTTGCGCGAGGCGGCCAAGAGGGGGTCCTTCCGAGGGCTCGGACTCACTACGCGCGTACCGGTCCCAGCAGACACAGAAGACAAGCCCCCCAAATCCAACCGAAAAGGCCAGGTCAGGGTGGATCAATCAAGTGTGCTCAAGCGTGGGCATGTCCCTGGCGACGGGCAGGGGACAGCTAACAGGCAGCGCAAAGGGTCAGTGTAGCCACTCGGCTCACTGATGTCCAGACCAGGTTTCCGGAAACCGGCAACAGGCCTTCCCCGTGTCGTTCAACCAACACTGTGTCCAACGCTGCGGCGCCCGTACTCGTGTACAGAGCGCGTATCAGTACTGCCCTCTTCGTAGTCGATCCATGCCTCGGATCTCGGATCCAGGCGGTCGACCTCTCGACGGGACTGAGAATTGCGCGCCGCGTCCCGTTCGTCAAGGCCCCCTGCTCCGAGCGGATCATCTTCGGACCCTGCTCCGGAGCAACGATGATCACCCTACTCCCCAACGAGACCAGGGCAAGTCAGGCACTGCGGGTACGCCAAAGGGCGACCACCCTTACGGGTGATCGCCCTTGGTTGGGGCCCCAGAGGGCCCCGGAGGTGTTACTTGACCTCGACAGCCGCGCCGGCAGCCTTGAGGGACTCGGCGGCCTTGTCAGCGGCCTCCTTGGCGACCTTCTCGAGGACCGGCTTCGGAGCGCCGTCCACGAGGTCCTTGGCCTCCTTCAGACCCAGGGAGGTCAGCTCACGCACGACCTTGATGACCTGGATCTTCTTGTCGCCGGCACCGGTGAGGATGACGTCGAACTCGTCCTGCTCCTCGGCGGCGTCGGCAACCGGGCCACCGGAGACCGGGCCGGCAACGGCGACGGCCGCGGCGGCGGTGACGTCGAACTTCTCCTCGAAGGCCTTCACGAACTCGGAGAGCTCGATGAGGGTCATCTCCTCGAACTGGGCGAGGAGGTCGTCCTGAGAGAGCTTCGCCATGATGGGCGATCCTTCCACTAAATCGGCAGGTGCCGGATGTATATAGAGGCGGGCGTAACGGCCCGCTACGACCCACGCACTAGGCGGCGTGGATCAGTGCGCGAGCCGAATTACTCGGCACCGCCCTGCTCGGCGAGCTTGACGCGAAGCGCTTCCGCGGTGCGGACGAACTTCGACGGCAGCGCCTGGAAGAGCGAGGCAGCCTGAGACTGCTTGCCCTTGAACGCGCCGGCCAGCTTGCTGAGCAGAACCTCGCGGGACTCGAGGTCCGCAAGCTTCTTGATCTCATCGGCGGTGAGCGCCTTACCATCAAGGACACCCGCCTTGATGATGAGGTTCGGGTTGTCCTTGGCGAAGTCACGCAGGCTCTTCGCCGACTCCACCGGGTCACCGGTGATGAAGGCGACCGCGGTCGGACCAGCGAAGTGCTCGTCCAGCGCGGTGATCCCGGCCTGGTTGGCCGCAATCTTGGTCAGCGTGTTCTTCACCACGGCGTACTGGGCGTTCTCACCGAGGGAGCGACGCAGCGTCTTGAGCTGCGCGACGGTGAGACCCCGGTACTCGGTCAGCACGGCGGCGTTCGAGCTCTGGAACGCGTCCTTGAGCTCGGCTACCGATGCAGCCTTGTTGGGCGTCGGCATGGTGCGTTCGCCTCCTTCCGGGTGATGAGGACCGCTCAGAAGGGGCTGAAATAAGAAACGCCCCGGCATAGGCGCCAGGGCGTGGCTCAACCGGAACGAATTCCGGGAACCTTCCACAGTCACCTACGCGGGTCGTCCGCATTCAACGGATCCTTCGGCCACCGAACCCTTGCGGGCACGGCAACGACCAGCGGTCTTTGGCTTCTGGGGAAGACTACGTGAAGGGGTGCAGCCGAGGCAAATCGCCTCAGGAGTCGAGGTCCAGGCCGCCGAGGCCGGCATCCCGGAGCGTCTTGTCGGCCTCCTTCAGGTCCTCGTCGGCCTGCTTGAGCTTGCGGTCGGTCTCCTTGGTCACCTCGTCGAAGGAGACGACCTGGTCGGCCGGAGGGGCCTCGACGGGGGCGGGCTTGCCGAAGTCGGAGAACTTCGCCGTGGTCTTCGTCGTGCCCTTGCCGTCGGTGTTCACCGTCTCCACGCGGACCGGGTAGCCGTCCTTGCCGATCCACAGGTCCACCTCGAAGGCCGTGAGGTGCTTCACGGCCTCGTGGAGGTACTGCCGGTCCGCCTCCTGCATGACCTTGGTGGACTCGTCCGCCTTGAGCAGGTCGGCGCCCGTGAAGCTGCCCTTGTAGTGATCGGCGTCGATGCCGTCGGCCGTCTTCTCGGCGCCGACGTGCGTGAGCTTCTCCTGGCCGAGCAGCATGGCGAGGTACTCGGCCGGGTCGTCGTTGAGCCGGACCCCCGGCTTGCCGTCCTTGGCCAGGTTCATGCTCATCCAGGCCTTGCCCATGAGGGGCTCGCCCAGGTGGGTGTAGACCATGTCGCCGACCATGATCGAGCGGGTGTCGGGCTTCTCGCTCTTGAGGATCACGTCGTGGCTGGACGGGTACCAGCCCTTGGTGCCGGACTCGCTGTCGGTCCTGCCGTCGCGCTCGGCGATCGACAGCTCCGCCTTGGCGAACCTGGCGGCCACCGTCTTCACGTAGGAGGCCTTCACCGCCTCCACGGGCGAGTGCGCCCGCTCGGCGGCGGCCTTGCCCCCGTCACCCTTGCCGGTGCCCGCGTCGGCCGTGTCGCCGCCGCAGGCCGTGAGGCCGCCCACGAGCAGCGCGGTGCCCGCCATCGCGATTCCGGCTCGGGTCCGGACAGCCCTGTTCATCTGGTTTCCCCCTGTGGATCTGCGGATCCATGGATCCGTGGTGCTGACGTGCGTGGCGCGTGGGAGGGTCAGGCCCCCGCGCCGAGCTGGCCCAGTTCCTTGAGCATCGCGAAGAGGTCGAGGGTCTCGTTCTCCGGCGGGGTCTGCACGGTGGCCGCGGAGCCGTAGTCCGAGTAGTAGGCGTCCATGTTCAGGTCCCCCTGGGGCGTCCCGATGCCGACCTTCATGTGGACGGGGTAGCCGTCCTTGTTGAGCCACACGTCCATGTCGTAGCCCTTGATGCCGGCCTTCTTCGTGGCCTCGACGAGCTTGGTGCGCTCGGCCTCCGAAAGGACCTTGGCGCCCTCGTTCACGGCGAGCATCTCCTCGAAGCTCACGGTGCCCTTGTAGTGCTCGGCGTCCACGCCCTCGACCTTCTCGGCCCCCAGGTGCTTCACGTTCGGCGAGCTGAGCAGCAGGGCGAGCTGCTTGGCCGGGTCCTGGTTCTGGTCCATCGAGCCCATGCCGCTGAGCTTCTTCATCGCCTCGGCGTCGCCGGAGGCCTCCGCGGCGGCCGTGATGTCCAGCTTCATCCAGCGCTTGCCGTCCAGGCCCTCGGACATCGGGGAGTCCTTCGGCACCTCCATGTACATGACGTTGTTCGACATGATCATGCGCATGGACTCGGCGCCCGCTCCCGCGGTGAGCCCGCCCTTCATGGTGATGTCCATGACCTGCGGGTCCCAGCCCTGCGTACCGGTCATCTCCACGTTGCCGCCGGCGCCCGTCGAAGCGGGCATCGACATGGTCATGCGGACCTTGGCCGACTTGGCGGCGGAGGTCTTCTTGTACGCCGCCGCGAGCGCCTCGGTGGCGGAACCGCCCGCGGCGGGCTTGCTCGGCTGCGCGGAGGACCCGGCTGCGGGCTTGCCGGAGTCCTCCTTCTTCCCGTTCTCGCACGCCGTGGCCCCACCCACGAGCAGTACGGCTGCCAGCGCTGCGCCGACGGTCTTCTTCCGGTACGCGGACACGCGCATCCCCCACCCCTTGGTCAATCTTTGGTCAATCTCCTGTTTCAGCGACCCTACGGTGCCACTGGGCCGGATCGCTCCCCCATTTGGCCCCGCCGAGCGGTATGTGGTCATGAACACGCAAACGGGCCCTTCGCCGCCCTGTGAAGGGGGCGAAGGGCCCGTTCGGTCGATCAGATCAGCGAGCCGTAGGGCTCAGCCCGATCAGACAGCAGCCGGGTCTTCCTCGACGAGGAGGTTCCGGGTGCGGTTCGGGTCCAGCTGGATGCCGGGGCCCATGGTGGTGCTGAGGGCGGCCTTCTTGATGTAGCGGCCCTTCGCGGCGGACGGCTTCAGACGAAGGATCTCGTCCAGGGCCGCGCCGTAGTTCTCGACCAGCTTGTCATCGGAGAAGGAGACCTTGCCGATGATGAAGTGCAGGTTCGAGTGCTTGTCGACGCGGAACTCGATCTTGCCACCCTTGATCTCGGTGACAGCCTTCGCGACGTCCATCGTGACGGTGCCGGTCTTCGGGTTCGGCATGAGGCCACGGGGACCGAGCACGCGGCCGAGGCGGCCGACCTTGCCCATGAGGTCCGGGGTGGCCACAACGGCGTCGAACTCGTTCAGGCGGTTGCCCTTGGCGATCTCGTTGATCAGCTCGTCGTCGCCGACAATGTCGGCGCCGGCGGCTTCCGCGGCCGCAGCACGGTCACCGGTCGCGAAGACCAGGACCCGGGCGGTCTTGCCGGTGCCGTGCGGGAGGTTCACGGTGCCGCGGACCATCTGGTCGGCCTTGCGCGGGTCTACACCCAGGCGGAAGGCGACCTCGACGGTGCCGTCGAACTTGGTCGTGGAGGTCTCCTTGGCGAGACGGACGGCCTCGAGCGGGGCGTACAGCTTCTCCCGGTCGACCTTGGCGTCCGCAGCGCGGAGAGTCTTGCTGCGCTTCACTTCTGCTCCTGTATTTCGGCTTCAGGCATGGAGTCGTGGTGCGGACCAGCGCTTGGTCCTACCACTGATGGTGCTGGGGGTGGCTGGATCAGCCTTCGACGGTGACGCCCATCGAACGCGCGGTGCCGGCAATGATCTTGACGGCGGCGTCGATGTCGTTGGCGTTCAGGTCGGGCATCTTCAGCTCGGCGATCTCCTTGACCTGGGCAGCCGTGAGCTTGGCGACCTTGGTCTTGTGGGGCTCGCCGGAGCCCTTCTCGATGCCCGCGTGCTTCAGGATGAGGCGCGCGGCCGGCGGAGTCTTGGTGATGAAGGTGAAGGAGCGGTCGTCGTAGACCGTGATCTCCACCGGCACGACCATGCCACGCTGCGACTCGGTCGCGGCGTTGTAGGCCTTGCAGAACTCCATGATGTTGACGCCGTGCTGACCGAGCGCGGGGCCGACCGGCGGAGCCGGGTTGGCCGCACCGGCCTTGATCTGGAGCTTGATAAGCCCCGTGACCTTCTTCTTCTTGGGAGGCATTGCTCTCTCCGGGTCCTAGTGAGAGTTTTCAGCCGCCGATCCGGTCATCCGGATGGAGGCATACCGCACCACGATAACGGGTATCGGTGCGGGGCTAAAAACCGAGCAGGTCAGACCGCCCTTCACGGGGCGATCTGACCTGTCCGGAAGCTGTCGCTCAGAAGATCAGTTCTTCTGGATCTGGTCGAAGCTGAGCTCGACCGGGGTCTCGCGGCCGAAGATCTCGACGAGGCCCTTGACCTTCTTCGAGTCGGGGTTGATCTCGTTGATGGTCGCCTGCAGCGTCGCGAACGGGCCGTCGGTGACGGTGACCGAGTCGCCGACCTCGAAGTCCAGGACCTCGATGGTGCGCTTGACGGCGGGCGCGGGCAGGCCGGCCTCTTCCGCGGCGGCCTTGGCGGCCTTCTCCTGCGCCTCCGGGGCGAGCATCTTGACGATCTCGTCCAGGGTCAGCGGGTACGGGTCGTACGCGTTGCCGACGAAGCCGGTGACACCAGGCGTGTTGCGGACGACGCCCCAGGACTCGTTCGTCAGATCCATGCGGACGAGAACGTAACCGGGCAGCTTGTTCTGCCGGACGTTCTTGCGCTCGCCGTTCTTGATCTGGACGATCTCTTCCTCGGGCACCTCGGCCTGGTAGATGAACTCCTCGACGTTCAGCGAGACGGCACGCTGCTCGAGGTTGGCCTTCACGCGCTTCTCGTAGCCGGCGTAGGTGTGGATCACGTACCACTCGCCGGGCAGGAGGCGGAGCTCCTCGCGCAGGGCCTGGATGGGGTCGACGGGCTCGGCGGGCTCGACCGGAGCGGCCTCCTCGGCCTCTTCCTCGTCGGCCTCGACCTCGTCAGCAGCCTCTTCGACCTCGGCGCCGGCCTCGATCTCGGTGTCAGCCTCGACCTCGTCCTCGTCGGACTCGACGTGCAGCGCGGCCTCTTCGGCGGCGACACCCGCCTCGGCGTCGGCGAGCTCGACCTCGTCGGGGTCCACAGCGTCCGCCGCCTCGACGATGTCGAGCTCGTCCTCGACGGACTCGACGGAGTCGTGGCTCGCGTTCAGGTTCGGGTCAGACACGGTGGCTGCTTCTTCCTGGATACAAAAGGTGGTGGAACATGCGAAAACGGGCGACACCCATCAGGCGCCGCCCTCCGCGGGGATCAGCCGAAGACGAACTTGATGGCTTTTTCAAACCCAAAGTCAATCACGGTCACCAGACCGATCATGATGACGACGAAGACAATCACCACGGTGGTGTACGTCGTGAGCTGGTTACGAGTAGGCCAGACAACCTTGCGGAGTTCCGCGACGATCTGGCGGTAGAAAAGCGCGAGCCGGCCCAGAGGGCCCTTCTTGCCGCGCTTGCCGCCCTTGCGGGCCTTCTTCTCGCGCGTCTCGTCCTCGGCGTCAGGCATGTCGATGGAGCCCAGGGCGTCCGTCACGTCTCTCACCTGAATCCGGGTCGTGGCCGTACCGCGCCCGGTTGCGCCGCACGGCGTTGCATCTAAGTACGTACCTGCGCACACACGTCCGAGATGGAGTGTGGAGCAGGGCCGGAGGGACTCGAACCCCCAACCGCTGGTTTTGGAGACCAGTGCTCTACCAATTGAGCTACGACCCTTTGCGTCCCCCAACCTACCGCATCCGAGCGAGTGCACGGAGTGCTCACGCTTCTCAGCGGCTGGCGAGGTCCAACGACAGGTGAGTGTACGTGAACCGGGCCGTGACGTCGAACAGCACCCGACCTGACATGCAGCAGTCCGTTGACTGAAACGGTGTGCGGCGCTTCTTTGCCGTCTGGGACGATTGCTCGTATGACCTCTGCAACGCCTTCCTCCGAGCGCCGGGTGTCCGCCCGAATCGGCGCCATTTCCGAGTCCGCCACCCTCGCCGTGGACGCCAAGGCCAAGGCCCTCAAGGCCGCCGGACGCCCGGTGATCGGGTTCGGCGCCGGCGAGCCCGACTTCCCGACCCCGGACTACATCGTCGAGGCCGCGGTCGAGGCCTGCCGCAACCCCAAGTACCACCGCTACACGCCGGCCGGCGGCCTGCCCGAGCTCAAGGCCGCGATCGCCGCCAAGACGCTGCGGGACTCCGGCTACGAGGTCGAGGCCTCGCAGGTCCTCGTGACCAACGGCGGCAAGCAGGCGATCTACGAGGCCTTCGCGGCCGTCCTGGACCCGGGTGACGAGGTCATCGTCCCGGCTCCGTACTGGACCACCTACCCGGAGTCGATCCGTCTCGCCGGCGGTGTCCCGGTCGAGGTCGTCGCCGACGAGACCACCGGCTACCGGGTGTCCGTCGAGCAGCTGGAGGCCGCGCGCACCGAGCGCACCAAGGTCGTCCTGTTCGTCTCCCCGTCCAACCCGACGGGTGCGGTCTACAGCGAGGCCGACGCCCGCGCGATCGGCGAGTGGGCCGCCGAGCACGGCCTGTGGGTGCTGACGGACGAGATCTACGAGCACCTGGTGTACGGCGACGCGAAGTTCACCTCGCTGCCCGTGCTGGTTCCGGCCCTGCGCGACAAGTGCATCGTGGTCAACGGCGTCGCCAAGACGTACGCCATGACCGGCTGGCGCGTGGGCTGGATCATCGCCCCGCAGGACGTCATCAAGGCCGCGACCAACCTCCAGTCGCACGCCACCTCCAACGTCTCCAACGTGGCCCAGGTCGCGGCGCTCGCCGCCGTCTCGGGCAACCTGGACGCGGTCGCGGAGATGCGCAAGGCCTTCGACCGCCGCCGCCAGACCATGGTCAAGATGCTGAACGAGATCGACGGCGTCCTCTGCCCCACCCCCGAGGGCGCGTTCTACGCGTACCCGTCGGTGAAGGAGCTGCTCGGCAAGGAGATCCGCGGCAAGCGCCCGCAGACCTCCGTCGAGCTCGCGGCCCTGATCCTGGACGAGGTCGAGGTCGCGGTCGTCCCGGGCGAGGCCTTCGGCACCCCCGGCTACCTGCGCCTGTCCTACGCCCTGGGCGACGAGGACCTGGTGGAGGGCGTCTCCCGCATCCAGAAGCTCCTGGCCGAAGCCAAGGCCTGACGCGGCCCGCGGCACAACCTGGGCGGCGGCACCCTCGAGGTGCCGCCGCCCAGGCGCTTCCCGGCCCCGCCGGCGTTTGAGGCGCGGGGGTCCGGGGGCAGCGCCCCCGGCAACGGCGCCGCGCCCGCTCACGCGTTCGCGCAAGCCCCCGATCGGTAAAACCCCCTCCCGCCGAGCGCAGCGGTACGGCAGGATCACCAGATGGAGCACGCACGCGATCTCACGCTTCTGCCGAAGGCCCACCTCCACCTGCACTTCACCGGGTCGATGCGACCATCGACCCTGCTGGAGCTCGCGGACAAGTACGGTGTGCGCCTTCCCGACGCCCTGACGGCCGGGGAGCCGCCCAAGCTCCGTGCCACCGACGAGCGCGGCTGGTTCCGCTTCCAGCGGCTCTACGACGCCGCGCGCTCCTGTCTGCGTGAGCCCGACGACATCCGGCGCCTGGTCCGCGAGGCCGCGGAGGAAGACGTACGGGACGGCAGCGGCTGGCTGGAGATCCAGGTGGATCCCACCTCCTACGCCCCCCTGCTCGGCGGGATGATCCCGGCGGTCGAGATCATCCTCGACGCCGTCGACTCCGCCTCCCGCGAGACCGGCCTCGGCATGCGGGTCCTCATCGCCGCCAACCGCATGAAGCACCCCCTCGACGCCCGCACCCTCGCCCGTCTCGCCGTCCGCTACGCCGACCGCGGCATCGTCGGCTTCGGCCTCTCCAACGACGAGCGCCGCGGCATGGCCCGCGACTTCGACCGGGCCTTCGCCATCGCCCGCGAGGGCGGTCTCCTCGCCGCCCCGCACGGCGGCGAGCTCACCGGCCCGGCCTCCGTCCGCGACTGCCTCGACGACCTGCACGCCTCCCGCATCGGGCACGGCGTCCGGGCCGCCGAGGACCCCCGGCTCCTCAAGCGGCTCGCCGACCGGCAGATCACGTGCGAGGTCTGCCCGGCCTCCAACGTCGCCCTCGGGGTCTACGAGCGGCCCGAGGACGTCCCGCTGCGCACCCTGTTCGAGGCCGGGGTCCCCATGGCGCTGGGCGCCGACGACCCGTTGCTCTTCGGGTCCCGGCTGGCGGCCCAGTACGAGATCGCCCGCCGCCACCACGCCTTCACGGACGCGGAACTCGCCGAGCTGGCCCGCCAGTCGGTGCGCGGGAGCGCGGCGCCCGACGACGTACAGGCCAAGCTGCTGGCGGGGATCGACCACTGGCTCACCGGGTGAGCCGCAGGTCCCCCTCGTAGCAGTCGGCGCGCACCCGGCCGCCGTCGAGGAAGCCGATCTCCAGGTGGGTGCGGCCCTGTGCGGGCAGCGCGAACTCGGCGACCGAGGCGACGGTCTCGCCGAGGTGCCGCAGGAAGGGGTGGTCGCCGAGGTCCTCGCCGACCTCGATGCGGCCCCACTCCCCCATGTCGTACGCCTCGTGGGGTGCGGCGGACTCGACGATGAGGCACTGGTCGGATCCGGTGGTGATCCGGATGGTGTCGCCGATGCTGTCGATCAGCCAGACGTCGAGGGGCGCCTCGGAGCGTTCGCCGTCACTGATGTGCCAGGACGCGACGACTCGGCTGAGCGTGCGCCCCACGAGACGGGTGGGGTCCGTACCGGCCCCGTGCAGGGGACAGAGCATGGGCGGCCGGGGCTCCTCAGATGCTGACGCCGACCGTCACCGGCTCGTTGACCAGGGTGACGCCGAAGGCCGCGTGGACACCCGCGACGACCTCGCGGGCCAGGGTGAGGAGGTCCTCGGTGGTGGCCTCGCCGCGGTTGGTGAGGGCGAGGGTGTGCTTCGTGGAGATGCGCGCGGGGCCGGTGCCGTAGCCCTTGGTGAAGCCGGCCTTGTCGATCAGCCAGGCCGCGCTGGTCTTCGTACGGCCGTCACCGGCGGGGTACGCGGGCGGGGCGGTGTCGGGGCCGAGGCGGTCCTGGACGCGGGTGAGGAAGGCGGCGTAGGCCTCGTCGGTCAGGATCGGGTTGTGGAAGAAGGAGCCGGCCGACCAGGTGTCGTGGTCAGCGGGGTCGAGCACCATGCCCTTGCCGGCGCGCAGGCGCAGCACGGTCTCGCGGGCGGTGGCGGCGGGGACCCGGTCGCCGGCCCCGACACCGAGGGCGCGGGCGGTCTCGGGGTACTTGATCGGCGCGGACAGGCCGCCGGCGTCTTCCAGGGCGAAGCGCACGCGCAGCACGACGTAGCGGTCGGGCTGGTCCTTGAAGGTGCTGTTGCGGTACCGGAAGGCGCAGTCGGCGGCGCTCAGGGTGACCGTTTCGCCGGTGGTGCGGTCGTAGGCGACGACCTCGGTGATGGTGTCGCAGACCTCTTGGCCGTACGCCCCGACGTTCTGGATCGGGGTGGCGCCGGCGGAGCCGGGGATGCCGGCGAGGCACTCGATACCGGCCAGGCCGGCCTCGACGGTGCGGGCGACGGCGTCGCTCCAGTTCTCGCCGGCGGCGAGCTCCAGCCGCGTCCCGTCCAGGTCGAAGCCGGTGGTCGCGATGCGCAGTGCGGTGCCGTCGAAGCCCCGGTCGCCGATGACCAGGTTGCTGCCGCCGCCGATGATCAGGAGCGGGGTGCCGCTCTCGTCCGCGGCGCGCACGGTGGCGACGACCTCGGCGTCGGTGGTCGCGGTGACCAGGCGGGCGGCGGGACCACCGAGACGGAAGGTGGTCAGCGGGGCGAGGGGGGCATCGTGGAGTTCCTGCACGTGGACAAGAGTACGGTCCGTGCCTCTCGCATCCCTGCGGGGCCACGGACCGTACTCGCTCGTCCCCCCTGCCTGCCGGGTCAGTGGCTCGACTTCTGCTCGGTGAGGCGGCGCTCGGCCTCGGCCCAGGTGAGGGGCAGCTCGGCGGCCGGGACGGTCCAGTAGGTGAAGACCGACTCCTTCATGTACGCGCTGGCTGCGCGGGAGCTGGTGCGGTGGGGCTCGCTGCGCGCGAAGCGGTACAGCGCGTCCCGGTCCTCCCATGCGGAGAGGGTCAGGAAGGTCCGGCGCAGGACCCGGGCGCGCAGGGCGACGCCGTGGGCGCCGGGGGCCTTGCGCATCTGGAGGATGATGCCGGGCGCCTTGAGGAAGAACCGGACGGCGCCGGCGAGGGTGGCGGTCTCGAAACGGGAGGCCATGACGTAGACCTCGGCGTCGGGGGCGGCCGCGGTGGGCGTGGACCAGGGAATGTCGGGCATGACGCGTGCTCCTTGGCGGTCGAGGTTGCGGGTGGGGTGGGTCAGCCGGCCGCGGGGACCTTCTCCGGGACGGCGGCGTTCCGGCCCGCGAGCACCGGGGCGGCCTTGGACCTGCGGGGCACCAGCAGGGCCAGTGCGGCGGCGACGGCGACCGCGCCGGCGCCGATCCACAGGGCGGGGACGGTTCCGTCGGTGAAGGCCTGCGGGGATTCGTAGCCGCCCTGGGCGGAGAAGACGGAGGCGAGGACCGCGACACCGAGGGCTCCGCCGAGCTCGCGCAGTGCGTTGTTGGTGCCGGAGGCCTTGCCCTGGTCGGCCGGGGTGACGGTGGACATCAGGACGTTGGCGGCGGGGGCGAAGTAGAGGGCCATGCCGATTCCGCTGAGGATGAGCGGCGGGAGCTGGGCGGCGTACGAGACGTCGGCGCTCAGGATCGCCGCGAACCAGCCGAGGCCGAGGGCCTGGAAGGCGAGCCCGGCGGCGACGACGGGGCGGCCGCCGATGCGGTCGGAGAGGATCCCGGCCAGCGGGGCGACGATCATCGGCATGCCGGTCCAGGGGAGCATGCGCAGGCCGGCCTCGGTGGGCGAGTAGCCGGCGACGCCCTGGAGGAACTGGCTGAGCAGGAAGATCGAGCCGAACATGCCGAGGAACATCAGCAGGCTGGCCAGGTTGATCCCGAGGAAGCCTCGGTCACGGAAGAGCCGCATGGGGAGTATGGGGTCGGCGTGGGTGAAGCCGTGGTGGATGAACGCGCCGACGAGCGCGGCGCCGACGATCAGGCCGGTCAGGACGGGGGCGCTGGTCCAGCCCTCGGAGTTGGCGTTGACCAGGGCGTAGACGATGCCGAAGAGGCCGCCGCTGATGAGCAGGGTGCCCGGGATGTCGAGACGCGCGCCGGGCGCGGTGGACTCGGCGAGGCGCAGGCGGGCGAGCGGGATCAGGGCGATGCCTATCGGCACGTTCAGCCAGAAGATCCACTGCCAGGAGATGTGCTCGGTGAGGCTGCCGCCGATGAGGGGCCCGCTGGCGACGGCGAGGCCGGTGACGGCGCCGTAGATACCGAGGGCCATACCGCGGCGGGCGGCCGGAACGGCGGCGGTGAGCAGGGTGAGCGTGAGCGGCATCATGATGGCGGCGCCGACGCCCTGCACGGCGCGGGCGGCGATGAGCGCGTCGATGCCGGGCGAGAGGGCGGCCGCGGCGGAGGCGCCGGTGAAGACCGCGAGGCCCGCGATGAAGAGCCGCCGGCGCCCGAAGCGGTCGCCGAGCGCGGCACCGAACATGAGGAGGACGGCGAAGGTGAGCGTGTACGCGTTCACCGTCCACTCCAGGTCCTCCAGCTTGCCGCCGAGGTCCTCGCGGATGGCGGGGAGGGCGGTGGTGACGACCAGGTTGTCGAGCGCGGCCATGAAGCTGGCCACGCCGGTGAGGACGAGGGCCCAGACGGCGGGCCCGCGGAGCTTGGTGTCCGATTCTTGCGTGTGCACGGTTCCCCCTACAGCTTGTTAGTTATTACTGACTAACTTTCGTGGCCAAGCGAATGCGCGGGCAGACGCGCACACCCTCACGCCTCCAGGCGCCCCGTGGTGCGCGCCGAAGGGTAGAGCCCCTCCCAGACCCGGTGCTCGGGCGGGAAGCCCATGGCAGCGAGGGTGTTGATCAGCATTCCGTACGCCATGAAGGTCGTGGTCTCACCGACGTCCCCGCCGAAGGGCACGTGGACGGTGTCCCAGAGCTCCATCCACCCCTTGCGCACGAGCTCGCCGAGCTCGTGGTCCCCGGCCGCCTCGGCGGCGGCGACGGTGACGTACATCTGGAGCTGCATCTGGAGCTTGTCCGGGTCCTCGGCGATCAGCCGGGTGTAGGCGTTCGCCATGGCATGGGTGGCCTCCTCGCCGTGCAGCCCTTCGGCAGCCTCGGCGAAGACCGCCCGCGTATCCCTCAGGCAGCGCTCGGCCGCGGCGAGGAAGATGGCGGGCTTGTTCGGGAAGAGCCGGAAGAGATACGGCTGCGAGACACCCACCCGCTTGGCGATCGCCTCGGTGGAGGTCCCGTAGTAACCCCCACGCGCGAACTCGTGCATCGCCGCGCGAATGACGCTCTCGCGCCGCTCATCTGCGCTCATCCTCACCATGAGACGAAGTTAGTGCTCAATCACTAACCAAGTCAAGGGGGTGGGTGGCGGCGGGGGGCCGGGGCGGGGGCGGGGCGGGGCGGGGGTGGGGGTGGGGGCGGGGGCGGGGGCGGGGCGCCCTGCTCGGGCCGACACGGCGGACGGGACCTGCTGGGCCGGTAGCCAGAGATGCGTATGGGGGTTTCCCGTCAGTCTCATCGTCTCTCCGTGTCGGGCCGGTCCCTCAAGGGCGCTCCTCCTTCGTCGTCGCGTCGCTTCGCGATGGCCTTCGGCCACCCTTGACCGACCGTCCCGCCCCGGACATACGAAGACTGCCGGGAAACCCCCAAAGGAACGGGCCGGGGATGCATTCCAGGGACGGGGACGTCGGAGATGCCCGAGCGGGCCGGGGCTGGGCACGCCCCCGAGGCGGGCCCACCCGAAGCCGCCTGCCGGGTCGGGGGAAGCGCAGCAAATCGCTACGCGCTCCTCATCCCTCAGCGTCCGACGACCGTCTGGGGCTGGACATAGGCCGCCCAAGACCGTTGGCGCCTCTCACATCCCAGCGTCCGACGACCGCCTGAGGTTGGACATAAGCCGCCCACGACCCGCTGGCGCTCCTCAATCACGCGCCAGACGACCACCTTGGGCCGGACATAAGCCGCCCACGACCCGCTGGCGCTCCTCAATCACGCGCCAGACGACCTTCTTGGGTTGGGCACAGGCCACCCACGACCTTCTGACGCTCTTCGGTCACGCGTCCGGCGACCGTCTCAGGTCGTTGGGAGGGGCTGACGGCCGATCCTTCGGCTATTTCGTCGTGGATCCGGGTCAGCGCCGGACCGAGCCCACAAACAGGGGCACATACGGGGGCAATTGGGGCAAACTGTCGGCCTTTTGCGGCATCCACGTGCCCTGACCCGCATCCACGACGAAATAGCCGCTGTCCCACGCCTTTCCACCCCGGACAGGCGCCAGTCGCGGTCGTCGAGAAGCATCAACGGCCCGTGGGCGGCCTATGCCCAGCCCAAGGCGGTCCTCGGACGCATGTCGAGCCTCGAACCGACGTCGTGGGCGGCCTGTGCCCAACCCGGACCGTCGTCGGACGCGTGACTGAGGAGCACCACGCGTCGTGGGCGGCCTATGTCCAACCCAAGACGGTCGTCGGACGCTGAGAGATGAGGAGCGCGTAGCGATTTGCTGCGCTTCCCCCGACCCGGGAGGCGGCTCGGGATGAGCCCGCCTCGGGGGCGTGCCTGCGCCCGGCCCGCTCGGGTATCTCCGACCGCCCGTCCCTGGAAAGGAACGCCCGGCCCGTTCCTTTGGGGGTTTTCCGGCAGTCTTCGTATGTCCGGGGCGGGACGGTCGGTCAAGGGTTGAGCGCAGCGAAATCGCGAAGCGACGCGACCGAAGGGAGCGCCCTTGAGGGGCCGGCCCGACACGGAGAGACGATGACTGCCGGGAAACCCCCATACGCATCCCTGACTACCGCCCGACCACAACCCCGCCCCCCGAAGCCGCCCGCGCATCCCCACCCCCACCCCGACCCCGCACCCCTAGCCCCCCGCCCCCACCAAAAGGGGCGGAGGCCCACCGGCCCCCGCCCCGCCCCACCCCGCCCCGTCCTCACGCCGCTCCCGCCTCAGGCGAGTTCGACCACCGCGCGGGACATGCCCAGGACCTTCTGGCCCGCGCTCATGGCCGTCAGGTCGACCCGGACGCGGTTGTCGTCCAGCTTGGCGGCGACCTTCGCGGTGACCTCGATCAGGCCGCCCCGGTCGTCGTTCGGGACCACGACCGGCTTGGTGAAGCGCACTCCGTACTCGACCACCGCACCCGGGTCGCCGACCCAGTCGGTGACCACACGGATGGCCTCGGCCATGGTGAACATGCCGTGCGCGATCACGTCCGGCAGTCCGACCTCCTTGGCGAACTTCTCGTTCCAGTGGATCGGGTTGAAGTCGCCCGAGGCGCCCGCGTACTGGACGAGCGTGGCGCGCGTCACGGGGAACGAAGCCGCCGGCAGCTCGGTGCCGACCTCGACGTCGGCGTACTGGATCTGCGCTGCCATGTCAGGCCTCCTCGGGGGCGCGGGAGACGAGCTTCGTCCACGCCGTCACCACGTGCTCGCCGGTCTCGTCGTGGACCTCACCGCGGATGTCGATGACGTCGTTGCCGGCGAGGGACTTCACGGACTCGATGGTGGAGACGACCGAAAGCCGGTCGCCGGCCCGCACCGGACGCGAGTACGCGAACCTCTGGTCGCCGTGCACGACACGGCTGTAGTCCAGGCCCAGCTGCGGGTCCTCGACGACCTGGTCGGCGGCCTTGAAAGTGATCGCAAACACAAAAGTCGGCGGAGCGATCACATCGGGGTAGCCGTACGACTTCGCGGCTTCGGGATCGGTGTAGACGGGATTGGTGTCACCCACCGCAACCGCGAATTCGCGGATCTTCTCCCGGCCGACCTCGTACGGATCGGTGGGCGGGTAGCTCCGCCCCACGAAGGACTGGTCGAGAGCCATGACTCACTACCTCCTGATGAAGGGACACGAATGACGCAAGAACAAAGACAGGAACAGGCCCGGAACGGTCACGGAAACGACACAAGGCCGCCCCCCAATGAAGGGGACGACCTCATGACGGTGCCTGTTATTCGAGACTTCGCTGGGGTCAGCGGGTCTCGCGGTGCGCGGTGTGCGAGTTGCAGCGCGGGCAGTGCTTCTTCATCTCAAGACGGTCCGGGTTGTTACGCCGGTTCTTCTTGGTGATGTAGTTCCGCTCCTTGCACTCCACGCAGGCCAGCGTGATCTTCGGGCGGACGTCGGTGGCAGCCACGTGAGTGCTCCTTGACGGAAATTGGGACGGATGAACGCATACAAGAGTAGCCGACCGGGAGACCGACCCCGCAATCGGCTACTGTGTGTAGCGGCGACCGGACTTGAACCGGTGACACAGCGATTATGAGCCGCTTGCTCTACCGACTGAGCTACGCCGCTTTGATGTGATCAGCTCCCCACCCGAGGGTGGGGAACCTCTCTCACCAGAGCCCCAATGCGGAATCGAACCGCAGACCTTCTCCTTACCATGGAGACGCTCTACCGACTGAGCTATTGGGGCGAGCGATGAAGACATTACACGGTTGCCTGCCGATCGCCCAAATCCTTTGCGGGGACAGGGCTCGGAGGGGGTTCGCCGGACCGTCTTGATCAACCCTTCGATCACTCCAGCCCCACTTTTCCACCGGATTGTGTGCGGGCTCACACGGCCGCGACCGTTCGGAGCCCCCGACCGTCACGCGGAGCCACCGGGTCCACGAGGACCCGGGCGTGGGCACCACACCGGTACGACTATTGCGCTCTTCCGCGAAGCGGGGTGCCCCGCGCCCTACGCTCGGAGCACGCTGCGTGATCTTGGGCCGCGGGCCGCGGGCCGCGGGCTCCGCCACTGCCATTGCCACGGCTCCAGGAACCGCCCGAGCCACCGCAGGAGCGCGATGTCCGACAGCCAGCCGCAGCAGCCGTTCCCACCCCGCAGCGGTAACGGCAATGGCCATGGCAACGCGGCCGCGGCCGAGGCCACCACCCTGCTGCTCGCCGGGGCCCGGCTCACCGACGGCCGTACCGTCGACGTCCGCCTCGGCGGCGGCCGGATCCAGGCCGTCGGCACCGCGGGCAGCCTCCCCTCCCCCGCACTGTCCCGGGTGGACCTGTCCGGCTACCTGCTGCTTCCCGCCCCCGCCGAGCCGCACGCCCACGGGGACACCGCGCTGACCGCCGACGGTGAGGGGCCCGTCTCCTACTCCCCCGACGAGGTCCAGCGCCGGGCCACCGAAGCCGCCCTGCTCCAACTCGGCCACGGCGCCACCGCCGTCCGGTCCCACGTCCGCATCGGCGACGTGCACGGCCTGGGACCCATGGAGGCCGTGCTCCAGGCCCGCCGCTCCCTGCGCGGGCTCGCCGACCTCACCGCCGTGGCCGTCCCCCGGCTGCTGACCGGGGTGGCGGGCGCGGACGGGCTCGCCATGCTGCGGGACGCCGTCAAGATGGGCGCCTCCGTGATCGGCGGCTGCCCGGACCTGGACCCGGACCCGACGGGCTTCCTCGAAGCCGTTCTGGAACTCGCCGCCGAGCACGGCTGCCCCGTCGATCTGCACACGGACGGTGACGACCCGGGCCGCCTCTCCCGGCTAGCGGCGATGGCCGGCGGGCTGCGCCCCGGGGTGACCATCGGCCCCTGCGGCGGCCTGTCCCGGCTCCCGCTGGACGCGGCCTCGCGCGCCGCCGACCAGTTGGCCGCGGCCGGCGTCCGGGTGACCTGCCTGCCCCAGGGCGACTGCGCGGCCCTGGAACGCCGCGGCCTGCGCACCGCGCCCGTACGCCTGCTGCGGGCCGCCGGCGTGCGCGTCGCGGCCGGCAGCGGGGCGCTGCGGGACGCCGGGAACCCCGTCGGCCGCGGGGACCCGCTGGAGGCCGCGTACCTGCTGGCCTCCCAGGGCGGCCTGCGGGCGGGCGAGGCCTACGAGTCGGTCAGCGCCTGCGCCCGTGAGGCCATGGGCCTGCCGGAGGTTCGGGTGGAGGCCGGTTTCCCGGCGGAGCTGCTCGCCGTGCGCGGGGAGCAGATCGCGGGCGTGCTGTCCCTCGCGTACAGCAGGATCGTGATCCATCGCGGGCGCGTGGTAGCCCGTACGAGTGCCGTGCGCGAGTACTGCGACTCCGCCGTCGCGGTGGCCCTGGACCTGCCCCGACAGGGCCGGACGGAGCCCGGTCCCTGAAGTTCGCCGTGCGTTCGCGGGCGTGGGCGCCCGGGTCGTCGTACGGTCGGGTCATGCGCATCGTCATCGCGGGTGGACACGGTCAGATCGCGCTGCGGCTGGAGCGGCTGCTCTCCGCGCGCGGGTACGAGGTCGCGGGCATCATCCGCGATCCGGCGCAGGCCGATGACCTGAGGCAGGCGGGTGCCGAGCCCGTGCTCTGCGATCTGGAGTCGGCCTCGGTGGACCATGTGGCCGGGATCCTGCGGGACGCGGACGTGGCGGTGTTCGCGGCCGGGGCGGGACCCGGCAGCGGGATCGAGCGCAAGGACACCGTGGACCGGGGCGCGGCGGTGCTGTTCGCCGACGCCGCCGAACGGGCCGGCGTACGGCGCTTCCTGATGGTGTCTTCGATGGGCGCCGACGCGCACCACGAGGGCGATGAGGTCTTCGACGCGTACCTGCGGGCCAAGGGCGAGGCCGACGACCACCTGCGGACCCGTCTGGGCCTGGAGTGGACAATCCTGCGCCCCGGTTCGCTGATCGACGACGCCGGGACGGGCCTGGTCCGTCTGGAGGCGCAGACGGGCCGTGGGGCCGTCCCGCGCGACGACGTGGCGGCGGTTCTGGCCGAGCTGATCGAGACGCCGGCGACGGCGGGCCTGACCCTGGAGCTGATCTCCGGTTCGACGCCGGTGCAGGTGGCCGTGAAGGACGTGGCGGGCAACTGAGCCGCCGCCCGGGCCGTGCGGCGGTCCTGTGGCGGCCCTCCGGATCAGAACCCGGCGCTGATCTTGTCGTCGGACCGGCCGACCGAGTCCTGCTGGTAGCGGTCCTCGTACGCCTGCCGGATCCGCTCGATGCGCGTGCTGCGCTCGCCGGCCTCCTTCTCCGGATACAGCAGGACCACCTCGTACGAGGTCTCGCGGACGATCTTTCCGTCCTGGCCGCGCCACTGGCCGTACCCGTCGTGGAGGGTCAGTCCCTCGGGGAAGGCGGGGGTGATCTCCCGGTCCAGGAACCGCATGAACTCGCGTTCCTCCACCGTGCCGCGGCCGTCGGCCCGTTGGGTTCCGAAGTACAGCCGGGTCTCCTGGTAGGGCTCGCCCACGTCCGGGTGGAGGGCTGCTCCCACCAGAGCCGGGATCCCCGCGCCGAGCAGGGCCATGAGAACCCCGCCGCCGACCTTTCCACGTGTGTCAGATGTCCATTTCACCCCCGGTGAACGAAATGCGGCCGTCTACGTTGCGGCCGGGCCGGGTCAGTACGTCAGGCGGCGCTGCCACCAGGGAGCGTCGGGGGCGGCGTACGGGTCGGCGAGGGTGCGGGCGAGGAAGCGCTCGTCGAGCGGCCGGATCACGGCGCGCAACTCGCGCCGGGCGCGGGGCGGGAGGAGGTGACAGACCGTCTCCAGCGTCCCGCGGCAGTAGCCGACCCAGTCGCAGCATCGGTGGTCGTCGTCCATCGCCGGGTAGATGATCCACGGCCCCCGCTGGTAGACGGTCCGGTGCCAGTGCCGCAGGGACCGGTAGGTGTCGCCGCGGGAGAGGCGGCGGTGCTCGACGCGGGCGATCGCGGCGAGGGTGGCGGCCGATACGCCGGGGACGACGCCGCGCTCGTGCGGTCGGGGCGGCGGGGCGGGCAGGTCCATCCTGACCTGCGAGGGTGCCTTACGCGGCACGGGCCTTTCGGCTGCTGATGCTGTTGCTGATCATGCGCCCAGGATGCCGCAGCCGTGTCGCCTGCGCCCACCGTTTTTCGCGCGTGCGCCGCGCCGGCCTCGAAAGCCCGCCGCCCGTGGTCATGGGCGGGCGGGCGGGCTTCCGGTCGGTGCCGTGGTGCGTGGTGGCGCGACTACCAGTAGATGACTACGTAGCCGTCGCCGCCGTCCTTGCCGCGCGAGCCGGAGTTGCCGATGGCCCGGTTGGTGCCGCCGCCGCGGCCGCCGTCGCCGCCGAAGGCCGCGCCCTCCGGGAGCTCGACGATGCCGTCGGCGGTGCCGCCACCGGTGCCGTCGGCGTTGCCCGGGTCACCGTCGCGGTTGATGCCGCCCGAGGAGCACGATCCGCTGCCGCCCAGGCCCGGCGTGCCCGGTTCGCCGGGACCGCGGTCGGCGGCGGCGCCGCCACCGCCGCCGGTACCGCCGGTCGCGGTGACAAGCGTCCTGTTGGTCGACGCCACGGTCAGGGTGGTCGCGGTACCGGCGGCGCCGGCGGCGCCGTTCGAGCCGGGCGCCCCGCCGAGACCGTTGGCGCCCCCGGTGCCGACGTCCACTCCGTAGTCCCTGTGGGGCGTGACCGGGATGACGCACCAGGTGAAGCCGCCCCCGCCGCCACCGCCGCCGTGGCCACCGGTGTTGTTCCGCGCGGCTGCGGCGCCGTCCGTGTCCGCGCCCGTCTCGGCTCCGCCGTTCGGGTTGTTCGGGTTGTTCGGGTTGTTCGGGTTGTTCGGGTTGCCGCCACCGTTGCCGCCGTTGTTGCCGCGCGCGGACCCACCGCCCCCGCCGCCGCCACCGCCGGCGCCCCAGGCCTGCACGAACACCTGCGTGACCCCCGCCGGCGGGGTGAAGGTGTTGTCCGAGGTGAACTGCCGCAGACCGTGGACGGGCAGGACCGTCTGCTTCTTGGTCTTGTCGGGTTCCGGCGGCGCTTGCTTCGGGCTGTCGGCAGGCTTCGTGTTCTGCTGCGCCGCCGGCTCGGGACCGTCGGCGGATGCGGCCGGGGCCACCGCGATCAGCTGGCCGGTGAGGGCGGCCGCGGCGGCGATGGAGGCGAGCAGAACCCGGGAACGCCCCCGGGGCCGCTGAATCGTCGCCGTCTGATGGTTCAGGTTCATGGCTTCCTTACCCGCCGGCGCCGTGGGCTGCCGCGGGATGCGATGGGAGGGGTGCGTGCGTCACGCGCCGCCCATCCGAACCGTCCGCGGTTCCGACGTTGCGCTGGCAGGGCCGGGGCTGTGGCCCAGTCAGGTGAGTACTTCATCTGCCCGGAGCAACGCCGAGCGGAGGCTCGTCCCGGGTCCGTGCCGCGTTCGGAAGGTAACGAAAGAACCCCCGCTCACTGTGATTCCACAGATGAACGGGGGTTCCACTCGCGTGGCGGCGCCAGGGTTCGAACCTGGGTAGGCTGAGCCGGCAGATTTACAGTCTGCTCCCTTTGGCCACTCGGGCACACCGCCAAGAGATGCTGCCGTTTTTTCCACCTTGCGGTGGCGCTCCCCGGCAACGACGTAAACGATACCTGATGACCGGGGGTGCTTCACCACCGGATTGATCAGCGCTGCGGGTGGGCACGGTGGCTAGGCTTTGCCGAGCGGGCCGGGCATGTCCGGCCGCGCCCTCCGGGGTGATCACAACCGATTTCAAGGAGCCACAGCACATGGCCGACTCCAGTTTCGACATCGTCTCGAAGGTCGAGCGGCAGGAGGTCGACAACGCCCTCAACCAGGCCGCCAAGGAGCTCTCGCAGCGCTACGACTTCAAGGGCACCGGCGCCACGATCGCCTGGTCCGGCGAGAAGATCCTGATGGAGGCGAACTCCGAGGAGCGCGTGAAGGCCGTCCTCGACGTCTTCGAGACCAAGCTGGTCAAGCGCGGGATCTCGCTGAAGGCGCTGGACGCCGGGGAGCCGCAGCTGTCCGGCAAGGAGTACAAGATCTTCGCCACGATCGAGGAAGGCATCTCGCAGGAGAACGCCAAGAAGGTCGCGAAGATCATCCGGGACGAGGGTCCCAAGGGTGTCAAGGCCCAGGTCCAGGGCGAGGAGCTGCGTGTCAGCTCGAAGAGCCGTGACGACCTCCAGGAGGTCCAGGCGCTGCTGAAGGGCAAGGACCTGGACTTCGCGATCCAGTTCGTGAACTACCGCTGACCCCTGCTCCACGATCTGCCTCACGCCGGCCCGGCGGTCCTCACCGACCGCCGGGCCGCGGCGGTTGCGAGGGGGGTGTGTGCGGGGCGTGTGCGGCGCACGCGCCACTGCGGACTCCTGTGGGCACTTGGGCGGCGATGAGTGCGCCCACCACGCTGGGTGGCATCACATCACCGCGTGGCAGGGGGTTCTCGCATGCCTGGGGCCGGCACGTTTCGCGATGACTTCGGGGCGTCCGTCGTCGTCGCGCTGGTCGCACTACCCCTGTGCGTGGGGGTGGCGGTCGCCTCCGGGGTGCCGGCCGAGCTCGGGATCGTCACCGGGGTGGTCGGCGGGCTGGTCACCGGGTGGTTCCGCGGGAGCTCCTTGCAGGTGAGCGGGCCCGCGGCCGGGCTCACCGTGCTCGTCTACGAGGCGGTGCAGGCCTACGGTCTTCCTGCGCTCGGGGTGCTGGTGCTGGCCGCCGGGGTGATGCAGCTGGCCATGGGGGCGCTGCGGCTCGGGCGGTGGTTCCGGGCGATCTCGGTGGCCGTCGTGCACGGGATGCTGGCCGGGATCGGGCTGGTGCTGATCTCCGGGCAGCTGTACGCCCTGGGCGGTGTGGAGGCTCCGGGGCAGACCCTGGCGAAGCTGCGCGGGGTGCACGAGCTGGGGGCGCAGGCCGACTTGGCCGCCGTGCTGCTCGGGGTGGGGACCATCGCCGCCATGGTCGCCTGGCGCCGGGTGCCCGCGAGGCTGCGGATCGTGCCCGGGGCGCTGGTCGGGGTGGGCGCCGCCACCGCCGTGGCCGTCCTGCTGCGGCTGCCCGTCGAGAAGGTGCGGGTGACGGGCGTACTGGCTGCCGTGTCCCCGCCGGGCTGGGGCGACTTCGGGGTGCTGGCCTCGGTCGGTGCGGCCGGGACCGTGGTCGCGCTGGCGCTGATCGCGTCCGCGGAGACGTTGTTCAGCGCGGCCGCCGTGGACCGCATGCACGACGGGCCGAGGACGGAGTACGACAAGGAACTCATCGCCCAGGGCGTGGGCAACAGCGTGTGCGGGCTGCTCGGCGCGCTGCCGATGACCGCGGTCATCGTGCGCAGCGCCGCCAATGTGGAGGCCGGGGCGCGCACCCGTGCGGCGAGGGTGATGCACGGCGGCTGGCTGCTGCTCTTCGCCGTGGCCTTCCCCCAGGTCCTGGAGAGCGTGCCGCTCGCGGCGCTGGCCGGGGTGCTGCTGCACGCGGGGTGGAAGCTGCTGCCGGCCAGGGCGGTGGCAGCGCTGTGGCGGACGCACCGGGGCGAGGCGGTGGTGCTGGTGGTCACGGCCTCGGCGATCTTGGTCACCAACCTCTTCGAGGGGGTGCTGATCGGGCTGGGGCTCGCCGTCGCCAAGGCGGCCTGGGAGACCTCCCACGTGCACATCGAGGAGGTGTGGGAGGACGAGGAGCTGTGCGTGCGGGTCGTCGGTAACGCCAGCTTCCTGCGGCTGCCGAAGCTGCTCGACGCCCTGGACGCGCTGCCGCACGGGCAGCCGGTGCGGCTGGACCTGAGCGGGTTGCGCCACATGGACCACGCCTGCCTGACCGCGCTGGAGGGATGGGAGCGCGCCAGGACGCCGCTTCCCGGCCGGGAGGGCGTCATCTAGGCCGGTTACCCTCCGCCCGTGGAAGAGAAGTTGAGGCGCACCCTGGGGGTGTCCGACGCCGTCGTCGTCGGACTCGGCGCGATGGTGGGCGCCGGGATCTTCGCCGCTCTGGCGCCGGCGGCGCGGGCGGCGGGCGGGGCCCTGTCGGCCGCGTTGGCCGTGGCGGCTCTCGTGGCCTACTGCAATGCGCACTCCTCGGCCCGACTGGCCGCCCGGTACCCGGCGTCCGGCGGCACGTACGTGTACGGGCGCGAGCGGCTGGGGCCCTTCTGGGGGTATCTGGCCGGCTGGGCCTTCGTGACCGGAAAGACCGCGTCCTGCGCGGCAATGGCCCTCACGGTGGGCGCCTACGTCTGGCCCGGGCAGCAGCATGCCGTGGCCGTCGCGGCGGTGGTGGCGCTGACGGCCGCGAGCTACGGCGGTGTGCAGCGGTCGGCCCGCGTGGCCCGGCTGATCGTGGCGGCGGTTCTGGCGGTGCTGGCGGCCGTGGTCGTGGTGTGCCTGTCCTCCGGGGCGGCCGACCCGGGGCGACTGTCCGGTTCGGACTGGGGTGTGTTCGGGCTGTTGCAGGGCGCCGGGCTGCTGTTCTTCGCCTTCGCGGGCTATGCCCGGATCACCACCCTGGGCGAGGAGGTGCGCGACCCGGAGCGGACGATCCCGCGGGCGGTGCCGGTCGCGCTGGGGATCGCGCTGCTGGTGTACGCCGCGGTGGCGGTGGCGGCGCTGTCGGTGCTCGGCGTCGAGGGGCTGGCGCGGTCGGCGGCGCCGCTCGCCGATGCGGTGCGGGCGGCCGGCCGGCCCGAACTGGCCCCGGTGGTGCGGGTGGGCGCGGCCCTGGCCGCGCTGGGGTCGCTGCTGGCGCTGGTGCTCGGGGTGTCGCGGACCGTTCTGGCGATGGCGCGCGACGGCCGTCTCCCGCGCGCGCTGGCCGCCGTACATCCCCGGCACCAGGTGCCGCACCATGCGGAGTTGGCGGTGGGTGCGGTCGTGGCGGTGCTGGCGGCCACCGCCGATCTGCGGGGCGCGATCGGTTTCTCCTCCTTCGGAGTGCTCGTCTACTACGCGATCGCGAACGCCTCTGCGTGGACTCTCGATTCAGCTGTCAAGGGGCGGGCCGTGGCAGTGGTCGGACTGTCCGGCTGTGTGGTGCTGGCGTGTGCGCTGCCCCTCGCGTCGGCGGCCTGGGGAGCGGCTGTGCTGGCCGCGGGTGCATGCGCCTACGGGCTGCGGGGGCGGCTCAGATCCGGGATCTGAATCCGTCCCAGGGCGTCAGCTCCAGGTCGTACTCCTCCCCCGCCGGCGACTCGTCGCAGTACCAGGCGGTGCCGTCGAGCCAGCCGCGCAGCCAGGCCGCCAGTCCGGGGGTGTCGACCGACCAGGCGAGCTCCGGTTCCCCGAGGCCGGGGTCGAAGAGCAGGACCTGGGCGGTGTCGGAACGGCAGTCGACGCAGACGGACACGGCGCAGCCGAAGTCGGCTATCGGCAGGACGCCCTCGGGCCAGCGCCAGGCCGACGAGCGGCCCGCCCCGTAGGCACGGACGGCGTCGCGCAGTGGCAGCAGGCCGCACTCCGGGCCGAATCCGCCGTCGCCGACGCGGGTGTAGAGGGCGGCGAGCAGGGGCGGCAGCGCGAAGCCGAGTATGCCCTCGGCCCGGGCGATCTCCTCCGGGCCCAGGGGGGCGGGCAGGGGCTTTCCGTGCCCCTGCCCGGATGCGTGTGCGCGCGCGGCGACTTGCTCCAGCAACTGCTCCGTCTCGTTCATGCGTTCATGGTGACGCACCCCACCGACAGCCGCCCGGGCCTGTGGACAACTCCGCCCGCAGGCCGATCCGGACGGCCTGCGGGCGGAGTCTGTGCCGGCGTCCACGACGCCGGTTCCTGCGTCAGCGCGAGGCGAACGGCGCGTCCGTGGGGACGATCTCGCGGCCCAGCGGGAGCAGGGCGAGCGGGACCATCTTGAAGTTGGCGATGCCGAAGGGGATGCCGATGAGGGTGATGCAGAGCGCGATGCCCGTGAAGATGTGCCCCAGAGCGAGCCACCAGCCCGCCAGGACCAGCCACAGGACGTTGCCGATGGCGGAGCCCGCGCCCGCGTCGTGGCGCTCGACCGTCGTGTAGCCGAAGGGCCAGAGGGCGTAGACCGCGATGCGGAAGGCGGCGATGCCGAACGGGATGCCGATGATCGTGATGCAGAGGATCACGCCTGCGAGGAGGTAGCCCAGGAACAGCCAGATGCCGCTGAGGATGAGCCAAATGATGTTGAGGATTGTCTTCATTGGCTGCGGCCTGCCATCTGTTCGAGCCGGGCGATGCGCTCGGCCATCGGAGGGTGTGTGGAGAACATCTTAGAAAGGCCCGCGCCCGGGCGGAACGGGTTGGCGATCATCATGTGGCTCGCCGCCTCCAGTCGCGGCTCGGGGGGCAGCGGCAGCTGCTTGGTGCCCGCGTCGAGCTTGCGCAGGGCGCTGGCCAGGGCGAGGGGGTCCCCGGTGAGCTGGGCGCCGGAGGCGTCGGCCTCGTACTCGCGGGAGCGGCTGATGGCCAGCTGGATCACGGACGCGGCCAGCGGGCCCAGGATCATGATCAGCAGCATGCCGAGGAGGCCGGGGCCCTCGTCGTCGTTCGACCGACCGATCGGGATCAGCCAGGCGAAGTTCACCAGGAACATGATCACCGAGGCGAGCGCGCCGGCGACCGAGGAGATCAGGATGTCGCGGTTGTAGACGTGGCTGAGCTCGTGGCCGATGACCCCGCGCAGCTCGCGCTCGTCGAGGATGCGCAGGATGCCTTCGGTGCAGCAGACCGCGGCGTTGCGCGGGTTGCGGCCGGTGGCGAAGGCGTTGGGGGCCTCGGTGGGCGAGATGTACAGGCGTGGCATGGGCTGGCGCGCGGACGTGGAGAGCTCGCGCACCATGCGGTAGAGCTGTGGCGCCTCGAACTCGCTCACGGGGCGGGCGCGCATCGCGCGTAGAGCCAGCTTGTCGCTGTTCCAGTAGGCGTAGGCGTTGGTCCCGAGGGCGACGAGGACGGCGATGATCAGGCCGCCCCGTCCGAAGAAGCTGCCGATGAGGATGATGAGTGCGGACAGCCCGCCGAGGAGTACGGCGGTCTTGAGCCCGTTGTGCCGGCGGTGCACGGTACGCCCTCCAAGTGGTGCGGCAGGGGAGCCCGTCATGGATGTGAGGGTCTACGGTCCAGTGGACCCTCCCTTCCTGGTCAACGCGAGGTGAGGGCGTCAGGTTCCCAGGGTGCGGCAGGGCGGCGGCCTGCCGCCGCCCCTCGGCGGGGGGCGGCGGGGCCGCGGCGGGCGTTGCTCCGTACGGGTGGACCGGCCGGCTATTGCGCGAAGAGGCTGCCCGTCGTGACGCGCAGGATGATCTCGGGGGCGCCGGACAGCACGACCGCCGTGATCGCGGTGAGGACGACGGCCGCCGCCACGGGCCAGGGGGCCCTCGTACGGGTCTGCGCGCCCTCGGGGGTGCGGAAGAGCAGTGCCGTCCAGCGCAGGTAGTAGTACAGGGCGATGACGACGTTGATCGCCATGACCACGGCCAGCCAGCCCAGGCCCGCGTCGACGGCGGACCGGAAGACGGTGACCTTGGCGAAGAGCCCGATGATGCCCGGCGGCAGGCCCGCCAGGCAGAGCAGGAAGAAGGCCAGTGAGAGGGCGGCCAGCGGGCGCTCGGCGTACAGGCCGCGGTAGTCGCTGATCCGGTGCAGCGGCTTCGTACGGGCCACCAGGGCGGCCACGGAGAAGGCGCCGAGGTTCACGGCGGCGTACATGAGGGCGTAGGCGACCGTGGAGCCGATCTGGTCGCGGTCGGTGTACGCGGCCGCGGCGATCGGGACCAGCAGGTAGCCGGCCTGGCCGACCGAGGACCAGGCGAGCAGCCGTACGGCGCTGTTCGGGCGGTCCGCGGACTGCCGGACGGCGGCGGCGTTGCCGAGCGTCATGGTCAGCGCGGCCAGCACGGCGAGGGCAGGGCCCCAGATGTCGGAGTACGCCGGGAAGGCGATCACCGTGACGAGGATGAGGCCGGTGAAACCGACGGCCTTGCCGATCACCGAGAGGTAGCCGGCGATGGGCAGCGGGGCGCCGACGTAGGTGTCGGGGACCCAGAAGTGGAAGGGGACGGCCGCGGTCTTGAAGGCGAAACCGACGAGGGTGAGCGCGACGCCGGCCATGGCGAGGGTGTCGAGCTGCCCGGGGACGTCTTCGAGGCGGTCGGCGACCTGGGTGAGGTGCAGGGAGCCGGTGGTGGCGTAGACGAAGCTGACGCCCATCAGCGACACGGCGGTGGCGGTGACGGAGGACAGGAAGAACTTCAGGGCGGCCTCGGAGGAGAGCCGGTTCCCGCGGCGCATGCCGACGAGGGCGAAGGCGGGCAGCGAGGCGACTTCGAGCGCGACGATCAGGGTGGCGAGGTCGCGGGAGGCGGGCAGCAGGGCCGCGCCCGCGGCGGAGGAGAGCAGCAGGAACCAGTACTCGCCGGCCGGCATGCGGGTGTCGCGGACGGCGGTGACCGACACCAGGGCGGTGACCAGGGCTCCGGCCAGTACCAGGAACTGGATGGCGATCGTGAAGCGGTCGGCGACGTAGCTGCACGCCGCGGGGTCGCCGGTGAGGCAGAAGGTGGCCCGGTCTCCGGCGCGCAGGGGCAGCAGGGTGGCGGTCGCGGCGGCCAGGCCGGCCACCGAGATCCAGCCGAGGACGGGCTTGTGGCGCTCTGCGAGGAACAGGTCGGCGACGAGGACGGCCAGCCCGACGGCGGCGGTGATCACCACGGGTGCGATGGCGAGCCAGTCGACGGACTGGACCAGGCTCGGGGCCTTGGCGGAGAGGGCCGTCAGGGCCGTCGTGGCCGTCATGAATTGCCTCCTGCGAGGAGCTTCTGGACGGCCGGGTCGGTGAGGCCGAGGAGGACCGCGGGCCACAGGCCGGCGAGGACGGTGAGGGCGACGAGCGGGGTCCAGGCGGCGAATTCGTAGCGCTGGATGTCCGGGACGGCGAGCTCGGGGCCGGCTTTCGGGTCTCCCATGCAGACGCGCCGTACGACGATCAGCAGGTAGGCGGCGGTGAGCAGGGTGCCGAACGCCCCGATGGCCATGTAGGTGAGGAAGGCGGGGCGGGAGAGGCCCTCGGCGGGCTCGAAGGCGCCGAAGAGGGCCAGCATCTCGCCCCAGAAGCCGGCCAGGCCCGGCAGGCCGAGGGAGGCGACGGCGGCAAAGGCGAGGAAGGCGCCCATGCGGGGGGCGCGGCCGTAGAGGGCGGCGCCGGTGGCCCCGGCGAGGGTGTCGAGGTCGGCGGTGCCGTAGCGGTCCTTGAGGGCGCCGACCAGGAAGAAGAGGAGGCCGGTGATCAGGCCGTGGGCGATGTTGGCGAAGAGCGCGCCGTTGACGCCGGTGGGGGTCATGGACGCGATGCCGAGGAGGACGAAGCCCATGTGGCCGACGGAGGAGTAGGCGATGAGGCGCTTGAGGTCGCCCTTGTTCCCCTTGCGGGCCAGCGCGAGGCAGGCGAGCGATCCGTAGACGATGCCGACGGCGGCGAAGGCCCCGAGGTAAGGGGCGAAGGTGGCCATGCCGTCGGGGGTGATGGGCAGCAGGATGCGGACGAACCCGTACGTGCCCATCTTGAGCAGGACGCCGGCCAGCAGGACGGATCCGACGGTGGGCGCGGCGGTGTGCGCGTCCGGCAGCCAGCTGTGCAGGGGCCACATCGGGGTCTTCACGGCGAGGCCGAGGCCGATGGCGAGGACGGCCAGGAGCTGGGTGGTGTGGGACAGTTCGCGGCCGTTGTCAGAGGCGAGTGCCACCATGTCGAATGTGCCGCTCGTCACACCGATGAGCAGCAGGCCGAGCAGCATGACCACGGAGCCGAGGAGGGTGTAGAGGATGAACTTCCAGGCGGCGGCCTGCCGCTGAGCACCGCCCCAGCGGGCGATGAGGAAGTACATCGGGATGAGGACCATCTCGAAGGCGAGGAAGAAGAGCAGCAGGTCGAGGACGGCGAAGGTGGCGAGGGTGCCGGACTCCAGGACCAGGAGCAGTGCGACGAAGGCCTTCGGGGAGGGGCCCGCGGGGAGCTTGAAGTAGCTGTAGAGCGCGCAGAGGAAGAACAGCAGCGCGGTCATCAGGAGGAGGGGGAGCGAGATGCCGTCGATGCCGAGGTGGATCCGGACGTTCAGCGCCTGGATCCAGCTGATGTCCGTCGTCGCCTGGAAGCGGGACGGGGCGTCGTGGTCGAAGCCCAGGGTGAGGGCGATGGCCGCGGCGAGGATCACGCCGGTCACGGTCACGCCGTGGCGGAGCACGGCCTGTTCGGGGCTCTTGCCCTTGAGGCCGGGCGGGGCCGGCAGGAGCGCCGCGGCGGAGCCGAGGAGCGGTGCGACCACGATGAACGCCAGAAGGAACTGCATCACGGACGGGCTGATATCAATCACGGCTGACTCACGGCTCACGATCCGGCGTTGACGTTGGCGAGGACGGCGGTGGCGATCGCCAGGACCACGGCGCCGGCGAGCAGGGCGCTCAGGTAGCTCTGCACGTTGCCGGTCTGGGCGCGGCGGACGAGGCTGCCGAGCAGCTGGGTGCCGGTGCCCGCGCCGCGGACGTACGTGTCCACGACCTCGCGGTCGAGGAAGCGGACGAGGCTCGCGGCGGCCCGGACGGGCCGGACGAAGAGCCGGTCGTAGACGGCGTCGAGGTGGAAGCCGTCGGCCGCGTGGCGGTGCAGCGGGCCGAGGAACGCCTTGCCGGGGTCGGCGGCGGGGCCGACCGGGACGGCGGGGTGATCGTGGGTCACCTCGGCCACCTCGGGGGCCTCCGCGGCGGATTCGGCGGCGACGGCGGCGGCGGGCGCTCCGGCCGCGGCTGCGGCCCGGGTGCCGGCGGCGGTCGCGAGGGCGGCCTTCGCGGAGGCCCGCTGCCAGAGGGCGTAGGTCAGCATCGCGCCGATGGCGGCGGCGCCCGTGCCGAGGACCGAGGTGACCAGGGTCGGGGTGAGCTCCCCGCCGTCGAACCAGCCGGCGATGGGGCCCGCTGCGAGGCCGAATCCGACCGACGGGATCGCCAGCAGCCACAGCACGCCGGTCATGGCGAGGGGTTCCTTGCCGTGGTCGGGGGCGGCCGCGCCCCGGCCGCGGAAGGCCATCAGCCACAGCCGGGTGGCGTAGGCGGCGGTGAGCAGGGCGGTCAGCAGACCGGCGACGAGCACGAGCCAGCCGGCGGCGCTCGGGGCGAATTCCGAGTGGCCGGCCGCGGTGTTCTCGGCGGCGACGAGGACGGCTTCCTTCGAGAAGAAGCCGGCGAAGGGCGGGACGGCGGCGAGCGCGAGCAGCGCGATCGTCATCGTCCAGAAGGCGTCGGGGATGCGCTTGGACAGGCCGCCCATCCGGGACATGGCGCCCAGGGAGTTCGTACCGGCGGCGTGGATGATCACGCCGGCGCCGAGGAAGAGGAGCGCCTTGAAGGCGCCGTGGGACAGGAGGTGGAAGACGGCGGCGCCGCGGTCGCCGACGGCCAGGGCGCCGACCATGTAGCCGAGCTGGCCGACCGTGGAGTAGGCGAGCACTCGCTTGATGTCGTCCTGGGCGATGGCGGCCAGGCCGGAGCCGACCATCGTGACGGCCGCCATCACGGCCATGACGACCAGCGCGGCACGGGAGGCCGCGAAGACGGGCAGGAGGCGGGCGATGAAGTAGACGCCGGCCGCGACCATCGTCGCGGCGTGGATCAGCGCCGACACCGGGGTGGGGCCCGCCATGGCGTCGGGGAGCCAGGTGTGCAGGGGGAACTGCGCGGACTTGCCCGCGACTCCGGCGAGCAGGAGCAGTGCGATCAAGGTCGGGTGGTCGAGTCCGCCCGCGGCGACGGTGTTCAGGATCTTCGGGATCCGGAAGGAGCCGGCGTCCGTGCCGAGCGCGAACAGGCCGATCAGGAAGGGGACGTCGCCGAGCTTGGTGACGAGGAAGGCCTTCAGGGAGGCGGAGCGGGCCGCTTCGGTCTCCCAGTAGTGGCCGACCAGGAAGTACGAGCAGATGCCCATGATCTCCCAGCCGACCAGCAGCACCATCAGGTCGCCGGAGTAGACGACGAGCAGCATGGCGGAGGTGAACAGTGAGACGAGAGCGGCATACGACGGGTAGCGCGGGTCCTCACGGAGGTACGCCGTCGAGTAGAGCTGTACGCAGGTGGCGACGACCCCGACCAGGACGGCGACCAGCACGGCGAAGCCGTCCAGGTACAGCGAGAGGTCGATCGGCACCGAGCCGGTCGGGGTCAGCTCGGTCGCGGTGTCGATCGGCTCGCCGCCGCCCTGGCGGACGGCGACGATGACGGCCAGTACGGCGGAGGCGAGCGTCGGCAGGATGGCGAGCGGCCGGACGAAGCCGGGTGCGGTGCGGCCGAGCAGCAGTCCCGCGACCGCGCCCAGGAAGGGCAGCAGCGGGACGAGGACGGCGAGGGTCGTGGTGCTCACGCGGTGACCTCGCTCTGGTTGTTCGCGGCGGCGGGCTCGTGGCCCTCGGCGGTGTCGCGCAGCCGGTCGACGTCGGAGGTGCCCCGGTTGCGGTACACCATCAGCACGATGGCGAGGCCGATGCCGATCTCGGCGGCGGCGATCGCGATGGTGAAGAGGGTGAGGGCCTGGCCGGCGTGCAGGGCGTCGCGCAGCCAGACGTCGAAGGCCACCAGGTTCAGGTTGACGGCGTTGAGCATCAGCTCGACGGACATCAGGACCAGGATGGCGTTGCGGCGGGCGAGTACTCCGTACAGGCCCGTGCAGAAGAGGAGCGCCGCGAGGACGGCGGGGTAGGCGAGGTGCATCAGCGCTGCCCCTTGTCGCTGGCGTCGGCGTCTTCGGCGGAGTCGGTCCTGCGGGACAGCACGATGGCGCCGATCAGGGCCGCGAGGAGGAGGACGGAGAGCGCCTCGAAGGGCAGCACCCAGTGCTGGAAGAGGATCTCGCCGGAGACCTTCGTGGAGCCCTGGACGGGTCCGTCGAGGTCGATCCAGGTGGTGCGGAAGGCGTCGACGACCACCCAGACCAGCGACACCGCCGCGACGACGGCGACGCCGAGGGCGATCCAGCGGTTGCCGGAGTCCGCGTCCGGGGAGCGGCCGATGGGGGCCTTGGTGAGCATCAGTCCGAAGAGGAGGAGGACGACCACGGAACCGAGGTAGATGAGGACCTGGACCCAGGCGATGAACTCGGCGGTCAGCAGCAGGTACTCGACGGCGATGCCGCCGAGCGCGACGACCAGCCACAGGGCGGCGTGCACCAGCTGCTTGGTGGTGACCGTGACGAGGGCCGCGCCGAGGGTGGCGAGGCCGACGAGTACGAAGGCGATCTCGACGCCGGTCGGGGAGAGGAAGCCGGGCCCGGTGGTGGCGGCTGCGGCCAGGGTGGCGGCGGGGCTCACGCGTCTCCCTCCGGGGTCGGTTCGGTCGGCGGTTCGGTCGGCGGCGCGGTCTCGGCCGCCCGGGCGGCGGCTTCGGCGGCGGCCGCCGCCGCGGCTGCGGCTTCGGCCTTCTCCACGGCCTTGCGGGCGGCGGCGATCTCCTTGGGTTCCTCGGCGGCCGGGTCCAGCGCGGGCGGCGCCGGGACGGTCCACATCCACTCGCGGAGCTTGTCGCGCTCGTGGGTCAGCTCGTGGATGTCGGTCTCCGCGTACTCGAACTCCGGCGACCAGAAGAGGGCGTCGAAGGGGCACACCTCGATGCAGATGCCGCAGTACATGCAGAGGGAGAAGTCGATGGCGAAGCGGTCGAGGACGTTGCGGCTGCGCTCGCGGCCACCGGGGGTGGACGCCGGGACCGTCTCCTTGTGGGAGTCGATGTAGATGCACCAGTCGGGGCATTCACGGGCGCAGAGCATGCAGACGGTGCAGTTCTCCTCGAACAGGCCGATGACCCCGCGGGAGCGGGGCGGGAGTTCGGGCTGGACCTCGGGGTACTGGGCCGTGTGCGAGCGCTTCGTCATCGTGCGCAGGGTGACGGCCAGGCCCTTGGCCAGGCCGGATCCGGGGATGGGCATTACTGGATCGCCACCTTCACGATGCCGGTGAGCGCGATCTGGGCGAGCGCGAGCGGGATGAGTGTGGTCCAGGCGAGCTTCTGGAGCTGGTCCTCGCGCAGGCGCGGGTAGCTCACGCGGAGCCAGATCACGACGAAGGCGAGGATCGCGGTCTTGAGGAGGGTCCAGACCCAGCCGAGGTCGTCGCCGCCGAAGGGGCCGTGCCAGCCGCCGAGGAAGAGGACGGTGGTGAGGAAGCAGAGGACGACGATGCCGGCGTACTCGGCGAGCAGGAACAGCGCGAAGCGCAGGCCGGTGTACTCGGTGTACGCGCCGAAGATGATCTCGGAGTCGGCGACGGGCATGTCGAAGGGGGGACGCTGCAGTTCGGCGAGGCCGGCGGTGAAGAAGACGAGGGCGCCGACGATCTGCCAGGGCAGCCACCACCACTCGAAGGCCTCGACGATGCCGGGGAGGGAGACCGTACCGGCGGCCATGGCGACGGAGGCGGCGGCGAGCAGCATGGGCAGCTCGTAGGCGAGCAGCTGGGCGGCGGTGCGCAGGCCGCCGAGCAGGGAGAACTTGTTCGCGGAGGCCCAGCCGGCCATCAGGGAGCCGAGGACTCCGACGCCCATGACGGCCAGCACGAAGAACAGGCCCGCGTCGATGACCTGGCCGACGGCCCCCTCGCCGGGGCCGATCGGGATGGCCAGGAGGACGAGGAGGTACGGCAGCAGGGCGACGGCGGGGGCGAGCTGGAAGATCCGGCGGTCGGCGCCCGCCGGGACGATGTCTTCCTTCTGCGCGAACTTCACGCCGTCGGCGACGAGCTGGGCCCAGCCGTGGAAGCCGCCGGCGTACATGGGGCCGAGGCGGCCCTGCATGTGGGCCATCACCTTGTGCTCGGTCTGCCCGACGACGAGCGGAAGCACGAGGAAGACGGCGAAGACGACGATCAGCCGGAGGGCGACGTCGAGGACGTCGTTCACGCGTCGCCTCCGTTGTCGGGTGTGGGGTCGGTCTTGGGGGTGGCCGGGCGGCCGGGCCCGGGTTCCGGCTCGGGTCCGGGTCCCGGTTCGGGTCCGGCTGCCGGGTCGGCCGCGGGCTCGGCCGCCGCAGGCTCATGGGGCTCGGCCTTCGGCGCCGCCGCGGGAGGCGCGGGCGCGGCCTCCGGCGCGGGGCGGGGGGCCGGCTCCTCGAAGGCGGGCTTCGGGTCGTGCCAGGGGGCGTCCGAGCTGCGGGGCGCAGGGCGGCGCGGCGGAGCCGCTGCCCCGCCCGCGTCCGGGGCGCCGGGGGCGGGCGTCTGGCTCGCCGAGCCGTCGGCGACCGAGCGGCTACGACGCGGGGGGCGCGCCGCGGCCTCCGGAGCGGGTGCGTCCGGGGTAGCGGCGGGCTCCGCGTCCGGGGCGGCGGCTGCCGCCGCCTGACTGGCCGAGCCCTCCGACACCGAGCGCGTACGACGGGGCGGACGCGGCGCGGCTTCCTCGGACGCCTCGGCCGGGGGCTGGGTGGCCGAGCCTTCGGCGACCGAGCGGGTGCGGCGCACGGGTGCGCCCTCGCGCGGGGTGCGTGCGGCGGCGCCCGCGGCGCCGGCCGCGCGCGGGGTACGGGCCGGGCGGGCGGGGGCCGGCGGGAGCTGACCCTTCATCGGGCCCCAGTCATTGGGGTCCGGTACGCCCGGCGGAAGCATCTGACGGCGCTTGGGCGCGTCCGGGTCGTGCGCCTCGCCCGGCTCCTTGGCCCCGGGCCAGGCCTTGGCGACGCGCGCGGCCAGGACGAAGTCCTTGCGCAGCGGGTGCCCCTCGAAGTTCTCCGGGAGCAGGAGGGGCACGAGGTTCGGGTGGTCGGTGAAGGTCACCCCGAACATTTCGAAGGTCTCCCGCTCGTGCCATTCCGCGCCCGCGTAGACGGCGACGGCGGACGGCAGGGAAGCGGCGCTGTGCGGGACGGTCGTGCGCAGCAGCAGTCGGCGCACCCGGTGGTTCTCCAGCGATGCGACGTGCGCGCAGATCCGGAAACCCGTGCCGGGCTCGTCGACCGCGCTCAGCCAGTCGAAGTACGTGCAGCCGAGCTTGTCCCGGGCGATTTCGAGGGCGGAGATCCAGCTGCCGACGGGTACGTCCACGGTGAGCACGTCGTACGAGAACTCGGCGACGGCCTCGGCGCCGAAGACCGTCGCCGCCGCGTCGGGGAGGGAGTCGTAGAGGTTCACGCGCCGGCCCCCGAGGTGGGCGCGGGCGGCGGCGTGACGAGACCGCTCGTCAGCTGCGACACCGAAGGCCCGTTCGCGTACCGCTCCGCCAGCGACTCGCGGGCGATCTTCTCCTGGAGCTTGAGGATGCCCTGGAGGAGTGCCTCGGGACGCGGCGGGCAGCCCGGCACGTAGACGTCGACCGGGATGATCTGGTCGACGCCCTTGGTCACCGAGTACGAGTCCCAGTAGGGGCCGCCGCAGTTGGAGCAGGCGCCGAAGGAGATGACGTACTTCGGCTCCGGCATCTGCTCGTAGAGCCGCTTCACGGCCGGCGCCATCTTGTCCGTGACGGTGCCCGACACGATCATGAGGTCGGCCTGCCGCGGGCCGGGCGCGAAGGGGATCACACCGAGCCGGATGAAGTCGTGCCGGGCCATGGACGCGGCGATGAACTCGATCGCGCAGCAGGCCAGGCCGAAGTTGAAGACCCACAGGCTGTACCGGCGGCCCCAGTTCAGGACCACCTTCATCGGTTCCGGGGCCAGGCGGGAGAGAACTCCGAGGCGCTTGGGCTCCGGGAGCAGCACGCCCTCGGTCGGCGTCACAGCCGGTGTCACGTCCATTCGAGGACGCCCTTCTTGTACGCATAGAGCAGGCCGACGGCCAGGAAGCCCAGGAAGATGAACATCTCCACCAGGGTCGTGGCGCCGTAACCGGCGGCGGCGAACACCGTCGCCCACGGGAACAGGAAGATCGAGTCGACGGCGAAGATGACGTAGAGGAACGCGTAGACGTAGTAGCGGACCTGGGTGTGCGCCCAGCCCTCGCCGACCGGGTCCACTCCGCATTCGTACGTCAGCAGCTTCTCGGGGGTCGGCACGACGGGCCGCAGCAGGCGGCCCGCACCGAAGGCGACGGCCACGAAGAGCACACCGAGAACGGCCAGCAGACCGACGACCGAATAACTCCGGAAGTAGTCCGCCGCGAGCACGGTTACGGTCGATACCGTTGGTTCGGGCACGTCCGTTCCTCGCTCCTCGGTCACTGTCGACGATCTGGTACGGACGGGAGTCTAGGGCCTGCCTCACACGGGGTGGGGTTATCCCCCGTTCACAGCACCCCGGCCACCCCATGGCATCAGCGGGTCGCACTTGACAGGCTGTGCCGCATGACCTTGAGCCACGCCATCCCCGACAACGATCGCCCTCCCCCGGTACGCGCTGTTTTCAGCGCGGTGACGTGGAAGGAGATCGCCTATCTGGTGAGCAACCTGCCGCTCGCGGTCGTCGGTTTCGTTTACGCGGTTGTCATGGTTTCCACTGCGGGCGGCCTTTCCGTGACCGCCATCGGAATTCCGCTGCTCGCGTGCGGTCTGTATCTGTCCCGTCAATGGGGACGGCTGGACCGGGCCCGCGCGCGCGGGCTGCTGGGCGTACGGGTCGACGAGCCGACCCCGATCCCCGGTCCGAAGCGGTCCGGCGGATTCTTCCCCTGGCTGTGGACGAGCATCAAGGATCCGGTCGGCTGGCGGACGGTGCTGTACCAGCTGATCCGGCTGCCGTGGGGGGTACTCACCTTCACGGTAGCGCTGACCGGCCTGTTCGTGCTGTGGCCGGTGCTGCCGTATCTCGTGCGGCTGATGGCCAATGTGGATCGGGCGATGGTACGGGGGCTGCTGTCGCCCTCCGACGACCTGGAGCGGCGGATCGCGGAGCTGGAATCGGACCGCGGCGTGGTGGTCGACACCGCGGCGGCCGACCTGCGGCGCATCGAGCGGGACCTGCACGACGGGGCGCAGGCGCGGCTCGTGGCGCTGGCGATGGGGCTGGGCCTGGCGAAGGAGAAGCTGCTGGAGGACCCGGAGGGCGCGGCGGCCATGGTCGACGAGGCGCACGGGGAAGTGAAGCTGGCGCTCCAGGAGCTACGGGACCTCGCGCGCGGGATCCACCCGGCGGTGCTGACGGACCGGGGGCTGGACGCGGCGCTGTCGTCGGTGGCGGCGCGGTGCGTGGTGCCGGTGAAGGTGGTGGTGGATCTGCCGGGGGCGCGGCCGGCGGAGGCGATCGAGGGGATCGCGTACTTCGTGGTGTCCGAGCTGCTGCAGAACGTGAGCAAGCACGCGGGGCCGGGGGCGCGGGGCGCGACGGTGGAGGTGTGGCGGGCGGGTGCGCGGCTGATGCTGCGGGTGTCCGACGACGGGCGGGGCGGGGCGAGTGCGGCCGGCGGGAGCGGGTTGGCGGGGCTGGCGGAGCGGTTGGGGGCGGTGGACGGGGTGCTGGTGGTGGACTCGCCCGCGGGGGCGGGGACCGTGGTCACGGCGGAGCTGCCGTGGCGTGACCGGGGGTAGGCCCCCGGGGCCCTTGATCCAGCGGGACTCCCGTCCGGGGTGGGCGGGGGTCCCGTTCGCGTGCCCGGTGCGGCGCCGTTTTCCGGGGCTCCGCGGTACGCCTCGCCGGCGGGGCTGCGGGGATGGGGCGGGTCCCGTTCCCTTGCCCGGTGCGGCGCCGTCTCCCAGGGCTCCGCCCCGGACCCCGCGCCTCAAACGCCGGCGAGGCTGGGTTTGGCGGCGCCGCCTCGGAGGCTGGCCGGGCTGGATTTGGCGGCGGCGCGGAGTGGCCGTGGGGTGGGGTTAACCCCCCGGTGGAGAGGCCGACTCGCCGCATGGTTGTGGGGGGAAGCGGGCGGCAGGGTGGAGGGGTAACGGTGGCTGGGAAGGGGTCGGGATCATGGGCAAGGGCAAGGGTGGGGTCGGGGCGGTGGTGTGGGCTCCGGTCGCGGGGCGGACCTGGCGGGAGTTCGGGTACCTGCTGATCGGGCTGCCGCTGAGCACGCTGTACTTCTCACTCGCCATCACCGGTGTGAGCCTCGGCGCCGGGCTGCTCGTCACCTTCCTCGGCGTTCCGGTGCTGGCCGGCGTCCTCGCCATGTGCCGTGGGTTCGGGCATCTGGAGCGGGCCCGGGTGCGCGTGCTGCTCGGGGCGGACATCGCCGCGCCGGCGCCGATCCGGGCCAGGAAGGCCGGGCCGCTCGCCGCCATGGGGGCGCTGCTCAAGAGCGGGAGCGCCTGGCGTCACGTGCTGTACTCGGTCGTCCACTTCCCGTGGGCGGTGTTCTCCTTCTGCCTGTCGCTGGTGCTGTGGGCGTTCGGCTGGTCCTACCTGCTGTACCCGCTGTGGTTCTGGGTCTTCCCGGCCTACACCGACCAGCCGGGTCTTCAGCTCTTCCAGAACGACGACTACACCTTCTACCTCGACTCGCCCGCCGAGATCGCCCTCACGTGCCTCATCGGATTGGCCGTCACCCTCGCCACCCCCTGGGTGATCCGGGCCCTGACCACCGTCGACCGGGTGATGGTCGGCGGGCTGCTCGGGGCGTCCAGCCTGGCCGACCGGGTCAGCGAGCTGGAGTCCGACCGCGGGGTGGTCGTGGACACCGCCGCCGCCGACCTGCGGCGCATCGAACGGGACCTGCACGACGGGGCGCAGGCCCGGCTGGTCGCGCTGGCGATGGATCTGGGGCTGGCGAAGGAGAAGCTGACCGAGGACCCGCGGGCCGCCGCCCGCATGGTGGACGAGGCGCACGGCGAGGTGAAGATCGCCCTCCAGGAGCTGCGCGATCTGGCGCGCGGGATCCATCCGGCCGTGCTGACCGACCGCGGGCTGGACGCGGCGCTGTCGTCGGTGGCCTCGCGGTGCGCGGTGCCCGTACGGGTGGCCGTGGATCTGCCGGCCCGGCCCGCGGCGGCGATCGAGGGGATCGCGTACTTCACGGTGTCGGAGCTGCTGCAGAACGTCAGCAAGCACGCCCGGGCCCGGTCGGCCTCGGTGGACGTGTGGAAGTCCGGGGAGCGGCTGCTGATCCAGGTCGCCGACGACGGCGCGGGCGGGGCCGGGTCGTCGGAGGGGACGGGGCTGGCGGGGCTGACCGAGCGGCTGGACGCGGTGGACGGGGTACTGGTCGTCGACTCCCCCGCCGGGGGCGGGACGACGGTCACGGCGGAGCTGCCCTGGCGGGCGTAGGCCTCGCCGCGCCGAGGAACCGCGCCGAGGAGTGGAGAGGGGCCGGGCCGGTGGCCCGGCCCCTCCTCCGTTCCCCCGGCATCCGTTTGCGGTATGCGACCTTCCAGTACGCGAAAACTCCCCCCGTACGCCGACGTGTTGTCCCGGCTCTGCCTTCACCGGGACTTAAGGCTGGGATGCTTGGCTGAGTCGGGTAGTGCGGGACCAAGTGGATGCGGAGCTGCTGAGTCGTGGAAGACAGGGTGCGGGTGGTCATCGCCGAGGATTCAGTGCTGCTGCGTGAGGGCCTGACCCGGTTGCTGACCGACCGGGGGCATGACGTCGTGGCGGGCGTCGGGGACGCGGAAGCCCTGCTCAAGACGGTGGCGGAGCTGGCTGCGGAGGGCGCGCTGCCGGATGTGGTGGTCGCGGACGTGCGGATGCCGCCGACCCACACCGACGAGGGCGTACGGGCGGCCGTACGGCTGCGCCGCGACTACCCCGGGATAGGTGTGCTCGTGCTGTCCCAGTACGTCGAGGAGCAGTACGCCACCGAGCTGCTGGCCGGATCCAGTACCGGAGTGGGGTATCTGCTCAAGGACCGGGTGGCGGAGGTCCGGGAGTTCCTGGACGCGGTGGTGCGGGTGGCCCGGGGCGGTACGGCCCTGGACCCCGAGGTCGTCGCCCAGCTGCTCGGGCGCAGCCGCAAGCAGGACGTGCTGGCGGGCCTGACCCCGCGCGAGCGGGAGGTGCTCGGGCTGATGGCCGAGGGCCGGACGAATTCCGCCGTGGCCAAACAGCTGGTCGTGAGTGATGGAGCGGTGGAGAAGCACGTCAGCAACATCTTCATGAAGTTGGGCCTGTCGCCGAGTGACGGGGATCACCGGCGAGTACTGGCCGTTCTCACCTATCTGAAATCTTGATCGACTGACACTCTGTCAGATACGGCATACCGGCAGGGCCGTCTCGAGGGGCGGTCCTACGGTCCAGAATGTGGCCGCTCCTGGGGGCCTTGATCCCTACCGTCGTAGGGTGGGTCCCGGGGGGTCACGCCTCGAAGGAGGTCCGGTTCAGTGACCAGCCAGGTCAGCAGCCCAGCCGAGCAGGCCGACGGTGCCGGGGGTGCGGTCGTCGGTGGACAGCGCACCCCGGAGAGCCCCGGCGGCAAGGAAGTACGCCGCCTCGATCGTGTGATCATCCGGTTCGCGGGTGACTCCGGTGACGGTATGCAGCTCACCGGTGACCGGTTCACCTCGGAGACGGCGTCGTTCGGGAACGACCTGTCGACGTTGCCGAACTTCCCCGCCGAGATCCGCGCCCCTGCCGGAACCCTCCCGGGCGTCTCCTCCTTCCAGCTCCACTTCGCCGACCACGACATCCTCACGCCGGGCGACGCCCCGAACGTGCTGGTCGCGATGAACCCGGCGGCCCTCAAGGCGAACATCGCGGACGTGCCGCGCGGCGCGGAGATCATCATCAACACGGATGAGTTCACCAAGCGCCCGATGGCCAAGGTCGGCTATGCGACCTCGCCGCTGGAGGACGGCTCGCTCGACGCCTACAACCTGCACCCGGTACCGCTGACCACGCTGACGGTCGAGGCGCTGAAGGACTTCGGCCTCTCCCGCAAGGAGGCCGAGCGCAGCAAGAACATGTTCGCGCTGGGCCTGCTGTCGTGGATGTACCACCGGCCCACCGAGGGCACGGAGAGCTTCCTGCGGCAGAAGTTCGCGAAGAAGCCCGAGATCGCCGAGGCGAACATCGTCGCCTTCCGCGCCGGCTGGAACTTCGGGGAGACGACCGAGGACTTCGCGGTCTCCTACGAGGTCGCCCCCGCCACCCGGGCCTTCCCGACCGGCACCTACCGCAACATCTCCGGGAACCTGGCGCTCTCCTACGGTCTCGTCGCCGCGAGCCAGCAGGCGGATCTGCCCCTCTACCTGGGCTCCTATCCGATCACCCCCGCCTCGGACATCCTGCACGAGCTGTCGAAGCACAAGAACTTCGGCGTGCGGACCTTCCAGGCCGAGGACGAGATCGCCGGCATCGGCGCGGCGCTCGGCGCGGCCTTCGGCGGCGCGCTCGGGGTGACCACCACCTCCGGGCCCGGTGTGGCGCTCAAGTCGGAGGCGATCGGCCTCGCGGTGTCGCTGGAGCTGCCGCTGCTGATCGTGGACATCCAGCGCGGCGGTCCCTCCACCGGCCTGCCGACGAAGACGGAGCAGGCGGACCTGCTTCAGGCCATGTTCGGCCGCAACGGCGAGGCTCCCGTGCCGATCGTGGCGCCGCGGACCCCCGCGGACTGCTTCGACGCCGCCCTCGACGCGGCCCGGATCGCGCTCACCTACCGGACCCCGGTCTTCCTGCTCTCCGACGGCTACCTCGCCAACGGGTCGGAGCCCTGGCGGATCCCGGAGGTCGCCGACCTGCCCGACCTGAAGGTCAAGTTCGCCACCGGCACGAACCACACCCTCGGCGACGGCACCGAGGTGTTCTGGCCCTACAAGCGGGATCCGGAGACCCTCGCGCGCCCCTGGGCCATCCCCGGCACCCCCGGTCTCGAACACCGCATCGGCGGCATCGAGAAGCAGGACGGCAGCGGCAACATCTCGTACGACCCCGCCAACCACGACCTCATGGTCCGCACCCGGCAGGCCAAGGTCGACGGCATCCGGGTGCCCGACCTCGAGGTGGACGACCCGGACGGCGCCACCACCCTGGTCCTGGGCTGGGGTTCCACCTACGGCCCCATCACCGCGGCCGTCCGCCGGCTGCGCGGCGCCGGACTCCCCATCGCCCAGGCCCACCTGCGCCACCTCAACCCCTTCCCGAGGAATCTCGGCGAGGTCCTGGAGCGTTACGAGAAGGTAGTGGTGCCGGAGATGAACCTCGGGCAGCTCGCCACCCTGATCCGGGCGAAATACCTGGTCGACGCCCAGTCGTACAACCAGGTCAACGGAATGCCGTTCAAGGCGGAGCAGCTCGCCACGGTTCTCAAGGAGGCCATCGATGACTGAGGTGACGGAGGCGACCGACGGGGCACGGACCCTGCTCTCGCTGGTACCGAAGGCCGAGAGCAAGCAGTCGATGAAGGACTTCAAGTCGGACCAGGAGGTCCGCTGGTGCCCCGGGTGCGGTGACTACGCCGTACTGGCCGCCGTTCAGGGCTTCATGCCCGAACTCGGCCTCGCGAAGGAGAACATCGTCTTCGTCTCGGGCATCGGCTGCTCCTCCCGCTTCCCGTACTACATGAACACGTACGGGATGCACTCGATCCACGGCCGCGCCCCGGCCATCGCCACCGGCCTGGCCACCTCCCGCCGCGACCTGTCCGTCTGGGTCGTCACGGGCGACGGGGACGCGCTCTCCATCGGCGGCAACCACCTCATCCACGCCCTCCGCCGCAACGTCAACCTCAAGATCCTGCTGTTCAACAACCGGATCTACGGGCTGACCAAGGGCCAGTACTCCCCCACCTCCGAGGTCGGCAAGATCACCAAGTCGACGCCGATGGGCTCGCTGGACGCGCCCTTCAACCCGGTGTCGCTGGCGATCGGCGCCGAGGCCTCCTTCGTCGCCCGCACCGTCGACTCCGACCGCAAGCACCTCACCGAGGTCCTGCGCCGGGCGGCCGACCACCAGGGCACGGCGCTGGTGGAGATCTACCAGAACTGCAACATCTTCAACGACGGCGCCTTCGAGGTCCTCAAGGACAAGGACCAAGCCGTGGAGGCCGTGATCCGGCTGGAGGACGGGCAGCCGATCCGCTTCGGCGCGGACGGCGCGAAGGGCGTCGTCCGCAACCCCGCCACCGGGGACCTGGAGGTCGTCGAGGTGACCGCCGCCAACGAGGCGCAGATCCTGGTGCACGACGCGCGGAACGCCAGCGCCACCACCGCGTTCGCGCTCTCGCGCCTGGCCGACCCGGACACCCTGCACCACACCCCGATCGGGGTGTTCCGCAGTGTCGAGCGGCCCGTCTACGACACCCTCATGGCCGACCAGCTCGACGCGGCCATCGACCGCAGCGGCAAGGGCGACCTGGGGGCCCTGCTGACCGGCAACGACACCTGGACCGTCGTCGGGTAGCGGGCAGGCCGACCCCACGGTCGGGCAGCGCGACCCCACGGAGCCCGGATCCTGCGCCAGGATCCGGGCTCCGTTGCGTCCGGTGCGCCCCGCGCACGAGGGGCGGGGCGCTCGCGACCCCGAAAGATGTCATGAGTATCTCGTGATTACGGGCATGACATCTGGGCCGTACGGCGATACCGTCGTGAAGTTGGCTGGAAGTCGCACAGGAGGCCCCGTGAAGGCAGAGAACGAGCAGCGCACGGGTTTGCTCTACGGATTCGGCGCATACGGGATGTGGGGGCTGGTCCCCCTCTTCTGGCCGCTCCTGAAGCCCTCCGGAGCCGTCGAGATCCTCGCCCACCGCATGGTGTGGTCCCTGGCCGTGGTCGGCCTGGCACTGCTCGCCCTGCGCCGCTGGGGCTGGATACGGGAGTTGCTCCGCCAGCCCCGCAAGCTCGGCATGACCGCACTGGCCGCCCTGGTGATCACCGTGAACTGGGGCCTGTACATCTGGGCCGTCAACAACGGGCACGTCGTCGAGGCGAGCCTCGGCTACTTCATCAATCCGCTGGTCAGCATCGCCATCGGCGTGCTGGTGCTCGGTGAGCGGCTGCGCCGCGCGCAGTGGGTGGCGGTCGGCCTCAGCTTCGCCGCCGTACTGGTGCTCGCCATCGGCTACGGACGGCCGCCGTGGATCTCGCTGGTCCTGGCGTTCTCCTTCGCCACGTACGGGCTGATCAAGAAGAAGCTCAACATGGGCGGGCTGGAGTCGCTGGCCGCGGAGACGGCCGTACTGTTCCTGCCGGCCCTCGGCTACGTGCTGTGGCTCGGCGCGCAGGGCCAGTCCACCTTCGCCTCGCACGGCGTCGCCCACGCGGCTCTGCTGGCCGCGACCGGGCTGGTCACCGCGATCCCGCTGGTCTTCTTCGGGATGGCGGCGATCCGGGTCCCGCTGTCCACCCTCGGGCTGCTCCAGTACATGGCCCCGGTGTTCCAGTTCGGGCTCGGCGTCCTGTACTTCCACGAGGCCATGCCGCCCGAGCGCTGGGCGGGCTTCTCCCTGGTGTGGGCCGCGCTCGCGCTCCTCACCTGGGACGCGCTGCGGGCGGCGCGGCGCTCCCGCGTCAGGCTGGAGGCGGCGGCGCCGGCCGTCGTGGCGGCCCCGGCCCGCGAGCCCGCGTAACGGACCCGCGGCGGCGCGTCCCGGAGCACTCCCCGGGGCACGCACCAGCAAACCCCTCGCACCCTCGATCCCCGGTACGGACCACCCGTACCGGGGATCGTCCGTTTTCCGAACTGCCCTGACCGAATTGTGGTCTTGACGGACAGTCATACTCTCGCTGAACATCAGGCTCGCACTGACGCACTAACGCTCACCTGCTCTATCCCCACTCGTTCCGTCATATCCCCGCGGAATCCCGGAGCCCCCACATGAGCCTGTCCGTCTCCCGGCGCCTTGCTGCCGTGACCGCGTTCGCGGTCGCCGGCCTGTTCGCCTCCACCGCCCCCGCCGCACTCGCCGCCCCCACGGCGGTCACCGCGGCGCCGACACCGCCCGACATACCGCTGGCCAACGTCAAGGCCCACCTGTCGCAGCTCTCGACGATCGCCGCCAACAACGGCGGCAACCGAGCCCACGGCAGGACGGGCTACAAGGCCTCGATCGACTACGTGAAGGCCAAGCTCGACGCGGCCGGCTTCACCACCACCCTGCAGACCTTCACCTCCAGCGGCGCCACCGGCTACAACCTGATCGCCGACTGGCCGGGCGGCGACCCGAACTCGGTGCTGATGGCCGGCTCCCACCTGGACTCGGTGACCTCGGGCGCGGGCATGAACGACAACGGCTCCGGCAGCGCGGCCGTCCTGGAGACGGCCCTCGCCGTCTCCCGGGCCGGTCTGCAGCCCACCAAGCACCTGCGCTTCGGCTGGTGGGGCGCGGAGGAGCTGGGCCTGATCGGCTCGAAGTACTACGTCAACAACCTGCCGGCGGCCGAGAAGGCGAAGATCTCCGGCTACCTGAACTTCGACATGATCGGCTCGCCGAACCCGGGCTACTTCGTCTACGACGACGACCCCACGATCGAGCAGACCTTCAAGAACTACTACGCCGGCCTCGGCATCCCGACCGAGATCGAGACCGAGGGCGACGGCCGCTCCGACCACGCCCCCTTCAAGAGCGCGGGCATCCCCGTCGGCGGCCTGTTCTCCGGCGCCGACTACACCAAGACGGCCGCGCAGGCGCAGAAGTGGGGCGGCACCTCCGGTCAGGCCTTCGACCGCTGCTACCACTCCTCGTGCGACAACCTGTCGAACATCAACGACACCGCCCTGGACCGCAACTCCGACGCCGTCGCCTACGCGATCTGGACGCTCGGGGCGGCCACTCCGGTCCCGCCGGGCCAGTCCTTCGAGAACACGACGGACGTCACGATCCCGGACTCCCCCGCCGCGGCGGTGACCTCCTCGATCACGGCCTCCGGTGTGACGGGCAACGCGCCTGCCACCACCAAGGTGGACGTGAACATCGTCCACACCTACCGCGGTGACCTGGTGGTCGACCTGCTCGCCCCCGACGGCACCGTCTACAACCTGCACAACCGCGCGGGCGGCAGCGCCGACAACCTGGTCCAGACGTACACGGTGAACGCCTCCAGCGAGGTCGCCAACGGCGTCTGGAAGCTCCGGGTCAAGGACGCCGCGGCGCAGGACACCGGCTACATCAACAGCTGGAAGATCACCTTCTAGGCCTTCCGGCGGGCCGGTCCTCCGGCCTCCCGATCCAGGGCTCCGGCACGATCCGATCCGGTCGTGCCGGAGCTCAGGTGTCCTCGGTGCGCCGCCCCGACACCTGGAGCGGCCCCTGGATCCGGGCGCGCAGCTCCGAGGCCACGGCCGCGATGTCCGCCCGCCCGCACTTCGCCGCCTCCACCAGATCGCCGAGCTCCTCCGGCGAGGGCAGTTGCTTCGCCCCGGCCACCCGCAGGTACGAGCGGGTGGCCGCGGCCGCGTAGAACTCGTTCATCGGGGATTCCAGCGCGGGGCACACCGCGAGGGTGTGCAAAAACGCCGCGGCCCGCCACGCGGTGTCCGGGGCGGGCTGTTCGGGCACCAGGACGAGGTCGTTCTGGTGCCGGGCGACCGCGGCGGCCACCCCGGAGGGATCCCACACGGCGGGATCGGACGGGAGATGGTGGGCCAGGGCGGTCCAGGCCCACTCCATGGTGATCTTCAATTGCCGAACCGCTCCTGGAAGTAGCTCCAGTGGTCGGCGAACTCCTCTATGCCGGAGAGGAAGTTCTTGCGGTCCTCGTCCAGTTCGCGTTCGGTGACCTCGGTGATCAACGCGGTGACCGTCGTCCCCAGCGCCGCCGCACGCGCCTTGAGGCGTTCGTGGAACTCTTCGTCCAGGCGGATGGTGACGTGTCTCGACATGTCCATCACCGTACAGCGGGCGCGCTGTACGGGTGGCAGGAATGCCGCAAGGGTGGGCAGGGACACAGTCCCGGCCCACCCCTGCGGTGCGCCCGCCCGTCGGGCGGGCGGGGTGCGGCTACTTGTTGGCGTTGGCCGCCTGCACCAGCGCGTCCTTGGTGACCGCGCCGACGTAGACCTTGCCGTCGTCCGTGATCAGTGCGTTGACCAGGCGGGTCGACAGGACGCGGCCCTCGCCGAACTTCCCGTTGACCTTGTCCCCGAGCGAGTCGAGGAACTGCTTGGCCTCCTTGGGGGCGTTCTTGTCGTTCTCCAGGTCCTTCAGGCTGCGCTGCGCGCCGGAGTCGATGCGGGCGATGGTCGACCAGCCCTCGCCGAGCACCTTCACGTCGCCCTTGCCGTTCGCGCCGCCGGCCAGGTCGCCGAGGCCCGGGAAGGACTCCAGCGCCTTCCAGTGCTCGTCCGCGCCGCCCTTGCCCTTGGCCGCCCCGTCGACGCCCTCGGTCACCTTGGCGCCCTTGGGCGCGGTGAAGGCGAAGGTGTCCGCGGCCGGCTTGCCGAAGTCGACCTTGGTGAAGCCGGCGTCCACGATCGGCTTGCCGCCCTGGGCGGAGAGCACCTGCACGCGCAGCGGTACGCCGTTCTTCGCGTCCACCGCGATCTGGACCGAGCCGACCGTGGAACCGCTCTGCTTGGGCTTGAGCACCAGCTGGTAGGCGTCCCGACCGGCCACCTGCGCGGTCCCGCCGACGCTGACGTCGGTGGTGGGGCCGGCGGCGGCCAGGAGCTCCTCGGCCAGCTTCTGCGGGGAGGCGGCGAGCCGGTCGCCGGTCTTGTGGTCCTTGCCCTCCTTGCCCTCCTTGCCGTCCTTGCCCTTGCCGGCCTCGGTGTTCTTCTCGTGGAAGACCTCGTTCGACTTGGAGTCGTAGCCCCACACGTCGTCGCCGTTGTGGATGAGGCTGTACTCGTCCTTGCCGTCGAGGAAGGTCAGCCGCTGGCGCTCCGGGCCGTCGGCCGCGACGCGCAGGGTGTGGCTGCCGTTCGCCAGCTGGGCGACCTTGTCCTCCGGGTTGGCGGAGCCGCCCGCGATGCCGCCGCCGCCGAGCAGTCCGCTCGCGATCTTCGGCAGACCGAGATCGGTGGTGATCCGGGCGGTCCCGGACAGCTGCTGGACGTCCGAGGCGGCGACCTTCTCGATGAGCTGCTGCGCCGTCACCTTCGGCAGGTCGGGTCCGCCGGCGTTCGCGAAGGCCGGGACCATCGCAACGGTCGCCGCGGCCACACCCGCCACCGCTACCGGTACGGCGTACCGGGCGGCCTTGCGAGAAGTCTTGGTGTTCGGTGCCATGTCAGTGCCCTGCCCTCTGTGTCGACTGCGGTGACCACCGTGTCGCCGCGCTCACCCGATCTGGTGGGGTTTGATGACTCCATCTGACCAAATTCGCGCCCCGGGGGCGTCAGCCCCCGGACGCAACTCGGTGTACGCCCGTGGGATGACATGAAAAGGGCCCCCCTCCCCCGACCCGTAGGGGTCGCCGGGGCGGAAGGGCCCGTTCCGCAGGTGTGGCGGCTATCCGGCGCGGTGCACCACGGCGTCGCACAGCTCTTCGAGGGCCGACTTGGCGAAGCACTCCGGCAGCGGGGCGAGCGCGGCGCGCGCGTCCTCGGCGTACTGGATGGTGTCGCGGCGGGCCCGCTCCAGGGCGGGGTGCGCCCGCAGCCGGGTGAGGACCTCGGCGTGGCGGGCGTCGTCCGTCAGGTCGCCGTCCAGGAGGCTCACGAGCTCCAGGTCGGCCGGGTCGCCGTCCCGGTCCGCCATCTCGCGCAGCCGCAGGACGGGCAGCGTCGGGATGCCCTCGCGCAGGTCGGTGCCCGGGGTCTTGCCGGACTCGTGGGCGTCGGAGGCGATGTCGAGGACGTCGTCGGCGAGCTGGAAGGCGGTGCCGAGCCGCTCGCCGTACTGGGTCAGGATGTCGACGACCGACTCGTCGGCGCCGGACATGAGCGCGCCGAAGCGGCCGGAGACCGCGATCAGCGAGCCGGTCTTGCCGGCGATGACGTCGAGGTAGTGGGCGACGGGGTCGCGGCCGTCGCGCGGACCGGCCGTCTCCAGGATCTGGCCCGTCACCAGCCGCTCGAAGGCCTCGGCCTGGATGCGTACGGCCTCCGGCCCGAGGTCGGCCAGGATGTGCGAGGCGCGGGCGAACAGGAAGTCACCCGTGAGGACGGCCACCGAGTTGCCCCAGCGGGCGTTGGCGCTCTCCACCCCACGGCGTACGTCCGCCTCGTCCATGACGTCGTCGTGGTAGAGGGTCGCGAGGTGCGTGAGCTCGACCACGACGGCGGACGGCACGATGCCGGGCGCGTACGGGTCACCGAACCGGGAGGCGAGCATCACCAGCAGCGGCCGGAACCGCTTGCCTCCGGCCCGGACCAGGTGCTGTGCGGCCTCGGTGATGAAGGGGACTTCGCTCTTGGTGGCCTCCAGCAGACCCGCCTCGACGGCGGCCAGTCCGGCCTGGACATCGGTCTCAAGAGCCTGGTCCCGCACGCTCAGTCCGAACGGCCCGACGACGGTCACGAGGGGTACTCCTGTCTGCTGACGATCACGCTGACGATCACATGGATTGTCGATGTGTCGCTGCCATCACTCAAGCCAGCGTATCGGGTCTGTTTTCGATCACCGAGAGCGCCTTCCCGGCCACCACCCGCGCACTGTCCGATGCACACCGGTATGTTCTGGAGAAGCCGAATCAACCGGAGAATACGTTTTGCCCAGAACTACGACCGATAGGGACGAGCCCGCGGATCCGGAGGCCGACCAGCCGCCGCCCCGTGACGACCATGCCTTCCTCGGCCACCCCCGGGGCCTCGCCACGCTCTCCGGGCTGGAGGTCTGGGAGCGCTTCTCGTTCCTGGGCATGCAGGCCATCCTCGTCCTCTACTTCGCGGACACGGTGGCGAACGGCGGCCTGGGGATGGCCCCGGGCACCGCAGCCTCCGTCTCGGCGGCCTACGGGACCATGGTCTACCTCGTCTCCGTCGCCGGCGGGTGGCTCGCCGACCGCATCCTCGGTTCGTACCGGGCCGTGCTCTGGGGCGGCATCCTGATCGCCTGCGGCCACTACGCCATGGCGGTGCCGACGGCCGCCATGACCTGGGTCGGACTCGGCCTGATCAGCGCGGGAACCGGCCTGCTCAAGCCGAACGTGGCCACCATGGTCGGCAAGCTCTACCGGACGGACGACGACCGCCGCGACGCCGGCTTCGCCCTCTACTACATGGCCATCAACATCGGCGCCTTCGCCGGACCGCTGGTCACCGGCTGGCTCGGCGAGCACCAGGGCTGGCACTGGGGCTTCTCCGCCGCCGCCATCGGCATGACCGCGGGCCTGGTCCAGTACGTCCTGGGCCGCCGCCATCTGGCCGGACGCAAGCACTCCGCCGAGTACGCCCTCGCCCCCGACGCCATGCGCCGCACCGTGTGGCGGATCGTCGGCGGCTGCCTCGCCTTCGGCGCGATCGCCACCCTTCTGGCGGTCACCGGCCTGCTGACCATGGACCGCTTCGTCGACCTGCTCACCCTCGTCTCGGTGATCGCCCCGATCGTCTACTTCGTGGTGATGTTCCGCAGCCCGCGGGTGACGCCCGAGGAGCGCGGGCGGCTGCGCCCGTACGTGGTCCTCTTCCTGGCCTCGGTCGCCTTCAACTTCATCCTCTTCCAGGCCTACTCGACGATGATGCTGCTGGCCTCCACCAACGCCGAGAGCGCGATCCTCGGCTTCGACTTCCCGTCGAGCTGGTACGCCTCCGCGCTCGGCGCCTTCGAGGTGGCGCTGGCCCCGGTCGTCGCCGCGCTGTGGGCCCGGATGGGCCACCGCCAGCCGCACGCCTCCAACAAGATCGCCATCGGGGTGATCCTGGGCGGCCTGTCCTTCCTGCTGATGGTGATCCCGACCTCCGGGCACAGCGGGGACGCCTACAGGATGGCCGCCTGGTGGATCGTCGGCTCCTACCTGCTGCTCGGCCTCGGCGACGTCCTGCTGGAGACCTCGGGCATGTCGGCCACCAGCAAGCTCGCCCCGCGCGCCTTCGGCAGCCAGACGATGGCGCTCTGGTTCCTCTCGCTCGCGCTGGCCAACGGCATCCAGGCCCAGGTCGTCAAGGTCTACGGCCAGGTGCCGAACCCCGTGTACTTCGGCCTCAACGGCGCCGTCGCGGTGGCTGTGGGCGTGGCCGTGATGGCGATGGCGCCGTGGCTGCGGCGCACGATGCACCCCGTCCACTGAGGCCGGGTCCGAGGAAAACGTCCGAGGGATACGTCCGAGGCGATTGGCGGCCGAGACCAGATGATCATCCGTACCGACTTCCCTTACGGCACCACCCACGAGGATGTCCGGATCCCGCTCCCCGACGGCGTGGAGCTCTACGCGCGGATCTGGCGCCCGGTGACGGACGAGCCCGTCCCGGCGCTGCTGGAGTACCTCCCGTACCGCCTCACCGACTGGACCGCTCCGCGCGACCGGCAGCGCCACCCCTGGTACGCCGGGCACGGCTACGCCTCGGTACGGGTGGACGTGCGCGGGCACGGCTGCAGCGGCGGCCGGCCCGGCGACGAGTACGACGCCCGGGAGCTGGCCGACGGGGTCGCGGTGGTGGAGTGGCTGGCGGCGCAGCCGTGGTGCACGGGCGCGGTGGGCATGTTCGGGATCTCGTGGGGCGGGTTCAACTCGCTCCAGATCGCCGCCCTGGCTCCCGAACCGCTGAAGGCGGTCGTCACCGTCTGCTCGACGGACGACCGGTACGACAACGACGTCCACTACATGGGCGGCTCGGTGCTCGCCGTGGACATGCACGCGTGGGCGGCGACGATGCTGGCCTTCGCCTCGCGGCCGCCGGACCCGCAGTTCGTCGGCGACGGCTGGCGGCGGCAGTGGCTGGACCGGCTGGAGGCGGTGGAGCCCCTCGTCCACACCTGGCTCTCGCACCAGACCCGCGACGACTACTGGCGCCACGGCAGCGTCTGCGAGGACTACGCGGCGATCCGCGCGGCCGTGCTCGCGGTCGGCGGCTGGCACGACCCGTACCGGGACACGGTGCTGCGGCTGGTCGAACACCTGCCGCCGGCCCGGGTACGGGGCCTGATCGGCCCCTGGTCGCACCAGTACCCGGACCGCGGGCTGCCGCCGGGGCCCGCCATCGGCTTCCTCCAGGAGACCCTGCGCTGGTGGGACCACTGGCTGAAGGGCGTGGACAACGACGTGATGGAGGAGCCGCTGCTGCGCACCTGGATCAGCGACTCGCACCCGCCGGCGACGGTGTACGAGGAGCTCCCGGGCCGCTGGGTCGGCGAGAGGGCCTGGCCCTCGGCGTCGGTGATCCCCGTCCCGTACGTGTTCCAGGGCGCGCCGGTGGACGTCGCCTCCCCGCAGCACACCGGGCTGGACGCGGGCCGGTTCTTCCCCTTCGGCAATGACGCCGACCTGCCGCCGGACCAGCGGGAGGAGGACGCGAAGTCGGCCTGCTTCGAGTTCCCGGTGGGGCGCGAGGAGCCGGTGGAGATCCTGGGACGGCCGTCGGTCACCCTGCGGCTGCGGCTCGACGTGCCGTACGGGCAGGTCGTGGCCCGGCTGTGCGACGTCGCCCCGGACGGCTCGTCGACGCTGGTCACGCGGGGCGCGCTGAACCTGTCCGCCCGCCGGGGCCGGGACCGTGCGGTGCCCTGGCCGGTGGGCTCGTACGAGGACGTCACCTTCGAGCTGAACGGCATCGGGCACGCCTTCGCGCCGGGGCACCGGATCCGCCTGGCCGTGTCCTCCGCGTACTGGCCGTGGATCTGGCCGCGGGCCGGCTCCGAGGCCGGCTGGACCCTGGACCCGGCGGGCAGCGCGCTGACCCTCCCGGTGCGTGCCGCGTCGGCGGCGGACGGCGGGATCGTCTTCGAGGCCCCGGAGCAGTCGGAGCCGCTGGGCGTGGTCTTCCCGGAGACACTGGACGAGCCGCGCCCGGAGCGGCTGGTCGTACGGGACGTCGCGCGCGGCACGTGGCGGCTGGAGGTGGACCCGCGGTACGGGGGCACGCGGGTGTACCCGGACGGCCTGGAGTACGCGGAGGACGCGGAGGAGGTGTACGAGATCCAGGACGCGGACGCGCTGTCGGCGCGCACGCTCTCGCGGTGGCGGATCCGGCTCCACCGGCCGGAGCTGGGCTGGGACGCGCGGGTGGAGACGCGCTCGGAGATCCGTTGCGACGAGGGCGGTTTCCTGACGTCGAACGAGGTGGTGTGCCGGGACGGGGACGAGGTGGTCTTCCACCGGACGTGGGAACGCCGGCTGCCTCGGGCGGCGGGCTGAGCGGGTCGAACCCCGCCCCGGCGGGCGGCCCGCGCTCGAACGCCGACGCCGGCAAAATCCAGCCCCGCCGGCGTTTGAGGCGCGGGGGTGCGGGGGCAGCGCCCCCGGAACCGGCGGTCAGCCGTACAGGCGCTCCAGGACCACCGCCACGCCGTCGTCGTCGTTGGACAAGGTGATCTCGTCCGCCACCACGACCAGCTCGGGGTGGGAGTTGGCCATCGCCACGCCGTGGGCGGCCCACGCGAACATCGGGATGTCGTTCGGCATGTCGCCGAAGGCGATCGTGCCGGCCGGGGACGCGCCCAGGATCTGTGCCGCCCGCGCGAGCCCGGTGGCCTTGTCGATGCCCGGAGGCTGGAGTTCCACCGTGTGCTCGCCCGCCATCGTGACGTTCACCAGGTGGCCGACCACCGAGCGCGCCACCCGCGTCAGTTCGTCGTCGTCGAGTTCGGGGTGCTGGAGCAGCACCTTGTTGATCGGCGCCGACCACAGGTCGCAGCGCCGCGGGACGGAGACCGTCGGCAGGTGGGGGTGCCACATCCGGTAGCCCGGCCCTATCAGCATCTCCGCGTCCGCCCCCTCCTGGTTGACCGCCGCGTAGACCTCGCCGATCTCCGCCTCGATCTTGCCGAGGGCCACCTCGGCCAGCTCGCGGTCCATGGACACGGAGTGCAGCAGGCGCCCGCGCGCCGCGTCGTACACCTGCGCGCCCTGCCCGCACACCGCGAGCCCCGTGTAGCCGAGCCGGTCCAGGACGTGTCGGACCTGGGGGACGGGGCGTCCGGTGACGATGATGTGCTGGGCGCCGGCCGCGCGCGCCGTCGCGAGTGCCGCGCAGGAGCGGGCAGAGACGGTGTCCCCGGCTTGCAGCAGAGTCCCGTCCAGGTCGGTGGCGATCAAGGCATAGGGAAGGGCCGGAGGCGGGGCGGAAGTCACGGCGCCAAGGATACGGACCCCTTTGGACAAGTCCTACAAATAGAGCCCGAATCCGGCCTCCCACACGTCCCATCCGTCACTTTGACGCGCTCCCGCGTCGAGCAGGACAGGGCCGGGGCAGGGAAGTGCACAACCCCGACGGTAGAGCCCCCGATCGACCGCACGTACCAAAAGATCAGATATGACCGGAACTGTGGATACCTGACCACGAGCGTTGTCCCGGGGTGTGTTTCATCTCCGCCCGGGTGCCCGCGCTTTCCCGCAGGATCCTGAGTAGCGTGTCCCGCACCGTGTCTACCGGGACACCCCCGGACCGCGTCGAAAGCGAGGCAGTACCCCATGCCCCAGCAGAGCCCCCTCGATGTCCCCGAGGGCGACCCGTTCGGGCCGCACAACCTCCCCTACGGCGTCTTCTCGACCGCCGCGGACGAGCGGCGGCGGGTCGGCGTCCGCATCGGCGGATTCGTCCTCGACGCGGGGGCGGCCGCGGCCGCGCTCGGCTCCCCGTTCGCGGGACTGCTCGGACGGTCCTCCCTCAACCCGCTGCTGGCCGCCGGCCACACCGCCTGGCGCGACGTGCGCCGCGCGCTGACCGCCTGGGTCACCGACCCCGGCCACCGCCCCACCGTCGAGCCGCACCTGGTCCCGCTCGACGAGGTCACCCTGCACCTGCCGTACGAGGTCGCCGACTACGTCGACTTCTACGCCAGCGAGCACCACGCCACCAACGTCGGAAAGATGTTCCGCCCCGACGGCGACGCGCTGACCCCCAACTGGAAGCACCTGCCGATCGGTTACCACGGCCGCTCCGGCACCATCGTGGTCTCCGGCACCGACGTCGTACGCCCCAGCGGCCAGCGCAAGGTGCCCACCGACCCGGCGCCCGTCTTCGGCCCGTCGGTCAAGCTCGACATCGAGGCCGAGGTCGGCTTCGTCGTCGGCACCCCCTCCGAACTGGGCCGGCCGGTGGCACTGGGCGACTTCGAGGAGCACGTCTTCGGGCTGTTCCTCCTCAACGACTGGTCGGCGCGCGACATCCAGGCCTGGGAGTACGTGCCGCTCGGCCCCTTCCTCGGCAAGTCCTTCGCCACCTCCGTCTCCGCCTGGGTCACCCCGCTGGAGGCCCTGGACGCGGCCCGGGTCGCCCCGCCCACCCGCGACTTCCCGCTCCAGCCCTACCTGGACGACGCCGAACTCGACCGCCCCGGCGGCTTCGACCTGCGCATCACCGTCTCGATCAACGGGCAGGAGGTGGCGCAGCCGCCCTTCGCCACCATGTACTGGACGGCCGCCCAGCAGCTCGCCCACATGACCGTCAACGGCGCTTCCCTGCGCACCGGCGACGTCTTCGGCTCCGGCACCGTCAGCGGCCCCGAGGTCGGCCAGCGAGGCTCGCTGCTGGAGCTCACCTGGAACGGCCGCGACGCCATCGAGCTCACCGACGGCAAGCGCACCTTCCTGGAGGACGGGGACACCGTCACCCTCACCGCCTGGGCCCCCGGCCCGGACGGCACCCGCGTCGGCCTCGGCGAGGTCACCGGACGCATTGTGGGATCGCGCTAGTCCGACCCCGGCGGCACACGCGGTCGGCGGGGTGGCGGATCTTTCCACCGCCCCGCCGAAACCGCAGGTCAGAGCCCTTCGCACGCGCCGTCAGGTGGCGCAACACTGCGGCAACACCATCGATGCCGCTCCGCCGGTACGTTCCCTGCCATGCCAGCCGAACGCACCGCCACGCACACCGTCCCGGTCGCCGCCGCGCGCCGTCGGCGACTGCGCGCGGACCGGGCGCGCCAGCTCGCCGACCTGCTGCGCCACCAGATCCTGGCGGGCGGCTACCCCGGCGGGGTCCTCCCCCTGGAGAGCGACCTCGCCGACGAGTACGGCGCCGGCCGCAACACCGTCCGCCAGGCCCTCGACCTGCTGCGCGGCGAGCAGCTCGTGGAGCGCCGCCCGGGCGTGGGCACCGTCGTGGTCTGCGAGAAGTACCCGCACGGCCTGGACCGGCTGCAGGGCCTGGCCGAGACCCTGAACGAGCACGGCCGGGTGACCAACGAGGTCCGCACCGTAGGCCCCGTACGCGCCCCCGCCCCGGTCGCCGGGCGGCTCGGCCTGCCCGAGCACGCCGACGTGCTCTACATCGAACGGCTGCGGCGCCTGAACGGACTGCCGCTCTCCCTCGACCTCACCTACATCCCGATGGACATCGGCGCCGGACTGCTGGGCTGCGACCTGGAGAACACCGATGTCTTCCGGCTCCTGGAACAGCTGACCGGGCAGCCGCTCGGCCACGCCGAGATCACCCTCGAGGCCGTCAACGCCGACGCGCACTCCGCCGCCGTCCTCCAGGCCCCCCGCGGGGCCGCCGTCCTGATGCTGGAGCGGCTCACCCACCTCGCCGACGGCCGGCCGGTGGACCTGGAGTTCATCCGCTTCCGCGGCGACCGGATCACCATGAGCGGCCTGCTGCGCCGCGCCCTCTGACCTCCCCTCCCTCCCGCCCCTTGCGTACCCACCTTCCTGGAGACAGCCATGCCCGTGGTCCCCCAGCGCGGCGACGTGCCCGTGACCATCGACGAGTCCCTGTGCATCGACGGCTGCACCCTCTGCGTCGACATGTGTCCGCTCGACTCGCTCGCGATCCGCGAGGACAACGGCAAGGCCTACATGCACGTCGACGAGTGCTGGTACTGCGGCCCGTGCGCCGCCCGCTGTCCCACCGGCGCGGTCACCGTCAACATGCCCTACCTGCTCCGGTGAAAGGTCCGACCTCCATGCGTACGAAGGCACTCGCGCCCGCCGCGCTGGCCCTGCTCCTCGCCGCGCCGACCGCGGCCTGCTCGGGCTCCGCCGGAGCGGCCGGCTCCCGGACGGTCACCGTGACCGTCGGCTACCAGTCCAAGACCATCAACACCGTCACCGCCGGCACCCTGCTGCGCTCCCTCGGCTACTTCGAGGAGGAGCTCGCCGCACGCGGCAGGAAGGACGGCACCACCTACAAGGTGGACTGGCAGGACTACGCCACCGGCGCCCCGATCACCGCCCAGATGACCGCCGGAAAGATCGACATCGGCTCGATGGGCGATTTCCCGCTCCTCATCAACGCGGTGCGCGGCAAGGAGCTGAAGCAACCCACCCGCCTCGTCTCCGTGACCGGCTACAACCTGCGCGGCGGCCTCAACACCGTGGTCACCGCACCGGACTCGACACTGGAGTCGCTGGCCGACCTGCGCGGCAGGAAGGTGTCGACGAGCGTGGGCTCCGCGGCCGACGGCACCCTGGTACGGGCTCTGCAGCGCGCGGGTATCGACCCGACGAGCGGCATCGAGAAGCTCAACCAGCAGCCCAGCGTCGGCGCTTCGGCGCTCCAGGCGGGCAGCATCGACGCGCTGTCCCAGTTCGTGGCGTGGCCGGGGCAGCTGGCCTTCGAGGGGCGGGCCAAGGCTCTCTACGACGGGGCCGAGTTGAACCTGCCGACCTTCCACGGGGTCACCGTGCGCGAGAAGTTCGCCCGCGAGCGGTCCGGCGTACTGGACGACTTCCTGCGGGCCCAGCGCCGCGCCACCGACCACCTGCGCGCGGAGCCGGTCGCGGCCGCCGAGACGGTGGCCAAGGAGACCGGGCTGCCCGCGGAGGTGGTGTACCTCTACAACGGAGCGAACGGCATCGCGACCTTCGACCCGGCCCTGCGCCCGGAGCTGATCGACGCGCTGAAGCAGGACGTGCCGGTGCTCAAGGACGCCAAGCTGGTCGGCGAGGTGGACGTGGACGCCTTCGTGGACCCGGCGCCCCTGGACCGGGCCCGGGCCGGCACCGCCCCGTACCCAGCGGCCGCGGCCGCCCGCCCCGAGCTGTGGCTGAAGGGCGGGGCCCGCACCCAGTCCTTCGACTCCCCGCGCGAGCTGCTGAAGGCCGCGCGCGGCGCGGACGTCCGGGCGGCGTACGTACCGGACGCGGTGACCGGCACGCTCTGGTTCGCGGACCGGGCGGTGTGGGTCGCCGAGGGAGCCGATCTGCGCGCCTTCGTCACGTCCGCGGGCGCGAAGGCGTACGTCGAGGCGCACCGGGGTTCCGGGGCGCGGATCGTGAGCTTCGCCGAAGCCGGGGCGCTGGCCTCATGACGGCCGGCCGCTGGCTGCTGAGGGCGGCCTCGCTCGGCGCGGCCCTGCTCGTGTGGCAGGGGCTGACCTCGCTGGACGTCAACGTGTGGCTGCGCTTCGAGCAGTTCCCGACGGTGGGCGAGGTCGCCTCGACCTTCGCCGAGCGGGCCGGGACCGCACCGTACTGGCAGGACCTGACCTCCAGCCTGCGCCGGATCGTGACGGGCTTCGCGCTCGCCGCGGTCCTGGGGGTGGCGGTGGGCACGGCGATCGCCCGCTCGCGGATCGCGGCCGACGTGCTGGGCCCGCTGCTGGAGGTGCTGCGCCCCGTGCCGGCGATCGCGCTGGTCCCGGTGGCGATCCTGCTGTTCCCCTCCAACGAGCAGGGGATCGTGTTCATCACCTGTACGGCCGCCTTCTTCCCGGTGCTGGTCTCGACGCGGCACGCGGTGGGGGCGCTGACCCCGGTGTGGGAGGAGGCGGTCCTGACCATGGGCGGGGGTCGGGCGCGGATCCTCTTCTCCGTGGTGCTGCCGGGGGCCCTGCCGGGCATCTTCGGGGGCCTGTCGGTCGGGATCGGGGTGGCCTGGATCTGTGTGATCTCGGCCGAGATGATCTCCGGCGAGTACGGGGTCGGCTACCGGACCTGGCAGGACTACACGGTGATCGACTATCCGGGGGTCTTCGTCGGCATGGTCACCATCGGCGCGCTGGGCTGGCTGACCTCCACGGCGGTCGAACTGCTGGGCCGCCGCCTCACGTCCTGGCTCCCCCGCACCGCCGCGTCCTCGTCCCCCGCCACACCGCCCCGGGCCTCCCGGCCGGCCCGGGTTCCGCGGACGGCCCCGCCCGCCGCCACCGGGACCGCCGTCCGGCGGGACCTCCAGCCTGCGCAGGGCACGACCACCGGAGGGCCGCAGAAGTGACCACCCCGACCACCCGGACCCCGGCCACCCCGACCCCACCCGGCACACCGGGCACCCCGGCCGCCCGGGCCGTCCGGAACACCGGCGCCGCCCTCGCCCTGCGCGGGGTCCGGCTCGGCCACCGCGATACCGTGGTGCTCGACCGGATCGACCTGGCGGTCGAAGCCGGAGAGGTGCTGACCGTGGTCGGCCCGTCCGGCTGCGGAAAGTCCACGCTGCTGCGCACCCTGGCCGGCCTGCTGCCGCCGCTCCACGGCACGGTGGAACAGGACGGCGCCCCGGTCACCGGACCGGACGCCGACCGGGCCCTGGTCTTCCAGGACGACGCCCTGCTTCCCTGGCGCACCGTCCGGGCCAACGTCGAACTGCCCCTCGCGATCCGCGGCACCGCCCGCGCCGCGCGCCGGCGGGATGCCGAGGGATGGCTGGAGCGGGTCGGCCTGGGCGGGCACGCGCACAAGTTCCCGCACCAGCTCTCGGGCGGGCAGCGCCAGCGCGTGCAGCTGGCCCGCGCCCTCGCCGCGCGCCCCCGCGCCGTCCTGATGGACGAGCCCTTCGGGGCCCTCGACGCCCAGACCCGCGCCGAGATGCAGGACCTTCTCGTGGACGTCCTCGCGGGCACGGGCGCGACCGTCGTCTTCGTCACCCATGACGTCGACGAGGCGCTGTTCCTCGGCGACCGCGTCGCACTGCTCGCCGCCGCGCGGGTGCTCCCCGTACCGCGGCCGCGCGAGCGCGGGGCCCCGTACGCCGACCTCCGGCAGCAGATCATCAACTCACTCTGAAGGGCCGCACCATGGACATCCCCGCGATCTGCGACGCCGAGGAACTCTCCTGCGACGTCCTCGTCATCGGCGGCGGCACGGCCGGCACGATGGCGGCGCTGACCGCCGCCGAGCGCGGCGCGCGGGTCCTGCTCCTGGAGAAGGCGCACGTACGCCACTCCGGCGCGCTCGCCATGGGCATGGACGGGGTCAACAACGCCGTCGTCCCCGGCCGCGCCGAGCCCGACGACTACGTCGCCGAGATCACCCGCGCCAACGACGGCATCGTCGACCAGTCCACGGTCCGCCAGACCGCCACCCGCGGCTTCGCGATGGTCCAGCGCCTGGAGTCGTACGGGGTGAAGTTCGAGAAGGACGAGCACGGCGAGTACGCGGTGCGCCAGGTCCACCGCTCGGGGTCGTACGTGCTGCCCATGCCCGAGGGCAAGGACGTCAAGAAGGTCCTCTACCGGCAGCTGCGGCGCCGCGAGATGCGCGAGCGGATCCGCATCGAGAACCGGGTGATGCCGGTCCGCGTCCTCACCTCGCCCGAGGACGGCCGGGCGATCGGCGCGGCCGCCTTCAACACCCGCACGGGCGCCTTCGTGACCGTGCGCGCCGGGGCGGTGGTCCTGGCGACCGGCCCGTGCGGCCGGCTCGGGCTGCCCGCCTCCGGATACCTCTACGGCACCTACGAGAACCCGACCAACGCGGGCGACGGCTACGCCATGGCGTACCACGCGGGCGCCGCCCTGACCGGGATCGAGTGCTTCCAGATCAACCCGCTGATCAAGGACTACAACGGGCCGGCGTGCGCGTACGTCGCGAACCCCTTCGGCGGCTACCAGGTCAACCGGCACGGCGAGCGCTTCGTGGACTCCGACTACTGGTCGGGGCAGATGATGGCCGAGTTCGCGGCCGAACTGGCCTCGGACCGGGGCCCGGTGTACCTCAAGCTCAGCCACCTCCCGGAGGAGTCGGTGGCCTCCCTCGAATCCATCCTGCACACCACCGAGCGGCCGACGCGCGGCACCTTCCACGCGGGCCGCGGCCACGACTACCGCACGCACGACATCGAGATGCACATCTCGGAGATCGGGCTGTGCGGCGGCCACTCGGCGTCGGGCGTGCGGGTGGACGACCACGCCCGCACCACGGTGCCTCGGCTGTACGCGGCCGGGGACCTGGCCTCCGTACCGCACAACTACATGATCGGGGCGTTCGTCTTCGGCGATCTGGCGGGCGCGGACGCGGCGCAGTACACGGCTTACGAGGGCGCGCTGCCGGCCGACCAGCTGGCGGCGGCCCACGAGCTGGTCTACCGGCCGCTGCGCAACCCGGACGGTCCGCCGCAGCCGCAGGTGGAGTACAAGCTGCGGCGGTTCGTGAACGACTACGTGGCCCCGCCGAAGACGGGCGCGAAGCTCTCGCTCGCCGTGGCGGCCTTCGACCGGATGACCGGCGAGATCGCACAGATGGGCGCCGGGACCGCGCACGAGCTGATGCGGTGCGCGGAGGTGTCCTTCATCCGGGACTGCGCGGAGATGGCGGCCCGCTCCTCGCTGGCCCGCACCGAGTCCCGCTGGGGCCTCTACCACGAGCGGCTCGACCACCCGGAGCGCGACGACACGGGCTGGCTGCACCACCTGGACCTGCGCAAGTCGGCCTCGGGGGCGATGGAGTTCACCGCCCGGCCGGTGGAGCCGTACCTGGTGCCGGTGGACGGGTTCGCCCCGGCCGGCGGCCCCTCGCGGCACCTGGGCGAGGTGGACCTGGTCCCGGTGGCCACGGCGGGGCCCCGCCGGTCGCCCCCGGCGGGGCGGACGGACGGGCCGGGGGCCGCCGCCCCGCAGGGGCCCGAGCCCGCCGGAGCCGAGGGCCGGGCGGCCGGAGCCGAGGGCCGGGCGGCCGGGGGTGCCTCGCCCCGGATCCTGGAACTGCTCGCCCTGGCGGAGGAGTCACCCGGCCTGGACCTCCTGCGCCCCTATCTCGACGATCCCGATCCCGGGGTGCGGGCCGCCGCCGTGGCCGCGCTCGGCGAGACCGTCCCGGCGGGCGCCGGGCCCGCGCTGGCCGCGCGCCTCGCCGACCCGGCCGCCGTCGTACGGGCGGCCGCCGCGGGAGCGCTGCGCGAGCTGGTGGAGGTCCTGCCCGGCGGGCCGGAGTTGGCGGCGGGGCTGCGCGCCGCGCTCGCCGTGCCCGACGCCGCGGTGCGCTCCGCCGCGCTCGAAGTGCTGCGGGCGCTGCGGCTGGGCGACGCCGGGCTGTACGCCGCCGCGCTGGCGGACGGCGATGCGGAGGTACGGATCCACGCGGTGCGGGCGCTGGTCTCCGTGGACGCGGCCACGGAGCTGGCCGCGGCCGCCACGGACCCGGCCCGCGAGGTCCGGGTGGCGGTGGCCAAGGGCCTCGCCTCGGTGCACGCCCCGGTCCCGGCCCCGCTGGACCCGCTGCTGGCGGACGCCGACCCGCTGGTGCGGGGTGCGGCCCTGGGCGCGCTGGCCAGGGCCGGCTGCCCCGACGGGTACGCCCGTACCGCGGTGGCGGCCCTGGCCGACCCGGCGTGGCAGGTCCGGGCGGGGGCGGCGGCCGGGCTGTCGGCGGCCGCCCCGGAAACGGCGGTACCGGCTCTGGCCAAGGCCCTGGCCGACGCCAACGCGGACGTCCGCAAGGCCGCGGTGCTCGCCCTGCTGGCCCACCGGGACACCGCGGAGGCCCGGGCGGCTCTCGCCACGGCGGTCTCGGACCCGGACGCGGACGTCCGCGCCTACGCCGCCCGCGGCTGACGGGGCCGCGGCCCCCGTTCGGAGGCGCGCCGCGTGCGCCCGGCGGGCGGGGCCGGGATGGTGGACGGACGAATGGAAGCGGGAACCCGTACCCCGTACCCCCACCGCGAGGAGCCGCCGCCATGTCCCTACGCAGCCTGAAGACCGTCGTCACCTGCGCGGCCGCCGTGTCGCTCGGCCTGGCCGCCGTGGCCCCGGCGCACGGGGTCGAGGGCCCGGCCCCCGATCCGCGCGACGCGAAGGCGATGCGGGACATGGCCACGGCGATCGCGGTGACGGCGAAGTACGCGGACGAGCGGGAGGCCCTCAAGGACGGGTACGTCCCGCACGGCGAGGAATGCATGACCAACCCGTTCGGGGTCGGCGCCATGGGCTACCACTACGTGAAGCAGGCCAACTGGGGCTCTAAGGACCCGGCCCGGCCGACCGCGCTCCTCTACAGCAAGGACAAGGACCGCAACGGCCGTCGCAAGCTCCAGACCGTGGAGTGGATGTCCACCGACCGGGACCAGGACCTGAAGACCACCGACGACCGGCCGAGCATGTTCGGCCTCCCCTTCGACGGGCCCATGCCGGGCCACTGGGCGGGCATGCCCAAGCACTACGACCTGCACATGTGGGCGTACAAGGAGAACCCGGCGGGCCGCTTCCACAACTGGAACCCGGCGCTGAACTGCCCGAAGAAGGCCCCCACCCCGGGCAAGCCGGCCGCCGCCCACCCGCACGGCCACTAGTCCGCGCGGCCCGTGCGATCAAGTGACCCGGGCATATGACTCACCCGTAAGGACGGCTTCTCCGGGAACCCCGGGCGATACGCTGGTCGGACTCGCGAGACTCTGCCCCATGGGAGCACTGATGAGCGTCGAACCCGCAGCACCGCCGCCTGCGCCGGAGCCGGGACCCCGCTGGCCCATCCCGCCCGCGGGTGGCTGGACAGCGGACGACCTGGACACGCTTCCGAATCTGCCTCCGCACACGGAGCTGATCGACGGGAGCCTGATCTTCGTGAGTCCGCAGAGCATCTTCCACGAGCGAGCGATCGACTTGTTCAAGTGGCAGTTGCGGTCGGTGGCCCCCGCCGACTTCGAGATCTTTCGCGAGTTCACGATCGACATCGACAAACGGAATCGGCCCGAGCCGGACGTGGTGGTCGTGCGCACCGACGTCGTAGGCGATCTGGAACAGACCCGGTTCCCTGCCGAGGCAGTGGTGCTGGCCATCGAGGTGGTCTCCCCCGACTCTGTCGGACGAGACCGCGAAACCAAGCCGTTGAAGTACGCCAGGGCCGGGATCGTCCACTTCTGGCGGGTCGAGAACAAGGACGGACGTGCTGTGGTCTACGTCTACGAGTTGGATCCCGCCACGAGCGCCTACGTTGCGACGGGTATCTTCCACGACCGGCTGAAGGTCTCTGTACCGTTCATCATCGATGTCGACCTCACGGCGATCACACCCCGGCACCGTCCGAAGAAGTAGCCCCGCACACGGCCGAGGGCCCGGCCCCCCGAAGGGGGCCGGGCCCTCGGCCGTTGCGCGGACCGGTCAGCGGACGAAGGTGCTCGCCTGGCCCGCCAGTTCCAGGAAGTACTGCGGGGCGAGGCCCAGGGCCAGGGTGACGGCGACGCCCACCGCGATGGTGGTCATCGTCAGCGGCGAGGGAACCGCCACCGTCGGGCCGTCGGCCTTCGGCTCGCTGAAGAACATCAGGACGATCACCCGGATGTAGAAGAAGGCGGCGATCGCGGAGGACAGGACACCGATCACGACCAGCACCCCGGCGCCGCTCTCCGCCGCCGCCCGGAACACGGCGAACTTGCCGGTGAAGCCCGAGGTCAGCGGGATGCCCGCGAAGGCCAGCAGGAACACCGCGAAGACGGCCGCGGTCAGCGGCGAACGCCGGCCGAGCCCCGCCCACTTCGACAGGTGCGTGGCCTCGCCGCCCGCGTCGCGCACCAGCGTGACCACCGCGAAGGCGCCGATCGTCACGAAGGAGTACGCGCCCAGGTAGAAGAGGACCGACTGGACGCCCTCCGCCGAGGTCGCGATCACACCGGCCAGGATGAAGCCCGCGTGCGCGATCGAGGAGTAGGCCAGCAGCCGCTTGACGTCGGTCTGGGTCACGGCGATCACCGCACCCGCGAGCATCGTGACGATGGCCACCGCCCACATGACCGGCCGCCAGTCCCACCGCAGCCCCGGCAGGACCACGTAGAGCAGCCGCAGGAGGGCGCCGAAGGCGGCCACCTTCGTCGCGGCCGCCATGAAGCCGGTGATCGGGGTCGGGGCGCCCTGGTAGACGTCCGGGGTCCACATGTGGAAGGGGACCGCGCCGACCTTGAAGAGCAGGCCCATCATGATCAGCGCTCCGCCGATCAGCAGCAGCGCGTCGTTGCCCATGGTGGAGGCCAGCGCCGGGTCGATGTTCGCGACCGTGCCGTCGACCACGTCGGCGATCACCGCGTACGAGACCGAGCCCGCGTACCCGTAGAGCAGCGCGATGCCGAAGAGGAGGAAGGCGGAGGAGAAGGCACCCAGCAGGAAGTACTTCACCGCGGCCTCCTGCGACATCAGCCGCTGGCGGCGGGCGAGGGCGCAGAGCAGGTAGAGCGGGAGGGAGAACACCTCGAGGGCGATGAACAGCGTCAGCAGGTCGTTGGCCGCCGGGAAGATCAGCATGCCGGCGATCGCGAACAGGGCCAGCGGGAAGACCTCGGTGGTGGTGAAGCCCGCCTTGACGGCGGCCTTCTCGCTGTCGCTGCCCGGTACGGACGCCGCCTGGGCGGCGAAGGAGTCCACCCGGTTGCCGTGCGCCGCGGGGTCGAGCCGGCGCTCGGCGAAGGTGAAGACCGCGACGATCGAGGCCAGCAGGATGGTGCCCTGGAGGAACAGTGCCGGTCCGTCGACGGCGATGGCGCCCATCGCGGCGATGTGGGCCTTGGTGGACCCGTACCCCCCGGCCGCCAGGCCGACGACGGCGGCGAAGGCCGAGGCCAGCGCGGCGACGGTGAGGAACACCTGTACGTAGTAACGGGCCTTGCGGGGCACGAAGGCCTCGACCAGGATCCCGAGGACCGCCGCGCCCACCACGATCAGCGTGGGCGCGAGCTGTGCGTACTCGATGGTCGGTGCCGGGATCCGGTCGGCCGGCGCCTCGGCCGCCAGTGTCCACAGGCTGTGGGCGGAAGTCAGTGTGCTCACTTCGCCGCCTCCCCGTTCTTGGCTTCGACGTCGACCTCGGGCTCGGGGTCCGTCTGCTTCACGTCCGACATGGTGTGCTCCACCGCCGGGTTGACGATGTCGGTGAGCACCTTCGGGTAGACGCCCAGCCCGATCAGCAGGGCGATCAGCGGGGCGACCACCAGTACCTCCCGCAGGCGCAGGTCCGGCATGGTGCGGACCTCCTCCTTCACGGGACCGGTCATCGTGCGCTGGTAGAGCACCAGCGTGTAGAGCGCGGCCAGCACGATGCCGACGGTGGCGATGATCCCGACGACCGGGTACCGGGCGAAGGTGCCGACCAGGACCAGGAACTCACTGACGAAGGGCGCGAGGCCCGGCAGCGAGAGGGTGGCGAGGCCGCCGATCAGGAAGGTGCCGGCGAGGACCGGGGCCACCTTCTGGACGCCGCCGTAGTCGGCGATGAGCCGCGAGCCGCGCCGCGAGATCAGGAAGCCGGCCACCAGCATCAGCGCCGCCGTCGACAGGCCGTGGTTGACCATGTAGAGGGTGGCGCCGGACTGGCCCTGGGAGGTCATCGCGAAGATGCCCAGGATGATGAAGCCGAAGTGCGAGATCGAGGCGTAGGCGACCAGCCGCTTGATGTCCCGCTGGCCTACGGCGACCAGGGCGCCGTAGACGATGCTGATCAGGGCGAGGACGAGGACCACCGGCGTGGCCCACTTGCTGGCGTCGGGGAAGAGCCCGAGGCAGAAGCGGAGCATCGCGAAGGTGCCGACCTTGTCGACGACCGCGGTGATCAGTACGGCGACGGGGGCGGTGGACTCGCCCATCGCGTTGGGCAGCCAGGTGTGCAGCGGCCACAGCGGGGCCTTCACCGCGAAGGCGAAGAAGAAGCCGAGGAACAGCAGCCGCTCGGTGTTGGTCGCCATGTCGAGCGTGCCGGCGGCGCGGGCGGCGGTGATCTCCTGGAGGGAGAAGTTCCCGGCCACCACGTAGAGGCCGATGACGGCCGCCAGCATGATCAGGCCGCCGACCAGGTTGTAGAGGAGGAACTTGACCGCCGCGTACGAGCGCTGCGTGGCCGCATTCTCCTCGGAGCCGCCGTGGGCCCGGTCCCCGAAGCCGCCGATGAGGAAGTACATCGGGATGAGCATGGCTTCGAAGAAGATGTAGAAGAGGAAGACGTCGGTGGCCTCGAAGGAGATGATCACCATCGCCTCGACCAGCAGGATCAGGGCGAAGAAGCCCTGGGTCGGACGCCACCGGGAGCTCTTGGTCTCCAGGGGGTCGGCGTCGTGCCAGCCGGCCGCGATCACGAAGGGGATCAGGAGCGCGGTGAGCCCGATGAGCACCACCCCGATCCCGTCCACGCCCAGCTCGTAGCGGACGCCGAAGTCGGCGATCCACGGCCGGGATTCGGTGAGCTGGTAGCGGTCACCGCCCGGGTCGAAGCGGACCGCGACGAGCACGGCCAGGGCCAGTGTCGCCAGCGAGAAGAGCAGCGCGAGCCACTTGGCGGCGGTCCTGCGGGCGGCCGGGACGGCCGCCGTCAGGATCGCGCCGACCGCGGGGACCGCGGCCGTCACCGTCAGAAGCGGGAAACTCATTTCACACCGCCCTCATCAGCAGGGTCGCGGCGATCAGAACCACCGTGCCCCCGAACATCGAGACCGCGTAGCTGCGGGCGTAGCCGTTCTGCAGCTTGCGCAGGCGGCCCGAGAGCCCGCCGACCGAGGCGGCCGTCCCGTTGACCACCCCGTCGACCACGCTGTGGTCGAGGTATACGAGCGAGCGGGTCAGGTGCTCCCCGCCGCGCACCAGCACGACGTGGTTGAAGTCGTCCTGGTAGAGGTCCTTGCGGGCCGCCCGGGTGAGGAGCGAGCCGCGCGGGGCGACGACCGGGACGGGCCGCCGGCCGTACATGGTCCAGGCGACGGCGACGCCGATGACGAGGACCACCATGGTGGCCGCGGTGACCGTCATGGCGCTGACCGGCGGGTTGCCGTGCTCGTAACCGGTGACGGGCTCCAGCCACTTCAGGAAGCGCTCGCCGATCTCGAAGAAGGCTCCGGCGAAGACCGACCCGAAGGCCAGGATCACCATCGGGATGGTCATCGACTTCGGGGACTCGTGGGGCTTCGGCAGCTGGCCCTGCTCGTCCGGCTGCCAGCGCTTCTCGCCGAAGAAGGTGAGGAGCATGACGCGGGTCATGTAGAAGGCGGTGATGCCGGCGCCGAGCAGGGTCACGCCGCCGAGGATCCAGCCCTCGGTGCCGCCCTTCGCGAAGGCCGCCTCGATGATCATGTCCTTGGAGAAGAAGCCCGACAGGCCCGGGAAGCCGATGATGGCCAGGTATCCGAGTCCGAAGGTCACGAAGGTGACCGGCATGTACGTGCGCAGCGCGCCGTACTTGCGCATGTCGACCTCGTCGTTCATCCCGTGCATCACGGAACCGGCGCCGAGGAAGAGGCCCGCCTTGAAGAAGCCGTGCGTCACCAGGTGCATGATCGCGAAGACGTAGCCGATCGGTCCGAGGCCCGCGGCGAGGATCATGTAGCCGATCTGCGACATCGTCGAGCCCGCCAGGGCCTTCTTGATGTCGTCCTTCGCGCAACCGACGATCGCACCGAAGAGGAGCGTGACCGCACCCACGACGGTGACCACCAGCTGGGCATCCGGCGCCCCGTTGAAGATGGCGGCGGAGCGGACGATCAGGTACACGCCCGCCGTCACCATGGTCGCCGCGTGGATCAGGGCCGAGACCGGGGTCGGGCCCTCCATCGCGTCCCCGAGCCAGGACTGCAGCGGGACCTGCGCGGACTTGCCGCAGGCGGCCAGCAGCAGCATCAGGCCGATCGCCGTCAGCGTGCCCTCGGAGGTCTCGCCCACCGACGCGAGCACCGGCTCGAAGGCGAAGGTCCCGAAGGTCGTGAACATCAGCATGATCGCGATCGACAGGCCGATGTCGCCAACGCGGTTGACCAGGAAGGCCTTCTTGGCGGCGGTGGCCGCGCTGGGCTTGTGCTGCCAGAAACCGATCAGCAGGTACGAGGCGAGGCCCACGCCCTCCCAGCCGAAGTACAGCAGCAGGTAGTTGTCGGCGAGCACCAGCAGGAGCATCGCCGCGACGAACAGGTTCAGGTAGCCGAAGAAGCGGCGGCGGCGCTCGTCGTGCTCCATGTACCCGATCGAGTACACGTGGATGAGCGTGCCCACCCCGGAGATCAGCAGGACGAAGGTCATCGACAGCTGGTCCAGCTGGAAGGCCATGTCCGCCTGGAAGCCCTCGACGGGGATCCAGGTGTACAGGTTCTGGGTCAGGGTCCGGTCCTCGGCCGTGCGCCCCAGCATGTCGGCGAACAGCGCGACGCCGATCCCGAAGGAGACGGCCGCGAGCAGGGTGCCGATCCAGTGACCGGCCTTGTCGAGGCGCCGGCCGCCGCACAGCAGCACCACCGCTCCGAGCAGGGGCGCTGCCACCAGCAGCGCAATCAGGTTCTCCACAGCGACCCCTTACAGCTTCATCAGGCTGGCGTCGTCGACCGAGGCCGAGTGGCGGGTACGGAACAGCGACACGATGATCGCCAGGCCGACCACGACCTCCGCGGCGGCGACGACCATCGTGAAGAACGCGATGATCTGGCCGTCGAGGTTGCCGTGCATCCGGGAGAACGCGACGAAGGCGAGGTTGCAGGCGTTGAGCATCAGCTCCACGCACATGAACAGCACGATCGCGTTCTTGCGGATCAGGACCCCGACGGCACCGATGGTGAACAGCAGGGCCGCCAGGTACAGGTAGTTGACCGGATTCACTTCGAGGCCTCCTCACGGCCGAGGCGCTCCGACGAGGCCTGCTCCAGTGCCTTGAGGTCGTCGATCGCCTGGCTGGAGACGTCCCGGATCTGGCCGCGGGCACGCAGCGTCCGGTTCACGGTCAGCTCGGACGGGGTGCCGTCCGGCAGCAGACCGGCGACGTCCACCGCGTTGTGCCGGGCGTAGACGCCGGGCGCGGGCAGCGGCGGGAGCTGGACGCCCTCGCGGACCCGCTTCTCGGCGAGTTCGCGCTGGGTGGCGGCCCGTTCGGTGCGCTCGCGGTGGGTGAGCACCATCGCGCCGACGGACGCGGTGATCAGCAGCGCGCCGGTGATCTCGAAGGCGAAGACGTACTTGGTGAAGATCAGCTGCGCCAGGCCCTCGATGTGCCCGGCGGAGTTGACCCGGCCCAGCCCGTTGAAGTGGGTGAGCCCGGCGTTGGCGATGCCGGCGATCAGCAGGGTGCCGAAGCCGAGCCCGCACAGGGCGGCCAGCCAGCGCTGCCCCTTGATGGTCTCCTTCAGGGAGTCGGCGGCGGTGACGCCGACGAGCATGACCACGAAGAGGAAGAGCATCATGATCGCGCCGGTGTAGACGATGACCTGGACGACGCCCAGGAAGTACGCCCCGTTGGCGAGGTAGAAGACGGCCAGGATGATCATCGTCCCGGCCAGGCTGAGGGCGCTGTGGACGGCCTTCTTCATCAGGATCGTGGCCAGGGCGCCGATGACGGCGACCGAGCCGAGGATCCAGAACTGGATCGCCTCGCCCGTGGAGGTCATGGAGGCGGCCATGGCGCTCATGCGTCCACCTCCTCGGACTTCCCGTCCTCCGCGGCGACTTCGCCCTTGGAGACGGCGACCTGCCGGACCGTGCCCGGGGCGGCCCCGGTCACCAGTCCGCGGTAGTAGTCCGTGTCGTCCGTACCGGGGAAGATCGAGTGCGGTGCCTCGACCATGCCCTCGGTCAGGCCGGAGAGCAGCTGCTCCTTGGTGTAGATGAGCGATTCGCGGCTGGAGTCGGCCAGTTCGAACTCGTTCGTCATGGTGAGCGCCCTGGTCGGGCACGCCTCCACGCACAGCCCGCACAGGATGCAGCGGGCGTAGTTGATCTGGTAGACGCGGCCGTACCGCTCACCCGGGGAGTAGCGCTCCTCCTCGGTGTTGTCCGCGCCCTCCACATAGATCGCGTCGGCGGGACAGGCCCAGGCACACAGCTCGCACCCGATGCACTTCTCCAGACCGTCGGGATGCCGGTTGAGCTGATGCCGTCCGTGGAAGCGCGGGGCGGTCGTCTTCTGCTGCTCCGGGTACTGCTCGGTGAGGCGCTTCTTGAACATGGCCTTGAAGGTCACGCCGAAGCCCGCCACCGGGTTCTGCCACTTCTCGTCGGACATCTCTCAAGCCTCCTCTCGGTCACTGTCAGTATTCGTGCCACCACTGACAATCAGCTCCCGCTCGGTGCGGGACCGCCTGCGCGGTACGGGTGCCAGGTGCTGGCCGGGCTTGGGCGGTACGGGGAATCCGCCCGCCAGCGGGTCGAAGGGAGCGTCGTCCCGCACGGCCTCCGCGGCCGCCGTCTTCTCCCGCTTGTCGCGGAAGACGTCCGCGACGAAGGACAGGAGCAGGATCGCCACGACGGCGCCGCCGACGTAGAGGACGATCTCGCTGATGTCGTACGCCTCGTTGCGCAGCGCCCGGACGGTGGCCACCAGCATCAGCCAGACCACCGAGACCGGGATCAGCACCTTCCAGCCGAGCTTCATCAGCTGGTCGTAGCGGACGCGGGGCAGGGTGCCGCGCAGCCAGATGAAGAAGAACAGCAGCAGCTGCACCTTCAGGACGAACCAGAGCATCGGCCACCAGCCGTGGTTCGCGCCCTCCCAGAAGGAGCTGATCGGGTACGGGGCCCGCCAGCCGCCCAGGAAGAGGGTGACCGAGACCGCCGAGACGGTGACCATGTTGACGTACTCCGCCAGCATGAACAGCGCGAACTTGATGGACGAGTACTCGGTGTTGAAGCCGCCGACCAGGTCGCCCTCGGACTCCGGCATGTCGAAGGGGGCGCGGTTCGTCTCGCCGACCATCGTGATGACGTAGATGATGAAGGACACCGGCAGCAGCACGATGAACCAGCGGCCCTCCTGGGCCTCCACGATCGCCGAGGTCGACATCGACCCGGAGTAGAGGAAGACCGAGGCGAAGGCCGCGCCCATCGCGATCTCGTAGGAGATCATCTGCGCGCAGGAGCGCAGGCCGCCGAGGAGCGGGTAGGTCGAGCCGGAGGACCAGCCGGCCAGCACGATGCCGTAGATGCCGACCGAGGCCACCGCGAGGATGTAGAGCATCGCGATGGGCAGGTCGGTCAGCTGCATCGTGGTGCGCTGGCCGAAGATGGAGACCTCGTCACCGGGCGGCCCGAAGGGGATCACCGCGATGGCCATGAAGGCCGGGATCGCCGCGATGATCGGGGCCAGGATGTAGACGACCTTGTCGGCCCGCTTGACGATCAGGTCTTCTTTGAGCATCAGCTTCACGCCGTCGGCGAGCGACTGGAGCATGCCCCAGGGGCCGTGCCGGTTCGGGCCGATGCGCAGCTGCATCCAGGCGACGACCTTGCGCTCCCAGACGATGGAGAAGAGCACCGTCACCATCAGGAAGGCGAAACAGAAGACCGCCTTGATCAGGACGAGCCACCAGACGTCCTTGCCGAACAGGGACAGGTCCTCGGCAGCGAGTTGAACGGTGTTCACGCGCCCACCTCCGCAGTGGTGTCGCCTGCGCCGGCCGGGGTCGCCGGGCCGATGCGTACGAGGGTGCCCGGGCGGGCGCCGGCGTCGGCGAGGACGCCGGAGCCGGTGGAGTTCAGCGGGAGCCAGACCACGCGGTCGGGCATCTCGGTGATCCGGAGCGGGAGTTCCACGGTGCCGGCCGGGCCGGTGACCGCGAGGACGTCTCCGTTCTTGACGCCGGTCTCGGCGGCCGTGGCGGCCGAGAGCCGGGCACTCGCCTCGTGCCGGGTGCCGGCCAGGGCGTCGTCGCCCTCCTGGAGCCTGCCGAGGTCGAGGAGGAGCCGGTGGCCCGCGAGGACGGCCTCGCCGATGCCCGGACGGGGCAGCACCGCGGTGTCCACGCTCTGCTCGGCGGCCCGTTCACCGGCCCACGGGCCGAGCCGGTCCAGCTCCCGGCGTACGGCGTGTACGTCGGGCAGCGCGATCGGGCGGTCGGCGGCGTCGGCCAGCATGTGCAGCACGCGGGCGTCGGCCGGGGCGAGCCGGCGGGTCATCTGGTCGGGCTTGAGCGCGGCCTCGAACGGCCGGACCCTGCCCTCCCAGTTGATGAAGGCGCCGGCCTTCTCGGCGACCGCGGCGACCGGGAGGACCACGTCCGCGTGGTCGGTGACCTCGCTGGGCCGCAGTTCCAGGGAGACCACGAAGGCCTCCTGGAGGGCGGTCCGCGCGCGGGCCGGGTCCGGCAGGTCGGCGACCTCCACGCCCGCGATGAGCAGGGCGGAGAGCTCACCGGTCGCCGCGGCCTCGACGATCTGGCCGGTGTCGCGGCCGTAGCGGTGCGGGAGTTCGTCCAGGCCCCAGGCGGTGGCGACCTCGTCGCGGGCCCGCGGGTCGGTGGCCGGACGGGCCCCCGGCAGCAGGGACGGCAGCGCGCCCGCCTCGATGGCGGCCCGCTCACCGGCCCGGCGCGGGATCCACACCAGGGTGGCTCCGGTGACTCCGGCGGCCCGGACCGCGGCGGTCAGCGCGCCCGGTACTCCGGCGAGGCGCTCCCCGACGAGGATGACCGCGCCGGGCAGGCGCAGCGCCTCGGCGGCCTCGGCGCCCCCGGTCTCCAGGCCGGTCCGGGAGGCCAGCGCGTCCAGCCACTCGGGCTCGGTGCCGGGGGCGGCGGCCAGCAGGGTGCCGCCCGCCTTGTCCAGGCCGCGGGTGGCGAAGGGGGCGACGGAGAAGGTCCGCTGCTTCCGCTTGCGGTGGGCCTTGCGCAGCCGCAGGAAGACGCCGGGGGCCTCCTCCTCCGCCTCGATGCCGACGAGCAGGACCGCGGGGGCCGCCTCCAGGCCGGTGTACGAGAGCCACTGACCGCCGAGGTCGACGCCGTACCCGGCGACCTCCGAGGCCAGGAACTCGGCCTCCTCGGCGCTGTGCACGCGGGCCCGGAAGTCGATGTCGTTGGTGTCGAGCACCACCCGCGCGAACTTGGCGTACGCGTAGGCGTCCTCGACCGGGAGCCGGCCGCCGGTCAGTACCCCGGCCCGGCCGCGCGCGGCGGCGAGGCCGTTGGCCGCGGCCTCCAGGGCCTCGGGCCAGCTCGCCGGCTCCAGCTGCCCGGCGGCGTTGCGCACCAGCGGGGTGGTCAGCCGGTCCGGGCGCTGCGCGTAGCGGAACCCGAAGCGGCCCTTGTCGCAGATCCACTCCTCGTTGACCTCGGGGTCCTCGGCGGCGAGCCGGCGCAGCACCTTGCCGCGGCGGTGGTCGGTGCGGGTCGCGCAGCCGCCCGCGCAGTGCTCGCACACGCTCGGGGAGGAGACGAGGTCGAAGGGGCGGGAGCGGAACCGGTAGGCGGCCGAGGTGAGGGCGCCGACCGGGCAGATCTGGATGGTGTTGCCGGAGAAGTACGACTCGAAGGGGTCGCCCTCGCCGGTGCCGACCTGCTGGAGCGCGCCGCGCTCCAGCAGCTCGATCATCGGGTCGCCGGCGATCTCGTTGGAGAAGCGGGTGCAGCGCGCGCACAGCACGCACCGCTCGCGGTCCAGCAGCACCTGGGTGGAGATCGGGACCGGCTTCTCGTAGGTGCGCTTCTTGCCCTCGAAGCGGGATTCGGCATTGCCGTGCGACATCGCCTGGTTCTGCAGCGGGCACTCGCCGCCCTTGTCGCAGACCGGGCAGTCCAGCGGGTGGTTGATGAGCAGCAGCTCCATCACACCGCGCTGGGCCTTGTCGGCGACCTCGGAGGTCAGCTGGGTCTTGACGACCATGCCGTCGGTGCAGGTGATGGTGCAGGAGGCCATCGGCTTGCGCTGGCCCTCGACCTCGACGATGCACTGGCGGCAGGCGCCGGCCGGGGAGAGCAGGGGGTGGTCGCAGAACCGGGGGATCTCGATGCCGAGCTGTTCGGCGGCCCGGATGACGAGGGTGCCCTTGGGCACCGACAGTTCGACGCCGTCGATGGTCAGCGAGACGGTGTTCTCCGGTGGAACCGCCGCTGCGCCCCCGGAGGCCGCTGGAGTGGTGACGGTCATGCGTTCACCTCCGTGTCGGCCCAGAGGGTCGACTTCCTGGGGTCGAAGGGGCAGCCCTTGCCCGTGATGTGCTGCTGGTACTCCTCGCGGAAGTACTTGAGCGAGGAGAAGATCGGGCTGGCCGCGCCGTCGCCGAGCGCGCAGAAGGACTTGCCGTTGATGTTGTCGGCGATGTCGTTCAGCTTGTCGAGGTCGGACATGACGCCCTTGCCGGCCTCGATGTCGCGCAGCAACTGGACCAGCCAGTAGGTGCCTTCGCGGCACGGCGTGCACTTGCCGCAGGACTCGTGGGCGTAGAACTCGGTCCACCGGGTGACGGCCCGCACCACGCAGGTCGTCTCGTCGAAGCACTGGAGGGCCTTGGTGCCGAGCATCGAGCCGGCGGCGCCCACGCCCTCGTAGTCCAGCGGGACGTCGAGGTGCTCGTCGGTGAACATCGGGGTGGAGGAGCCGCCCGGGGTCCAGAACTTCAGCCGGTGGCCGGGGCGCATGCCGCCGCTCATGTCGAGGAGCTGGCGCAGGGTGATGCCCAGCGGGGCCTCGTACTGGCCGGGTCCGACGACGTGCCCGGAGAGCGAGTACAGCGTGAAGCCGGGGGACTTCTCGGTCCCCATCGACTTGAACCAGTCCTTGCCCTTGTTCAGGATCGCGGGAACGGAGGCGATGGACTCCACGTTGTTCACGACAGTGGGGCAGGCGTAGAGCCCCTCGACCGCGGGGAAGGGGGGACGCAGCCGGGGCTGACCGCGTCGGCCTTCGAGGGAGTCGAGCAGCGCCGTCTCCTCGCCGCAGATGTACGCGCCCGCGCCCGCGTGCACCGTGATGTCGAGGTTGCGACCGGTGCCGTCGATGTCCTTGCCGAGGTATCCGGCCGCGTACGCCTCGCGCACGGCCTCGTGCAGGCGCCGCAGGACGGGCACCGTCTCACCGCGCAGGTAGATGAAGGCGTGCTCGGAGCGGATCGCGTAGCAGGCGATGATCATTCCCTCGATGAGGGAGTGCGGGTTGGCGAAGAGGAGGGGGATGTCCTTGCAGGTTCCCGGCTCCGACTCGTCCGCGTTCACGACGAGGTAGTGCGGCTTTCCGTCGCCCTGCGGGATGAACTGCCACTTCATTCCGGTGGGGAAGCCCGCGCCGCCGCGGCCGCGCAGACCCGAGTCCTTGACGTATGCGATCAGGTCGTCCGGGGTCATGGCGAGCGCCTTGCGCAGGCCTTCGTACCCCTCGTGGCGCCGGTAGGTCTCCAGCGTCCACGACCGCGGCTCGTCCCAGAAGGAGGACAGCACGGGGGCGAGGAGCTTCTCCGGGCTCGTCCCGCCCCCGGCCTCGGGCCGGGAGGTCCCTCCGTTGCTCAGCTCGGAAGACACGGACATCACTCCCCTCCCTCGGTGGTGGCCTCGCCACGCGGGTGGACGATCGAGGTGTGCGCGGACTCGCCGCGCGCGATGCGCAGTCCGATCAGGGAGGCGGGCCCGGCGCCGCCGGAGGCCTCGACCGCGCCCTCCCGCTCGTCCGGGAAGCCGGCCAGGATCCGGGCGGTCTCCTTGTACGTGCACAGCGGCGCGCCCCGGGTGGGGGAGACCTCGCGGCCGGCCAGCAGGTCGTCGACCATGGCCTTGGCGGATTCGGGGGTCTGGTTGTCGAAGAACTCCCAGTTGACCATCACCACGGGGGCGTAGTCGCAGGCCGCGTTGCACTCGATGTGCTCGAGGGTGACCTTGCCGTCGGGGGTGGTCTCGTTGTTGCCGACGCCGAGGTGCTCCTTGAGCTCCTCGAAGATCACGTCGCCGCCCATCACCGCGCACAGCGTGTTCGTGCAGACGCCGACCTGGTAGTCGCCGGAGGGCTTGCGCCGGTACATCGTGTAGAACGTCGCCACCGCCGTGACCTCGGCGGTGGTCAGGCCCAGCACCTCGGCGCAGAAGCGGATGCCGGTGCGCGAGACGTAGCCCTCGTGCGACTGGGTCAGGTGCAGCAGCGGCAGCAGCGCGGAGCGGCTGTCGGGGTAGCGGGCGATGACCTCCCGGGCGTCGGCCTCGAGGCGCTCGCGTACCTCCGCCGGAAAGTCGGGGGCCGGCAGCTGGGGCATGCCCAGCGAGACCCCTTGGTTCGAAGGACTGGCGGTCATCGGTCGACGCCTCCCATCACGGGGTCGATGGAGGCGACGGCGACGATGACGTCGGCGACCTGGCCGCCCTCGCACATCGCGGCCATGGCCTGAAGGTTGGTGAAGGACGGGTCGCGGAAGTGGACCCGGTAGGGGCGGGTGCCGCCGTCGGAGACCATGTGCACGCCGAGCTCGCCCTTGGGTGACTCGACGGCCGTGTACGCCTGGCCGGCCGGTACCCGGAAGCCCTCGGTCACCAGCTTGAAGTGGTGGATGAGGGCCTCCATGGAGGTGCCCATGATGTTCCTGATGTGGTCGAGCGAGTTGCCCAGGCCGTCCGGGCCCATCGCCAGCTGCGCCGGCCAGGCGATCTTCTTGTCGGCGACCATGACGGGTCCCGGCTCCAGCCGCTCCAGGCACTGCTCGACGATCCGCAGCGACTGGCGCATCTCCTCCAGGCGGATCAGGAACCGCCCGTAGGAGTCGCAGGTGTCGGTGGTCGGTACGTCGAACTCGTAGTTCTCGTAGCCGCAGTACGGGTCCGACTTGCGCAGGTCGTGCGGCAGGCCGGCGGAGCGCAGGATCGGGCCGGTGGCGCCGAGCGCCATGCAGCCGGTGAGGTCGAGGTAGCCGACGTCCTGCATGCGGGCCTTGAAGATGGGGTTGCCGGTGGCGAGCTTGTCGTATTCCGGCAGGTTCTTCTTCATCGTCTTGACGAACTCGCGCAGCTGGTCGACGGCGCCCGGGGGCAGGTCCTGGGCGAGGCCGCCGGGGCGGATGAACGCGTGGTTCATGCGCAGTCCGGTGATCAGCTCGAAGATGTCGAGGATCAGCTCGCGGTCGCGGAAGCCGTAGATCATGATCGTGGTCGCGCCCAGCTCCATGCCGCCGGTGGCGATGCACACCAGGTGGGAGGAGAGCCGGTTGAGCTCCATCAGCAGCACGCGGACGACGGTGGCGCGGTCCGGGATCTGGTCGGTGATGCCGAGCAGCCTCTCGACGCCGAGGCAGTACGCCGTCTCGTTGAAGAACGGCGTCAGGTAGTCCATGCGCGTCACAAAGGTGGTGCCCTGCGTCCAGTTCCGGAATTCGAGGTTCTTCTCGATGCCGGTGTGCAGGTAGCCGATGCCGCAGCGGGCCTCGGTGACCGTCTCGCCGTCGATCTCCAGGATCAGGCGGAGCACTCCGTGGGTGGACGGGTGCTGCGGACCCATGTTGACGACGATCCGCTCGTCGTCGGCCTTGGCGGCGGACTGGACGATCTCGTCCCAGTCGCCGCCGGTGACGGTGTAGACGGTGCCCTCGGTCGTCTCGCGCGCGGAGGCGTGATCGGCGGAGGCGTTGTTCACTGCGTCGTGAGAGGTGGGGGACATCAGCTGTACGACCTCCGCTGGTCGGGAGCCGGGATCTGGGCGCCCTTGTACTCGACGGGGATGCCGCCGAGCGGGTAGTCCTTGCGCTGCGGGAAGCCCTGCCAGTCGTCCGGCATCATGATCCGGGTGAGGGCCGGGTGCCCGTCGAAGATCAGGCCGAAGAAGTCGTACGTCTCGCGCTCGTGCCAGTCGTTGGTCGGGTAGACCTGGACGAGCGAGGGGACGTGCGGGTCGCTGTCCGGGACGGACACCTCCAGCCGCAGGACCCGGCCGTGCGTGAGCGAGCGCAGGTGGTAGACGGCGTGCAGCTCGCGGCCCTTGTCCCCGGGGAAGTGCACGCCGGAGACGCCGGTGCAGAGCTCGAAGCGCAGGGCCGGGTCGTCGCGCAGGAGCTGCGCGACCCGGACGAGGTGCTCGCGGGCGATGTGGAAGGTGAGCTCTCCGCGGTCGACGACCGTCTTCTCGATGGCGTTCTCGGGGACCAGGTCCTGCTCCTCCAAGGCGCCTTCGAGCTCGTCGGCCACCTCGTCGAAGTAGGAGCCGTACGGTCGGCTCGTCGCGCCGGGCATGACCACGGTCCGCACGAGGCCGCCGTAGCCGCTGGTGTCCCCGCCGCCCGCGGCGCCGAACATGCCCTTGCGGACACCGATCACCTCGGGGCCCTGGACGCGCGGGGCGGGGACGTTGCTGCCGTTCTCCGGCTCTTGGGTCTCGCTCACCGGAGCAGCCCCTTCATCTCGATGGTGGGGAGGGCCTTGAGGGCCGCCTCCTCCGCCTCACGGGCCGCCTCTTCCCGGTTCACGCCGAGCTTGGAGCCCTGGATCTTCTGGTGGAGCTTGAGGATCGCGTCCATCAGCATCTCCGGGCGGGGCGGGCAGCCGGGCAGATAGATGTCCACCGGGACGATGTGGTCAACGCCCTGGACGATCGCGTAGTTATTGAACATTCCGCCCGAAGATGCACAAACGCCCATGGAGATGACCCACTTGGGAGCGGGCATCTGGTCGTACACCTGCCGCAGCACCGGCGCCATCTTCTGGCTGACCCGTCCGGCCACGATCATGAGATCGGCCTGGCGCGGGGAGCCGCGGAAGACCTCCATGCCGAAGCGGGCCAGGTCGTACCGGCCCGCTCCGGTGGTCATCATCTCGATCGCACAGCAGGCCAGGCCGAAGGTCGCCGGGAAGACGGACGACTTGCGCACCCATCCCGCGGCCTGTTCGACGGTGGTCAGCAGAAAGCCGCTCGGCAGCTTCTCTTCCAGTCCCATGGAAAATTCAGCCCCTCAGTCCCATTCCAGGCCGCCGCGGCGCCACACGTAGGCGTAGGCGACGAAGACGGTGAGCACGAAGAGCAGCATCTCGACGAGCCCGAAGATCCCCAGGGAGTCGAAGGTGACGGCCCAGGGGTAGAGGAAGACAACCTCGATGTCGAAGACGATGAAGAGCATCGCCGTCAGGTAGTACTTGATCGGGAAGCGGCCACCGCCGGCCGGCATCGGCGTCGGTTCGATGCCGCACTCGTAGGCTTCGAGCTTTGCCCGGTTGTACCGTTTTGGACCGATCAGCGTGGCCATGACCACGGAGAAGATCGCAAACCCTGCGCCGAGGGCGCCGAGCACGAGGATGGGCGCGTACGCATTCACGCTCCTCGCTCCTTCCAGTCGTCCTTGACCGTTGGACCGCTGCCGGCGCCGCGTGCACCGCCTCGCGAAGATCGCGCTTCCGATCGAGCGCTCGCATGTGAGGCAGTTCACAAGCCGGACTGGTGCGCATCTTATGCCTGCTCGTCTGTGATCTGCGACACGGGTTGCAACACCGAGTTTGTGATCTCCACCACCTGACGAACGATCATGAAGTCCGATGAGTGGTGATCTTCATACGCGAAGCATCCACATGATCACCAAAGGTGACATCCGAGCCCGTTACCGCAGGTAGAAGGCTGCTTGCCCTATCAAACGATTCCCGATGCAGGCAAATTGGCAACGGGGGTGCTGTGGTGATAAAGGGATCGCCGTCGCCCGGTCGGGGGATCCCGTGTGTACGGAGGTGGACGCGGGGCAGACGCGAGGGTGCGGGACGGACGGCGGGACGCGCGGCGGGATGCGCCGCGGGGTGCGCGGCGGGGCGGATGAGGGTGCCGGTGCCGGACGGGCGGGAGCGTCCGGCGGCCGCGCGGGGGCCGCGCGAGTGCGTGCATCCGTTCACGAACCTCTCGGCCCGTTCACAGGAAGGTCACGGGAGGGGCACAGCGTCCACATGGCGTGATGCTGCTGTGACCTGCGCCACTCTGAATCGACGCTTCCGAAAGAGGGCTTGGCCATCTGTGCGCAGTGATGGTAGGTCAGGGAGCATATAGGACTTAATTCCGAAACCCCATGATCACAGCCCTGTGACGGCCTGTCCGTTTCGCCCGTTACGGCGTCAATAAGAAGCGAGAGGCGCCCGGTTAGCGGCCTTCGCGCGCAACTGTGGCGCAACCCACGTTTCTTGAAGGGAACCCGGGCACCCTGATAGCGGTTGTCCTCATGTCCCACACCGCTCACATACCCAGCCACCGGAAGCCCCGCCGCAGCGCCTCGAAGCTCGCGGTCCGCGCCGGAGTTGCCGGTGGCGTCCTCAGCACCCTGGCCATGGCCGGCACCGCGAGCGCGTCCCCGTCCGCCGAGCCCGTGGCCGAGACGACGCTCGAAATGCCGGTCCTCAACCTGGACCTGGGCGCCGAGGTCTCCTCCGCCGTCACCGTGGCCGCCGAGAACACCCGCTTCGCGGCCATCGAGGGCGAACTGACCGCCCAGGAGGAGAGCGCCCGTACCGGCGCCGCCGCCGAGGCGAAGCAGGCCAAGGAAGAGGCCCAGAAGAAGGCCGACGCCGAGAAGAAGGCGAAGCAGGAGGCCGACCGCAAGGCCGAGGCCGAGCGCTCCAGCCGCAGCTCCGAGCGCACCACGCTCAAGAGCGCCTCCGCCCCGCAGGGCACCGGCACGGTCTCCGCCCCGGCCACCGGCTCCGCCGCGGCCATCGTCAACTTCGCCCGCGCGCAGGTCGGCAAGGCGTACGTGATGGGCGGCACCGGCCCGTCCTCGTTCGACTGCTCCGGTCTCGTCCAGGCCGCCTACCGCCAGGCCGGCATCAGCCTGCCGCGCATGTCCCAGGCGCAGTCCTCGGCCGGCACCTCGGTGTCGCTCAGCGCCCTTCAGCCGGGCGACATCCTGTACTGGGGCTCCAAGGGCAGCGCGTACCACGTCGCCATCTACGTCGGCGGCGGCAAGTTCGTCGGCGCGCAGAACCCCAGCACCGGCATCGTCGAGCGCAACCTGAGCTACGACAAGCCGACGGGCGCCGTCCGCGTCCTCTGAGCACCGGAACACCTGAACACGGCCGAGGGCCGGTACTCCCCCGCTCGGGGGTGGAGTACCGGCCCTGGGGCCGTTGTTCGCCTTCTCGCGGCGCCGAGCCGCCCTGGGCCGTCTAGCGCCCCAGCGAGGCCGCCAGCTTGAAGCGGGCCTCGCGCTGCTTCTTGTAGAGCGCGAGCGTCTCGGCGTGCTCCTCGACGAGCCGTTCCTGGTAGGCCTTCTCGACCGCGCCCCAGATCCCGACGAGGTTGACCTCGCGCTTGCACGCGACGTCCGCCTTGGCCGCCGTCACGGCCTTCGGGCCGCCCTTGTCGTTCTCCAGGCCCAGCTTCTCGATGACCTCGTACGGCGTGCCGATCCCGCCGTATCCCGACTTGTCCATGCAAGTCGACCATTTCTTCAGCACGTCGACGACCCGGGAGTCCTGCCGGGACCGCTCGTGCGCCTCCGAGGCCAGCCCGAACGCGAAGAGCAGGTCCACGCTGTCCTTGGTCGGTGCGTACAGCTTGCGGTACCCCTCCCGCCCGCACCCGCCGGCCGGCACCTTCTGCCCGGCCGCCGTCAGACCGCTGTCGACCGTCGCGGCCTCCTCCTCGGTGTTCGCGTCGGGGACCGGGGCCCCCGACGCCCCCCGCTGCTCGCCGTACATCACGAGGTGCGCGCTGTCGCTCAGCTGCGGGGCCGGGGGCTTGGTCGGCGCCCCCTCCCCCGCGGACTTGTCGTACCCGTGGGCCGCCGCGTACACGGGATCGGCCAGGCCGAACAGGTACCGGTGCCGGTCCTCGGCCGCCCCGCCGCCGGACGGGGCGGCCGCCTTCGCCCCCTCGTACGTGAACCCGTAGCGGGCCATGCACCGGGAGACCAGCGTCTGCTGGACCTGGCCCATGCGGCTGCGCTCCGCGTCGGAGTCCGTGTACGCGTCCATCGGGAAGGACAGCGCGGCCGTCGCGGGGTTCACCTCGACGGGACCGAGCTTTGGCTCACCGCCCTCCTCGCCGGTGGCGCCGGAGCACCCGGCGAGCACCGCGGTCAGCAGGACGACCGGGGCGGCCGAGCCGAGGCGCCTGGCAGGACGCATCGCGTGGAACTCCTTCGTCCGGATCAGGGGTGGAGGGTGAAGGTGGCCGAGCTGATCTTGTTCTTGAAGTTGGTCGAGGCGTTTCCGGAGTAGCCCGACGGGATCTCACCGACATTTCCGTCGATGTTCGCGTCGGTGGCGACCTTCCAGGCGTAGACGTCACGGTTCCGGTAGGACTCCGTGTTGTCGTTCACGAGGGACGTGCCGCCCGTGCACCCGCTCTTGAAGTAGTCGTTGTTGAAGTTCAGGTCCTCGCCGTACAGGTCGAAGACACAACCGGCCTGATTCTGGTTGTAGAAAAGACCGAACTCGTCGACTTCCAGATTTCCGTTCTTACCGAGGGCGGCCGCCGGTCCGGCCGCACCCAGAAGAATCGCGGCCACCGAAACGGCGGCGACGCCGCCCGTGGTCAGCGAACGGAATACCTTGCTCATGATCTGCTCCTCCGAAGGTGAATGAGTGACGCCGAGCCGAGTTGCGGTCACGACTCCCCGTCCGGCCGGATTCAACAGGCCAGGGCGCCCGGAAACCAACCCCTTTCTCACCTGATGGACAGTCATCTCCGGTTACTGTCCAGGAACTTGTGTCTGCACCTGCGGCTATCTACTATCGCCCGGCGCGCTCCCTTCGCACTTCTCCACGGGCGCGCCGATCCCACTTCTACGGCCGCAAGGGAACTCCCGTCGTGCGCGCACGCTATTTCGCCCCGCTGCTCCTCGTATGCATTTCACTCACGGCATGCGGCGGCGGCGACAAGGAGCCCAAGGCAAGCGATAGTCCGCCCCCCACCGCAGAGGAAATCGCTTACCACGACTGCCTGAAGAAGCAGGGCGTCGCCATCGTCCACACCGAATACGGCGCACCGCGCGTGGACAAGTCCAAGCCCTGGAACGAAGAGGCGCACAAGGCCTGCGAGTCGATGCTGCCGCCGCGGCCGAAGCCCGATCCGGTCGCCCCCGAACAACTCGCCGCCGCACAGAGGGAAGCCGCGTGCCTGCGGGCCGAGGGTGTCTCCTGGTACCCCGACCCGGACCCGGTCACCGCCGAGATCGACCAGACCAAGGGCACTCCCGAGCAGTGGAGTGCGCTCAAGCGAGACCACGTCGAGGCGTTGCAGAAGTGCCGGACGCACAAATGACCGAACTGGAACACGTCGTGCGGCACACCGAGTCCCGTACGGAACCCGGGGACCGCGGCGCCCCCGACGACGACCGCGGCGGTCTCGCGCGCGGCCGGCGCGTGGTGCTCGCGGTCGTCGGCGGGGCCGCACTGATGGCGGTCGGCGGACTGCTGGCCACCACCTTGGTGAAGTCCCCGGCGCAGGTGGCCGCCGAGACCGGGCCGCCCGCACAGGGGGCCCTGACCGCCGAGGTCGAGCGGCGCGTGCTCGCGCAGACCGTGGTGATGCGCGGGACCGTGGCCGCCGACCAGAGCGTCGCCGTGTCCCCGCAGGGCATGCGCTCCGCCGAGGGCGCGGGGGCCGCGGTGGTGACCAAACTGCCCCTGAAGGCCGGGGAGCCGGTCACGGCCGGGCAGCTGGTCGCCGAAGTCTCCGGGCGGCCCGTGTTCACCCTGCACGGCGCGCAGCCGATGTACCGCGACCTGAAGCCCGGGGCCGGCGGCGACGACGTCGCACAGCTCCAGCAGGCACTGCGCGAGCTCGGGCACGGCACGGGCGCCGACGCGAAGGGCGTCTTCGGGGCCGGTACGAAGGCCGCGCTCGCCGCCCGCTACCGGGCCATCGGGTACGAGCCGCTGCCCGCGGTCGCCGACGGGGGCGCGGCGCTCAAGTCGGCGCGGGAGGCCGTACGGTCCGCGACGTGGGCCGTGGAGGACGCGAGCGGCCCGGCCGGCGCGCCCGCGGGGCCCGGGTCCGGCAAGGGCGGGGCGAGCGCCGCCCCGGGCCCCGGGGCGGGCCCCACCACCGGCACGGGGTCCGGGGCCGGCCGGGAGCTGGCGCGGGCACGGGAGGCCCTCGGCGAGGCCCGGGCCGCACTCGCGGCGGCGGAGGCCGCGGACGGGCCGATGCTGCCCACCGCCGAGGCCGTGTTCCTGGGCTCCTTCCCGGCCCGCGTCAGCTCCGTCGGAGCCCGCGCGGGCTCCCCCGTCTCCGGGCCGGTGCTCACGCTCTCCGCCGGAGAACTCGTCGTGGAGGCCTACCTCAAGGACGACAAGCGGCAGCTGCTGCGCGCCGGGATGGCCGTGGTGATCTCCTCCGAGGTCTCCGGCACCGATGCCCGTGGCAAGGTGGCGCTCGTCGCCACCGAACGGACCGCCGCACAGCCCGCCGGGGACCTCCCCCAGCAGGGCCAGGGCCAGGACCCCAAGGGCGGCGGGGGCTCCGGCGGGGGCAGTGGCGCCGGTGGCGCCGATCTCGGCTACCGGATGGTGGTCCGCGCCGACCAGCCGCTGCCCGCCGGCTTCGCCGGGCAGGACGTCCGGCTGACCATCGAGTCCGCCGCCACCGACGGCGAGGCCCTCGTCGTCCCGGTCACCGCCGTCTCGGCGGGCGCGGACGGGCGTACGGTCGTCACCGCCGTCTCCGCCGACGGAACCCAGCGGCGCATCGAGGTGCGCACCGGCACCAGCGGCGACGGCTTCGTGGCCGTCACCCCGGCCCGGGCGGGCGCACTGGCCGCCGGGACCAGAGTGGTGATCGGCGCCGCGCCCCGGCAGGCCCCGGGGAAGCCCGAGTGAGGCTCCTGCGGCGGCAGCCGCAACGGGCCCCGCAGCCCGCGGGCGACGTCACCAGCGACACCGGTACCGACACCGACCCGGACCCGGACGCAGCCCCAGACCCTGCCCCAGACGCGGACAGGCCCGTGATCGAACTCCGTGGCGTCGGCCTCACCTACCCCGGGCCGCCGCCCGTGGCGGCCCTGCACCCCTGCGACCTGACCGTCCGGCGCGGCGAGTTCATCACCGTCGTCGGCCCCTCCGGCTCCGGGAAGTCCACCTTCCTCAACGTCGCCGGACTGCTCGACTCCCCCACCAGCGGCCGCTATCTCCTCGACGGGATCGACACCGCCGCCCTCCCCGACCGGGAGCGCACCGCCCTGCGCGGCCGCCGGATCGGCTTCGTCTTCCAGTCCTTCCACCTGCTGCCCCACCGGTCCGCCCTGGAGAACGTCACCCTCGCCATGCTCTACACCGGAATCCCGCGCGACCGGCGCCTCGTACGCGCCCGCGAGGCCCTGGACCAGGTCGGCCTCGGGCACCGGGCCGGCGCCGTGCCCGGACGGCTCTCGGGCGGCGAGCGCCAGCGCGTGGCCATCGCCCGCGCCCTGGTAGGACGGCCCTCCCTGCTGCTCTGCGACGAACCGACCGGCAATCTCGACTCCGCCAACGCCTCCTCCGTCCTCGGACTTCTGGAGGACCTGCACGCGGCCGGGATGACCGTCCTCGTCATCACGCACGACCCCGAGGTGGCCCGGCGCGGACACCGGACCGTCACCATCCGCGACGGACGGCTCCACCCGTGAGCGCGACCCCGCCGCGCGCCGTCGCACCCACCCGGCTCGCCGTCCGCGACGCCCTCGCCGAGGCCGTCGCCGGCATGCTGCGCCGACCCGGCCGGGCCGTGCTCACCGCCCTCGGCACCGTCCTCGGCGTCGGGAGTTTCGTCGCGGTGCTCGGCCTCACCGCCACCATCTCCTCGCAGATCGACGGCCGGTTCAACGTCCTGACCGCCACCGAGGTCGGCATCGAGGACGTCGCCGCCCAGCAGAACGAGTTCGCCGGACCCGGTTTCCCCGCCGACGCCGAGCAGCGGCTGCGCGCCGTCGCCGGGATCGAGCACGCCGGGGTGCTGTGGCCGGTACGGCTCGACTCCCGGACCACCGTCGGCGCACTGCCGTCCGGGGCCGGCGACCCCACCACCGGCGCGGCCGTCGTCGCCGCCTCCCCCGGCGCGGTCGCCGCCCTCGTGCCGACCCTCCAGCAAGGACGGCTCTACGACGACTTCGCCGAGCGCGGCGGCGAACGCGTCGTCGTCATCGGCAGCGGGCTGGCCGCCCGCCTGGGCATCACCACCCTGGCCACCCGGCCCGCCCTCTACATCGGGCAGGAGCCGTTCACCGTGGCGGGGATCGTCGGCGACCTCGAACGCCGGCCCGAGCACCTGATGTCGGTCCTCGTGCCGCGCGCCACCGCCGAACAGCTCTGGGGGCCGCCCGCGCCCGGAGCCGCGAGCATGCTGATCGCCACCGAACTCGGCGCCGCCCGCCAGGTCGCCGACCTCGCCCCGCTCGCGCTGCGCCCCGACCACCCCGAGTACCTCAAGGCCGTTCCGCCGCCCGACCCGCGGATGCTGCGCTCCGGGGTCACCGCCGACCTGAGCGCGCTGTTCCTGCTGCTGGCCGGGATCTGCCTGGTCATCGGCGCGGTCGGGATCGCGAACACCACGCTGGTCGCCGTACTGGAACGGACCGGCGAGATCGGGCTGCGGCGGGCGCTCGGCGCGCGGGGCCGGCACGTCTCGGCCCAGTTCCTCACCGAGTCCGCGGCTCTCGGGGCGCTGGGCGGCCTGGTCGGGACCTCGCTGGGCGAGCTGACCGTGGTCGGCGTCTGCCTCGTCCGGGACTGGACCCCGGTGATCCACCCGGTCACCGTGGCCGCGGCCCCGCTCACCGGCCTGGTCACCGGGCTGCTCGCCGGCCTCTATCCCGCCTGGCGGGCGGCCCGTGTCGAACCGGCCGAGGCCCTGCGAAGATAGCGGGGAAGGCCGCGGGCGGCAGTGCGCCCCGGCCGTCCCCTGGAAGTGGTGGTCCCGTGAACCCGAAGTCGTACGAGTCCCACGGCGCCGGCGACCCCACCGCGGGCCCGGCGGCGCTCGGCCTCGGCCTCCTGGCCGTCGGCGGCTGGCTGCTGACCACCGCCCGGCCCTGGCACAAGCCCGGCCACCCGCTCACGCTCGGCCTGGGCTGGACCGCCTCGGGAGCCCTGCTGCTGTGCGGCCTGGTCCTGCTGGCCCGGTGCGTACGCACCGTCCACGGCCGCCCGGACGACACCCCCGCGCCCGCAGGTCCGCAAGCCGGAGCGGGCGCCCCGGCGGAAACCGGTACGGACGGCTGACCGGGCGGGGCGGGCGCCCGTGCGGACGCCGCCCCTGACCCGGTTCGGGCTCAGGCCTTCGGGGCCACCTTCGAGAGGCCGTTGATGATGCGGTCCATCGCGTCGCCGCCCGTCGGGTCGGTCAGGTTGGCCAGCATCTTCAGGGTGAACTTCATCAGCACCGGGTGGGTCAGGCCGCGCTGAGCCGCGATCTTCATGACCTTCGGGTTGCCGATCAGCTTCACGAAGGCGCGGCCCAGCGTGTAGTAGCCGCCGTAGGTCTCCTTGAGCACCTTCGGGTAGTTGTGCAGCGCCAGTTCGCGCTGCGCCGGGGTGGCACGGGCCTGGGCCTGGACGATGACGTCGGCGGCGATCTGCCCCGACTCCATGGCGTAGGCGATGCCCTCGCCGTTGAACGGGTTGACGAGGCCGCCCGCGTCGCCGACCAGCAGCAGGCCCTTGGTGTAGTGCGGCTGCCGGTTGAAGGCCATCGGCAGGGCCGCGCCGCGGATCGGCTGCGTCATGTTCTCGGGGGTGTAGCCCCAGTCCTCCGGCATCGAGGCGCACCAGGCCTTGAGGACCTCGCGCCAGTCCAGCTCCTTGAAGGCGGAGGAGGAGTTCAGGATGCCGAGGCCGACGTTGGAGGTGCCGTCGCCCATGCCGAAGATCCAGCCGTAGCCGGGCAGCAGCCGGTCCTGCGGGCCGCGCCGGTCCCACAGCTCCAGCCAGGACTCCAGGTAGTCGTCGTCGTGCCGCGGCGAGGTGAAGTACGTCCGTACCGCCACGCCCATCGGGCGGTCCTCGCGCCGGTGCAGGCCCATCGCCAGGGACAGCCGGGAGGAGTTCCCGTCGGCCGCGACGACCAGCGGGGCGTGGAAGGTGACCGGGGTCTTCTCCTCGCCCAGCTTCGCCTGCACGCCGGTGATGTGGCCGGTGCGCGCGTCGCGCACGGGCTCGCCGACGGTGCAGCGCTCGTAGAGCCGGGCGCCGGCCTTCTGCGCCTGGCGGGCCAGGGTCTCGTCGAAGTCGTCGCGCTTGCGGACGAGTCCGTAGTCCGGGTAGGAAGCGAGTTCCGGCCAGTCCAGCTGGAGCCGCTGGCCGCCGCCGATGATCCGCAGGCCCTTGTTCCGCAGCCAGCCGGCTTCTTCGGAGATGTCGATGCCCATCGCCACCAGCTGCTTGGTGGCGCGCGGGGTCAGGCCGTCGCCGCAGACCTTCTCGCGGGGGAACGCCGTCTTCTCCAGGAGCAGGACGTCCAATCCGGCCTTGGCGAGGTAGTAGGCGGTGGTCGAGCCGGCGGGCCCGGCCCCGACGACGATCACGTCCGCGGAGTGTTCGGAGAGGAGCTCGGTCACTGCGGGGTCTCCCGAAGGCTCGATAAAGGGTGCCAGGCGGCACCGGACATGTGCAGTCTATGCAGCGAGAGAGATCACGATCCGAAGGGTGCCTCCGATGACGACCTCGCCGATCCGGCCACTTCCCGCCGTACAGCTCCGCGTGCCCACGGACGAGGACGCGCACGCATGGCACTCGGTCTTCGCCGACCCCGATGTCATGGAGTTCCTGGGCGGGCCCGCGGAACTGTCCGCGTACGAGGAAATCACCGCGCGCCAGCGCATGCACGACGCCCAGCTCGGCTACTGCCTGTGGACCCTGCTCGACGGGCAGGGCACGGTGATCGGCTTCACCGGCGCCCAGCCGTGGCCGCGGGAGAGGACCTGGGGGCCGGTCGGCGAGATCGAGATCGGCTGGCGCCTGGGCCGGGCCGCGTGGGGCCAGGGCTACGCGTACGCCGCTGCGCTGGCCACGCTGGAACGGGTGCGGGCGGCCGGCCTGCCCCGGGTCGTGGCGATGATCGACGCCCGCAACAAGCGCTCGGTGGCGGTCGCGGAACGCCTGGACATGGCGCTGGCGGCGGAGTTCACCACCCCGGCGGGCAACCCCGCCCGCCGGTACGAACTCGCACTGTAGAACGGAAGGGAGTGGTCCGTGTCCACCGACGACGCCACCGAGTCCACCGGGTCCGCCGACGACGCCGCCAACGGCTCGGGCCCTCCGTCTGCCGCTGCCACGCGGCTGTCCTCCGTACTGACCGTGTGGTGGGCGACGTCTCCGGTCGCCTTCATCCTCAGCGCCCGCCTCACCGTCTGGTCACATGACCACGGATTCCTCTGGGGCCCCGCCACGGTGCTGGCGTGGGTGGCCCTCACGGGCGCGGTCGCCGCTCCCGTCGCCGGGCTGGTGCTGGCGCACGCGGGAGGGCACCGGCGAGCGCGCCGGCGCTTCGCCGTCATGTGCGCCGTGTCCCTCGTCGTCTGTTTCCTCGTCCTCCTCTTCTTCCAGTTCGCCGTGGAATGTCGTCCGGGCGAGCCGTCCTGCTCTCCGTAGCGCACTGCTATAGCTGCAGCAGACCTCCGTCCGCAACAGAATATTTCGCGCCAATCTCTCCGGACGCAGATATTCGAGCTGCTCCGCGCGAGATCCTTCCGATAGGTTGATCGACAAGCGCGGCAATTTCGGCCGACCATCCGAAATCGTCAGACCGGTGCCGGGGGACGCATCGGTCTGCTTTCGCGCGCTCCCGTCATGCGCACCTGCGCCCATCAGCCCGTACGCCACCGCGACGGGCCGGTGCCCCACCTGGCTGCGATCGCACTGACAGGAGTTCCGCATGGCCGACGAAATGGTGCTCAGGGCCCAGAGCTGGCTCAATACCGCCTATCGGGGAAAGCTGGGTACCGACCCGCTCGTCGAAAACGGCGTGACCAGTTGGAAGGTGATGTTCGCACTCACCCGCGCCCTTCAATACGAGCTCGGCATTGCGACCCTTTCCGACACATTCGGTCCGACGACGCTGAATACCCTCCAGTCGAAATACCCGGCTCTCAACAGCAGCACGGTGCCCAACAAAAACGTTGCCTCGATCATCCAGGCCGCCCTTTACTGCAAGGGCTACGACGGGGGCTCCTTCGACGGCACGTACAACTCCCGGGTATCGGCGTCCGTCGCCAAGCTGAAGCAGGACATGGGCGTGGACTCCACGTACCCCGGTGACACCCTGGTGCCCAAGGTGTTCAAGGGCCTGCTCAACATGGACGCCTACGTCACCGTCAACGGCGGCTCGGAGAACATCCGGGCCGTCCAGCGCTGGCTGAACGGCTCCTACGTCAACCGCCGCGACTTCTACATCATCCCGGCCGACGGCCACCACTCCCGCGACGTCGCGAAGTCCATGCTCTTCGCCGTTCAGTACGAACTGGGCATGGCCGACGGCACCGCGAACGGCGTCTTCGGACCCGGCACCCAGAGCGGGCTGAAGAGCCACACCGTCTCCACGGGTTCCTCGGGCACCTGGGTCCGGCTCTTCTCCGGCGGCATGGTCCTCAACCAGCGCCCGGCCACCTTCACCTCCACCTTCACCGACTCCCTCGCCTACGCGGTCAGTGCCTTCCAGTCGTTCGTGAACCTTCCCGTCACCGGCACGGGCAACTTCTCCACCTGGGCCTCCCTGCTGGTCTCGTACGGCGACCAGTCCCGCAACGGCGAGGCGTGCGACGGCATCACGCTGATCACGCCCGCGCGGGCGGCGACCCTGAAGGCGCAGGGCATCAAATACGTCGGCCGATACCTCACCAACCCGGTCCCCCCGAAGGACGACAAGGACCCGCTGCGCCACAAGGCGATCCAGCCGGGCGAGCTCCAGACCATCGCCGCGAGCGGGCTGCGCTGCTTCCCGATCTACCAGACCTTCGGCCGCGACGCCTCGGACTTCAGCTACCCCCTGGGCCGTGCCGCGGGCCAGTCCGCGATCAACGCGGCCCTGGACCACGGTTTCAGGACCGGGACGCGCATCTTCTTCGCCGTGGACTTCGACGCGCTCGACGAGGACGTGTCGGGCAGCGTCCTGCCGCACTTCAAGGGCATCAAGGACGCCATCGCGGACGACGGCAACCGCTTCGGCATCGGCGTCTACGGGCCCCGGAACGTCTGCACCCGTGTCGGCGAGGCCGGCCACGCCACCGCCTCGTTCGTCTCCGACATGTCGTCCGGCTTCTCCGGCAACTTCGGCTACCCGATGCCCGAGAACTGGGCCTACGACCAGATCGTCACCCGCACCATCGGCTCGGGTGACGGCGCGATCAACATCGACGTCAACATCGCGTCGGGCCGCGACATCGGGCAGGCGTCGTTCGACGCGCCCCGCACCCCGCGCCCGGACACCAACCTCCTTCCCAGCGTGATCGGGGCGATGCGGACGGACGTGGGCAAGTACATGGAGTCGATCGGCTTCCCGAACGACGGCGGCATCAGGACGTACGGCAACGAGACGTGCTTCAACAGGGTCGTCGTCGAGTGGGACACGGTGATCACCCAGCTCGCCTACAAGTACAAGATGCGCAAGGCCCTCATCCAGACGGCGTGCTACTGGGAGATGCGGCACATCGACGCCGCCGACCTCGCCGCGGACGTGCGTGTCGCGGCTCAGTTCCAGACCGGCCTCGGGTTCGCGGACAGCTCGACCGGCATCGCCCAGATGTTCGGCAAGACCGCCGTCCTCGCGTGGAACTACGCCATCCAGAACGGCTTCACCACGGGCACGATCCGCAACGTCCAGAGCGACAAGGACAAGTTCGAGGTCTGGGACGACCTCCGCAACGAGGACTACTTCGCCATCCAGAGCGTCCCGCTCGTCCACCTCTGGAACGCCGGTGGCGCACCGGGCAACTCGCCCACCGAAAAGGTGATGCGGCCCATGAGCCTGGACTACACGGAGAGCGAGATCTACCAGATCCTGCGCCGGTACCAGGGCACCGAGGACTCGGTGGCCGTGGAGCACGCCAAGAAGCGCCTGGCGCTCTACCAGGTCATGGAGAAGTACAACTCCATATCCCGCAACGTCTGACGCCGGCCATCGGTACGAGGAGACAAGAAGTGACTGAGAAGATCTCTCGCCGCACGGTCCTGCGGCGTGCCGCCTTCGTGGCGGTCGGCGTCGCGGTCGGCTCGCAGCTGGCCACCCCCGCCCACGCCGCGGGCAGTTCCCCGGATCCGGCCCACGTCCGTGACGCCATCAAGAAGGCCCAGGAGCGCGAGAAGCGCGTCCAGACCGGCATCCCCTCGAAGAACGGGTGGGAGATGGAGAAGGTCGCGGACGACCACGGCAGCATCTACACCCGGCCCGTCACCGGCCTCCCGGTCGGCGGGATCCAGATCCGCATGGCCGACGTCGAGACCGTCCTGGTCCACGTGGTCCGACGCTTCCACTACGAGATCGACGCCCTCCGGGGCGGTGACGTCGTCGGCTGGGTGAAGCCCGGCTCCGTGCGGAAGGGCCTTCCGGAGTCGAACCTGGCGTCCGGAACGGCCGTGCGGATCCGCTCCGGTTCCTACCCCGCCGGGGCGCGCGGCGGCTTCTACCCGATGCAGGAGCTGACCCTGCGGGACATCCTCGCCGATTGCGAGGGCGTGGTGCGCTGGGGCGGCGACGACCCGAAGCCGGACGAGTCGCTCTTCTACATCGACGTACGGCCCGGCGACGAACGGCTCGGCACGGTGGCGGGGAAGATCTGGGACTGGAACCACACGCCCGGGCTGGGCTCCGGTGTCCTCGTGGACACCGTCCAGCCGCAGCGCAAGAGTTCTGCCGACCGTCTGGCGGCGCAGCAGTCCTGATCACGGGCCGCGGGCCGGACCGGGCACGGTCCGGCCCCGCGGCCCGGGCGCTCACGGCCTAGAACACCGACAGGCCCGTCAGGGTCGTGAAGCGGTCCAGGGCGGCCACGCCCGCCACCGAGTTCCCCCGGGCGTCCAGGCCCGGGCTCCACACCGCCAGGACGCACTGGCCCGGGACGACCGCGACGATCCCTCCGCCGACCCCGCTCTTGCCCGGCAGGCCGACGCGGTAGGCGAACTCGCCCGCCGCGTCGTACGTCCCGCAGGTCAGCATCACCGCGTTGATCTGCTTGGCCTCGCTGCGCGTCAGCAGCCGCGAGCCGTCGGCCCGTACTCCGTGCCGGGCCAGGAAGCGCCCGGCACGGGCGAGGTCGGCGCAGCTCATCTCGATGGAGCACTGCCAGAAGTAGTGCTCCAGCAGGGCGGGCACCGGGTTGTCGATGTTCCCGTACGAGGCCATGAAGTGGGCGACGGCGGCGTTGCGGTCGCCGTTCTCCTGCTCGGAGGCCGCGACCTCGCCGTCGAAGCCCATGTCCGGGTTCTGGCTCTCCTGCCGCAGGAACTCCAGCAGTTCGCTGCTCGCGTCGCCCGTCAGCGTCTGGAGCCGGTCGGTGACCACGAGGGCGCCCGCGTTGATGAATGGATTGCGCGGAATGCCGTTTTCGTACTCCAGCTGCACGAGCGAGTTGAACGGATTGCCGGAGGGCTCCCGTCCGACCCGTTCCCACAGGCTGTCACCGCCCTCGGCCAGGGCCAGGGCCAGCGCGAAGACCTTGGTGATGGACTGCGCGGAGAAGGGGACCTGCCAGTCCCCGACCCCGAAGACGTTGCCGTCGAGGTCGGCGATGGCCATCCCGAACTGCCGCCGGTCCACGGCGGCGAGCGCGGGGATGTACTCGGCCGGGGTGCCGCTGCCCACCAGCGGGGCGATGTCGGCCGCGATCCGCTCCAGCAGGGGCCCGTAGTCCATGGGCGCGACGTCCGGCACGGCAGTCAGTCCTTGGTGCCCCGGTGCAGCGCGACGATGCCGCCGCTGAGGTTGCGCCAGGCCACCTTGGACCAGCCGGCCTTCTGCAGCAGGGCGGCCAGCGCCGGCTGGTCCGGCCATTCGCGGATGGACTCGGCGAGGTAGACGTACGCGTCGGGGTTGGAGGACACCGCGCGGGCCACCGGCGGCAGGGCGCGCATCAGGTACTCGATGTAGACCGTGCGGAACGGCGCCCAAGTGGGCTGTGAGAACTCGCAGATCACGACCTGCCCGCCGGGCTTCGTCACCCGGTACAGCTCGCGCAGCGCGGCATCGGTGTCCTGGACGTTGCGCAGCCCGAAGGAGATCGTGACGGTGTCGAAGGAGCCGTCCTTGAACGGCAGCTTCGTCGCGTCGCCGGCGGTCAGCGGCAGCCAGTCGTGCTTCTTCTTGCCCTCCATGAGCATGCCCAGGGAGAAGTCGCAGGGGACGACGTACGCGCCGGTGGCGGCGAAGGGCAGGGAGGAGGTCGCGGTCCCCGCGGCCAGGTCGAGGACCGTGTGCCCGGGGCGGGCGCCGACCGCCTTGGCGACCTCCTTGCGCCACAGCCGTGCCTGGCCGAGCGAGAGGACGTCGTTGGTGAGGTCGTAGTTCGCGGCGACACCGTCGAACATGGAGGCGACTTCGTGCGGCTGCTTGTCCAGGGAAGCCCTTGTCACTGGCGTTCGCCCCTCGGTGTGCGATGCGGATCGGCGGGTACGCCCCCATCCTCTCAGGCCGGGCCCTCGCCGGACGAAGGGGCTCCACGGCTACCCGCTGTGACCGCCGCCGGGCGGATACCGGAAACTGTTCCGAAGGACAGTTACGCCGCGCACCCGCGGACACGTTGACTGACAAGGGTGCGGCCCGGTGAGGGTCACCCACCGGATCGGCACCCGAATCGTGGCCGGTCCGGCAGTGGCCGCCGCGAACAGAAAGCTTCACGATGCCGGCAGGCCATTCCACCGGTCGCTCCAGCCGCAGCGGCCCGCGCGCCAGGCGCCGGGCCGAGCGGCGCAAGCGGCTGCGGCGCACGATCCTCATCGGCTCGGCGGCACTGGTCGTCGTCTCGGCGACCGCGTACACGCTGCTGCCCGGGGACGACGGCGCGAACACCGCCGCGGGCCGGACCGCGGCCTCGCCGGACCCGACGGACGCCGAGTCCGCCGACGGCTCGGGGAACGCGGTCCCGCAGGGCGGCCAGAAGTCGCCCTCCGCCCAGCCGCCCGCCTCGCCCTCGCCGCAGGCCGAGGGCTCGCCCTCGGTGCAGCCCTCCGCGACGGCCGCCCGGCCGGGTGTCTTCAAGCCCTCCGCCACCGTCGGCAACGCGCAGGGCAAGGGGCCCGCGCGCCGCTGGCGCATCGAGGTCGAGGAGGGCAGCGGGATCGACCCGGAGTCGGCCGCGCGCTCGGTCGAGGCGATCCTCGGGGACCCGCGGGGCTGGACCAAGGACCCGAAGTACGGCTTCCAGCTCGTCGCGGCCGGCCAGCCCGTCGATTTCACCATCAAGATCGCGACGCCCAAGACCACCGACCGGCTGTGCGACGTGGTCACGCCCGAGCTCATCGGCGAGACCAACTGCAGCACGGGGCACACCGTCGTGGTCAACCTCAAGCGCTGGCAGGAGGGTTCGCCGCAGTTCAGCGGCTCGCCCGAGGAGTACCGGGCGCTGATCATCAACCACGAGGTCGGGCACGAGCTCGGCCGCGGGCACGAGTCGTGCCCGGGCCCCGGCCAGCCCGCTCCGGCGATGATGCAGCAGATCAAGGGGCTGCTCGGCTGCAAGTCCAACGCCTGGCCGTACGACTCGAATGGAACCTACCTGTCCGGTCCACCCGTCCTATAGGGAGAGGCGGCTACAGGACGGGCGCCCGGGGGCGAGGAGAAACCGTGCGCGTCGTCAGCTTCACCGTCCCCGCCTGGTTCCCCTCGTACGAGGAGACGGGCGCGGAGGGGCAGGCGCCGCACGAGGACGCGTCGAACGGGGACGGCCCGGCCGCGAACAGACCGGCGGCGAACAGACCGGCGGCGGACGGATCCCCGGCGGACAGATCCCCGACGGGCGGACCCGCCGCGAACGGACCCGCCGCGATCAGACCGGCGGCGGACCGCCCGGCCTCCGACCGCCCGACGCCGGACCGGACCGCCGACGCCCAGCTGACCGAGCAGGAGTCCGCGGTGTTCCTGTGCCTGGCCACCGGCGCCTCCAACCGGGAACTCGCCGCCGAGCTTCAACTCTCCGTCAGCACCGTCAAGTTCCACGTCGTCAACATACGGGCCAAGCTGGGCGGCATCAGCCGCCTCCAGGCCTGCCTGCTGGCCGCCCTCGCCCGGGAGGACACCCTGCGCGCCGCCCGCTCCGGGCACTGCGCGCGGACCGGGCCCGGCGGCCTCAGCGACGGCGGTGCAGCAGCCGCCCGCCGATGACCGTGGCCACGCACGTGGTCGCACCCTGCTCCAGCAGGTCGGCCTCGTCCGCCACCGCGAAGGCCGCGAAGCGCGCCGGAACGCCCGCCTCCAGAATGCCGTGGAAGGCCTCCGCCGCCGCGCTGCGCCCGGCGAACGGATCCAGGGCGGGCAGCCCCTCATGAGCGGCCGGCGCCAGGATGGCGAGCCCCGACCGGGACACCGCCGTGCGCACCGCCGGGATCGTGAAGCGGCCGCAGACCGCCACCACCCCACGGGCCAGGAGCCGCTGCGTGCCGCGCCGGGCACTGTTGCCCCACCGCGGCTCGGTCATCTTCAGCGCCTCCAGCGCGGCCTCGCCCCTGATCGGGTCGGCGCCGAGCTCGGTGACCTCGTACGGGTCGTCCGGGTAGTACGTCCGCTCCAGCAGCTCGTCCGCCCCGCGCACGACCAGCCCCGGGGTGATCACCCCGGGCCAGCGGCGGGTCCTGGCGTGCGGGTGGGCCGCGGCGACCTCCTCGTAGGGGCCGACGCGGGCTATCCGGTCGCCGTCGACGAGGACCGCGCCGCCGGGCAGCGGCGCGGATCCCGGCCCGGGGACCAGGAGTTCGGCGGTGTGCAGCGTCAGCATCGGTCGGCCGGCGTCGTCAGTTCGTGGAGATGAGCTTCAGCTCGGGGTGCGCCGTGCCGCCTTCGAGGGCGGTGGAGGAGATGTGCGAGACCACGCGCTCGTCGACCGGGTCGTTCGCCGGGTCGTCGTGCACGAGCAGGTGCTCGTACGTGGTCGCGCGCTGCGCCGGGGTGCGCTCCGCCTTGCGGATCAGGTCGATGATCTCCTGGCGGTTGGAGCGGTGCTTGGCACCGGCCGAGGAGACGACGTTCTCCTCCAGCATGATCGAGCCGAGGTCGTCCGCACCGTAGTGCAGCGAGAGCTGGCCCGCCTCCTTGCCCACGGTCAGCCAGGAGCCCTGGATGTGGGCGATGTTGTCGAGGAAGAGGCGCGCGATCGCGATCATGCGCAGGTACTCGAAGATCGTCGCCTGGGTGCGGCCCTTGAGGTGGTTGTTCTCGGGCTGGTAGGTGTACGGGATGAAGGCGCGGAAGCCGCCCGTACGGTCCTGCGTGTCCCGGATCATCGCGATGTGCTCGATGCGCTCGGCGTTCGTCTCGCCGGTGCCCATCAGCATCGTGGAGGTGGACTCCACGCCCAGCTTGTGGGCGATCTCCATGATCTCCAGCCAGCGCTCGCCCGACTCCTTGAGCGGGGCGATCGCCTTGCGCGGTCGCGCGGGCAGCAGTTCGGCGCCGGCGCCCGCGAAGGAGTCGAGGCCGGCCGCATGGATGCGCTGGATGGCCTCCTCCGCCGAGACGCCCGAGATGCGGGCCATGTGCTCGACCTCGGACGCGCCGAGGGAGTGGATGACCAGCTGCGGGAAGTCCTTCTTGATGGCGGAGAAGTGGTGCTCGTAGTACTCGACGCCGTAGTCCGGGTGATGCCCGCCCTGGAACATGATCTGGGTGCCGCCGAGCTCGACGGTCTCCGCGCAGCGGCGCAGGATGTCGTCGAGGTCGCGGGACCAGCCCTTCTTCGCGTCCTTGGGAGCCGCGTAGAAGGCACAGAACTTGCACGCCGTGACGCACACGTTGGTGTAGTTGATGTTGCGCTCGATGATGTACGTCGCGATGTGCTCGGTACCCGCGTAGCGGCGGCGGCGCGCGGCGTCGGCCGCCTGGCCGAGCGCGTGCAGCGGCGCGTGGCGGTAGAGGTCGAGCGCCTCTTCCTTGGTGATCCGGCCCCCCGCGGCGGCGCGGTCGAGGACAGACTGGAGAACGGCCAGGTCGGTCACCGGTGAGTCACCTTTCGGCGGTGTGTCTGTGTCAAGGTCCGGACCGATCCAGCCTACGCCAGGGCCGACCGGCGCATTTCAGGGGCTGCGCCTGAGGTCGCCCTCGGGGTTTCCGGCCGGGGTGTCGCCCGACCTGTAGTGCAGCGTCCCGTCGGTGTTCAGGCTGAAGCGCTCGTCGGCGGAGCCGTCGGAACAGACGCCGGGAGCCGGGTTGGGGCCGCCCGAGGTGTCCAGGACCAGCGAGCGGTCGGTGGCGGAGGAGAGCTTCCAGTCGCCGCTGCAGTCCGTGCCCAGGACGGCCAGGACCGACTTGTCCCGGCCGACGACCTCACCGACCCGGCCCGCCCTGATGGTGATCTCGAACTCCGAGGACAGGCCGAGGCGGGCGGTGGTGACCGTGCCCTTCCACGTGCCGACGAGCTCCTTGGGCACGTCCTGGCGGGTCCCCTTGGGCGCCGCCGGACTCCCGGTCGGGTTCGGGGCCGACGAGGCCGAGGCCGCCGGGGCGGGCGCGGAGGCCGAGGCGGAGGCCCCCGGTCCGGCGTCGGCCAGGTCCCGCTCCTTCCCGCCCGGGCCGGGCAGGACGTCCAGCCAGTACAACCCCCCGGACAGCACCGCCAGTACCGCCGCCGCGGCGAGGACCAGCGTGCAGCTGAAGCGGCGCCCGGCCACCCGGACGCCGGCCTGCCGCCCCGGACCCTCCGCGACGGTCCGCTGCCCGGGCAGAGCCGCCCCGCCGCCGGTACCCGGGCCGCTTCCCGGTCCCGATCCCGGTCCCGGAGTGCCGTACGCCGGGTCGGGCGGCCCGAAGCCGCCCCCGGCCGGGCCGCCGTACGAGGCCGCCGTGAACGGCACCGGCCCGGACGGGCCGTCCGCGTACGGCGCGTGGGGCATCGCGAAGCCCCCGCCGGCCGACACGCCGGCCCCGCCCGCGGAGGTGTCCGCGTCCAGGTCCAGCAGGGCCACCGCGGCCCGGCTGGCCTCCTCCACCAGCGGCCCGGGGAGCCAGCCCGGGGCGCCCAGCGCCCCGCCGAGGGCCGCTGCGACGGCCTCGGGGGCGGGGCGATCCGCGGCCGACTTGGCCAGGCAGGCCTCGATCAGGTCGCGCAGCTCCCCGGCCGGGAGCGCGCCGAGCTCGGGCGGCTCGTGGACCACCTTGTAGAGGAGGGTGGCCGAGTTGTCCCCGGTGAAGGGCGGCCGCCCGGTCGCCGCGAAGGCCATCACCGCGCCGAGCGAGAACACGTCGGCCGCCCCGGTGATCCCCTTGCCGAGGATCTGCTCGGGCGACATGTAGCCGGGCGAGCCGACGGAGACCCCGGTGGAGGTGAGCGAGGCGGTGCCGTCCGTGGCCCGCGCGATCCCGAAGTCGATCAGCCGCGGCCCGTCGAGGGTGAGCATCACGTTCGACGGCTTCACGTCCCGGTGTACGAGCCCCAGGCCGTGCACGGCGACCAGGGCGCGGGCCAGCCCCGCGCCGATGGCCCGTACGGAGGCCTCGGGGAGCGGTCCGTGCGCGGCCAGCGCCCGGTCCAGGGAGGGCCCGGCGACGTAGCCGGTGGCCACCCACGGCACGGGGGCGTCGGGGTCCGCGTCGAGCACGGGCGCGGTCCACTCGCCGCCCACCAGGCGGGCCGCCTCGACCTCGCGGCGGAACCGGGCACGGAACTCCTCGTCGGTGGCGAAATGCGGGTGCACGATCTTGACGGCGACGGTCCGGCCGCCGGCGCTGCGCCCCAGGTAGACCCGGCCCATGCCACCCGCGCCGAGCCGGCCCAGCAGCCGGTACGCGCCGATGGTCCGCGGCTCCCCGGCTTCGAGCGGCTGCATCGCGTCCCCCAATTCCCCGTGTTCCCGGGCGCCTTGTGCCGCCCGGGAGAGCAGCAGCAGCCTAGTGGGGTGCCGGGGCGGGCCGGGTGAAGGTGCAGGTCACCCTTTTGCATTTCCACCCCAAGGCGAGAAATGCAAAAAGGACGGGAATTCCCGGTAAACCGTACATTCACCCGCACCCGGCCTTTGGACTACCGCCGGGTAAACCCGCTCAGCACTCCTGGACCACCGTGCTCAGCAGCTCCACGTCGACATCCGCGGGATACCCGGTCGTCGGTCCCGTACGGCGTGCGAATTCCCGTACGCCGGCCAGCTGCTCGGGGCCGAAGCGGAAGTCGAGCGTCGTGAAGTACCGCTCCAGCAGCTCCGCGTCGAAGGCCTCCCAGCGGGCCGCCTGCTCGGCCACCTTGGTGACCTCCTCCAGGGAGACGTCGCGGGAGGAGAGGAAGGCCTCGTGGACCTCCCGCACGACGGCGGGCTCGCGGGCGAGGTAGTCCTTGCGGGCGGCCCAGACGGCGAAGACGAACGGCAGCCCGGTCCACTCCTTCCACATGTGCCCGAGGTCGTGCACGGTCAGCCCGAGCCGGGGTGCGTCGTGCAGCGAGGCGCGCAGCGCGGCGTCCCCGATCAGTACGGCCGCGTCCGCCTCCTGCATCATCACGCTGAGGTCGGGCGGGCAGGTGTAGTAGTCGGGCCGTACCCCGTACTGCTCGGAAAGCAGCAGCTGGGCGAGGCGAACGGACGTACGGGAGGTGGAGCCGAGTGCGACGCGGGCGCCGTCGAGCTGCTCCAGGGGGACCTGCGAAACGATCACGCAGGACATCACCGGGCCGTCGCAGCCGACCGCGATGTCGGGGAAGGCGACGAGCTGATCGGCGTTGCGGAGGAACTCCACGAGGGTGATCGGGGCGATGTCCAGGTCTCCCTGGACGAGGCGCTCGCTGAGCTTCTCGGGGGAGTCCTTGGTCAGCTCCAGGTCCAGCAGAGTGCCGGTTCTGGCCAGCCCCCAGTAGAGGGGCAGGCAGTTCAGGAACTGAATGTGGCCGACGCGGGGCCGGCTGCGATAGAGGTCCACATCGCGAGACTAGCCCCCGGCTCGGCGTCAGCCTTCCGGCGGGTCTCAAACGTCCGGGTGACGTGATCTTTCCCTCTGGTCTCCGCCGCAGGGTGCGTGCTAGGCTCACCGCAAGTTGCAGTTTGGTTTCCCTTGCAGTACGAGGCCTGCGGAGAATGTGACCCGCAGGCTTTTGTAGTTTTCAGACTTCTTAGCAGGTTCTGGAGCAGGGCGACCCTTTGGCCCATAGGAGGGCTCATGGCTACCGGAACCGTGAAGTGGTTCAACGCTGAAAAGGGCTTCGGCTTCATCGCCCAGGACGGCGGCGGCCCGGATGTCTTCGTCCACTACTCCGCGATCAACGCCTCTGGCTTCCGCTCCCTCGAGGAGAACCAGCAGGTGAACTTCGACGTCACGCAGGGTCCGAAGGGCCCGCAGGCGGAGAACGTCACCCCGGCCTAGTCGCCTGGGCCAACCTCATCGCGGGTTGGAAAAGCAGTATCCAAGGAGCCCTGTCCCCTCTGCGCGAGCAGATCAGGCAGGGCTCCTGCCTTTTTTGCCCCTCCGGGCCGTCCGCCGGCCCGGAGGGGCAACGCAGTGGCCCCCGGCACCGTGGAAACGGTGCCGGGGGCCACTCGCGTACCGGGCCTGCCGCCCTACTGCCTCAGGGGCGGGCCGCCGTCTTCGTGGGAGCCGGGTCCGGGGCCGGGGCCGGGGTGGTGGCCGGGGCCGTGACCTTGAGCTCCAGGACCAGGGTCACGTTCTCCTTGGTCGTCAGGCGCACGAAGTAGCTGCCCGGGGCCGCGTCCGCGGTGAACAGCTCCGGCAGGACGATCTTGCCGTCGGCGCCCGTCTTGGCCAGCAGCCGCCCGAAGACCTTCTTGCCGGCCTCGTCCTTGAAGTACGGGCCCTTCGCGGTCGCCGGGTCCACCGGGACCCACTTGCCGTTCGCGTCCTTCACGACCAGGTCGGCGACGGTCTCGGTACCCGCGACGGCCTTGCCGGCGGCGGTCGCGAAGACCTCCACGTCGGTGAAGCTCTTGCCGGCGACCGCCTCCAGCGGCTTCGCGTCGCCCGCACGCGCCAGCTTGTCCGCGACCGTCACCGTGACCTTGCCGTCGAAGTTCACGGTGAACCCGCCCTGCGGGTCGTAGGCCGAGGCCCGCAGCGTGAAGGTGCCGGCCTTGGAGCCCGCCTTCAGCCCGGGCGCGGCGGCGATGCCGTCGGCGCCCGCCTTGACCACCAGGGAATCCGCCGTGCCGAAGAGGGTGCCGCCGGTGGTGTCCTTCTCCACCGCGAAGACCACCTCCTGGTTGACGGCGGGCTTGCCGTCGCTGAGAAGCACCTTGACCCGGGGGACCTCGGTGAAGGCCCCGCCCGCCTCGGCCGTCAGGCCGGGGCCGCTGAGGACCGTCAGGCTCGCCAGGCGTACGGCGGGCGGCTTCGGCTGCTCCGGCGTCGGGGTGGGCGTCGGAGTCGGGGTGGGGGTCGGCGTCGGAGTCGGCGTGGGCGTCGGCGTCGGCCGGGGCGTGGTGGTCGGCACGTGCGGGCTGGGCAGGGTGGTGCCCGGCGGCGGTGTCGAGTAGTCCCCGACGGGCGGGTTCGGCACCTCGGAGGCACCGCCCGTCTGGTACTGCCGCATGTAGCCGAGCACGGTGTTCACGTACTCGCGGGAGTTGTTGTAGCTGAGGATCGCCGCGTCGAGCTTGGCCGCGACCGACAGGTCACGGTCGCCCGCGCACAGGTAGAGACCCGCGCCCAGCGCCGCGTCGTAGATGTTGTTCGGGTCGCGCTTGGAGTCGCCGTTGCCGTCGGCACCCCAGGTGGCCCAGGTGGACGGGATGAACTGCATCGGGCCGACGGCCCGGTCGTACACGGCGTCCGCGTCCCACTCGCCCTTGTCCGTGTCCCGGATCTCGGCGAAGCCGTTGCCGTCGAGGCGGGGGCCGCGGATGGGCTTCTCGGTGTAGCCGTCGGCCTTGAGGCCGTAGCCCGAGGCGTGGACGGACTCGACCCGGCCGATGCCCGCGAGCAGCTGCCAGGGCAGCTTGCAGCCGGGGAGCGCCGCGCCCACGGACAGCTCGGCACGGTGATAGGCGTCGAGGGCGGTCGCGGGTATCCCGCTGGCCCCCTCGGTCGCGCCCGCGCCGGTGGGCGGCGGGTCGGCGACGATGTCGGGCAGATCCAGCCGGGCGTCACCGCGGTCAGTGGCCTGCGGACTGTCCGGAGTGGGCTCGGACTCTCCCGCGTCGGCGGTCGACGGACTGGTCACGACCGCGGCGGTGGTCAGGCTGGCCGCGAGTGCGGCCGTGCACAGGACCTTGCGCGAGGTGTTGACGAGGTGGCGGTGAAGCGGCTTCACAGTGCGGCGATCCCCCCAAGGAGCCGTCAAAGGTATACGGCCGGTCTAGCCGTGAATATCCACTGTCTATCAGGTATTCGAACCCGACTCGCCGTCGCGCCGGTAGATGTGACGCACCATTCGTCTCGGCTTCACCGGGGTCTCGTGGCCGAACGGACAGATCACCCCACTCCACACCCAACTCTGCGCCCGAATGGCCCCGATGGGCACCGATTTACACTGCGCGTCGCCCCGTGTCGTCGGCCGCGGCCGCGGCGGTGACCGAAGGCGGCCGGGATCCGGCCATGGCCGGATATGACACCCCGGAAGGTCGCTGGCTGTGTGATGTGAGTCACGTCAGGAAGTTCCACGCGTGCACCTGCCGTCCGGCCGCCCACGACGGGGCGGCCGGACGATGGTGGGTGGGTGGGTGCGGAGGTGCGGAGGGGCGGAGGTCAGCGCCAGACGACGGCCCGCCACCGGACCGGCCAGGTCCGGGAGGAGCCCACGTTGCCGGCGACGACGCCCGTCGCATTGATCGCGACCGGGTCGGCCCGGTCGAAGCCCGCAGGAACGGGCAGTGCGGTCGGCGTGCCCTGCGCGTCCCAGGTCACGGCGAACGGGTCGGAGGTACCGACGCTGGTCCCCCGGTCGTTGATGCCCCGGACGAAAGTGCGGGCCGTGCCGCGCAGCGGCTGGAGCTCGGTGACGCCGGGACCGGTTCCGGCACCGGTTCCGGTTCCGGTTCCGGTTCCGGTTCCGCTCCACCGCAGGGACCGGTCCTTGACGTTGGCGACCACGACGTCGGCGTTGTTGGCGCTGACGGTACGGGCACCCGGCTCCTGGGACGGCAGCGCCTCGAACGTGCCGCCGCGCGGCGCCCGGACGGCCTTCCAGATGCCGTTCGTGTCCGTCGCCCGACCGATCACGGTGCCGCGGTCGTTGATCGCGGACGGCTCGCTGTCCGAGCCACCGAGGGAGCCGAGGTCGTGGACCCGGCCCCTGGTGTCCCAGCGCACGGCCCGGGTCTTCTCCCCGGGCACGGACACGTACCCGGCGATCTCGCCCCGCTCGTTGATCGCGGTGGCCGCGCCCCCGAGCGCCCGCGGCGGCAGGCGCAGTGCGGTCGCCCGGCCGTCGGGGCCCCACCGGACCGGGAGCGTGCGGCTCTCCGTCGAGAGCTGCCCCACGGCGACACGGGAGTTGTTGATGTCCTGGGCCTCGCCCCGCGTGTAGCCCGGCGGCTCCTCCAGCCGGGTCAGGACACCGGCCGCGCTCCACCGGGCCGCGTGCCGTACTCCGTCGGGTGCGTCGGTGAAGCCGGCCACCGTGCCGTCGTCGACGATCTTGACGGCGTGGCCGCCCGTGCCGCCTTCGACGGCCTGCAGAGGGGTGAGGGTACCGTCGGCGCCCCACCGGACCAGGTAACCGTTCTCGTTCGCGTCGAGCGAGAGCCCCACGACGTCCCCGGCGTCGTTCACCGCCTGGGCGGAGCTGCTGGTGTGCCCCGCCAGAAGGGGCAGTTCGTACATCGCGCCGGCGGCGGCGCCGGACGTCGGCGGTACCACCGACACGGACAACATTGCGGAAAGAACCACGGGTAACAAGAAGATCTCCCCTGTCTTCTCGAACTGGTTCGACGCCCGGCCCCTCCCCCGGCGCCGGTCCGCAGAAACGTTCCACGCTGTCGGTCGACACCGAACCGGTCAGAAGACGGCCAGGCCGATCGCAACCAGGATCCCGGCGACGGCAGCTGCCCCGATGGCGAGGACCAGGCCGGCCAGGGCCGCGAAGAAATAGCCGTCGCCGTTCGCCACCTTCCCTCGGCGCGCGCAGGCGAACAGCCAGGCCGCCAGGGTCAGGAACGGTACGAGCAGCAGGCCGACGAGCGCGGCCGACTGGAACACGGCCGTCCCCGACAGCTCGTACGCCCGCCCCTTCGCCGTCCTGACCTCCACCCGGGAACCGGGCCGGTACTTTTCGGCGGCCGCCTCCAGCACGATGTCGCGGGCCGGCCCGTCGGACCGCCGGGGGGCGTACCGGCCGGTGCATTCGGTACCGGTCGCATAGCCCTCCTCGTCGGCCCCCTCGTAGCACCGGTGGATCGTCACGACACCGTCGACGGGCCCGAAGCCGACCACGGCGGCCAACTGCGCCCCGGGCAGCACCCACGCCAACCACCCGCCGAGCGCCAGAACCACCACACCCCCGACCCCGGCAACCCCGCGCCCCAACCCCTGCCCCAACCCCCGCACAGCAACACGCACTTACCCCACCCCCTGACCCCGTCGACTCCCTCGGCCACCCAGGCCCCCTGGGCCCCCTGCGGGGGCATACCCAGGAGGGCGGGGGCCGACGCGGGGGCCGACGTGGGGGGGGTGTGGGGGGGTGTGGGGGTGGGGATGCGCGGGGCGGCTTCGGGGGGGCGGGGTTGTGGTCGGGCGGTAGTCAGGGATGCGTATGGGGGTTTCCCGTCAGTCTCATCGTCTCTCCGTGTCGGGCCGGTCCCTCAAGGGCGCTCGTTCGTCGCGTCGCTTCGCGATTTCGCTGCGCTCAACCCTTGACCGACCGTCCCGCCCCGGACATACGAAGACTGCCGGGAAACCCCCAAAGGAACGGGCCGGGCGTTCGTTTCCAGGGACGGGCACATCAGAGACCCGCGAGCAGACCGGGCATGGCACGCCCCCGAGGCGGGCACGCCCGAAGCCACCTGCCGGGTCGGTGGGCGCACGAAATCGCTACGCGCTCCTCACCTCTCAGCGTCTCCAGCCCGTCTTGGGTCGGACATAGGCCGCCCACGACCCATTGGCGCTTCTCACCCACGCGCCGGAAGGCCGCACTGGGCTGGACATAGGCCGCCCAAGACCGTTGGCGCTCCTCGATCACGCGCCAGACGACCGCCTTGGGCCGGACACAGGCCGCCCACGACCTCGGTTCGAGGCTCGACATGCGTCCGACGACCGCCTTGGGCTGGGCATAGGCCGCCCACGGGCGGTTGGTGCTCCCATAGGCGGCGGCTGATGGCTGTCTGGGGTGGAAAAGCGTGGGACAGCGGCTATTTCGTCGTGGATGCGGGTCAGCGCACATGGATGCCGCAAAAGGCCGACAGTTTGCACCAATTGCACCCGTATGTGCCCCTGTTTGTGGGCTCGGTCCGGCGCTGACCCGGATCCACGACGAAATAGCCGAAGGATCGGCCGTCAGACCCTCCCAACGACCCAAGACGGCCGCCGGACGCGTGATCGAGGAGCGCCAGCGGGTCGTGGGCGGCTTATGCCCAGCCCCAGACGGTCGTCGGACGCTGAGACGTGAGAAGCGCCAACGGTCGTGGGCGGCCTATGTCCGACCCAAGACGGGCTGGAGACGCTGAGAGGTGAGGAGCGCGTAGCGATTTCGTGCGCCCACCGACCCGGCAGACGGCTCCGGATGGGCCCGCCTCCGGGGTGCCCCATGCCCGGTCCGCTCGGGCATCTCCGACCTCCCCGTCCCTGAAGACTTGGCCCGGCCCGTTCCTTTGGGGGTTTCCCGGCAGTCTTCGTATGTCCGGGGCGGGACGGTCGGTCAAGGGTTGAGCGCAGCGAAATCGCGAAGCGACGCGACGAAGGAGCGCCCTTGAGGGACCGGCCCGACACGGAGAGACGATGAGACTGACGGGAAACCCCCATACACATCCCTGACTACCGGCCGAGCGAAACCCCGCCTCCGAAGCCGCCGCCCTCGCGTTTCGGCCCCGCCCGCCCGGGCCCCGCCACCCACCGACCCCGCCCCCTCACCCCCCGTACAACCCCGCGATCTCCGACGCGTAGCGCTCCGCCACCACGCCCCGGCGGAGTTTCAGTGACGGCGTCAGGGTGCCCGTCTGGGGGGTGAAGTCCTCCGGGAGGATGTGGAAGGCGCGGATGCGGGACGGGCGGGAGACCGTGGCGTTGGCCTCCGTGACCGCCGCGTCGACGAGTGCGTGGACCGCCGGGTGCGTGGCGGGGGCGGGGCCCAGGTCGAGGCCCTCGCGGGTCGCCCACGCCGCGATCTCCTCCGCGTCCAGGGTGATCAGGGCGACCGGATACGGACGGCGGTCTCCGATGAGGACCGCGCGGGAGACGTAGCGCGAGCGCTGGACGGCGAACTCCACTTCCGTCGGGGTGATGTTCTTCCCGGCGGAGGTGATGATCAGCTCCTTCTTCCGGCCTGTGATGCGGAGGAAGCCGTCGGCGTCCAGTTCGCCCAGGTCACCGGTGTGCAGCCAGCCCTCCGGGTCCAGCGCCCCGGCGGTCGCCGCGGCGTTGGCGTGGTAGCCCGGGAACACCATCGGCCCGCGCGCCAGCACCTCCCCGTCCGGCGCGATGCGCACCTCGCAGTCCGCGATCGGTTGGCCGACCGTCCCGTGGCGCACCGCCTCCGGGTGGTTGAGGGAGATGACGCCGCCCGACTCCGTCATCCCGTACCCCTCGTACACGGAGATCCCGCAGGCCCTCAGCAGGTCCAGGGTCGCCGGGGCGATCGGGGCGCCGCCGGTCAGCGCCCACCGGAGCCGGCCGCCGAAGGCGGCGCGGACCGGGGCGTACAGCGCCTTCTCGGCGGCCTCGTGCTCCGCCCGGAGTTCCTCGGGGAGCTTTCCGTCCGCCGCCAGTACGCCCACCCGTACCGCCGCCTCGAAGCGTTCGCGGCCGCCCTCCTGCGACTCCGCCAGCGAGAGCACCACCGAGTGCAGCTTCTCGAACAGCCTGGGCACGGACGGCAGATGGGTGGGGGCGACCTCCGCGAGCTCGGCCAGCACGTTCTCGATGCGGCCGCCGAAGTAGCACAGCTCGCCGCCCGCGATCAGGGTCGTGTACTGGATCAGCTGGGCCAGCATGTGCGCGAGCGGCAGGTACAGGTACGTCGAGTCGCCCGGCCCGCCCTTGATCAGCGGGACGGTGGCGTCCTGGATGGCCCCCAGGTTCCCGTGGGTGAGGCGGCACCCCTTCGGCGGGCCGGTCGTGCCCGAGGTGTAGACGATCGATGCGTCCGCCCCGGGGGTCACGGCCGACGCGCGGGCGCGCAGTTCGGACTCCGCCGCCGCGCCGGGCAGTCCGGGCAGTTCGTCCATCAGTACCACCGCCCGCAGCGCGGGCAGTTTCGGCCTCAGCGCCTCGACGCGGGCCGCCTGGCGCCCGTCGTCGCAGACCACGACCACCGCCTCCGAGTCCGCCAGGACCCAGGCGACCTCCTCCTCCCCCGCCGTCGGGTACACCGGTACGAGGACCGCCCCCGCCGCGAGCGCCCCGAAGTGCGTGTACGTCCACTGCGGCCGCGTCTCGGCCAGTACGGCGACCCGTTCCCCGGCGGCCACGCCCAGGCCGAGCAGCGCGCACCCGACGGCCCGCACCTGTGCGCCGAGTTCCCCGTACGTACGGGTGCGCCACCCGCCGTCGGGTGACCGGAACCGCAGGGCGGGCTCCGGCCCGTACCGCTCCTCGGTCCACTGGGTGAACACCGCCAGCGTGCTCGGCCGATCGTTCATCGCATGCCCTCCCGCGGGTTGGTGGCCTGAGGCCGCCGGCTCCGGGGCCGGTGGCCTCCGCCCGCTCCGACGCTAGGCAGCCGGACCGCCGCCGCGGCATGACCGGAAGCGTCACCCCCACTGACCCGAGAGCTCATCCGTGCCTCCGCGTCCGTATCGCCGCGGGCCGGGGCGGGCTACCGTCGAAGCCATGGGGAGGCGGACGGTCACCGTGCACCATGTACGGGCCCTGCTCGCGGGGGCCCGCGGCAGCGGCATCGACACCGTGCCGCTGCTCCAGGAGGCGCAGATCCCGCCGCTGCTGCTGGGCGACGACCGGGCGCGGATCACGCCCGCGCAGTTCGCGCGGCTCTTCCGGGCGCTGTACCGGACCACGCAGGACGAGTTCCTCGCGCTGAGTCCGGTCCCGAGCCGCCCCGGCACCTTCGCGATGATGTGTTACGCCTCGCTCGGCTGCCGCGATCTGGGCGCGGCCACGGAGCGGGCGGCCGCGTTCTACGGGCTGTTCCCCGGCGGGCCGGAGCTGGCGCTCGAAGTCGTGGGCGACGAGGCCCGGTTCACCGTGCGCAACGAGTTCGCCCGGGACGAGGACCGGTTCCTCACGGAGTGCGTGCTCGCCATCTGGCACCGGCTGAGCAGCTGGCTGGTGGGCCGGCGCATCCCGCTCGCGTACGCCGCCTTCCGCTATCCCCCGCCGCCGCACCTGGAGGAGTACGAGACTCTCTTCGACTGCCCGGTGCGTTTCGGCGAGGACCGGACGGGTGCGGTCTTCGCCGCGCACTGGCTGACCGCTCCGCTCGTACGGGACGAGCCCGCACTCGACGCGATGCTCCGCCGCGCCCCCTTCGACCTGCTGTCCCGCCCGGAGTACGGGACCACGGTCGCGGAGCAGGTGCGCCGCACCCTGACGCAGCGGCTGCGCACGTCGCCGCGGCTGCCCGCGCTCGGGGAAGTGGCGGCGCGCCTCGCGGTGTCGCCGGCGACGCTGCGGCGCCGGCTCCAGCAGGAGGGGACGTCCTTCCAGCAGTTGAAGGACCACGTGCGCCGGGACGCGGCGATCGCGGGCCTCGCGGAGAGCGGGGAGCCGATCGCGGAACTCGCCGCGCGGCTGGGCTTCTCCGAGGACACGGCCTTCCACCGGGCGTTCCGACGCTGGACGGGCACGACCCCGGGGGCCTACCGGATCGCCTCGGGCGGCTGAGGCCGGGCCGGGCGCCCGCGGAGCGTGCGAGGGCGGGTCAGGAAAGGTGAGCTGTGCGGTCAGCGACCTTCCTACCGGTCGGTCACTACCTTCACCTCACCTACCCCGCACGGAACGATCCCCCTGGGAGAGCCGCCCATGCGTTTGCCGATGCGCTTCCGAAGCACCCCCCTCGCCGCCGTGACCGCGCTGGCCGTCCTGACCGTCTCGGCGGCCGCGGTCCCCACCGCGACCGCCTCCACCCCCACCGCGACCGCCCCGACCGCCCCGACCGGCACCGCCCCGGGCGATGTCGTCAGCAGCGAGCCCTCCGCCTTCCACCCGCTGCCCGGCCAGCCCACCGGCACCCGGGCCTGGAAGATCCACTACCGCTCCACCAGCGCCGACGGGGCCCCGAACATCGTCTCCGGCACCGTCATCGTCCCGCAGGACGGCCGCAGCGGGCCGCGCCCGCTGATCACGTACGCCGTCGGCACGGTCGGGATGGGCGACTCCTGCGCGCCGAGCAACAACCTCCCCCACGGCACCGCCATGGAGGCCAACCTCATCCAGCAGCTCACCCTGCGCGGCTGGGCCGTCGTCGTCACCGACTACGAGGGTCTCGGCACCCCGGGCGTCCACACCTACACCGTGGGCCCCTCCGCCGGGCACGCCGTCCTCGACGCCGCTCGCGCCGCCCAGCGGCTGCCCGGTGCGGGGCTGTCCGCGAACGGCCCGGTCGGCATCATGGGCTACTCGCAGGGCGGCCAGGCCAGCAGCTGGGCCGCCGAGCTGCAGGGCTCGTACGCCCCCGAACTCCAGGTCAAGGGCACGGCGACCGGCGGGGTCCCGGCAGACCTGCTGAAGGTGGCCGAGTTCAACAACGGCTCCTACGGGTCCGGGCTCATCTTCATGGCGGCCGCCGGGCAGGACGCGGCCTTCCCGGAGCTGCGGCTGGACTCCTACCTCAACCCGCTGGGCAGGGCGCTGGTCGCCGGGATGAAGGAGAACTGCGTCGCGATCGACGCGATCGCCGGGTCCTTCAAGCGGATCTCCGACCTGACCACGCGCGACCCGCTCGCCCAGCCGGACTGGCAGGCCCGGCTGAACGGGAGCCGGCTGGGCGCCACGGCCCCGGCCGCGCCCGTGTACCAGTACCACGCGCTCGCCGACGAGCTGATCCCGTACGGGGTCGGCCGCCGGCTGCGCTCCGACTGGTGTGCGCGGGGGGCGAACGTGGAGTTCGACACCGTGTGGGTCGGTGAGCACGTCAGCGGCGTGATCACGCACTCCTTGGCGGCCGGGAACTGGCTGGCGGACCGCTTCGCCGGCCGCCCGACGCACCCCAACTGCTGAGCGCCCGTGCCCCGTCGGGTACCACCCCCGACGGGGCAGGACCGGGTCCCGGACGGCACTCCTTGTCCATCGATCGGTCCGGGGGTCAGGCTTCCCGGGGGCCCCGGTACAGCTCCTGGATGCGGTCCGCGTAGTCCCGGGCGATCGCGCTGCGCCGGAGTTTCAGGGACGGGGTCAGGTGGCCGCGCGCCTCGGTGAAGTCGCGCGGCAGGATGGCGAAGCGGCGGATCGACTCGGCCCGCGAGACCAGCCGGTTCGCCTCGTCCACCGCCCGCTGGAGGTCGGCCCGCAGTTCCTCGTCCCGCACCAGGTCGCGGATCGGCACGTTCTGCTTCTTGTGCATCTGGCGCCAGTGGTGGAGGCCGTCCGGTTCCAGGGTGATCAGTGCGGTGATGTACGGCCGGTTGTCGCCGACGACCATGCACTGGCCGACCAGCGGGTGGGCCCGCAGCCAGTCCTCCAGCGGTGCGGGGGCGACGTTCTTGCCGCCGGAGGTGATGATCAGGTCCTTCTTGCGGCCGGTGATGGTGAGGTATCCGTCGGCGTCGAGCTCGCCGATGTCGCCGGTGGCCAGCCAGCTCCCGTACGGGGCGGCCTGCGCGGCGTTCCAGTACCCGGCGAAGACGTGGCCGCCGCCCAGCAGCACCTCCCCGTCGTCCGCGATCCGTACGGCTGTGCCCGGCAACGGCCAGCCGACGGTGCCGAGGCGGGGGCGCTGCGGCGGGGTCACGGTGCTCGCGCCGGTGGTCTCCGTCAGTCCGTAGCCCTCGAACACCTCGACGCCGGCGCCGGTGTAGAAGGCGGCGAGCCGTCGGCCCAGCGGCGATCCGCCGCTCAGGACGTAGCGGACGCGGCCGCCGAGCGCCGCCCGGATCCTCCGGTAGACGAGCGGGTCGTACACGGACCGGGCCAGGCGCAGCCCGAGGCCGGGGGCCTTGCCCTCGGCGACCTCGCCGAAGCGCTGCGCGATGCGGGCGGCCCGGTCGAAGGAGGAGGCGCGGCCCATCTTCTCCGCGGTGGCGCGGGCGGTGTTGTAGACCTTCTCCAGTACGTACGGGATGGCCAGCAGGAAGGTGGGGCGGAAGCCGGCGAGGTCGGCGAGGAGGTCTTCGGTGCTGATGCTGGGCGCGTGGCCCAGCTTGACGCGGGCCCGCATGCAGCCGACGGCCACCATCCGCCCGAAGACGTGGCTGAGCGGCAGGAACAGCAGGGTGGAGGCGGGGTCCTTGCTGACGGACCGGAAGACGGGGTGCAGCAGCTCGACCGCGTTGTCCACCTGGGCGTAGAAGTTGCCGTGGGTGATCACGCATCCCTTGGGCTGTCCGGTGGTGCCGGAGGTGTAGATGAGGGTGGCGACGGAGTCCGGGGTGCGGGCGGTCCGCCGGTTGTGCACCACCGCGTCCGGGATGCGTTCCCCGGCCTTGACCAGCCGGGCGATCGCGCCGGTGTCGAGTTCCCACAGGTGCGTCAGCCAGGGCAGGTTGCCGCGCTCGGCGCTGATGAGCCGGGCCTGTGCGGTGTCCTCGACGGCGCAGGCCACGGCCCCGGAGTCCTGGATGATCCAGCGCGCCTGGAGGGCGGAGGAGGTGGGGTAGATGGGTACGGTGACCAGCCCGGCGGCCCAGCCGGCGAAGTCGAGCAGGGTCCACTCGTAGGTGGTGCGGGCCATGATGGCGAGCCGGTCGCCCTCGCGGAGCCCTTCGGCGATCAGGCCCTTGGCGACGGCGAGCACCTGGGCCGCGAACTCCGCGGCCGAGACGTCGTACCAGACGCCCTCGTGGTCCTTGCGGGCGAGCACCGCCTCCCCGGGGGCCTCCCAGGCGTTCTGGAACGGCAGGTCCCCGAGGGTCCCCCGGTCCGGCGGCCGCACGAGCGCGGGCACCCGCACCTCGCGGACCACCCCGCCGATCACGGTCTTGACGGGTTCTACGGGTCCTACGGGTCCCACGGGACCGACCGGCTTCAGCTCGGCTTCCACGGCGCACTCTCCTCGGCTCGGCACGAGCGTTACCGCCGGTAATCTACGGAGCGGAAACCCGGCCCGACCAGCCCCTGGACCCGTTCTTCACGGACGCTCCACGCCACCACCCCACACTCCGGACGCAAGGACGGTCCGCACGCAGGCACGCCCGTCAGGTCGGCCGCGGCAGCGCGTGCGGCCCGGGCGCGGCCTTCCACCGCCTGTACGGGACCCGCTGAGCGGTGTCGGACCCGCCAGGTAGCGTGGGGCCGCACGACAACATCGGCAGGCATGCGCTGGGGCAGGGCAGTGCCGCCCGAGGAAGGCGTCCGGGACCGCGCCGGACACGGAGCGGCCGCACGCCGCCCGGCTGTTGTCGTGTCCCACCCTCTGAGCAAGGAGCTCCACCAGCATGTCCATACCGCCGCAGCCACCGTCGTCCCCCGGCCCGTACTCGCAGCCGGGAGGGTACGGATACCCGGGCCAGCCGGGCCAGCCCGGGCAGCCCGGGCCGTACGTCGGCGGCCCGCAGCCGGGCTGGTACGCACCGCAGCCGCAGAAGACCAACGCGCTGGCCATCGTGGCGTTCGTGATGTCGCTCGCCTGCGCGCTGCCCCTGGTCCCGCTGGTCCTCGGCATCGTCGCCCTCTCCCAGATCCGCACGCGCGGCGAGAAGGGCAAGGGCCTCGCCGTCGCGGCGATCGTGATCCACGGCGTGACCATCGCGTTCTACGGGATCTTCGTGATCCTCGGCCTCACCGGAGCGCTGGACGACACCCCGCCGAAGCGCGACAGCAGCGGCGAGGTCACCGAACCGGTCTCCGGCGGCGTGAACGACGTCCGCGAGGGGGACTGCTTCAACACCAGCGACGACCTGAAGGACTACCACGACGAGGAGGGCGGCCAGGCCGCCCTCTCCGTGCGCATCGTGCCCTGCGACCAGCCCCACAAGGGCGAGACGTTCGCCGTCGTCAAGCTGGACGACGGCGCGTACCCGGGCACGGACAAGATCGTCGCCATCGCCGAGGAGAAGTGCGGGGGACCGGCGTTCACCGCGTACGCGGGCGCCGACGTGAATCCCCCGGGGAAGCTGGAGATCTACTACTACTACCCGCAGGCCGGCACCTGGCTCCGCGGCGACCGCGAAATCAGCTGCTTCGTGGGCGACCCCAACGGCCCCACCACCGGCTCGATCCGGGTCACCGCCCCTTGAGCAACGGCCGACGGCCACCAGGCCACCTCGGTCCCCGCACCACCCTGGTACCGGGTTCGGCCTCGGTATCCGGCTCGGCCTCGGTATCGGCATCCGGCTCGGTTTCGGCATCGGTCCCGGAATCGGCGTCGGCGTCGGCGTCGGCCGGCGGACAGAAGCTGCAGCGTCCCGGTTTCGGGGCGCGGTGGCCGCGGTCGCAGCCGTCGCAGTTCTGCATCGGGTCCGGTGGTTTCATGTCAGGGCGTTCCGGGGCCTCCGGGACCGGGGGCAGGTACGGCGGGATCAGCTCGGCGAGCCGGTACGCGAGTACGGACGCGGGGCGCCGTATCTGATCGGGCAGGTCGGCGGACAGGCTCCGCGCGACCATCTCCGGACTGACCCCGCGCTCCAGCCAGGCCGATACGCCCGGCGCGAGCCGCCGTACGTCCCGCTCCGCCAGCAGCAGCCGAGGGTCCCGCCGCCGCAGGCCGGCGAGCAGATCGACCGCATCGGCGTGCAGGTGCTGCTGCTCGGGCGCAGCGGGGGCGTCCGGCACGGACACGGTTTCCGGCGCGGGTTGCGCCGCAAACTCGGGAGCAGGCACGGGAGCAGGCGCGTAGACCTCCTGCGGCTCCGACTCCGGCTCCGGCCGCGGCGAGTGCCTTGACGCTCACCCGGGCCCCGGTGGGGAGCGACTGGATGTGCACCGCGACACCGATCGCCGTCGCCGACAACTGCCGGTGCTGGGCCAGCTGGTTGCCCACCACGGTGTAGTGACGGGCGAGCCGCACGTTGACGTGGATGACACCGGATCGGGGGGTCCCGGAGCGAAGTCGGGGCGGGGCGGTCAGGCGCGCGGTAAGGTGCTCGAAAGCCATGGGGGAAGGTTGCATTCCTACTTGGTAGCCACGCGGAAGGGTTGTCTTCTGCTTGGTCAGGCCCTCGGCCGGGATTCGCACTCCCGCCGGGGGCCGCTTCATGTCCGGGGTACTTCGGGGCGAGCATATGCCAAGCAACCTGTAGCAAATCCAGCCCAGTTGGCACGATTCACCCGTCCGAGCAACGCGTGCCGGTTTGGTTTGGTGGGTTGGTCTTTTCCCCTGGTCCTTTGGGTCTTTACGCGTCGAGGCGCACCGGGTCGCGGCTCCCCGCGACCCGGTCGCACGGCCGCAGGAGGGGTCGCGGCGCGGGTGCAGACGTACATCTCCGGGCGGCACGACGCGGAACCGCACGATCCTCTTCCACGTCTTTCATGAACATGATCTGTCGGATCCGATCATGTCCTGTCGTCAACCACCCAGGGGACACATGTCGTTCGACGCGGAATGGGCGCAGCACAAGGCCTCCGTACTCGCGCAGCAGCCGTCGCCCGCCCTGCGCCTCGCCTCCGCCCCGGCCGACGGCGGCGTACAGGGGAGCCCGGCCGGGACGCTGGTGGCCGGGGCCGCCTCCATCAACGGCAACGCCAACCTGCTGATCGAGATCGCTGCGCTCCTCCACGAGGGCCGCCCCGACGGTGACGCGAGCACCATGGCGCGCGCCCCGCGGGCGCACGCCGACGTCTCGGCGGAGGTGCTGCGCTTCGCCCGGTTCGCCGACGACCAGTTCAAGGACACGGTCAACCTGTTCGCCGCCCTGGCCACGCGCCTGAAGACGGCCGGTACCGACTTCGCTCAGGTGGACGACGGCACAGCACGCTCCTTCCTCGCGGGCCTGCTGGAGTCGGGTCAGTACGTGAAGCCGGAGGCCAAGTGAGCGGGCTCAGCCACCGCAAGGACGTCGAGTTCCTGGAGGAGTGCAACCCGGCTCTGGTGGAGCGCAACGCCGCCGAGTTCAAACGCCTGCGCGATCTGCTGGTACAGGTTGAGGAGCCCGCCCGGCGCGCCGAGACCGGCACCGAATGGCACAGCGACAACAGTCACACCTACACCGCGCGGCTCTCCGAGGCACGGCAGCTCGTCCAGCACATCGCCGAGGGGTACGACAAGGCCGCGAGCGCCCTGCACGCGTACGCGGCGGCCCTGACGACCGCCAAGTCCCACTACTCGAACGGCAAGGGCTCCGAGCGCAAGCTCGCCGCGCTGATCGCCACGAAGGGCACCGCGGTCACCCGCACCGCCCAGGAGGCGGAGCCGATGCGCCAGTGGGAGGACATGCGGGCGACGACCGGCTTCCTCGACGGCCTGGCCGAGCTCACCATGGACGTGGACGACATCCGCGAGGAGGCCGACCGCCTCCACGACGACGCCGGCGGCAACTTCCGGCTGGCCAGGACCGCCGAGCAGGAGGCGCGCAGCGTGTGCGTCCACGCGCTGAAGCAGGCGTACGAGCTGCTGCCCGAGTTCAAGGTGCGGGGCGGTGCGGGCGGGGTCGACGTCTACGCGGCCATGGCCGACATCCGCCGCGAGGCGGCGGAGGCCCGTACCGATCCCCTGACCCATCTGCCGGGCAGCGGACCGAAGAAGGACATGGCGGGCCCGGTCGGGCCGGACACCCCGGTCTCCCCGCAGCTGCGCGACATCCGGATGCGGGTTGCGGGGCTGCCGGACGCCGCCGACAACTACTGGGTGCCCCTCGTCACGGACGGCATGCACGCGGACTGGATCTCCCAGAACAAGGAGGTCCTGCGGGCGGCGGCCAAGAACGCGGGGCTGCCGGAAGAGCTGGTCGCGGGCGTGGCCTGGCAGGAGATCGGCGGCTATCAGCCCGGCCTGCTGGACGACGTGACCGGCACGATCCGTGAACAGGCCGCCGCTCCGTGGGGCCTGAGCCCCTTCACCCCCGAGAACCTTCCGTGGCGCCTCGGCGGGAAGCTGGACGAGACCTCGTACGGGCCGATCGCCATCCAGCTGCGCCGCGGTGCCGAAGTGCTCGGCTACGACCCGGCGAACCTCACCGACCACCAGCGGACCCTGGTGGAGGAAGCCCTTCAGGATCCCAAGCAGAATGCCTTCATAGCCGCCGGCTACCTGGCTCAGATCAAGGCGGAGAGCGGGCTGGCCGATGTGCCGGCCGACCGGATGACGGAGGCCCAGATGCGGGAGATCGCCGCCCGCTACAACGGGGGACCCTACTGGGACCTCCCCAAGGCCCAGGGCTACGGTGACCGGTTCGTCGGGAACCTCGGCCAAGCGAAGGACGCAATGCGATGACGTACCCCCGCGAGAGCATCGACCTGCCCGAGGACCGGGGCTGGCTGCGCTGGATCCTGGGGGTGCCGCTCGGGATCATCCACCTGCTCAACGCCGTCGCCGTGTTCGGGGCCCTCTTCGCCGGGCCGCAGGGCGAGTGGGACCACCAGGGCTACGAGGGCGTCTCCGCGATGTGCTTCGTCTCCGTGTCCCTGAGCGTGCTGGGCCTGCTCATCACGGCCGTCCCGAGCGTGCGCCGGACCATGGGCCTGTGGTGGTTCCTCCCGCCCCTCCTCCTCGGCCTGACCGCCTACATCCGCGGCGCAACCCTCGGCTAGGCCGTCTCTTTCGGATCTTGCCGGGCCCGAACGCAGCAGCCCCCGCCCGGGAGGGGGCGGGGGCTGCGCTGGGTGGTGGGGTCAGGCGGCGACGGCGACCGGCTCGGCGGCCGGGGCCGGCTCGTCCAGCGGGGAGGCCGAGGCGGAGGCGTAGGCCTCCTTGTCCAGGATCCCCTCGCGGGCCGAGACGATGACCGGGACCAGGGCCTGGCCGGCCACGTTGGTGGCGGTGCGCATCATGTCGAGGATCGGGTCGATCGCCAGCAGCAGACCCACGCCGGCGAGCGGCAGGCCCAGCGTGGAGAGGGTCAGCGTCAGCATGACGGTGGCGCCGGTCAGACCGGCCGTGGCGGCCGAGCCGATGACCGAGACGAAGACGATGAGCAGGTACTCCTTGATGCCCAGCTGCACGTCGAAGATCTGCGCGATGAAGATCGCGGCGAGCGCCGGGTAGATCGCGGCGCAGCCGTCCATCTTGGTGGTGGCGCCGAACGGGACGGCGAAGGAGGCGTACTCCTTCGGGACGCCGAGGCGCTCGGTGACCTTCTGGGTGACCGGCATGGTGCCGACCGAGGAGCGGGAGACGAAGGCCAGCTGGATGGCGGGCCAGGCGCCCTTGAAGAACTGGATCGGGCTGACCTTGGCGACCGTCGCGAGCAGCAGCGGGTAGACGCCGAACATCACCAGGGCGCAGCCGATGTAGACGTCGGCGGTGAAGGTCGCGTACTTGCCGATCAGGTCCCAGCCGTAGGTGGCGATCGCGGTGCCGATGAGGCCGATGGTGCCGATCGGGGCGAGGCGGATGACCCACCACAGGGCCTTCTGGAGGAGCTCCAGGGCGGACTCGGCGAGGTCCAGGACCGGCTTGGCCTTGGCGCCGAGCTGGAGGGCTGCGATACCGGCGACGACGGCCAGGAAGACGATCTGAAGGACCTTCAGCTCGGTGAACGGCGTCACGATGTCGGTGGGGACGATCCCGGTCAGGAAGTCGATCCAGGAACCGGTCCGCTTGGGGTCCTTGCCGTCGGCGGCGGTGAGGCCGGTGCCCGCACCGGGGTCGGTCAGCAGGCCGATGCCGATGCCGATGCCGACCGCGATCAGCGACGTGATCATGAACCAGAGCAGCGTGCGGGTGGCGAGCCGCGCGGCGTTGTTCACCTTTCGCAGGTTGGTGATCGACACCAGGATCGCGAAGAAGACGAGCGGGGCGATGGCCAGCTTCAGCAGCTGGATGAAGATGTCGCCGACCTTCTCCAGGGTGGTGCCGAGCCAGCTGATGTCCTGGCTGCGGGCTATCCAGCCGAAGAGGACACCGAGGGCCAGACCGGCGACGATCTGGGCCCAGAAGGGGAACTTGAACGAGGCCTTGGCAGGGGCCTGGGGGGTCGCGGACACGGACACTCTCCGGAGGTGGCGCACGAAGACAGGGGGGAAGTACTGCGGTGGTGAAGCGGTGCGGCAGCAGCCAGAAGGGCCGGCCGGGACGGCTGCTGTATCGATTCAGCTCAACAGCAACAGGCCGCGGACGCGCGGCGGCAGAGGTCGACGTGCAGGCGCGTCACGAGCGGAACGCTCGCGATCAGGGGGTGCGCAACTGTGGTCAACATGTTGAACACGCTAACACTTCCCCTTTGAGAATCTCAAAGGGGCCCTTTGAGACAACGGCGCACGGGGCCCCCTTGCGCAGCCCCGGAAAAACACCACCGCCCCAGCGTTACGGGCGGTATACCCGGTGCTGGGGCGGTTCGATGTGTGATGAAGCCAACTGTGGCGTTACGAGGTCACGCGCGCCGCGTCGTCGGCCTGGTCCTCCTGGCTGCGGTTCGCGGCCAGCCGCTCCTTCGCACCCGCGACGCGCCCGGAGATCTGCGTGGACATCTCCTCGCGCTGCTTGCGCAGAAGGACGAAGGAGAGCGGGGCGGAGATGACGAGGGCGAGCAGGACGACCCAGGCGGCATTGGCGTCCCCGAGGCCCGAGGGCACCCAGCCGATCCGGACGAGGACGGCGACGACGACGAGGCATCCGACGAAGATGCCCAGGCGCATCGCGGTGTAGCGGATCGTTGCGCTCGGCTTGAGGGACACGGTGACCCCTTCTCTCTCGTCGTGGTCTGCGGCGGCTGGTGCCCGTCAAGTGAAGCACGCCGGGGCCCGGCCACCGCCCTCCGGGGTGCGGCGGCCGGGCCGGCCGCACGTCAGTACAGCGGCAGCAGCATGGTGATGTCGTCGCGGTCGTCGCCCGGGGCCACGCGGACGGCGCCGGGGACGCGGCCGACCTCCTTGTAGCCGCAGGAGGCGTAGAAGTGCTCCAGGCCGAGGCCTCCGCGGCAGGTGAGGCGGATGGCGTCGATGTTCCCGACGGAGCGGGCGGCGGCCTCCGTGGCGGCCATCAGGTCGCGCCCGTACCCCTTGCCCTGGTGACGCGGATGGACCATCACCGTGTAGGCCCACAGCCAGTGGAGCTGGAGCCGGTGCGTGTTGTGGGTGAGGAAGGCGGTCGCGGCGACCGCCCCGTCCTCGTCGTGCCCGAGGACCAGTCGGCAGCCCCCGTCGGCGACGCCGGCGAGGTGCTTGTCGAGCGAGGGGCGGATGTCGTCGGGGGTGACCGGGGGCACGAAGCCCACGGCGCCGCCCGCGTTGGAGACGTCGGCCCACAGCGCCAGGATTCCATCACGCAGGGAGGGGTCGACGACCGGGTCCAGGGTGAAAGTAAGGGTCATTTTGCAAGTTTACCCATTACCTCATCGGCCCGTCCAGAAAAAGTTAAACCCCGGCCCATGGGCCGGGGTTAACTCACCTCGAGGCGGTCGGACGAGGGGTCAGACGCGCATCGCCTGCGGGGTCTCGCGCAGGCCCGCGTCCGGACCCGGGTACTCGCGGATGATCTCGTAGCGCGTGTTGCGCTCGACCGGGCGGAAGCCCGCTTCCCGGATCAGCTCGAGCAGGTCGTCACGGCCCAGCTTGTTCGGGGTGCCGTAGTTGTCCGCGTCGTGCGTGATCTTGTACTCGACGACCGAGCCGTCCATGTCGTCCGCACCGTGCTGCAGCGCGAGCTGGGCGGTCTGGACGCCGTGCATCACCCAGAAGACCTTGACGTGCGGCACGTTGTCGAAGAGCAGTCGCGAGACGGCGAAGGTCTTCAGCGCCTCGGCGCCGGTGGCCATCGTCGTGCGCGCCTGGAGCTTGTTGCGCACCTTGCCGTCCTGCATGTCCACGAAGTCGTGCTGGTAGCGCAGCGGGATGAAGACCTGGAAACCGCCGGTCTCGTCCTGGAGCTCGCGCAGCCGCAGCACGTGGTCGACGCGGTGGCGCGGCTCCTCGATGTGCCCGTAGAGCATGGTCGAGGGGGTCTTGAGACCCTTCTCGTGCGCGAGCCGGTGGATGCGCGACCAGTCCTCCCAGTGGGTGCGGTGGTCGACGATGTGCTGGCGGACCTCCCAGTCGAAGATCTCCGCGCCGCCGCCCGTGAGCGACTCCAGGCCGGCCTCGATCAGCTCGTCGAGGATGTCGGAGGCCGACATGCCCGAGATCGTCTCGAAGTGGTGGATCTCGGTCGCCGTGAACGCCTTCAGCGAGACGTTCGGCAGCGCCTTCTTCAGCTCGGAGAGCGAGCGCGGGTAGTAGCGCCACGGCAGGTTCGGGTGCAGGCCGTTGACGATGTGCAGCTCGGTGAGGTTGTCGTTCTCCATGGCCTTCGCCAGGCGCACGGCCTCCTCGATGCGCATCGTGTACGCGTCCTTCTCGCCCGGCTTGCGCTGGAACGAGCAGTACGCGCACGAGGCGGTGCACACGTTGGTCATGTTCAGGTGCCGGTTGACGTTGAAGTGGACGACGTCACCGTTCTTGCGCGTGCGCACCTCGTGGGCGAGGCCACCGAGCCAGGCCAGGTCGTCCGACTCGTAGAGGGCGATGCCGTCCTCACGGGTCAGCCGCTCGCCGGAGCGGACCTTCTCCTCCAGCTCACGCTTGAGCCCAGCGTCCATGTACCGGTCGCCTCCCTTAGATGCCTCTGCCTGTCCTGCGAACCCTGACCAACCGTACTCTCAGGCTTCCTCGGGCAGTTCCCCGACCCGGTTCTCCCACTTCGTGGAGAGCACGATGGTGGTGCGGGTGCGCGAGACGCCCTTGGTGCCGGAAAGCCTGCGGATGATCTTCTCCAGGCCGTCCACGTCGTTGGCGCGCACCTTCAGCATGAAGGAGTCGTCGCCCGCGATGAACCAGCAGTCCTCGATCTCGGCGAGGTCGCGCAGCCGCCGGGCCACGTCCTCGTGGTCCGCGGCATCGGACATGGAGAGTCCGATCAGCGCCGTGACGCCGAGGCCGAGCGACCGCGAGTCCACCGTCGCGCGGTAGCCGGTGATGACGCCGGCCGTCTCCAGTCGATTGATGCGGTCGGTGACGCTGGGGCCGGAGAGGCCCACGAGACGGCCCAGCTCCGCGTACGAGGCACGACCGTTTTCCCGGAGTGCCTGGATGAGCTGCCTGTCCACCGTGTCCATTTACGTGGAGCCTTCCATTATTCGGCGATCCTGCAAGTCTAGGTATAGAATCTAAGGCACACAGGGTCAACACCCTGTGAAATCTTTCAGCAGATCAATGACGATCTTCAGGAGTGGTTCACCGTGTTCACGATCGAGATGGCCTACGCCCACATGCGGGGGCTCCAGGAGCTGGCCAACCGATCCCGTGCCCACCAGCCCGCCGCGGCCCACCGCGTCGACAAGGCCCGCAAGCCGCTGGGCCGCAAGAAGAAGGCCTAGTCACCGCCACCTGCCCCCCGGGCAGTACGGGAGCCTCCCAGCTCCCCCTCCCAGCGGCGGTACAGCCGGTGCGGCACCCCTGCCGCGTCCAGCACCCGCCCCGCGACGAAGTCCACCAGATCCTGGATGTGCGTCGCACCCGTATAGAACGCCGGAGAGGCGGGCAGCACGACCGCGCCCGCCTCGTCCAGCGCCACCAGGTGCCGCAGCGTCTGTCCGTTCAGCGGGGTCTCCCGCACCGCGACCACCAGCCGGCGCCGCTCCTTGAGCGTCACGCTCGCCACGCGCTGGAGCAGGTCCTTCGACAGCCCCAGCGCCACGCCCGCCACACAGGCCGTGGACGCGGGGACGATGAGCATCCCCTTGACCGGATACGAGCCCGAACTCGGGCCCGCCGCCAGGTCCCCCGCGCCCCAGTACCGGACGTCGTCCAGTTCCGGCCGTGCGAAGGTCTCCGGCTTCCCGTCGGCTCCCCGCGCCAGCCACTCCCCCAGGTCGTCGCGCCAGTGCGCGTCCCGGAAGGCGATCCCGGTCTCGTCCAGCAGGGTGAGGCGCGAGGCGCGGCTCACCACCAGGTCGACACTCTCCCCCGCGGCCAGCAGCCCGCGGAGCACCGCCGCCGCGTACGGCGTCCCGGACGCCCCGGAAACCCCGACCACCCACGGGGTGCGCTTGCGCTCAGTCATACCTCCGAGACTATCCGGCCACCACCGATGGGCACTCAGTAAGGTGTCCGCACGTTCCCGTGACGGGACACGGTGAGGGGACGAGGATGAGCACGACGGTGGATCCGGGCTGGACGCAGCTCGACCGGGCCAAGGCGGCCGGGAAGCTGATGGCCGGCTGGGTGGCCCTGCTGTGGCTGGTCGAGCTGCTGGACCTGGCCACCGGCCATGCGCTGGACGGGTACGGGATCATCGCCCGCGAGCCGGACGGCCTGACCGGGATACCCCTCGCGCCCTTCCTCCACTTCGGGTTCGACCATGTGGCGTCCAACAGCGTCCCGCTGCTCGCCCTCGGCTTCGTCGCGGCCCTCAGCGGCATCCGCCGGTTCCTGCTCGTGTGCGCCGCCGTCGTGGTGGTGGACGGACTCGGCGTCTGGCTGGTCTCCCCGTCGAACAGCATCACGGCCGGCGCCTCGGGCCTGGTCTTCGGCCTCTTCGGCTACCTGCTGGTCCGCGGATTCGTGGAACGGCGGCCGCTGGGCGTCGTGGTGGGCGTGGTCATCGCCGCCCTCTGGGGCAGCTCCATCCTCCTCGGCATCCTGCCGAACGACTCGGGGGTCAGCTGGCAGGGCCACCTCTTCGGCCTGCTCGCGGGCGCGGCCATGGCCTTCGCCCTCCCGAGGCGCGAGCCCGCGCCCAGCTGACGGGCGCTCTCCGAGCCGGTCACGCCGGCCGCCCTGTCACATCGGCCTCCCCGTCCATGCACTCGACGGCAGGCCGCACGGCAGTCAGACGGTCAGACCCCGCGTCACGAGATCCAGCAGGGCGCACACGAACAGGGCGATCCCGATGAAGCCGTTGACCGTGAAGAAGGCCCGGTTCAGGCGGGACAGGTCGTGGGGCTTGACGATGGTGTGCTCGTAGAGGAAGGCGGCGACGACGACCGCCAGGCCGACCCAGAACAGCACGCCCGCGTCCGTGGCCAGCGCGTACCAGGCCAGCAGGGCCGTGGTCACCACGTGCGCGCCGCGCGCGCCCCAGAGGGCGGCCGGGACGCCGAAGCGGGCCGGGACGGACTTGACGCCGTCCGCGCGGTCGGCGGCCACGTCCTGGCAGGCGAAGATCAGGTCGAAGCCGCCGATCCACACGCCCACCGCGAGGCCGAGGACGACCGCGTCCCAGGACCACTCGCCGGTGACCGCGAGCCAGGCGCCGACCGGGCCCATCGCCTGGGCCAGGCCCAGGATGGCGTGCGGGAAGTTCGTGAACCGCTTGCCGTACGGGTAGACCACCATCGGGATCACGGCGACCGGCGCGAGCGCCAGGCACAGCGGGTTCAGCAGCGCCGCCGAGCCGAGGAAGACGAGGAGCGCGATCCCGGCGCCGGTCCAGGCCGCGCGGACCGACACCGCGCCGGTGACCAGCTCGCGGCCGGCCGTGCGCGGGTTCCTGGCGTCGATCTCGCGGTCGATGATCCGGTTGGCGGCCATCGCGAAGGTCCGCAGCCCCACCATGCAGATGGTGACGAGCAGCAGGACGCCCCAGTGGACGTGCCCGTCGAGCCGGAACATGGCGGTGAACGCCGCGATGTAGGCGAAGGGCAGCGCGAAGACCGAGTGCTCGATCAGCACGAGTCTCAGGAAGGCCCGGACCTTGCCACCGGCCTCCGGCGCGGGGCCGGGGCCGAGGACGTCCTCGGCGGTGGTCATCATGCGAGGCTCCTGCGGAAGCCTTCGACCTCGTCGCGCAGCTCGGCGACGGGGAGCGTGCCGAGCTCGAGGTCGAGCGGTCCGCCCTCCGCACCGGCCGGCGGCACCACCCGGGCGGCCAGGGCGCTGCGGCCCTCGCCGGCGCCCGTGACGGTGAGGACGAGGACGCCGTCGGCGAGCTCCAGCTCGCAGTCGCCGGTACCGGACAGCGCGATCAGCAGCTCGTCCGCGAAGACCGCGGCGTCGCCGTCGGCCAGCTCGGGCAGCTCGAAGGAGCGCCCCTCGCCGTCCGTGCGGTCGGCCATCACCTGCCAGACGCCGGACTCGCCGGCGAACTCCTCGGGGGTGACCCCGGCCCGCTCGGCCGCGAGGCGCAGCCCCTGGTCGTTCACGTCGAGTTCGGGGCGCAGCAGGGCGACGCACGGCGTGCCCTCGCCGAGGAACAGGGCGGGTCCGCCCACCACGATCGGGCTCACAGTCCGTACTCCTTCCAGCGGCGGTCCACCAGGGCCGCGGTGGCCGGGTCGGACTCGACCATGTCGGGCCAGCCGCCGTCGCGGGTGTAGCCCTCCTCGGGCAGCTTCTTCGTCGCGTCGATGCCGGCCTTGCCGCCCCAGAACTGCTGGTACGAGGCGTGGTCCAGGTGGTCCACCGGCCCCTCGACGACGGTGAGGTCGCGGGAGTAGTCGGTGTTGCCGAGCGCCCGCCAGGAGACCTCGTGCAGGTCGTGGACGTCGCAGTCCTTGTCGACCACGATGATCAGCTTGGTCAGCGACATCATGTGCGCGCCCCAGATGGCGTGCATGACCTTCTGCGCGTGCTTGGGGTACTTCTTGTCGATCGAGACGATCGCGCAGTTGTGGAAGCCGCCCGACTCGGGGAGGTGGTAGTCCACGATGTCCGGCACGATGATCTTGAGCAGGGGCAGGAAGAAACGCTCCGTCGCGCGGCCGAGCGGGCCGTCCTCGGTCGGCGGCCGGCCGACCACGATCGACTGGATGAGCGGACGCCTGCGCATCGTCACGCAGTCGATCTTCAGGGCCGGGAAGGGCTCCTGCGGGGTGTAGAAGCCGGTGTGGTCGCCGAACGGCCCCTCGGGGAGCATCTCGCCGGGCTCCAGCCAGCCCTCGATCACGACCTCCGCGTTGGCCGGGACCTGGAGCGGGACCGTCTTGCAGTCGACCATCTCGATCCGCTTGCCCGCGACGAACCCGGCGAAGAGGTACTCGTCGATGTCGCCCGGCAGCGGCGCGGTGGACGCGTACGTCACCGCGGGCGGGCAGCCGAAGGCGATCGCGACCGGCAGCCGCTCGCCCTTCGCCGCGGCGACGGCGTAGTGGTTGCGGCTGTCCTTGTGGATCTGCCAGTGCATGCCGATGGTGCGCTTGTCGTGGCGCTGGAGCCGGTAGAGGCCGAGGTTGCGCACGCCCGTCTCGGGGTGCTTGGTGTGGGTCAGGCCGAGGTTGAAGAAGGACCCGCCGTCCTTGGGCCAGGTGAAGAGGGCCGGCAGCCGGTCCAGGTCCACGTCGTCGCCGGTGAGGACGACCTCCTGGACGGGGGCCTCGCCCTTGATCTTCTTCGGCGGCACGTGGACCATCGAGCCGAGCTTGCCGAAGGCCTCGCGGACCCCGATGAAGCCCTGCGGGAGCTCCGGCTTCAGCAGGCCGCCGATCTTCTCGCTGATCTCGCCGTACGACTTGAGGCCGAGGGCCTTCAGGAGGCGGCGGTCGGTACCGAAGACGTTCATGGCCAGCGGCATCGCGGAGCCCTTGACGTTCTCGAAGAGGAGCGCCGGACCCCCCGCCTTGTTCACTCTGTCGACGATCTCCCCGACCTCCAGGTACGGGTCGACTTCGGCCTTGATGCGCTTGAGGTCGCCCTCCCGCTCCAGAGCCCGGAGCAGCGAGCGGAGATCGTCGTAAGCCATAGGGGTCAGTATCCGTCACCAACTACCCTGGGGACGTCACCGGGGCCCCACGCGGGCCCACCGTCACTGACTGGGAGTCGGTCCCACACCGTGCTGCGCTATCTGCCGTTCCTGCTGATCCTCGCGCTGACCATCTACGCCTTCATCGATTGCCTGAACACCCCGGAGGAGGAGGTCAAGCACCTCCCCAAGGTGGTCTGGGTGATCATCATCCTGCTCTTCTCCATCGTGGGGCCGGTGGTGTGGTTGTTCGCGGGCAGGCAGCGGGCGGCATCGGGCGGTGGCCGGGCGCGCCGGACGCAGTGGGTGGCGCCCGACGACAACCCGGAGTTCCTGAAGTCGCTGCGCGAGGAGCAGGAGAAGAAGGACCGGGACGACAAGGACTGAGCCGGGCCGGCCCGCCCGCCCTCCCCGCCCCGCCCCGCGCGTGCGCCTACCGGGCCCACGGCAGGACGCGGGTGCCCTCCTCCCCCGGGACCGACACCACTGCGTCGGCGCGCATCACGACGTAGGCCTCGAAGGTCTCGTCGGCGCGGATCCGGCGCAGCACGTCCGGGGGCAGGACCAGGGTCCGGCCGGCGGTGACCTTCTCGGTGCGGCCCTCGCAGGTGACCTCCAGGGAACCGGCGGTCAGGGTCCACACCTGCTCGCGGCTGACGGAGTGCTCGGGGCCGGTGCTGCCGGCGGGCATGACCACGTGCCAGCTGCTGAGCTCGGCGCTGCCGCGGCTGGGGGCGGCGAAGCCGGTCATGGTGGCGTTGGGGGTGGTGACGACGTTCTCGGGCGAAGCGCTGATCACGTGCACGGCGGGGCCTCGTTTTCTCTTGACGAGTAAGTAAAGCTTCTTTACTTGATGTGAGTAAAGCAGCTTGACTCTCCCGTGTCACCATATTTGCGTGACGAGAGACGAGAACGAGGGCGTCGAGCTGCTGTTCCTGCTCGGCCTGGGCTTCCAGATGCTGCTGGGCGAGTTCACCGCCCGCGTCGCCGAGGCCGGATACCCGGACCTGCGCCCGGTGCACGGCATGGCCTTCCAGGCCATCGGGAGCTCCGGCGCCACCGCCACCGAGCTCGCCGAGCGGCTCGGGGTGACCAAGCAGGCCGCCGGACAGATCGTCGACGACCTGGAGAAGCGCGGCTACGTCCGGCGCGAGCCGCACCCCGAGGGCGGCCGCCGCAAGCTGGTGGTCCTCACCCCGGCGGCCCGGGACCACCTCGCGGTCGCGGGCCGGATCCTGCACGGGCTGGAGGCCGAACTCGGCCGCGAAACCGACCTGACCGCCCTGCGCCGGGGACTCGGGCAGGTCGTGCGCACCTTCCACGGGGAGGGGCCGCTACCGCCCCTGCGCCCGGTCTGGTGAAGGGCCGCAGGGCGCGCGGAGACGTCGCCTAGGCCCGGGCGAGGGAGGCGTAGGCCTCGCGCAGCGCCGCCCAGCGGGTGTCCGTCCAGGCGGCCCAGTCCGTCGGCCGCCCGGCCAGCGCGGAGTCCAGCAGCTCGAAGTGCTCGTGCCAGCCCGCCAGGCAGTCCAGGCGCACGGCCTCCGGCCCGCCGCGCTCGTTCACGAACCGGATCACCGTCGAATCGGTGCCGACCGGCTCCAGGTGGAAGCGGATCCGCCCGTGCTCGGTGACCGTGTACTCGGCGACCCGTTCCACGTCCCAGGCGGTGACCTGCCCGGTCGCGACGGTCGCGCTGTTCAGCCAGCGCAGCGTGACCGCCCCGCCGAGCCTGCGCTCCAGGACGTCCGCGGCCGCCAGCCAGCCGCGCAGCCCGTCCGGAGTGGTCAGGGCCGTCCACAGGGCCTCGTAGGCGTGCGGCAGGTGCAGTTCGAAGCGGAGCAGCCAGTTGTTCTCGTCCAGGCGCTCGCTGGTGGCATGACTCACGAGGGACATGCCACCAGCGTCCCACTCCCGCCGGTCAGACGCCCGCGTACGAGTGCTTGCCGCTGAGCAGGATGTTCACGCCGTAGTAGTTCCAGATCCAGCAGGCGAAGGCGAAGAGCGCGAGGTACGCGGCCTTGCGGCCCTTCCAGCCGGCGGTGGCGCGGGCGTGCAGGTAGCAGGCGTAGGCCACCCAGGTCACGAAGGACCAGACCTCCTTGGGGTCCCAGCCCCAGTAGCGGCCCCAGGCGTCGCCGGCCCAGATCGCGCCCGCGATGATCGTGAAGGTCCACAGCGGGAAGACGGCCGCGTTGATGCGGTACGAGAACTTGTCGAGCGAGGCCGCCGAGGGCAGCCGCTCCAGCACCGAGGTGCGGAACTTCCCGGGGGTGCGGCCCGCCTCCAGCTGGCTCTCGTAGGAGTCCCGGAAGAGGTAGAGGACCGCGCCCGCGGCACCGATGTAGAAGACGGCGCCGCAGAAGATCGCGGTGGAGACGTGGATCCACAGCCAGTACGAGTGCAGGGCCGGGACCAGCTGGTCGCTGTCGGTGTAGAGCCAGGTGACGGCGATGCCGAGGTCCAGCAGGACCGTGGTGACCAGGATCAGGCCGAGCCAGCGGATGTTCTTCTTCAGGGCGAGGAGCACCAGGTACGCGCCGACGGCCACCGTGGAGAAGGTGATCGAGAACTCGTACATGTTGCCCCAGGGGGCCCGCTGCACCGACAGGGCGCGGGCCACGACGCCGGCCGCCTCGACGAGGAAGGCGAGCGCGGTCAGCGAGACCGCGATCCGCCCGTACAGGTCTCCCTGCACGGTGCCGCCGGCGGCACCGGGGCCGTCGGGTACGTCGCGGGTGCCCGTGGTGGAGCGGGTGGTGACCTTGGGCTCGTCGAGGACGGCGGTGGCGCCCGCCTTGCCGCGGACCTGGACGGCGGGGGCGGCGGACCGGGCCGACCCGGCCTCCTTGGCGGCGGTCAGCGCGGCGGCCGTACGGGCCACCTTGCTGCGGCTGCCGAAGGTCCACTCGGCGATGTGCGCGAAGAAGGCGAGCGTGTAGACCGCCATCGACGAATAGATCAGGTAGTTGCTGATCTCAGCCAGGTTCTCGTTGGCTGCGGCTGCGAGCGGCGTCATCCGCGCTCTCCTTCAGGGGTTTCTTCAACAAGTGTTTCGGCACATGCGGGAGACGCACTCGGGGCCTGCCGGTGCAGCGCGGCGGCGAGCTCCGCCAGCTCCTGCGGGAGCCGGGTGGACTCGCTGCGGCCCAGACCCGCCATCTCGACGACGGTCACGCCGTCCTCTCCGGTCACGGCGCGGACCCAGATCCGGCGGCGCTGGATGAACAGCGATCCGGCCAGGCCGGCGATGGCGGCGATCGCGCCCGCGAGGGCGAGGCCGCTGGCGGGCTGGTGGGTGACGGAGAAGGTGGCCCACCGCTCGATGCCCTCGAACTTCACGGTGCCCGCGCCGTTCGGCAGGGTCATCGTGTCGCCGAGCGCCAGTTTCTGCTTGAACTGCTGGCCCGACTCGTCCTTGAACATCTCCATCTTGGAGCTGTCGAGCCGGTAGACGTTCTGCGGCAGACCCGAGTCCACGCCGAGGCTGCCGTGCCAGGCGTTGAGCATGAGCTGCGGGTTCAGCAGGGCGGGGAACTGGGAGAACATCGTGCCCATGCCCTCGCCGGCGAAGCTCGGTACGAAGACGGCACTGAAGCCGAGCTGCTCCTGCTTGCCGTCCTTGTCCTTGTAGCCGTCGGTGACCTTGACGGCTCCGGTGGACGTGAGGTTGGCGTCCTGCGGGAGCACCGGCACGGCGTCCTTGAAGATCACCTTGCCGGTGGGATCGGTCACCGAGACGATCGGCGCGTAGCCGTGCCCGAGCAGGTAGACCTTGGAGCCGTCGACCTCCATGGGCTTGTTGACCTGGATCTCGCGCTTCTGCGGGGTGCCGTGGGCGCCGTCCGTGAAGGTGACGTACGCCTTGAAGTCGCGCGGGGTGCCGCGCTGCGGGCCGGTCATCTCGTACGACGCGTCGAACCGGTCCAGCGTGAAGCTGAAGGGCGGCAGGTCGTCCGGGTCGAAGAGCGCGCCGGACTTGAAGTCGTCGTACTGGGTGAGCGTGTTCGAGAAGCCGCTGCCGCGCAGGACCAGCTTGCCGCCCTCGGACTTGAAGTACTGGCCCCAGGCGAAGGCCACCAGCATCACGATCAGCGCGACGTGGAAGATCAGGTTCCCCGCCTCGCGGAGGTAGCCCTTCTCAGCCGCGACGTGGTCCTTGCCCGGCTCGGTGCGGAAGCGGCTGCCGCGCAGCACGGTCCGCGCGTACGAGAGGACCTCGTCGGGGGTCTTCCCGGTGCGCCAGGTGGTGTGGGCGGGCAGCCGGTCCAGGCGCCGGGGGGCGCCCGGCGGCCGGCCGCGGAGCTGGCCGACGAACTGCCAGGAGCGCGGCACGATGCAGCCAATGAGCGAGATGAACAGCAGCAGGTAGATCGCGGAGAACCACACCGAGCTGTAGACGTCGAAGAGCTGGAGCTTCTCGGCGACGCCCACCCAGGACGGGTGGTCCCGCTTCCACTGGGTGACCTTCATCGCGTCGACGCTGGTCTGGGGGACCAGGGAGCCGGGGATGGCGCCCAGGGACAGCAGGAAGAGCAGGATCAGCGCGACCCGCATGGAGGTGAGCTGCCGCCAGAACCAGCGGGCCCAGCCGATCACGCCGATGCCGACGGCCGGCCCGCTCGGGCCGTCCTCCAGCGGGGCGGTGGAGAGCTGGGCGCCTGCCGCGGCGTCGGTGGGGTCCGCCGCGGCGGACGTGTCGGTGCTCGCTTTGTCTGTCGTACTCATGTCCGTCAGTTCCTCAGATCCCCACCGTGAAGCTTTGGGTCCAGCTCTGCATGTCGGTGACGATGCTGTCCCACAAACCTGTGACGAGCAGCAGGCCGGTGACGATCAGCATGCCGCCGCCGATGCGCATCACCCATGCATAGTGCTTCTTCACCCAGCCGAATGCACCGAGCGCCTTGCGGAAGGCGATCGCGGCGAGGATGAAGGGCACGCCGAGGCCCAGGCAGTAGACGACGGTCAGCAGGGCACCGCGGCCGGCGCTCGCCTGGTCGATGGACAGCGTGTTGACGGCGGCGAGGGTCGGGCCCATGCAGGGGGTCCAGCCGACGCCGAAGAGCACGCCGAGCAGGGGTGCGCCGACCAGACCGGCCGTCGGCTTCCGGTGGAAGCGGAACTCCCGCATCGTCAGACCGGGGATCGCGCCCATGAAGAACAGGCCGAGGACGATCACCAGGCCGCCCAGCACCCTGGAGATGATCGCCTTGTTCTCCTGGAGCTCGGCACCGAAGTAGCCGAAGAGCGCGCCGGTGGATACGAAGACGGCCGTGAAGCCGGCGACGAACAGGCCGGCGCCCGCCAGCATCCGCCCGCGCCGGGCCTCGGCGAGGTCGGCGCCGCTGACGCCGGTCACGTAGGACAGGTAGCCGGGGACCAGCGGCAGCACGCAGGGCGAGAAGAAGGAGACCAGACCGGCGAGGAGGGAGATCGGCAGCGCCAGCAGCAGCGCGCCGTTCAGCACCGTCTCGTTCACACCGGTGGCCTCTGCGGCCAGGACGTACGCGACCACGAGGTCACTGCTCCGCGAGGACGGGGTCGATCATCGAGCGCAGTTTGTCCTCGCCGAGGGGGGCCAGGGTCCGTGCGGCGATCCGGCCCTCGCGGTCCAGGACGAGCGTGGAGGGGATGGCGTTCGGGTTGAGGCTGCCCTTGGGGAAGCGCAGCAGCAGCTTGCCGTCGGGGTCGAAGAGGCTCGGGTAGGTGATACCGAACGTCTCCTCGAAGGACTTCGCGTTCTGCTGGTTGTTGTCGCGGGTGTTGATGCCCACGAAGACGACGTCCTTGCCGGCGTCGGCCAGTTCCTTGGAGACCTTCGCGAAGGCCGGGGCCTCGGCCCGGCACGGCGGGCACCAGGAGCCCCACACGTTGAGGACGACGACCTTGCCCTTGAGGGTGCTGGTGTCGAGGGTCTTCCCGTCCACGGTCTCGCCGTCGAGCTTGGGAGCCTCGGTCCGCTCGCCCTTGGCGGAGGTGGAGACGCCGCTCGCGCCCGTGACGTAGTTCCCGCCGCTGCCGGTCGGCTTGCCGCTGTCCGAACCGCCGCACGCCGTGAGCGTGAGGGCGCCGGTGATGGTCACCGCGGTCAGCAGGAGGGCGCGGCCGCTGGTCCAGCGGCGTCGGGGGGCGCGGCTATGGCTCATGTGAAAAGTTTCGCATGAGCGGCCCGGCGATCTACCGCGCCCCCCGCCCGGATGTCAATGCCCTGGTCAGGGGATGGGCAGCGCGCGTCAGACGGCGTTCAGGTACGCGCTCCAGCCGCCGGCCGGCGGCTGACCCGGGCCCAGGCCCTGGAGCCGGGCGAGCACCTTGGGGTCCTGGACCTCCAGCCAGTCGGCGAACTGCCGGAAGGATACGAGGCGTACGTCCCTTTTGTCCGCCATGCCCTTGAAGGCTTCCTCGACGGCATCCATATAGATCCCGCCGTTCCACTCCTCGAAGTGGTTGCCGATGAACAGGGGCGCGCGGTTGGTCTCGTAGGCCCGCCGGAAGCCGCCGAGGTAGGTGGCCGTGGCCTGGGCGCGCCAGCCCGGGTAGTTGGCGGGCAGCCCCCGCGTGCTGTTCTTCGACTGGTTGGCGAGGATGTTGTAGTCCATCGACAGGACTTCGAAGGAGTGCCCGGGGAAGGGCAGCGACTGCAGCGGCAGGTCCCAGACGCCGGACCGGCGCACCGGCCAGACCTGGAGGCCGCCGGGCGAGCTGGAGTCGTAGCGCCAGCCCAGCCGCTGGGCCGTCGGCAGCAGGCTGTCCCGGCCGAGCAGGCAGGGGGTGCGGGCTCCCTTCAGCTCCTTGCCGTAGTCGAAGGGCAGGGGGTCGAGGTCGGTGAATCCGGTGTTCGTGCGCCAGTTGGTGACGAACGACACAGCCTGGTCGATCTCGCTCTGCCAGTCCTCCGGGGTCCACCTGCCGACGGAACCGGAACCGGCACAGAAGTGGCCGTTGAAGTGGGTCCCTATCTCGTGCCCGTCGAGCCAGGCCTCGCGGACGTACTTCAGGGTGGAGCGGATGTTCTCGTCCTTGAGGTATCCGATGTCCGAGGCCCCGGCGGGGTTGTTCGGCGGCCGGTAGAGGTGCCGCTTCGACTCGGGCAGCAGGTAGACGCCGGAGAGGAAGAAGGTCATGGCCGCGCCGTGGTCCTTGGCGAGCTTGAGGAAGCGCGGGAAGAGACCGTTGCCGATCTCGCCCGCGCCGTCCCAGCTGAAGACGACGAACTGCGGTGGGGTCTCGCCCGGCTGGAGCGGCACGGGCGCGTCCGGCTGGTTCGGCTGCGGGCCGGTGTCGGCGGTGGAACCGTCGCCGATGGGCCTGGACACCGGCTCCTGACCGGGTTTCGGGCCGTTCGGGTGCTCGGCCGATCCGGGAGCGCCGGGACCCGGTCCGCCCGGTGAACCGCAGCCCGCGACACCCATCGCGGCGGCCGCACCGAGTCCCAGTCCCAGCAGCCCCCTCCGGCTGACTCCCCTGATGTCGCGCATGTCACCGTCCCCACTGTCGACCACCCATACCGACCCGATATCCATATAAACGGACAATCAGATCGGACATGCGAGCTGACACGGTGATTCCCGCGCGTCTTGTATTTAGTTGGGGAGAACCGTAACGACCTGTAACAGTCCCTCGATCGGGCGCGGCGGGCCCGGCGGGCCCGGCGGCGGATCAGGCGCCGAACGCCTTGGACTTGCCCTTCACCGGCTTGGCCCCGGCCAGCAGATGGGCCGGGACCAGGTCCCGGGCCGGCTCGCTGTAGCCCACCGAGACGAGCTTGTCGCCCTGGAAGGTGAAGGACGTCATCGAGGCGAGCGTGCACTGCCGGCGCCGCGGGTCGTGCCACAGCCGGCGCTTCTCCGCGAAGCTGCGCACGATCCAGATCGGCAGCTGGTGGCTGACCGCCACCGCCTCGCGGCCGCGGGCCGCGTCGCGCGCCGCCTCCAGCGCGCTCATCATCCGGACCACCTGCTCGACGTACGGCTCGCCCCACGACGGCTTGAACGGGTTCGTCAGGTGCTTCCAGTTGCCGGGCTTGCGCAGCGCGCCGTCACCGACGCCGAAGGTCTTGCCCTCGAAGACGTTCTCCGCCTCCAGCAGCCGGGCGTCGGTCGCCAGGTCCAGGCCGTGCACCTTGGCGATCGGCTCCGCCGTCTCCTGCGCCCGCTCCAGCGGGGAGGACACCACGTAGGCGATGTCGCGGCCCTTGAGGTGCTCGGCGACCCGGTCCGCCATCTGCCGGCCCAGCTCGGAGAGGTGGTATCCGTCACGACGCCCGTAGAGCACACCGTCCGGGTTGTGCACCTCGCCGTGGCGCACCAGGTGCACGACGGTCAGGTCGGGGGTGGCGGGCGTGGGGGGCGTGCTGCTGCTCATGCGGTGGCCTCCGCGGCGGCTCGGGCGGCGGCCGGCAGTGCCGCCGCGATGCGCTCGATCGCCTTCTCGTCGTGGGCGGTGGACACGAACCAGGACTCGAAGGCCGACGGCGGCAGGTAGACGCCCTGCGCCAGCATCGAGTGGAAGAACCCGTTGAAGCGGAAGCTCTCCTGCTTCTTCGCGTCGTCGTAGTTGCGCACTTCGTCCTCGGTGAAGAAGACGGAGAACATGTTGGACGCGGTCTGCAGCCGGTGCGCCACGCCCTCCTTGGCGAGGGCGCCGGTGACCAGGCCCTGGATCTCCTTCGAGACCGCGTCGACCTTCTCGTACGCGGCCGCGTCGAGCAGGCGCAGCTGCGCGAGACCGGCGGCGGTGGCGATGGGGTTACCGGAGAGCGTGCCGGCCTGGTAGACCGGACCGGCCGGAGCCAGGTGGCCCATGACGTCGGCGCGGCCGCCGAAGGCCGCGGCGGGGAAGCCGCCGCCCATGACCTTGCCGAAGGTCATCAGGTCGGGCTTCACCCCGTCGACGCCGTACCAGCCGGCGCGGGAGGTACGGAAGCCCGTCATCACCTCGTCGGAGATGTAGAGCGCGCCGTTCTCGCGGCAGAGGTCCGCGAGGCCCTGGTTGAAGCCCTCTGCGGGAGTGACCACGCCCATGTTGCCGGGCGCCGCCTCGGTGATCACGCAGGCGATCTCACCGGGGTGCGCGGCGAAGGCGGCACGTACCGCTTCGAGGTCGTTGTAGGGGAGGACGATCGTGTCGCCGGCCTGCGCACCCGTCACACCGGGGGTGTCCGGCAGGGCGAAGGTCGCCAGACCGGAACCGGCGGCTGCCAGCAGCGCGTCCACGTGACCGTGGTAGCAGCCGGCGAACTTCACGACCTTGGCGCGACCGGTGAAGCCGCGGGCCAGCCGGATCGCCGACATGGTCGCCTCGGTGCCGGACGAGACCAGGCGGACCTGCTCCACGGGCTGGATGCGCGCGACGATCTCCTCCGCCAGCGCCACCTCGCCCTCACCGGGCGTACCGAAGGACGTACCACGGGCGACGGCCGCCTGGACGGCCTCGATCACCTCGGGGTGCGAATGGCCGAGGATCATCGGTCCCCACGAGCACACGAGGTCGACATACTCACGACCGTCGGCATCGGTGAGGTACGGACCGGTCCCGGACACCATGAACCGGGGCGTACCGCCCACGGCGCGGAAGGCGCGCACGGGAGAGTTCACGCCGCCGGGGGTCACGAGGGAGGCGCGCTCGAAGAGCGTCTGCGAAACTGGGGCTTCATACGGGTACGGGTAGCTCACACCAGCCATGGTCTCAGAGGCCGCGACAGACTTGCGGACGGGCGTTTCACCGCGTCGCCGCGGGGGAGGTCACTGCCATGATGATCAGGCTGCGTGGCGGGGGCCGCGGGGCCGGGGCAAGCAAGACCAGTCGGGTGGAGATATGCAACGCGGTGGTGGACCGGGCGAGGGAACGGACGGCCTCGATCCGCAGCGCGCCCGCGAGGCCCGCCGCCGGGGCAAGCACCGCCGCCGCGGAACGGAGGCGGCCGATGCCGTCCCCGTGCCCACGACCCCGTCGGACGACCTTCCCAAGGGCCGCGGCATGGGCGTGACGTACAAGTACTTCGGCGCCCCAGACGGTGCCACGGCGGCCCGGGTCCCGGTCACGATGCGGCCGGAGGAGCTCGGCGGCGACGAGCTCGGCATGGGCGGCCTCTTCACGAAGATCAAGCCGGAGACGGTGGCCGCGATGGTCCTGACCGGCATCGAGGGCATACCCCTGCACAAGGTGCCCCCGCTGGAACTGGTCGTCCTCCACCCCGACTACGCGGTGGTCAAGCTCCCCATGACGGTGGTCGACCCGCTGCGCGGGATCGGCGAGGAATCGGTGGGCGCGGCAGCCTTCATCTGGTCCACGGTCCCGGACCGCGGCGGCCCGAGCGACGCCTTCAACGTCTACCAGCTCCTGCACGAGTGGCAGGACTTCAGCCACCGCCTCCACGAGGCCGGCCACCAGCCGTACTGCCTCGTCTGGCCCTGACCGGAGCCGGTGCGCGGGGCGGCCTGTGCCGCCCGACGCCGTGGGAGCAGAGGTCTTCCCGCACGGTGGATCACGCGGGTCCGCAGGAGCGAGTCCCGCCGCATCTCCCGAGAGACGCGCCCCCTGCGTATCCCCGCCCGCGACGAGGCAGCGGTCGATCCCGCCAATGACGGCCCCGGCCCCTCCCGGCAGACCCGCCGCGATGCGGACCGGCCGCGCCGGCGCCCGACGCGCAGGCTCGGGGCGGGCCGCAGCGCCGCCACCGGGCACGAGGCGGTCCAGCGGGCGACCGCGCGCCGGTCCCGGGGGCCGACGCGGGACACGGGTTGCGGGTCAGCGGCCCCGGCGACCGCTTCGAGCGGGAGGCCGAGGCCAACGCGAGCCGGGTCATGACCGGGGCCGCGCCCGTCCAACGCGCCGCCCGCGACGAACACGGCACGCACGGCACGCACCACCCGCACGGCCCGGGCGCCGTCGCACTGAAGGGGCCGGAAGGCAGAGACCAATTCAAGCCATATTTGGCGCTTCGTCAACTGGTGTCGTGCGTACCGGGGTTAACCGTTCCAGGCACTGTCGAAACGAAAGCGTGCGGTTGTGCGGGGAACACCCGATCGATCCTCAGGAGTGCCGATTTCCGGACGCCAGGGCAAGGGCCCTCTTTGCCCTGGCGTACAACCTGACCGACTATGGCCCTGCCGCTCGGGTCACCGGAGGTCGCTCAGCACGCCGCTCACGTTGAGCACCTCGTGACACTCCTGCGCCTGACGGCCGGTGGCCGGCGTGCCTGGCTTTGCACAGGTCACCTGAACGGTCACAGTCTGGCTCTCGGTGATGCTGATGGGGGTGACCCAGTGGTAGTCCTGGTTGCGGAACGTCTCCAGCGCGATCGTTGTGATCTTGCGGTCGCCGAAGTCGATGGTCACCACTCCCTCGTCGCCCTGGAAGTTCGCGACAACGATGTCCGTGATCCCGAAGGCCTTGCCCGCGGGCACCGTGTAGGTACCGGTCTTGGTCTGCCCACCGCCGGTCTGCAGGTCGATGGTGGCCGAGCTCTGCTGTCCCGCGGTCCCGGCAGCGCCGCCTCCGGGGCCCGTGCCGGTACCGCCGCCCGGGGCGGCTCCGCCCGCTCCGGGCTGGGTGCCCTTGCCGCCGCCGCCCGGCTGCTTGCCGTCGCCGGTCACCGGGGTCTGCCCGTTCAGGTCCGCGCTGGGCGTCGGCTTCTTCTGGACCGCTTGGTCGGCGGCCTCCTTGGCCGTGCTGCGCACTGCCGGACGCACCAGCAGGAACCAGGCGAGCAGCAGCGCGAGCAGCGCGGCCAGTACCGCGAGCAGCCAGGTCGGGAAGATCGGAATCTGGACGAACTCCAGGTCCAGCGAAGCCCGGACGGGCTCCTGCTCCTGCCGCTCCTTGACTTCCTTGGCGTCCCTGGAGTCCTTGGCGTCACCGCTGCCACCGTCGGCACCGTCGCCGGATCCGGCTTCGATTTCGGCCACGGCGACCGTGAACGGCCAGGTCACCGGGGTCCCGAACCACACCGGCCGACCGGTGCGGACCCGCATCCCCACCTCCGCCGACTCCCCCGGCTCCAGCTTCAGGTCCGTGGGCGTGAAGGCGAACTTCAGCTCCTCCCCCGGCTGGGCGGGCGTGAAGCCCAGCCGCACCGGGCAGTTGCCCTCGTTGCGCACGGCCAGTCGATAGCGTCCGCGCAGCCAGCCGCGGCGCCGTCTGGGAGCGCTCTCAGCCCGCAACTCCCGGAATTCCTCGATGTGCACGGTGGTTTCGGGGACCCGTACCGCCTCGGGCTGCTCGGTGGGCAGCACGCGCACGGCGAGCGGCACGTCCCCCGCGCGGACCTGCGATGAGCGCGGCGGTGCCAGACGGATCGTCACCGTTTCCGAGGTGCCCGGGTAGAGCGAGACCCGCTCGGGTTCCACCGTGGTCCAGGCAGCGCAGTCGCCGACGACTTCCAAGCGGTACGCCTCGACGATGTCGCTGTCGTTGCGGACGGTCAGGGTGGTGGATGCGGTACCGCCCGGCGTCACCGATACCGGCGGGATCGAGATGTCGAGGCCGGGCGCGCCAGGGCTTGAAGAGGCTGCTGGGGATGTCACACCACGACGCTATGACGGAGCCCACGCCTCCTCCACGGACACGAGGGCAACGCCCCGGGCAACCCGGATGCCCCCAAGGACTCTCCTCAATTACGAGTGCCCAACCTCCTGTTGATCATTCCTCTCCATCCGTAACCCCACATACGCATCATGGAACAGGTACGACACATGACCCAGACTCAGCACAACCGACCCGTCACCTCATCCGGCGCCGGCGAACGGGTCACCGTGGCCGTCTACGCACCGGACCCGATCCTGCACGTCGGGGTCGTCCACCAGTTGCGCCAGCGACCCGAGATCGAGCTCGTCGACGTCGCCGACAGCGCGCAGGTCTCGCTCGTCGCGGTGGACAGCGTGGACGACGAGACGGCCGCCCTGCTCTACCGGCTGCGGCACGACACCAGCACGCGTACCGGGCTCGTGGTCGGCACGTTCGAATCGGGGGACGCCTTGCAGCGGGCCATCGAATGCGGGGTCACCGCGGTGCTGCGACGCAGCGAGGCCGATCAGGACCGGCTGCTGCGCCTGGTCCTGGCGATAGCCAACGGCGAGGGAGTACTCCCCGGCGACCTGCTCGCCAAGCTCCTCGACCACGTGGGCAGCCTGCAGCGTTCCCCCCTCGACCCGCACGCCGTGTCCCTGTCCACCCTGACCGCGCGCGAGGCCGACATGCTGCGCCTGGTGTCGGAGGGCCTGGACACCGCGGAGATCGCGCGCAAGACCTCGTACTCCGAACGGACCGTCAAGAACGTGCTGAGCGAGATCATCACGCGGCTGCACCTGCGCAACCGCACCCATGCGGTCGGCTACGCCCTGCGCAACGGGCTGATCTGACCGTGCGGAGGGAGCCGGCAGCGGAAGCCGGATCCCGGACCGCTTGGTCCGCCCGCCCCGGCCGCCCCGGCGGCCCGCACGCCCACTGCCCGAAAGCGCACCCGTCGCTTCCCCCGGGTGCGGCCCCGCGGCCCTGCCCGCCCCGCGTACCGGGACGCACAGTGGCGGCGTCATACCTGAATGCTGTACCTGACTGTGAGGTGGACCGTGATGGGCACGGGTGGCTCTGGCAGTCGTCGACGCCGCTGGGGGAGGGCCGGCGCGCCACTGCTGCTGCTGGTCCCCCTGCTCGCGGTGACGGCGGCCACCGGCCCGGGCGACGCCGAGGCGCGCCCCCTGGCGGCCGACGCCGGTGACGGCAGGGTCGTGTACGCCGGCACGCGCCACCGGAGCCTCGGCAAGGTGGCGACCGGCAAATCCACCACCCCGCTGTTCGGCGAGGGGCCGGTCCATCTGGACACCCAGCCCGCCGCACTCGGCGACCAGTTGGTGTTCGCGAGCCGCCGCGACGAGCGGGCCCCGCAGGTCTACCTGCGCTCCGCCGACGGCTCCGTACGCCGCCTGACCAGCGGCCTGGACGCGGCGAACCCCCGGCTGACCCCGGACGGCCGGTCGGTCGTCTTCGACTCCGCCCAGAGCGCCCCAACCGGCGGCATTCAGCGCGACCTGTGGCTGGTGCGCACCGACGGCACCGGCCTCACCCGGCTCACCGACTCCCCCGCGAACGAGGAGCACCCCACGGTCTCGCCGGAGGGCGGACGCCTGGCGTACTCCTCCGACAGCGACCGGGCCGCCGGGCGGCAGGTCTACGTACGCCCCCTGCGCGGCGGCGCCGCCACCCGCGTCACCGACCCCGCGAACGGCACGGCCACCGAGCCGGTGTGGAACCCGGTGGACAACCCGGCGAACCGGGACGTCATCGCCTACACCGCCACCCCGACCGCCGCCGACTCGGCCGGGCCCCGCCTGCGCTGGACCGACGGGCGCGGCGGCGGTCCGCTGCTGGCGGGCGCCCAGGCCAACTGGCGTACCCACGGGGCAGCGTGGCTGCCCGACGGGAACGGCGTGCTCTTCCTCAGCCCCGACCGCACCTGTGACTGCGAGGGCGACTGGGACCACGTCTTCCAGGTGCCCGCGCATGCGGCGGACACGCCCAAGGTCGTGCTCAGCGAGAACCGCGAGGTCGGCCCGCCCACCTGGCTCGGCCCGCTGAACGGCGGCGGCGTCGTGGTCGAGCGGATCTCGGCGGCGGGGCCGCACGTGGTGACCCTCCAGGACGCCCGGACGGACGGCTCCGACCCCCGGGACCTCAACCTGACCATCCTCAAGGAGGATCCGGCGGCCGACAGCAACACCGACCCGGCCAAGGACCCGCTGTTCCAGCCCGCCGCCGGCTTCGACCCGTGGACCGAGCGGCAGAACTACACGCCCGACGGGCGCCGGATCGTACTGACCCGCTTCGAGGACACCCGCGACGGCCGGATCGAACGGATCTGGATGGCGGACGCCGACGGCACCAACGAGGCGGCCCTGCCGCTCGCCGGCCGCGGCCCCAAGGACTGGGACACCGACCCGACGTTCTCCCCCGACGGCAAGTTCCTGGCCTTCACCCGGACCTCACCCGGCGGGGTCGGCGGCGCCGCGGGCCCCGCGCGCATCCTGATCGCGGACGCGGCCACCGGCGCGATCCGCGGCGAGATCACCCCGCCCGCCGGGACGGACCGGCTCGGCGACGCCCAGCCCACCTGGTCCTCCGACGGAACGACCCTGGCCTTCACCCGGAACCTCGTCATCAACGGCCGCGGCGGCAACAAGCACATCTGGACCGTGCCCGTGGACCACCTGGACCGGCAGCGCGACCTGAGCGCCACCCTGTGCCCCGGCGCCTGCGAAGTCATCGACGACAGCCCCGCCTTCTCCCCGGACGGCGCCACCATCGCCTTCAACCGCAAGAACGGCGGCGGACGCGTCGACGAGCGCAGCGGCATCCTGCTCGCCTCCGCGGCCGGCGGCGGTGTCTGCCGGGTCCTGCTGCCCGACGCCGCCCGCGACGTGCCGGGGGCCTGCGGCCGGGAACTGCCCGAACCCACGGCCAAGGGCCCGTTCCAGCCGCGCGACGCCGCGTGGACCGCCGACGGCAAGAGCCTGGTGCTCAGTGCCCGCGGCTCCCGCGCCCCCAACAGCCCGGAGAAGCTGAAGCTGGTGGACGTGGCCACCGGCGACCACAACCTGCTCGTCACCGGCCTGCCGGGCCGCCAGAAGGAGCCCGGCGTACAGCAGTCCGTGGACCTCGCGGTGCGGGCGCCCGAGAAGGCCCCGCCGCTCACCGTCGGGAACACCACCACCGTCCGCGTGGACGTCGTCAACCAGGGCCCGGCGGCCTCGCCCGGTACCCGGCTGACCGTCGCACCGCCGCTCGGCGTAGGCGTCACCACGCTCACCGCGCCCGGCGCCACATGCGACGCCGCCGCGCTGACCTGCACCTTGGGCGTGGTGCCCCCCGGCAAAACGGTCCCCGTCACCGTCACCCTCACCGGTGTCACCCCCGGGGACCAGCCGGTGGACTGGTCGGTCACCGGCACCGTGATCGACCCCCGCCCCAGCGACAACTCCGGCCGGACCGTCGTGCCGGTGCGCGAGGCACCCGTACCCCCGAAGCCGACCCCCACCCCGCCGACGCCGACCCCGGCCCCGCCGACGACCCCGCCCGCGCCGGAGCCGCCCGCGCCCCCGGCCGGCCCCGGACTGAGCATCACGGCGCAGCCCAACCCCGGCTACGTCGGCGGCCGCGTCGTCGTCACGTACACCGTCCGCAACGGCCGCAACGCCCTGGCCACCGGCCTGCGGCTGCGCATCGGGCTCCCGCAGGGGATACCGAGCGCCGGGATGCCCCCGGGCTGCGACGCGTCCGGCCAGTGCTCCCTGCCCGACCTGGCGCCGGGCGCCCGGACCGTCCTGCGGGTCGTCCTCAACCCGGACAAGGCGCTCACCGCTCAGGTGACCGGCGACCTGACCACGACCGGCACGGACGCCGACCCCCGCGACAACACCGCCCGGCAGCAACTGCGCATCCTCCAGCCGCGCATCGTCGCCGTGCCGCCGATCGGCAAGCCCGGCTTCGTCACCTCCGTGCGCGGCGAGGACTTCCCGCCCGGCGTGCCGGTGCGGTTCACGTGGAAGCCGGGCATCACGGCAGCCGCGGCACCGACCCTTCCCCGGCGCGACGGCACGTTCATCGGCCAGCTGCTGATCCTGGCCAAGGACCAGACGGGACCCCGGATCATCACCGCGAGCGGCCCCGGCTTCTCTCCGGTGCAGACCGACTTCCTCGTGGTCAACGGCTCGGTCCAGCCGCCCGACGAGGTGACCCGCCGGTGATCCACGAAGTCGACGAGGGGCTCCGCCGGCTGCTGGCGGAGTCCGGCCTGGAGGCATCGGGCGTCGAGGTGGTCTTCGACGCCCCGACGCGCGACTGGGCGGCGCGCCGCAGCGCACCCACGGTCTGCGTGTTCCTGTACGACATCCGCGAGGACCACACGCGGCGCGGCAGCGGCGCGGGCGAGGTGTACGACGCGGACGGGTTCGTCGTCGCGCGCCGCACCCCGCCGCGCTGGTTCGAGCTGACGTACCTGGTCACCGCGTGGGCGAGCCGACCGCAGGACGAGCACCGGCTCCTGTCCCAGGTGCTCTCCTGCCTGGTGAGCACCGACACGCTGCCCCCGCCCATGCTCACCGGCACGCTCGCCGAACTCGGCCTGCTCGTGGACGTGGACGCGGGCGGCACCGGCATGGACGCACCGGCCGCGTCCGACGTGTGGTCCGCGCTCGGCGGCGAGCTGAAGCCCTCCCTCGGGCTGCGCGTGAAGGCGCCGCTGGCCGGCATCAGCAAGGTCGCCGCCCCGCCCGTCACCGAGGGGCTGGTCGTGCAATCCGTACCGCAGACCGCACCCGACGGGGGCGGGGGCGCGCGCCGGCTGCGCTACACCGAGCTGGGCGAGCCGGGGCCCGAGGGCTTCGGCGGAACACGGGAACGGCCGGGCGCACCCGCGCGCCGGCGACGGGGGGAACGACAGCCGTGACGCACACCGCCGCGCCGCCGGCCGCGCCCGAGGGCCCGACCTCGGCCCCGGCCCCGGCCGACACCACCCCGTACCTGTGGGCACGGCTCCGGCTCGTCGAGGAGCGGGTACGCCGGGCGGTCGAGCTCCGGCGGGCCGTCGACCCCGACCCGGACGACCCCTACCGGGGCCAGTACCTCACGCCCGAGGCGGTCGCCCGGATCCTGGACGCACCGGCCGGCCCCGCCCTGCCCCCGCCCGCACCGGCCGCGCCCCCGGCCGGCTCGCCGCTCGACGTCCTCGCCGCGCGCTTCGCGCTGGAACCGCTCGACCTGGACCTGCTCCTGGTGGCCATGGCGCCGGACCTGGACGCCCGCTTCGAGCGGCTCTACGGCTACCTCAACGACGACCTGACGCGCCGCCGGCCCACCGTCGGCCTCGCCCTCGAACTGTGCGGCCGCACCGGGTCCGCGGCCGCCCGGTTCCGCCTCTCCCCCACCGCACCGCTCGTCGCGGGCGGCCTGCTGGAGGTCACCGAACCCGAACGGCCGCCCCTGTCACGGGTGCTGGCCGTCCCGGACCGGGTCACCGCCCATCTCCTCGGCGACGCCTCGCCCGACCCGCGGCTGGCCGAAGTGCTCGGCCCGGCCCACGACGACCCGGCCGTCGACCCGGACGAGCTGAGGCTCGCCGTCGCCGCGGCCGGCAGCGGCACCCGCCACGTCCACCTGCGCTCCCGCGGCGGCGATCCGGAAGGCCTGGCCGCCGCCGCACTGCACGCGTGCGGGCCCGGCCCCCTCGCCCTGGACCCGGCGGCACTGGCCCGGCACGCCCGCGACCTGCCCGAACTCGCCCGCACCACCGCCCGCGAGGCCCTCCTGACGGGCGCCGGGGTGCTGCTGGGGCCGCTGGAGGAACTCCCCGACCAGCCCGACGAACGGGCCCGGATCCTGCGCACGCTGTGCACCGCGCTGCGCGGCATCCCCCTCTTCACCCACGGAACCAGCGGCTGGGAGCCCGCCTGGGCGGCCGAGACCCCCGTCACCCTGACGGTGGCGGCCCCCACCCCCGACCGGCACGTCACCCGCTGGCGGCACGCGCTGGAAGGGGCCGCCGCCGGAAGCGGCGCCGACGGGGACATCCCTGCGCTGGCCCGGTCCGTGTCCGCGCACCGCCTCGACGCCGGGCAGCTGCGACGCGCCGCCGACACCGCGGTGCGCACCGCCGCGCTCGACGGCCGCCCGCTCTCCCCCGAGGGCCTGCGCACCGCCGTACGGGCCCAGAACGGTGCCGGACTCGCCCGCCTCGCCCGCCGGGTGGAGCCCGCGGTCGGCTGGGACGACCTGGTCCTGCCCGCCCCCACCCACCGCCGGCTGCGTGAACTCGCCGTACGCGCCCGCCACCGCGACCAGGTGCTCGGGCAGTGGGGCATGCGGCCCGGCGGCGGCCGCGGACGCGGGGTGATCGCGCTGTTCGCCGGATCCTCCGGCACCGGCAAGACCATGTCCGCCGAGGTGGTCGCGGCCGACCTGGGCATGGACCTGTACGTGGTGGACCTGTCCACGGTCGTCGACAAGTACGTCGGCGAGACCGAGAAGAACCTGGAGCGGATCTTCACCGAGGCCTCGGCCGTCAACGCGGTGCTGCTGTTCGACGAGGCCGACGCGATCTTCGGCAAGCGCTCGGAGGTGAAGGACTCCCACGACAAGCACGCCAACATGGAGTCGGCCTACCTGCTCCAGCGGATGGAGTCGTTCGACGGCATCGCCATCCTCACCACCAACCTGCGCGCCAACCTCGACGAGGCGTTCACCCGCCGCCTGGACGTGGTCGCGGACTTCCCGGTACCCGACGCCGCCCAGCGCCTGGCCCTGTGGGAGCGGTGCCTGGGCGACCGGCTGCCCCGGGCCGGCGACCTCGATCTCGGCTTCTGCGCGGACCGGTTCGAACTGGCCGGGGGCTCCATCCGGGCCTGCGCCGTGACGGCCGCCTACTTCGCGGCCGCGTCGGGCGAACCGCTGACCATGAGCCAGGTGGTGACGGCGGTCGCCCAGGAGTACCGCAAGCTCGGCCGCCTGGTCCTGGAGGGCGAGTTCGGGCCGTACGTGGGCCAGGTCACCGGCCTGTGAGCCGGGGCGCCGGCCGCCGGGCGCAGCCCGGTGCCTGGCCGGCCCGGACGCGGCGACGCGGAGGGCAGCGCACTTGCCCCCGGCCAGGTCCGAACGACCTTGTCCCGGACGGCGGCCGGCGGAAAGGCTGTGGTCAGACCTGATGACGAAGCTGTAACCCGAAGGAGCGAGCATGCCGACGTACCTCACCCCGGGCGTGTACGTGGAGGAGGTGCAGTCCGGTGCTCGCCCGATCGAAGGGGTCGGCACCGCCGTCGCCGCGTTCGTGGGCTTCGCCCAGAGCGGCCCGTTCCACGAGCCGACTCTGGTCACCAGCTGGGACCAGTACTCCCAGCGGTTCGGTGGCTTCACCGAGGGCACCTACCTGCCGCACGCCGTCTACGGGTACTTCGCCAACGGCGGCGGCGCCGCCTACGTCGTCCGCGTCGGCGGGCAGGCGCAGGACACCTCCGCACCGGCCGCCGCGGGCACCGTCCCCCAGCCCCGCGCGGCGGAGCCCGTCGAGCTCGGCGGCTTCCTGATCGCGGCCCGGCCGGGCGTCGCCGGTGTCTCCGTGGAGATCGCCGACGCGGACGGCGAGAACCCGCCCGAGGACCGCTTCAAGATCCTGGTCCGCCAGGGCGACCAGGTGGCCGAGAGCTACGAGGTGTCCGCCCGCAAGAACGTCAAGGGCTACCTCGTCACCCAGGCCCGCGCCTCGAAGCTGATCGAGGTCACCGAGCAGCGGGGCGCGACCCAGACCCGGCCCGCCGGGCAGACCGTCGCCGTGCCCGACGCCTCCGCCACGTCGCCCGCTGCGACCGCCGGTGGCGGCGTGGCCCGGCTCGACCCGGCCGAGTACGTCGGCGACTCCGCCGCCCGCACCGGGTTCGCCGGCCTGGAGACCATCGACGAGATCACCATGGTCGCGGTGCCCGACCTGATGAGCGCCTACCAGCGCGGCGACATCGACTCCGAGGGCGTACGCACCGTACAGCTCGCGGTGATCTCGCACTGCGAGCAGATGGGCGACCGGGTGGCCGTCCTGGACACCCCGCCCGGGCTCTCCGCGCAGCAGGTGCGCACCTGGCGCAACGACGAGGCGGGCTACGACTCCCGCTACGCCACCCTCTACTACCCGTGGGTGCGGGTCTTCGACCCGGCCGCCGGGCGCAACACGACCGTCCCGCCGAGCGGCCACGTCGCCGGTGTGTGGGCGCGCAGCGACGCCGAGCGCGGTGTGCACAAGGCCCCCGCCAACGAGGTGATCCGCGGCGCGGTGGACCTGGAACTGCGCCTGAGCAAGGGCGAGCAGGACCTGCTCAACCCGATCGGCGTGAACTGCGTACGGGCCTTCCCCGGCCGTGGCATCCGGATCTGGGGCGCCCGCACCCTCTCCTCGGACCCGGCCTGGCGCTACCTGAACGTGCGCCGCCTCTTCAACTACCTGGAGGAGTCCATCCTCCTGGGTACCCAGTGGGTGGTCTTCGAGCCGAACGACGACCGGCTCTGGTCCAGCATCCGGCGCAACGTCACCGCGTTCCTCACCGAGGAATGGCGCCGCGGCGCGCTGTTCGGCCGCACGGCGGCGGAGGCGTTCTACGTCAAGTGCGACCGGGACAACAACCCGCAGGAATCGATCGACCAGGGCCGCGTGGTCTGCGAGATCGGTGTGTCGCCCGTCAAGCCCGCCGAGTTCGTGGTGTTCCGGCTGGCCCAGTTCTCCGACAGCACCAGCCTCATCGACGAGTGACCCTCCGGGGCAGCAGCAAGGAAAGGTGAAGGACAGTCATGGCAGAGGGCGATGCTCTTTCCACCCATATCTTCGGCGTCCAGCTCGGCGGCTACCTGGTCGAATCCATCCAGGAGATCAGCGGCCTGACCGTCGAGGAAGAGGTCGTCGAGGTCCGCCAGGTCAGCGCGGAGGGCAAGCAGATCATCCGCAAGCAGCCCGGCGCGCGCCAGGCGGGCGAGGTCACGATCACCCGGGGACTCGACAAGAGCAGCGAGTTCACCAAGTGGATCAAGGAGACCCTGAACAACGGCGCCGTCGACACCGCTCGGCAGAACCTCACCATCGAGATCAAGGACTCCACGGGCGCCACCGTCCGCCGCATCCAGCTGATGCAGGGCTGGGCCTCCAAGTGGGAGGGCCCCTCCCTGAAGGCCGGCGAGTCCGCCGCGGCCACCGAGTCCGTGACCATCGTGTTCGAGGAGATCATCGTCGAATGAGGCGCCGTACGGTGACGGCGGGCAACCTGGAGGAGATCCTCCAGGTCACTGCGCCCGCGACGGCCCCGGAGCCGGCGGCCGCACCCGCACCCCCGGCCGCCGCCGCTCCGGCGGGGCGCGAGGACCACGGACTGCGCACGGAGTTCGAGTTCGAGCTGCCGCGCGGATACGTCGACGAAGCGGGCACGGTGCACCGGCACGGCTCGATGCGCCTGGCCACCGCCCGCGACGAACTGCGCCCGCAGATCGACCTGCGGGTCAAGGAGAACCCGGCGTACCTGAGCGTGGTGCTGCTCAGCCAGGTGATCACCCGGCTCGGCACCATCACCGACGTGCACGCCGGGATCGTGGAACGGATGTACGCGACCGACGTCGCGTTCCTCCAGGACTTCTACCGGCGCGTCAACAGCGAGGGGCACACCCGCGCGGCCGTCACCTGCCCGCACTGCGAAGGCGGTTTCGAGGTCGACCTCTCCGGTGGGCGCCTGGGGGAATCGTGACGTACGCCCTCCCCCGGCTCAGGGAGGAGATCGCGTACATCGCCTACCACTTCCACTGGCAACGCGACGAGATCCTCGACCTGACCCACGGCGAGCGCCAGGAGTGGGTCAACGAGATAGCTCGCATCAACACCCGTGTGAACGAAGGCGGTTGAACGCATGGCATGGCGGGACAGGCTGCGTCGGCGCACCGCCGTGCCGGATTCCGCGACCCCGGCCGCGGCCGCGGCGCCGGAGGCCTCGCGCGGCACGACTGCCGTACGGGACGGGGCCGTGCAGGGCGGGGCCGTGCCCGGCGACTGGGACGGCGGCTGGCGCATGACGGCGCCGCCCGCACTGACCGTCGCCCGCGCGGCGATCGGTGTCAGCGACGGACTCGCGTTCCGGTCGGGCCTGGCCGCGTGGCGCGATCCGTCGTTCGACACCGGGCTCGCCCACGCCCTGCTGCCGTCCGCCCCGGCGGGCCTCGTACGCGGGGTCACCCGCCCCGCCGGTCCGCGCAGCGGCCCCGGCGGCGGCGGCCCACTGCTGCTGCGGGCGCTGCACCGGCCGCACGAGGAGGAGCCGTCCCCGGCTCCGGGTGCGTCACGGACGGCCGAGGCCCCGCAGATCTCGGGCCGGGTACGACCCGGCTCCCCGAAGTCCCCCGCGCCCGGCACCACGCCGTCCCGACCGGGCGGTCCGGCCGGGCCCGACCCGGTCGTCGCCCGCGGCGGCGCTCCCGCGCACCCCGCAGCCGTACTCGGCACGCCGGCTCCCGCCGTACAGCGGGCCGCGGCCGGCCCCGCCGCGACCGTCGGCCCCGCGCCGGCGCCTGCGCGGTTCCCGGTGGTCCGCCGGATCGCGGTGGTCCCCGACGCATCGCGGAGCCGGGGAACGTCCGCCGGGGGTGCCGTCCCGTCCCGCTCCGGTCCGCCGCCCGTCCAGCGGTCCGCGACCGCTCCTGCGACCGCGCCCCGCGCCGCCACGGACTCCGGCACCCCCGTGGTCCGGCCGCGCGCCGTCGGCCGCACGCTGACCGTCGCCCGGGTGCCTGCCACTCCCGGGCGCCGCATACCCGCCCTCCGCCCGGCCCCCGGCCCCGTGCACACGCCCACGGCCGCCCCGGCCGCACCCGTACAGCGGGCGGGCGCCCGCGCACCGCTCGGCAGCACGCCCGGCACCGAACTGCCGCCCACGGCACCGCCGTCGGACCACCCCGCCGCGCCCCCGATGTCCACCCCGGCCATGCCGGTGGTCCAGCGCCAGGCGGAGCAGGCGGCCGCCGGCGCCACCACACCCGACCGCAGTGGGGCGCAGCCCTCCCCGCAGCACCGCCCGGAGAAGCCCGCCACGGGCGCCCCGGCACCGGTGCAGCGTGCGGAGAGCCGTCCGCCGCTCAGCATGCCGGTCACCGAACTGCCCTCCCCGGCCGCGCCTTCGGACCACCCCGCTCCGGCCCCGGCATCCACCCCGGCCATGCCCATCGTCCAGCGCCAGACGGAGCAGGCGGCCGCCGGCGCCGCCACACCCGACGGCAGTGGCGCGCAGCACCGCCCGGAGAAGCCCGCCCCGGGCGCCCCGGCACCGGTGCAGCGTGCGGAGAGCCGTCCGCCACTCGGCGCCCCTGTCACCGAGCTGCCGCCCACGGCCACGCCTTCGGGCCATCCCGCCCCGGCCGCCGCGCCCACCCCGGCCATGCCGGTGGTCCAGCGCCAGGCGGAGCAGGCGGCCGAAGCCGCCGCCACCACCACGGGCAACCGTCCGCCTGTCACCACCACCGCCGACCCCGGCGGCAAAGACCCCCGGCACCCTGCCCCGGGCGCCCCGGCGCCCGTGCAGCGTGCGGAGAGCCGTCCGCCACTCGTCATGCCGGTCACCGACGTGCCCTCCCCGGCCGCCACGCCTTCGGGCCGTCCCACCCCGGCCATGCCCGTCGTCCAGCGCCAGGCAGAGCCGACGGCCGCCGGCGCCGCCACACCCGCGCAGCCCGCCCCGCAGCAGCGCACGGAAAGCCGTCCGCCGCTCGGCGCCCATGCCGCCGAACAGCCGCCCACAGCAGCGCCGTCGAGCCACCCCGTCGCGGCACCCGCGCCCACCCCGGCCATGCCCGTCGTCCAGCGCCAGGCCGAGCCCTCCGCCGACCCGGGCACGCCTGCGCGGGCGCCTCGCACCGAACCGTCCGCCGCGGGCGGCACTGGCGGCCCCGAGCCCGTGCGGCGTACGAGGACCCGCGCACCGCTCGGAGCGCCGCTCACCGAACTGCCCGCCACGGCCGTGCCGTCGGGGCGCCCGGCAGCGACTCCCCCGACCACCCCGGCGATGCCCGTCGTCCAGCGCCAGGCGGAGCCCGCGGCCGAGGGCGCCGCCGCTCCCGGCAGTGCCGGGCCCGGGGCGACCCGCGGGTCCACGCCCCGGGTCCGTACCGGCCTGGGGGCGCCGCTGCCCGCGCTGCCGCCGAGTGCCGCGCCGCCGGCTTCCGCCTCGTCCCGGGCCCGGGCGGCCCGGCCCGGCTCCCCCGCCGACGTACAGCGCGCAGCCGCGCCCGGTGCGCCGTCGGGGCGGCCGGGTCACGCACCCGTGCTCGGGGCAGGCCCTGCCGCCCCGCGCGCCCTCCGAACCGGCGGCCCCGGTGCACCCCCCGGGGCCGCCCACCCGGTGCCGCCCGTCGTCGCCCGGCCGGTCGTCGCCCGGGCGGTCACCGGCCCGGGCATGGCCCCGCAGCCCGCCGCGCACCGCACCCTCCAGCTCCTGGCGGCCCGGCCCCTGCCCCTCGGCACCCGTGACATGGGGAGCGCCGCCGCCCCCGCCGCCGCCCGCCCGGCGGGCCGTCCCGTGGTCCCGGCCCGCTGGCCCACCCCGGCGGCCGCACCGCAACAGGTCCAGCGGGCCGCGGTCGACGGGCCGCGCCCGGTGGCCCCGCACGCCGTGCATGCCGTGCATGCCGTACGTGCCGTGCGCCCCGCGCCGCCCGCGAAGGCCGCGTCCCTCCCGGTGACCGGCCCGCACGCACCGCCGCTCGTGGTCCGGCCAGCGCCGGCCACCCCGTCGGCGCAGCCCGTACCCGTCGTGCGCCCCGGGACACCGTCCCCCGTACCTCCGCCGCCCGTGCAGCGCGCCCCGGCCGGGCCCCGGACCGGCCCCGGACCGGCCGTGAGCTCCGGGCCCCCGCCCGGGGGCACCCGGACCGCCCCGCCCGACCGGCGCGCGACACCGGCAACGGCAGCGGCAGCGGCGCCGGCGCACCAGGTCCCCGACTCCGACCTGGACGATCTGGCACGCCGCCTGCTGGATCCGGTCTCCCGGCTGCTGCGCACCGAGTTGCGGCGCGGCCGGGAACGCGCGGGCCGGCCCTTCGACGGCCGCCGCTGAGAACGCGTACGAACGAGAAACGGACGACGGACCCATGACGGACAACATCTTCGCCACCAGCGTGTTCTTCCGGCTGGCCATCGGCGGCAACGACCTGGGCGCCTTCCACACCTGCGCCGGCATGGGCGCCGAGGTCGAGATGGAGAGCTACGCCGAGGGCGGCAACAACGGCTTCACCTGGCAGCTGCCGGGCCGCGTGACCTGGTCGAACATCACCCTGACCCGGCCCGTGACCGCGGACACGGCGAAGATCGGCCGCTGGCTGGACGAGACGCTGCGGCGGGTCGAGCCCAAGGACGGGGAGATCGTGGCGCTGCGGCCCGATCTGAGCCGGATCATCAGCTGGCAGGTGTTCGGGATCGTCCCGGTCCGCTGGCAGGGTCCGTCCTTCGACCCCGCCAACTCCGCCGCGGCGGTGGAGACGTTGGAGATCGCCCACCAAGGGCTGCTGCCCAGCTGACCCCCGGGCACCCCGCCCGGCTCAGGCCCCCGGCCCCGGCCCCGCCCGCCCCGTACTCGTCCTCCCGCACCTCCCCGCCCGCCCTCGAAGGGAACCCCGCCATGGCCTCATCGGCACGCGCCAGCCGCGCCCGGGCCCAGCTCACCCTCAAGGAGCCGCCGGCCTCGGTCGGGGCCAAGCCGGGCGGGGTGCTCGCGAAGCTCGACCTCCAGTTCAACCCGTCGACCCTGCAGCTGGGCAAGACCACCGAGTGGCGGCGCTCCCCGTCCCGGATGGCCGGGCAGTCGGCGCTGCCCGAGTTCGTGGGCAGCGGTCCGCGCACCCTGAGCCTCGAGGTGTTCCTGGACGCGACCGCCACCCACGACAACTCGGTGGAGCAGGCGGTGGAGAAGCTGATGAAGGCGTGCGTACCGACCCCGGCCAGCCTCGGCCGCAAGAAGCCGGCGAGCCCCTGGGTGCGCTTCGAATGGGGCAGCGCGCGGACCACGTCCTTCGACGGGGTCCTGTCGAACCTCTCGGTGTCGTACACGCTCTTCGACGTGGACGGGAAACCGCTGCGGGCCACCTGTTCGCTGTCCATCGAGGAGGCGAGCGTCGACCCGCCGGGCCAGAACCCGACCTCCGGTTCACGGACCGCCCGCAGCACGCACATCGTCGTGGCGGGCGACAGCCTGGCGATGCTCGCCTGGCGCGAGTACGGCGACGCGACGGCCTGGCGGGTCATCGCGGAGGCCAACGGCATAGACGACCCGATGGCTCTCGTCCCCGGCACCGAGATCGTGGTGCCGGGCACGCAGGACCAGCACGGCGAGGAGGAGCAGCGGTGAGCGGGTCCGAGCCCGGAGGCCGGTCGTTCGCGGCCGACCCGATCGTGGAGGCCCCCGGCGAACTGCCCCAGATCTGGGCGGCACAACTGGTGAGCTGCGTGGTGGACGAGAACGTCGGCCTGCCGGACACGGCCGTCCTCACCTACCGCGACCCCGACCACGAGTTCCTGCGCGCCACCGGCATCACCATCGGCTCCCCGCTGCGGGTGTCGGTGATGACCGTAAAGGGACAGGCGCGGGAGCGGCTGTTCAACGGCGAGGTCACGGCCCTGGAGATCGACCGGGACCGCACCGGATCGTTCACCGTCGTCCGTGCCTACTCCAAGGCGCACCGCCTCCAGCGCGGCCGCAAGGTCGTGGCGTACCGGAACATGACGGCCGCCGCCATCGTCCGCAAGGTGGCCGCCGGAGCGGGGCTCTCCGTCGGGAAGGTGGAGGCCGCGCCGGTCACCTACAAGCAGCTGTCCCAGGCGAACGTCTCCGACTGGGACTTCCTGCAGTACCTCGCGGGCGAGAGCGGCGCCCAGGTGCGCGTCGACGACCAGGGGCTTCTCCAGTTCACCCGGCCCGTGAAGGCGTCCGGGGCGCCCGCCCCGTCGACGTCGGCCGTGCGCAACCCGCTGGTCCTGGAGTACGGGCGGAACCTCCTCGCCCTGCGGGCCGCACTGTCGGCCGCCGACGGCTCGTCCACCGTGCAGGTCCGCGGCTGGGACGTGACCACGAAGCGGCCGCTGGTCGCCCAGCAGCCGTCGGTGGTCAGCGACACGGTGGTGCCGGGTCTCAGCCCCGCGCTGGCCGCCCGCTTCGGCAAGTCGGCCGTGGCCGTCACCGACACCCCGTACCGGACGCAGGCCGAGACCACGGCGGTCGCGAAGGCGGCGGCGGACCGGATCAGCTCCGGTTTCGGCGAGCTGGAGGCGGTGGCCGAGGGGAACCCGCTGCTGCGCGCGGGCAAGGCGGTGGCCCTCGGCAACGTGGGACAGGCGTTCTCCGGCCGGTACACGGCCACGGCGGTGCAGCACGTCCTGGAGCCGCACGGCGGCTACCGCACCACCGTGTGGGTCAGCTCCAGCCCGGACCGCTCCCTCGCCGGCCTGGTGACCGGCGCCAACGCGCCGGGCCGCGGGCCGCGCATCCCGGGACTGGCGATCGGCGTGGTGACGGACGTGCGCGAGCCGAACGGCTCCGAACGCGGCGCGGTGCGGCTGAAGTTCCCCTGGCTGGACGACACCTACGTCAGCGACTGGGTGCGTACCGTCCAGTGGGGCGGCAAGGGCGGCGGCGGTGTGGTGAGCCCCGAGGTCAACGACGAGGTGCTCGTCGGGTTCGAGCAGGGCCTGCTCGACAGCCCGTACGTGCTCGGCGGGCTCTACAACGGCGTGGACCAGCCCTCACCGCACGACGTGCCGCTCATCGACAAGACCAGCGGAAAGGTCAACCGCCGCTCGGTGGTGTCGCGTTCGGGCCACCGCGTGGAACTGCTGGACGCGGCGGCCCCCGGACCCTCCGGGCTGCGCCTGGTGACCGGGGACGAGCGCCTCGAAGTACGCATGGACGACCGCCGGGACCGCATCGAGCTCACCGTGTACGCGGGGCGGGGGCGGCCGCTGACCTCCGTCGTCCTGGACAAGGCCGGCATCACGCTGGACGCCGGCAAGGGCAGCGTGAAGGTGTCCGGCCGCCAGGTGGACATCGACGGCACCGCCGGGGTCAGCATCGGCGGCCGGTCGGTGAAGGTGAACGGAACCACGGACGTCACCGTCAACGGCGGCCTGCTCGCCGTCCTCAAGGCCCGGCTCATCCGGATCAACTGACCCCCACCCCGACCTGCCCGGACCACGACCGTCTTCTGCGAGGAGAACCCGATGCCAGCCGCCGCCCGTACCGGCGACCCCACCAACCACGGTGGCCGGCTCGCCACGCCGCCGCCCGGCGCCGCCGCGGCGGTGGCGACGGTGCTGATCGGCGGCCTGCCCGCCGCCGTCGTGGGCAGCCTGCACGTCTGCGTGGTCCCGCCGCACGCGGCCCTCGGCCCCGGCAACGTGATCATGCCCAATCCGGCCGCCCTCGCCACGGGCACGGTGCTCATCGGCGGGCTGCCCGCGGCGCGGGCCCGCGATCAGACCTCCTGCGGCGCGATGGTCCTGACCGGCGCCCCGACCGTCCTGATCGGCGGTGTGTGATGAGCGAACGGTTCATCGGGCGCGGCTGGGCGTTCCCCCTGCGGGTCGGGCCGACCGGCGGCATCGCCATGGTCGAGCGGGAACGGGAACTCGAAGAAGCCATCCGGCTGGTCCTGGGCACCGCTCCGGGCGAGCGGCCGATGCGGCCCGAATTCGGCTGCGGCATCCACGAGTACGTCTTCGCCCCCGGCGACGGCGACACCGCCGGGCGGGTCGCCCAGCAGGTGCGCGAGGCCCTGGAGCGCTGGGAGCCCCGGATCGCGGTGGACGAGGTCGTCGTGGCCTTCGACGCCGTGGACGCGGGCACCCTCTACATCGATGTGCACTACACGGTGCGCACCACCAACGACCGGCGCAACCTGGTCTTCCCCTTCTACACGATCCCCTCCGAGGAGGGGGCCGAGGAAATGGTCGCGGACTGATGGCCCTGCCCTCCCCCAACCTGGACGACCGGCGGTTCCAGCAACTCGTCGACGAGGCGAAGCGGTACGTGCAGCAGCGCGCACCGGAGTGGACCGACCACAACGTCTCCGACCCGGGCGTCACCCTGATCGAGACGTTCGCCTACCTCGTCGACCAGCTGCTGTACCGGCTGAACCGGGTCCCGGACAAGAACTACCTGGCGTTCCTGGACCTGTTGGACATCCAGCTGTACCCGCCCTCGGCCGCCGTCGCCGACGTCGACTTCTGGCTGTCCGCCCCGCAGCCCGACACGGTGACGCTGCCCGCGGGCACCGAGGTGACGACCGCCGCCGGCGAGACCGAGGAAGCCGTGGTGTTCGCGACCACCGGCGATCTGCGCATCGTGCCCAGCGAGTTGATGCGCCTGGTCACCGCCCCGCGCAGCGGTGACATGACCGACCGGACCGGTGCGCTCGCCGAGGGCCGCGACATACCGTGCTTCGGGTCGACGCCCGAGCCCGGCGACGCCCTGCTGTTCGGCCTGCCGACGGCGGTCCCGCGCTGCGTGGTCGCGGTCCGCCTCGACAGCCGTGTCGAGGGCGTCGGTGTCGACCCGCGCCAGCCCCCGCTGGTGTGGGAGGCGTGGGACGGCGGCCGGTGGCAGCGCTGCGAGACCGACTCCGACAGCACCGGCGGCCTCAACCGGCCCGGCGAGGTCATCGTGTACGTACCGGCCGGGCACACCGCATCCCTGCTGAGCGGCACCCGCGCCGGCTGGCTGCGCTGCCGGGTCACCGAACCGGAGCCCGGCCAGCCCTTCTACTCGGAGTCCCCGACCGTGCGCGAGGCCGCCGTCTTCACCGTCGGCGGCACGATGGCCGTGGAGCACGCCGAGCGGGTGACCGACGTACCGCTCGGTGCCTCGGAGGGGGTGGCGGGGCAGACCTTCCGGCTCGGCCGCCCGCCCGTGCTGCTCGACGGCGAACCACCCGTGGTGGAGGTGTCGTCCGCCGAAGGGTGGCGGCGCTGGGAGGTGGTGGAGCACTTCGGCCGCTCGGGTCCCGACGACCGGCACGTCCGGGTGAACGCCACCACCGGCGAGTTCACCTTCCCGCCGGTGCTGCGCGAGGCCGACGGCACCCTGCGGGCCTGCGGCGCGGTCCCGCCCAAGGGCGCCCAGGTCCGCGTGGCCCGATACCGCACCGGGGGCGGCCCCGCGGGCAACGTCTCGCGCGGCGCGATCTCCGTCCTGCGCAGCTCCGTCCCGTACATCGCCCGGGTCACCAACCGGGAGGCGGCACTCGGCGGTGTCGCCGGGGAGACCATCGACAACGCCAAGCTGCGGGCGCCGGAAACGCTGCGCATGCAGGAACGCGCGGTGACCGCCGAGGACTACGAGATCATCGCCCGCCAGGCGGCGCCCTCGGTGCGCCGGGTCCGCTGCCTGCCCGCCACGAGCGCGACGGGGGGACCGGCCGGAGCGGGCGCGGTACGCGTCCTGGTGGTGCCGGACGCCGTCGCCGACGAGGGCGACGACCGGCTCCGCTTCGAGCAGCTGATCCCCTCCGACCAGGTGCTCGAAGCGATCACCGGCACCCTCGACGAACGGCGGCTGATCGGCACGCGCCTCGTCGTGGAGCCACCCGTCTACCAGGGCGTCACCGTGGTCGCCCGGCTGTCGGCACCCGCCGCGGACGCCGATCGGGTACGGGAGGCGGCGCTCGCCGCGCTGTTCCGGCACCTCAACCCGCTGCGCGGCGGGCCCGACGGCGCCGGCTGGCCGTTCGGACGGCCCGTCCAGTACGGCGAGGTGTTCGGCGTACTGCAACGCGCCGTCGGAGACGTCCTGGTGGAGGAGATCCGGATGTTCGCCGCCGACCCGATCACCGGGCGGCGCGGCGCCCCCGTCGACCGGATCGACATCGGAGCGGGCGCGCTCGTCTTCTCCTACCAGCACCAGGTGGTCGTGACGGAGCCGGAGACGGGGGTGCACGGATGAGCCGGGCCGCAGTCCCCGGCCTGACCGGCCGGTACCCGATCGGCGAGCAACTGCCCGCGCTGTACGCCGACGACGACTTCGCACAGCGGTTCACGGCGGGCCTTGACACCGTCCTCGCCCCGGTGTTCTCGACCCTCGACAACCTGCCGTCCTACTTCGACCCCCGCCTGGCCCCCGCCGACTTCCTGCCCTGGCTGGCCTCCTGGGTGGGCGGCATCGACGACCCCGCGTGGCCCACCGGGCTGCGGCGCGAGGCGGTGGCGCGGGCGGTGGAACTGCACCGCTGGCGCGGCACCCGGCGCGGCCTGACCGAGGCCCTGCGCCTGGTGCTCGGCGTGTCCGCCGAGGTCAGCGGGGACGGCGGGGCCGCCTGGTCCCGTACGGCCGGTGCCGAGCTGCCCGCCGCCCCGGCCGCCGAGGTCCTGGTGCGGGTGTGGCCGGACCGCGGGGCGGAGGTGGATGCGGACCGGGTCGGCGCGCTCGTGCGCTCCCTGTGCCCCGTCCACACGGTCTGCCGGATCGAGGTCCTGTCCGGGCCGCCCACCGGCGAAGGGAAGTGACAGCGGTGCGTGCGTGTCCCGTGTGCGGGTCGTCCAACGGCGTGACGGACGACTTCTGCGGCAACTGCGGTGCCTACCTGGGCTGGTCCGGCTCAGCCCCCACGCGGAACCCGGCGGGCTCGGAAACCGACGCCCCCGACCACCCCGCGGCAGAACCACCGACCCCGCCCGGCTCGTCGCCGTCCACACCGGCCCCGCCCGGCTCGTCGCCGGCCGCTGCCGGCAGGGCCGGGTCGGCCCCGACTGCCCACTCCCGAGCGGAGTCGCCCGCGCCTGGCACGACCGGGTCGTCGCCGGCTGCCCCCGGCAGGGCCGGGTCGGGTTCGGCTGCTCGCTCCACAACCGGCTCGTCGCCGTCCACCCCCGCCTCGACCGGCTCGGCCGCCCCCACCACGACCGGGTCGGCTCAGTCCGCACCCGCCACGACCGGGTCGTCGCCGACTGCCCCCGGCACGACCGGCTCGGCCCCGGCCGCTCCCGGCAGGGCCGGGTCGGCCCCGACTGCCCACTCCCGAGCGGAGTCGCCCGCACCCGGCACGACCGGCTCGTCGCCGTCCGCGCCCGGCAGGGCCGCGTCTTCGCCGTCCGGGGCCGGTAGGGCCGGGTCGGCCCCGGCTGCGCCCTCCGGCGCGGAGTCGGCCCCGCCCGCGACGGCCGACGCGGACCGGCAGGGCGGATCCGACCCCGCCGGGTCCGCTGCCGCGGATCGGCGGCGGCCCTGGCAGCGCCGACGCCCGGCCCCGGCCCCGGCCCCACCGGCGCCCGCGCCCGCACCCGCCGCCGAGCCCGCCGCCGCGGAACCGACCCCGGCGCGGCCGCCCGCCTCACCCCGGCCCGTCGCGCCGCAGGCCCCCGCGTCGCCGCAGCCCGTCCTGCCCGCGAAGGCGGCCCGGCCGCGCCCGGTCGTGCGTACCGCCCCGGTCAGCGACGACGTGTCCGGCGTGCCGTGTCCCGACTGCGGTACGCCCAACCCGCCGGACCGCCGGTTCTGCCGCCGCTGCGCGGCTCGGCTGACGCCCACCACCGCACCGGCGCCCCTGCCGTGGTGGCGGACGATCTGGCCGTTCCGCCGCCGCACGCGCTCGGGTTCCGGCCGGGCGACGCGCTTCCTGGTGGTCCTGGCCGTCGTACTGGCCCTCTGCGCGGGCGGCTTCCTGCTGCTGCCGGCCGGGCGCCACCTGATCGAGGACACCCGCGACAAGCTCGGCAAGGCCAAGGCGGTGACCGCCACCCGCGTGGAGGCGAGCGCCGAGGTGCCCGGGCATCCGGTGGGCCACAGCACGGACGGGCTCAGCAACCGCTACTGGGGCGCGCCCGGCCCCGGCGCCTCGGTGACGTACACCTTCGCGAAGCCGTTCCGCATGGTCGACGTGATCATCACCAATGGCGCCTCGTCGTCGCCCGAGGAGTACGCGAAGCAGGCGCGGGCGCTCCAGATCGACATGGAGGTGACGGCCCGGGACGGCCGGAAGGTCCACAAGAAGCTCGCGCTGAGCGACAAGCCCGGTCCCCAGACGTTCCCCACCGGCATCAGCGACGTCACGACGGTCCGGCTGACCCTGGACGCCCCCGCCGGGGCCGCACCGGAGCGCCATCTCGCCCTGGCGGAGGTGGAGTTCTTCCAGCGGAGCTGACGGCCCCCACGCTGCTCCGGGCCGGCCCGGGCCGGCTCCGCCCGGAGTAGCGTGGCCGGATGGAGACGCACGTACGACTGGAGCCCTGGTCGGCCGGAGACTTCTGGCTGCTGGAGCGCGCGAACGAACCCGCCATGACCGAGTTCCTGGGCGGCCCCGAGCCGGCCGCGAAGCTCCTCGACCGGCAGCGCCGCTACGAGGCCCTGAGCGCGCGGGAGCCGTCCGCCGGGCGGATGTTCCGCGTCGTGTGGAACCGCCCCGGGGGCGACCGCGCCGAGAGCGTCGGGTCCGTCGGCTTCTGGGAGCGGGAGTGGCGCGGCGAGCAGGTCTACGAGGCCGGCTGGGGCATCCTCCCCGAGTTCCAGGGACACGGCCTGGCGGTGGCCGCGCTGTCCGAACTCCTCGCCCTTGTCCGCGTCCACGGCTCCCGCGACAGCGTGCACGCCTTCCCCGGCACCGACCACCCTGCGTCCAACGCGGTGTGCCGGCGCGCCGGGTTCGAGTACCTGGGCGACGTCGACTTCGAGTACCCGCCCGGGGTGCCCCACCCGAGCTGCGACTGGCGCTACCGGGTGGGGCGGCCGCAGGACCCGGGCACGCCGCCGGGCATGGCGCCGGTCACACCGTCAGGATGATCCGGCCGCGGACCCCGGGGGTCCCCAGCTGCGCGTGGGCCTTCGCGGCCTCCGCGAGCGGGAAGGTCTGCGCCACCCGGAGGGTCAGTGCGCCCGCGTCGACCAGGGCCACCAGGCGGGCCAGGTGCGCCCCGTCCGCCGCGACCTCCTGCTCCTCGACCCGGATGCCGCGCTCCGGGGCCGGGGCGTGGTTCGGGATCAGGCCGACGTAGACCCCGCCGTCGCGTACGAAGCCCAGCGCGTCCGCGCCCAGGACGGCCGCGTCCAGGACCCCGTCCACGGGCCCGGCCGGGGCCGCGCCGCGCGGGACGAAGCCGGTCGCGCCCAGGGACCGTACGAGCTCCTCGTCCTCCGCGCCCGCCAGGGCCGTCACCACCAGGCCGGCCCGCGCGGCGAGCTGGACGGCCAGCGCTCCGACGACGCCCGCGGCTCCGGTGATCAGCACCGAGGAGCCGGGGGCGAGCCCCAGCAGGTCCACCGCGCGGGCGGCGGTGAGGCCGCCGAGCGGGAGCCCGGCCGCGGCCACGGCGTCCACGGTCGTCGGCGCGGCCGCCACGGCGGTGGCGTCGAGCACCACGTACTGCGCGTGCGTGCCGAGCGGCTTCACCGCCCCGTGGTGCAGGCCCACGACCCGGTCGCCGGCCCGGAGGCCGGTCACATCGGCGCCGACCTCGTCGATCTCCCCGGCCACCTCCCAGCCGAGGCCGAGCCGCTGTCCACCGCCGCCGAAGACCCCGGCGCGGACCGCGCCGTCCACCGGGTTCAGCCCGGCCGCGGCGACCCGGACGCGGAGCTGGCCGGCCGCGGGGCGCGGGATCGGGACCTCGGCCAGTACGACCTGCTCCGGGCCGCCGAATGCGCTCACCACGGCCGCCGACATCGTCTGCTCGCTCATTTTCTTCTCTCCCGTTCGTCTGTTCGCTCGTTTCCGGTGAGCACTAACCTAGGGAGAGTTACTCTCCTTTCGTAAGTACGCACTCCAAGGTGCGTACCCGACCCGGAAGTGGGGCACCCATGACCACCAGCACCGCCGCGGCCCGCCGCGAGGAAGCCCGATCCGCCTACGACGCGTTCCTGAAGGAGTGCCCCACGAGCCAGCTCCTGGCCCGCATCAGCGACAAGTGGGTCGGCCTCATCGTCAGCGCCCTCGGCCAGGCCGAGGACCGCTCCATGCGCTACAGCGACCTCGGCCGCAAGATCCCCGGCGTCAGCCAGAAGATGCTCACCCAGACCCTCCGCTCCCTCGAACGGGACGGCCTCGTCACCCGCACCGTCACCCCCACCGTCCCCGCCCGCGTCGACTACCGGCTCACCGATCTGGGCAGCAGCCTCGGCTGCCTCCTGTCCTCCGTGAAGCTCTGGGCCGAGAACCACTTCGACGAGGTCAGCACCCATCGCGACACCTACGACCGGGCCACCGCGACCTCGTAAATTCAGCCGCGACCCATGCCCCGGCAATGGCATGCTGACAGGGTGAACGGACCCGGCATTCAGCTCACCCTCGCCCCCGAACTGCGCCTCTTCGCCCCGCCCAGCCGGCGCGCCGACCGCGTACCGACCGCGACCGACGGCGCCTCCAGCCTCGGCCACGTCGTCGAATCGGCCGGCGTCCCGCTCACCGAGGTCGGCCGCCTCCTCGTCGACGGCCACGAGGTCCCCGTCTCCTACGTGCCCCGGGACGGCCAGGACGTCGAGGTGTTCGGCGTCGAGCGGCCCCAGCAGATCGCCGGCGCCCCGCTCCGCTTCCTCCTCGACGTCCACCTCGGCACCCTCGCCCGCCGCCTGCGCCTGCTCGGCGTCGACGCCGCCTACGAGAACGAGGACATCGGCGACCCCGCCCTCGCCACCCGTTCCGCCGCCGAGCGGCGCGTCCTGCTCTCCCGCGACCGCGGCCTGCTGCGCCGCCGCGAGCTGTTCGCCGGCGCGTACGTCTACAGCGACAACCCGGACGAGCAACTGCGCGACGTACTGGGCCGGTTCGCACCCGCCCTCGCCCCGTGGACGCGCTGCACCGCCTGCAACGGCCCGCTCCGCGAGGCCGACAAGGACAGCGTCGGCGACCGCCTGGAACAGGGCACGCACCGCTCCTACGACGTCTTCGCGCAGTGCGCTGCGTGCGAGCGCGTCTACTGGCGCGGCGCCCACCACGCCCGCCTGGAGCGGATCGTCGACGAGGCCCTCGTGGAGTTCGGCACCACCTAGAACGCGTAGGTGTCGCCCGTGTCCAGTGCCAGCACCACGTGCTCGTCGTTGCTGTGGTTCCGGTCGGTCGCGCCGCCGTCCCACCACGTGTCGACCCGTACCGCCACCTCCGGAGCCCGCTCCCGCAGGTCCAGCAGCAGCGCGATGTGACGGCCCCGCCCGTGCAGCGGCAACGGCCCCGTCTCGCACACCACCTCGCGCGACCCCGCCCGCGCGCAGCCCTCCGCCAACTGCTGCCGGTCCGCGAGCTCGGCCGACAGCCGCACCCGCAGCGTCGCGTTCGGCACCGCGGCCGGCCCGTCGTTCTCCGGGACCAGCCAGATCCGCAGCCGTGCCCCGGACAGGGCCACCCGGCCGTGGTAGGCCACGTCGGCCTCCGGGCCGTCCGCCACCCGCGCCGACGCATGCGCCGACGCCTGTACCGACCCGGGGACCCCCGCGCCGAGCGCCAGCAAACCCGCCACCACCACACTTCGTACGGCACCACGGCGCACCGACACCACCTCCTCGCGCGGAGGCTAGCCACCCGCACCCCCGGCCGGTCGGACCATCACACGAACGAGGGCGCGCCCACCCCCATCTGCCGTGCGCGCCTTCGCGCCACGCACGCCCCGCACGGCCGCTGAGCCCCGCCTATGCTGGCGGGTAATCGCCCGTACGAACGACCGAGGAGCCCGCACATGAGCACGGCCGCCACCCGAACCGCCGTAGTGACCGGCGCGAGCAGCGGCATCGGCGCGGCCACCGCCCGGCAGCTCGCCGCAGCCGGCTACCACGTCGTCCTCACCGCCCGCCGCAAGGACCGCATCGAGGCCCTCGCCGCCGAGCTCACCGAGGCCGGCCACCGGGCCACCGCCCACGCCCTCGACGTCACCGACCGCACCGCCGTCGACGCCTTCGCGGCCTCCCTCGACCGCTGTGACGTGCTCGTCAACAACGCGGGCGGCGCCCTCGGGGCCGAGCCCGTCGCCACCGGCGACCCCGCCGACTGGCGCACGATGTACGAGGTCAACGTCATCGGCACGCTCCACGTCACCCAGGCCCTGCTCCCGGCCCTCACCGCCTCCGGCGACGGCACGGTCGTCGTCCTCTCCTCCACCGCCGGCCACGCCACCTACGAGGGCGGAGCCGGCTACGTCGCCGCCAAGAACGGCGCCCGCGTCCTCGCCGAGACCCTGCGCCTGGAGATCGTCGGCCAGCCGGTGCGCGTCATCGAGATCGCCCCGGGCATGGTCAAGACCGAGGAGTTCGCGAAGACCCGGTTCCGCGGCGACGCGGAGAAGGCGGAGAAGGTCTACGCGGGCGTCGCGGAGCCCCTGTCCGCCGACGACGTGGCCGACACCATCACCTGGGCGGTCACCCGCCCCAGCCACGTCAACATCGACCTCCTGGTGGTCCGCCCCCGCGCCCAGGCCTCGAACACGAAGGTCCACCGCGACCTCTAGAGGACTCCCGCCTGGAGGACTCCCGCCGCCTTCAGGTGCGGCATGAGGGCCGCCGGCTTCAGCCCGGCGGCCCTCGCCGCGTCCAGGGCCCGCTGGAGGTCCGCGGCCAGCGTCGGCGTGAAGTGCAGCAGGACGATGTCCCCGGCCGCCAGCCGCGGCGTGGGCGGGGTCCCGCCCCACGTGGTGAAGTCGTGCGTCCAGGTGATCAGCGCCTTCACCCCGCACGCCTTGGCCGCGAGCCGCACCTCGTCGTTCACGGCCCCGTAGGGCGGCCGCAGCAGCTTCGGGGTCCGTCCGAAGGCGGCGTGGAGCTGTTCCCCGGCGCCGCACACCTCGGCGTCCTTGCCGGCGGCGTCGAGCGTCGTGAGGTCCGGGTGGTTGACGGTGTGGTTCTCGACGCTCGCCCGTCCCTCCTCCGTGAGCCGGGTGAAGTACCCGGTGTCGTACGAGGTCGCCCCCGGCAGCAGGAAGAGCGCGGCCGGCACCCGCTTCTCCAGCAGGATCCGGGCCGCCGCCGGATCGTGGGTCCAGCCGTCGTCGACGGTGATGAAGACGACCTTCTCCCGGGTCGGCACGTGCGACACGACGGGCGGCAGCCCGGCCTTCGCCTGAGCGGACCCGGCGGCCCCGAGGACGAGCGACAACGACGCGAGCGCGGCGACAAGCACGCGGGATCTCCCCATGCCGCACACTTTGGTCTAGACCAACTCGCGGGTCAACCCTCTTACCCCAAGCGGAAGTTGCCACCCCGCACCCCGGCGCCCGTATGGGTGAATGCACACGGAATGTCGGTGGGCGCGGCTACGCTCCGAAAGCGTGAGCCCCCAGAGGGAGGAAGCTATGACCGTGATACAGCACGAGCCCACGATCGCCGAAGCCGCCGATCGTCTCTCCAAGGAGCTTCCCGGACACCGAGTGGAGATTCTCCAGGGGAGGCTCACCGCGACACCACCCGCGGACGGGTCACACGCACTGTCGCTGAGCTGGCTCATCGAAAAGTTCTACGACGCCGGCGCCCGCAAGGCGGGGCTGAGATACGTCCAGGGGATCGGCCTCTGGCTGCCGACCGGATCCGACGACTACGCGATCCCGGATTTCGCGCTCGTCGAGGCCGACTTCCGCGACCACAGGGTCCAGAAGAACTGCTACGCGGCCGACGTCTTCCGCCTGGTCGTCGAAGTGACCTCGTCGAACTGGTCCGACGACATCGGCGTCAAGGTCGACAGCTACGCGAAGGCCGACATCCCCGTGTACGTCATCGCCGACCGCCACCACGACGAGGCCGTCCTCTGCTGCGACCCCCGCAACGGCACGTACCGCCTGCGCAGGACCTACAAGCGAGGCGAGTCCATCCCCCTGCCCCCCTCCATCGGGGTCTCCGTCGAGCTCCCGGTGGACCTCCTCCTCGACGGCGACGAGGCCTGAAGCCCGACGCGCGTGAGCCCGGACCGATCACCACCGGTCCGGGCTCCCGCACTCCCCCGACATCCGCGCGCGGGCCTCAGCCCTTGACGCAGATGACCTGCTTGAGCTTGGCCACGACCTGCACCAGGTCGGTCTGCTGGTCGATGACCTGCTCGATGGACTTGTAGGCACCGGGGATCTCGTCCACGACGCCCGAGTCCTTGCGGCACTCCACGCCCTTGGTCTGCTCCACCAGGTCCCGCGCCGAGAACCGCTTCTTCGCCGCCGTCCGGCTCATCTTCCGGCCCGCGCCGTGCGAGGCCGAGTTGAAGGACTTCTCGTTGCCGAGGCCCTTCACGATGTACGAGCCCGTACCCATGGACCCCGGGATGATCCCGTAGTCACCGCTACCTGCCCGGATCGCGCCCTTACGGGTCACCAGCAGGTCCATGCCGTCGTACCGCTCCTCCGCCACGTAGTTGTGGTGGCAGCTGATCTCACGGTCGAAGGAGACCTTCGCCTTGCGGAACTCCTTGCGGACGACCTCCTTGAACAGGCTCATCATGGCCGCGCGGTTGTACTTCGCGTACTCCTGGGCCCAGAAGAGGTCGTTGCGGTACGCCGCCATCTCGGGCGTGGCCGCGAGGAAGACCGCGAGGTCCCGGTCGACCAGGTTCTGGTTGTGGTCGAGCCCCCGGGCCACCTCGATGTGGTGGGCCGCGAGCTCGTTGCCGATGTTCCGGGAGCCGGAGTGCAGCATCAGCCAGACCGAACCCGACTCATCGAGACAGAATTCGATGAAGTGGTTGCCACTTCCGAGCGTTCCGATCTGCTTCATGGCACGCTCATGACGGAATTTGACCGCATCGGTGAGGTAGTCGAACCGGCTCCACAGGTCCTCGTACCCCTCCACCGAGAAGCCGTACAGCCGCGACGGGTCCACGGCCTCCTTGTGCAGGCCCACCCCCACCGGGATCGCCCGCTCGATCTTCGACCGCAGCCCCGACAGGTCCCCCGGCAGGTCGTTCGCCGTCAGGGACGTCTTCACCGCCGACATGCCGCAGCCGATGTCCACGCCCACCGCCGCCGGGCAGACCGCGTCCTTCATGGCGATCACCGACCCGACGGTGGCCCCCTTGCCGTAGTGGACGTCCGGCATGACGGCCAGGCCCTTGATCCAGGGAAGGGTGGCGACGTTGCGCAGCTGCTGCATCGCGCCGTCCTCGACCGACGCCGGGTCGGTCCACAACCGGATCGGGACCTTCGCCCCGGGCACCTCTACGTACGACATAAGGAATCAATCCCCCGAAAACCACAGAAAAGTCGGAAAGCGCAAAAGCCTCGCTCTTGATCCCAAATACGACAGAGGACCGGCGCCGGCACCAGCGTGTGCGATAGACATTGTGTCCAGCCGTGCCCGAGTCGCGGCAACGCATTTTCCTGACCGTCGGGGGGCCCGCCGGTCGAAGGGAGCCAGTGGACGTGCAGCTCAAGGCGGTACGGCGGCGAGTCCTGCCGGGCATCGCGATGCTCACCGCGCTCGCGGCCGGAGCGGCCGGCCTGACCGGGTGCACCGGCGGGAGCGACGGCGGGGGCACCAGCGACTCCAAGGCCGGCGGGAGCGCCGCCGCGCCCGCCCAACCGGGGAAGTACCGCAGTCTGCCCGCGCCCTGCAAGGCCGTCGCCGACAGCAAGAAGCTCAAGGGCCTGCTCCCGGCCGGGGACAGCCTCACCCCGGAGCAGCGCGACCAGATGTACCTCGGCGTCGCGGACGCCTCCTACGACGGCGACCGGCACGTCGGCTGCCGCTGGACCGGGCAGAGCCCGGAGGAGACCCGGCTGCTGGCGGTCCGCTTCGAGCGCGTGGTCTCGTACGACCGGTCCGCCACCAGCGACGACGACAAGGCCAAGCAGGTCTACGTACGCCGGCTCACCGACGCGAAGCTGCCCTTCCCCGGCCCGACCGGGAGCCCGGCCGCGAGCCCGACCCCGGCGGCCCCCACCCCCGCTCCGCCGGCCTCGCCCGCGCCCGGCTCCGGGGTGCCGTCCTCCCCCGCCGCGAGCCCCTCCGCCCCGGTCGAGCTCGGATCCCGCGTCCTGGAAGGCCTCGGCAACGACGCCTTCCTGGAGGACAAGCTCAGCCCCGCCGGGGCCAGCGCCGCCCAGTCCCGCACCGTGCGCATTGTGTTCCGCACCTCGAACGTCATCGTGACCATCGAGTACAGCGTGCAGCCGGCACTGCCCGGAACGGTCCCGCCGAGCACCGAAACCCAGGACAGGGCACGGCAGTTGGCGCAGGCCCTGGCCGAGCGTTTCAGCGAGTGAACGGTGCGCGCCGCGCCCGGGGGTGACGGCGCGCACAGCAGTCCACCACCCGGTCGGGCTACCGTTGCCCCGGTCCCGCGTCCGAAGAACAACCGACAAACGTACTGAAGGAACCATGCACCGATCAGCCTCGCGCCTCACCCGCGTTCTCGCCTGCGCAGCCGTCCCGGTGATCCTCACCGTCGCCGGGTGTTCGTCCGACTCGGGCAAGGAGTCGGGCTCGAACGACGGCAAGAAGTCCGGTTCGTCCTCCTCGGCCAAGCCCAACCCGAAGTCCTCCAAGACCCTGGCGAAGGCGACCTACGCCGCGCTCCCGGACCCGTGCAAGGCGCTCCAGCCGGCGACGATAGACACGCTCGTCCCGGAGGTGAAGGACAAGAACGGCCTCGCGGCCAAGTCGAACGACCTGAAGAGCCGTGCCGGCTGCTCCTGGAACGGTCTGGACGAGGACGGCCTGAAGGGCTCGCAGTACCGCTGGCTCTCGCTCTCCTACTCCCGCTCCGACTCGGACGCCACGCTCGGCGACGCCAACAAGCGCGCCGAGGAGCAGTTCAACAAGCAGGTCGAGACCGCGAAGGCCACCGAGGGCGCGCAGGACCCGAAGGTCGCGGCCGCCGAGGGGATCGGCGAGCAGGCGACGTCGGTCGCCTACACGGTGAAGAAGGACGTCGACTCCTTCAACACGACGGTCGTGGCGCGCATCCAGAACGTGGTGGTCACGCTCGACTACAACGGTGCCGCGTACGAGGGCGCGGGTGCGCCGGACCACGCGAAGCTGCTCCAGGACGCGATCACCGCGGCCAAGGAGGCCGTGGCCTCGGTGGACACCGCGAACAAGGCTCCGGCGGAGCAGCCGGCGTCCCCGCAGCCCCAGTAGGAGCGGTCGCGGGGCGGGGCCTCCTTGGGCGCTGACATCCGGTCACCCGTACGCTGTGCCTGCTGCAGCTCGGTAAAGGCGCGGTAAGTGCCCCGCACGCAGCACCAGCACTCTGCGCTCGGTATGTGCTCGACAAGGGGAGGGGATCGCGGGTGGCCGCGATGCAACTGACTCGTACGCACCGGATACTCATAGGCGTCGTGGTCGCGGGCGCCGTGGTCATCGCGGGGATCGGGTTCGCGGGCTCGTACTCCGCGGTGCGTGCCCTCGCCCTGCAGAAGGGGTTCGGCAGCTTCTCGCTGGTGTTCCCGATCGGTATCGACGCGGGCATCTGTGTCCTGCTCGCGCTGGACCTGCTGCTGACCTGGCTCCGGATCCCCTTCCCGCTCCTGCGTCAGACGGCCTGGCTGCTGACGGCCGCGACGATCGCCTTCAACGGCGCGGCCTCCTGGCCGGACCCGCTGGGCGTCGGGATGCACGCCGTGATCCCGATGCTGTTCGTGGTGACGGTGGAGGCCGCCCGGCACGCGGTGGGCCGGATCGCGGACATCACCGCGGACCGGCACATGGAGGGTGTGCGCATCACGCGGTGGCTGCTGTCACCGATCCCCACCTTCAAGCTGTGGCGCCGGATGAAGCTGTGGGAGCTGCGCTCCTACGAGCAGGCCGTCGGCATGGAGCAGGACCGGCTGATCTACCAGGCGCGCCTCCAGGCGCGCTACGGGCGTTCGTGGCGGCGCAAGGCTCCGGTGGAGGCGCTGATGCCGCTGAAGCTGGCGAAGATCGGCGTGCCGCTGGCGGAGACCACCCCGGACGCGCTGGCGGCGACGGGCATCGAGCCGGCGGTGCTGCCGCCGGTGGAGCAGCAGAGCCAGCAGCAGGCCCCCGCCGCCCTGGCGGCCGCGCCCGGGCAGCAGGCCGTACCGCAGGGCGGGCAGGCCGTACCACAGGGCGCGCAGGCCGTACCGCAGGGCGCGCAGGCCGTACCGCAGGGCGGGCAGCCGGGCGGGCAGCCCCAGGTCCAGGGCGAGCAGCCCCAGGCCCAACAGCCGCAGCAGCAGCCGCAGAACCAGGCCGGCGCCGCGCAGCACGCCCCGCCGCCGTTCGCGGTGGACCCGACGGCCATGCCCGCGGCCCACAACAGCGCCTGGTTCGCCGCGCCGCTGGCTCCGCAGGCGGCGTACGAGGGCGGCTACAACCCCCAGTACGTGGAGGGCCTGGAGCCGACCCCGGTCCTGCCCCCGATGGGCCCGGACGAGGAGCGGCCGACGCAGCAGGAGGCCCTGATCCCCGCCCAGCGCGAGGAGGACGGCCCCGAGACCCCGGACGAGGCCGAGTTCGCCGAGGCGGCGTACAAGGTGTTCTGCGCGCTGGTCGAGGAGACGCAGAACTACCCCTCCGCCGAGGCCCTCGACATAACGCTCTCGGACCGCTTCGGCGTGACGCACCCGCGCAGCGGTTCGCTCCTGCGCCGGATGATCCCGGCGTTCAGGCAGCAGCACCACAAGGACCGGGAGGCCGAGCCCGCGTAGCGGCAGGCCGGTACCGGCATGCGGAAGGGCCCGCACCCCTCGGGGTGCGGGCCCTTCCACGTGTCTCAGACCGCGAGCAGCTTGCGCACGCGGTCCGCGCCCACCGCCAGCAGCAGCGTGGGCAGGCGCGGCCCGGTCTCGCGGGTCACGAGGAGCCGGTACAGCAGCGCGAAGAACGTCCGCTGCGCGACCTTGAGTTCGGGCGTCGGCTTGGCGTCGGGCTCCAGCCCGGCCATGACCTTCGGCACGCCGTAGACGAGCGTGGTCAGCCCGTCCAGGGACCAGTGCGAGTCGAGCCCTTCGAGCAGCAGCCGCAGCGACTCGCGGCCCTCGTCGTCCAGGGACGACAGCAGCTCGGTGTCGGCCTCCTCGCGCACGAGGGTCCGCTGGTCGGCCGGGACCTGGGTGGTGATCCAGTTCTCGGCACGGTCCAGGCGCGGCCGTACCTCGTCGAGGGAGGCGAGCGGCTGCGTCGGGTCGAGGTCGGTCAGGATGCGCAGGGTCTGCTCGTCGTGGCCGGCGGTGATGTCGACGACGGAGGCGAGCGTCCGGTACGGGAGCGGGCGCGGGGTGCGCGGCAGCTCGGCGGCGGCGGTGCGCACGGCACGGGTGTGCGCGGCGGCGTCGGCGGGCAGCACGGAGCCGTCGGCGACCTTGGCCTCCAGCTTGTCCCACTCGTCGTAGAGCCGCTGGATCTCCTGGTCGAAGGCGATCTTGAAGGACTGGTTGGGGCGGCGGCGCGCGTACAGCCAGCGCAGCAGCTGCGGCTCCATGATCTTCAGCGCGTCGGCCGGGGTCGGGACCCCGCCCTTGCTGGAGGACATCTTCGCCATGCCGCTGATGCCGACGAACGCGTACATCGGTCCGATCGGCTGCTCGCCGCCGAAGATGTGCACGATCTGGCCGCCGACCTGGAAGGACGAGCCGGGCGAGGAGTGGTCGACGCCGGAGGGCTCGAAGATCACGCCCTCGAAGGCCCAGCGCATCGGCCAGTCGACCTTCCAGACCAGCTTGCCGCGGTTGAACTCGCTGAGCTTGACCGTCTCGGTGAACGCGTCCTCGGTGCAGACGTAGGTCATCTCGGTGGTCTCGTCGTCGTACGAGGTGACCTTGGTGAAGTCCTTGCCGCACTCGCCGCAGTACGGCTTGTACGGGAAGTAGCCGCCCTCGCCGGTGCTGCCGTCGTCCTCGGCGGCCGCGCCGGAGCCCTCGGCGGCCTCCAGCTCGGCCTCGTCGGCCTGCTTCTGCTGGGGCTTCTTGCCGCCCGGCTTCTGCTTGGTGCGGTACTGGTCGAGGACGGCGTCGATGTCGCCGCGGTGCTTCATGGCGTGCAGCACCTGCTCGCGGTACACGCCGGAGGTGTACTGCTCGGTCTGGCTGATCGGGTCGTACGTGACGCCCAGCTCGTCCAGGGCGCCGATCAGGGCGGCCTTGAAGTGCTCGGCCCAGCTGCCGTACGGGGATCCGGCCGGGGCGGGCACCGAGGTCAGCGGACGGCCGATGTACTGGCCGTAGGTCTCCTCGTCCACACCCGGGATGCCCTTGGGCACCTTGCGGTAGCGGTCGTAGTCGTCCCAGGAGATCAGGTGCCGGACCTCGATGCCCCGGCGGCGGATCTCGTCCGCGACCAGGTGCGGGGTCATGACCTCGCGGAGGTTGCCCAGGTGGATCGGACCGGAGGGCGAGATGCCGGACGCGACGACGACAGGTTTGCCGGGTGCTCGGCGCTCCGCCTCGGCGATGACCTCGTCCGCGAAACGGGAGACCCAGTCGGTCTCGGTGCTGCTCTGAGCCACGACACGTCCTTCTACTCGAATGCTGCCTTCAGCCATTCTCCCAGACGGATCGGGTCGCTCCGGGGTTGCTCCGCGGCCCCATATCCAGAAGAACCGGCAGCGGCCGCGTGGGATACTCGGCACTTGTCGGAACAACCAAGTGCACCCATCGGCACAACCTCACAGGAACGGCAGCTCATGGCCTCGGTCCCTTCCCTCGCTTCTTCCGTCAATCAGCGCGTCGCGGACGCCCTCGCCTCCGCGCTGCCGGAGGCCGGTGCCGCCGACCCGCTGCTGCGACGAAGCGACCGGGCCGACTTCCAGGCCAACGGCATCCTGGCGCTCGCGAAGAAGGCCAAGTCCAACCCGCGCGAGCTGGCGACGACCGTGGTCGAAGGCATCCCGACCGGTGACCTGATCCAGGAGATCGAGGTCTCCGGACCCGGCTTCCTCAACATCACCATCACCGACCGGGCGATCATCGAGACCCTCGCCGCGCGCGCCGGCGACGACCGCCTCGGCGTGCCGCTCGCGGCGAACCCGGGCACCACGGTGATCGACTACGCCCAGCCGAACGTCGCCAAGGAGATGCACGTCGGGCACCTGCGCTCCGCCGTGATCGGTGCGGCGATGGTCGAGATCCTGGAGTTCACGGGCGAGAAGGTGGTCCGCCGCCACCACATCGGCGACTGGGGCACCCAGTTCGGCATGCTCATCCAGTACCTGCTGGAGCACCCGCACGAGCTGGACCACAAGTCGGACACGGAGGTCTCCGGCGAGGAGGCCATGTCCAATCTGAACCGCCTCTACAAGGCCTCGCGCGCACTCTTCGACTCCGACGAGGAGTTCAAGACGCGGGCCCGGGCCCGGGTGGTGGACCTCCAGGCCGGCGAGCCGGAGACCCTCTCCCTGTGGCAGCGGTTCGTCGACGAGTCGAAGATCTACTTCTACTCCGTCTTCAACAAGCTGGACATGGACATCCAGGACCCCGACGTGGTCGGCGAGTCCGGCTACAACGACATGCTCGTGGAGACCTGCAAGCTGCTGGAGGAGTCGGGCGTCGCCGTCCGCTCCAACGGCGCGCTCTGCGTCTTCTTCGACGACGTCAAGGGCCCGGACGGCAACCCCACCCCGCTGATCGTGCAGAAGTCGGACGGCGGCTTCGGCTACGCGGCGACCGACCTGTCGGCGATCCGCGACCGGGTCGGCAACCTCGGCGCGACCGAGCTGATCTACGTGGTCGACGCGCGGCAGTCCCTGCACTTCAAGATGGTCTTCGAGACGGCGCGCCGGGCGGGCTGGCTGAACGACGAGGTCAAGGCCGTTCAGCTGGCCTTCGGCACGGTGCTCGGCAAGGACGGCAAGCCGTTCAAGACCCGTGAGGGCGAGACGGTCCGGCTGGTGGACCTGCTGGACGAGGCCGTCGAGCGGGCGACGGCCGTCGTGCGCGAGAAGGCCGGGAAGGTGGGCCTGACCGAGGCGGAGATCGTCGAGAACGGCCAGTACGTCGGCATCGGCGCGGTGAAGTACGCCGACCTGTCGACGTCGGCCGCGCGCGACTACAAGTTCGACCTGGACCAGATGGTCTCGCTGAACGGCGACACCTCGGTGTACCTGCAGTACGCGTACGCCCGGATCAGGTCCATCATGCGCAACGCGGGCGACCGCAAGCCGGTCGCGCACCCGGAGCTGGAACTGGCCCCGGCCGAGCGCGCGCTGGGCCTGCACCTGGACCACTTCGGCGAACTGCTCGCCGAGGCGGCCGCGGACCACGCCCCGCACAAGCTGGCCGCGTACCTCTACCAGCTGTCCTCGCTGTACACGACGTTCTACGACCAGTGCCCGGTCGTGAAGCCCGAGCCGGAGCTCGTCGTCGGCGAGAACCGCCTCTTCCTGTGCGACCTGACGGCCCGCACGCTGTCGAAGGGTATGTCCCTCCTGGGCATCCGCACCCCCGAGAAGCTCTGACCTCCGGTCACCGCTGACGCAGGGGGGCCGCCCCCGGCCTTCGGGCCGGGGGCGGCCCCGTTTCAGCCGAGGATGCGCCGTACCGGCTGGCCCGTGACCCGGGCGATCGTCTCGAAGTCGGCGTCCTCATGCAGGACGGTCAGCTTGTGCTGCTGCGCGATGACCGACACGAGCAGGTCGACCGGGCTCGCGCACTGGTGGGCGCCGGCGTCCGCCAACCGGCGCTGGAGGGCTTCCGTCTCCGCCCACACGGAGTCGCGTGCGGTCCAGTAGGGGAAGACGGCCCGGAGCAGGCCGTCGGCCTCGTAGTAGGCGGGCCGGCCGCCGACCGCGCGCAGGAACTCCTGCCGGACCGGCTCGCACAACCCCACGCGTCCGGACTCGACCAGTCGGTCCCACTCGGGTCCGGCCTGGCGCCGGTAGAAGCGCACCAGCGCGCTCGTATCGATGAGGAAGTCATCGCTCACGCGGCCGACTGCCCCTTGCCGTCGGCCGGACCGTCGGTGCTGCCGTGCCCGATCGTGCCGAAGTCGATCTCGCCCTCGTCGACCATCTGCCGCATCCGCTCGATGGCCGCCGCCCGGCGCCTGCGGTCCGCGATCTCGCGGAGGGCGGCGTTGACCGTGTCCTTCTTCGTGGTGGTGCCGAGGAGCTGCGCGGCTTCGGCCAGCGCGTCGTCGTCGAGGTCGATCACCGTTCTGGACATGGGCGCCTCCGGATCATCACCGTATATACGATTCGAGAAGAGGATATCAATCCTGCGTCGGCCGCACCAAGGGCTCGACCATCACCCGAACGGACCGATTCGGGCCGTGCGGGCCGGGTAGGGGACGGCCCGTCCTTCCCCCATCCGCCACCGGAGGCATCCGTGCCCGACATGAACGGCCCCTACAAGCCCGGCACCCCCTGTTGGATCGACCTGATGGTTCCCGACCAGCAGGCCGCCCTCGACTTCTACTGCGACCTGTTCGGCTGGCAGGGCGAGGTCGGCCCGGCCGAGCAGGGCGGATACTCCGTCTGCACCCTCAAGGGGCGGCCCGTCGCCGGCATCATGAAGGCGAGCAACCCGGACGGCACCGTCCCGGACCCGATGCCGCCGACCGTGTGGACCACGTACCTGTCCACCGACTCCATCGACTCCACCCTCAAGGCCGTCACCGACGCCCACGGCACGGTCATGATGGGCCCGATGGACGTCATGGACCTCGGCCGGATGGCCATCGCCGCCGACCCGACCGGCGCCGTGTTCGGCCTGTGGCAGCCGGGGTCCTTCGACGGCGCCGGCATCGTCAACGAGCACGGCGCCCTCATCTGGAACGAGTTGAGCACCAGCGACGTCCCCGCCGCCGCCGCGTTCTACTCCGCCGTCCTGCCGATCAGCACGGCCGCCTCCCACATGCCCGGCGCCGAGGGGTACACGGAGTTCAAGGTCGCCGGCCGCGTGGTGGGCGGCATGATGAACCTGGACAGGACGCCGCCCGGCACTCCCCCGAACTGGCTGCCGTACTTCCACGTCGACAACGTCGACGAGATCCAGGCCGCCGCCGAACGGGCCGGGGCCGACGTCCTCGCCCCCGCCTTCGACATGGTGGCGGGCCGCATGGCCGTCCTGGCCGACCCGCAGGGCGGGCCCTTCGCGGTGATCACGGCGACCATGCCGGAGCCGACCCCCTGACGTGACGCGGCGCACAGGGAATGTTCCCCCTGTGCGCCTCCTCCTTTCCGGTGACGGTTCGTTCACCACGAAGGGGGCTCACATGAGGAACAAGCACGCCGGAACGGCTGTCGCCGCACTGCTCGCGGCCGACGGGCTGACGCACCTGTACTGGGCCACCGGCGCGACCTGGCCCGCCGCCGACGAACGGGCGCTCTCGCTGGCCGTCCTCGGCATCGAGACGTCCTTCGGCCCGGGCACGGTGCTCCCGCTGGCCGCCGTGCTGCTGACCGCGGCCACGGCCGTCCTCGCCCACACCCGCGGCCGCGGCGGCCGGGCGACCCGCGCCGTCACGGCCGCGGTCGCGGCCGGCCTGACCGTACGGGGCCTCGCGGGCCTCGGCTGGGCCGCCGGCCTCCTCCCCAGCCCGCCGGACAGCCCCTTCCGGCTCCTCAACCTGGCGCTCTACACCCCGCTCTGCCTCGCCGCCGCCTGGGCCGCGGCCCGCACCGCCGCGCGGCGGAACTCGCACCAGACGACCTTCCCGGGGGTCCGCGCCAGCACCCCCCAGTCGTCGGCCAGCGCGGCCACGAGGGTCAGGCCGTGACCGTGCGGCCGCCCGGCGATCCGGGAGAACCCGGGCCCGCTGTCGTGCACCTCGACCCGGACGGTCGCGTCCTCGAAGCCGAACAGCCGCAGCAGGTAACCGCGGCCGGACGGGACGCCGTACCGCAGCGCGTTGGTCGCGAGCTCGCTCACACAGAGCAACATGTCGTCGAGGCGGTCGGTCCCGCCCCACGCGTGCAAGGTGTCACGTGTGAACTGCCGCGCAGCTGCGACGGTTCGGGGCGAGCGCAGGTAGAGACGCTCGCGCACGAGCGCCGCCTGAATAGTTGGATTCACCCGGCGATCGTCGCTTTGCGTGACTACCGTGTGGCTGAGCGCCGACCCGTACTCCTTGATGAGTACGGGTCCGCACGGGGTGTTCCGCTTGCGCGGGTGGGGAGTTCGCAGTCATGCCACCGAGGAAACGAGTACGGCCGAACGCGACGACCATGAAGATGGTCGGCGCGATGGTGGCCGCCGCCCGCATCGCCAAGAACCTGACCCAGAAACAACTCGGCGAGCTGGTCCGGCTGGACGCGGAGACCATCGCGTCCATCGAGCAGGGGCGCCGCGCCCTGATGCCGGATGTCGCGGAGCTGCTGGACCAAGCGCTGGATCTGCCCGGGGTGCTCACGGTCGCGGCGCACAAGATGCCGCAGGTCGATGTGATCCCGTCGTGGGCCGAACCCCTGATCAACCTGGAGCAAAAGGCGGTCGCGCTGTCGTCGTACGAGAGCCAGCTCGTGCCGGGCCTCCTGCAGACCAAGGCGTACGCCGAAGCCGTCTTCCGCAGCCGCATCCCGGTCTACACGGACGGCGAGGTCGCCGATCAGACGACGGCCCGGCTCGACCGTCAGGCGACGCTGCGCCGCGAGAAGCCGATGCTCGCCAGTTTCGTCATCTGGGAGCCTGCCCTGGAGTGCCCGCTGGGCGGCTCAGAGATTCTGCGAGACCAACTCCGGCACCTGCTGACCTGCTCCGAACTGACTGGTGTGTCCATCCAGGTGCTGCCTCTGGACCGCACTCACCACCCTGCCTTGGACGGCCCATTCGTGCTGGTGGAGACACCGGAACACCAGCACATCGCGTACATCGAGAGCCAACGAGGCAGTCTGGTCGTGTCCCACCTCGACGAGGTCAGCATCCTCGCCCAGAGGTATGCGATGCTGCGCACGCAGGCCCTCAACCCCGAAGAAACCAGGGACCTGTTGAAACGGCTGCTAGGAGATCCATGAGCACCGAACTCACGTGGTTCAAGTCCAGCTACAGCGGCAGCGACGGCGGCAACTGCCTGGAGGTCGCCGTGGCATGGCGCACGTACAGCGCCGGCGAGGGCGGCGACTGCGTCGAGGTGGCCGCCTCCGCGACCCGGGTCCACGTCAGGGACTCGAAGGTGCACGGCGGCCCCGTCCTGGACCTCGCGCCGGCGAGCTGGGCGCAGCTGACCGGGTGGGTCAGCCGGTAGCTTCTCCCCGCTCGGCGACCAGCGGGGCGAGGCCGTCCAGGATGCGGTTCAGGCCGAAGCGGAACTGGAAGTCGGGCTCGCCGGCACCCGTGAAGGCGTCGGAGTCCAGCAGCCGCGTCACGGCGGGGTGGCTGTCCGGGCCGGCGAGCAGCCGTAGCGTGCGTACGTACTGGGCCAGGGCCTGCTCCGGGGCCACGCCCGATTTCATGATGGCGTCGATCATGTCCGCGGCCATGGTGGCCTCGTTCCGCACCAGGCCGCCGATCAGGATGATCGTGGAGAGCTTCTCGCTCTCCTTCAGCCCCGTGCCGGCCATCGCGGCCAGCCCCCGGTCCATCCAGGCCAGCTGGTTCGGGGTGGCGGGCGGGGCCGTGATCGGGATGCGCAGGATCCAGGAGTTGGCCATCAGGACGGCCCGCTGCGCGTACGCCCACTCCGTCAGCAGCTCCCGCCAGCCCGCACCCTCCCCGGCCGAGGGCTCCGGCGGGGTTCCGACCCCCGCGTCCGACATGAGGACGTACAGCTCTTCCTTGGCGGCGACGTACCGGTAGAGGGACATCGTCGAGACGCCCAGCTCCTTGGCCACCCGGCCCATGGAGACGGCGTCCATCCCCTCACTCGCGGCCAGCGCCACGGCCGCCTCCACGATCTTCGGGAGCGTGAGCGTGGGGCGCGGGCCCTTGCCCGGGCGTTCGCGCAGACCCCAGGCCATCTCCAGGCTGGCCGGGAGCCCGGTCCCGCCGTCCTCGTCCTCGTCCGCCATGTCCGCCCACTCCTCGATTGACCCCCATCCTAGTTCTGTGTATTACTTACACAGAAGAGCGTAAGGCATACGCAGAAACGGCGAAGGGAGCACTGTCCCTCATGACCACGCACGCCTCCGGCGGCCTCGGCATCCACGCGACCGGCCTCACCAAGTCCTACGGTGACCTCCGCGTCCTCGACGGCATCGACCTGGCCGTCCCGCGCGGCAGCGTCCTCGCCCTCCTCGGGCCCAACGGCGCCGGCAAGACCACCACCGTCCGGATCCTGGCGACCCTCACCGCCGCCGACTCCGGCACCGCCCGCGTCGCCGGGTACGACGCCGCCACCGAACGCTCCCGGGTGCGTGAACTCATCGCCCTCACCGGACAGTTCGCCGCCGTCGACGAGCTGCAGACCGGTACCGAGACCCTGCGCATGATGGGCCGTCTGGCCGGGCTCGCCCCGCGCGCCGCCCGGGCCCGCGCCGACGAGCTCCTCGACCGCTTCGGCCTGACCGAAGCCGCCGGCCGCACCGCGAAGACGTACTCCGGCGGCATGCGGCGGCGCCTCGACCTCGCCGCGAGCCTCGTGTCCCGGCCCGAGGTGCTCTTCCTCGACGAGCCCACCACCGGACTCGACCCGCGCAGCCGCCAGGACCTGTGGGAACTCGTACGGGAACTGCGCACCGACGGCACGACCGTGCTGCTCACCACCCAGTACCTGGAGGAGGCCGACCACCTCGCCGACCGGGTCGCCGTCCTCGCCGACGGCCGCATCGCCGCCGAGGGCACCCCGGCCGAACTGAAGTCCCGCGTCGCCGGACACCGGCTGGACCTGACCCTCACCACCGGCGCCGCCTACGAGGCCCTCGCCCCGCGCGCCGTCCACCTCGCTCCCGACGAGCTCACCCTCGGCCTGCCCACGGACGGCACCGCCGCCCATGTCCGGGCCCTGCTCGACGAACTCGACCCGGACCGCACCGATATCGACCGCTTCACCCTGCGCAGTGCCACCCTCGACGACGTCTTTCTCGCCCTGACGGGAGCCGACCGATGACCGCCGTACCCATGAGCGCCTTCACCCTGGCCGGCCGCAGCCTGCGCATCAGCAGCCGCCGGCCCGACGCGCTGATCGCCGCCCTGATGCTGCCCGTCATGCTGATGCTGATCTTCGTCTACTTCTTCGGCGGGGCCATCGACACCGGGACCGCCTACGTGACGTACGTGGTCCCCGGCGCCATGCTGCTGTGCGCGGGCTTCGGCGCGGCCTCCACCGCCGTCAGCGTCGCCGAGGACATGACCAACGGGGTCATCGACCGCTTCCGCTCCCTCGACATCGGCGCCGTCCCCATCCTCGCCGGGCACGTCGCCGCCTCGGTGGTGCGCAACCTGATCTCCACCACCCTGGTCCTCGCCGTCGCCCTCGCCATCGGCTTCCGGCCGCAGGCCGGGCCGGCCGCCTTCCTCGCCGCCGCCGGGCTGCTCCTCGCGTACATCACGGCGATCTCGTGGCTGGCCGCCGTACTCGGACTGCTCGCCGGATCGGCCGAGGCGGCGGGCGGGTTCACGTTCCTGATGATGTTCCTGCCGTACCCGTCCAGCGCCTTCGTCCCCATCGAGACCATGCCCGGCTGGCTCCACGGCTTCGCCGACCACCAGCCGCTGACCCCGGTGATCGAGTCCCTGCGCGCCCTGCTCCTGGCACAGCCCGCCGGTGACACCCCGTGGATCGCCCTGGCCTGGTGCGCCGGCATCACGGTCGTGGCGCTCGCCCTCGCGGGCGTGCTCTTCCGCAGCAGGACCCGCTGAGGGGCCCCTGCCGGAGCCCCTCAACGGGTCGACGGTGCGACCTCCCGCTCAGCCGTCCAGCGGGTAGGAATTGCGGCCCGACGCCTCGTCGATCTCCGAGTGGGCCTTCTGCAACATCTGCGACGCGATATCCATGAGCGCGCGAGCGCCCGCGATCTCTTCCCCGACCCTCAACTGCTCCGGGTCGGAGGGGTGGCGCAAGGCATAGCCCCGCGCCTTGATCTCGGAGCCGTCCCCGAGCCTGACCAGGGCCGCCGCACTCGTGCGGTGGCCCTCCTCGGTGAATTCGAGCTCCACATGCCACCCGACGAGCGTGGCCATGGTGCATCACCTCCAGGGGCTCACCTTTCCCTCCAGGGTGCGCCCGCAGCCGATACGGCGCGAGCCGGAGAAAGCCGGGCCCGAGACCGGGTCCGGTGCTGCTGTGATCGGACCTACGACTTAAGGTCCGTCTGCTTGGGATTCCGCTTGTGTGGGCACACGCCCGCGCAAGCCGCTCGTGCAGGGGAGGAACGCTTTCATGTCTCACGTCGCCACAACCGCCGAGCCTGCCCGGGAGACCGCCCCGGACGCCCTCACCCGCGCCGAACCCGCAGCCGGCACCGGGCAGCCCGCGGGGCCCCTGCCGCAGATCGACAATGCCCGCGAGGTGGCTTCCGCGGACGCGCGGGAGCTGTCGCGTCTGTTCCTGGTGCGGCTCGGGGAGTTGGAAGAGGGGACTCGGGACTAACAGTACGCGCGCAACACCTGATCGAGATGAACATCTCCCTCGTCCGCTTCGCCGCCCGCCGGTTCACCGCCCGCATCGAACTCGACGACGTCATCCAGGTCGGCACGATCGGCCTGATCAAGGGCATCGCGCTTCGCCCGGGAGATGACCCAGTCCGAGATCGGTGCCGAGCTCGGCATCTCGCAAATGCAGGTGTCCCGCCTGCTCACCCGCATCCTGGCCCGCCTGCGCAGTGGCATGCTCACCGCCTGGACAGGCCGTGCACCGCAGACCGAACCGGGCCCGACATCACTACCCTCCCGTCTCATGACGACGATCACAACGCGTACGGTCGAGTACCCGGCGGACGGTTTGACGATGATCGGGCACCTCGCGCTCCCGGCCGGTGTCGACCGCCGGCCCGCGGTGCTGCTCGGGCCGGAGGGCATGGGACTCAGCGACGTCGAGCGCCGCCGGGCCGATGCTCTCGCCGAGCTGGGATACGTAGCGCTGGCCTTCGACCTTCACGGCGGGCGCTATCTGGGTGACCCCGAGGAAATGCTGGCCCGTTGCATGCCGCTGCTCGCCGCCCCCGACCGAATGCGCGGCATCGGCCATGCGGCACTCGACGTGTTGCGCGCCGAACCGCGGACCGACCCCGACCGGATCGCCGCCGTCGGCTACGGCACCGGGGGCGCCATCGCGCTGGAACTCGGGCGCGACGGCGTCAACCTGCGCGCGATCGGGACAGTCAACGCAACCACCACGGGCCGACCGGGCGAGGCAGCGCGCATTCGCTGCCCGGTGTGGGCCGGAGTCGGGTCGGAAGACCCGATCATGCCGCCCGCACAACGGAACGCGTTCACCGCCGAAATGCAGGCCGCGGGCGTCGACTGGCGCCTCACGGTCTACGGCGGCGCCCTGCACGCCTTCCACCACCCGCCGGTCGACCACCCCACGGTCCCCGGCGTCGGCTACCACCCGCAGCACGCGCAGCGCGCATGGCGCGACGTCGTCGACCTGCTCGCCGAGTGCCTGCCCGTGACGGTGTGAGTCCATTGGGCGAAGCGGACACACAGCAGGGCCGGGACCCTCCTGCGGTCCCGGCCCTGCGGCATGACGATCAGTGCTTGAAGACGTCCTTGACCTTCTCCTTGGCCTCGCGGGCATCGCCCTCGGCCTGCTCCGCGCGGCCCTCGACGGTCAGCCGCTCATTGCCCGTCAGGCGGCCAGCGGTCTCCTTGAGCTTGCCCTTGGCCTGCTCGCCCTTCGCCTCGGCCTTCTGCTCACCAGACACAGCTGATCACTCCCTCTTCGGTGGAAAAAGTCTTACGGACCCTCGTATGGCCGCTGAAAGCCCTCGCAAACGGGTGGACTGCGACGCTACCGGGGGCGGTCGTCGCGCCCCCGCCCGCAGTCGCTCCATCCGACGGCACCCGATTACCTCAAGGGCACGCACAACAAAATCTGTTTCGGCCGGAGTAGACATTGGATGGTGGCGTGGTTATGGTTTCTCTCGTAGCCAGAGACAGCAGGGCCCGGCAGAGACGAACTGCCGGGCAGCAGTACCCGCAGTTGCAGTGCGCATGACGGTGCGGTGGTGGAGTTCCGAAGCCAGGGATGTTGCACGACGGCGACGGGACTGACGACCGGACCGGGTGGCCCGCAGTGATCAGGGGCCGCCGAGGCGATACCCGGCAGTGAAGTGAGTAGCAGTAGTACCGAGCGGAGCAGTACACGCAGCACCAGTAGTTCGCAGTTCCCCGCTTGGTAAGCAGTTGATCATCCGAGGGATGAACGGAGGGATTGGGCGCCATCAGGATCGCCCGGGCGGAAGTCTGAGCCCGGGTACCGCAGGACATCGACAGTGAGGTGGTCTCCGGTCAAGCAACCGCGATCCCCGCATCTCCCGCCCCCGTTCGGGCGGGTCAGCGGATACAGGAAGCCGGCGCGGTATCAGGGCCGGCAGATGGTGTAGCAGTTCCTTCGGGGCCCTGGTGCCGTTCGGCGCCAGGGCCCCTCCACGCGTTCCACAGAGAGGTTCCATGACAGCAGATGACTCGTTCGGCCGTCTCGATGACGACGACTACCCCGCCTACACGATGGGCCGGGCCGCCGAGATGCTCGGCACCACCCAGGGCTTCCTCCGCGCCATCGGCGAAGCCCGCCTGATCACCCCGCTCCGCTCCGCCGGCGGCCACCGCCGCTACTCCCGCTACCAACTGCGCATCGCCGCCCGCGCCCGGGAACTCGTCGACCAGGGCACCCCCGTCGAGGCCGCCTGCCGCATCATCATCCTCGAGGACCAGCTCGAAGAGGCCCAGCGCATCAACGCCGAGTACCGCCGCGCCACCGATCCGGCGAAGCTTCCCACCGAAGGCTGATCCACAACCCCGGCGGGGACGTCCCGGGCAACCACCCGCCGACCCGCCGCGGAGGCCCGCACGGGGGCGCGTTCCACCAGGAGCCAGCAGCAGCCGGCGCCGCAGCACGTCCTCGGACAGGTTTTCTCGGGATCAGGCAGGGTCGTCCGGGGGTGTCGCCGGCTTGGTGTGGAGGACCGCGCGGGCCTGTTCCGCGGCGCGGGTGATGCCCTCGGAGACGAAGTCCATGAAACGGGCGATGTTCTCCAGGCGGTTGGCCGCCGGGGTGTCCGGACCGAGGATGCTCACGCCCTGCCGTGCGGTCGCGATGATCTGCTCGTTGACGCGGGCGGAGGCGATCGTCGCCTGGTACCAGACGTCGTCGTCGACGAAGTAGCGCTCGCGGCGGCGCTCGTCGCGTTCCCTGCGGACGAGGCCCTGGCCTTCGAGGAAGGTGATCGCCTTGGAGATGGACGCCGGGCTGACCTGGAGGCGCTGGACGAGTTCGGCCGCGGTGAGGCTGCCCGAGTCCGTTATGTAGAGGCAGGCCATCACCCGGGCCATCATCTTGGGCGTCCCCGCCTGAATGAGGACGTCGGTGAACGCCTCCTCGTACTCGCTCACCGCCTCCGGGTCGCGTCCGTGGGCCTGCGGGGGCGCCTCGGCGCCGCGGGGCACGGCCTGCCTGCGGTGCGCGCGGCGTTCGGTGGCGCGGTGCGCCAGGTCGGCGCGGTAGCCGCCCGGCCCGCCGTTGCGCATGACCTCGCGCGAGATCGTCGACGTCGGACGGTCCAGGCGCCTGGCGATCTCCGCGTAGGCGAGGTCGTCGGCCAGCCCCAGCGCGATCTGCTGGCGTTCCTGCTGGGTGAGCCTGCCTCCCGGCATCGCGATCTCCTTCGTGGTGGGTCCGCAGTGGGTTCACGGTGTCTCCCACTATAGCGTTCACTTCCATTTCATTGCAACGAGCAACGCTCTCCGCGTTGCATTAAGCGCGAAACCATTGCAATGAAATCCCGCCTGTGAGCTGGGAGTTCTATGTTTTGACGCAACAGACTTGTTGCCAGACACGCGAACGCAACGTAGCTTTTCATTCATCAGAAACGGCACGGCGCACCGAGCGCCGGCCGATACGAAGGAGAAGCACCATGCAGAAGTTCGCCACCTCGGCCCCGATCTCCGCCGTCCTGGACATCCCCGCCGGACGCATCCGCCTCATCGCCGCCGACCACGCCGACACCACCGTCGAGATCCTCCCCGCCGACCCCGCCAAGGGCCGCGACATCAAGGCCGCCGAGCAGATCACCGCCCACTACCAGGACGGCGTCCTGCGCATCGAGGCCGCCCCCGCCAAGCACCGCGTCCTCGGCCATCCCGGCTCGGTCGAGATCACCGTCCAGCTCCCGGCCGGCTCCCGCATCGACGCCAAGGCCGCCACCGCCGAGTTCCGCGGCGTCGGCCGCCTCGGCGAGGTCACCTACGAAGCCGCCCACGGCACCGTCAAGCTCGACGAGACCGCCGACGCCCGCCTCGCCCTCCAGGCCGGCGACATCACCGTCGGCCGCCTCGCCGGCAACGCCGCCATCAGCACCCAGAAGGGCGACCTCCACATCACCGAGGCCACCGGCGGGAACCTCGAACTCTCCACCCTGGCCGGCGATGTGAACATCGGCGCCGCCCGCGGAGTCTCCGCCTCCCTCGACGCCGGCACCACCTACGGCCGCATCCACAACACCCTGCAGAACAACGGCGCCGCCGACCTGACCATCCGCGCCACCACCTCCTACGGCGACATCACCGCCCGCAGCCTCTGACCCCGCGACCTCCCGAGGAGCACACCACCATGACCGACCTGGCGATCGCGGCGAACGGGCTGCGCAAGTCCTACGGCGACAAGACCGTCCTCGACGGCATCGACCTCGCCGTCCCCGAGGGAACGATCTTCTCCCTGCTCGGCCCGAACGGCGCCGGCAAGACCACCGCCGTCAAGATCCTCTCCACCCTCGTCACCCCCGACGCCGGCGACCTGCGCGTCGCCGGCCACGACCTGGCCGCCCACCCGCAGGCCGTCCGCGCCGCGATCGGTGTCACCGGCCAGTTCTCCGCCGTCGACGGCCTGATCACCGGCGAGGAGAACATGCTCCTCCTCGCCGACCTGCACCACCTGTCCCGGCGCGAGGGCCGGCGGGTCACCGCCGAACTCCTGGAGCGCTTCGACCTGGTCGAGGCCGCGAAGAAGCCCGCGTCCACCTACTCCGGCGGCATGAAGCGCCGCCTCGACATCGCGATGACCCTGGTCGGCAGCCCGCGGATCATCTTCCTCGACGAACCGACCACCGGCCTCGACCCGCGCAGCCGCCACAACATGTGGCAGATCATCCGCGAGCTCGTCTCCGACGGGGTGACGGTCTTCCTCACCACCCAGTACCTGGAGGAGGCCGACCAGCTCGCCGACCGCATCGCCGTCCTCAACGACGGCAGGATCGCCGCCGAGGGCACCGCCGCCGAGCTGAAGCGGCTGATCCCCGGCGGGCACGTCCGGCTCCGCTTCACCGACCCCGCCGCCCACCGGTCCGCCGCGCTCGCCCTGCCCCGGGCGACCCGCGACGACGAGGCACTGGCCCTGCAGATCCCGAGCGACGGCAGCCAGCGCGAGCTGCGCTCCCTCCTCGACCGACTGGAGAGCGCCGGCGTCGAGGCCGACGAGCTCACCGTCCACACGCCCGACCTCGACGACGTGTTCTTCGCCCTCACCGGCGGCGGCACCCGCATCCCCGACCAGCCCGGCCACACCGACCACACCGACCAGACTCAGGAGAACGCCCGATGAGCACCCTCTCCCTCGCCGTGCGCGACTGCTCCACGATGCTGCGCCGCAACCTCCTGCACGCCCGGCGCTACCCGTCGCTGACCCTGAACCTGCTGCTCACCCCGGTGATGCTGCTCCTGCTCTTCGTCTACATCTTCGGCGACGTGATGAGCGCGGGCATGGGCGGCGGCGGCGCCGACCGCTCCGAGTACATCGCCTACGTCGTCCCCGGCATCCTGCTGATGACCATCGGCAGCACCGTCATCGGGGCCGCCGTGTCCGTCTCCACCGACATGTCCGAGGGCATCATCGCCCGCTTCCGCACGATGGCGATCTACCGCGGCTCCGTACTCATCGGGCACGTCGTCGGCAGCGTCCTGCAGTCGATCGCCAGCGTGGTCCTCGTCGGCGCCGTCGCCGTCGCCATCGGCTTCCGCTCCACGGACGCCACCGCCCTGGAGTGGCTGGCCGCCTTCGGACTGCTCTCGCTGTTCGCCCTCGCACTCACCTGGATCGCCGTCGGCATGGGCATGGCCAGCCCCAACGCCGAGGCCGCCAGCAACAGCGCGATGCCGCTGATCCTGCTGCCGCTCATCTCCAGCGCGTTCACCCCGATCGACGCGATGCCGGGCTGGTTCCAGCCGATCGCCGAGTACCAGCCCTTCACCCCGGCCATCGAGACCCTGCGCGGCCTGCTCCTCGGCACCGAGATCGGCCACAACGGCTGGCTCGCGGTCGCCTGGTCCATCGCCCTGGCCGCCCTCGGCTACCGCTGGTCGACCGCCTCGTTCAACCGCGACCCGAAGTAGCCCTCATGACAGCGCAACCCGTTCCGCCCCAGGGCGGCGTGCCCCGACACCACGGTCGGAGTGCGCCGCCCGTCGGCGTTCCGCCCCACCGCCGCCTGAGTACCGGCACTCATGTGCCCGCCCCGGCCCGCCGGTTGACTGGCCGCATGGACGACACGCCGCTCCCGCCCACCGACACCCCGCGCCGACCGCGCGCGTTCGTCGCGCCGCTCCTCGCCAGCCTGCTGGCGCTGCCCATGGCGGCCGTCGCGTTCTTCTTCGTCGGGATGTCCCCGATGGCCTGCGACTCCTGCGGCACCGCGGCGAGCGACCGGTTCGACGCCTCGTACCAGGTCGCCTTCGCCGTCTTCGGGTTCGGCCTGCTCCTCGTGGCGGCCCTGCTCGTCGTCGCGTGGGCCCTGCCCCGGCAGCGGCGCTACGCCGCCGCCAGGGTGTGGTGTGCCATGGCCGCCCCGGCCGCCGTCGTCCTCGACGTCATCGTCTTCCACGGCCTCGTCGACTGGCCGTAGCGCCGGCGCGCGTCAGCGGACGCGGGCCTCAGCGGACGTCAGCGGGCCTCGCGCAGCCAGCCCGCGACCTCGGTCGCCCAGTAGGTGAGGATCGTGTCGGCTCCCGCGCGCTTGATGCCCAGCAGCGTCTCCAGGATCGCCCGGTCGCGCTCGATCCAGCCCTTCTCCGCCGCCGCCTCGATCATCGCGAACTCGCCGCTGATCTGGTACGCCGCCACCGGTACGTCGACCGCCTGCGCGACCCGGTACAGGATGTCGAGGTAGGGGCCGGCCGGCTTGACCATCACCATGTCCGCACCCTCCTCCAGGTCGAGGGCGAGCTCCCGCAGGGACTCCCGGGCGTTCGCCGGGTCCTGCTGGTACGTCTTGCGGTCGCCCTGCAACGAGGAGGCGACGGCCTCGCGGAAGGGACCGTAGAAGGCGGAGGTGTACTTCGCCGTGTACGCGAGGATCGAGACGTCCTCGTGCCCGGTCTCGTCCAGCGCGTCACGGATGACGCCGACCTGACCGTCCATCATCCCGCTGGGCCCGACCACGTGGACGCCCGCGTCGGCCTGGACCTGAGCCATCTCCGCGTACCGCTCCAGCGTCGCGTCGTTGTCGACGCGACCGTGCTCGTCCAGCACGCCGCAGTGGCCGTGGTCCGTGTACTCGTCCAGACACAGGTCCGACATGATCACCAGGTCGTCCCCGACCTCGGCCTTCACATCGCGGATCGCGACCTGGAGGATCCCGTCCGGCTCGGTGCCCGCCGTGCCCCGCGCGTCCTTGTTCTCGTCGGCCGGGACACCGAACAGCATGATCCCGGCGACCCCCACCTCCACCGCCTCCGCGGCGGCCTTCCGCAGCGTGTCCCGGGTGTGCTGCACGACGCCCGGCATCGCGGAGATCGCCAGGGGCTCGCTGATGCCCTCCCGGACGAAGGCCGGGAGGATCAGGTCCGAGGGGTGCAGCCGGTTCTCCGCGACCATCCGCCGCATCGCCGGGGTGGTGCGCAGCCGGCGGGGCCGCGAACCGGGGAAGGATCCGTACGCGCTCATCTTCAGTCGCCTCTTCGAGCATCGACAGCAGTCCGGACAAGGGTAGAGCCCGGCAGCGCGGGGCCCGGGCCCCTGCCCCCGGGCTCCCCCCGTCCCCCGCCCCCGGGCTCCCCCGTCCCCGGCCGCCGGGATCAGCGCGCGACCTCGACCGACAGGTACGGGGCCAGCGCCCGCAGGAAGTCCGGCGCGTCGAACATCGCCGCGGCCGAGGCCACACCCGTGGCCCGGGCCCGCCCGGACAGCAGCCGCTCGACGGCCTCCACCGCCAGCGGCGCCGTGACCGCGTAGATGTCCCGGCCCCGGGCCGTGGCGCGGCGCTCGGCGCCGCCCGCGCGGACCAGGACGTCCACGACGAACGTCTGGTCCGACCGGCCCTGGTCGTCGACCGCCTCCGGCGCCGGCGTGTCCGCCCCGGCGAGGTCCCGCGCGGCCTCCACGGCCATGTACGTACGCACCTCGGGCACGGCCACGTGGCTGGGCACGGTGACGACGTCGGCCATGGTGAACTCGGCGATCACCGTCCGCCGGCCCAGCGGCTCCGGGAAGAGCCACTCCTGCTCCGACAGTTCGTCGTCGTGGTGGCGCAGCGCACCCTGCGCGAACCGCAGCCGGCGGCCCGCACGGCGCTGGTGGGAGACCTCGCCGGCCACCCGGGTGCCCTCCGTGGGCCGCCAGCTGCTCAGCCCGTACGCGACGTGCACCTCGTCCGCCGCCTTCCACCCGCCCATGGCCGCGCCGACCAGCAGGTCGCCCAGGCCCCCGAAGAAGGCCATGGCCGGCACCACGGGCACCCCGGCCTTGCGGGCCGCCTCCGCGTGGTCGGCGAACATCGCCGCGTTCGCCTCGATCTCCGCCGCGACGTCGACGTACGGGATCCCGGCGCGCAGGGCCGCCCCGACGACCGGGCCGCCCGTCACCGCGAACGGTCCGGCGGCATTGATCACGGCCGCAGCTCCCGCGAACGCCCGGTCCAGCGAGGCGGGGTCGTCCACGGAGGCCGGCCGCACGAGCAGGTCCCCGTGCTCGGCGGCCAGCGCCGCCAACCGGTCCGCGTTGCGGCCGGAGACCACGGTGGCGATGCCCCGCCTGCGCAGCTCGGCGACGACGAAACGGCCGGTGTGGCCCGTGGCCCCGTAAACCACCACGGGACCCGCCGCATACGCCGCTCCCGTGCTCGTCATGTCCGTCGTACCGGTCGTGTCCGCCGTACCCGTCGTGCTCATCGCGTTCCCCGTCCCCTGCGCCCTCTGCGGCTCGATGGACCCAGTCTCGGGGCGGACCCGGCCCGACCGTGATGGTCCGGAACGACATCACCCGTACACTTTCGGACATGCCCACTGTCGCCCTGGCGGCCGCCGGTCACATGCTGCACTTCGAGCTGGCGGTGGCCTACGAGATCTTCGGCAATCCCCCGCCCGACGCCCCGCAGGGCTGGTACGACGTACTGCTCTGCGGCCCCGGCCCCGTGCGCGTCGGCCCGTTCACCGTCGAGCCCGACCACGGGCTGGAGCGCCTGGCCCGGGCCGACACCGTGATCGTGCCCGCCTGCGCCGACGTCGACGAACCGCCGCCGCCCGAGCTGGTCGAGGCCGTACGCGCGGCCCACGCGGCCGGCGCCCGCGTCGCCTCCCTGTGCACCGGCGCCTTCGTACTCGGCGCCGCGGGCCTGCTCGACGGCCGGCGGGCCACCACCCACTGGGCGCACGCCGCGGAGCTGAGCGCACGTCACCCGCGGGCCGAGGTCGACGCCGACGTCCTCTACACCGACAACGGCAGCGTGCTCACCGCCGCGGGCAAGGCCGCCGCCGTGGACCTGTGCCTGCACCTGATCCACCTCGACCACGGCGCCGCCGTCGCCAACTCCATCGCCCGCCGCCTCGTCATGGCGCCCCACCGGACCGGCGGCCAGGCCCAGTTCGTCTCCACCCCGGTCCAGGTGTCGGGCGGCGCCGACCACCAGCTCGCCGACCTGCTCGCCTGGGCCCAGCAGCGCCTCGACCGGCCGCTGACCGTCACCGACATGGCGCGCCGGGCCAATACGAGCCCGCGCCACCTGGGCCGGCAGTTCCGGGCGGTCACCGGCCGGACCCCGCTCCAGTGGCTGCTGACCCAGCGCGTGCGGCGCGCCCAGGAGCTGCTGGAGGCCACCGACGAGACGATCGAGGCGGTCGCCGCCGCCACCGGCATGGGCACCGCCACCACCCTGCGGCGCCAGTTCAAACGGGTCGTCGGCGTCCCGCCCGACACCTACCGCCGCACCTTCCGCACCACCCACCCCGCCTGACCGGCCGGCCCGGTTCAGGAACCGCCCGGCGGAGGCGGCCGGTCAGAACTTCGGTTCCGGCGTCCGGGCGGCGCACAGTTCTGCTGCCTCCTCCTCGGTCTCCACCGACGGCGGAGACCCGTCGAGCGGCTTCTGCGCGGTCTCCTTCATGCACGCCACCGCGAGGATGCCGACCAGGGCCGCCCCCATCGCGTAGAACGCGGGCATCAGGTTCGAACCGGTCCAGCCGATCAGGGCGGTGATCACCAGCGGCGTCGTCCCGCCGAAGAGGGACGCCGACAGGTTGTAGCCGACCGACAGGGAGCCGTAGCGGACCCGGGTCGGAAAGAGGGCCGGCAGCGCGGCGGACATGGTGCCGAGCATGCAGACCAGCGAGAGGCCCAGCATCAGCATGCCGGCGGTGATCGCGGGGATGCCGCCCTGGCCGATCAGCGGGAACGCCGGGAGGGAGAGCAGGAAGAAGCCCGTCATGCCGCCCATCAGCAGCGGCTTGCGGCCGTAGCGGTCGGAGAGGGCGCCGACCCGGCTGACGACGAGCATCAGGGCGACCATCACGCCGAGCAGGATCAGCAGGCCGTGCGTCTCGCTGTAGCCCAGTTCGTCCGAGAGGTACGTCGGCATGTACGACAGCAGCATGTAGTGGGCGATGTTGTACGCGCCGACCAGGCAGACGCACAGGATCAGCGTCGGCCAGTACTCGCGGAAGATCTTCGCCAGGTCGCCCTTGGCGGTGGTCTCCACCGCGTCGGCGGCCTCGGTGGCGCGGGCGCGCGCGCCACCGTCCAGCCTCTGGAAGGCGGGGGTCTCGTCCAGGCGCATCCGCAGGTAGAGGCCGACCAGTCCGAGCGGCCCGGCGACGAGGAACGGCACGCGCCAGCCCCAGGAGTCCATCGCCGCGTCGTCGAGCAGCGCGTACAGGGCGGTCACCAGACCGGCCGCGCCGACGTAGCCGGCCAGGGTTCCGAATTCGAGGAAGCTGCCGAAGAAGCCGCGGCGCCGGTCTGGCGCGTACTCGGCGATGAAGGTGGAGGCGCCGCCGTACTCCCCGCCGGTCGAGAAGCCCTGGAGCATCCGGAAGAGGATCAGCAGGGCCGGGGCCCACAGCCCGATCGCCCCGTACGAGGGGATCAGGCCGATGGCGAAGGTGCCCACCGCCATCATGATCATGGTGAGGGCCAGGACCTTCTTGCGCCCCATGCGGTCGCCCATCGGGCCGAAGAACATCCCGCCCAGCGGCCGCACCAGGAAGGCCACGGCGAAGGTCGCGAAGGAGGACATCAGCTGGGTGGTGTCGCTCCCCGACGGGAAGAAGACGCGCCCCAGGGTGACGGCCAGGTAGGAGTAGATGCCGAAGTCGAACCACTCCATGGCGTTGCCGAGCGAGGCCGCCTTCACGGCGCGCTTGACCGCCACGTCGTCCGTGACGGTGATGTCGGTCCGGCGGAGTCTGGGGTTCAGCCGCTGACGGACGGCTCGGAAGAGTACGGGATGGCGCTTCACCGCTTCCGGATCGGCCACCTGCGGGGTTCGGGGGGCCGCCATGGCCGGTCCTTTCCTCGGTGGGTGTTCCAGCCCTCCCGTCTGCGCGATCACCGCGCTCCCAAACGGGCCGAAGGTCCCGGTGCGAGGTGGATCACACAGCGAAGGGCCCGGGTGCTCACCGCACCCGGGCCCTGATCACTTCCCGCGCTAAGCCGCTCACGTCGTACGACGCCGCCGCGCGCCCGGCCGCCGCTCGCTCGGCCGGAACACCGTCTCGCCGGCCTCCTTGGCCGCCTCGCGGCGCGCCGCACCGTACTCGGCGAGAGCCTCCGCCAGCTTCGACACCGACGGCTCCGGGGACAGCACGTCCACGCGCAGCCCGTGCTCCTCCGCCGTCTTGGCCGTCGCCGGCCCGATACAGGCGATGACGGTCACGTTGTGCGGCTTACCGGCGATCCCGACCAGGTTGCGGACCGTGGACGAGGAGGTGAAGAGCACGGCGTCGAAACCGCCGCCCTTGATCGCCTCACGCGTGTCCGCCGGCGGCGGCGACGCACGCACCGTCCGGTAGGCGGTGACGTCGTCGACCTCCCACCCGAGCTCGATCAGCCCGGCGACCAGCGTCTCGGTCGCAATGTCGGCGCGCGGCAGGAACACCCGGTCGATCGGGTCGAAGACCGGGTCGTACGGCGGCCAGTCCTCCAGCAGTCCGGCAGCGGACTGCTCACCGCTGGGCACCAGATCCGGCTTCACACCGAACTCCACCAGCGCGGCGGCGGTCTGCTCGCCCACCGCGGCGACCTTGATGCCCGCGAAGGCGCGCGCGTCGAGCCCGTACTCCTCGAACTTCTCGCGGACGGCCTTCACGGCATTGACCGAGGTGAAGGCGATCCACTCGTAGCGGCCCGTCACCAGGCCCTTGACCGCGCGCTCCATCTGCTGCGGGGTGCGCGGCGGCTCCACGGCGATGGTCGGCACCTCGTGGGGCACCGCGCCGTACGAACGCAGCTGGTCGGAGAGCGAAGCGGCCTGCTCCTTGGTCCGCGGCACGAGCACCCGCCAGCCGAACAGCGGCTTCGACTCGAACCAGGACAGGTCCTCGCGCCGCGCGGCGGCGCTGTGCTCACCGACCACGGCTATGACGGGCCGGGCGCCCTCCGGCGAGGGGAGCACCTTGCCCTGCTTGAACACCTGGGCGATCGTGCCCAGCGTCGCGCACCAGGTCCGCTGCCGCGTGGTGGTACCGGCGACGGTCACCGTCAGCGGGGTGTCGGGCTTGCGCCCGGCGCTCACCAGCTCGGCGGCGGCCGCCGAGACCGTCTCCAGCGTCGCGGACACGACGAGGATGCCGTCGCTCGCACCCACCTCGCTCCAGCAGCGCGCCGACGCGGTCCGCGCGTCGACGAACCTCACGTCCGCGCCCTGCTTGTCGCGCAGCGGGACACCGGCGTACGCGGGTACGCCCACCGCGGTCGCGACACCGGGCACCACCTCGAAGGGGATGCCGGCCGTGGCGCAGACGAGCATCTCCTCGGCGGCGTTCCCGTCGAGTCCGGGGTCGCCCGTGACGGCACGCACGACCCGCCTGCCGGAGCGTGCGGCCTCCATGACAAGATTGGCCGCGTCCCGGATCACCGGGACCCCGGCGGCTGCTGACACTTCGTCAGCAATCGTCAGCTGCGGCGTGTCGACATTCGCGCGCGCATGCGTCCGTACGACCTCGAGCACCTCGGGCTCCGCGATCAGTACGTCCGCGGCGGCGAGCGCCTCGACGGCGCGCAGCGTCAGCAGACCCGGGTCGCCCGGGCCGGCACCGAGGAAGGTGACGCGTCCGTGGGCGGCGACGGCCGGATAGGCGGAGGTGGTCGGAATTGAGGGGTTCAAAGCGATCGCTCCCCCATCAGACCGGCCGCGCCCTTGGCCAGCATCTCGTCCGCGAGTTCGCGGCCGAGCGCCATGGCCTCGTCGTACGACTGGGGCACGGGACCGGTGGTGGACAGCTGCACCAGCGTCGTGCCGTCGAGGGTTCCGACGACGCCGCGCAGGCGCATTTCATTGACAATCTCCCCGTCCGCCAGAAGGTCGGCGAACGCGCCCACGGGTGCGCTGCAACCGGCCTCCAGGGCGGCGAGCAGGGAACGCTCGGCGGTCACGGCGGCCCGGGTGTGCGGGTCGTCGAGTTCGCCGAGCGCGGCGACGAGGTCCGTGTCGGACGCGAGGCACTCCACGGCCAGGGCGCCCTGGCCGGGAGCCGGCAGGACGCTGTCGACGGACAGCAGGTCGGTCGCCTCGGCACCGCGCCCGATCCGGTTCAGCCCGGCGGCCGCCAGCACGACGGCGTCGAGCTCACCGTCCCGGACGAAGCCGATCCGGGTGTCGACGTTGCCGCGGATCGGCACCGTCTCGATCCGCTTGCCGAGCGACAGCGCCAGGTGGTTGAGCTGGGCGGTGCGCCGCGGCGACCCGGTACCGATCCGGGCACCGTCGGGCAGCTGCTCGAAGGTCAGGCCGTCCCGGGCGACGAGCGCGTCCCGCGCGTCCTCGCGGCGCGGCATGGCCGCGATCACGAGGTCGTCGGGCTGCGCGGTCGGCAGGTCCTTCAGCGAGTGCACGGCGAAGTCGACCTCACCGCGCAGCAGCGCGTCGCGCAGGGCCGTGACGAACACGCCCGTCCCGCCGATCTGCGAGAGGTGCTCGCGCGAGACGTCGCCGTAGGTCGTGATCTCCACGAGCTCGACGGCCCGGCCGGTGACGGCCCGTACCGCGTCGGCGACGTGCCCCGACTGGGACATGGCCAGCTTGCTCCGCCGCGTACCGAGCCGCAGCGGCTGGTCGGGACGTGTGTTCATGATGCCCGTCCTGGGTCGTCGTCGTTCATCGGATCGGCCGCGTCCGCCCGGCTGACGGAAGCAACCGTCTGAGGGTCGAGGTCGAAGAGTTCGCGCAGCGCTTCTGCGTACCCGGCGCCGCCGGGCTCGCTCGCGAGCTGCTTGACGCGCACGGTCGGCGCGTGGAGGAGCTTGTCCACGACGCGGCGCACGGTCTGGGTGACCTCGGCACGCTGCCGTTCGTCGAGGTCGGGCACCCGCCCGTCGAGCCGCGCCACTTCCATGGCCACGACCTCGGCCGCCATGGCCCGCAGGGCGACGACGGTGGGCGTGATGTGCGCGGCCCGCTGCGCCGCCCCGAAGGCCGCCACCTCCTGGGCGACTATGCCGCGTACGGCGTCGACGTCGGCCGCCATCGGGGCGTCGGCGGACGCCTCCGCGAGCGACTCGATGTCCACGAGCCGTACGCCCGGGATCCGGTGCACGGCCGCGTCGATGTCCCTGGGCATGGCCAGGTCGAGCAGCGCGAGCCGGACGGCGGTCGGCCGGGCCTGCGTACGGGTGCTCCTGCGGGGCTGCCGCTGTGCGGCGGCCTCGCCCTGGTCGGCCCAGGTCCCGTGCAGTTCGAGGGAGTTGGCGTCGACCCCGGTCAGCGCGGAACGCCCGTCCGGCCCGACGGGACAGACGTCGCCCTCGGCGGCCCCGGAAATGGTCCGCACGGCCCCGGCGTCGGCGAGCCGCCCCCCGTCCCGGGCAGCGGCAACCAGCCGAGCCAGCACATCGGCGTCCTGCCCGGCCAGTTCCAGCCCCGCCGGCGCCCGCACGGAACCGGCGGCACCGGACGGATCCGGCCCGGCCGGCGCCTGGGGCGCGGGGTCCGGGGCGGCGCCCCAGGACACGGCGGCCAGCACGTCGTCGGCGCTCAGCACGAGACCGGTCGCACCGGTGCACGAGACGACCACGTCGACTCGTGTCAGCTCATCGGCGACGCGAGCCATCGGCACGGCCGCGGCCGAGACCCCGGTGCCCGAGGCAACCAGAATTTCCGCGAGCCGCTCCGCCCGGTCGGCGGTCCGGTTCGCCACGACGATCTCCGCGACACCGACCCGCGCCAGCGTCGCCGCGGCCAGCGAGGACATCGACCCGGCCCCGATCACCAGCGCCCGCTTGCCCGCGGCCCACTCGCCGACCGGTACGCCCACGGCCAGCTGCTCCAGCCCGAAGGTCACCAGCGACTGGCCCGCCCGGTCGATGCCGGTCTCGGAGTGCGCCCGCTTGCCGACCCGCAGCGCCTGCTGGAACAGGTCGTTGATCAGCCGGCCGGCGGTGTGCAGCTCCTGCCCCAGCGCCAGCGCGTCCTTGATCTGGCCGAGGATCTGCCCCTCGCCCACGACCATCGAGTCCAGCCCGCACGCCACCGAGAACAGGTGGTGCACCGCCCGGTCCTCGTAGTGCACGTACAGGTACGGGGTGAGCTCCTCCAGCCCGACCCCGCTGTGCTGGGCGAGCAGCGTGGACAGCTCCGCGACACCGGCGTGGAACTTGTCCACGTCCGCGTACAGCTCGATGCGGTTGCAGGTGGCGAGCACGGTCGCCTCGGTCGCCGGTTCGGCGGCGAGGGTGTCGTGCAGCAGCTTCACCTTGGCATCGGCGGACAGGGAGGCCCGCTCCAGCACGCTCACGGGCGCGCTGCGGTGGCTCAGCCCTACGACGAGCAGACTCATGCCGGCATCACCGCCGGCACGTCGCCCTCGGGCCCGCCCTTGCGCGTCTCGGCGGCGCTGCGCCCGGCCGGCGGCACCACGGCCGCGGCGGGTGCGGCGCCGCCCACGGAGGAGCCGCCGGCGGCAGCGGCGGCCGCTTCCTCACCGGCCTTGCGCTGCTCGTGGAAGGCGAGGATCTGGAGCTCGATGGAGAGGTCGACCTTGCGCACGTCCACGCCCTCGGGCACGGACAGCACGGTGGGCGCGAAGTTCAGGATGGAGGTGACGCCGGCCGCGATCAGCCGCTCGCTGACCTGCTGGGCCGCACCGGCCGGCGTCGCGATGACCCCGATCGAGACGCCGTTCTCCGAGATGATCTTCTCCAGATCATCGGTGTGCTGCACGGCCATGCCCGCGACCGGCTTGCCTGCCATCGCCGGGTCCGCGTCGATGAGGGCCGCGACACGGAAGCCGCGCGCGGAGAAACCGCCGTAGTTGGCGAGCGCGGCGCCGAGGTTACCGATTCCGACGATGACGACCGGCCAGTCCTGCGTCAGGCCGAGCTCGCGGGAGATCTGGTAGACGAGGTACTCGACGTCGTAGCCGACGCCGCGGGTCCCGTAGGAGCCCAGGTACGAGAAGTCCTTGCGCAGCTTCGCGGAGTTGACTCCGGCGGCGGCCGCGAGCTCCTCGGAGGACACCGTGGGCACCGATCGCTCGGAGAGCGCGGTGAGGGCACGCAAGTACAGCGGAAGCCGGGCGACAGTGGCCTCGGGAATACCTCGGCTGCGGGTCGCCGGTCGGTGAGTTCGGCCAGTTGCCACGATGCTCCTGCGGGATGAGCGGGGCTGCAGGCGGCCACTTGTCCCAGGACCGCCCCGTCGACAGCAGGCTATGCCTTTGTGAACGCGTGCACAAAGATTGTGTCCGGTTTGTCCGACCAAAGTGACCGGGGTCACGCGAGTTCGACAGACAAAGCCGGAACCAGCGGCACGTCGAACCCGTTCAAATCCCAAAGGGGGCAAAACCGTGCACACTCCTCACAGATACGCCCCCGAGACCCCATAAATCGCCCATGATGGTAACCGGGAAGAGGGTCAGGCCTCCAACGCCTGCCGGAGCCGGTCGGGGTTCACCCTCCAGAAGGTGTGCTGCTCGCCGTCCACGAGCACCACCGGAATCTGCTCCCAGTGCAGCCGGTAGAGCTCCTCGTCCTGCGAGATGTCCTTCTTCTCCCACTGCGCACCCGTCTCGGCGCACACCCGGGCGACCACCTCCTCCGCTTCGTCGCACAGGTGGCACCCCGGCTTCCCGATGAGCGTCACCACCCGCTCAGCGGGACGCTTCTTTTCCTTACGGCGCAACAAAGGGCTCATGCGGCCATTGTCCCGCGCCCTCGCGTAACAGGAGCGCCCCGAAGAGTTCACGCCTCCGCATCCCATCGGTTCGGGAACTCCCGAACACAGTGGCTATGCTCGCGTCATGGCCGCTCTCGGATGGCTCCCCCCTCGTCGGCGCTCCGCCACCGCACGCAGCGTGCTGGCGGGCGAGGCCTCGGCCGAGGCCGCCCGCAAGACCGCTCTGGCCGAGGCCCCACCGCTCACCGGACCCGAAACGGAACCGGGAACCCTCACCGAAGAGGGCCCCGAACCGACCCCGGAAGCGCCCGCCTTCCCGGTCGCCGGCGACGATCTCGCCGCCGCCTTCTTCGACCTCGACAACACCGTCATGCAGGGCGCCGCGATCTTCCACTTCGGCCGCGGCCTCTACAAGCGCGAGTTCTTCCGGCGCCGCGAACTCGCCCGCTTCGCCTGGCAGCAGGCCTGGTTCCGGCTGGCCGGCGTCGAGGACCCCGAGCACATGCAGGACGCCCGCGACAGCGCCCTGTCCATCGTCAAGGGCCACAAGGTCTCCGAACTGATGTCGATCGGCGAGGAGATCTACGACGAGTACATGGCCGAGCGGATCTGGCCGGGCACCCGCGCCCTGGCCCAGGCCCACCTCGACGCCGGCCAGAAGGTGTGGCTGGTCACGGCCGCCCCCGTGGAGACCGCCACGATCATCGCCCGGCGCCTCGGCCTGACCGGGGCCCTCGGCACCGTCGCCGAGTCCGTCGACGGGGTCTACACCGGCCGCCTGGTCGGCGAGCCGCTGCACGGCCCCGCCAAGGCCGAGGCGGTCCGCGCCCTGGCCGCCGCCGAGGGGCTCGATCTCGAACGCTGCGCGGCGTACAGCGATTCGCACAACGACATCCCGATGCTGTCACTGGTCGGACATCCGTACGCGATCAATCCCGACACAAAACTTCGCAAGCATGCCCGGACCAACGACTGGCGGCTGCGCGACTATCGGACCGGCCGCAAGGCCGTGAAGGTCGGCGTCCCGGCGGCCGCCGGCGTCGGCGCGATCGCGGGCGGCGCGGCCGCCGCCATCGCCCTGCACCGCCGCCGCAAGTAACAACACCAGGCCCGGGGCCCGTGAGCCCCGGGCCCGCCGCCGGCACGCCCCGGCCGCGGACATTCGCCGAGTTCTACCCGCGCCTCCGGTGCGGCATTCCGGCATGCCCGACTCGGTCGCGGGCCCCCTTGGAAGCGTCCATTCCGCGCACCCAAGTGATCAAGAATCGATCACCATCTGCGACTGAATATGCCCTCGACACGCAACAGAAGTGTCGGAACCGGTGATTTGAGCAACTGGGTGTAGCGCTGCCTGTACGAAGCGTTATTCTCCTCAAACGCATGCCACCGGCCATCTGTCGCCACGACGGGTGAACGGTCCCGCACTGCACGTGATGGAAGCTCTGCCTCTGGGAGTCCCGTGTACCCACCTGTCGGGGTTGACGCCTCGGGCCTGGCTCAGCTGCGCGAAACGGTCCTCGACCACCTGCGCGGCTTCGTCCCCACCGCGTACGCCGTCCCCGCCTTCGCCGCCGCGGTCCCTGCCGGCCTCGGCCCGGCCGGTCCTTGCTATGCCCTGACCGACGGCGGCGCGACGGTGGGCAGACGAGGTCGCGCCGCCGGCGGCTCGAACGCCGCCGGCACCGCCACCCAGGCCACCCACCGCCGCCCCACGGCGGACAGCGACCAGGCCCGCATGATGGACCTGGTCGAACGCGCCCAGGCGGGCGAGGCCGAGGCCTTCGGCCGCCTGTACGACCAGTACAGCGACACGGTCTACCGGTACATCTACTACCGCGTCGGCGGCAAGGCGACCGCGGAGGACCTCACCAGCGAGACGTTCCTGCGCGCCCTGCGCCGGATCTCCACCTTCACCTGGCAGGGCCGCGACTTCGGCGCCTGGCTCGTGACGATCGCCCGGAACCTGGTGGCGGACCACTTCAAGTCCAGCCGCTTCCGGCTGGAGGTCACCACCGGCGAGATGCTCGACGCGAACGAGGTCGAGCGCAGCCCCGAGGACTCCGTCCTGGAGTCCCTCTCCAACGCGGCCCTGCTGGAGGCCGTGCGCAAGCTCAATCCGCAGCAGCAGGAGTGCGTGACCCTGCGCTTCCTGCAGGGCCTCTCGGTCGCCGAGACGGCCCGGGTGATGGGGAAGAACGAGGGCGCCATCAAGACGCTCCAGTACCGGGCGGTCCGCACCCTGGCCCGCCTCCTCCCCGAAGACGCCCGCTGACCCTCCGACACCACACAACCTCACATTCGGTGACCCCTCGATGACGCTGTGGTCAGATCATCCTTCGTCCGTAACCCAAGTGCCGCGACGCTCGTTGTGCGGAATGCAGGCTCCCTGTGGACACGCTTTGCCCGAAGCCGCTCACTCGAAAGTGTGGATGCGCTCAAGGAAGGCAACCTTCCGGACACCTTGGGGAGTCGATCGTCATGACGAGAGGAGGTGCCGCCAGTGATCGCGAACGTGACCCCGCACCGGCGGGCGAACGCCTTCGCCCAGGCCCTGGAGGATCGGACCCCGTCCGACCTTCCGGAACCGGACTCGGCGGCCGAGCAGTCCGAGGCACCTGCCGAACCTGCCGACCACGACCGGTTGTTGGCCCTGGCGAGCGTGCTCGGCGAAAGAATGCCGCGCCCAGCGCTGGACCCCGAGGTCAAAGTGGTGCAACGAGCCCAGCTCATTGCCGCCATGGAGGCCATGGTGCTGGAGGAGAGGGCCGGGGGCGGTGCCGCCTCGGACCCTCTGGTGCCCGAACAGCGGACCGGCCGCGGCGCCCACCGGGCGACCCCGCTCCGGAAATTGCGGCCCCGCTCCCGCTGGTCCAAGGGCATCGCAGCGGGCGGCCTCACCGTGGGTGTGGCCGCGGGGGCCTTCAGCGGAGTGGCCGCTGCCAGTTCCGACGCCCTGCCCGGTGACCACCTCTACCCCGTGAAACGGGGCATGGAGGACCTGAAGCTGGGGATGGCCGACGACGACGCGGACCGGGGCGAGCTCTATCTCGACCAGGCCTCCAGTCGCTTGTCGGAAGCCCGCCGGCTGATGGAACGGGGCCGGCTGGGCGACCTGGACCACGAGTCCCTGGGCGCGATCCGCCGCGCCCTGGCGGGCGTGAAGCACGACGCGGAGGCAGGCCACCGCCTCCTCCAGGCCGCGTACGAACGGGACGGCTCGCTCGGCCCGATCCAGAAGCTGTCGTCGTTCTCCCGCTCCCACCGCGACGCGTGGGGCAAGCTCCGCGAGAAGCTCCCGGCTCAGCTCACCGACGTGGGTGGAGAGGTGGAGTCGGTCTTCCAGGCCATAGACGAAGACGTGGCGCCGCTCCAGAGCCTGCTCCCCAAGGCACCGGAGCAGTCCCGCGGCACCGGAAGCACTCCCGGCTCGTCCGCCAAGCCGGGCACCCCGAGCGGCACGCATCATTCCGCCCCCGCTGCCGGAACGCCCTCCGGCAGCCCCGCGGCGCCGTCCCCCTCGGGCAGCTCCCGGACGCCTGCCGGCGGCCTCCTGGGCGGTACGGGCGAGCTCCTCAACCCGCCCGCGGGACAGTCGGCCCCGCCCGCCTCGGGCAATCCGGACGTCCCCAAGCCGGACATCACCATCCCGCCCCTGCTCCCGGGTCTCCTCCCGGGCCTGGGGCTGGGCACGGAGGACGCCGAGTAGCAGGAAGGGCGGGGCCGCCCAGGCGGCCCCGCCCTTTCCCTTCGTCCCGGAAAACCCCTCAGAAGAACACGGACCGCCGCTGCACGAGCAGCTTGTAGAGCGTGTGCTGGATCTGCTCCCGCACCTGGTCCGTCAGGTTGAACATCAGCATCGGGTCCTCCGCCGCCTCCGCGGCGTACCCGTCCGTCGGGATCGGCTCGCCGAACTGGATCGTCCACTTCGTCGGCAACGGCAGCGCCCCGAGCGGCCCCAGCCACGGGAACGTCGGCGTGATCGGGAAGTACGGGACCCCCAGCAGCCGGGCCAGCGTCTTCGCGTTGCCGACCATGGGGTAGATCTCCTCCGCCCCCACGATCGAGCACGGCACGATCGGCGTCCCCGCCCGCAGCGCCGTCGACACGAACCCGCCCCGCCCGAACCGCTGCAGCTTGTACCGGTCCCCGAACGGCTTCCCTATCCCCTTGAAGCCCTCCGGCATCACACCGACCAGCTCACCGGCCTCCAGCAGCCGCTGCGCGTCCTCCGCGCACGCCAGGGTGTGCCCCGCCTTGCGGGCCAGCTCGTTGACCACGGGCAGCATGAACACCAGGTCCGCCGCCAGCAGTCGCAGGTGCCGCTCCGCCGGGTGGTGGTCGTGCACGGCGACCTGGAGCATCAGCCCGTCGAGCGGCAGCGTCCCGGAGTGGTTCGCCACGATCAGCGCACCGCCCTCCGCCGGGATGTTCTCGATGCCCTTGACCTCGACCCGGAAGTACTTGTCGTACAGCGGCCGCATCAGGGTCATCAGGACCTGGTCCGTCAGCTCCTTGTCGTAGCCGAAGTCGTCGACCTCGTAGTCCCCGGTGACCCGCCGCCGCAGGAACGCCAGTCCGCCCGCGATCCGCCGGTCCCAGCTGTCGCCGGGCGCTGCCGCCGGTGCCGGCTCGGGAGCCGCCGGCGGCTCCACCACCGGATCGGCGGCGGGCACCGCCCGCACCCGGCGGGGGATCCGCCGCCGCGGCCGGTCCTCGTCGAACGGAATGACCTTGGCGTCCGCCACTATCGCTTCGCTCCTTCAGCCGCGTAGGCGTCGTCCTTGAGCCCGTCGAGCCCGTCTGCATCCAGCATGGCCGCCACCCGGTCCACGGCCCGTGCGACCCGCTCCGGCGGCAGCAGCCCGCTCCCCCGGCTCCGGGCGAAGTCCGCGAAGGTCTCCGCGGTCGTGTAGAGCGGCTCGAAGCCGAGGACCTCGCGCATCTGCGTGGTCTCCACGACCCGGCCGTGGGTGAGGAGCCTTATCTGCTCCGGCGAGAAGTCGCTGGCTCCCACCGCCCGCAGCGCGGAGCCCACCCAGTTCAAGGCGGGCAGCAGCAGCGGCAGCGTGGGACGCCCGAGCCGCCGCGAGCACTGCGACAGCAGCAGCACGCCGTCACCCGCGATGTTGAAGGTCCCGCTGTTCAACGTCCCGCGCCTGGGCTCCCCCGCCGCCAGCCGCAGCACTTCGAGGACATCGTCCTCGTGCACGAACTGCAGCCGCGGGTCGTACCCCAGCACGGTCGGCATCACCGGGATCGAGAAGTACTCGGCGAGCGCCGAGTCCGCGTAGGGCCCCAGGATGTTCGCGAACCGCAGCACGCACACCGCGACGTCCGGCCGTCTGCGCGCGAAGCCCCGTACGTAGCCCTCGACCTCGGCGGCGTCCTTCGCGAAGCCGCCCGCCGGCAGCGATTTGGGCTCCGTGGTCTCGGTGAAGACGGCGGGATCCCGGGAGGTGCCCCCGTACACGCTGGTACTGGACTTCACCACGAGCCGTCGGACCGTCGGCGACTTCTGGCAGGCCCCGAGGAGCTGCATGGTCCCGATGACGTTCGTTTCCTTGACGGTGCTGTGCGCGCCGCCCGTGCCCGCGCTGCCCCCGGTGACCGCCAGATGGACCACCGTGTCCACGGCGTGCTCGGCCAGCACCCTGGCGATCGCCGACTGTCTGATGTCCGTACGGACGAACTCCGCCGATCCGAGCCGGTGCGGCGGTGTCACCGCGTCCACCGCGATCACCCGCTCGACGTCCGGGTCGCGCTGGATCCGGCGCACGAAGCGGCCGCCCAACTGCCGGGCAGCCCCGGTGACGAGTACGACCTTCCCCACGAGCTCAGCGCCTCCCTCGAAGAAGTCCCCCGGCTGCACCGCAGCCCCTCCACCAGGATGGTGGAGGGGCTGCGGAGAACACGTACAGCTGCCGTTTACTTCTTGTTACGGCGCTGGACGCGGGTGCGCTTGAGCAGCTTGCGGTGCTTCTTCTTAGCCATCCGCTTGCGCCGCTTCTTGATAACAGAGCCCACGACTACCCTCGCTCACTTCTCTTCACTGGTGCGGGGCGTCTGGGCCCACACGACCTACGTCGGCCTAGCCTACCCGCCCGAGCTCTGAGCTTGTAATCCGAGCGCTTCCGCGTTGTAGCCAGGGGTCTCCCGAGCCTCAGTCTCAGGCCGACTCCACCCCCACATAGGACTCTCGGAGGTACTCGTGAACCGCGTTCTCGGGGACCCGGAAGGACCGGCCCACCCGGATTGCGGGCAGATGACCGTTGTGCACCAGGCGGTACACGGTCATCTTCGACACTCGCATCACCGAGGCGACCTCCGCCACGGTCAGGAACTGAACCTCACTGAGAGGCCTCTCGCCAGCAGCCATGACACACCTTGACCTTCCGCGCATGACGGGCACCGGCTTCCCCTCCGGTTACTCCTCGTCGTCGCACGCTCACTCCCCAGAGTAGGGGCGCGTGATACGAGTGGGGAAGAGGAGCTACGACCACTCCTGCCGCCCCGTCAGACTTGCGCGGCCGAGCACGTAGCGCGCAAGCGGTCGGTAGTAGTCCGCTCGCACCGCGTCATCAAGTGGAACGGCCACCGACACGCGCCCCTCGGCCTCCCCGACGAACAGCGCCGGATCATCCGTATCCGCCAGCCCGATCGCCTCCACACCGAGCTGACCTGCACCGCAGACCCACCCGTGGTCCCCCACCACCAGCTCCGGCAATGGCCCGCCGGCCTCCGCGAGGGCCCCCAGCGCCATCCGAACCGGCAGCGGCGAATGGGTGTGCACGCCGGTCGCACTCCCCGGCACCCGCACGCCGGGTTCCCGCACCAGTGCGACCCCCCGTACGTATTCGATGCTGTGCGTGCGTACGCCGAACCGGGTCGGCATGTCGACACGCACCCCCTGCGCCGGGGTGAGGACAACACATCCCGCCGCCGACAGCGCCTCGGCCAAACCGGCGTAGAAGCCCAGGAGGCGATGCGGGTGGCCCGTCCCGAACAGCACGGGCGACCGCGCCCGCGCCGCCTCGGACAGCCGCCCCGCGAAGGCCTCCAGCGCGGCGACCGTGCGCTCCGGGTCGATCACGTCCGGCCCACTGACGTGCGCCGGATCCGCCGAGACCCCGCACTTGTCCGCCATCAGCCTCAGCAGATCACCCTCGCCCCAGCCCCGCTCCGGATCCAGGCCCAGCATCACCCTCGGATCCCGCGCGGCGAACAGCCGGTAGCTGCGCAGGCTCTCCTCCCGGGAGGTGGCGACGGGCCCGGCCAACCGGGCGGCCAGCAGATGCGCACGCAACGCGCCGGTGCTCAACACCCTCCGATGCTGCCCCAACACATCTGGCGGTTCATCAATTCCGGCGAACAGCCCCACAGTTGGCGTAACGATGCATCAAGGTCGCCGGCGCGATCAGGTCAGCATCCCGCGCAACGGGAAGACCGCCCGACGGGTCGCCAGAACGGCCTGATCCGTCCGGTCCGCCGGGTCGTAGCCCGCCTCCCAGTCCGCCCACGCCGGAGTCCGCCCGTCCGTCATCCGGGCCGGCGCCAACTGCCGCGTCCGCGCGTACACCTCGTCCCGCCACGACGCCGGCACCGCCGACTCCGGGTCCACCGGCCGGTGCGCGGCGATCCCCACCAGGTGCGTCCAGGACCGCGGCACGACGTCCACGACCGCGTACCCGCCGCCGCCCAACGCCAGCCACCGCCCGTCCGCGTACTCGTGCGCGAGCCGGTGACAGGACTCCTGGACGGCCCGCTGGGCGTCCAGCGACACCGCCAGGTGCGCGAGCGGGTCCTCGAAGTGCGTATCGGCCCCGTGCTGAGTCACCAGCACCTGCGGCCGGAAGTCCGCCAGCAGCTCCGGCACCACCGCGTGGAAGGCCCGCAGCCACCCCTCGTCGCCGGTCCCGGCGGGCAGCGCGATGTTCACCGCCGACCCCTCCGCCCCCGGGCCACCGGTCTCCTCCGGCCAGCCCGTCTGAGGGAACAGCGTCCGCGGATGCTCGTGCATCGAGACGGTCAGCACCCGCGGATCGTCCCAGAAGGCCGCCTGCACGCCGTCCCCGTGGTGGACGTCCACATCCACGTACGCGACCCGCTCGGCCCCCAGCTCCAGCAGCCGCGCCACCGCCAGCGACGCGTCGTTGTACACGCAGAAACCGGCCGCCCCACCGGGCATGGCGTGGTGCAGCCCGCCCGCGAAGTTCACCGCGTGCTCGGCCTCACCGCTCCACAGCGCCTCCGCGCCCGCCACGGACTGCCCGGCGATGAGCGCGGACGCCTCGTGCATGCCGTGGAAGGCGGGATCGTCGATGGTCCCCAGCCCGTACGAACCGTCCGCGGCTCCCGGGTCCTCGGACACCTCGCGCACCGCGGCGACGTAGTCCTCCCGGTGGACCAGCCGCAGCGTCGAGTCCCCGGCCGCCGGGGCCGCCCGCACCTCCATGGCCCGGTCCAGCCCGAAGGCGCGCACCAGGCCCATGGTCAGCGCCAGGCGCACCGGGTCCATCGGATGGCTCGGTCCGAAGTCATACCTCGTTACCGCCTCGTCCCACATCAACAGCCCGGTCACCGGCTCGCCGCTCATGCCGGACACCGTATCGGGCGGGCTCGGAGCCGAACGAGCGGGCTTGGAACAAGGTCACCAGGACCAGCGCCATCGGCACCAGCATCGCCCCCCGGTAGCTCCACGCGTCACCGACCGCCCCGACGAGCGGCGACCCGATCAGGAAGCCGACGTAGTTGAAGATGTTGAGCCGCGCGACGGCCGTGTCGGACGCCCCCGGGAAGAGCCGCCCCGCGGCGGCGAAGGTCTGCGGCACGATCACGCACAGGCCGATCCCCAGCAGCGTGAAGCCGAGCATCCCCACCCACGCCCCCGGCGCCGCCGCCACCACCGCGAACCCGGCGGCCGCCACCAGCGTCCCGGCCCGCACCACGGCCTCCGCCCCGAAGCGCCGCACGCCCAGGTCCCCGACGGCCCGCCCCACGAGGGTGGTCACCATGTAGACGTTGTAGGGGACGGTCGCCATCTGCTCCGAGCTGCCGAGCACGTCCTGAAGGTACTTGGCACTCCAGTTCGCCACCGTCGAGTCCCCGATGTACGCGCACGCCATCACCAGGCAGAGCGGCAGCAGCAGCTTGAACCCGCCGGCCCCCAGCCCCTTGTCGGCGGCCCCTCCAGGCCCCGTCCCGGCAGGCCCCGTCCCGTCGACGTAGCGCCGGCTCCCCAGCAGCGCCAGCGGCAACAGCACGACCACGGCCGGCAGATAGCTGACGAACAGGTTCAGCTCCCAGTGCGCCCCCGCCCACGCGGCCGACGCCCCCAGGATCCCTCCGAGGCTGTAGGCGGCGTGGAAGCCGAGCATGATGCTCCGCCCGTACGCCCGCTGCAGGCTGACCCCGAGCATGTTCATCGAGGCGTCCAGCGCCCCCACCGACAGCCCGAACGCCCCCAGGGCCACCGCCACGTGCCACATCTGGCCGCCGGCCCCGACACCCAGCAGCGACAGCAGCACCAGCGGCTGCGCCCACCGCAGTACGACGCTGGGCGCGACCCGCTTCACCAGGTGCTCGGTGGCCACGCTCGACGCCCCCGCGAGGACCGGCACGGCCGCGAGGAAAGCGGGCAGCAGGCCGTCGGATATCCCGTACCGGTCCTGGATGGCCGGGATCCGCGTCACGAGCAGTGCGAAGGCGACGCCTTGCACGAAGAAACTGAACCCCAGAGCGCCGCGGCCGCGCCGCAGCCGCACATCATCCGTCATGGCGGGTCAGCGTAGGGCCACGGGCTACCCGTGGGTAGAGAGATCACATACCCAGTCCGGCCTCCAGGCCGAGCAGCCCGGTGAGCTGCTTCATGTCACCGAAGTGGCCGGTGGCCCCGGGGAGCCGGTCGGCCGGCAGCATCGCCGTGAACGCGTACACGTCCATGCCCGCGGCGACGGCGGCCCGGATTCCGAGGGGACTGTCCTCGATGACCACACAACGGGCCGGCTCCACACCCATCTGCCGCGCCGCGTGCACATACAGATCGGGAGCCGGCTTCCCCTGGCCGACGTCCTGCGCGCTGAAGATCCACTCCTCCTCGAACCACCCGTCGAGTCCGGCCACCCGGTGCCCGGCCCGGATCCGCTCGTGACTCCCGGACGACGCAAGGCAGTACCCGACCCCCTGGGCGGTCAGCGCCCCCAGCACCTCCTCCACGCCGGGGACGGGCTTCAGCTCCTGCTCGAACGCGGCGATGGTCCGCGCGTGCAGCGTCTCGTCGAAGTCGGCCGGCAGCCGCTCCCCGGTCCGCTCCACGACGAGGTCGTGCACCCGGTGCACGGCGGATCCCATGTAGTCGCGGACCGACTCCTCGTAGGTGGTCGGGTGCCCCAGCTCGGTCAGGTACCCGGCGAGGATGCTGTTGGCGAGCGGCTCGCTGTCCACCAGCACGCCGTCGTTGTCGAAGATGACGAGGTCGTAGCCCATACCCCCACACTACGAACTAAACGGACGTAGAGCCCGTCTCGCCGGGCCGCCGACGACGCATCACCGGACTGCTGCGGCCATTCGGACGACAGAGCGAGGAGGGCCGGCCCGATCGGGCCGTAAACGCAGAAAAGCCCCGCACCATAAGGTGCGGGGCTTTCCCACAATGATTGTTCGGCGGCGTCCTACTCTCCCACAGGGTCCCCCCTGCAGTACCATCGGCGCTGAAAGGCTTAGCTTCCGGGTTCGGAATGTAACCGGGCGTTTCCCTAACGCTATGACCACCGAAACACTATGAAATTTGAACGCTGGCATGAACACAGCTGTTCGTTATTTCAGAACTAACACAGTGGACGCGAGCAACTGAGGACAAGCCCTCGGCCTATTAGTACCAGTCAGCTTCACCCGTTACCGGGCTTCCACATCTGGCCTATCAACCCAGTCGTCTACTGGGAGCCTTACCCTCTCAAGGAGGTGGGAATACTCATCTTGAAGCAGGCTTCCCGCTTAGATGCTTTCAGCGGTTATCCCTCCCGAACGTAGCCAACCAGCCGTGCCCTTGGCAGGACAACTGGCACACCAGAGGTTCGTCCGTCCCGGTCCTCTCGTACTAGGGACAGCCCTTCTCAATATTCCTACGCGCACAGCGGATAGGGACCGAACTGTCTCACGACGTTCTAAACCCAGCTCGCGTACCGCTTTAATGGGCGAACAGCCCAACCCTTGGGACCGACTCCAGCCCCAGGATGCGACGAGCCGACATCGAGGTGCCAAACCATCCCGTCGATATGGACTCTTGGGGAAGATCAGCCTGTTATCCCCGGGGTACCTTTTATCCGTTGAGCGACGGCGCTTCCACAAGCCACCGCCGGATCACTAGTCCCGACTTTCGTCCCTGCTCGACCCGTCGGTCTCACAGTCAAGCTCCCTTGTGCACTTACACTCAACACCTGATTGCCAACCAGGCTGAGGGAACCTTTGGGCGCCTCCGTTACCCTTTGGGAGGCAACCGCCCCAGTTAAACTACCCATCAGACACTGTCCCTGATCCGGATCACGGACCGAGGTTAGACATCCAGCACGACCAGAGTGGTATTTCAACGGCGACTCCACAACCACTGGCGTGGCTGCTTCAAAGTCTCCCACCTATCCTACACAAGCCGAACCGAACACCAATATCAAACTGTAGTAAAGGTCCCGGGGTCTTTCCGTCCTGCTGCGCGAAACGAGCATCTTTACTCGTAGTGCAATTTCACCGGGCCTATGGTTGAGACAGTCGAGAAGTCGTTACGCCATTCGTGCAGGTCGGAACTTACCCGACAAGGAATTTCGCTACCTTAGGATGGTTATAGTTACCACCGCCGTTTACTGGCGCTTAAGTTCTCAGCTTCGCAACCCCGAAAGGTCACTAACCGGTCCCCTTAACGTTCCAGCACCGGGCAGGCGTCAGTCCGTATACATCGCCTTACGGCTTCGCACGGACCTGTGTTTTTAGTAAACAGTCGCTTCTCGCTGGTCTCTGCGGCCACCCCCAGCTCACGGAGTAAATCCGATCACCAGTGATGGCCCCCCTTCTCCCGAAGTTACGGGGGCATTTTGCCGAGTTCCTTAACCATAGTTCACCCGAACGCCTCGGTATTCTCTACCTGACCACCTGAGTCGGTTTAGGGTACGGGCCGCCATGAAACTCGCTAGAGGCTTTTCTCGACAGCATAGGATCATCCACTTCACCACAATCGGCTCGGCATCAGGTCTCAGCCTTAATGAGGGACGGATTTGCCTACCCCTCGGCCTACACCCTTACCCCGGGACTACCACCGCCCGGGCTGGACTACCTTCCTGCGTCACCCCATCGCTTACCTACTACAAGTCTGGTTCGTCGGCTCCACCACTTTCCTTTCCCCGAAGGGTCCGGAACGGCTTCACGGACTTAGCATCGCCTGATTCGATATTGGGCGTTTCAAAGCGGGTACCGGAATATCAACCGGTTGTCCATCGACTACGCCTGTCGGCCTCGCCTTAGGTCCCGACTTACCCTGGGCAGATCAGCTTGACCCAGGAACCCTTAGTCAATCGGCGCACACGTTTCTCACGTGTGTATCGCTACTCATGCCTGCATTCTCACTCGTGAACCGTCCACAACTAGCTTCCGCTGCTGCTTCACCCGGCACACGACGCTCCCCTACCCATCACAGCGGGCGTTGGCCCTATTGCTGCAATGACACGACTTCGGCGGTACGCTTGAGCCCCGCTACATTGTCGGCGCGGAATCACTTGACCAGTGAGCTATTACGCACTCTTTCAAGGGTGGCTGCTTCTAAGCCAACCTCCTGGTTGTCTCTGCGACTCCACATCCTTTCCCACTTAGCGTACGCTTAGGGGCCTTAGTCGATGCTCTGGGCTGTTTCCCTCTCGACCATGGAGCTTATCCCCCACAGTCTCACTGCCGTGCTCTCACTTACCGGCATTCGGAGTTTGGCTAAGGTCAGTAACCCGGTAGGGCCCATCGCCTATCCAGTGCTCTACCTCCGGCAAGAAACACACGACGCTGCACCTAAATGCATTTCGGGGAGAACCAGCTATCACGGAGTTTGATTGGCCTTTCACCCCTAACCACAGGTCATCCCCCAGGTTTTCAACCCTGGTGGGTTCGGTCCTCCACGAAGTCTTACCTCCGCTTCAACCTGCCCATGGCTAGATCACTCCGCTTCGGGTCTAGAGCGTGCAACTCAATCGCCCTATTCGGACTCGCTTTCGCTACGGCTTCCCCACACGGGTTAACCTCGCTACACACCGCTAACTCGCAGGCTCATTCTTCAAAAGGCACGCAGTCACGACCGTTGTTCCGAAGAACAACGG